>CAVSRX010000003.1:0-331465 GCA_963730445.1 Vicinamibacterales bacterium | reverse complement strand
CATGAGTGATCCGTTACTTCCCCAAGCTAAAACCAACGGCGACAAACCAAGCGTTCGCTGAGGCCAACTCAAACGGAGCATTTCGATTGATCGGAGCAGCGTCGATCTGCTCATCAGCCTTTGGAGTGTCGTACCAGATCCTGCCAAAGCCGACGTTCGCCGAGAGTGTGCGGGTGAACGACCACGACACGCCTGTCGTGACTCCAAAGTGCGACCCGAACGCCACGCCCGCGAAGGGTTTGATGCGCTCGCGCAACGTTGGCTCGAATCTCGTTGGGTCATAACCCCACAGTGGCAAATTCACGATCGCCATCGAGATCGAACGGCTGAATGGGCTAGGCGCAATTTTGCCGTTCTGCACACTTGTGCGTGGTCGCGCCGCCTTCGCATCGATTTGTGCCAAATATCCAGTGGCGAGGCCGAAGCTGATGCGCTGAGGCGGTTGGTTCTCGAGCGTTGTGGTTCCAGTTATGCGAGCTGGGTCAGCCAGCGCGGTTGCAAACGCCGTATACACTCCGCGAACTTCGTCCTCGCCGCGCCCGGACGAGACGGCGAACTTCTTGAATGCCTCTGCAAGGTCCGCCTTCGACTTTTTCAGGCACTCCGATAGGTCTGCCAGCGAATATCGGCATACTTCTGCATCTAGACTTGCGACCGCGACCTTCTCGGCTTCGGTGACTAAAGACGAGCAACCTGCCTTGTTCGAGTTGCTCGCCGAGTACATCATGACTTGGCAGTTGCTCCGGAGTTGTTCAGCGATTAGGGCTGTCGCGCTTTTGAGGTGTCGAATTGGTTGGTTGATCACAACGGTGTGCTTGCCCGTGAGCTTTCCGCGAGCGTGCGTAAATTGGACCGAACTGACCGTGACGGAATACTTGAACGGTCGTGGCGCGACCTTGGAAGTCCCCGCGTCAAGCGCCATGGCCTCACCTCCGGTTCCCGCGGTTGCGATCGCACCCGGCAGGACCACGCTTTTCACCACGAGTGGGACGAAGTCGCTCAGTTGTTTCAGTGCCGGATCCTCGACCCGCTGGATCTCATACGAACCGTTGATCTGAGTGGCAGGATCTTCAGTGACGAAGATTTCGTACAGTGGTTTTTCTGCTCCCTTGAGACCTGGCAGAACGGCGCCCTCGGGGTGCGGATGATGGGCAAGGACGTGCACGAGAGCGGGTTTTCCCTCAGCGTTTGTGGAAACAAACATGACGACGTAGTAGTTCGTCTTATAGTCACAACACGCAATTGGGAACCGCGCGCCCTGAAGCGTCGCGGCCGTCGGACCGAAGCGGAGATCGTCGAGAAATTCCCCTACAGTGGTGGCCAGCCGCTCTGTGTCCCCAGCGGCAGCTCGCTCGCGCAATGTGGTGAGCCATGCCGATTTCATGTTGACCTGTTGCGTGAAGTGATGGCGTACGGGCACCGATTCCTGGGCCAACGCGCCCTGCCCCATAACAACGCTCAATAGGAAGCAAACGCTTGCGATTGACCTCAGTCCGGTCTCGATAATCGTGCGCACGATGTGAACCTCCGTGTGTATTAGACGGTCGTCGCCGGAGAATTCCAAGGGGCCATATGGAGCACGGAAGAAACCGATTGGACGTATGATTCCGGCGTTTACGGATGGACCCCGAATCCTCTTTTGAACTGATACGGCGTGCCCAGACGGGCGATTCGGCCGCGCTGGAGCGACTGCTCGAGCGCTACCGCCCCCGTCTTAGGAGATGGGCGAGCGGACGGCTTCCTCGTTACGCGAGAGAAATGACAGACACCGAGGATCTGGTGCAGGACGCACTCATCGGGACGTTCAAGAACTTTCAGGCGTTCGATGATCGGGGGGAGTGGGCGCTGCAAGCCTATTTGCGCCGCGCCGTGACGAACCGCATACGAGACGAACTGCGGCGTTTCCAGTCCCAGCCGAAACGGGACGACATGCCCCTGGAAGCGCCGGCGGGCGACAAATCCCCGCTGGAACTGGCGCTTGGGCGCGAGGTATTTGAGCGATATGAGAGTGCGCTGTCGGTGCTCGACGATCTCGAACGCGAGGCGGTCATCGCGCGAGTCGAGCTCGGCTGCAGCTATCAGGAGATTGCCGCGCTAGTAGATAAACCCAGTCCAGACGCCGCACGTATGGTGGTCGCCCGTGCGCTTGCGAAGCTCGCACGGGCTATGTCGCACACCTAAGTCAGGTTCGTCGTATCATCTGCGACTAATTGGATATGCAGGAAAAAGGGACTCTGCTCGACCTTGCGGCCGCGGTGGCTGACGGTACCGATGTCGACTGGGACCTCGCGGAGTCCTCAGCCAACGGCGTAGACGACCGCCAGGTCGTTGAACAACTCAGAGTTCTGGCCGCTGTCGGAAGTGCGGCACGCGCATCCGGACTGATATGGGGCCCTCTCGAGATTCGCAGCGAGTTGGGGTCGGGCACATTCGGAACCGTCTATCGAGCCTGGGACATGCGCCTGGAGCGCGACGTCGCCCTCAAGCTTTTGCACCAGCAAAGCTCTGACGGCGCGCTCGGATCGACCGTCGTCAAGGAGGGCCGTTTACTTGCGCAGATCCGACATCCGAACGTTGTAACGGTATACGGAGCGGATGTGTTCGACGGCCGGGCAGGTATCTGGATGGAGTTCGTCTCAGGACGAACGTTGCGGGCGATCGTAGAGCAGCACGGCCCCTTCGGACATCAGGAAGCGGCGGTGATTGGTCGGGATTTGTGTCGAGCACTCGCCGCTGTGCACAAACGCGGCATCCTTCATCGAGACATCAAGGCACAAAACGTGATGCGGGAGGCGGGAGGCAGAACCGTGCTGATGGATTTCGGCACGGGGGACGCCGCGGCAGGTATGGCTACTGCCCCGTTGGCGGGAACGCCCGCATATCTCGCACCTGAAGTGCTGGCCGGGGAGGCCCCAACCTACCGTAGCGATTTGTACAGCCTTGGTGTGCTGATGTTCTATCTCGTGAGTGGTGAGTTTCCCGTCACTGGTGGCTCGCTCGAAGAGTTGCGGGATCATCACGCTCGTCATCAGCGAAGGCTCTTGAGGGATCTTCGTCCGGACCTGCCGACCTCGTATGTACGTCTCATCGATCGCGCCACCGCCGCTGACCCTGCTGAGCGGCCTGAAAGCGCCGGCGCGATGGAAGCGCTCGTCGGCCGAGTTCTGGGATCGTCGGAGGATGAAGAGGCAGAGCCACATTCACGCTGGCGCCTGTTTCATGTGAGCACTCTCAGTACGACGCGATGGGTCGCGCTTGTCATGGTGTTGAGCGCGATGGCAATCGGGGCGCTCGTATGGTCGCGCACCACGGGCAATCCCTCATCGGTCGTCGCAAGGAACTCGGTTGCTGTACTCGGGTTCAAGAATGTCAGTGGGGCGGGGCAGGAGACCGACTACTTCAGCAGGGGCGTCACGGAAGATCTCGTGGCGCAGCTTGCCAGCATCCGTGACTTGCGCATCATCTCTGGCACCTCAGTTCGCCGATTCGATAGCGGCAAGACCAATCCAATCGAAGTGGGCGCCGAACTTGGAGTAGCGACCGTGCTCGAGGGGACGGTCGATCGTTCAGCGAACCGGATCCGGATCACCAGCCGGCTGCTCGACGCTCAAAGCGGGGAAGTGCTCTGGGCTGAGACCTTCGATCGTGAATTGAACGACGTTGTTTCCCTGCAGTCTGAAATTTCCCGCCGCATTGCCTACGCGTTGAGAGGCGAGTTGCTGCGTACCGATATAGTGAGTCCGTTGCGGCAAAGGGGCGCGATTTCGAAGCCTTCGACGCGTACCTGAAGGGTCGTGAGCAATGGCGGCTTCGAACCGAAGAAGGGCTCAGTCGCAGTCTGCAGTACTTTCAGGATGCGATTGAACGCGATCCTACTTACGCTCTCGCACACGCCGGCATGGCCGATGCGTACACCCTGATGGGAATGTATGGCGTGCTGCCACGTTCGTTTGCATTTTCGCGCGCATCGACCTCTGCACTGCGGGCGGTCGAGTTGTCCGACTCGGCTGAAGGGCACGCCGCGCTTGGCTACGTTCAGAAGAACCGGTTTGAATGGGCCGCGGCTGAACGAAGTTTCAAGCGTGCCATCCAACTCAAACCGGGGTATGGACCTGCACATCACTGGTACGCGATCTATCTTACGCAGCACGGTAGATTCCCCGAGGCCATTGGCGAAATCAAGACGGCGATCTCTCTTGACCCGCTTTCTACAGGCGCCAACGCCCAGTTCGCTTCCGTATTGATGATGGCTCGCCGGTACGACGATGCGATCGCCCAGTTCCGGAAAACCCTCCAGTTGGACGCAGGCTTTCCCGCATACGCGAGCATTGCACAGGTGTACACGTACAAAGGCCTGTATCCCGAGGCATACGCAGCCGCGGAACAGGCCGCGCAGAAAGCGCCTGTTGGCTCTGAGAATCAACCGATAAAAGCCGACATGGGTTACCTGTTCGCGGTCTCGGGGCGGTCAGCCGAGGCCCGCGCCATAGCTCGTGAGCTGGCCGAGCGCCGGCGTCGCACGGGCGAGGAGGTTGCGGTCAATATCGCCGTGATTTACGCGGGGCTGGCGGAGCACGACAACGCTATCGAGTGGCTAACGGAGGCGCGCAAATATGGTGATCTTGAACTGGGTTACCTGAAGGTCGAGCCTCGATGGGACAGCATACGAGACGATAAACGCTTCACGACTCTTCTTGAGAGTCTGGGGTTCACTCGGTAATCGTGGGAGGTTGAGATGGCAAAGGCGAAAGCGAATAAGCCGAAAAGAGGATTGGATACGGAACTTACCAGGTTCTTACTCATGTTGGCCTTCGATGAAAAGATGAGCTCTCTTTACCAAAGTGACCCTACTTCGTTCGTCGATAATTGGCCCCACAAGTTAAAAGAGACGGTAAAAACAGCGCTCAAATCGCGAGATAGCGCAAAAATAGCCGATGCCCTCATCTCGCAATTCGGCTCACAAAACTCGATAGCCAGCCGACGGAAGTGGAAGCGTAACGTGCCTAAACCGCGCGGATCTCTCGATGTTGTAGGCGTTGGAATTGACGGGCCGCCGCAGACAACGCTGATAGCTGTCGAATGTATGCGTCGCGCGGATAAGCTGTTCTATCTGGTCGGTGAACCAACGACAGAATTGTGGATTAAGGGGCTAAACCGGACTGCAAGTTCCCTCGCCGATCTGTACGGCGAGGGAAAACCCCGCTATCAGACATACATCGAGATAACGGACCGAGTCCTGTCCGCTGTGCGTGATGGCCAACGGGTCTGCGCCGCGTTTTACGGTCATCCCGGAGTGCTCGTCATGTCATCGCACTGGGCGCTCCGTCGTGCGAAGCGCGAAGGGTATCGCACGCGCATGTTTCCTGGTGTTTCAGCCGACGCATGTCTGTACGCAGACGTCAGAGTAAACCCGGGTGATTGCGGAATTCAAAGTTACGAGGCATCGGATTTTCTTTTGCACCGCCGTCGCATTGACCCGACAAGCAACTTGATCCTGTGGCAGGTTGCGGTACTGGGTGAGCCGAGCATCCGCGCGGGAATGCTGCCTCGCCCCGAGCGTCTCGAGGTGCTCGTGAATCGACTTCAGCGGCATTACCCCGGGAGACATCGAGTGATCGTCTATCAAGCGGCTACGTTTGCCGCGTCGAAGCCTCTGAAGCGGAGCGTCCGGCTTGACCGGTTGTCGCAGGCCAAGATCACGTCGATTGCAACGCTGTTTATTCCCGCTCTGGCTCAGCGGAATCCTGACCAGAAGATACAGCGATGGTTCGAAGAGGAGTAGGTCTACAGTGATCGAACGGCGGAGGCGGATCCATTTCTAAAAGCATCGTTCGATAATCCTGGAGATCCACAACGGTTTCGCGAAGATCTTTACCGGTTATATTTGGGGCCTCCAGTCTTCCAAAACATATTTCGGTAAGTATGTATATCGATGCGTCCGAGTACAGGAGCAGGGCTGAAGAGTCATGCTGCGCCGCAATCCACTCCTCGCACGAAACTGAGCGGTCTGGGAATATCGATGGGTCGATGACCCGGATCTCTGGTCCACGCGTCGTGTTCAGGCGGACAAATGGTGCAACATGCGAGACCCACGGCACCTGACACTCTCTCCGATTTGGCGTCTCAACACACAGATCGCCAAACAGCCACAATTTACGGGCGTCGACCCCGCAATCTGCGAGCAATTCACACATGCGGTGCGCGCGAGCTACGCACCCTCCTTCGACGAACAGAAATGGAATGCAATCTTCATCTGGCCGAGGCAAAACGCAGGTGTGGGTCATCATCGCCACCACTAAATCATTAATTTCCTGTTCTCTCTCTAGAATGGACGTGCATGTGCTGATTTCTGGGCCGCATCGCACGCGCTTAAACGGAGGTGTCTCGAACACGACGTACGTCGGTAGCGGTTGAACGTCGAAGATCCAGCCTCCATTGTTTTTAGCGATCAGGATCGGCACATCTTTGCCAACAGCACTCTGCAGCACGCGAAGCGCCCCATGCTGAGATCCATCGATGAGGAATCGCATCTCGTTTCTGTCCAACGTAGCCGCGTAAATGCCCCCGCCTGCCTCAACGACGCGTAGAACCCTTCCGATCTCTGGAATTCGCACGGCCTCGATTACTCCGCCCGAGCGAACCTCAACGTGAGCTGGCCAGCCCGTCCGCTGAAGTGCTTCGAGGATGCCTAGCCTGACGATTCGCCACCGGAAGGTTCGTCAAATCAAAAAACGCCGTCTCGCCGTGTTCGAATCTCACGCCTCGGTCGAGGCAAGGGATCTACCGATCCTGACAAGAAGGCGGCTGGGGTTAAGACAAGGCCGACGACTCCGACGATGACTTTTGGCTTTGGCATGATTTTGGCGCCGCCATATTAACGCCCGCCCATCCAATCCGTTCGGTTTTTTCCTGGGCTCCGTTCTAGGCCTGTTCACGAAATTGAGAGGACACCCTATGAACAGCGCCCAGCCTGAACCGTCACCCGAACACTTGGCAATGGTCTCGACGATCGTCAGAGACATCGCGCGATGGCGTCGCATGTCCCGCGAGGACATGGAGGACTTCGCGCAGTCCGTCCATCTCAGATTCATCGAGCGCGGCTATGACATCTTCCATCGCTTCGATGGCCGCAGCTCGCTAAAGACCTACCTGTTCGTCGTCGTGCGCAACATGCTGCTCGACTGGCAGAACAGCACCTACGGCAAATGGCGGCCGTCGACGGCGGCCGTCCGGGCTGGCGAACATGCCATAGCGCTCGAACGGCTCATCACGCGCGACGGACACACCGCGGACGAAGCGATCGCGCTGCTGCGCACTCGGCCGGCAACGCCGCCCGAGCGCGAGCTCAGGCAGCTCGTCGACAACCTGCCCGCGCGGCGTCGTGGCCGTCTCATCACGCCAGTCGCGCCATCCGAGATGGATCAACCGGTTGAGTTCCACGATCCGGTAGCGACACGCGACCGATCGAGAGCGAGAGCGGTGATCCGATCCAGGCTCGCTGTCGCGCTCGCCGCACTACCCACGGACGATCGACGGCTGCTCGTCCTTCGTTACCGGCACGACCGCTCAGTGCAGTCCGTCGCACTGATGCTGGAAACCGATCCGAAGGCGCTGTACCGAAGGTTCGACCGCGTGTTGCGCTCGCTGCGCCGAAATCTGGCCCGACAGGGCGTCTCCAGTCCCTCATCAATCGACGTGCGGCAACGGCAACACGGGGACTCAACGGAATTGATGTGACACGTCCGTCTATTCACATGGAAGGAGAGGAGTGATGCGTCTTACATTTTCGATCGCGTTGATGGCAACTCTGATCGCCGTCGGTTGCGGCGGCAATACCAACGGTGACACGGGGCCGGGGCCGGGGAACCCAACGGGACCGGGTAGCGTCACGCCGCCACCGCGTCCGCCGCAGACGGGGGTATTCGCGTTCTCGACAACGGCAAGTCGCGGATGGTCATCCATCGAGGTCTACGTCGACAGCATCTACGTCGGCACGCTGCGTAAGTTCTATTCAACTCCGAATACTGCCGCGTCATGTGTCCCCGATGGCGATGCGCGCATCGTCACGACTGTCGGGATGGGCCCACATACATATACGGCGCGCTCGAGCTCTGGCGGCACGTGGACCGGCAACCACACTGTCACCAATGCAGGCAGTTGCATGGAGATCAACTTGACCTGTAACGGCGGCGATTGCTCGCGGTGAAGACCATGCAGCTACTCATCCCGTCCGTCGCGGTCACAGTGGTCATCGTTGGGGGATTCATGACGGCGCAAGTGACGCCGCTTCCAACCAAACCACCGTCGGTCCAGGGTGTGACGCCCGAGACGAACGCACCGCGCACTGGCGGCGTCCTTCCGCTGGAGACGCCGAAGGACGCCGCGCAGAAGGTGTTCGCGATTGGCACGGCAACCGTGTTCGGCGGAAACGTTTCAGCCGCGCGGCAGGCGGCGCTCCAGACGGCATACGCGGAAGCCGTCGCGCGCGGCGGCGGTGTCGAAATCGGCAGGCTGACGCTCGTGCGGAATGTGCGGGCCGTCAGCGACATCGTCGCGTCGCGCTCGAAGGGCTTCGTGAAGTCCTATGAGGTCGTCGGAGACAGCCTGATTGAAGGGAACCCTCCGCGATACGAAGTGCGAATACACGCGGTGGTGACCCAGTCGACGGATGCACCAGGCGCAGATGTCGATGGCCTGAAGCT
Organism: Vicinamibacterales bacterium; assembly: GCA_963730445.1. Taxonomy (GTDB): domain Bacteria; phylum Acidobacteriota; class Vicinamibacteria; order Vicinamibacterales; family JAMQPK01; genus JAMQPK01. The sequence goes on along the minus strand of CAVSRX010000003.1, from coordinate 322,763 downwards.
GTTTCTCGACGTCATGGGCAATCCGCGTCTGCTCATCCTCCTCCCCGAAGCCGCGTTCAACGCTCCGCCACAGGAAGGACAGGGAGCGAACCCCACGCCGTGGGGACAAACCGCGCCCTCGACTCCGGCGGGCGCGATGCGCAGCGCCGAGGCCGCTATCGCACAAGCGTTCGGGGGCTTCGGGTATCCGGTCATGACGTCGGACGACGTGATGGCCATGGGAGCGGTGAGTGCCGCGCAGATCGAGCGCGCGCGGCAAGGCATCACCGTCGATGCAGTGGCGGTTGCGCGAGCTGCCGGCGCCGATCTTCTTCTTACCGGAAACGTGCAGCTGTCCTGGCAACGCGTGAAGCCGCAGGACGTCGAGTTCGTCTCTGCCACGACCGTCGCCTCAGCCAAGGCCATGGTGGTGTCGAACGGCTACATCATCGAAGCGTTCAATCGCAGCGTGACGAAAGCGCACACGAGCGCGCTCGGCGCTATTACGTCATCGCTGCATGGCGTCGCCGCGGAGTTTGCGGGGGCACTCGCCTGGAAAATCCCGAGCATTCTCGCATCGCGGCCGAGGATTACGCGCATCGCGTTCGCCAATGTCGACCTCAGTCTCGCGCAGAAGCTGAAAGAGGGACTTGCGTCGCTCGACGGTGTCGACTCCGTCAGGTTCGCCACCGTCCCAACTGCCAGTCATCCGCACGCCGAGCTCGAAGTGCTGTCCGGGTATGTGCTGCTGCCACAAGACGAGCTTGTGGCGCACTGCATTCAGGCAGCCGGCCGTCCTGTGCAGCTGGCCAGTGCAGACAAATTCACGATCCGATTAACCGTCATGTAAAGCGCCAGAGGCGCAGGAGGAAATCAATGGAGATGCGACGTTGGTCGAACGGTATTGCCGCGGTGTTGATGCTGATTGTCTGCGCGGGATGCGCGACGACGCACGAGAAGACCACTGTGTATACGCCAGGAGGTGCGGTGACGGACGTGACAGTTCGTAACGGCGACCGGGTGCTGTCGGAGCTCAGAAAGATTTTCGAGACCACCGTCATCACCGGAGAAGGCATTTTCGAGCACAAGAACGAAGGTCTCGCACGGCAGTCGGCCTTGAGCCTCGCGCAGGCCGATCTGGCCCAGAAGGTCCAGTCGGAAGTTCGTGGAAACACCATGGTGATGAACAACCAGGATGTTCGAAGCGTCGTCGAGACGAGCGTCAGTGCGGTCATCCGCAACTACGACATCGATTCGGCCGGCTTCGAGCCCAACAGCACTCGATACCGCGTCCGCATCAGCATTAAGGGTGAACAGCTCGTCAAGGAAGTCGAGCGCCGTCGGGTGGCGCGCTTTTAGTCGGATCACCGTCAACTCGGTTTCATCAAGGAGTCAGTCATGCGCAAGTACGTCACGTGTCTCGTCGTGTTGTTTCTCGGTCTCACCGCGTCGGATGCTCTGGCACAAGCCGCGGAAAGCACTCGCGTCGTCGGACGGAAAGGCGCCAAGCAGCTCAGCCTCAGCTTCTCGACGACCACGCAGATGTCAAGCGCCTCCCAGTTTGGCGGTCCCTCGACGTCCACGAATATTTTCGGAGCCATCGACGTCGGTCGCTTCCTGACTGACCGCTTCGTCCTGGCCTTCGGAATCAGCGGCTCAGGAAATGTCGGAGAGGGATCGACGCCGTCGTTCTTCAGCAACGGCGGTGCCGCCTTCTATTTCTCGCCGCAGAAATCGTCGAGCCTGTACATCGGTGGTGACGTCCTCTCCCGCCTGACTCAAGTCGAGGGCACGATGCCCGAGGTCGTCGGGAAAGTCGGCGTCCAGACGGCGTTGAAAGAAAACGCGTCGATCTTCATCGAAGGGGCCTATGGCGGCGCCGTCAATGCGCTGTCCACCAACGGCTCGCTTCGCACGCGACTCGGCTTGCGCGTGCTGTTCTAAAGAGAAGGAGGCAGACGAACATGCGTCATCACCATATCGCTCATCTCGTGCTGCTGGGCGTCTGCCTCCTGTCGGGAGTCGTGTCGGCGGCAGACCTCGTCGTCCGCGTCGGGCAACGGCCACAAGGCGATCCGGTTCGGCCGTGCGAAGTTCGCCGCGATCCGTGCGTATTCGACGATGGACGTGGCGAGAACAGATACCTCGTCTCCGAACAGACCATCGTTCGAATGCTCGACGGCCGCGAGGTGTATCGCGTCCCGATCGGCGGCGGCATCATGCGGGCGCGCCTCGCCACAATCAACCGCGAACGCACACAGATCGCCGTTGCCTTATCCAGAGAGTCGCTCGCGACCGGATCCATGTTCACGCCCGGAGGCTTCGCCCCAGACTCGGTGCAGCGGCAATACGCGTTGTCTATGCGGAATCCAAAATCGGGCGACGAAATCAAGGCGATCGATCTGGGCATGCTGAAGCCTGAATCGATCGCGCTGTCGCCTGCGGGCGACTATGCCTGGGTCGCCGGACAGGAGCTTCAATTGCGACGCCGCGAGGTGCGGGCGTACAACACGCGAAGCGGCAAGCTCGAACATCTCACTCCCCTCGTTAACGGTGCAAACGCGGTCCTCTATGAAGGCGGCTTCGCCACCGGCAGTGTGTTCTACACCGCCGAGGGCAGCCGGGACGCGGGCGACACTCGCCGCCATCTGAGTGCCAACCCGTATTCGATTGCCGAGTTCACCGTCCGCATTTCCCAACCACTACGACTTCAGGACCCTGCCAGGCAGGCACTCGCCGTTGTGGGCTTCGACATGGCGGCCGGAGACGTTCGAGAGATGCTCGAGAGCGCTCTGGCAGTCAAGCTCGCGGCGGCGGGTCTCACCATCGTCGAGCGGAAGCGCATCAAAGAGCTTCTTCAGGAAGCACAGTTTCAGAACCTCGGCATTACCGACTCGAAAGGTGCAGCCGAGCTCGGCCGAATGGCGAACGCGCGACTTCTTACGTTCGGCACTTTGAGAACGACGGGCACCGTCACGTTGATGACGCTGCGATTGACCGATGTGGAGGCCGGCACGGTGCTCGCCTCGGCAGAGCTCGAATGCCGCGATTGCACGCCCGACGACTACCTGCAGGGGATGTCGTTTCTCGTAGCCGACTGGGTTGCCAAGTAAAGGAATGCACGTGTGTACCCTGCTCGCGTCGATCGCCGTGCCGATACTGGCCACCACGCTGCTGCTGGCTCAAGTGCCGCCGCCAAAGCCGAAGCCACGAGCCGCCGGCACAGATACCAAACGAATCCCGGCGTCGCAGGAGTCTCGCGGGCGCGTCGTCATCGTCAGTGACGCCGCCTGTCGCATCTGGGTCAATGGTCGCGATCAGGGAACGATGGCTCCTCACACGCCCCGCGAGCTCTCGCTGGCGAGCGGCCAGCACCTGATCATCGCCGTCGCTGCAGCGGGAAGCGTTCGACGGGAAACCGCGGTGACGGTCGCACCAGATCAACAGCAGCTGATTCGCTTTGAAATCGAGCGTGATGTCGCCGAGGCGCTGCTGCGAGCCAGGAAAGCCGCTCAAGAGACCGAGGTCGAGACTCAGATTCGCGAACGAGCACGATCGTGGGCTTCTGCCCCGTGGCGCCGCTTTGAAGCGGGCAGCGCGATTGTCGGTTGCGTCGACATAGATACGACATGCCTCGAGGACGAGAAGCCGCGGCTCCGCGTCGAGATTGGCGCGTCGTTCGAGATGATGGCGACCGAAGTAAGCGTTTACCAGTTCGAGGAATTTGCAAACGCCGCACGACTCTCGGTGCCACCACAACCCGACTGGAACACGCGCCCCGATCACCCGATCGTGAATGTTCGATGGGCCGATGCTCGCCGCTTTTGTGTGGCTTCCGGCGCGGATCTGCCAACGGAATCCGAATGGGAATATGCCGCGAGAGGAAGCCGCACCGACTCCGTGTATCCGTGGGGCGACGACTTTCTGCCGGCACACGCGAACGGCTTCGGCACTCCCGCAGCTGACACCTGGGAATTCACCGCGCCCATAGCGTCGTTCCTGCCCAATGACGCCGGCGTCTTCGACATTGTCGGAAACGTATGGGAATGGACGCAGACGGCATTCGGCTCGCATCGCATCGCTCGAGGCGGCTCCTGGCAATCGATCGCGTCAAGCCTTCGTGCGTCCGTACGAGCGCGCATCGACCCGGAACGAGGCGGCGACTCTGTGGGGTTCCGCTGCGCGCGGCCGGCCTCGAGCAAGGGGCAATGACATGAGAGCCGCACGCGTCACCACCGACTCGGCACTACCTGCGATGCGCCAATGGCTGCAGGAATTTTCATCGCTCGTCGGTGCGACCGGGCCACATACGGCGAAATCGCTGGAGATGGGTGCCGAGGCTTTGAGACGGATGTGTGACTCGGCGACGCTCACCGTTGAGGTGGCGGGCGCTCCGCCCGTCGTGCCGCGTGAGATTGCGGCGCCTGGTTTTACCATCGGTCTGTTGCCGGCTGCACCACCAGTCGATGTGCACATGGTCGGGCACGTCCACGCGCCAATTTTTGCCTGGCCCGCGCCGAACGGCGAAGACATCAATCAGATAGTCCCGCTGCTGGCCGATCGCCCGCTGTTTCTCTGCGGCGACCTGGATGCCTCGCTGCGGGCGGCGCTGCAAGGCGCATGGACGTCTTCCTGGACAGAGGCATCCTCGGACCCCGTGGCCTTCGTAACGCACTGGGCACATCGAGCCGGAATCGAATTCGTCACCGCGCTCCATGCCGCATGCATCGCGCGCGCGGCATCGAGCCTGCTGGCGGCGCTCAATGCGGACGTGCTGCGCGAAATCCAGACTCTTCGGACACGACGCGCGTTGCTGGCACAACGGTCCGTTCCATCATCGCCGGCGCTGATGAACGTGGAGATTGTTGCGGAGGTCCGGTCGAACATTCAGCGACACGTCGCCGAACTGATGCGCGGTCTCGACGAGCGGCTTCACGTCGCCTTGTCGCCGGCGGGAGCCCTTTCACACGCCATCGAACAGGCACTCGGCCGGATCGGCCGAATAGAACACTCTCCCAGAATCAGGACCACCGTCACGCGCCTATCTGAGGATGACGAGCGCGAATTTCTCGCAGCACTCCGGCGCGCCATTGTGAATCACGGCCTCGTGGATCTCACAGCCGTGCGCGATCTGGTGCGGCTGGTCGAACAGGAGACAGCCGAGCGCATCGGCTCGGATATGGCTTCGACCGTCCGCGTGTCGATTGAGCCCCTTTCTGACGATCGCTTGAATCGCATTGCGCATGTCAGCGTGGGACTGTCGCGGCACTACCAGGGAGAACTGCCAAAGCCAGGCTTCTTCGAATATTTGATGATCGCCCGACGCTATCAGATGGTTCTCGTCATGTTCCTGTCGTCGTTCGGCCTTTCATCGGTTCGCTCGCTGCGGCATCTCATGATTCCGGTCGGCGTCCTGCTCCTGTCGCTCGGTGCCCTCAATGTCGCGCGCACGGTACGAAGGGACCGAATTGAGAGTCGACAGCGGGAGCTCGAGCGCGCGCGCGATCTACTGAGGGCCGAGGCGCGTCGCATGCTGCAGGAATTCCAGCGCCTCTGGCCCGACGTCATTTCGCAACATCTTCAGGATCAATGGCCCCCAATGGTTGCTTCGATCGAGCGCTCCATCCGCGATCGAATGGCCCGCGACGCGGCAGAGGCTGGAGCCGCGCGGCAGCGCGCGCAGCGGCAGACGCAAGGGTACGACGCGCTCGAGCGGCGCCTCTCCACCAGTTCCCGGGCGCGCGACGCGATGGCATCGACGCTCTCGCAGTTGCTGGGCGAACTGAGACAAGTCATTACGCGAGCCAACGCCGAGGTGCGACAGATATGAATGTCGGTCTCGATCTTGGAACCAGTTACTCCCTCGTGGCGCGGGTTCAAGCAGATGGAACACCCGCGTTGATGCCGGACTGCGTGCAGCAGGATCTGTTTCACACACCTTCCGTCGTCTGTTTCGCCCATCAGGCCGCCTACGTGGGCCGCATGGCCGAGCTTCTTCTCGATGAGGAGCCGCACCTCGACGCCATCCGGTTCTTCAAGCGTCATCTGGGAAGCGGCGAGCCCATGCATTTCGACCATGGTGGCGGCGGCTGGCGCGCTGAAGCGCTGGCCGCGCTCGTACTGAAGAAGCTTCGATACGACGCAGAGACGTCTTCGGCATCGGGCGTGGAAGGCGCCGTCATAACGGTGCCCGCGCATTTCACCGATCCCCAACGTCGCGCGGTGATCGCTGCAGCGATGATGGCGGACCTCCCCGTGTTGGGATTGGTCGAAGAGCCGGTCGCTGCGGCACTTCACTACGGCGCGACCAACGCATCTGACGGTCAGGTGCTCCTGGTGTTCGACTGGGGCGGCGGAACCTTCGACGTGTCGGTGGTCGCCTGCGATCGCACCGGCCTTTCCGTGTTGTCGAAGTCTGGGGTGTCCGATCTCGGTGGCAAAGAGCTCGATGAGTGCGTGGCCGTTCTCATTATGGACGCATGTCATTCGACACTGCGTCAGCAGGTGGCCACGTCGCCGCGGACACTGCTCGATCTGCGACGGACGGCAGAAGAGCTGAAGATTGAGCTGAGCCTCCCGACGTGTCCCGGCGTCGCACGCACGGTGCTGCTGGGCGACTACGCGTGTCATGTGCAGATTGCACAAAGCGCGTTCATGGCTGCCGTTGCGCCGCTGCTCGATCGGTGCGAACAGGTTGTGCTCACGTGCCTTCGCGCGGCGCACCTGAACACGTCCGACGTTCACGCCGTGTTGCTGGTTGGCGGATCGTCTATGGTTCCCGACGCGCGTCGTCGCATGGAGCACCTCTTTCCAGGTCGTGTGCGATATCACGAGCCAGCCAAAGCGATTGCATTCGGTGCGGCGATTCATGCGGCTCAACTATCCGGCGATGCAGGCCTTCTTGACCTGCCGCCGGCATTGCGCGGCGTCAGTGGGCATGCGACCGGCGTGCGGGTCGTGCAGCCGCTGAATGGCCATGTCTCGGTGGACGCTCTTGTGCCGCAAAACGTGCCGCTTCCAGCTCGGGCGAAACGTACCTATTTCACGACTCGAGCCGATCAGGCGCGCGTGGTGCTCGACGTCATTCAGTTCCGTGACACCGAGTCTTCCCAGACATATCTCGGGCAGCTGATCGTCGGGCCGATTGTCAGGCCTCGCATCAACTACCCCGTCGACGTGACTATCGAGGTTCGCGCCGACAGTACCGTTGCCGTCATCGCCCACGACGCCGAAACGGGCATGGAGCTCGAGCAGCTGTTTTCAAGAGACGACGAGGCGGCTTCGGCCGTGCTGGCTGGTCAACATGCGCTCGTGCGCGGAATGCCGGTGAACAACCTGTGACTCGCGAATCGGCGGAAGCCCTCATCGGATGTGGCACTGATGCGGCACCTTCGGACGTACGCAGGAAATATCAGTCGCTGTACAACGACTACCAGATTCGCCTTACCAATGCGCCGACGCAGGCGCTGAGGCGCAAATATCAGAAATCGCTTCAAGAGCTGCAGCAGGCATGCGAGGTTCTCGCACCAGGCGTCTCGGCGGCAGGCGTCGATCTGCCTTCCTCAGAGCCGACGTTCGCTATACAGGTCACCGACACGGACGAGCCGTCAGCCGCCGGTCAGACGGTAGTGTCGCCGGCGCAGCCAGAAGCGTTGCCACGCGCGGTGCTTCTCGCGGGTGTCGCAATCTGTGTGCTCCTGGCGCTCTTGACGGCGCTCGGACTTGCCTGGCAGCGCGAGCGGTTGCAGCGCGCAAGCCTCGCCGCGATCAACGAGAAGGCGCTTCAGAAGGTTATGGATCTCGAGCGCTCCGTCCTTGCCGTCGATCGCCTCTTTTCTTCACAACGCGTGCGCGTGCGAAATCGTTCACGAGGAGGAATGCGGATTCTTGCGGCGGCGGTCGTCTATTCGAATGAAGAGCATGGGGTGCACATCGCGCACAGCGGCAGTTACGGATATCCCACGTGGGACGTGGGGCCTGACGAAGTCGCTCAGCTCGATGCCGGCCTCGGTCGCGGCCGCGATTGGGACGGCCGCATCCTGTCGTATGCCTTGCTCATCGACTATGGCAACGCCGAGCCGTTCTTGAAGACCGGAGTGTGGTCGCTGGACGTCGATCGTTTGGACACAACATTGCCGCTATCGCTTGATTGAGGCACTCATGAGCAGCAAACCGCGGACACCGGAAGAAATTCGCGCCCATCTCGAACGGTTGCGACAGGCCATGTCGGACATTCGCGGCGCGATGGGTGACAGCGAGCAGTGGACCGCTGAGGGAATCAGCGATGCCAGGATGGGAATGATTTCGTCGGTTGCGCGCATCGTGAAGAGCATTACCGACGGCGCCTTCGCCGTGGTCGGCGATGCCGTCAAGCCCGTGAAAACGATCTATGAAGTGGCAACCGACGGCATTGAGTTGCTGTATGCGAACGATGCGGCGGGACGCGCGTCGGGTGTGCTGAAGCTCGGCGGGGCCGGAGACGGGCCGTTCAGCGATCTGTCGAAGGGGCTGGGAAACACGGTAGACGGCTTCGACAAAGTGCTCAAAGGCGATGCGTCGGGTGCGGCTCCAATTGCGCAGGGCCTCGGCGACCTGGCGAAGGGCGCCTACAAGCTCACAGGAGAGACAGCTGATTTCGGGCCGCTCGATGCTGTAACTGGAGGCGGAAAAGCGTTGAGCGATCTCGTAGCCGGCAATCGTTCGCTTGTCGGGGATCTTGACCAGGTCGATCGCATTTCCGAGCAGGGTAGCGATGCGCGCGCCGCGATGCTCGGTCATATCGAACGCTTGCAGCGCCGCGAGAAAGAACTGCTCGAAGAGCTCGGGGTGGACACCAACGCCGGCACGGCGCGGACTGATGGGGAGGAGAGCATGGCCAATACATTCGATGGAGAAAGCGCAGCCGAAGCCGCTGCCGAAGCCAATCAAAACAGTCAGAGTGCAGCCGAGGCTGCTCGCGAGGCGCAACAACATGCCGACGCCGCGTCAGAGCACGCGGAGCGCGCCGCAGAACAGGCGCAGTCGTCCGAGGAGCAGGCGCAACAAGCGGAACAGCACGCCGGCACGGCCGAGCAGCACGCGAGCACATCGGAGCAGCACGCGGGTACTGCGGAGCAGCACGCGTCGACGGCGGAACAGCAAGCCGCCGCGGCAGAACAACAAGCCACCACAGCTGAACAGCAGGCGACGGCGGCAGAGCAGCACGCGACAACCGCAGAGCAGCAGGCGAGTACTGCGGAACAGCAGGCAGGCGCTGCCGAGCAACATGCGGGAGTGGCGGAGCAACAATCGACTGCCGCCGAACAGCATGCCGCGGCCTCCGAACAACACGCAGGCAGTGCCGAGCAGTCAGCCGGAACGGCAGAGCAATTTGCCGGCACCGCCGAACAGCAGGCCGGCGTGGCTGAACAGCATTCCGCTGCCGCTGAACAGCACTCCGGTGTGGCTGAGCAGCACTCGACGAGCGCCGAGCAGTTTGCCGGGACGGCTGAAGAGCAGGCGCAACACGCGGAAGGCCAGGCGTCAGCCGCCGAACAGCATTCGAGCGCGGCAGAGGAACATGCGACCGCAGCGGGCGAGCATATGTCGGCGGCCGAAACACACGCCGGCCAGACAGAAGAGCACGCCGCGCGAGCAGATGCGCAGGCGCAGGCGGCGGAACAGTCCGCCGAGTCGGCCTCAGAACAGGCGACGGCCGCATCGGAGCACGCCGGCACTGCGCAAGACAGCGCCTCGAGCGCCGAAGAACATGCCGGCGTCGCCGATCAGCAGGCGCGCCTGGCGGAGCAGCACGAAGGCACGGCCGAACAACATTCCTCGACCGCTGAGCAGCTCGCGGGCACGGCTCAGCAGCACGCCAGTGTGGCCGAGCAACAGGCAACGGCCGCAGAGCAACAGTCGGGTCTGGCAGAGCAGCACGCCGGTACTGCCGCGCAGCATACGTCGGAGGCTGAAGGGCACGCCGAGGCAGCGAAAGGTCAGGCGGACGTTGCGGAAGAAGTGGTTGGCAGAATACATGAGCACGAGTCACAGGCAACGGAAGCCGTCACCGACATTCAGGCTCGATCGGGCGAAGCCGAAAGTCTCGTCGGTGAGATCCAGAGCGCGGCTGGAGAAGCGACACGCGAACTGAGCGGGATTGTCGAGTGTTCCGCCGAGGCGCAGCGCCTGTCGGGCGAATGTGGCGCTCACGAAGCCGAGGCCCGGCAGTTGAAGGGGGAGATTCAGGCGCATTCCGAAGAGACCGACCAGCTGCTCACGAAGGTGCAGGCGCACGAGCAGCATGCGTCGGACGAAGCGCGCCAGTGCAGCGATCACGAACAGGAGTCGCGCCGCCTCAGCGAAGAGATCAGCCGGTTGCGCGAAGAATGCGATGAGTTGACGAGAGCGATCTCCGAACTGCGTGATGAGGCGAGCGACCTCGCGAAACAGGCAGAAGATTCGGCCAGACGCGCGGAACAGGACGCGCACGAAGCCGCCCAGGCCGCGGCGCAAGCTGCCGCGGCCGCCAGCGACGCCGCGGCAGCGGCCGCCCGTGCGAGCATGTTTGCAGGCTGACGGATCAAGGTTTGCCGCGATTGCGCGTGGTTATCGCGTTGGCAGACTGAGCCAGCGCCGTTCGAGCGCGGCCGAATAAATTCCAGACGTCAGTCTCAGCATCGATTCCTGCGCGAGATTCATGTCGGCGCGTGTCTTCTCGGCGAGCTGTGCCTCTTGCGGGTCGCTGGCCGTGCCCACCTGATCGCGGAAGGTTTCGATTACGGCCATGATGATGCCCGACACGCGGATGCCGAGCTGCTGGAACCAGTAGCCGGGGTAATGCCAGAACGCGGATTGCAGGTCTGGTTTCGCATCGAGCGTCAACCAGCAGCGCGTCGAGCTCTCGGCCGTAATTCAGAAAGGCCATGGCGCCGCGGACGCCGCGGTGGAGGGGCGTCTGTTGTGCGAGCGGAGTCGCCAGCGCGTCGACCAGCTTGTCGGCATCTGCGAACACACGGATAACGTCGACGAGCCCGATGCCGTCCTGGCCGGCCGTAGGACGTACTATGACGCGAGATTTATTTCGGTCGTTGTCCCAAACTGCACAGATCATCACTTCGGCCACCGGTCAGAATGCCGATCTGTGCATTTGGTCCCTGGGAAATCGTCCGCCACGTCCGGAGAGACCGGCATGAACAGCACCCCCCATGTATTTTCAGAGGATCTTCGACACTTCGTCGGCGTTGAGCAGTGGAAATTCGCGTCGATGCTGCCGGACTGGCCGCATGAGTATCTCGTGCGCGAGCGCGTCGACCGCCGGCTGTTCGAGCGAGTGGTCAAGCACATTCATTCCCACGGCTACGAAGGGCGCTTCTACGAGCGCGAGATCAGGTATTACGAAGAGGCGGGCCTGGTGTACTGGACGATCGGCGCGCCGGTGGAGCAGACCGTCATCATCAACCGCTGCCGGACGAAAGAATCGCTGGAAGCGCGGTGGGCGAGTAGTTATGTGATGGACATCCCCCGAATGGTCACCAGGCTTCAAGTTTTAGACGAACACTGACCTCTGGGATAGGTGGCACAGGGCTTCAGTCAGGCCTTCGCCGCGTTTTCCTACTGTGTCCGCATTTGCGTGTCTACAGGATCGCACTGCGAGCGGGTGTCTCGCGACAGTGGCGGAATGTGACAGAGTCGAGCTACCGAGCCGCGGTTAGCTCCGCATGAATCTGCCCGGGTCATGGCCCGGAACCCGGAACCGGGAACCCGGAACCCCGAACCCCGTCTGGCGTTATCATGCGTTCCTATGAGAACGCTTGAATCGATCGTGCTCGCCGTGGTGTCTTCCACCGTAGCGATAGCCATCGTTGCGCAGTCGGGATCCGCGCGCGCCGAACAGCAGCCAGCGTCTCCCACACAACCGCGTGCGTTTACAGACAGAGCGACTGAGGGAGCGGGCGCCACCATCTTTGGCAATGTCTGCTTAACGTGCCATGGAAAGGAGGACATCAAGGAGGCGATGTCTCCGGAGATGCTCAAGCAGCTGACGCCTGAGAAGCTCTATGAATCGATGACCACCGGCAGCATGCGAACCCACGCCGACGCTGCGAATCTCACGGACGAGCAAAAGGTGGCGATCGCGGAGTGGGTGAGTGGAAGGCGGTTGGGCTCCACAGAAACTGGAAGCGCCAACACCATGTCGAACATGTGCCCCACTCATCCTCCGGTTGCAAACCTGTCCGCGCCTGCCTGGAACGGATGGAGCCCGGACATGACGAAGAACACTCGCTTCCAGCCGGCCAGAGTTGCCGGAGGTCTTGGACCCAGAGAATCTGGAGCGACTGAAGCGCTGCGACGCCACGGATTTTCAGCGGCTGCTGTTGCGAGGCTCGAGCTCAAGTGGGCGTTTGGTCTGCCATGGACGTCTTCGGCGTACGGACAGCCGACGGTTGTCGATGGCAGGGTCTTCATCGGTTCCGATTCGGGATATCTCTATTCTCTGGATGCGGCTACCGGATGCGTGCATTGGTCGTTTCAGGCCCAGGCGGGCTTGCGCAGCACGCCGATGATCGGCCCTGTCAAGCGAGGCGCGAATCAGTTGGCGGCGTTCTTCGGCGACATTCGCGGCAACGCGTACGCGGTCGATGCGTCCACCGGAAAGCTCCTGTGGAAAACGCGAGTCGATGCGCATTCGCTGGCACGCATCACGGCAAGCGTCACGGTGCATGAGGGGCGCGTTTACGTTCCAGTTGCCTCGCTCGAAGAGCCCGAGTCGGCGAGCTTCAACCACATGTGCTGCACGATTCGCGGCCTCGTCGCGGTACTCGACGCATCAACGGGAAAGCAAATCTGGAAGACATACACGATTCCGGAAGAGCCCTCAGAGAGAAAGAACGACGCGGGAATAAAGTTTCTCGGACCGTCGGGCGCTGGCATCTGGGGGCCTGTCACGATCGATCCAAAACGGCAGGCCGTGTACGTCTCGACCGGCAACGCGTTCTCCGCGCCCGACCTGGGCCGCGCCAATGCGGTGATGGCCATGGACATCAACACGGGCAAAGTGTTGTGGGTGACGCAAGCGATGCACGGTGACGTGTGGCACACCGGGTGCCCGCAAGGACCATCGTCTGCAGGTCACCCGCCGCGCAGCGCGCATCGGCGTCCCGGCCCGCCCCCGCCTGCGCGAGGGGGACCCGCACGCGGACGGCCCGACAACTATTACTGTCCAGATGAAAAAGAGAATCCCGATTGGGATTTTTCTGCCGGGACGATCCTGGTCGACCAACCGAATGGCCGATCGCTCGTTGTGGCCGGCCAGAAATCGGGCGGCGTGTGGGCGCTGGATCCCGACAACAAAGGCACAGTGGTCTGGTACTCGGATATCAGCAGAGGGCAGATTCTCTTCGGTGGGGCAGCGGATGAGGAGCAGGCGTACTTCGCGTTGCGCGGAACGTACGGAGGGCTGGCAGCCGTTCGATTGAAGGATGGTCTCGAGCGATGGTTCGCGGACATACCGCCTCAGGAATCGATGGCGCAGCATCCCGGACTCAGCGCGGCCGTGAGCGCGATTCCAGGAGTTGTCTTCAGTGCTGGACTCGACGGGATGATTCGCGCCTTCTCGAGTTTCGACGGCAGACCGATCTGGCAATACAACACCGCGAAGGATTTCGAAACCGTCAACGGCGTGAAGGCACGGGGCGGGTCGATTGGATCAGCCGGCGCTACGATCGTAAATGGCATGGTGTACGTCACGTCGGGCTATACCGGATTCCAGAATGGTCGCCCGGGAAACGTGTTGCTGGCGTTCAGCCCGGCAGAGCAATAGACATGCGCGCACTGCTTCTTCTTGTCGCGGCGATCGCGTCGACAACGCTTGGGTTCGCGCAGGCACCGAACGTTGCTGTTGCCGTGCGCGGCTCGGCATCGGTACGGCCGCCTGCGTGGCGGCAACTTCGCACGGCGGTCGGTTCCCTTCTTGGCTGGCAGGTGGGTGTGCCGCTCGGCAGCTTCCGGCAAGAGACGTTTTTCGAGGCGGCAGGCAAGGCCGAGGCGCTGGGTGTGGCGGTCGTCGAAGGAGACAGCACGCAGAAGGTGAGCGCGCAGATTCCAAAGAATCTCGACTACAGGCTCGCGCCAGGAGAAATGGATGCCGTCCGCGACAGGATGACGACCTTGAATGTAAGGATGCCGGTGTATGTGACGCCGGCGATCAGCGAGGACATGCAGATCGCTCGAAAGATGTTCGAGTTCGCGAAAAGTCTCGGCGTGGAGACGCTGGCGGTTGAGCGAACGCCTGCGGCCTTGCCGGCAATCGAGAAGCTTGCGGCAGAGTTTGAGGTCAATGTCGCGCTAAGTGGTAGCGCCAAAGCTGTATTCGATACGCTTCAAGGGCGCGGCCCGCGAATCGGAGCGTATGCCGATGTCGGTAAGTGGATGCAGGACGGGGACGACTCCCTCGCTGGAATTGCGCTTCTCAAAGAAAGGGTGATGGTTCTTAAGCTGAGCGACCGGGCGGCTCTCGCCCCGATCCTGGCTGACAGCTACAAGCGGGAATTGAAGCTGTCGCTCATCACCATGGGCGCGAGCAGCGGCACGAACGTCCTGGCCGGCTTGTCGCGGTCGCTGGATGCATTCGAGAAAGCCGTCCAGCCGATCACGGCCGCACGCGTGACGCAGCTTTCGCGCGCGATTCCGATCAAGGGCGCCGATCGCCTCACCCCTGAAGACCGGGAGAAGATCACCGCAGCGACTCCAAAAAAATCTGCTGCCACTCCGAAGGCGTCGAGGAGACTTCTGGTCTACGACGCGAACATTGGTTATGGCGGCGCGACCGGAGGGCATCGTTCCATTCCGGCGGCGAACATGGCGATCGAGCTGTTCGCAAAAGCCACCGGCGCGTACGAGGCGGTGTTCAGCAACGATCTCGAGAATTTCAAGTACGACAAGCTTCGAACATTCGACGCCATTTTCCTGAACAACACCGTGGGTCAAATCTTTGTCGATGCGGAGGTTCGCGCCGGCTTGAGTCGTTTCGTGCGCGAAGGCGGCGGACTGGCGGCGTACCACGGCGCGAGCCATGCCTCGATGGACTGGCCGGAGTTCGGTGAGATGCTCGGCGCCGTAGAGGGCAGCCACCGCGAACCGACCGAGATCGCCACCGTGAAGATCGACGATCCGAAAAGCCCACTCGTGGCCGCGTTCGGCGGCGAGTCATTCGTCCATCAGGACGAGTTCTACCGCTTTGTTGAACCACCGCTGTCGCGCGACAAAGTGCATGTGCTGATGAGCATCGACATCGACAAGACGGATCTGAATCAGGGGCGGGGCTGTGGCCGTCCGTGCGTTCGTCCCGATGCCGACTACGCGCTCAGCTGGATCCACAACTACGGCAAAGGCCGCGTCTTCTTCACCGCATTGGGACACACGCCGGCATTTTTCGCGTCGGCGAATCTCAGCGACTTCTTCTTCAGAGGCATTCAGTTGTACTTGGCGACCTGGACGCCGATACGACGCCGAGTGCGAAGTTAAAGAAGTAGTAGTGTCCGGCTTTAGCCGGACCTTAATCCGAAACTCTCGCGTCAGCGTCTGGCAGCACCGGTTCCGCAAGCAAAATCAAGCCACCCCAACGCGGCTGCCGCGTTGGGGGCCCCGGCGGCGGCGCGGTGCTCCGGTGGGACAGGGCTTCAGCCCTGTCTACCTATCTCGACTTCGTCACATCGCAGAACTGCCGCGAGACACCCGCTCGCGTGCGATCCCGGGAGTCAGTCTGCAAAACGCGGCGGCGGCCATGTGATTGCTACGCGCGGGGACCCCCATCCCCACGCCGAGTCAGGCCTTCGCCGCGTTTTTCCTTCGTTCATCCGAATTCGCGTGTCTACGGGATCGCACTGCGAGCTGGTGTCTCGCGACAGTGGCGATATGTGACAAAGTCGAGCTCTCGAGTCGCGGTTAACTCCGCACGAGCATGGACGCGACTATCGACTATCGACTATCGACTTGGACTATCGACTATCGACTTGGACTGTCGATTATCGACTTTGGACTGTCGACTGATCGCCCGCGTGGCGTTATCATCCCGTCCAGCCATGTCGCCGTTCACTGTAACCGTCACCTTCGGCGCTCTCGTCCTGGCAGCCGGCGGCTGCAACAGGCGCGAGGAGCGCGCGCAGTTCAGGCCGACCGCGACGATCAAAGACATCATGACGTCGGTGATCGATCCAGAGGCCGATGTGCTGTGGAATTCGGTTGCCACCATCGTGAGCGCGAGCGGAACTGAGGAGCGGGAACCGAGAACAGACGAAGACTGGGCGACACTTCGACGCAGCGCGATTCAACTTGTCGAGGCCACGAATCTGCTGCGCGTTCCCGGCCGTCTCGTCGCGAGGCCCGGCGAGAAGTCCGAGAATCCCCGCATCGAGCTGCAGCCCGAAACCATTCAGAAGATGATTGCCGAAGACCCCGCAGGCTGGAGCGCGCTCGTCGATCGGCTCCACGATGCGGCGGCGCCAGCACTGAAGGCCATCGACGCCAGGGATGTCAAAGGTCTCTTCGACGCTGGCGACCAGATCGAGCACGCCTGCGAAGCCTGCCACCAGCGATATTGGTATCCGCCGGGTGCCGCGTCGGCGTGGAAACACGAGCCCGGAGGCCGCATCGAGGATTCAGCCGCTGCGCCTGTGCAGACGACACCAAGGGCGGCACGATCAGAGGTCACGTTGCAGTGAAGGGCACGGTGCGTGGCAATCCGATCATCCGAATGGGGATGGACCCGATGTGCGCGAAGCTCAATGCCGGCAAACGCCCAGTGCAGGAAATCGTGTCTGCCTCGGCGGACGGCAGCCTGGCCAACGTCTTTGTGAGCCTGCAGGGAACGTTTCCGCCGACGCCTGTGCCCTCGGAGCCGGTGGCGATCGACCAACGCGCCTGCCTCTACGTGCCGCGAGTGGTCGGCGCACGAGTGAACCAGACGCTTCAAGTGCGCAACGCTGACGAGGGGCTTCACAACGTGCACAGCGCTTCGACGCACGGCAATGATTTCAATCTCAGCCAGCCCACAGGCGGCATGGGGCACCGGCTTTCATTGAGAAATGCCGAGAAGATGCTGCGGATTACGTGCGACGTGCACAGGTGGATGACCGCGTTTGTCGGAGTCGTCGACCATCCATATTTCGCCACGAGCGGCGTGGGAGGCAGCTTCACAATCGCTAACGTGCCCCCCGGCAGCTACACCATCCAGTCGTGGCACGAGCTCTTCGGCGAGCTCACGCAGACAGTGCGAGTCACTGAGGGATCGACGAGCACGGTCGAGTTCGCCTACGTAGGGCAATGAAATACAAATAGAAGCAGACTTCATCACATGGCAGACTGTCGACTGTGACTGTCGACTCTCGACTGTCTGACTATCGACTATTTTTTTCATCCGCTCTGGCCGCACCGAGAATGCCTTCCATCGTGTGATAGTTCCCTTCGTGGCAGGCGTACTCGTAGATCTTGTCCTCGGTCCGCTTCATGCGAATCATCACGGTCCACGGCCTGGTCCATGTCGTCGCATCGTCCACCGTCACTTCGGTACTGAAGCGCGTCCTCGGCCACGCGCGTGAACCGTTCGACGATGTGCAGATTTTCGGCGGCGCCCATGAAATTGCTTTTCGGCGAGAAGTTGGTGGTGTCGACGACCAGCGTGTGCCCCTCCCAACGGCCGCGCGAATCTCCGCTCCATAGCCGCACGCTGGGCGGCAGATGTGGACGGCCATCGAGGGGAATGACGCGGGTTTCGTGAATCGCTTCGAGCGACACCGTCACGTAGTTCGGCGTCTGCAGAATCTGGTAATAGCCCAACGGGCCCGCCGCGTTGATGGTCTGCATGCCCACCCGCGGCATGCCGTAGGTGATGCAGCGCAGCGCATTGCTCAGGTCTTTGGGGCCGGCCGGAGGGCGCTTCTGTCCTGCCGCCGTCGGCGGAGGCGTTCTCTCGAACCGCTCCTGCCCATCCGGCGTCATCGCAGGAATCTTCCCGTCCGGCGGATCCATGATGAGCGACGTTCGATGCTCGATCGGGCGTTCGATCATCACCGTGGCGCTCCCGGTCGCTGTCGGGCTCGCATATCGATCTGGATTCGCAATCAGGGCCTGAAAGAAGTTGTCGCCGCCGGGGAAATCACTATCGGTGTTGACGTTGAAGATGCGCGCCGCCCGCCGTTTGAATTCGGCGACTTCCTCGTCCGTCAGGAGCGGCCGTCCGGCGAATTCCTTCGGGCGTTCCAACGGCGTGGCGCTCTGGTTCAGCCAGACGCCTTGCAGGTCCGGTTTGCCGTCCGGAGTCAGCGGCGGCGTCCATTGGGCGTGGGCGGCCACTGGCAAGTAGAAAGTAAAAAGTAAAAAGTAGAAAGTGAAGTCGAGCCTTCGACAACAAGGCGAGAATCCGGTGGTCATGTAATTCTCACTTTCTACTTTCTACTCGACTTTGCCACATTCTGTCAGTCCGTTCTAGATGCGGACAAGTCTACTTTCTACTTCCAGCGAAGACTGCGGAATCGATCGGCGCATTGACGCGCACGTCCTTGATCTCGAACGTGTCCCTTCCGTTGAGCCATCCGAAGGTCCAGCGGAACGGCATCTTGATGCCGGCGCCGGCGACCTCACGATAATCGTCGAAGTCCACCTGCGTCGGCGCGCGGCCAATCGGCGAGCTGCCGAAGCGCACCATCCGGACGAGCAGACCCGACTCTCTGTCGAAATACAGCGTGGAGACGAGGCCGCGAGATCCGTTTCCCTGCACGACATGCACGTCGCGGCCGTTGACGTTGTCGGGCGGGCCGACGCGAAGCTGCGTCAGAACTTTTTTGATCTGTGCAGGAAATGCCAACTGCGCGTCGAGCCGTGCGCCATCCAGCTCGCTTCCACCCAGGACGTACTCGGGCACGACGGCGAGCGGCGCCGACACCCAACCGCTGCGGCCGTCGAACACTCGAATGGCATCCTGCCTGCCGATCTCCTGCGCAAACTTAATAAAAGTCGCGCGCTGATCCGGCGCCTTCGCGAAAATCTGAACCGTGCCGCCGCCGCCGAATCCACGGAATCCCTGGCTCGTGCCGGTGGCGATGTAGCTTGTCACGCGCGACAGAGTGCTCGACACCGCCGAGCGCCTGCAGGTATTTATCGAGAATCTGATCGACAGACGGCTCTCCCGGAAACGATTGCGTGAAGACGACGTCGGCCTCGAGGAGCGGTTCGCCATACACGGTGTCGATCACCGGCATCGCAGACGGAATATCGCGGCCTCGATGACAGGTCCAGCACGTCACCACCTGGCGTCCGCCGAAGTTCGTTTTGTTGATGGCGGCCATCATCAGCGTCATTCGGCGTGCGGTGCGCTTCTTGTCGGTATCGGCTTCCCACTTGACGGTGTCGGTGCCGGCGCCAATGTGACACTCCACGCAATCAAAGCCCAGCGCGGCCGACATGATGCCCATGGTGTCCATGAAATCGTCGACGGGGATCCCTTTGAGGACCTGAATGTTCTTGAAGACGGTCTCGGCCACCGGCGGTTTATCCTGCGCGGCCACGGCGACGCTCATCACACAGGCAAAGGCGGTTGCAGCAGCACCAATGAGCCTCATAGCGGGGAAGTCTAAACCCTCCGGAACGAATTGACACGCTCATTCCAAGGGTCTATCGTGCGCAAATGCGAACCACGAAGGCACGAAGGCACGAAGTGCTGGTCCTGTTGTGTGCAGCAGTGATTTTCGTGTGCGCCGTGCGGCCGGCGCCGGCGCATCACGCTTTTGCCGCCGAGTTCGACGCGAAGAAGCCCGTCAAGCTGCAGGGCGCGGTCACGAGGGTCGAGTGGATCAACCCCCATGCCTGGATTCATATCGACGTGAAGCGGCCCGACGGCATCATCGAACAGTGGATGATTGAAGGCGGCACGCCGAACACGTTGTTCCGCCGCGGGGTGAACAAGAATTCGCTCCCCGATGGCACCGTGATTATCGTCGACGGCTATCAGGCCAAAGACGGGACGCTGAAGGCGAACGGGAGAGACATTACATTCACAGACGGACGCAAACTGTTCATCGGCTCCACCGGCACCGGCGCGCCCGGCGATCCGCAGCCGCCGCAGAAATAGCCGGTAGCCTGTGGCCGGTAGCTTGTAGCCGAAAGGTGAAGATGCATTTCTCTGCGGGCTGCCCGTGCCTCCGTGTTGGAATTTCATCGTGCCGTTCGTGTCTTCGTGTCTTCGTGGTCGCTGGAGACCCTTATGCGACACTGGATTAGCGCCCTTGCAATCCTTTCGTTGTCGATCATTCCGACCGCTGGGCAAGCGCCTGCAACGTACAAGGCACCGCGCTCTCCACACAAAGACGGCAAGCCCGATCTGAACGGCATCTGGCAGGCCAACAACACCGCGAACTGGGATATTCAGGGGCACTCCGCGCGCCAGGGACCGATACTCGAGCTCGGCGCGGCGTTCAGCATTCCCGCCGGCCTCGGGGTCGTCGAAGGGGACGACATTCCGTATCAGCCGTGGGCTCTCGCGAAAAAGAAAGAGAACGCGGCGAACTGGGTGAAGCTCGATCCCGAGATCAAGTGCTACATGCCCGGTGTGCCGCGCGCCAACTACATGCCGTATCCGTTTCAGATCGTGCAGACGCCCACGCACGTCCTGATGGCGTATGAGTTCGCCAGCGCGAGCCGGACGATTTACATGAACAGCAAAGAGGAAAGCCCTGCCGACACCTGGATGGGCTGGTCGCGCGGCCGTTGGGAAGGCGATACGCTCGTCGTCGACGTGAATGCGTTCAACGGCCAGACCTGGTTCGATCGTGCCGGCAATTTTCACAGCGACGCACTGCGCGTCGTCGAGCGGTACACGCCGATCAGCCGCGACGTGCTGCAGTACGACGTCACCATCGAGGATCCAAAGGTCTTTACGCGACCCTGGAAGATGAGCATGCCGCTCTATCGCCGCGTGGAGAAAAACGCGCAGCTCCTCGAGTTCAAGTGCGTAGAATTTGTCGAAGAGTTGATGTATGGCAATCTCAAGAAAAAACCGTAACCCGCTTCTGACTCTGGCGATCGTATTGATGCTCGGCGCGACGTTGGGCGCGCAGGGAAAAAAGACGCCGTGGGGCGATCCCGATCTGCAGGGCATCTGGTCGATCGCCACGATCACGCCATTCGAGCGGCCGGCTGCGCTCAAGGACAAGGCGCAGCTGACCGAGCAGGAAGCGGCTGCCGCGGAGAAGACGTTTCAGACGACCCAGAATCAGGATCGCCGCGACGGTGCCGGCACCGATGCGGATGTCGCTCTCGCGTACAACGATTTCTGGTGGGATCGCGGAACGAAGGTTGTTTCGACGCGCCAGACGTCGCTCGTCGTCGATCCCCCCGATGGGCGAGTGCCCGCGTTGACCGCTGAAGGGCGTGCGCGTGCGACCGCGCGTGCGGCGCGCGGCTACAACTCATGGGAGGACCGAAGCCTGTGGGAGCGCTGCATTACGCGCGGGCTGCCGATGATTCCAGGCCCGTATAACAACAACTATCAGATTCTCCAGACGCCCACGCACGTCGTGATTCTCCACGAGATGATTCACGACGCGCGCATCATTCCAATCGATGGACGTCCGCACGTCGGTCAGAACATCCGCCAGTGGTTCGGCGACTCGCGCGGCCGATGGGAAGGCAACACGCTCGTCGTCGACACGACCAATTTCAGCGACAAGGCGAACTACAGAGGATCCACGCAAGGACTTCATCTCATCGAGCGCTTCACCCGCGTCAGTGCAGACACAGTGAAATACGAATTCACCATCGACGATCCGACGACGTTTACGAAGAATTGGACCGTGGCGATTCCTATGACGCAGACCGACGAGCAGATCTACGAGTACGCGTGCCACGAGGGGAACTACGGGATGGTGAACCTACTTAAAGGGGCAAGGGTCCAGGAGCAAGGGGCAAAGTAGCGTGCGGTTTGTATTCGGGTTTCTCCTGCTCGGTGCGTTTGCTGCAGCCCAAAGCCCAAAGCCCATGGTCCGTCCCAACTTCGACGGCATCTGGAACTCTGCGACCACGACGCCGCTCGAACGCCCGGCGCAGTTGAAGGACAAGGCCTTCTTCACGCCCGAGGAAGCTGCGGCGTGGGAACAGCAGGTCACTGGCCGCAATCAGGGAACCGGAACTGGAACCGGAACTGGAACCTACAATACGTTCTTCCGCGAGTTCGGGACCCGCACTGTGAAGACCCTCCGTACGTCGATCATCACCGACCCTCCTAATGGACGCATTCCGGCTCTCACGCCCGGGGCCGCCGCAGTGAAGCAGCGGCGTCTCGCAGGGCTCAAGCATCCTGCGAGCGCGCAGGAGACCGGTCTTCAGGATCGCTGTCTGGCGATGGTGACGACCGGACCGCCGATGCTGCCGTATTCCTACAACAGCAATTACCAGATCATCCAGACCAGGGATTCACTCGTGATTCATGTGGAGATGATTCACGACACCAGAATCATCCCTCTCGACGGCCGCCCGCATCTTCCAGCCGGCATCAGGCTATGGAAAGGCGATTCGGTGGGGCGGTGGGAAGGAAACACGCTCGTCGTGGACACGACGAACTTCAACGATGGCGCGGGCTTTTACGGCGACGCCGGCGGCAACTTCGGGTGGGATCGGAATCTCCATCTCATCGAGCGGTTCAGCCTGCTCGACAAAGACACGCTGCTGTACCGATTCGAGGTCGACAACCCCACGGCGTTCACGCAACCCTGGAAGGGTGAGTTGACGATGACGCGATCGACGGGACCGATGTACGAATTCGCCTGCCACGAAGGCAACTACGCGTTGCCGAACATGCTCAACGGCGAACGCGTCATCGAACGCAAGGGACAGGCACCGTGATGCGCTGCCTGACGCTGGTCACCGTGCTCATGACGCTCGGTGGCTGTACACGCGCTGGTCCTCCTTACAGTCCCAAACAGGCTCTGCAAACATTCAAAATCGAGCCCGGTTTTCGCATCGAACCGTATATCGCCGAGCCCGACATCCGGAGTCCGGTCGCGATGGAGTTCGACGAAAACGGACGGATCTACGTTGTTGAGAACTCTGGTTATCCCCTGAACATCGAAGGCAAGGTCGGCCGCATCGTCCTACTCGAAGATGCGGACGGGAACGGCCGGCCCGACCGGCGAACCGTCTTCGCCGACAAGCTGACCATGCCCACTGGCGTGATGCGATGGAAAAAGGGCGTGCTGGTCACCGATGCGCCCGACGTTCTCTACTTCGAAGATACGAACGGCGACGGCTCGGCCGAGATCCGGCGGGTGATACTCACGGGTTTCGCCTTTACCAATCCGCAGCACACGGTTAACAGCCCAATTTACGGTCTGGACAACTGGATCTACCTGGCCCACGAGGGTCCGGCGACCGCGATTGTCTTTCCAAACCAGTTCGGCGACCGCGGAGGCAGCGTCCGCTTTCCCGATCGCCCTGATGCGCCTTCGCTCGATCCCGCCCGCCGGATGGTCCGGTTCCGGCCCGACACCGGACAGCTCGAGTATCTGGCGACCAGCACCCAGTTCGGGCACAGCTTCGATGCCTGGGGCCACCACTTTACGGTGAGCAACGAGGACCATGTCCGCCAGGAAGTTATTCGGGCTTCGTATCTCGTCCGCAACCCGCATCTGCCGATCGGCTCGGCGATGGAGCGCATTTCCGATCACCGGCCGGCCGCAGACGTTTATCCGATTGCGCAGAACGGCCGCGTCGAAATGTTGAGCGGCGTAGGCTCCTTCACCTCGGCTTGCGGCATCACCGTGTATTTGGGCGGCGCGTTTCCGCCCTCGCTCGGTCTCTTCTCCTTAGTCGCCGAGCCCGCTCAGAGTCTGGTTCATCGCGACGTCCTCACTCCTAACCGAGCCACCCATGTGGCGCGACGAGCGCGCGAGAGTGTGGAGTTCCTGGCGTCGACCGACCCGTGGTTCCGTCCCGTGAACTTCTACGTCGGACCCGATGGGGCGATTTATCTGCTGGATTATTACCGCCTCATGGTCGAGCACCCGGAATGGACGGCCACGCACACGCATCACTCTCCCGATCTTTACAAGGGCGACGACCGCGGACGGATTTACCGCATCTCTCCCGAATCGAATTGGCCTCTTCCCGGCAAGATCCAGCTCGGAGAGGCAACAACCGAGCAGTTGGTGCAACAGCTTGCCAGTCCAAACATTTGGTGGCGTCGCACGGCGCAACGCTTGCTCGTCGATCGCGGAGGAGCAGACGCGGCGGCGTTGTTGACACGATTGCTTGAGACGAGTCAGTCGTCAGTCGCCCGCCTACACGCGCTCTGGACGCTGGACGGCCTCAACAGGCTCGAGGCGCGTCATATCGAGCGGGCACTCGACGATCCGGAAGCGGGCGTGCGCGAAAACGCCATCCTGCTCGCCGAGCCGCGTCTGAGGGACCAACCCCGGATTGTCGAGAAGCTCTTGAAAATGGAAACCGATCCCGATGGCCGCGTGCAGTTCCAACTTCTTTCGACTCTGGGCGGAGTCGATTCTCCGGACTCGCGCGCGGTTCAGCACCGCCTGCTCGCGAACAACATCGATGATCCGTGGATGCAGATCGCCGCGCTGAGCGCCTCGTCGGATCGCGCGGCCCAGCTATTTCCGAGCGTTGCCGCATTCACCGACAAGCACACCGACGCTCGTGCCAGGTTGTTTCAGCAGATCGGCGTGGTGATTGGTGCGCGGCGAAAGCCTGTCGAGGTTCGGCAGGTGCTGACGACCGTCCTGCGCAACTCCAATACCGATTCCTCGTGGTGGCGCGCCGCCAGTCTCGATGGGCTCGCCCAAGGTCTCGGCGTTTCGCGTCCGACATCGCCGCCCGCATCGAATCTCGGCGGGGATCTGTTGCTGACGCTGTTCGAACGGTCCGATGCCGAAGTGCGTCGAGCCGCGTTGCGCGTCCTAGCGGCGACAGGATTGCCGCCGCGTGCGGCTCCGCTGCTGCGGCGGGTTGCAGCGACGGCGCAGGCGGGAAGCAACGATCCGGCCTTGCGCGCCGACTCGATCGGCCTGCTCGCCCTCGGCGATCCGCAGGCCCCGGTCGTGGGGGTGGGGCCCCACGACAAACTAAATAATGAAGCGTTGTTCAAAACATTGATCGACCCGAAACAGCCCGAGGCAGTTCAAGTGGCTGCGGCGCGCGCGTTAGGTAGAGTGAAGGGCGGCGAGATCGGGACGTACTTCATCGCGCGGTGGAAGTCGATGACGCCCGCGGTGCGGATGGAAGCGGCCGATGCCATGTTTCTCGATCCGGAGCGCCCGAAGCAGCTTCTCGACGCGATCCGGTCCAACGCCGTGCAGCCATGGACGCTGCAGTTTCGGCACCGGCGGAATTTGCTCATGAGTCGCGACGTCGCGCTCCGCGAGGCCGCCCGCACGCTGCTCGAGGAGAAAGCGGGCGATCGGAATGAAGTGCTGAAGCGTTATCAGGCGGCGCTGGAAAGAGACGGAGACGCGCAAAAAGGCCGCGTGGTCTTCGAGCGTGTGTGCGCCAAGTGTCACAAGCTGAACGGCGTTGGCAACGACGTCGGCCCCGACCTCGCCACAGTGCGCAACCGAACGCCGCAGATGATTCTGCCCGACATCATCATGCCCAGCAGGTCCATCTCGCAGAATTACGAATCGTACGTGGTCGAGACCAAATCCAGCGGCATCATCGTCGGCGTGATGGGGGCGCAAACCCCCACCACGATTACGATTCGTCACGAAGGAGCGACCGAAGATGTCATCCGCCGCGAGGACATCATCGACATGCGAATCACTGAGCTGTCGTCGATGCCTGCGGATGTGGAGAAACTGGTCAGCATCGATGAAATGGCTGACCTGCTCGAGTTTCTGAAAACGGGGCCATAGGACAACGATCTTTATCGGCGGAATCCCTGCAAGAACGCGCTGACCGCCTGGGTGACGTCTGCCTCAACCTGCGGCGAAAATGGCGAGGTTCGCGGCTCGTAGCCTCCCTCCTCGAACCCCTTCGCCGTGGGTAGGTACCCCAACCAGCCGTTCGTGTACCCGAAGTACATCGTATGTGCGAACGGCGAGTGTTCCCTCACGTGCATCGCGATCTCGCAGAACATCTCGACCGGCGCGGACCAGATCGCCGTGTCGTTGATTCGCACGAAGCGAATCGGAAGACGGACCAGCGGACGCCCCTCGGTCCTGACATAGGTGCCAAGTTCATCGGGCCACGCCAGTCCTTCCTTGCGTGGCGTCTCCACGATTCTCTCTGCGTGTTGAATGCGCACCTCGTCGGTGCCCGGACCCATCGACTTGACAGTCGCCAGGATTCGATCGCCGAGCAGCACTCTGAACTGTGACAGGTGGCCCGCCTTGGCGTTCGCATAGACCGAGTAGATGGGTGCGATGTTGCCGGCGGCGCCGTTGATGTATAAGACCGTCGCGGACAGTTTCTCCTCGAGATAGGCCGTGACCGTGCCGGGTCCGTCCCCGCTAATGCTCAGGTTCTGGCCGCTCATCACCGTACCGTGCATGGCGTAATTCGCCACGAGCGCTATCACGCGACCATCCGGGCGGGTCAGACGGATCAGATTGAATTGCCTGTCGACGGGCCCTTCGGGATTTAGACCGATCGATACGCTGCCGTCGACGTCTTTGGCCCGCCGATTGATGTTGGCCATCGCCACGCCCGACCCGAACGCTATTTGCGCGGGCTCCAGGTTGGCGCGCGCGGTGCGCACCGCATCGATCAACGCTCTTGTCGCACGGCTGGTGTATTCGCGATCCCAGTCGTGATCGGACCGGCCGAGCAGCGTCTTGTATATGTCTGGAGGCCCGATTTCCGGTGCGGCGTGCGTATGCGTCACGCTCCACAACACGTGCTTCGGGTCGATGCCGGTCTCCTTCTGCAGATCGCTCGTCACCTCGTCGTACAGCGATGGCGAGAATAAACACAGATCGCTCGAGATCAAGTAGAACTGGGTACCGCCGGCATCGAGCGCGAGCACGCGGTGGTAGATAGGGTCGAGCACGCCGGTCGATTGGCGCGCCTGATAGCCAGAGAGCCACTGAGGTGTTTGCGGTGTGATATCGACTTTGGCCGTGCCCGCACGCAGTGCCGCCCCGGGTTTGGTGCCCTGAGCGGTTGCCAGGCGAGGAACCCCAATAAGCGCGCCGATCAGCAGAAATACGGCGACACGTGATGTCATGAGCTCCCTCCGGGATCGAATCTGAATTCTCGACGCGCAGTATAATCCGCGCCGCGCTGAATGAAGATCGTCGA
Source organism: Vicinamibacterales bacterium (assembly GCA_963730445.1). Taxonomy (GTDB): domain Bacteria; phylum Acidobacteriota; class Vicinamibacteria; order Vicinamibacterales; family JAMQPK01; genus JAMQPK01. The sequence goes on along the minus strand of CAVSRX010000003.1, from coordinate 295,508 downwards.
AGTCAGATCGGCTGGTCTGCGGCACGGGACGCCCGAAGGCGGCTGGGCCAAAGAGATCCAGCCGGATGACTGTGTGCACACGCTCATTGCGGTGTTTACTGACGAAGGTGTCACGGGCTGGGGGTCTGTTTTCGCGAACGATCAGCTGGTTCGAGGCGCTTTGACAGTCCTGGAGCCTCTCTACTTAGGCGAGAACCCGCTCGAACCCGAACGGGTCAACGAGAAACTACACGCACATACGTTCTGGATGGGTCGCGGGGGCTCCGTGACACACGCCATCAGCGGAATCGATATTGCCCTGTGGGACATTCTTGGCAAGTTCACGGGACAACCTGCGGGTCGGTTGCTCGGTGGGCGATTCCGTGAGCGAGTAATGCCCTACGCGTCAATCTTAATGACCGAACCTGGCACGCTCGTGGACCATCTGCTTGCCGTTCGGGGTCAGGGATTTCGCGCGGTCAAGATTGGCTGGGGACCATTCGGGCGCCAAAGCGCAGCGCGGGACGAGGCGATCATCAAGGCCGCCCGTGAGGCCATCGGTCCCGACGCGATGCTGATGGTTGATGCAGGCGCGAGCGATGCCTTCTGGCCCCAGGATTACAAATGGGCGTTGCGAACCGGTGACATGTTGGCCGCCTACGACGTGTACTGGTTTGAAGAACCCGTTCCGCCAGATAATTTGCAGGATTATGTGTTGCTCCGCGAACGGGTGCCGGTGAAGATTGCCGGAGGGGAAGTGTTGACCAGGAGACAGTCGTTTGTTCCGTGGTGTCAGCAGCGAGCGCTCGACATCGTGCAACCCGACACGACCAAGGTCGGAGGAATCAGTGAGTCGCGTCGGATCGCCTGGATGGCTGAGGATAACGGCGTGCAGTTCATCCCGCACGGATGGAACACCGCGCTGGGATTGGCCGCCGACCTGCAGCTGGCATCTGCGATTCGAAACACCAATATGGTCGAGTATCTCACCGGATCGCCGTTCATTGATGACTTGGTCGCTGACCCATGGAGGTTAGACAGCGATGGTCTGCTGCCGGTGCCGGACACACCCGGGTTGGGCATCGCTCTGAACATGGATGCGGTCGAGAAGCACACGCATGAGCGATTTCATCTCGAGCGCTAGGAGAAGAAACATGATCCTCACACCTCTGGCTCGCCTTGTCATTTGCTCAATCTGTCTTCTGTGTGTATCTGCTTCGGCGCAGGTTCCTGTGGAGAAGGGCAACCTGCGTGCGGGCGCGTCCAGGATCGTGATCACTCCTGCCCCGGATGCTGCATTGCCGATGAGCGGGTACAGCGGCCGGAAGGCAGGATTCAAAAGTATTCACGATGATCTCCACGTGCGCGCGATCGTTGTTGAAGATGGCATGAACCAGGCTGCGCTCATCGCGTGCGAGGTCATCGGGATCTCAAGCGATCTGTGGCAGAGGATAGCTGAACGGCTGACCCGGGAGACGGCGATTCCCCGCGACAACATCATCCTCGCGGCGGTACATACCCACGCGGCGCCGGCCATCGGCACGTACGCCGAATCGGTTGAAGGGGACGCTGCACGGAGACGCGCCGAGTACATCCAGATGTTTGAAGACGCGGTGCTGACTGCGGTGCGGCAGGCGAAGGCCAACCTGCAGCCTGCGAAGGTCGGTTTTGGTATCGGCAAGGCGAACGTGAACATGAATCGCCGGGCGCGGAATGCCTATGGTGGATGGATGCTGGGCAACAACCCTGATGGCGTATCCGACAAGACAGTGGCGGTCACCAAGTTCGAAACGATGTCCGGACAGCCGCTCGCCGTCCTGGCCAACTACGGTGTCCACGGCACCGTGTTGGGCGAGGACAATATGCAAATCAGCTCAGACCTGCCCGGTGCGACGTCCAGGGTCGTGGAGCAACATTACGGCGACACGGTTGTGTCGTCGTGGACGAGCGCCGCGGCCGGCGATCAGGATCCCATCTATCGCGTGGGGACCGACTTCACCGAGGTCGCCGCGCTCGGACAGATTCTCGGGGAAGAGGTGATCAGAGTCGCCGACAGCATCCGCACATCGCCCAACGCGCGCATTCGCGGCCTGCAAAAGGTGGTGACATGTCCGGGAAAGCGAACGGTGCAAAGCCCGGGGAGGAACAGGGAATACAAGTTCGAGGACGCGGACCCGGTTTCCATTCGCCTGTCGCTGCTGGTGATCAAGGACATCGCGATTGCCGGCGTCTCCGGCGAAGTCTTGACCAACATCAGTCTGAGGCTGAAGCGGGAAGCTCCCTTCAATCGCACGATGATGATCACGCACGCCAATGGATCGAGCGGATATTTGCCCGACGATGCCGCGTACGATCAGGTGAGCTACGAGATCACCGCTACACGCGTGAAGCGGGGTTGCGCCGAGAGCGCCATCGTGAACGGGTTTCTCGAGATGATGAGTCCGTTTTTTTAATGCGACAGGTGATGAGGAGGCGTATGCGAGCTTTATTGATGGTTTTCATCTGCTCCGTCACGCTCGCGGCACAGCAGGCGGGTGCACTTCTGGTGACGAATCAGGACCTGCTCGCCGGCCTTACGAGCGACGGTTCGAAGTGGCTCATTCATCACGGGAACTACTTCGGGCATCGTTACAGCCCGCTGACGCAAATCACGCCGCAGAACGTCAATCAGCTCAAAGCGCAATGGACGTTCCAAACGACCCTTGCTCCAAGTTTCCAGACGACTCCCCTATTCGTCGATAACGTGCTGTACGTCACGGGCACCGGTGGAAATGCGTGGGCCATTGACGCGCGATCGGGCAGGCAGATTTGGCGGTATCGCCGAACTATGCCGGCCGACTTCCAGGGTGGAACGCAAAACCGCGGGTTCGCCGCACACGGCGACAAACTCTTCCTCGGAACGGGAGACGCGCATCTCCTGGCGCTCGATATGAAAACGGGCGACGTGATTTGGGATGTGGAACTGGCGGACTACAAGAAAAGGTACTCCTCGACGGTCGCACCGCTTGTTGTCAAGGACAAGGTCATCATCGGTCCCGCCGGCGCCGAGTATGGCATCCGAGGATTCATCGACGCGTTCGACGTGAACACGGGCAAAAAGGCGTGGCGATTCTATACGGTGGCCGGCCCCGGCGAGCCGGGCGGCCAGACCTGGCCGAAAGGCACCGACGCCTATCTGCGCGGCGGCGGCTCGATCTGGGTCACCGGCACGCATGATCCTGAACAGAATCTCGTGTTCTTCGGCACGGGCAATCCTGGGCCCGATTACTACGGTACGGTACGCGAAGGCGACAACCTGTATACCGCATCGGTGGTCGCGCTCGACGTCGATACGGGACAACTGAAGTGGCACTTCCAGTTCACCCCGCACGACGTGCATGACTGGGATTCTACGCAAGTGCCCGTGCTTGCCGATCTGACCATCGGCAATCAACCTCGTAAGACGATGCTGTTTGCCAATCGCAACGGGTTCTTCTACGTGCTCGACCGCACGAACGGCCGCATGATTCTGGCAAAGCCGTTCGTGACACAGACGTGGGCGAAGGAAATCAGCCCCGAGGGACGACCAATTCTGCTTCCAGGTTACATGCCCACAGAGGAGGGTACGAAAACGTGCCCCGATCTCGGAGGAGGCACGAACTTCTTCTCTCCGTCGTACGATCCGGCGCAGCGGCTCTTTTTCGTGAACGCGCGTGAGACGTGCGCCATCTATTACTCTTGGAACGAGCCATTTAGAGAAGGGGAACAGTACGAAGCCGGCGGCACGACACGCCCGCCCGATCAGCGTAACTTCGGCGCCCTGCGAGCGATCGACCCGCTGACCGGCGAGCGCAAGTGGGAGTTCCGCTATCCGACGCCGTCCTCGTCCGGGATTCTGACGACCGCGTCAGGGCTCGTGTTCTCGGGTGACGGCGAGGGGAACATCATCGCGTTGGACTCGCGGAGCGGCAAGTACCTGTGGCATTACCAGATCGGCGTGGGTCTTCGGTCCACGGGCGGAACCACCTATATGGTCGATGGCCGCCAGTATCTTCTCGTGCCGTCCGGGAGTGCACTGACGGCGTTCGCGTTACCGCAGTAGGTAAGGGGCGACCGGTTAGTCGCCCCCTACGAATTTATTGGAAGTAAGGCGACCCGTCCTCGCGGAAACTCGTACCGCGCCGCCACGGCGCCGGCGGCATGCTCTTGAACGCCTCTTCGTTCAATTCCACGCCCCACCCGGGCTTGTTGGGGATGTCGACATAGCCGTCCTTGTTCACCATGATCGGTTCTTTCAGGACGTTTCGTCTGGCTCCCGAGTCGGGCGCGCTGTACTCGAGAATCAAGAAGTTCGGCGTGGAGGCCGCGAAGTGCACGTTCACCGCTGTCGCCAGCGGACTCATGGGATTGTGCGGCGCCACCATGATGTACTGCGCTTCCGCCATAGCGGCGATCTTCTTCATCGTGAGGACGCCGCCGCAGCAGCAGATATCGGGCTGCACGATATCCAGCGCCTGGCGCTCGATGAGCTGCTTGAACTCATAAATCCCGTAGTTGGACTCGCCGCTGGCCAGCGGAATATTCACGTGATCGGAAAGCTTCTTCATCGCGTCGTAGTTTTCCGGACGTATCGGACTCTTCCAGCCAGAAGGGATTGTACGGCTCGAGCGCGTTCGCCAATCGTGATGGCGCGGTGTGGCTCGAAAAACTTCGTGTGGATGTCGACGCCGATGTCGACGTCGGGGCCGACGGCTTCGCGTACGGCGGCGACATGCGCGACCGAATCGCGAATCGCCTGGTTGTATGGCACGTCTCCGCGCAGCCTGTATGCCCATCTTGAGCGCGGTGTAGCCGTATTTTTCGATCATCGCCTTGGCGTTGTCGCCGGCCTGCTGCGGCGTGGCGCCGCCCGTGCTCTGGTAGACGCGGATCTTGTTGCGCATCCGGCCGCCGAGCAGCGCCCACACCGGCACGCCGACGGATTTGCCCGCGATGTCCCAGAGCGCGTGCTCGATGCCGCTCATGGCGGAATTCGTAATGATGCCGCCGGGAAAACGCGTGGTGTTGTACATCAGGTCGAAGAGATACTGCACATTGCGAGGGTCGTTGCCGACCAGCCACAACTTGAAGTCTTCGATGACTTTCACCATCGCTTCATCGGGGCCCGCGGAATACGCTTCGCCGATCCCGTAAATGCCCTGGTCGGTGAGAACCTTGACGTAGACCCAGTTCCGGCCGCCGGCGCCCACCAGAAATGTCTTGATGTCGGTGATCTTCATCGCGGGCATATTGCCGATCTTCCCGCCATCCAGAGGCTGCAGGCCCTCGGAGCTGCCGCCGATGGGACCTCTTGTCATTCCGCCGCCGCGCCTTGCGGGTTGCGCGGCCCCCTGTCCGCTCGCTTGTCCACCCTGCGCGGCGGCCAAGAATGGAGAAGTGAGCATCAAGCTGCCGCCCCAGAGAAAGCGTCTTCTATTCATATGCCCTCCGTTGTTCTTCGCGACGCGTAAGAATAGCCGACGGGCGGTTTCGCCGCAATTTGAGAGCCCTCGATGAGAGCGTCGCGATGGCGAACACGGCGACGAAGATCGCGATGGCGAGTGTCGGCATTGGGGAGCCGATCTTAGCGCAGCGGACGAAACGGAAAGTAGCTGACGCGTGCCGAATCGTGATGTAGAGTCACGACTTAGAGAACCTTCCCTGCGTCGTTGTCGGTCTTCGTAACCAAGGAGAATGCCGATGCCGCTGACCCTCTTCCACAAAAATCTGCGCGTGTTCACGATGTTCGTGTGCGTTGTCTTGCTGGCCGCATCCGAGTCCTGGGGCCAGGTCAACAAGGGCAATCTGACGGGTATTGTCAGAGATGAGAGCGGAGCCGCGGTTCCGGGGGTCGCGATTCAGACGGTGAACGCCGCGACTGGAGCCACGAGGCACGAGGTCAGCGACCGAACCGGTCTTTATCGTTTCATGTTGCTGGACCCCGGGTTTTACCGGCTCGAGGCCGAGCTGTCAGGTTTCAGGAGGTTTGTCCAGGATCGGGTTCAGCTCGCAACGGGCGAGACGACGACGATCGATGTGACGTTGAGCCTCGGTCAGCTATCTGAAACTGTTTCCGTCTCGGCGGAAACACCGCTGCTCCGCACGGAAACCGCCGCGCTGGGAACAACGCTGAACGCAGAAGCCTTGACCGAGCTTCCGATGATCGGGAGAAATCCGTATGTGGCGCTCATGTTCGCTCCCGGCATCCAATACACCGGCAGTCCAACTGCGGTGAATCAATGGGATAACAACGGGCCCTCGGATTTTACGGCGAGCGGTTCGGAAGCGAGGTCGGAATTTCTGCTGGACGGCATTCCGAACATGCAGCGCGATCGGCCCAGTTTCAGCCCTCCTCCAGACGCCGTTGAGGAAATGCGCGTGCAAACGAACGCGTACGATGCCGAGTTCGGTCACTCAGGAGCCGCGTTCGTCAACGTCACAACGCGCTCAGGCTCGAACGACGTGCGTGGAAGCCTGTTCTGGTTCTTTCAGGACAGAAGGCTGAACGCGAACAGCTTTTTCGACAATCGCCTCGGCCGCGTGCCATCCAAAAGGTTCCAGCACACATATGGGGGCTCCTTAGGAGGCCCGTTAATGTTTCCGGGGGTTTATAACGGACTCAACAAGACCCACTACTTCGTGAATTTCGAAGGAACGCAGCAGAGAAGCGAAGGCTTTGCGCGCGCGCTCGTTCCGTCAATGCTCGAGCGCAGCGGGGATTTTTCGCAGACGACGGACCGGCAGGGGCGGCCGTTCACGATCTATGATCCCGCCACGACGCGTCCAAATCCGAACGGGAACGGCTTCATCCGCGATCCGTTTCCTGGCAACAGGATCCCGCGGGAGCGCATCGATCCGGTCGCGCTCCGCGCGCTCGAATTTTACCCGCTCCCGAATCGGACGCCCACTCCGGAAGATCCAGAAAATTTCGTGAACCCACGGAACACCGGGTTGAAATGGGCGAGCGTCATGGGTCGTGTTGACCATCAGCTCTCGACCTCGCAGCAGCTTCTCTTCCGCTACGGCTGGAACCACCGCATTGACCCCGCCGAGCCGTATTACGGCGACGAGTGCTGCCGGGCTGCGGGCAATCCGGGCGACGACGGCCAGGATATCTTCGAGCGGGGCAACATCACCGCGGCCGGCAGCTGGACGTGGGTGGTGAATCGATCAACCGTAGCCGACGTCCGGCTGGGATTTACGCGCTACTTCGACGGCAACATCATGTACGGCGAAGGCTTCGATCTTTCAAGACTCGGGTTCCCGGCCGCGTTCACCGAGGATGTGGTGTTCAACACCTTTCCCCGATTCGACATGAGTGGAGACCTCGATCACCTTGGCGCCGGACGCCAAACAAGCCTGACCTACGTCAACCATTACAACCCGATGCTCAACGTGACGTCCATGTTCGGGCGCCACGCCCTGAAGTATGGTTTCCGGTACCAGTTGGGGCAAAACAACAGTAACTCGCCTTCACGTTCCGGCGGAGAATTCGAGTTCGACAGGACGTTTACGCAGGGACCGGATCCAACCCGCACGCAAACGAATAGCGGACACGATTTCGCGTCCTTCCTGCTCGGAACACCGACGAGAGGGAGAGTGGACATCAACGTGTTTCCCAGGCTTCAGAACAGTTACTGGGCCGTGTACCTGCAGGACGACTGGAAAACGACCAACCGGCTGACGCTCAATCTCGGCTTGCGGATGGAACACGAAGGCTCGACGACGGAACGTTTCAATCGGGGCAATGCCGGGTTCGATTTCGACGCTGTGAGTCCGCTGGCGGCGCAAGCCCAGGCGAACTATGCGGCGAATCCGATTCCTGAGCTGCGCGCGCTGAACGTGCGCGGCGGCCTGCGCTTCTTGAACGAAGACGGGGCTCCGCGCGGTCACCTCGACATGCCGGCCTTGCTGTGGTCGCCGCGTTTCGGCTTTGCGTATCGTACGACCGACTGGATGGTGGTCCGCGGCGGGTACGGAATTTTCTACATTCCGAACAACACGAACAATTACCGTCTGGATGGATTCAGCCTCGCAACCCAGATGGTGACGTCGCTCGACGGTAACCTCACGCCGTTCAACCGTCTGTCGAATCCGTTTCCAAACGGTCTGAATACCCCTCCCGGCGCCGATGGAGCTTTGCTGACCGGTGTTGGGCAGAGCATCAACGCCGGCCGAGTGGGCGAAAACGGCGTGCCTGATTTCAAACATGGGTTGAGCCAGCAGTTTTCTCTGGGATTTCAATTCGTGTTGCCGGGCGCAATTTCAGCGGAGGCGGGTTACGTCGGCAACGTTTCGCGAAACCTGACGATTTCGCGCAACGTCAATCAGCACCCGGACGAGTTCCTGAGCCTGCGCACTCGTTTGAACGCTCGAGTGCCGAATCCGTTTTTTGGGGTGATCACCGATCCGACCAGCGCGCTGAGTCAGCCGACGACAACAGTCGCGCAGCTCCTGCGGCCGTTCCCGCATTACACAGGCTTCACGGAGCAGCTCATGCCGATCGGGACGTCGAGCTACGATTCGTTGCAGATTCAGTTGAACAAGAGGATGTCGAAGGGCCTCAGCTTCGGCGCCTCCTACACATTGTCGAAGTTGATGGAAGCGACGGCGTTCCTGAACCCCAACGATCCTTTGCCTGAAAACGTCATCTCCAATTCCGATCGGCCGCATCGCGTCGTGTTGTATGGGCTCTACGAACTGCCGGTAGGTCCTGGAAAGCCATTCCTGTCGGATGCAAACGCGATCGTGAGCGGGATCCTCGGAGGCTGGCACGTGAACTGGATTGGGACCTTCCAGTCCGGAGAGCCGCTTGGAATCACCGCGGATCGAATCAGCGTGTCAGACAACAACCCGCATACCGTGGATGAGTGGTTCGACATCACGCAATTCAGGCCGAGGGAGCCGTTCACGTTACGAACGCTTCCGACGCGCCTGGCCGATCTCCGCGGACCCGGCGTCAACAAATGGGATTTCACCGTCTCGAAGTCGTTTCAAATGAGCGACGGCGTCGCTCTCAAGGCCCGCGTTGAGCTGTACAACGCGTTCAACCGAACCAACTTCGGGAATCCGAACACAACCGTGACAGGGAGCGACTTTGGCCGGATTACCGGTACATCTTTTGGCGGACCGCGCGCGATCCAACTCGCCGCAAGACTTGAGTTCTAAATGGAAGGTTTGGACTAGAGATCGCGGATCTACTGAACTTGGCCCGCAGCTTCGGCTTCGGGACTTTTTCACGTCATTTCGACTGGCGCTCCGGACGAGATCGCGCAATCCAGTACACAACAACAACCCCAATCGCCAGCTTCAGCGCTTCGAGAATGAGATAGAGGCCGTGAAACATTCCGAACCGGCCTAGTGATGGAGGCGCCGGATCTCGCGGCACGAAATCGAGGCCACGGCCCAGGGAGATGATCTGAGGCGTCAGCCACACGATCATGAAGACGACGAGACCGAGCATCGCGAGAACACCCCAGCGAGCTTTGGCAACGGATCGGTTTGCGGCCAGCAACCAGAAGACGAGCGCGCCAATGACGAACTGCGTCACATTCCACAGTTGGAAATACAGGCGGTTCAGCTCTGACGACAGATACCGGAGCAAGTCACGGGCTTCAGTCCGGCCAATTCGCTCGACCAGGCTCATGAAGGTCGCGTTCGGTGATTCTGCCAAAAGTCGATCGATGGTGTAAAAGTTCTGGGCTGCCACGACGGAAACGAGGATCGTTCCCGCGAGCCACACGCCCAGGGCAAACATCGCCAAGCGTTCCTTCACCACATCTACTTCGCAATCCTACTATTGCACGCGATTGTGGAATTTGCTTGACAGCGAAGCGAATGCAGAGCTATTGCTCATGCAATATATTCACAATATTACGTGCCATAGTCGGCACGTCAACCGCAGACACGGGAGGCCTGTATGTGCGATAGAGCAAGGGACTTCACTCGCAGCGTCGTGCTGCTCGCGGTGTTGGCAGTCGTCACGCTCATGGCCACGTCCGTTGCCGCGCAATCGACGACGGGCACGATCCTGGGCCGCATCACCGACCCGCAGGGCCTTGCGCTTCCCGGCGCCACAGTGGCGGCCACGAATACCGAAACCGGTCAGACGCGCACCGTCGTGACCGATAGCGAAGGAACCTATTTCATTGGCGCGCTGCAGGTCGGCCTGTACCGCATCGATGTCACGTTAAGCGGCTTTCGCTCTTTCCAGCAGGTAGCATTCTCGCTGTCGGCGGCGCAGAACGCGCGCGTGGACGCGCAGCTGGCGGTCGGCGGTCTGGCCGAAGCGATTGACGTCGTGGCCGCCAAGCCGCGCGTCGACACGCGCTCGTCGGCCGTCGTCACCACCGTCGACCTGCAGCGGATGCAGGAACTGCCGATGCTGAACCGCAGCGTGCTCTCGATGGCCGTGCTCTCGCCCGGGATCACCGAAGTGACAGTGCCCGATGCGGTCACCAATCAACGGACCTCCGCGGGCGAGGTGGTCAGCGCGGCGATGGGCGGCCGCACGAATCAGAATGACATCCAGTTGGACGGCGCGACGCTGACGACCACGCTCTACAACCGCCCGTCGAATCTGCCGTCGCCCGACTCGATTCAGGAGTTCCAGGTGCTGACCAACAGCTACAGCGCCGAGTTCGGCAGGGGCGGTGGCACCAGCATGCTGGCCATCACGAAATCGGGCACCAACACCTACCGGGGCGGCGCGTGGGATACCACCGCAACGACAGTCTGAACGGCATGACCGTGTTTGCCACGTCGAAGCCCTACATGAACCGGAACCAGTTCGGCGCAAACCTGGGCGGGCCTGTCAGGCGCAACCAGACGTTTTTCTTCTTCAACTATGAAGGCCTGCGCTTCAATCAGGAAGAGATCCTGCTGTTCAATCCGCCAACCGCCGCGATGCGGGCGGGCGACTTTTCACTGGATAGGTTCGGCAATCCGCAGACGGCGATCATCTACGACCCGGTGACTCAGCAGCCGTTCCCGGGCAACCGGATTCCGGCCAGCCGGTTCGACCCGCTGGCGCTGAAGGTGCTGTCGTTCGTGCCGCTGCCCAATCAGCCAGATGGGGTCTACAACAAACTCATCAAGAGGCAGACCACCGGCGACCAGGTCTCGCTGAAGATCGACCACAAGCTAAATCAGGCGAACACGGTCGGCGTGCGGTGGTACCGCGACTACGCGTCGGCGCCGGTGGCGGTGAACGCCACGAACATCGAGCAGTTCTACACGCGGATCGGCAACGAGGTGAACACGTGGACCGTGAGCGACACGCACCTGTTCGCCAACGGCATGGTGGGCGAGGGCCGGGCAACCTTGTCGAAGATCGTCACAGAAGGGGACCTGAACCCGGCGGCTGCAATTTCTCCACGCGCGTTCGGCTTCGGGCTCGACATGTCCGAGACCGGCTACATCGAGAAACTCCCAACCGTCAGTGTCACGGGCAACGGCGGTGCGTTCAACTTCAATGCGACAGAGTCGCCGTGGTTCGAGGCCGCGCGGATGAGGTCGGTAAATTACCGGCTGTCGTGGTTGACGGGCCGTCACAGCGTGAAGGTGGGATACGAGTACCTGTGGCGGCGGTCGCGGACGCTGCGGCAGCAGGCGAACACCGGAGGCAATTTCGTGCACAACGGCGCGTCGACGCTCCGGCGGTCGGACGGTAACGGCGGGCTTGGGATGGCTGACTTCCTGCTTGGGCGGCCGTCAACATTTTCCCAGGCCACGCAATTCAACAAGTCCGAGTATGTCGCGACGAACAGTTTCTTCGCGCAGGACGACATCCGAGTGAAACGGTTGACCGTCAACCTCGGCGTGCGCCTCGACATCGAGCCGCCGTGGAAAGAGGACTTCGACAGAGGGGGCACGTACGTTCCCGGGCAGAAGTCGACGCGCTATCCCCAGGCCCCGGTGGGCCTGGTCTACCCGGGCGACGAAGGTATCCGGCTCGGGCTTTGTCCCCACCTCCTACAAGGTGCTGCCGCGGACGGGATTTGCGCTGGATCTGCGGGGCGACGGCCGAACGGCGCTGCGCGGAGGCTACGGGATGTTTGCCTCGTCAGAGCCCGCTATCGGCACCTCGATCGCCCAGGAGGTACCGCCGTTTCACCCGAGCATCAACCTCGCGGATCCGTTCTCGCTGGCCGATCCGTGGGGTCCGAACCGGACGTCCGTCTTCCCGTACACCCGCAATGACCAGGGCGAGGGGCTCTTCCCGGCCAACCCGTTCTCGCTGGAAATCAGGGACCTCGACTGGCAGCCAGGCGACGTGCACCAATTCAATCTGACGTTCCAGCATCAGTTCGGCGATCTGATTGTGGTGTCGGCCGGGTACGTCGCCAGCCGCGGACGGAACCTGACGCAGGTGCGGAACCTGAACCTCGCGGAGTTCATTCCGGGTGCGTCGACGACGCAGAACGTGGACGCGCGTCGGCCGAACCGGAGCTTCACGAACGTCATTCAGTCATATCGCGGGTCGTGGTCGGACTATGACTCGTTGCAGGTCACGGCGCAGAAGCGGTACGCGAACAACTACACGCTGCAGGCGGTCTATACTCTCGGTCGTACCTTCGATGATGGCAACATCGGCGAGCACGCGACGTCGGTACAGGATCCGCGCAATCCGCGGCTCGATCACGCGATATCGAGCCGTGATCGGACGCACGTGCTGCGGCTCAACGGGATGTACGAGCTGCCGCGCCTGCAGGACAAGCCGGCCGTCGTGCGCCTGGCTGCCGGCGGCTGGCGGCTGGCTGGCATCATGTCTTACTTGTCGGGGACGCCGATTAACGTGACCTCGGGCGTCGACCGCGCGCTCATTGGCTGCGGCGGCTGTGCGGCGCAGCGGCCGAACCTGAACGGAGATCCGACGTTGCCGGACAACCGCTCTCGCGACGAAAAGATCGCGCAGTGGTTCAACACGAACACCGTGTCGCTGTGGACACTGCCCGATCTGGGGCAGTTCGGCAACGCGCCGCGCAACCCGTTTCGGGGGCCGAGTACCTTCAGCACCGACATGTCGCTCGCGAAGATCCTCAGGCTGTCGAGCATGAACAACCGGCGCCTGGAAGTACGCATCGAGGCGTTCAACGTGTTCGATAACGTGATACTGAACAACCCGAACGGCACCATGAACAACGCGAACTTCGGGCGCATCACAGGCGCCAGTGCGCCGCGTGTCATGCAGGTGTCCGCGCGGTTCGACTTCTAAGTAGTTCCGACAGATTCAGGAGGTCAGCGTATGTGTAACGAAAACCGCACGGCGGCATCGGCTCTCTGCATCGTTATACTTACGCTGGCAATCGGCGCATTCATAGCAGCGCCGGCGGCAGCACAATCCATAACAGGCACGATCCTCGGCAGCGTCACCGACGCGGACGGCCTCGCCCTCCCCGGCGCCACCGTGACGGCGACGAATACCGAAACCGGCGCGACGCGCACCGTCGTGACCGATAGCGAAGGGTCCTACCTCATCAGCGCGCTGCAGATCGGCTTGTATCGCGTCGATGTCGCAATGAGCGGCTTCCGATCCTTTCAGCAGGAGCAGTTCTCGCTGTCGTCGGCGCAGAACGCGCGCGTGGACGCGCGGCTGGCGGTCGGCGGTGTGACCGAACAGGTTGACGTCGTCGCCAACGCCATACGCGTCGATACGCGTTCGTCGGCCGTAGTGACCAACGTCGATCGGCAGCGGATGGATGAGCTGCCGATGCTCAATCGCAGCGTGCTGACGATGGCCGTGCTCGCGCCTGGGATCACCGAAGTGCAGGTACCCGACGCCGTCACCAATCAACGGAGCGCACCGGTTATCACCAGCGCGTCGATGGGCGGGCGCACCAACCAGAACGACACTCAACTGGACGGCGCGACGCTGAATGTGTCCATCCACAACCGCCCTTCGAACCTGCCGTCACCCGACTCGATTCAGGAGTTTCAGGTGCTGACCAACTCCTACAGCGCCGAGTTCGGGCGGGGCGGCGGGGCCTCCATGGTGGCCATCACCAAATCCGGTACGAACAGGTTCCGGGGTGGAGTGTGGGAGTACCACCGGAGTGATGCCCTGAACGGCATGAACTACTTCGCGGTGACGAAGCCCTACATGCGCCGGAACCAGTTCGGCGCCAATCTGGGCGGGCCGATCCTGACGGACAAGACGTTCTTCTTCGTCAACTACGAGGGGCTCCGCTTCGACCGGCAACAGGAGCAGCTGTTTACTCCGCCGACGGCGGCGATGCGGGCGGGCGACTTCTCGCGCGATCGCTTCGGCAACCCGATGACGACCATCATCTACGACCCAGTGACGCAGCAGCCGTTTCCGGGTAACCGGATTCCGGCTGATTGGTTCGACCCGATGGCGGTGAAGCTGCTGGAGTACGTCACCCTACCCAATCAGCCCAATGGGGAATGGAGGAGGAACGTCGACATACCGACCAGGGGCGACCAGGTCTCGTTAAAGTTCGACCACAAGCTGAGCCAGTCGAACACGGCGAGCGTCCGTTTCTACCGCGACTACACAAAGGAGGACGAGGTCTCGCAGGTCCCGATTTTCACCTCTTACATCGGCAACGAGGTGCGCTCGTGGTCAATTACCAACATGCATGTGTTCGGCAACGGCATGGTGGCTGAGGGCCGGCTGTCCCTCTCGAAGGTCGAGACTCTATCGGACCTGGCCCCGGCCGCGAAGATAGACGCCAAGGAGCTCGGCTTCAATGTCCAGAAGACCGAGAACCACTACGTCCCGCAACACCCGCATTTCGTGGTCACGGGCGCTGGCGGCGCATTCAATATAAATGCCCCTGAGGCGCCGCGGTGGGATCGGTCGCTGATGAACGGGGGCACCTACAAGTTGTCGTGGGTGTCGGGCCGCCACAACCTCAAGCTGGGATACGAGGACCTGTACCGGCATTGGCGGACGCTGCGGCAGCACGGCGGCACGGCGGGCAATTTTGGGCACAATGGACAGTCGACGCGCCGGCTGTCGGACGGTGCCGGCGGGCTGGGGATGGCGGACTTCCTGCTAGGACGGCCGAGCAGCTTCAGCCAGTCCACGGCCTTCGACAAGAATGACTACTCGCCTCTCCACACCATCTTCATGCAGGACGATCTCCGGATGAACCGGTTGACCCTCAACCTCGGGCTGCGCTATGAGGTCGAGGTGCCGTGGAAAATTGTCGAGAACAGAGGAGCTACGTTCATCCGCGGGGAGAAGTCGGAGCGCTATCCGCAGGCCCCAACGGGCCTCGTCTTCCTCGGTGACCCAGGGGTCGGAGACGCGATGATCCCCGTCCAGCAGAGGTTACTGCCGCGGGTCGGGTTTGCGCTGGACGTGCGGGGCGACGGTCGAACGGCGCTGCGCGGAGGCTACGGGAAGTTTGGCTACACGCAGGGCGCCATCGTCCCCTCGCAGAACAACGAGCTGCCGCCGTTTCACCCGATCGTCAACTTGAATGACCCCTACTCGCTGACCGATCCGTGGGGGCCGAACCGGACGTCCCCCTTCCCGTACCAGCGCAATGCCGGGGGCGAGGGGCTCTTCCCCACTACCCCGATACCCATGCAAGTGCTTGACACCCGGTGGCGGTCAGGTCACACGCACCAATTCAATGTGACGTTCCAGCAGCAGTTGGGGGACCAGGTCGTGGTCTCGGCCGGGTATGTGGGCAGCCGCGCTCGGAATATGTCGCGGCGGGAAAGCCACAACCTCGCGGCCTTCATCCCGGGGGCGTCGACCACGGCCAATATCGATTCGCGCCGGCCGCTCCGGGCATTCGGGAGCGTCGTTACTCATATCTCCGATCCCGGGTCGTGGACGGACTACAACTCGCTGCAGGTGACGGCGATGAAGCAGTATGCGAACAACTACACCCTGCAGATGACCTACACGCTGGGCCGTTCGTACGACGATGGGACCGTCGCCAACGAGTCGGACTCGATTGGGGCCCAGGACCCGAACAACCCGGAGGCCGATCGCGGGGTGTCGAGCAACGACCGGACGCACGTGCTTCGGCTCAACGGGATGTATGAGCTGCCCCGATTGCTGGGCTCGCCGGCGTTGGTGCGCATGGCGGTGGGCGGGTGGCGGCTGGCCGGCATCATGTCGTACCTGTCAGGCACGCCGATCACCGTGTTCTCGGGTGTCGACCGCGCTCTCACCGGTTGCGGCAACGGCTGCTCGGGACAGCGGCCGGACCTGACCGGAGATCCGACGCTGCCGGACAACCGCTCGAGCGAGGAGAAGATCGCGCAGTGGTTCAACACATCCCCGACGGTCTGGACGTTGCCCGCACTCGGCCAGTACGGCAACGCGCCGCGCACCATGAACTCGTTCCGGGGGCCGAGCCGCTTCAGCACGGACATGTCGCTGACGAAGATCTTCCGGCTGTCGAGCGCGAACAACCGGCGTTTCGAGCTGCGGATCGAGGCGTTCAACGTGTTCGACCAGTTGCTCCTGGGTTCGCCGAACGGGACCAGAAGCGACGCCACGTTCGGGCAAATCACGACGGCTGCTGCGCCGCGTGTCGTGCAGTTAGCTGCGCGGTTCGACTTCTAAACAGCTATAGCTGAATGAGGCTGCCATGAAGCGCCGGAGGTTAACCCTCGGAACCCTCGTCGGAGCGTGTGTCGCGCTCGGCCTGGCTACGGCTGTTCCGTCGCATGCACAGCTCGGCCTGGGCGCTCTTCAGGGGCGTGTGGTCGACGAGAACGGTAAACCGGTCGCTGGCGCCGAAGTGATCCTCGAGCACAAGGGTGATATCAGCCTGAAATACACGGTGAAGACCAACTCGAGCGGCCGATGGGCGCGCACCGGCCTGCACGCGGCAGGCAGCGGGCAGTCGGCGGACGCCATGCGGACGGTAAGCGCCGACCCGAAGGCAAGAGGCGCCGACGGCACCTGGGACATCACGATTAAGAAGGACGGCATGGAGGTGCTCATTCAGGGAGTCCAGGTTCCCATGGGCAATCCGAGAGTCGTGGAAGATGTCGTGCTGAGCAAGGCCACGGCGACTCCACCTCCGCCGGGCAACGCGGTCGCGGGCACCGCGCGTGAGGCCGCGGCGCTCAACAGCCTGCTCAACGAGGTGAGCGCCGCGCTCAACGCCAACGACTTTGGCTTGGCGACCACGAAGCTGACCGACATCATCGCCAAGCAGCCGAAGTGCGCAGCGTGTTACCTGCAGTTGGGCGATGTCTACTCGCGACAGAAGGACTATCCCAAGTCCGAGGAGGCCTTCAAGAAGGCGCTCGAGCTGGACCCCTCGTCGGCGGACGCGTACGACCGCCTGGCCGTGGTCTACAACGCGCAAGGCCGGATGGACCAGGCAACTGAAGCGTCGGCCAAGGCCGCGCAGCTCTATGGGGCCGCCGGCGGCGGCAACGCGACATCGGCCTTCAACGCCGGCGCCATTCTGGTGAACTCGGGCAAGTTCGCCGAGGCCACGGTGCAATTCCAGCGCGCGATCAAGCTCGATCCCTCGATGGCCGAAGCGCACTATCAGTTGGGAGTCGCGCTCATCAGCACGGGGAACGTGGCCGAGGCGATCAAGTCGCTCGAACAGTATCTGGCGCTGGCGCCGAAGGGACCCAACGCGCAGATGGCCAAGGACATGCTGCCCGAGCTGAAGAAGACGCAGTAGATGTCGTCCGACTTGTGAACAGGCTGCAGCAGCTATCGTCCCTCGTAGTGTCCGCCTTTAGGCGGACCCTCGGTGGCACAGGGCTTTAGCCCTGTCTACCTATCTCGACTTTGTCACATCGCAGAACTGCCGCGAGACACCCGCTCGCGTGCGATCCCGGGAGTCAGTCTGCAAAACGCGGCGGCGGCCGTGTGATTGCTGCGCGCGGGGACCCCCATCCCCACGCCGAGTCAGGCCTTCGCCGCGTTTTTCTACGTGCGTCCGAATTCGCGTGTCTACGGGATCGCACTGCGAGCTGGTGTCTCGCGGCATTCGCGGAATGTGACAAAGTCGAGCTATCGAGCCGCGGTTAACTCCGCATAAATCTGCCCGACGAATCGAGTAGCAGTGTTCGCAGCACGTAGTGTCCGGCTTTAGCCGGACCGCTCGCGGTACAAGGCTTCAGCCCGTCTCTATCTCGACTTTGTCACATCGCTGAACTGCCGCGAGACACCCGCTCGCGTGCGATCCCGGGAGTCAGTCTGCAAAACGCGGCGGCGGCCACGTAGTTGCTAAGCGCGGGGACCCCCATCCCCACGCCGAGTCAGGCCTTCGCCGCGTTTCCTACCGTGCGTCCGAATTCGCGTGTCTACGGGATCGCCGGCGTAGCGGGTGTCTCGTGAACCCGAACGCGGAACCCGAACGCGGAACCCGAACTTGGAACCTGGAACTTGGAACCTGGAACCACCGCGTGCATTTTTTAGTTACGCCGCCGGTGCCGGGTCGACGCCTCTCCACAGATTCACCGTGCCCAGGTGTTCCTGTCCGCATGATTTCAGGTAGAGGAACAGCTGCGTGCGATAGGCCATGTGCCCGCCGAGCACGAGCGAGACGATGAACGCACCCTTGGAGATTGTGTTGCCGTCGAAGCCCGTCATCTCGGCGCGAAAGTCAGCATCCGACATGTCGGCCAGCAACCTCTCGTACGTGTCAGGCTGCGCGGCGATCACCGTGAGCAGCTCGTCGAGATTTCGTTTGTCCGCAGCGTTCATTTCCGCTTGCCACGCATCGCGGTCGAACTTCCCATTCTTCGCGGTGGCGATGAGCGCCGGGCCCATGACGCTGAGATATCGCAGCAGCTCGAGCGCGCTTCGCTGCTTGGTCGTCGGCCGATAGTCGAGCTGCGCGATGTCGAGCTTGCCGGCGAGGTGAAGCAGAATCCGAACTTCCTTGTGCAGTGCCGCAACGAGCTCTTGCCGGGTCAGAACCATTCAATGCCTCCTGTTAGTGGTCACTTCTTGAGCTCCTTGTACACAATTTCAATGTTCGCCTTCGCATCGCCGAATTGAGGATTGGGCGAGACGGTGTAACCCTTGTACCTGGCGGGCACCCGGTACTCAGTCGCGGCCTGACCGATCGGTTTTCCGGCTTTCATCTGTTCCTGAGCCCACGAGACGAAATCGCGGTTGAAGTCGGCGTATTCCCTCAGATCGTTCCACGTCAGCACCGGTGTATGGCCGGTAATGATGGTGTCGACGTTTTGAATCGTCTTGACGGCCTTCGCGAGCGTCTCCGCATGGGCAACGACGCTGCCGCCGTTGGACGTGTCGATGTAGGGAAGCGCTTTCCACGCGAACATGTCGCCGGTGTGCATCACGCGAAGCGCCGGGAACACCACGAACGTATCGCCGTTGGTGTGGCCGACACCGAGATAGTGAAGGTCGACCTGATCGCGGCCGCTGCCGAGCGACAACTTGTCTTTGTAGGTTCTCTTCGGCACGAACTTCGCCTTCTCGCCCTTGAACTCGTCCATCCTCGTCATGTTCGTCCTGGTGTTCTCATGGACGATGGTCTCGACCGACGCGCCGAAGAAGTCGTTGCTGCCCGTGTGGTCGCCGTGGGTGTGGGTGTTGATGATTGTGGTAATCGGCTTATCGGTCACCGTTTTGATGCGATCGAGGATTGGCTGACCCCAACCGGGGAGCTTCGTGTCGACGAGCACCACACCCCGCTCCGTGACGAACACGGCGGTGTTGCCGCCGCTGAAGGCTTCGATAGTGCCGAGGCCCGAGCCCGTGATGACAAACAGGTTGTCTCTCACCTTCTCGATCGTGGTGGCCTTCAGCGACGCCGGCGTCGGCCCTTGTGGCATCTGCTGGCGTGCCGAGACAACGATCGACAGGGTTCCGAATGCGACGATCGCGGAGAGCACGGCGGTTCTCTTGTTGATGGCATTCATCGGCATCCCTCGCATTCTACGACAAAATTTTCACCGTCGCGTTGCAGGCACGCGATGTTGTGGTAAACAGTGGCGACGCGTTCGTTCACGCAGAAAACCGGAGGTCTTGATGCCACGCGAAGCGAAATTGTTCGAATCGGCGAAAGGGTTACCCTCTCGCGCGCTGTTCACGCTGCGCGGCAACATCCCCCCGAGTTGGATCGCGCGGGCGCGTCGATCGCGCAAGAGCCTCGAGCCTGCCATCGTTCTCGCGATGAAGAAGCTGCGTCGATTACGGAAAACTCGACCGAATGCACGGATGACGATCAAGTTGGCCGAACGGGAGTTAAAGGCAGCGCTCAAAGACTGGGAAACCGCTTTTCGGAAAGAGTCTTTCTATAGCGGGCTGCGAGCGTTGCTGGAGATTAGCCGAGACGGTGCGAGTAAAAGGTGATGGTCGCCTGAAACCGCACCGTCTCTGCCTTACTTCTTCGCAGGTGCGGTTCCGCCCGCCACCGGCACGAGATCAAACGCTCCCTCGCTTTCCAGGAAGAACACGCACTCCGAGGCCTTGCCGCAGGAGGTCGTGTGTCTGTAATTTCCACCGGGCTGCATCATGTAAGAACCCGGACCCATGCGAACCTCGGCCTTTCCTTCCGGCACCTGGATGTAGGTGCCCGATAGAAACACAACCTTCATGGCGTGGGTGTGCGTGTGAAGGGGAGCGGCGAATCCCGCCGGAAGCTTTATGAACGCGCCGAACGCCCCCTTGGTATGGTCGCCCCACAGATCCACGATCTGGACTCCCGGAGCGCCCTTCGGATCGAGGTCGGTCCATTTCAGGTTGGCGGCCGGCATGAAGACGGGTTGGCCTTGCTGCGCCAGAACTGGCGCCGACAGGATGAGCGAGATCGACAACGCCAGGACGTTTCGTGATTTCATCATTCCTCCTTGTTTACAAGACGGCTGTGAAGGTATCACCGGACGACGAACTGCGCCCAAAAACTTTGCGTCTTCGCGTCTCTGCGGTGAGACGTGGAAGCTGTGCTAGACTCGCGCTTTCCGGTGGCGTGGCGCCGCCGTACACGATGTTTCCGGCATGGAGTCCGGAAAGGAGCACTGCATATGGCGTTCGCCATCCGCTCGGCATCCGCTTCGATCCGTCTTCACGAAGCCCGCAAATTCCTAGATACCTTCAGCCCGGGAACTGAAGTCTTGCTGCTCGGCGCATCGCGCGGGGCGGTTGACGATCTCGCCCGCACGATCGCGATGGAGAAGGGCGCCACGTTCGGTCTTCATCGCCTGTCGTTTACTCAGCTAGCCGCGCGCCTCGCAGCAGCCGAGCTGGCGGCGAACGGACACGCGCCGTCTTCTGCGTTGGGATACGAAGCCGTCGCCGCGCGCGCGGCGTTCGAAGCAGACAAAGACGAAGCGCTCGATTACTTCTCTCCTGTTTCGAGCACTCCAGGTTTTCCGAAAGCTCTCGCGCGCACGCTACAGGAACTGCGATTGGCCGGCGTCGCCGCAGGACCACTGGCGGGATTGCTGCGAAGCGGACCGGATCTCGCTGATCTGCTCGATCGCGTCGAGACGCTGATGTCCGAGGCCGGCGCGAGCGACCGGGCGTCGCTGTTCGCGACGGCAACGAAGGCTCTTGCCCCTCGCCCCTTACCCCTTACCCCTTTCGCGTCGATGCCCGTGCTGCTGCTCGATGTGCCGTTCGAGTCCGATGCGGAAGCGGAATTTCTCTGGACGCTGATTAAAGGCTCGCCGAAGGCGCTCGTCACCGTTCCGGACGGCGACATGCGCACGATCGCGCAGCTCGAGAAACGCGGCGTCGAGCTGCAACGACGTGAGCCGGATGGCGATACCGATCTCACCCGGCTTTCGCGCCACCTCTTTTCCGCAGAGCCGCCGCCCGAACGTGAGCGCAGCGGCGAGCTCGTGTGGTTTTCAGCGCCGGGTGAGGGGCGCGAGTGCGTCGAAATTGCGCGGCGAATTCTGAAGGAAGCTGCGAACGGCATTCGATTCGACGAAATCGCCATCCTGATCCGCTCGCCTCAGCATTACGTCGGCGTGCTCGAGCACGCGCTGGCCCGCGCGAAAATCCCTGCGTACTTCGATCGAGGCATCAGGCGTCCGCATCCGGCCGGGCGCGCATTCCTGGCGATGCTCAGCTGCGCCGCAGAGGATTTCTCGGCGAAGCGCTTTGCCGAGTATCTGTCGCTCGCGCAGGTTCCGTCGCTGCGCCAGAGACCGGCGCTAAACCTGACGATGTCTGGGTGGCGTCGAGTGACGAGGTGTTCGGCGTGCTTTCAGAGAAGACAGCGCAGACTGCGGATCAGCTCGATCAGGACCAATCCCAATCCCCAATCCCGAATCCCTGGAGTCGACAGATTCAGCGTCAGCGGTCGTGTCCGGAACACTCCGGGCGCCTTGGAAGTGGGAGAACCTGTTGGTCGAGTCCGCTGTCATCGGCGGCAGCGAGCGCTGGGCGCGGCGTCTGAATGGTCTGGCGGAGCAGTACCGCCTGCAGATTCGCGAGCTGACGGAAGACGAGCCAGACTCGTCGCGCATCCCGCAGTTCGAACGCGAACTGCAGAATCTCGAGCACCTGCGCGCCTTTGCCCTGCCGCTGGTCGAGACGATCTCGGAGTGGCCCGACGAAGCGACGTGGGGCGATTGGCTGCAGCGCCTCGAAGGCTTCGCGCCGCGCATCCTCCGCAAGCCCGAACACGTGCTGCGGGTGCTCGCCGATCTGCGCCCGATGGCGGCGATCGGACCGGTCTCTCTGCTCGAAGTCCGTGATGTCCTCGCGGCTCGACTGCTGTCGCTCGAGGTGGAGCCGCCCGCGAATCGATACGGGCGCGTCTTCGTCGGCAGCCCGCATCAAGCCAGGGGCCGTGTGTTCAAGGTCGTGTTCGCGCCCGGCCTGGCAGAGCGGATGTTTCCGCAGAAGCTGCGCGAGGATCCGCTGCTGCTCGACGATCTGCGGGACGACCTCAACGCCGATCTCGCTGAAAGGCTTGCCCGCCGTAGCCTTGGCGAAGGTGGGCGATCGCGCGGAGGTCGAGCGGCTTCTCCTGCGTCTCGCGATCGGCGCCGCGACAGACCGGCTCTATGCGTCATTCCCACGCATCGAATCGTCCGAAGCTCGCGCGCGCGTGCCGTCGTTTTACGCGCTCGAGATTATGCGTGCGGTCACCGGACGCGTTCCCGATCATCAGACGCTGGAGCTCACGGCGGCGCAGGAGTCGAAGGCGAGCCTCGCATGGCCGGCGCCGGCAGATGCCGCGGATGCGATAGACGACTTCGAGCACGACCTCGCGGTGCTCCGCGGGCTGATGCTCAGCGACACCGATGTCAAAGGGCGCGCGCACTACATGCTCACGCTGAACGCGTCCCTGAAGCGATCGGTCACAGAACGCTGGGCGCGTGCGCGAAAGGAGTGGTCGCAGTACGACGGCCTCGTCCGCGTCACCGACGCGACGCGTCCGTTCCTCCAGAAGCAGCGGCTGAACGCGCGGCCGTATTCGGTGTCGGCGCTTCAGCAGTTCGCCGCGTGTCCGTATCGGTTCTTCCTGTCGGCGGCGTATCGTCTCTCGCCGCTCGAAGAGCCCGAGCCGCTGCAACGCATGGACCCGCTCACCAAGGGCAGCTTATTTCATCAAGTCCAGGCCGAGTTCTTCCGCGCGCTGCAGAAGGCGAAGCTTTCCATCGTCACCGGCAAAAGGGACCGCGTCCTCAAGACACTGGACGACACGCTCAAGCGCATCGCCGCGGAATACTACGAACGCCTCGCGCCGGCGATCGATCGCGTCTGGCAGGACGAAATCGCGAGCATGCGCACCGACCTGCGCGTGTGGGTCGACCAGCTTGCGACGAATGCCGAATGGGAGCCGTGGCTGTTCGAATTTGCGTTCGGCCTGCCCGGACAGCCCGGACACGATCCGGAGAGCCTCAAGGATCCGGTTACGGTTAACGGGAGATTCATCCTTCGCGGCTCGGTCGATCTCGTCGAGCGCAAACCCGGCACGAAGATTCTGCGGGTCACCGATCACAAGACGGGAAAGAACCGTTCCTCCAAAGGCGCCTTCATCGGTGGGGGAGCGCAGTTGCAGCCGATCATCTACAGCCTCGCTGTTGAGGAGGCCACCGGCTGCACGGTCGAGAGCGGCCGCTTCTCGTACTGCACGACGCCGGGAGGCTTCACGGATCACGCCGTTCCCATCAACGAGCGGACGCGGCGGATGGGCATCGAAGTGCTCGAGATTGTCGATCGCGCCGTCGAGCTCGGCATGCTGCCGCCGGCGCCGAACGAAAGGGCCTGCGGCATGTGCGACTTTCTCTGCGTGTGCGGCCCCGATCAGGAGCGGCGCGGCAATCGCAAATCGAAAAAGGAAATCGCCGATCTCATCGAGCTCAGGGGGCGCCCATGACGAATCCGCAAGTCCCGAATCGGCCGACCATGCCGATCGCGATCCCGAGGCCATCCGACGCGCTTGGACGACACCCTTATCGTCGAAGCAGCCGCGGGCACGGGAAAAACAACCGAGCTCGTTCACCGCATCGTCCGCGTCATCGAGAGCGGGCGCGCCGAGGTGACCGAGATCGTTTCCGTCACGTTCACTGAGAAAGCCGCCGGCGAACTGAAGCTCAGGCTTCGAGAGGCGCTCGAAGAATCGCGCAGCGCCGCTGCTGCGGAATCCAAAGAACGCCAGCGGCTGGACGAAGCGGTTCGCCGGCTCGAAGAAGCGCAAATCAGCACGATTCACGGATTCTGCGCCGACCTGCTGCGCGAACGTCCAGTTGAGGCGCGTGTCGATCCGTTGTTTGCGGTGCTCACAGAGCCGCAGGCCGGCCGTCTGTACGACGCGGCATTTCAAACGTGGTTTCAGGAACAGCTCTCGAATCCTCCCGAAGGAATTCAGCGCTCGCTTCGACGTCCGACCTTCGCGGGATTCGGGCCTGGCGCTGCGAGCAACGAGGATGGTCCCGTCGAGCGGCTGAGAAATGCCGGCTGGGAGCTCATTCAGTGGCGCGACTTCGAAGGCGACTGGCAGCGGCCGCCGTTCGATCGCGAGCGCCGCATCGATGCGCTCGTCGAGCGGCTGCGCGAGTTCGCCGATCTGTCCGCAAGTCCTGCGTATCAGTACGACGCCTTCTGCCTCGACACGCGGCCGGCGCGGCAGCTCAGCGAAGAGATCGCGCGCACGGAGAATGTCGCGCCGCGCGATTACAGCCGGCTCGAAGGGGCGCTCGTCGATCTCTGCAGGAATCGCCAGTTTCGGCAGGCACGCAAAGGCAGCGGCAAGCAGTATGGGCCGGCCGTGCTCAGGGAAGATGTCACCCGCGCGCGCGACGAGCTGCAGGCCGAGCTCACGCGGTTCGAGTCCGATGCGAACGCCGATCTCGCCGCGCTTCTGCGCGAAGAGCTGCGCGCGTGCGCCGACACATACGAGCAGGCGAAGGCGAAAGCCGGCGCGCTCGACTTTCTCGATCTGCTTCTCAAGGCGCGCAACCTGGTTCGCGATGATGCCGAGGTGCGCCGCAGCTTCCAGCAGCGCTTCAAGCGTCTGTTCGTCGACGAGTTTCAGGATACCGATCCGCTGCAGGCGGAGATCCTGCTGCTCCTGGCCGCAGACGATCCCGCCGTTACGGATTGGAGGAAGGTTCGACCCATCCCCGGCAAGCTCTTCATCGTCGGCGACCCGAAGCAGTCGATCTATCGATTCAGGCGCGCGGATGTGGGCATCTACCGCGGCGTCTACGAGATGTTGCACGCAGCCGGGGCGAAGCCTGTGACGCTGCGCACCAGCTTCCGCGCCAGGCCGAACATTCAGCGCACCATCAACGCGTCGTTTGCGCCTGTCATGACCGGAGATGTGCAGGCCGCGCAGGCCAGCTACGTCCCGCTCGAGCCGTTCCGATCCGATTCGCCGGAGCAGCCATCGGTGATTGTGCTTCCTGTCCCCGAGCCGTACGGCAAACAGCGGATTGCGAACACATCAATTGAGGAGTCGCTTCCCGATGCCGTCGGCGCGTACGTTGATTGGCTGATTCAACGAGAGCGGCTGGAAGGTGTCGACCGGGTTCACGGCCAGGTGAGAAGCACAGGAACTCGGTCCCGATCCAGGCCAGGCACATCTGCCTGCTGTTCCGCCGCTTCGTCAGCTTCGGAGAAGACATGACGCGGCCGTACGTGCGGGCGCTCGAAGCGCGCGGCGTCCCGCATCTGCTCGTCGGCGGCCGGTCGTTTCACAATCGCGGCGAAATCGAGACGCTGCGCGCCGCGCTCGCCGCGATCGAGTGGCCCGACGATGAGCTGTCGGTGTTTGCGACGTTGAGGGGAGCATTGTTCGCGATCGGGGATGAGGAGCTGCTCGAATACCGCCACCAGTTCGGCCATTTCCATCCGTTCCGGATCCCGACTTCGGAGGTCGTCAGCTCCGGCCCGCTGCTGCTCCGGTAGGGCGCGACTTTAGTCGCGCTCTTGTCCAATCGTCGACG
This sequence comes from Vicinamibacterales bacterium, assembly GCA_963730445.1. Classification (GTDB taxonomy): domain Bacteria; phylum Acidobacteriota; class Vicinamibacteria; order Vicinamibacterales; family JAMQPK01; genus JAMQPK01. Next base: position 269,168 of record CAVSRX010000003.1, on the reverse strand, counting down.
CACTTTCTCTCCTTCAACGCCTTCATCGCTCCCGCAACCACGTCTCCGTCGCGACGACTATTTCCACGCTGCTCGAGGCCACGCGCGCGCACGTCCGCTTTGCGCTCGAGCATGGCGGCGAGCAGGTGCTGGCGAACGTGCTTCACGTCGCCGAGCTCGCGCGCCGTTACGAAGCGGATGGAGGCATTTCGTTCCGCGGGTTCATCGAGGAGCTGCGCGAGCAGGCCGAAGACGGCCAGGCCGGCGAGGCGCCGATTCTCGAAGAGGGCAGCGACGGCGTGCGCCTGATGACCGTGCACAAGGCGAAGGGGCTCGAATTCCCCGTCGTCATTCTCGCGGACATGACCGCGAAGATCCGCAGCGCATCCGCCAGCCGGTACATCGATTCCGAGCGCGGTGCCTGCGCCATTCGCATTGCCGGCTGTTCGCCGTTCGACTTGATTCAGCACGAGCCCGAAGAGCTCGCACGCGACGAGGCCGAAGGCGTGCGCCTTGCGTACGTCGCCGCGACCCGCGCGCGCGATTTGCTGGTCGTGCCCGCCGTCGGCGACGAAGAGCGCGAAGGCTGGATCGACCCGATCAACCGCGCGATTTATCCGCCCAACGAAACGAGACGCGCAGCAAGTCGCTGCGCCGGGATGTCCTGCATTCAAATCGAAGGACTCGGTTCTGATGCGTCCCAACGGCGATCCCGCGTCAACGAATACCGTTGCCCCTGGCCTGCACGCGTTCGGCGCCAGTCACTCGATCGTCTGGTGGGATCCGCGCAATCTGGAGCTCAAGGCCGAGCCGCCGCTCGGGATTCGCCGTTCCGAGCTCATCGTCAAGGATGTGGCGCCGCGGACTGTCGAGGCCGGGCTCGCTGACTACACCGCGTGGCGGACACGCACCGACGCAGCCGTGGCCGAGCGGAGGCCGCCGGTCGATTGCGGCGCAGACCGTGACGCAGTGGTCGAAGACAGCAGCGGATGACGCCAGCCTGAAGCTGCCGCCGGTGAAGATCTTCGAGGTGCCGCGAGAACCGGACCGACCAACCGGGATTCGCTTCGGCGCGCTCGTGCACGCCGTTCTTGGAACCGTGCCGCTCGATGGAGATGCTGATGTCATCCGGCGTGTCACCGAGCTCCAGGCGCGGACGCTCGGGTCTACGGACGAAGAAGTCGAGTCTGCCGCGAAGGTCGTGCAGACCGTGCTGGCGCTGCCGATTCTCGAGCGTGCCCGCGAAGCAGCGAAGACAGATCGCTGCAGGCGTGAAGCACCGATCGCATGGCGTAACGGCGAGACGCTGATCGAGGGGGTCATCGACCTCGCGTTCGAGGAAGGGAAGCGATGGACCCTTGTTGACTTCAAGACCGACGAAGAATTTCGCTCGGCTGCGCCTTATCAACGGCAGGTCGGGCTGTATGCGTTGGCCGTCGAAAAGGCGTTGTCGACTCGGTATCTGCGTTTCTGGTGAGGATATAAGTGTCGTACTGTGATCCTACGCCAGTAACCTCCGAATGACGGCCTCCTCCGTCCCGGCCGCCTACTACGCCGCCAGCGTCGCTGACTTCATCGCCGCGACGAATGAGGCGATCCTCGGAACGCTGACTGCGAAGAGCGTCTTCGCCGTAGACCCGTCGCAACGTGACGCGTGGGTTGGCGAGATCGCAATCCTCAAGACGGCGCTCGCCGACATCGACGGGACCGTGTTCCTCGAGTTCGACGTCCCCCGAATCGGCAGCCGCATCGATGCCGTGCTGATCGCCGGCCCGGCGGTGTTCGTGATCGAGTTTAAGGTTGGTGAGCGACACGTCAATACCCACGACTTCAATCAAGCATGGGACTATGCGCTCGACTTGAAGAACTTTCACCTCGCCAGCCACACCGCCTCCATTCTGCCGATCCTTGTCGCCACGGAGTCTGACGACCGCGAGCCCAAGCTGCCCGAGCCGGCCGCCGATCTCGTATTTCGGCCGATGACCTGCAACGCAGAGAGCTTGGGCAAGGCGCTCCGCTTGGGAATGGCGAGGGTGACTGGCGCCACGATTGATCCCCTCGCGTGGGCCCGTGCGCCATATCAGCCGACCCCGACGATCATCGAGGCAGCGCAGGCCCTCTACGCTCATCATTCCGTCGACAGCATCGCGCGTCACGACGCTGGTGCGCGTAATCTCGGCATCACCTCCGACCGGGTGGAAGAGATCATCGACCTCGCCCGCAGCGATGGCCGAAAGGCCATCGTGTTCGTCACGGGCGTGCCCGGTGCAGGCAAGACGCTAGTCGGCCTTAATGTGGCGACGAAGAAACGCGGCGAAACACCGACCCATGCGGTGTTTTTGTCTGGTAATGGCCCGCTGGTGAAAGTGCTGCGCGAGGCGTTGGCGCGAGATGAGATGACGCGCCTGCGTGCCAAGAACGACCGAACCCGCAAAGGAGTTGTGCAACAGAAGATCAAGTCGTTCATTCAGAATGTGCATCACTTCCGAGACGAAGGATTGAACCAGGAGGGACCACCGAGCGATCACGTTGTGATTTTTGACGAGGCACAACGTGCTTGGAATCGCGAAATGACCAGCGACTTCATGCGCCGCAAGAAGGGCCGGCCCGGGTTTACGCAGTCCGAACCAGAGTTCCTGCTGTCGTATCTGGACCGGCACACCGACTGGGCGGTTGTGATTTGCCTCGTCGGAGGTGGACAAGAAATTAACCGCGGCGAAGCCGGCATCTCGGCTTGGTTAGACGCGGTGTCGGCGCAGTTTACGGGATGGTCGGCGTATATCTCGCCCAATCTGACCGACAGTGAATATGACGCGGGGCACGCGCTCCAGACCCTCGGCACAAAGCGACGGTCGTCACCGATGAAAGTTTGCATTTGTCGGTCTCGATGCGCTCCTTCAGAGCGGAGCACGTATCGCGGTTCGTCAAGGCGGTGCTCGATCGGGAAACAGCCGAGGCGCGCGACCTACTGACCAAAATCAGCCCTCGTTATCCGATTGCGCTCACTCGAGACATGAATCGAGCCAAATCTTGGATCCGAGACCGGGCCAGAGGCTCTGAACGCTTTGGTCTCGTCGCCTCGTCGGGTGCCCAGCGGCTCAAGGTTCACGCCATGGATGTGCGGGTTGAGGTAGACCCAGTTCATTGGTTCTTGAACGATCGCGACGATACGCGCTCGAGTTTCTACCTGGAAGACGCGGCGACCGAATTTCAGGTGCAGGGTCTTGAACTCGACTGGGTGTGCGTCGCGTGGGACGCGGACTTCAGATTCGCCACGACCGACTGGAGCTGCCACTCGTTCGTTTCGAGCCGATGGAACGCGATGAGGAAGGCCGATCGCAGAAACTACCTGCGCAACGCCTATCGCGTGCTGCTCACACGCGCGCGGCAGGGGATGGTAATTTTCGTTCCACCCGGTGATTCAGCAGACCCGACCCGGGCGCCGCAGTTCTACGATGGCACGTTTCAGTATTTGAAGGACTTAGGGATCGAAGTGCTGTAAGGCGCTCCTTGTCATTTTCTTACCAGGTGCGTGAAGTGCTTTTGGGCTATACGCGCCCATCGATAGTTCAAAAGGCGCCCGAGCCCACTATGCATAGACAAAATTGCTTGGGGCGGAGATTGTTGCAACACCATGAAGTCGGTGCCTACGTGCGAGCAATGGGGGCAGGTGTAAGTGCGGCTGTCAGGTGCGACAAAAGTCATGTCCATGCCCGATAGTCGGACACAAGATCCCAATGCGACGATCCGCAGGCGTAGCACTTGAGTTCAGTGAATCGGGCAGGATTGGCCATAGTTGGCAACCTCAGCGAGGCGAGCCTCTCGTTCGAATTTGTAGCGCTGGGATTCTGCGTCAGCGTCGCCCACGCTCGTTTCATGGCCGAGGTCTTTCGCGAGGCCGGCATAGCCGCGACCGCGGTGTGGGCTGACAGCTCAGATGCTGAGCGCACGGCAGCACTCACGGATCTTGCTGCTGGTCGCGTAAACGTGGTGTTTTCCGTCGATCTCTTTAACGAAGGCATCGATGTGCCCGTCGTCGATACCCTCTTGATGCTGCGCCCCACCGATAGTCCAACGTTGTTTCTGCAACAGCTCGGACGCGGCCTGCGGAGAAGCCCCGGTCAGCTGCCTCCGGCGACCTCAGACCGGCGCGCAGCGCATGAGCGTTGGGATCGAGTTGCCGGAGCTGGAAGTCTAATGCCTGAGTGACGAGGACTTCGTACAGCCCTCGCGTGCCTTTATCCATGTGTGGAGGATTGTAGCCTCAGCGAGGAGCGCTTCTCGTTCGAATCGGTTGTCAAAGTAAGGATGTCCACCGCGTATGAGTGCCCACACGCCGGCGAGAAGGTACGCCGGTACGAAGAGCGGTCCCCACGATTCGTATTGCCGCACGTGCACGCGCTCGTGGGCGCGCGTGAGCTCCAGGGCGCGCGCATCCCTCGCGATCACCACGTGCCCCAGCGTCATCGCGTCGGCGCCGCGCGCCAGCGGGGTGAATGACGCGAGCGCTCGCTGAAGGAAGGGGCTATGTGCTTCAATGACGCCGTCGACAATCGCGACATGGCCGCGCCGGAGTGATGCGAACGCCAGCACGAGGCCGATAACCGTCGTTGGCCCAGCCCAGAGATATCGGAGAAATCGGCTCACCGGTCTATTATGAAGCGACGAACCTTCGACCCATGCATCCACACAAAGTCATTCTCGCTGTGCTTGTTGTCTCTGGGTTTCTCGCATTCCAGCAGATTCCCTTCGCCCAGAACCCTAACGTGTCTCGTTCTCGAGTCCCGACCTTCCGCGTCGACCCTTTCTGGCCCAAACCGCTGCCGAATAGGTGGATTCTCGGCGCCGTCGCTGGCATCGCCGTTGACTCACGCGATCACGTCTGGATGACCCATCGCCCATCGACGCTGCAGCCGAACGAAACGCGATCGATCTGGAAAGCCGCGCCGCCTGTGCTCGAGTTCGATGCGAATGGAACCCTCGTGTCGTCGTGGGGCGGGCCGGGCGCTGGGTACGATTGGCCGCAATACGAACACGGCATCTACATCGACGACAAAGACAACGTGTGGCTCGGCGCCGGCGGCGAAAAAGACGCGCACATTCTGAAGTTCACGCGCGACGGCAAATTCCTGCTGCAGATTGGGAAGCCGGGTCAAGGAAAAGGCAGCAACGACACGGCGAACCTCGGCGCGCCGGCCAATATGGTCGTCGATGCGGCGGCCAACGAGCTCTACGTGGCCGATGGCTATGTCAATCACCGCGTCATCGTCTTTGATGCGACGACCGGTGCGTATAAGCGCCACTGGGGCGCATACGGCAACGCGCCGGACGATGGGTTCTTTACGCGCGCGGGGGAGACGCTGCCGGGACCGTTTCGCGGCGTCGTCCAGAACGAAAATCGCCCGAGCCAGTACGATCCGAACGGCCCGCCGTCGCCGCAATTCCGCATCGTCCATGCGGTGCGCATCTCGAAAGATGGCCTGGTCTACGTGTGCGACCGCACGAACGATCGCCTGCAGGTGTTCACGAAAGCCGGCAAGTTCCTGCGCGAGGTCGTGATTAACAAAGACACGCTCGGGAGCGGCTCGGTGTGGGACGTCGGCTTCTCAACGGATGCCGCGCAAACCTTCATGTACATAAATGACGGGACGAATCAGCTGATCTACGTCGTCCATCGAGAGACGCTGCAGGTCGTCAGCACCTTCGGAGGGGCCGGGCACCAGGTGGGGCAGTTCTACGGTGCGCATGTGCTGGCCGTGAACTCGAAGGGGGATCTGTTTATTGGCGAGACCTACGAAGGGAAGCGCCTGCAGAAGTTCACCTATACCGGCCTCGGCGCTCCGTCCGTGGCGCCCTAGACAAAAAACTTCGACCCAGATGTCGATTTCGGCCTCCGCCGACGACTATCTGGTGTTCACGCGTTTCTGACACTCTTTTTGAGGAGGCGGTTATGAAGTATCTGTGCCTGATTTACGACGAGGAAAAGACGCTTGCCGGTATGTCGAAGGCCGATTCCGATGCCTTCATGGGCGAATATTTCGCCTTTACCGAAAGCATCAAGAAGTCCGGCCATTACGTGGGGGGCGAGGCGCTGAAGCCGGTGCACACGGCCACCACGGTTCGCATCCGCGCCGGCAAGACGTCGACCACCGACGGCCCGTTCGCCGAGACGAAGGAGCAGCTCGGCGGGTACTACTTGATCGAAGCCGCGGATCTGAACGAGGCGCTTCAGATTGCGGCGAAGATTCCATCGGCCCGGACCGGCAGCGTCGAAGTGCGGCCGATCGAGGTGTTCGGTTAGCGATTCAGGCGAGCGCGCGCGGGAGATGGTAGATGCCGTCTACCGCGCCGACTCGCGGCGCGTGCTCGCGACGCTCATCCGCCTGCTCGGCGATTTCGATTGCGCCGAAGAGGCGATGCACGACGCCTTCGCCGCGGCGATCGAGCAATGGCCTCGCGACGGTGTGCCCGACAACCCTCGCGCGTGGCTCGTCTCTGCCGGCCGCTTCAAAGCGATCGACGCCATGCGCCGGCGTACCCGCCATGATGCATCGCTCGCGAGTCTTCCCGAACCCCACGCGACCCACGATCCCATACGAACCCTCCGACGAAGTTGAGGATGACAGACTTCGTCTCATCTTCACCTGTTGCCATCCTGCGCTGACGTTGGATGCGCAGGTGGCGCTGACGCTGCGGGAAGTGTGCGCGCTGACGACCGAAGAAATCGGCCGCGCATTTCTCATCAACCCTCCAACTGTGGCTCAGCGCATCGTCCGCGCCAAGGCGAAGATTCGCGACGCGCGCATACCGTATCAGGTGCCGTCGCGCGACGAGCTGCCCGGCCGGCTGGACGCGGTCCTTCATGTCGTCTATCTGGTGTTCAACGAAGGGTACTCCGCTTCGTCTGGATCGTCTCTCACGCGTGGCGACGTCTCGACCGAAGCGATTCGGCTGGGACGGCTGCTCGTTGAGCTCCTGCCCGAACCCGAAGCCGTCGGCCTGCTCGCGTTGATGCTGCTGCACGAATCGAGGCGCGCCGCGCGCTCGACGTCGGATGGGGAACTGGTGTTGCTCGCCGATCAGGATCGGACACAGTGGGATCGTGCGCTGATCGCCGAAGGCGTGTCGCTGGTCGAGCGCGCAATCTCGTCGCGCCGCTTCGGGCCGTACACGTTGCAGGCGGCTATCGCCGCCGTTCACGCCGAGGCCGCCACCGCTGATGACACCGATTGGGCGCAGATTGTCGGTCTGTACGACGTGCTCGCGCGCGCAGACGCGTCTCCCGTTATCGAGCTGAACCGCGCGGCAGCGATCGCGATGCGCGACGGCCCGGAGGCGGGCCTTGCGATGGTCGACGCCATCATGGCTCGCGGCGATCTCGATGGCTATTACCTGGCGCACTCGGCACGCGCGGATTTGTGCCGGCGTCTGGGACGAGTGGCCGACGCACGTGCGGCGTATCAGCGCGCGCTGGAGCTTGTGCGCCAGGAGCCGGAACGGAGATTTCTGGAGAAGAGTTGAAAGCTTTAGGAATTGGAAGATTGGTAGATTGGTAGATTGGCAGATTCCAAATAGCCTTCACGCTCCGTAGTCGAGAAGCACCATCACGATCGCCGCCATCAAGAGAATTGCGCCAACGAAGCGCCACACGAGCACGCGCGCGCCGAGGTGCTGTTCGCGGTTGGTGAACCAGTGGCCGATGGCCCACACGCCCACCACGCTCCAGAGTCCGCGCGAGCTGTAGAGGACGTTCGCGCTGGTGGCCTGTCGCCAGATGGAAATCGACGTGATGAACATGAGGCCTTGCACGGCGAAAGACGCGGCGCCGGCAGCCAGCCATGGCGCGTAAGCCCGCGTCGTCGGACGAGGATCGCGATCGAAGAAGCGCAGCGGAATTGAATACACCGCCGCAGAGGCCATCACGATCGGCAGAATCCGGCCTGTGCCCCACGCAGGCGACCACTTCTGAATCAGCACGTCAAAGCACGCGTACGACGCGGCTCCGAGCGCGGCGAGGATGATCGTCCTTCCCACACGCGAGTGGGCATGCCCGCGGTCGATATTCAGGAGCGCGATCGCGATGCTGCTCAAGCCCGCAGCGGTCCAGAGCCGCGCGCCGATGGGGTCGCCGATGAGCACGGTGCTCAACAGCGCCACGAGCAGAATCTTCAGGCCCAGCACAGGCGTGGCGACGGAGACGTCGCCGGTATTCAGTGCGAGCAGGGTGAAGACTTGTCCTGCAAAAAACAACGTCGCCGCGGCCGGCGGCTGCCACCACAACGAAGAAGATGGAATCGTACCGCCGAGCAGCCACAACGGCACGGCAACGGCCGCTGTCGCGTAATTGATGATGCGTGTCGTGCGCCAGACGTCGGCGCCGAGATCGGACGCGCGTTTCAATAACAGCGCGCCGACAACATAAACAACGCCGCTGATGAGCGGGAGAAGCAGATGAAGAGGCAATGGAATTGGCAGATTGGTAGATTGGAAGATTGGTAGATTACGAATACGGAGTGGCCTTCTCGCATTATATTGGGAAAATGCAGCCCATCGCCCGTCGTCCCTTCGGACGCTATCCCGACCTCGTCTCCATCATCGGCCTCGGCGGCCATCACCTTGGTTTGCCGAAGACCATCGCTGAGTCGGTGCGCATCATGCACGCGGCCTTCGACGCGGGCGTGAACTTCCTGGACAACGCGTGGGAATACCACGACGGCGAGAGCGAAAAGCGGATGGGGCGCGCGATCGAAGACCGGCGCGACCAGGTATTCCTGATGACGAAGGTCTGCACGCACGGACGCGACGCGAAGGTGGCGATGCGCCAGCTCGAGCAGTCGCTGCGCCGCCTGCGCACGGATTATCTCGACCTCTGGCAGATTCACGAGTGCGTGTACGACAACGATCCCGATCGCCATTTCGCGCGAGGCGGGGTCGTGGAGGCGCTCGACAAGGCGAAGCAGCAGGGGAAGGTGCGGTATGTGGGGTTCACCGGGCACAAGGATCCCGATATCCATCTGAAAATGCTGTCGTTCGACTATCCATTCGACAGCTGCCAGCTGCCCCTGAACGTCTACGATGCGCACTTCCGCAGCTTTCAGAAACGGGTGCTGCCCGAGCTGCTGCGCCGCCAGATCGCGCCGATCGGGATGAAGAGCCTCGGCGATGGCCGGGCGATCAAGAAAAAACGAACCGGCGTGGCGTCGGCCCTGCGCTATGCGATGAGCCTGCCTGTGTGCACAATCGTGTCGGGCATCGACTCAATGAAAGTGCTGCGGCAGAACCTGCGGATCGCGGGCGGGTTTTCCCCAATGACTGAGCAGGAACGCGCGACATACGAGCGCACCGTCGCGCACGACGCGCTCGACGGGCGATACGAGTTGTACAAGACGACCGCCGAGCATGATGGAGAGGAAGGACGGGAACAGCATGGGTTTCCCTCGTCCGACGAACTCGGGGGTTAAGTGACGCTGAATTGGAGAATTGGTAGATTGGCAGATTGGTAGATTGGTAGATTACGAATTACGAATTGAATCTTCCAATCTGCGAATCTGGCAACCAACCAATGGAGAGTCACTTAGCCGCCTACTTCGACAGCACGAACTGATGGGTCTCCGATCTGCACGAGGCGATTGGACGCGCCCAACTTTGCTCCGTTTCGAAAATAGAGAATTCCGCGTTGAAGAGGCCCGCGAGGCGGTTCGGTGAAATGGCGGCGGTGACGTGCCCATCTGCAGTGAGAACTCCCGATGTGGGGAGCAGATCGATGATCGACGGATCCGCAAAATCATTGCTGTCATGCCACGGCAGATCGAACACCACGCCTCCTGGCTCGACCCTGCCCGAAAATGCGTGGCCGCGGAACGTCGGTCCGCTCAGTGTAACTGTGACCCGCGGGCCGTCTTGTCGCACGTCCGCCTGATAAGAGCGGACTCGGGCCTCATCAGGCAGGCGCCCGTCGCCAAGGCCCGCGCCACAGTGGCTCGCGGCCGTAATCGTCAGCGTGTAGATCCCCGACACATCTGCACGCGGCGCGACAAGCGGCAGCGCGATGTTGTGCGACGCCGATTGATCCGTGACGAAGGCAGTCCCCGCGGTTGGCTGATAGCCGTCCCTGGTCACGCGTAAACCGGTCTGACCCGAGACCCCGTACAGTCGATATGTTCCCGTGCGATCTGTGCGAGCGGTCAGACGCGCGCCGACCCCGGTCGTCACCTCGACCAGCGCGCCAATCACGGGCCCGGAACTGTCGGCCTCGATCACCGTTCCCGTAAGCCTGTACGTTCCCGCCGGCAACACCATCACCACCTTCGACTCGCGGCGTCCGTCGAACTCGGCGGAGACTCGAGTCTCACCCCGTTCGAGCCCCCTGATGCTGCCAGACGCCGAGACGGAGATCAGCCCTCCTGAAGCCCCGCTCCAGCTCGCCTCGGTCGTGACGTCGCGGCTGGACTCATCGCTGAGCTGCGCCATCACCCTGAACTGGCTCGTCGCACCAAGGTCCACGACGTCCGGTCCCGCTATCGCGAGGCTTCGGACCGTCGGCGCACCGGCCGGCGGTGTTAGACCGGCCGCGGGAGTCGGGGCGGTTGGGGACTTGTCGCAGGCCGCACAAAGTACGGCCGCGACGAATGTGAATGAGGCAACAGCAACCCTGTTCATACCTAGTAAACGGCTGTGCGACCCGAATCGCACAGACCCATGAGTCGCTCACCCCTGACAACGGCTCATCAGTGGGGTGACGTCGAGATCGAGAACGGTGTCTCCACGTATTTCAACCGACGCTTGTGTATAGCTACTCCCGGCAGGCCGCGGAATGCCAGGGCATCCGGCAAGCACGTACCCCGCACTCAGAGGAAGTCGGCAGAAGCTGTAGCGACCGTTGACGTCCGTTCGCGTATAGACGTCGGCACCGTCGTGGCTGAAGCTGCTGTAGAGCACTGGCGCTCCGGCAACGGGCCGGCGCTCTTTTGACGTGTCGAAGACAACGCCAGACAGGATTGGCGATCCGTAGGTCGTCGGAACACGGCCATCCCGCACAAGCTCGACGTCAGCGCTCGTGTTCCCATCGATTGTGGGATGAACGGCGCACACCTGATTCAGATCGGACTGATTCCACAACCCGCTGTCGGGTCCATCGTACGCGGTGATCTTGACGGAACGCCCGCGCAAGAGGTCGCTGATGGTGAATCGCCCGTCCGTATCGGCCACTGACTCATACCAACCGTAATCGCCATACGGCCCACCGAGCAGGTCAACGACGAAGACTCGGGCGCCCGAAACAGGGCGGCGCCCCCCGGCCGTGGCCTCGAAAACGATGCCTGTCAGTGGAAGACCCGTCGGCGGATTCGTCACGGGTGCCGGGTTCCCCGGTGGGTCGGGCGACGGCGAAAGGGGACTGACGATCGTGGGCGTTTCGCGGCAAGCTGCGAGAAGCCCGGCCAGAAGGAGCCAAGTGAAGAGATACCTACGGGGGCGACCGGGTCGGGCCATTAGTCGAGTTGTTCGCATGGTATTAACGCCTCACTGCGCTCTGATATACACGCCGTTCAGAAAGTCCGAATACTCCATGCGTTCGTTGTAGTGAACCGAAAGCGCATCGTTGCTGAGTAATCCTGTCGCGCCCCATCCGCAACAGGCGTCCCAGTAAAACGCGACGACCGCGTTGATTTCCTCATACGTTCCGCGATACTCGAAAAAGTTCGCGCTCGAATACTGGAGTGCGAAGGTGCCGTCGCCGTAAAGCACATAGCGCGATGCCAGTGGTGATCCGTGCATCGGGTTCAGCTGCGCTTCGACGCCGACATAAATTCGCGCCGGGCGTGATACCGGTGGAAAGGCGCGTGGGGATTCAACCGGCGAAACCGGCTGAGGCGGCGACATCGGCGGCGTCGCAGTTGGCGACGTCGGTGTGTCCATGTCCGCGCATGCCGTGATCAGCGTCAGGAGAGCGACCAGTGCGACACTGCGACAAGGGGTGTTCATCCGCATACATCCAAATAAACGCCAGCCCGGCCCGAAATCGCACAGACCCATGGGGTATCCTTGGTGCGTTACCAGACATTTGAGCAGCATGGCAGGAGAGCGCGGCAGGAAAGCGTCCCGGCGTCCGGACGACACAGGCGAGCTCGAATCGTCGCTGACGCTGCTTGCGCGGGCTCAGGCCGGCGACCGCGTCGCGCTCGAAGCCCTCGTTACGCGGTATCTGCCCCGATTACAGCGCTGGGCGAGCGGGCGGCTGCCGCCCTGGGCGCGCGGCACCGCAGACACGCAGGACCTTGTGCAGGAAACCCTGTTTCAGACGTTTCAGAAGATAGAGAGATTCGACGCGCGTGGCGAAGGCGCCCTGTTCGGCTATCTGCGGCAGGCGATTCTCAATCGCATTCGCGACGAGCTGCGGCGTACGAAGCGCCGGCCGGAAACGACCGAACTCGATACGGAGATCCAGGATCAGGCGCGGTCGCCGCTCGAGGAGGCCATCGGGCGCGAGGCGATCGAGCGCTACGAGCGCGCGCTGGCCACGCTGCGCGAGGACGATCGCGCGGCGATCGTCGCGCGCATCGAGATGGGGTACACACACCAGGAGATTGCGGGTCTCTTGGGCAAGCCCACCGCAAACGCGGCGCGCATGACCGTAGAGCGGGCGATCATCCAGCTGGCCAGGGAAATGAGGAACAACGGAACATGATGCCTGAAACGCCGGGTCTACGGAGCAAGACCCGGCCTACGTTGGACGGGCTGGCGCGCGCGATTGCCGGACGCGAACAGGTCGATTGGGAAGCGACCGAGTCGGGCGAAGCTGACGAAACGACCCGGCTGTTCATCCGCGAGCTGGCCGTCATCGCGGCTATTGCCAATGTCCATGGTTCGGATCCCCTCCCCGGTCAAACGTCCGCCGCCACATCCGAAGACGACTCGTGTCCGGAGGCGCTCGCGACGTGGGGCACGTTCCGCCTGCTCGAGAAAGTAGGTGAAGGCGCGCATGGCGAGGTCTATCGCGCGTGGGACACGCGGCTCGATCGCGAGGTCGCCCTCAAGCTGTTGCCGGCGGATTTGGGAGATGATGCGGCGCCCGCTACATCAATCATCGAGGAAGGCCGCCTGCTCGCGCGCGTGCGCCATCCGAATGTGGTGACCATATATGGCGCCGAGCGCCTCGAGCATCGCATCGGCCTGTGGATGGAGTTCGTGAAGGGGCGCACGCTCGAGCAGATTCTCGAGCAGGGCACGCCGTTCAGTGCATCCGACGACGGTGGCGATCGGCACCGAGCTTGCTCGCGCCGTGTCGGCCGTGCATGGCGCCGGCCTGCTGCATCGCGATATCAAGGCGCACAACGTGATGCGAACGGAAGACGGCCGCATCGCGCTGATGGACTTCGGCACCGGCAGAAAGCTCGAAGACGATACGTCGTTGGATCTGGCCGGTACGCCGTTGTATCTCGCGCCCGAAGTGTTGTCGGGGCAGCCTGCGACGAAGCGCAGCGACCTCTACAGCCTCGGGGTCGTCCTCTTCCATCTCGTCACCCGTTCGTATCCGGTGCGTGGCCGGACGGTGCGCGAGATTCGGAAGGTCCATGAACATGCCGGGTCTACAAAGCGAGAGCCGGCCTACATGCAAGACCCGGCGTACATTGCCGCGAAGCGCGCCATGCCGCCGCGGCTTGCGCGCATCATCGAGCGCGCGATCGATCCACAACCAGAACGGCGGTACGACAGCGCCGACGCGTTGGCGAGGGATCTCGCCGCACTGATGCCGCGCCCGAGACTCGTGCGAGTGGCGTCTGCAGCAGGCGTCGCGGCTGCCGTCGTCCTCGTTGTCGTTGCAGGTTGGGAAGCCGTTGCCCGTCAGGTGGGATCTTCGAGGAGGCCCAGCGCAATGATTCTGGGCGTCACTCCCATAGAGCGACCCGTCATCGCGGTGATGCCCTTCAAGAACCTCAGCACCGAACCCGACAGCGATTACTTCGTTGACGGGGTGAGAGGCGAAATCATCCGCGACCTTGCGCTCGTGCAAGGGCTGCAAGTGTTATCGAGCGGACTCGGCGGCAATCTCATCGTCGAGGGCACGGTGCAGCGAACCGGCCGACGGTTGCGGGTTGACGCGCAACTGATCCAGGTGGCGGGCGGTGTTCCGTTGTGGGCCGACACGTTCGATCGGGAGCTCGAAGACATCTTCGCGATTCAGGATGAAATCTCGCGGGCGATCGCCAACACGCTGCGGCTGAAGATGGCGAGAGACGGGCGGCGGCAGGACACCAACGTGGACACCTACGATTGGTACTTGAGAGGGCGCGCGCTGGTCGACCGGCGAGGCCCGACAAATGCCCAGAAGGCTGCGGAATTATTCGAGAAGGCCATTGCGCGAGATCCAGGATTCGCTCCCGCGCATGCCGGCCTCGCGACCGCGTACGCATTCCTGTCGTTTCCTTACAGGGGCATGCCCTTCGAAGCGGCCTTTCCGATCATGCAGCCGGCCGCTCTCAAAGCGCTGCAACTGGATCCGCAGCTGGGCGACGCGCACGCGGCCATGGGGATGGTGTACGCATTCCAGCGCGACTGGGCGAACGCCGAGGAGGCGTTCCAGCAATCCATTCGTCTCGATCCAAGTCGCAACCAGTCATACACCAGCTATTCCGTCATGGCGCTGCAGCCGTTGCAGAAGTACGACGAAGCCCTGGCGCTGCTGAACACGGCCTTGCGCCACGACCCTCTGTCTCTGGACGTGCAGCGCGAGATTGGTGAAATACAGCTGTTCTCTGGAAGGTACGCGGAGGCGGTCGACACCTTCCAACACATTCGTGAGGTTGACCCCGACTTTCCGTTCGTGCACACGTTCCTGGCGAGATCGCTGATACTCGCAGGCAGAGTGGATGAGGCCGTTCCGCTCTGGCAGTCGGGAGCGATTTGGCCCATCCACATGTATGTGAGGCAGGGCAAACGCGCCGAGGCCGAGAAGCTCGCGGCCGAGCACAGCGCCTATCCCTATCGGATGGCGACTATCGCGGCCGCCATGGGGGACAAACCCCGCGCCATCGACGCGCTCGAGCAGACAGCGATCAGCGAGCCGCACCGCATGCCGCGCCTGCTGAACGACCCCGTGTTCGTGGCGCTTCGCGACCACCCGCGGTTCGTTTCGCTCCGCAGGGAATCCAACCTGCCATGAATTAGGAAACCACGAAGACACGAAGACACGAAGACACGAAGACACGAAGGCGCGACGCATTCTTCGTGTCTTGACCGCGGCTTCGATTGCGCCGGCTTGCTGAGCAAGCCGGCCGCAGTAAGCACAACTGCAAGAACATGAATCGATCTCGATCCGGCGATTCATGTTTTGCGAGTTGTGCTCACTGCGGCGCCGATGGCGCACAATCGAAGCGCCGTCTTCGTGGTCGTGTGTCGATCCGGACTCTGCGCCTTTGCGTAGATGCGTCGAGACAGCAAGGTCTCCTAAGCAATCACCAATCGAGCCGCAGCCCGATTCGCGCGATGCGCGGCGGGACGATGTTGAGCGGTCGCAGAAATGAGGGACCAGACGCCCAGTTGACGTTCTGCTCGGCGTTGCTGTTGAGCAGGTTGAAGATCTCGAGCGTCCCGGCGATGTGACGACCACCGGGAAGAGCGATGCGCTTCTGCACACCCACATCAAGAAGCGTGACGTGGTCCTGCCGCCGGGTGCCGATCGGTTCTGCCAGCACGCGGATGGTTCCGTAATTGAGCTGCGCCGCCAGCGTGCGACCAAAGGGCTGGCCAGACTGATGACGGAGAAAAGGCATAATCCGCAGCTGCCACGGCGCTTCGACTGTCGCCTGGAGTTTCGCGGACCAGACGCCGAAGACATGACGGCCACCGGCATCGGTGTGGATGAAATCGTTCGGCGTGACGGGGAGCGCGTTCGCGCGGACCATCTGGCCGAAGTACACGCTGGCCTGGTCGCGATTCCATGTATGCGCGAAGCTTCCCGCGAGCGACCATCGTCTGTTGAAACGCCGGTCTGCGCTCACTTCCCATGTCAGGTAGTCGCTGTTGGAGCGTGCGAGGTTCCCGACAACCGGCTGAGGCGGATCGATTGACGCACCAGGCAGCTCATACAACAGAATCCCGGGTCCATTGCCGGCAAGTTCGAGCGTTCCACCGGCGGGGCCAGGGTCAAAATGTGTTGTCGGCACACTGAACTCGTCGAAGTTCCAGCTCGCCGCCTGACGGAGCCCCTGCTGCCGCACGGCACGCCAGACAATGCCGGTGCTCGCGGTGATGCCGCCACTGAGCTCACGCTCGAGACGGGTGGTGATCTCATGGACGTGCGTAAGCCTGAGGTCGGGGTCGAATGTTCCAGACGACGTGCCGCCGCGCCGCTCCACGAGCACCATGGACTGCTCGCCGGGTTCCCACACCAGGTTTTTGTTGGGGTCGGACCAGGTGTATCGTTCCCACCAGGCCCGCGCGTTTGGATTCACGTTGAGCACAAGCTCGTTTGCCGGCGGCAGCCAGTACAGACCGTAGCTCGCTTTGAAAATCGTGCGGCCGTCACCAGTGAGGTTGACGCTCGAGCCGATGCGTGGCGCGGCGGCGTTCCAGTCGATCAGGTTGTCGATGGCGGCGAATGACTGCGGCGTGGGATTGAACCGGCCGGCCGCATGGTGCTGCTGGGGCAGGAAGATGCGAAAGCGATCGAACCGAACACCCAGATTCAGCGTCAACCGGCGGTTCACCTGCCACGTGTCGTTCATGAAGGCCGTGTAATACCACTGGCCGCTTCTGGATCGAGATGGCGTCTGGAACAGATAAACCTCGGCGGCCGCTCCGCTCCTGAGGATGTGAAGCACGTCACCCGGATAGCTTTGCTTGAAGCTCTCGCTCTCCAGCACACGCTGGATCTCGCCGCCCGCTTTGAGGTGGTGCCGGCCATAGCGGCTGTCGCTGAAATAACTGACCGACCCATTGATCTGATCGCGTTGCAGGTCCTGCTGCCAGTCGCGGTTGCCCCCACGCACCGTGGGTTCAACAAGGTCCTCGAAGCGGGGCGCATCGCCGTTGGGACGCTCGGCGCGGCTCGCGGCAAACTGACCGGCTCTGGCTTCGATAAACAAATTGGGCGTGACACTGGCGTTCCATTCGGCCTTCCACACGAGGCCTCTCGACAGCTGATCGGTCGTCGACTCGACGGATTCATTGATCGCCGCATCGAGCCGAAGGAACGCGTCGAGCCGTATCGGCTGCCGCGTGACGCCTCGTTGCCCGAACACGATGATGTTGCTTCGGTCGCTCGCGCGGAACGTCACTTTGCCGACGGCGCTGCCGGCCCGCATCTCGATCGGCGCGGCCGGGAATGTCACGCGTCTCGCGCCGGCGCGCTGGTCGCGTGCCGACGCGTACCACCACAGCCGGTCTTTGCGCACGAAGCCGCCGATGTCGGCGTCGACGTCGCGATAGGCGTCGAGCCGATTTGCTTCATCTGGTGGAAAGCCGGCAGCGCTCGCCGCTCCGCGCATGATTTGGCCGGCGTCGATGTTGCGCGCCTGCCAACGGTCGTCGGAGTAGCCGGCGTAGAGGCTGCCACGATACCGATTGCCCCCTGACTTGGTGATGACCTGCACATGGACCCCGGGCGACGGCCATTCAGGCCCGTATGCGCCAAGTCCGATGGAGACCTCGTCGAACGATCCGTAGTCGAGGGTGAACCCGAAAGGGTTGAGGTTGCCGACGCTGATGCCGTCGAGTGTCGGCCGATTGAAGCCGGAAATTCCATACGCGCTGAAGTTGCCCATCGCGAACGCCGTGCTGCCGCCGACGTCGAAGCGCGTCAGCTGCACGCCGGGCGCTGCGGCGAGAAGCGCGCCCATGCTGCGCGCCCCGGGAAGGTCTGCAAGCGCAGCGGCGTTCATCCGTGCCGCGATGGTCGTGGCGCGCTGGTCGAGGCGCCGTACACCGCTTTCGACCGTGACCTGCTCCTGGATCGATTCGATGTCGAGCGTGATCAGGACGCTGGTCGTGGCGCCGAACGCGACGCGGACACCGCCGCGCGTCGCTGAATGAAAATCGGGAAAACTGAAGGTAAGCGAGTATTCGCCGGGCGGCAGCGCAGGGAGGCGATACGTGCCGTCGGCGCCGGAGACGCTCGCGCGTGTGCCCATCAGCGCGGAGCCGGTGGCGCGAATCGTCACGCCGGAAAGCGCGCCGCCGGTTCGATCGGTGACGGTGCCATCGATTCCACCGCTGACGTCTCCGACGGTCTGGCCGGCACTCGTAGATGCGAGCAGCAGCAGGACTGGCGCGCAGAAAGCAAGCAGAGCGCGCTTATGGAACATCTCGAGGTTCTCGCATTATATTGGGAAAGTGAACATGGAGCCCATCGCTCGTCGTCCCTTCGGACGCTATCCCGACCTCGTCTCAATCATCGGCCTCGGCGGATATCACCTGGGGATGCCGGACACCATGACCGAATCGGTCCGCATCGTTCATGCGGCCATCGATGCAGGCGTTAACTTCCTGGACAACGCGTGGGAATACCACGACGGCGAGAGCGAGAAATGGATGGGCCGCGCGATCGAAGACCGGCGCGACGCGGTCTTTCTGATGACCAAGGTCTGCACCCACGGGCGCGATGCGAAAGTGGCGATGCGTCAGCTCGAGCAGTCACTGCGCCGCCTGCGCACCGATCACCTCGACCTTTGGCAGGTACACGAATGCGTGTACTACAACGATCCCGAGCGCCATTTCACACCGGGCGGTGTCATCGAGGCGCTCGATCGGGCGAAACAGCAGGGGAAGGTGCGGTATGTGGGAGTCACGGGGCACAAGGATCCGGACATCCTGCTGCGCATGCTGTCGTTCGACTATCCGTTCGATGCCTGCCAGCTGCCGCTGAACGGCTTTGACGCGCACTTCCGCAGCTTTCAGACACGCGTGGTGCCGGAACTGGCCCGCCGCCAGATCGCCGCGATCGGGATGAAGAGCCTTGGCGGCGATGGACGTGTGATTCAGAAAAAGAGAGCTCGCGTGGACGCCGCGCTGCGATATGCGATGAGCCTGCCTGTCTGCACAACGGTGTCGGGCATCGATTCGATGAAAGTGCTGCGCCAGAATCTCAGGATCGCGCGCGAGTTTTCACCCATGACGGAACGCGAGCGGACGGCGTACGAGCGCAGCGTTGCTGCTGATGCTCAGGATGGGCGGTTTGAACTCTACAAGACGACGGCCGAGCACGATGGAGATGAAGGACGGGAACAGCATGGGTTTCCGGCTCAGGATGAAGTAGCCGGCTGACCGAATTGGAAGATTGGTAGATTGGCAGATTGGTAGATTACGGATTGAATCTTCCAATCTGCGAATCTGGAAATCTACGAATTCAGCGGCGCTACTTCGTCGGTGTTGCTGCCACTATGCGCCGTATCATCCCATCGCTTTTGCTGTACACATACATCTCGCCGGCCTGATCGACTGCAATGCGGACGTCCGCACGTTCGCCCGAGACGCGACCCTTGCCGTTCATGTTTTCCGCTTTGCTGCCGCGCTCGCGGAACGTGGACCGGACGATGGGCATCATCGTGTCGTGGAGCTGCTTATTCCAGAGAATCTTCACCTCGTACATCTTCGCCATCGTCTTCGGATTCCCATCGTCGGCGGCGAGCATGTCTTTGTAGTCGGAATACCAGATGCGGCCTGTGGTGATGTCGTTGTAGACGAACTTGCCGCGCAACGCGGGAACTGATTTGCCGTTATAGAGGTAACCGCTGCCGGCGCAGTCGCCGCCGCGCATGTCGTGCGCCCAGATGATGACGGGATACGTCGGCGCGACCATGCCCGCGTTCCGCTTATCGTCGATCAACACGGGAATCCTGTCGTCGGCCGGCAGCGCAGTGGTGCCGTTGTCCAGCGTCACCGCTTCGGGTCCTTCGCGCAGCGGGAATCCGTAGTTCGCGCCCTTGTGGATGATCGAAATCATCTCCCAGGTGTTGAGACCGCAGATGCTGGCGATAAGGCGATTGTTCGCGGCGTTCGTCGGGTCGACCGCGAACGTCAGCCGGTGCGGATTCCGCAGGCCGTACGCCCAGATTTCCTTCCGCGCTCCAGGCGTCTTCACAAACGGGTTGTCGTTCGGAATGCGATAGCGGCCGTTCTCGCTCACAGTGCTGGTCTTCGTGTGCTCGTTGAGATCGGGAATGATGCGCACGATCTTGCCGACCATGGTGTCGAGCCGCTGCGGGTTCGGCCGAATGTCGACGTTCCGCGACTCGCCGGATGCGCCATCGCCGACGTCGACGTAGAGCACGCGCCAATCGGCATCGCCGCGCCGCGCCGTTGGATTGAACACCATCTCGCCAAGCTGATGGCTGCGCGTGTTGAGCCACACGCGGAAAATCTCGCGCCCCGTCCCTTCGAAGGTGTTGTTCGACGGGTTCGTGTCGGTCCACTCGATGAGCACGCCCTGATGCATCACCGGGCCCGGCGTCGTAATCGGCGCGGTCACGGTGTAGCCGGCCGTCTGCAGCGCCGGAAACATCGCGTTCTGCGGGATGCCCGACGCCTCGATGCTGGGATCTTCCATGTGCGTCGTGTAGAACTTGCCGTTCGTCGTGTACTCGGGATCGAGGTTGAACCCGTTGATGCCGTTGCCAAACCCGCTGAGGGTGAAGAATTTCTTGAACAGGCCGCGGTTCTCGCCGAAGCCGTTGAAATCGAGATAGGTCGCGAAGGCTTTGGTCTTCTTGTCGTAAATGAAGATAGGCCCGGAGACGACAGGGAGAAAGAGGCGGTGGGAGCCGCCGGTTTCTTCGCGAATCGCGTTGACGCGTGCAATAGACGACTCGTTGGGCGTCTCCGCGCCCACGAGCTTGCCCAGCACGGGCATCGTGATGGAATCTTCGAGCTCGATCGTGAGGCCTGGGAATGTGGGCGGCGTTTGTGCGGCAGCGCTCAGCGTCCACAATGCACAGCCCGCGACAAGGGCCATTGAGAGACGGACGAGGTTTGAAGGCTTCATAGATAGAGGAATATTAACGTCTCACCGCAAAGACGCCAAGACGCGGAAATTTGAGCGCCGCACACAGGCAAAACGATCAGATTCTGCATCGCTCTAGGCGCGTCCGTTGTTTTTGCTCAGTGACGATGCTACCGTCGTCCCGGTACGCGTCTCGCACAAGCCGGCGGCATGGCAGAAAAGTCCTTGGCGGATCGCGTGGCAGCTCTCGAAACCAGCATGGGCAGCAAATCCATCGAAGAACAGTTCCGCGACCAGGCTGAGCTTATCGACGGCCGCTTCAGCCAGGAATTTCGCGAGCAGGGGCAGCTCATCGACAGGCTGTTCGCGTATCGCTTCGAGGAATTCGACAAGAAGTGGGATGTCAAGTTCCGAGCGTTCGAGGACAAGCTCAGCGCCGGATTCGCCGGACTCGAGAGCGCGCTCGAATCACGACTTGAAACAAAGCTCGAAACAGCACTGGAGACGAAGCTCGAGGCCAAACTCAAGCCGATCCGAAACGATCTTCGCGGTGTCAAGAACGACCTTGCCGTCGTCAGGACGACGTTGAAGATTCTCGTCGCACGGCTGAAGTAACCGCCTTACGCCTCAATAGACGATGGCGCCGGTCGCCTTGATTTGCCAGGTTGCCGGGCTGTTGGCCTTCGCACCGCCCGCCTGCTCGGCCTGCTCGCGGGCGGCTTCCTGGCCTTCCCCGGTTGTGCCGACGCGTTCGACAACGCCCTGCGCCGTCGCACGCTTCCCGCGAGCGCTCGCCGGAAACACGATGACCCCGTCATCGACTTTGATGAGAATCGCCGGCCCCTTCGGCGCGTCGGCCGGCGCGATTGCCATCCAGCAGCCCATCATCGTGCAGACACCCGTCACAATGCCTTCGACGCGAACGGTCTTGCCCTGGAAATCTGCGGGCTTGGCCAGTAGCTGCGCGATTGGCGTCGCGTCGGACACGGTCGGGGCGGTGCCGAATGTTTCAGCGGCTCGCGTGACAACTCGACATGGAGACGATTAGCAGGGCAGCGAGAAGATAGCGCGTCATGAGCACCTCCACTTGATTATGAAAATATACATCACTCGGAGCTTAGGGATTAGGGATTGGGGATTAGGGATTGGGGCGGTGTGCTGCCCTCTGTGACCCCAACAATCCACTCAGCGAGGCGCAGGTCAAACTCGTCGAGCAACCGGTGTTTGCACTCAATCGGGGTGCGTCCGGTGACGCGGAGCTTGAGAGCAGGGACCTCGACAGCCCAGGTGCCGTCAGGCAGCTTCGTGTAATCAGCAACGGCTTCCAACGCGTGGTTCGCTTTGAAGAACATGGCGCCACGGTGCCATCGTCACAACGTCCATTCAAGTGAATTCTGATTCGTACCGCGAATAGGTCAGACGACGTACGTGAGCTTGCCTCTGACGGTAGAATCGCACCGTCCAAGGAGGCAGCTCATGCGAATCGCCATGCGCACCGTGCTGGTCGTCTCCGCGTGTCTCGTTCCGCTCGCGATTTCCGTGTTCGGCCAGTCCGCATCCTCGAAAGCCGCCACCTATATCACCAAAGAAGAAGTCGACACGGTCAACAAGCAGCCCGGCGGCGATCGCCAGATCAGAGTGGTCGACATCGGGCACGAGAACTTCGCCGTCGGCATTGTGCACCGCGGCGCGACCGGTGCAGCTGCGAGAGGTGCAGGAGGCGGTGGCGGGGGAGCTGCGCGCGCGAATACGCCGGCGCCGGAGCCGTGTGGCGACAAGAGTGCGACACCGCCTCCAGCCGGCGCACCGAATGGCTTGACGCACGACCATCAGACCGAGGGCTACTACATCGTCTCGGGCGGAGGCACGATGGTGACCGGCGGACGCATCGTAAACGGCCGGCGCTCGGCGCCCGAGTCGGCGGTGACGCGCGAGCTGAACGGCCCCTCATGCAGCGGCCCCGTGATCGGACCGGATGTCGTGATACGCGACGTGAAGGTCGGCGACATCATCATCATTCCGCCGAACACGGTGCATGGCTGGGTGAACATTCCGGATCACGTCGACTATCTGAGCTTCAGGCCGTCGCCGGGGGTGCTGACGGCTGGGTACGTGCATCCCTCGCTAAAAAAATAGGATGGTGGTTACGGACTCGGGATTAGGGGTTGGGGATTAGGGATTGGAGACAGGAGCGCCTATGAAGTATCTGCTCGCGATTGTTGTGTCCTTTGCCGCCGGCATGCTCGTGATGGCGGCGGGTGTGCCGACGAAGGTCAATTACGCCGGCCACGATCAGGTGGCGGCGACGATGGTGAAGGGCGGGCAGATCGTTGGCGATAACGGCCTCGTCGTGCTTGCGAACCGCGCGGTGCAGCGCGACGCCGAGATGCATGACAAAACCAATCACGTGTTCATCATCGTGGATGGCGAGGCGACGTTCGTCACCGGCGGGAAGCTGATCAACGCCAGACTGATCTCGCCGGGTCAGACGCGCGCCGATGGCATCGAAGGCGGGCAATCGCATCAGCTCAGTAAAGGCGATGTGATCACAATTCCCGCCAACACGCCGCATTGGTGGAAAGACACGTCGAAGACGGGTTCGATCGGGTATTACGCGATCAATATCGAGCAGTGATTTGGTCGTCCCACCGCAAAGACGCAACGACGCAACGACGCAAAGGGTAGTAAGGGCCACTACCAGTACGCGCGACTGAAGTCGCGCCCTACCGCTTATCACGGTCCGCCTAAAGGCGGACACTACCGGCACGAACTTCGCTGGAGGTTCGGTATCCAGGGCCGATCACGCCCGCATTTCATCCGATGTCGCAAATCCTGCGATGCCGGAGCCCTTGGAATGAGGAATTTCCTGCGCTATGCCTCAAGAGGGACTGGTTCAAGTTGACGAAATCGAACGGGCGGTTCTGAGGATCCGTGGGCACAATGTCATGCTCGACGCCGATCTCGCGGCACTCTATCAAGTCGCCACGCGGGACCTGGTTCGCGCCGTGAAACGGAATCATGAGCGATTTCCTGAGGATTTCATGTTCCAGCTGTCCCGGACTGAGTTCCATAACTTGAGGTGCCAATTTGGCACCTCAAGATCTTGGGGCGGACGCCGTTATCAGCCATATGTCTTTACCGAACAAGGCGTGGCGATGCTCTCGAGTGTTCTAAGGAGTCGCCGAGCCGCCATAACAAACGTCGAGATCATGCGCGTATTCATCCGGCTGCGCCGGATGGTGGAGTCTGAAATCGGGCTATCCAAGAAACTCGACGCACTCGAAAAGAAGTACGACGGTCAGTTCGCGGAGGTGTTTCGCGCAATCAGAGAGCTGATGGCTCAGCCGGTGTCCGCCGGAAGGAAGATTGGCTTTAGTTAAGCGGACAAGCTCTTCGTCTAAGATCGCAATTCGTGATCTCTAAGACAAAGCGCATGCTTGCGTTTGCTCTCATCGCAATGCTCTTCGCCTCTGCCGAAGCGAGCGCACAGTCGCGACCGGAGTGGCTTCGCATGCTCGGGCAGACGCTTTCGGGAACGATAGTCTCTGTCGCTGACGGCGACACGGTCCGTGCGCGGTTGGACAGCAGCGGTCGGACACTCAGCATCCGCCTCGAAGGTATCGACGCTCCCGAACGGGGCGAGCCCTTCAGCACGCAGGCGCGAAACGCAACTCGCGTGATGCTCTTCAACAGGAAGGTTCAATTGAAAGTCACTGACGTCGACCGCTACGACCGCCTGGTCGCGCGGATTGTCCTCGACGGCAGGGACTCGAGTCTCGAGCTCGTGCAGGCGGGCCTTGCCTGCCACTTCACGCGCTTTGCGAACGATCCGCTGTTGGCGAAGGCGCAGCTCAGCGCGCGGACGGCAGGGCGCGGATTCTGGGCGACAGGGTCGGCGAAGCCGGCGTGCGTGAAATTTACGGACGCAGTAGGCCGACCTTAAGGTCGGCACTACGTACTCGACCGGACACTGACCTACTGTAGGATGCTCTGTAATATGAAGACACGAATTGCATCCTGCGTTGCGGCGCTGCTTTGGCTGATCAGCTCATCCACTGGATCGACGCAGTCGCCGCAGATCACCTACGAAGTCCGCCAGCTCACCTCTGGCCCCGCGCATCATTTCTACGGATACATCGGACATGTGGGCAACTCGCCGTACAGCGCCGATGGCCGGCACCTGATCGCGCTGCGCACGACCTTCCAGGACCGCATGCCCGGCCCGCAGGATGCGGCCGACATCGTGTTGCTCGATGCGACGCGCAAGTACGCCGAGACCAAAGTTGAAGAAACGCGCGGCTGGAATCCGCAGCAGGGCGCGATGATGTACTGGAATCCGGAACAGCCCTCGCGGCAGTTCTTCTTCAACGATCGCGATCCGAAAACCGGCAAAGTCTTCACCGCGCTCTACGACATCGTCGACAAGAAGCGCGTGAAGGAGTTCCGCTTCGACGCGACGCCGGCGGCGAATGGCGGCGTCAAACAGGATGGCGGTGCGTTCGCGGCCATCAACTACGCGCGCATGGCGCGGCTGCGGCCGGTGACGGGCTATCCCGGCACGTGGGACTGGACTGTCGACGTGAATCACCCGCAGGACGACGGGCTGTTCGTCGTCGATGTGAAGTCGGGCACGCGGAAGCTGATCGTGTCGTTCCGTCAGATGCGGGACGCGCTCATCGCGAAGTATCCGCACCTCGACGACCGCGCGCTGTTTCTGAACCACACGCTCTGGAATCGCGAAGGCGATCGCATCTTCTTCTTCGTGCGCGCGGACTTCAACGACCCGAAACGCCGCGTCAACATCCCGATGACGGTGAAGCCCGACGGAACGGAGCTGGTCGAGCAGCGCATTTTCATCGGCGGGCACCCGGAGTGGGACTTCAAGTCGCGGATGATCGGACGGGTCGAAGACAAGCTGGTGCTCTACGACACGTTGAAGCAGGAGCTTGTCGAGACGATTGGCGGTCCTGAGATGTTTCGCGACCCCGAAGGGGACACCGCGCTCTCACGCGACGGCAGGTTCATCGTGAACGGCGCGCCGACGGGCGCGACGATGCACTACACAATTCTGCGGCGGGCGGATCGCGCGTTTATCAAAACCGAAGACTTCAGCCGCGCGGGCTACACGGGCGGCGACCTGCGCATCGACCCCGCGCCGTGCTGGAACCGCGAAGGCGATCGATTCGCATTCCCCGCGCTCGCGAAAGACGGCACGCGCCAGATGTTCGAAGTGCGCGTTATCGCGAAAAAGTAACGCCGCGGCCTCTTAAGTAATCGTAGCCGTATCCGCCATCGTCGCCGTAGTCATATGGATCATCGGACGGGGGCGGTGGTGGTGGCGGTGGCGCCGTCGGATCGGTCGGAGGTGCGTCGCCAGGCGGTGGGGTGGTGGTACCGGCGTCACCTGTCCGGTCATCGACGGATGAATCGTGCAGCGATAGCTCGCCGTTTCCGTTGCCAGCGTTATCGGAAGGCTCGATTGACCTGGTGCAAGATTCCCAATGGGCGTCCCATCGTCGAACACGATGATGTGCGGCACCAGGTCGTTGTTCGTCCAGACAATCGTGTTGCCGATGGCCGCGTGCAGAGGATTCGGGACGAACGCCCCACTTCCGAATGTTCCGACGACGTTGATCGTCAGCTGAACGGGAGCCGGTACGCCATCAGTCGGCGGCGGAACCGTTCCAGGGTCGGGCGGTGGAGGTGTTCCCGGCTCTGGCGGCGGCTCGGGGTCGTCATAACCATCGCCGTCGTTGTCGACATTCCGCGGTGCGAGCGGCCCGCCTGCACGTGGCGCGTCCTCGGACGAGCGCGACGACAGCGACGATGGCGAGAGGGGCGATGCAGCCCGCTGTTCACCGCAACCGGAAAGGACGCCGGCAAACGCGGCAATGACGGCAAATCCGCAAGATGCATTGAGTCGCATGTCGCTAGTGCAAGGCAATCCCAGTACCATGCCAAATCGACGAGAATGGCGGGAAATAGTGCTAGTTCCAACCGGCTGGATTACGAGACCCGAAACCACTTACGTGCACTGCAGACGGTCGTCTCAACGCAAAGATGTGAAGACGCATGAATCTCCTTAACCTCGACGGAAAAACCGCGATCGTCACCGGTGGTGCGAAAGGCATCGGCGCCGCCACCGCACGCACGCTCGAGGACGCGGGAGCGCGCGTGGCGGTGTTCGACATCCAGGCGGTCGATGACCTGGCGTTTGGAGGTGTCTCCGTCGATGTGACCAGCGAGCCTGCCGTGAAACAGGCGTTCGCGCTCGTGGCCGAACGGTTCGGCGGCATCGACATCCTCGTGAACAACGCCGGACGCGTCGCGCGCAAGCCGGCCGTCGAGTTGGACGTGGCCGAGTGGCAGGCCGTCCTCGACGTCAACCTGAAGGCCACGTTCCTCTGTTCGAGAACCGCGCATCCGTATATGAAGAAGCGCGGCGGCGGCGCCATCGTCAACGTCGCGTCCATCATGGGGCTGTCGGGCGGGCTTTTTCCGAACGCGTCGTATCAGGCCGCGAAGGGCGGCGTCGTGAACCTGACCCGCGCCCTCGCGCTCGAGTGGGCAGGCGACGGCATCCGCGTGAACGCGGTCGCGCCTACCTATGTCGACACCGACATGACGAAGGCGATTTTCTCGAGCCCGGAGATGTTGAAGACCGTGATGCAGCACACGCCGCTCGGCCGCCTTCCGCAAGTCGACGACGTGGCCGCGGCGATTCTGTACCTGTGCAGTGACGTGGCGCGGTGCGTCACGGGGATTGTGTTGCCGATAGATTCTGGGTATCTGGCGCGGTGAATTAGCTGGTAGCCCGTGGCCGGTAGCTTGTAGCTCGTCCCACCGCAAAGGCGCAAAGACGCAACGTTGGATTGTTTGGCGGTCCGGGTCCGCCTGAAGGCGGACACTACCGATATGCGCGACTGAAGTCGCGCCCTACCGATGTGCGTCAGCGGCCGGAAGCGCCGGTGAAGCAAACAATGGAGGCGGCGCGACAGCGATAGTGGACAAAACACGAGAGCCGGCCACCTCCGCGAGGACCAGACTTGGTCCGAGCGCCATGGCAGTGAGCAATAAATGCCGGCGACGTGTTTTGCCGCGCCGACGATTTTGTTTGCGGAACCGGTGATTCCGGACGCTGACGCGGGAGAGGGCAGGCCTGCACCACGTAGTAGGATCCTCGCTGCCATGAACCCGCGCATCGTCTCTGTTACCGCCGCGTTGATGTGGATCATCAGCGCCGCATCCGTTCCCGCTCGCGCCGCCGCGAGGCGCCGCAGCCCGGATCTGTCGCTGCCGAGGCCGCGCCGGCCCAGGCGGTGCCGGTCATCGATGGCAGCGTGCTCGACGACAAGGCGTGGGCCACGGCCAAAGTGATCACCGGCTTCTGGCAGACCACTCCGGATGAAGGGCAGCCGGCCTCGGAGCATACCGAAGTGCGCGTGCTCTACACCGCGACCGCGCTCTATATCGGAGTCATCAATTACGATCGCTCGCCCGAGGAGATCATCAGCTCCGAAAGCCGCCGCGATGCCTCGCTCACCAACACCGATAGCTTTCTCGTCATCCTCGATACGTTTCGCGATCGGCAGAACGGCTTTGTGTTCGGCACGAGCCCCGCTGGTATCGAGTACGACGGACAGGTGATCGGCGAAGGGACCGGCGGCGGAGGCGGTGGCGGCGGCGGGGGTGGAGGTGGCGGCGGCGGTGGGGGTGGCGGCGGTGGTGGTGGAGGTGGCGGCGGACAGGCCGGCGGATCGGGCGGCGGGTTCAACATCAACTGGGATGGGTCGTGGCAGGTTGAATCGCAGATGTTCGCCGGTGGCTGGAGCGCGGAGTTCGCGATTCCGTTCCGCACGCTTCGCTATCCCGCGCGCGACGTGCAGGAGTGGGGCATCAACTTTCAGCGCAACATTCGCCGGCGCAACGAGACCGCGTACTGGGCGCCGCTTCCGCGGCAATACGACCTGAACCGGTTGTCGCTCGCGGGCACCCTGTCGGGGCTCGCGATACCGGTGCAGCGCAACCTGCAATTGACGCCGTATCTCCTGGGCATGAGCCGGCAGGATGGCAACTTCCAGCGCGGCTCGAGAGAAACCGGCGATTTCGGCATGGACGTGAAATACAGCCTCACGCCCAGCCTGACGCTCGACGCGACCTACAACACCGACTTCGCGCAGGTCGAGGTCGACACGCAGCAGATCAATCTCGATCGCTTCAACCTGTTCTTTCCCGAGAAGCGTCCGTTCTTCCTGGAAAACGCGGGGCTGTTCTCGGTGGGCATCGGCGGCGAGGCCGAAGTGTTTTTCAGCCGGGCGATCGGCATTGGGTCGGACGATCGCGCTATCCCGATCGTCGGCGGCGCGCGGTTGTCGGGACGCATCTCGCCGCGCACGAGCGTCGGCATCATCAACATGCAGACGGAAGAACAGGAACACCGCGGCATCGCGGGGAATAATTTCAGCGTCGCGCGCATTCAGCACGAGCTGCCGAACCGTTCGGCTGTCGGTGCGATCTTCGTCAACCGCCAGGGGACCGGCGACCTCGCGGGGCGCCGCGATTACAACCGCAGCTACGCCGTCGATGCCCGCATGGGATTCGGGCAGAACGGCCTGATCAACGGGTTCGTCGCGCGCACGCAGACGCCGGGCGTGTCGGGCGAGCAGTACGCGTTTCAGCTTGGCGCGTCGCGCAACACCGAAAAGTGGCGCCTCGGCGCCGGCTACGCCGAGGTGGCAGACAACTTCAATCCCGAGGTCGGGTTTCTGGCGCGCGACAACGGCTTTCGCAAGACGGAATTTTCGGTGAACCGGAACATCCGGCTGCAGCCAGGCAGCTTCTGGAAGTTCCACGAGCTGCGGCCCCACATCGGCATCGACTCGTACTGGAACTTCGACGGTCTGCTCGAGTCGGCCCGCGTGCACATCGATCAGCATTGGCAGTTGCGCGCGGGCCACGAGTTTCACACCGGCATGAACCTGACGCGCGAAGGAGTCGTCGCGCCATTCGAGATCTTCCCCGGCGTCACCGTGCCGATCGGCAACTACGAGCACAGCGAAGCGCAGCTCGTTGCATTTACCAATCAGGGCGCGCCGGTCTCGGCGCGCATGCAGGCTGACGTTCGGCGGATTTTTCGGAGGCTCCCGCGTCGTGACGGCGCCGCAGATTCTCGTCAGGATTAGCGACGTGTTCAACACCGAGGTCATCTGGACACGCAACGACGTCGACCTGAGCGGCGGCGCGTTCGTCACCAACCTCGTCAGCTCGCGGGTGTCGTATTCATTCACCCCGCGCGTGTACGTGCAGGCGTTGTTGCAGTACAACGACAGGGCCGATCTCTGGTCGAGCAATGTCCGCTTCGGCTGGCTCAATCAAGCGAACACCGGACTCTTCGTCGTGTACAACGACACGCAGGGGCTCGTCGACTCGACGCTGCTGCGCCCGGATCGCAGCCTGACGATTAAGTTCAGCCGGCTGGTCGATCTGCTGAACTAGCTGGTAGCGGGTAGCCGGTAGCTAGTAGCCGGTCGGTGGACCCGCGTGCCGCATTGAGACGCAAGCTCAATTACGTGCATTTGTGTGCTGTCGTGGCACACGAATCGCCGCGATTACACCTTCGTTACTCGACCTAACACGATATTCAACAGTGAGTTAAGCCCATACGCCAAAGCGGTCACAGCCTTGCTTTCCGACCTCAGGTGTTGTCGCGGCGATCATCCTTAATAGCCCTCGCCGCGGTAGCCACCGCGGCCGGATTCCTTCTTGGTTTTGCTGGCTGGCTTGAACCCCAGCGGACGCTGGAATTCTGCGCGCTCATTCTGGCTGGCGTGCTGATCTCTGCGTTTGCGGCGCAGCCAGAATCCTCGGACGGTCGCGCAACGATGCCGCCGTCGTTCGTCATCGAATTCACCTCACTCATCATCTTCGGCGCGCACGCGACGCTGCTTGTGGCGGTCGCGGCCGCCATCGCTCGAGTCCGTCGACGATTTGCGACACCCGCACAAATACCTGCGCATGCTGATGACCGTCGTCACCGTGGCGGCGGCGACTCAGGCCGCCGGCTACGTGCATCTGGCGCTCGGCGGTACGCTCGGTCGTTTCAACTGGCCGTTCGAGGCCGCGCCCATCGGCGCCGCTGTCGTCGCGTATTGCCTCGTCAAAGTGCTGTCGTCGGAAGTCGTGAGGCCGCTCCTCGCGAAACAGCGAATCGACCCATCGTGCACGCGGCGGATTCTGCGGGATGGTTCGACCTACTTTATCGGCGCCGGCGTCGCGGTGGGCATTGCCGAGTTGATCGGCCACCGGACGTGGGAAGTGCTGCCGGTCGTTGCAGTGCCGCTGGCGTTCGCGCTCCGAACCTACAACGACTACGTGCGACGCCTGCACGACGAGCATCGCAGCCAGGAAGTGATCGATTCGCTCGACCAGGGCATGTGTGTGGTCGACAGCAGCGGCCGCGTCACGCTGTGGAACGATGCGCTCGAACGCATCGCGGGTGTGACGCGCACGATCGCGCTTGGCGATTCGCTCGTTCGCGTGATGCCCATCCTCGTGAAAACCGAACTACCGGGAGCGGTCGAGCAGACACTGAAAGATCGAAGGCCTCGAACCATCTCGGAGGTTCGACTGTCGAGCACCGCAGGCACGCGCATTGTGGAAGTCAGGATGCTTCCGGTGTCTGACGGCCTGGCGCTCGTCTGGCGCGACCTTACCGAACAAGCGAGCGCAGACCACGCACTGAAGCGCAGCGAAGAGCGCCTCGCGCTGGCGGCCGACGGCGCGAACGACGGCTGGTGGGAGTGGGATCTTCGCACGAAAGAGTTCTACTTCTCGGCGCGGTGGAGCGAAATCGTTGGCTTCTCCGCGAAGGCGGGCATCGGACGTCCCGAAGACTGGCTCGACCGCGTGCATCCAGAGGAAACGGCGTCGCTGAAGGCATCGCTGAAAGCGCATCTGTCGGGCAAGACCCCGCATTTTCAGCACGTACACCGCCTCCGGCACAAGGACGGTTCGTACCGGTCGTTCTTGTGCCGCGGTATCGCAGCGCGAGGAACGGGCCCAACCCCGGTGCGCATTGCCGGATCGCTCACCGATATTACCGACCACGCGCGCGCACAGCAGCAGCTTCGCAGCGCGGGATTCCGCGATCCGTTGACGGGCCTGCGCAATCGCGCCGATTTCGTGGATGTGCTTGGTCGCCGCCTCGAGGAATTCAAGCGCCCGCATCATGGAGCCGGACGATTTGCGATTCTGTATCTCGACCTCGACCGCTTCAAGGTGGTGAACGACAGCCTCGGCCACCTCGTCGGCGACGAAATGCTCATCGCAGTGTCACGCCGTCTCGAGTCGTGCCTGCGCGACGGAGACACGCTCGCGCGCCTCGGCGGAGACGAGTTCGCGATTCTGCTGCAGACGGTCGGTGACGAGCAGCAGGCGAACGTCATCGCCTTCAGGATTCAGGAAGCGCTGAGCAAACCGATTATGGTCGCGGGCCGCGAAGTGTTCACGACGGCGAGCATCGGCATCGCCTTCGGCGCCAGCGACCACAACAGCCCCGACGAGATCTTGCGCGACGCCGACACGGCGATGTACCACGCCAAGTCGCGCGGCAAAGCGCGCCACGAGATGTTCGACGCCGACCTGCACGCGCGCACGAAAGACCGCCTCGACCTGGAGAACGACCTGCGCCACGCCGTGGACAACAAAGATTTCGAGGTGGTCTACCAGCCCATCGTGCTGCTGGGCTCGGGCATGTGCGTGGGGTTCGAGTCGCTGATTCGATGGACGCGCGATGGGAAAGCCGTGTCGCCGGTCACCTTCGTTCCGATGGCGGAAGAACTTGGACTGATCGAGTCGCTCGGCACGTGGATCCTGCAGCAGGTCTGCGAGACCTTTGCGGTGTGGAAGAGGCGATATCCCGACGCAGGCCTCGACTACGTGACGGTGAACGTCTCGAGCCGGCAGTTGATGCAGCAGAACTTTCTGAGAATCGTCGAGCAGGCGGTCGAGAAGTCGGGGCTGAAGCCGCGCGACCTGCGACTCGAAATTACCGAAACGGCGTTGATGGACAGCCCTGCCATCGCCGCGCAGGTGCTCCGCCAGCTCCGCGAATTCGGCGCGAAGATTTATCTCGACGACTTCGGAACGGGCTATTCGTCGCTGAGCCACCTGCACAAGCTTCCGGTCGACGCGCTCAAGATCGACCGCTCGTTCGTGACGACCATCGGCATCACCGAGCGTCCGGCCATCGTCGAAAGCATCATGGCACTAGCGCGAACGATGAATACGAGCGTGGTCGCAGAGGGTATCGAGACCGAGATACAGGCACGCGAGCTCGAACGCCTTGGATGCACGCACGCGCAGGGGTACCTCTTCGCGCGTCCGCTGCCGGCCAAGGCCGCCGAGCAAATCATCGCGTTGCATAAGGCGCTCGGCCCGAAGGGAGCGGTGCCCGTGGCCAACGCGGACGCCGACCCGTACTACTCGTCAAAGCCCTTCAAATGGCCGGAGACGTTATCGACCCAGTGACACCTAACGCCTGAAAAGCTCGCCGGCGATGCGTTCGATGATGCGGACAGCCGCTCTCCGCCTGTCGGGTCGATCCGGAAGTTCGTCGGCGCCGGCGGACTGCGTGACGCGCCGGGCAATCATGAACCGCTCCCGCCAATAAGGCTCCTCGAAACTGTCGCGCCGAACCCGCCCGTGGCGCTTGCTCGCCTGAATCATCATGCCATCGCCCTTGGTACAATCCGACGTGCGTGACGAGCGACTGCCGTGTGTCGGTCGAGAAGAAGAGAAGGTCGCCTGGCTGCAATTGTCCCACCTGGTCGACCGAACTTCGATTGGTCGACCGCGCGCCGGGGAAGATTGATGCCGAACTCCTGATAGACGTATTGCGTGAGTCCGGAGCAGTCGAACGCACGTGGACCTTCGGCGCCCCACACGTATGGGCGCCCAATCAACGTGGCGGCAAGATCGACGACATCCTCGGCGAGCGCGCTTGGAGGACGGAGATGAAGGAAACATCACGGGTCCATCGACACGACGCAATTCTGCGAATCACGGACCGGTCGACCTGCCTCGGTTATTGATGCGGCGCCAGCGGCTTGCATGGCGGCGTGAGGCATTAAAGGAGCGCGCAATCCGGTGTCGATGCAAGTTTCGCCGCAGCGTTGAACAGCTGGAGCCGGACACTACCGGGTCAGACTGTATCGCGCCTGCAGTTGAACGTCATTCAGCGCTAAAGACGGCTACGCAATCCGGTCGAGCTACAGCCGGACACTACCCTCTATGCGACTGAAGTCGCGCCCTACCGAGGTGCGCCAGCGGCCGGGAGCGCCGGTGAAGCAGACAATGAAAGTGGCGCGACGCAGATTTAACGTGGAGTTATAGAATCACGGTAAGCTAGCGCGTGAGGAGAACATGAGCTTCTGTGATCATTGTGACGGACAGCGCTTCGACCGCGCGCAGGTGCTGCGTGCGCTTCGCTCCGTGCGCCAGCAATTGCGCGACACCGATGCGTCACGCGACGCGGAGGAGATTATCGCGCTCGCCATCGAGACGGTGCGCACGCTCGCGATTCCGCATTTCGACACCATAGACGACGAGATCGTCGATGGGGAAGTGATTCACTGAGCTCGACACGCAAAGTTTGACGCGTCGTCTGTACTCCCGGTCCCTTTATACACAGCCACCTGCGGGTAAGGACACAACGGTCGCGACCGATCCAGATTCGCCGTGGGTCGCGTGATCGACGCCGTAATCTGATCGGGCGCGATACCCCCCTCGACCCACCGCTCCAGCGCGGTGAGCATGTCAAACGTGTTCGGCCCTTCGCCACCGCTGCAGTGCCCCATGCCGGGTGCCATGAACAGCCGAATTGATTTGTGCACGTTGTCTCTGCCGCCTGACACCTCGACCACGCGATCGTAGTACTGGGTGACGCCGGCAGGCGCGATTTGCGGATCGCTCCAGCCGTGATACGAAATCAGCTTGCCGCCGCGGCTGATGAACGCCTTGAGATTCGGGTCGAGCGCGTTGATGGCTTCGTTCCGTTCTTCCGCAAGCACGATGTCGGACTGCCAGTTGAATTTCTGCACGTCCCACTTCGGATCGCCGAACACGAGGAATCGGAACTGATCGAGTCCCGTCGCGCGCGCCGATGCGGTCCAGCCCAGGTCGGTCCAGCCGAGCTCGCTGCCGCGCTCGAGGCCATCAACCGCACGCTTCGTCTTCGGATTCACGGCGGCCGAGTAAATCATCCGCGCGGTCTCGACCTGCGGCGGCGTCAGGCACGACGCGCCATCAGCGCCTTTGCATTCGAGGACGCCCGGATCGAATTTGCAGCGCTTCGGATTTTCAATCACGCCATCCTTCACGCCGTCGATCAGATCGCACGATGCGACGACGGCCGAGTGCAGAAGCTGCCGCTGCGGTTGCCCCAGACGCGCGGCTTCGTTCTGCTCGAGATGTTTCGCGATACGCACGGCCTGGGCCGCACGTCCGGTCCAGTCAAGACCGGGCGCTCCCGCGATGATGCCGTTGAAATCGGCAGGGAAGCGCTGCGCGGCTTTCATGGCCTGCCGTCCGCCTGCAGAGCAGCCGTTGAAGTACGACATCTTCGGACCGTTGCCGTAGTAGCTCTCGATGATCTTCTTCGACGCGACGGCCGTCTCGTGCATCGCGCGCCATCCGAAGTCGATCACTTTTTCCGGATGCCCGAGACCCCAGGCCGCGCCGCCGCCCGTATGGCCGCCGTCCGTCGAGCTCGCTGCGTAGCCGCGCCCCATCGCCGTCGTGATCGCCCCAATGTTGATGTTGCCGTTGAACGCGCCGTTGCCGACGGCCTGATATCTCCCATTCCAGTTCGACGTCGGCATCCAGAGCTCCATCTTGATCTCGGAGTCGGATGACGGTGTCAGCGTGGCCGCAACGCGGCATGCCTCAGGAATAGCGACCGAGCGACCAGGGCCGGTTGCGAGTCTGACTCCGAGCTCGGGCGCCGGCTCCACTTTCGCGCTCGTGATCGTCGCTGATGGCAGCTTCAACGACATGAGACCGTCGCAGGAGCCCGCCGCGGCAACAGGAACCGCCACGCGCGCGCTCGCTAAAAACCACACGAGGGCCGCGCAGGCACAACCGGCAGAGATGCGTGCGATCCAGAGTTTCGTCATGGTGCTCCTTTAACCGCCTGGCCTGGCGCGACTCCTTCAACAAGTTGTCCTTTTGCGACAACCGGCACGCCGTTGACGATGACGTGCTGAATACCGACGGGCGCGAGGCCGGGCTCGCGATACGTTGACCGATCGATAATCTGCGCGGCGTCAAAAACCGTGATGTCGGCATCGGCGCCAACGCGCAACCTTCCTTTGGTCCTCATCGCGGGCACTCGGGCCTGCAGACGTTCCGCAGGCATCAGCGTCATCTTTCGAATCGCGTCCATCAGTGTGAGCGATCGACTCTCGCGCACATAGCGACCCAGCACTTTGGAATAGGTGCCGGTCGTACGAGGATGTCCGGTGCCATTCTCCCAATACGAGTCGCTGGCGATCATGGTAAGCGGACTGGTGACCGCGATGTTCACCATCTCTTCTGTGTTCGTGTGGAGGACGACCGGCCCGCCCATCTTGCGATATTTCTGAAACGTCTCGCGGTTCAATCGCTCTCCGGTCTTCGGCCATTCCAGCAGCGCGACTTTTTCGGCAGGCGCATCCTGATACTCATCGAGATTCGCCGATTGGATTTCGGTCATCCCCGCATCGTAGGGATAGGCCTCGGTTGTGACGTCCAGTCCCTGCGCGCGCGCGTTCGCGATCATCTTCAGCATCTCGGCTGTCGCGGTGGTGCCGGCGCTGTTGATGTGGACGACGTGCAGCGGTGCTTTCGTCTCGCCGGCGAGCTTCAGCGCTTCCGCTAATCCAGTCACGCCGCGCCGGATGTGGACATGAACCGGTGCGCGATGTCTGCTTGCGACACGGAAGACTTCGAGGAGCTCTTCCCGCGTAGCGGCCGGCGTGTAGGGAAAGCCCGCACCCATGCTGACCGCGCCTTGTTTCAACCCATCCTCGATGCGCCGCGCGATGTCCTTGATCTGCACCGCAGATGCCGCCTTGTGTGCACCATCACCTGTCGGCAGAAAAGTGCCCGGGTCGCGCATCACAGCCATGCGCACGGGAATGTGTCCGATGCTGACGCCGTAGTTGATGAGTCGTCCCGATTTTCGATCGGCGTACCATCGCTCGATATCCGCAGCGCCGACCTCCAGCTCCAGCGCGGTGGTCACACCATCACGCGCCTGAAAACGATAGGTCTCCGGCGTCTGTCCGTGCGCATGAAGATCGATGAAGCCGGGAACGACGACGAGGCCGGAGGCGTCGATGGTTGTGCGGCCCGCGAGGGGAGCCGCAGAAATCGAGACGATGGTTCGGCCGCTGATGCCGAGATGTCTGATCTGATCCAGTCCCGACTCTGGATCGATGACGCGGCCGTTCGCGATGACCAGATCGAAGTTCTGGGCGTGGACGAACGTCGCGAGACCGATCGCAACGGCGACAATCAGCGCACGTGCATGAATGCGCATCAGTTCATCTCCCCGGCACGGCTAACTCTGTCGTACGGAACGGCTCCAGTGTATCCAATGAGCCTTCAGACTGCCCAAGCCTCCATCTGAAATACCGCAGGGTCACGCGCTCGGGCGTGAAGTCGGCAATCATGAACCCATTTTCTTCCAGCGCTGGTAATCCCTCTTCGACGTCGAGTCCCTCTGGTGGGAGGGCGCGCAGCCCGCGCACGAGCGATGGCCATCCAGGTCGACCGGTGCCTACTGGCCCTGGCAGAACGGCGACAACGGGGTTGCGCCGGAGATCGATGTCGGACGTCCTGAAGATGCGCGACTCGCCGATCGAGTGCATGTCGCCGCTGATGAAGAGCGGCACCCGCCCGCGCATGGCAGACGCCGCCTGCAGAAGGCGATCGTGCTGCAGCCGCCAGCCAGACTGCCAATACGGCTTGGGAATACTGGTCGTCAGCTTTTGATTGCCGCCATCCATATCGGCGTACCACTCGCCCCATTTGCCCGCGCTCCACGCCGGCGGGATCGATGGCATGTTGACGACGTGGGTCGCATCAGACGAGGCCATCCGCGTTTTCAGCCAGTCTTCAATTAATGGTGGGACGAACGTCGCGCTGGGTCCGGTGAGCGTGACGTACCGCCGGCAGTCGTACATGAGCATCTCGAGCAGCTTTCCATAGCGCAGCGTACCGAAGCTTTCGGAAATCCCCGTTGGACGATCGGCTGCCGAGCCAGACGGCAGACCCAGAGCGCGATGCGCATCGGGAAGAAACTCGGGGTAGTACATCAGCTGCGACGCGCGCGCGAGGTTCAGCATGAACGGATCCGGAGGCAACGTCACCAGCGTGTCGTCGGCCTCGTCGGTTTCGAAATAGTCGTGGTCGTCCTGCAGGAAGAACACAGGCGTCGAGCGCATCGACGTGCCGTAGAGATCCACGATTTGCGGACCGACGGCTTTCTTCAAGACAGCTTCATTCGGCGTGCCGAGCACGGGCTGTGCGCGATCGAAGACGCCTGCGTACGCTCTCGCCGCAGGCGAATTGCCGAGCAGATCGGCGCGCTCGGAACGCAGGTCCCAGTAAATGTGATCGCCGTTGGCCACGACGACGTCTGGAGCGAACGACATCGCGCGCGCGAGCATGCGCCGCCGCACGGCCAGCGTGAGAAATCTGTGCGTGCTGACGTCGGTTGGCTTGTGGTCGGGCAGCGCATCGTGTCCGCCTGCGCAGGAATAGATCAGCAGGCGAAGCCGCGCCGGACTTTCACCTGGAGACGGAAACGTCGAAAGCGGCCACGGATCGCACAAAGCGCGGCCACGCGCGTCGAGCAACTGCAGCTCGTATCGTCGACCTGGCTCGAGGCCCGAGGCATCGAACGTCCAGAAGAGGCCCTGCGTGTCGGCCCCGCGCCCTGGCACTCTCCGCTTGTCGACGAGCAGCGCCGGCGGCGCCTGCTGCGGACGTGTGAACGATGCCTTGATGAGAAATCTCTGATGGTTGACGGTGGGCAGCAGGTGAGCGACATCGCCGTTATTCCATGCCTTGTTTTGCGCGCTCTCGATAGACTCGCGAGATCCGATGAGGGTCGCCAGCGACGCGGCGCCTATCAGAAAGTCGCGGCGGGTCTGCATGGCGATAATCTACCTCTATCTTGCAGGTTCGTAACGGTGATGTCCCGCGATTGAATATTGAAGGGCCGGAAGAGCTGGCCGCCGCGCGCTCGCGCCTCGAATCGTTCGATACGAGCCGGCTTGCCGGTGTGATGCGGCTCGTTGGGCTCGAAGATGCGGGCGATCCGATCCGCGTTGTGCTTGCGCCAGAGGGATCGGCTCTGGCGCGGCAGGCGCCGGCGCCAATCGCCGGATTCGCATCGCTCGACGACAGCCTCATCGTCCTGTTTCCCGCTCGCTCGCCGTCGTATCCCCATGACACGCTCGAAGACGTGCTGCACCACGAGGTGACGCACGTGCTGATGGGGCGCGCTGCGCGAGGAGCCCAGTTGCCGCTGTGGTTTCACGAAGGGCTGGCCGTGCTCGGCGAGCGAACCTGGCGGCTCGAAGACGAGGCGCGTCTGCTGCGCGAGCTGGTTCTTGTCTCGCGCACGCCGCTCGATCGGATCGACGCGCTCTTCGCCTCAGACGCTGGTTCGCGGGCCCGCGCCTATACGCTCGCAGCGGCCTTCGTCCGCGAACTGATCACACGGCATAGTGCAGACGCGCCGGCGAACATCCTCCGACAGGTCGGGCGCGGCGAGCCCTTCGAGCGCGCGTTCGTGCAGGCGACGGGCGAGTCGGTGTCGGCCGCCGAGGCCGCCTTCTGGAACCGCCATCGCTTCTGGACGACCATCGGCCCATTCCTGACGACCCAGACCGCGTTGTGGATGATCGTGACGCTCGTCGGTCTTTACGCCATCATCCGACGCCGCCAGCAGCGCGCCGAACAGCGTAAACGATGGGATGAGCAAGGGGTCGATTGATGAGCGAATCGCTCGCTAGGTTTGCTGTCTCGACGCAGAGGCGCAGAGGCGCAGAGGCCCGCGCAGAGAAATGCATTTCTCTGCGAGCTGCGTCAGCGGGCTCCGTGGCAGCCGTCGACGTCGTTGGCCGCTTTGCGGCCAACGCGCGGGAAGACAAGCACGTGAAATACAAGAGGCTCGCGATCCATGGCCCTCTTGTATTCACGTGCTTGTCTTCTCGCGCCGCGCCTACGGCGCGACGTCGACGGCTGCCCGTGTCTCCGTGATGGAATTTCGTCGTGTCTTCGCGCTCGTCGTGTCGTGTTGTATTTCCTGGTCCGGCCTCTGCGACTCTGCGGCTCTGCGTCGAAACTGCAGTTACGGCCGGGGCGGATGCGTTAAGCCCAGTGCGACCATCACTTCCTGCAACTTTTCTTCGACCGTCTTCAGGTGATCGATGATGCTCTGAGTCGTAGCCACCGCGACACGCGGGAAGGGTGGCCGCTCGGCCACTCGAGCCTTCGCGACCGTGTCGTGGAACGATCGAAGATCGTCCGCGGACCTGCCGACGACGACCAAAAGCGCGTCGATGGCGGCATGGACAATCTCGGAATCCGACGGTTCAGTATTCATCTTGAGATCGTATACCCTTCACCTGGAGGTCTTATGCGCCGAACTGTTGCCATCGTTGGATTGCTGCTGAGTGCGGCCTGCTCGGGGCCAACTGTTCAAGCTCCGGCCGCGACAACGGCCGTAGTGTTCGACGGTGCTCGCGTCATCGTCGGCGACGGATCCGCGCCGATTGAGGACGCGAGGATCGTTGTCGACAATGGGCGCTTTGTGCAGGTGGGCAGACGTAGCGAGGTGCAGGTGCCTTCGGGTGCGGCACTTGTGGTCCTGACCGGCAAGACCGTGATGCCCGCGATTGTCGACACGCATACGCACATGCCGACGACGCGTGAGGCGCTCGTCGAGCGGTTGCAGCAGAAGGCGTTCTACGGGGTCGGCGCGGTGGCCAGCCTCGGCCAGGACACAGGCGACGTCGCATTTCAAGTGCGAGACGAAACCGTTCCCAATGGAGCGATGCTTCGCACGGCGGGCCGCGGCATCACGATGCCGGAGAAAGGGCGGACCGAAGCCCCGTACTGGGTGACGAACGAAGCCGAAGCCAGAAAGGCGGTGCAGGAACTGGCCGCGCGGAAGGTCGACTTCGTGAAGATCTGGGTGGACGACCGCGATGGCAAGTACAAGAAACTGGGCCCCGATCTGTACGGCGCGATCATCGACGAAGCGCACAAGAACGGGCTGCGCGTCACCGCACACATCTTCACGCTCGAAGACGCGAAGGGACTGCTGCGCGCGGGGCTCGACGCGTTTGCGCACAGCGTGCGCGATCGCGACATCGACGAGGAAGGACTCGCACTGTTCAAGCAGCATGCAAATCTCGTCGTCGCGCCCAACCTGCCAGACCGCGGCGTGAAGACAGACATGAGCTGGCTGAGCGACAGCATCGCGGCCGACGAGCTGAAGAAATTGATGGAGGGTGCGACCGACCGGCCAGAGGCACAGAAGGCATATGGCATTCAGGCCCGCAATCTGGCGAAGATTCACGCCGCCGGCGTGAAGATTGTGCTGGGAACCGACGGCGGCGTTCCGTGGAGCCATCACGTCGAAATGGCCGACATGGTCGCGGCGGGGATGACTCCGTCTGATGTGATTGTGGCTTCGACGAAAAACTCCGCCGAGTTCCTGCGGCTGGATGACGCCGGTACGATTGCCGCGGGCAAGCGCGCCGATTTCCTCGTCCTCGATGCCAACCCCATCGACGACATCACCAACACGCGCAAGATTAACGGCGTGTACCTGCGAGGCGCCGCGATCGATCGCGCC
This sequence comes from Vicinamibacterales bacterium, assembly GCA_963730445.1. Taxonomy (GTDB): domain Bacteria; phylum Acidobacteriota; class Vicinamibacteria; order Vicinamibacterales; family JAMQPK01; genus JAMQPK01. The sequence goes on along the minus strand of CAVSRX010000003.1, from coordinate 227,340 downwards.
GCCATCAGGGCCCGCATGAGCAAGAGCGCCACAAACTAGGACGACAGCTGTCTCGACGCAGAGGCACAGAGGCACAGAGACACGCGCAGAGAAAATGCATTTCTCTGCGGGCAGCGACTTCAGGCTCCGTGGCAGCCGTCGACGTCGTTGGCCGCCTTGCGGCCAACGCGCGGGAAGACAAGCACGTGAACTACAAGAGGCTTGCGATCCATGGCCTCTTGTATTCACGTGCTTGTCTTCTCGCGCCGCGCCTGCGGCGCGATGTCGACGGCCGCCCGTGCCCCCGTGTTGGAATTTCATCGTGTCTTCGCGCTCTTCGTGTCTTCGTGTCTTCGTGTCTTCGTGTAAAGATCGGATACCCTGAACGCCATGAGATTCATGTCGCACGTTGCCGCGCCTCTGTTTCTGTTGGGATTCGCCGCCGCAGCTGCAGCGCAATCGGGTGCCGTCTATGCGCCTCACGACAAAGTGAATGCGGCACTGGCGAAAGGTGGCGTGCTCGTCACCGCGCCGCAGGTGCAAGTCGCCGGCGTCCATCGAGCGAAGCCTGGCGCGCTCGAGACGCAGAAGGGCACGACCATCCTTTACATAACCGAGGGCGAGGGGATGTTCGCGGCAGGCGCGCGATCGCAGCCACTCACCAAAGGCGACGTGCTCGTCGTCCCCGCCGGCACGACGCAGTCGTTCACGAGCGTCGCGTCGCCGATCAGTTATTTGCAGATCACGGTTCCAGTGATGGTGAAAGATGCGAAAGCCGAGATCGTCTACGCCGATCACGACAAAGTCGCCGCGACCATGAAGAAAGCCGCGCCGCTTGCGGATGGACCGAATCTCCGCGTGTCGGGCGGCTTCCGTCCGTTTGCATCGGCAGATGCCAGTCCCGTTGCGGAGGTGCACGCGAACGAAGCAGACCTCTTCTATATCGTTGACGGACGCGCGACGCAGATGCTCGGCGGCACCGTCATCGGCGGGAAGGAAACGGGGCCGGGACAGATTCGCGGCCCGAAAACCGAAGGCGGGAAAACGTATCACCTGACCAAAGGGGACGTCATGTGGGTGCCCGCCGGCACGCCGCACTGGTTTCCCGAAATCCCCGAGGCGCTCGGTTATCTGCTCGTGAAAGTGTTTTACTGACCGCTCGCGGCGAAGCGGCCGCAATAAGGCTAAGCTACGCGCATGGCCTCACACGTTCCGATGCGATCGGGTAATCCCGCGCTTCACGCCGATACATTCTCGCGCGCTCCGGCGATGCCCGGCGTGGAACAGATGACGCTCGGCGGCACCGTCAACAAGACGGCGCTGTCGCTCTTCATCCTGCTGATTGCGGCCAGCTACGTCTGGAACCGTGGCGCCGCCGATCCCGCCCTCCCGTTGTGGACGATCGGCGGGGTGATTGGCGGCCTCATCTTCGCGATCGCGACGATGGTGAAGAAGACGTGGGCGCCCGTGACGACACCCCTTTACGCAGCATTTGAAGGGGTGGCGCTCGGCGGCATCTCGGTGATCTTCGAATCGACAGTATCCGGGCATCGTCAGTCAGGCGGTGTTCCTGACGTTCGGCACGCTCGCCGCGCTGCTCGTCGCCTATCGCAGCGGGCTCGTGAAAGCGACCGAGAACTTCAAGCTCGGCATCGTTGCGGCCACCGGCGGCATCGCGCTGCTGTATCTCCTCAGCTTCATCCTCGGCTTTTTCGGCATGAGCGTGCCGCTGATTCACTCCTCTAGCACCTGGGGAATCCTGTTCAGCATGTTCGTCGTCGTGATTGCGGCGCTGAACCTGGTGCTCGATTTTGATTTCATCGAGACAGGAGTGGAGCGGGGCTCGCCGAAGTACATGGAATGGTACGGCGCGTTCGGATTGCTCGTGACGCTCGTGTGGCTGTATCTGGAAATTCTGCGGCTGCTCGCGAAACTGAACAGCCGCCGGCATTAGGCGGCTACGCCGGGAACTCCGTCCGTTCCCACTGAGGGTCGTTCATCAGCGCCTCGTACTCGTGCGGGAAAATTCTCTGCTTGGGGTACTTGCAGGACAGCACGAACTTCTGTTTTTCCTCGTGCCAGTCCGCTCTGCCGATCTCGCACTCGAAGGCCATCTCCGTTCCGATGCTGAGCGCGATCTTCGAGCCTGGCGGCGGAAACGCCGGCACCTGAATGACTTTGCGAAAGCGCACGAGCGAGTTGTCGATGCGCTGGGTCTTGTCTTCATCGAGCTTGATCGTCAAAGTAGGAATACGCAGCTCGATCTCAACGTCCATCACTTAAGCACCTCGCACTGTCCATAGTACTGCTCTGGCCTCGACGTCCAGCCCGTCAGCCGTGTCGGCGTGAATTCGTGCCGCGTGTGCACGGCCTTGAAATTGCCTCCCGCGCGGCTCTCTCTGTCTGCGAACACCGTCGTCAGGTAGACCGACCCCGAGATGTTCATCGCCAGAAAATGAAGATTGTTGGCGAGCACCCGGACGGTGATGTGCGGCGCGCCGGCATCGGGCGCGGTCACATCCAGCACGTTCGCCGTGCCGTCCTGCGTGTCGATGGCGTCGAACACCATCGAGAGCTTTGCCGGCGTCATCTCGACGACCGGCGCGAGATCCTTCTCCCACGTGCCGAGCGCCTTGTGCGTGAAGGCGCATTTCAGCCGCTGCACGTTGGCCAGCGCCACGCTGGGCATCTGCGCGTGCGGCGTCTGCATGCCGAGCGCGACGAAAAGGGCCAGGATCGGCGTCCGAAGGTGTCGAACCATTGGTTGAATGATAAACGCAGTTGGGCACGTTCTGTGCACTAGCACTCCTCGGAGGAATTTATGTCGTTCAAAATCACTACGCTTATGCTGCCGGCGGCTGCATTGGCCATGGCCATCACTGTTTCGGTGAGCCTCGACGCCCAGGGACGCGGGCGCGGGCGCGGGCAGGCGGCCGAGCCGGCCCAACCGATGCGATTCGCAGGCCATGGACACCAACCGCGACGGCATCATTCAACGCTCGGAATGGCGCGGCAACGACCGGTCGTTCGCCAACCACGACTGGAACAGCGACGGTCAGCTGTCGGGCGCCGAAGTCAGGCCGGGCGCACAGCGCAACGCGAACTGGGAAGAGGCCGATCACGTGCCGAACCGGTACGAGCGGTTTGTCAGCTGGACCCAGGCGGGGTTCAACAATCTCGACCACAACCGCGATCGCAGAATCGCAGCGAACGAGTGGCACTTCGACGTCGAGACGTTCCGCCGCGTCGATCGCAACCGCGACGGCGCGCTCGACCAGACCGAGTTTCTCGGCGGCGACGTCGACGACGCGCGCGCCGACAACTTCGACGATCTCGACTGGAACAACAACGGACGCGTCGAGCGGACGGAATGGTATGGGTCGCCCGCGGTGTTCACCGATCTCGATCGCAACCGCGACGGCGTGCTCAGCCGCTTCGAAGTCGTTGGCGGCGTCGACACGCCGAACGATACGTGGGATCAGTTCGTCTCGCTCGATTACAACCGCAACGGATCGCTGAGCCGCGACGAGTGGCATTGGTCGGCCGCGTCGTTCAATCGCTACGACACGAATCGCGACGGCATGCTCTCGCGTCAGGAATTCGGAGCCGGTGGAGGCAGTCCGGTCGGCACCGCCGGGACGGCCGTCCCGGCGCGCGCGGTGCGCGTGATCGGGAACCTGCGCTGGACCGATTCGGGCATCACCGTGCGGGCCGGCGACGTGCTGACGCTCGACGCGAGCGGCACCATGCAGTTGAGCGACGACGCGAATGACAGGGCGAATCCGGCTGGATCGGTGAACAACCGCCGCGCGCCCGATGCGCCGGTGCTGAACCAGCCTGCCGGCGGCCTGATCGCGCGCATCGACAACTACGGACCGATCTTCCTCGGCGGCCGCCGTACGTTTACGGTGCCGGTCAGCGGACGGCTGTATTTCGGCGTCAACGACGATCACATCCAGGACAACAGAGGCGAGTTCGTCGTCAACGTCAGCATCGCACCGCGGTAGCACGTACCTTCGAAAGCACGGCGGTCGCATATAATCGCGACCGTCGTGCGTAATCTCTTCATCATCTTCACGCTGATCGTCGGGACGCTGTCCACGCTGACCGCGGGCCAGTCTGCGGCAGGCATCGATCCGAAATTGCAGGGCCAGCTCAAGCAGTTGTTTCCGGCGGCGACCTTCTCGCCGAAGATGCCCGACCCACCGCACTTCAAGGCGTTCGCGCCGAATCCGCAGACGGTTGCGGGCCTGACGTTCTGGACCACAGAAATCGAGCCGCTCGAGCGCGGATACGACGGCCCGATCAAGATTCTCGTCGGCATGGACACCAAAGGGTTTCTCACCGGGGTCGTCGTCGCCGCGCACAACGAGCCGTACGGCGATTTCTCGGTCGACCGGCCCGAGTTCGCGGCGCAGTTCAAAGGCAAGAACATCCGCGATCCGTTCCGCGTGGGCGCCGACATCGATGCGGTGTCGAGAGCCACCATCACCATCACGAGCGCGGCACGCGCCATCAGAATCAGCGCGCGGCGCATGGCCACGCAGCTGCTCGCGCCGCCGAAATGAAACGGCTCGCGCTGATTCTTGTCGTCGCATTCCTGTATGCGCCCGCGACGGTCCGGCTAAAGCCGGACACTACGTCATTACCTTCACGCCCAAGACTCAGGCCGACGATCCCTGGAACTTTGAAGACGAGGACGAGCCGGTTGAGACGTGGCAGCAGATCGTTCGCACCCAGGCCGTCGACATCGGGCTGTTTGCGGCGTTCGCGGCGCTGGCGCTGACGAGCTTCTTTCGGAAGAGCGTCAGGCTGAAATACGTGACGCTGGTCGCGGCGGTCGCGTATCTCGGCGTCTACAAGAGCCAGCTGTTGTCGATCGTCAACATCTTCGGCGTGATGGGCGGGAACCTGCCGATTTTCAAATACAACCTCGGCTGGTATGCGTTCGCGCTGTTCTCGGTTGTGACGACGGTGCTGTTTGGGAGGTTGTATTGCGGGCGCGTGTGCGCCTACGGCGCGCTGACGCAGCTGCTCGATCCGATCGTGCCGGCGCGATTCCGCTATGACGTGCCGCTGCGCATCGAGCGGCAGGCGTCGAAGATCAAATACGGAATCCTCGCCGCGGTGATCGTGTATTTTCTCGCCACGCGCGACATGTCGATCTACCGCTACGTCGAGCCGTTCTGGATGTTCACCGGCCACGAGACGATGGCGATGTGGATGGCGCTCGGCGTGCTGCTCGTCGCGACGGTGGTCGTGCGGAATCTCTACTGCCGGTTCCTGTGTCCACTCGGCGCGGCGCTGGGATTGCTCTCGAAGCTGACATCTTCGGCATCAAGCGCTGGTCCGAGTGCAACAGCTGCAAGCTGTGCGAGAAAACCTGCCAGTGGGGTGCGATCGAAGGGCCGAAGATCATCATGTCGGAGTGCGTGCGCTGCGACGACTGCGAGCGCCTCTACATGGACCAGCAGAAGTGCCCGCACTGGATCATCATCCGCCGCAAGAGCGACATCCTCGCCCGCCAGCCGCCCGTGCCGCAGATCTAGATCGCCGTTGCGGCTAGTTCATTTTCTGTCCCGACACAGAGGCACAGAGACACAGAGACGGCGATCGATTCGTAGGCCGCCGCGCGGCCTACACGCGAAGAAGAAAAGGCACGAATTCAAGAGCATGTCGAACCTGGCTCTTGTATTCGTGCCTTTTCTTCTTGCGTGCGCCGGAGGCGCGAAGTCGATGCGTATCTCCGTGCCTCTGTGTCTCTGTGTCAAAAGCGCGTCGAAGACACGTCACAGCTCGGACTCGTCGGGATCGATGTCGAGGTCGTCCTCGTCTTCGACTTCGTCCGGATCTTCATCATCATCGAGAATCGGGAACTCCTCGATCTCGAACTCGGCATCCTCTTCCACTTCAGGCTCAATGTCGTCGTCGTGCTCGTCCATGGTGTACCTCATTTCAGTTCCGACGTCCGATCACGGCGCGTCCGTTGGCGGCGCCACGATCTGAGTTTGTCCTTCAGCCCCGACGAGATCAACACTTGGTTCTTGTCCGACACGATCACCCCTTCGACGTCGGGCAGCCGTTCGATGAGCGCCATGCCCGCATCGGGGCCCATGAGGAAGACGCCGGTCGACAGACCGTCAGCAAGCACGGCGAGGTTCGAGACGATCGTCACGCTGCGCGTGCCGCGGGCGGGCTCGCCGGTCGCGGGATCGAGAATGTGGTGATAGCGCCGGCCGTTCTTCAGGAAATACCGCTCGTAGTCGCCTGATGTGCTGAACGTGCCGTCCGTCAGATCGAGCTCGGCGAAGGTGCGATTCGCGGGACCGCGCGGATCCTGAATGGCGAGCCGCCAGGGGCGTCCATCTTTCAGACCCGCCACGTAGATGTCGCCGCCGCTTTGCACCATGAAGTCACGAACACCGCGAAGGCGAAGAATGGCGGCCGCGCGATCGATGGCGTATCCCTTGCCGATGCCGCCGAGGTGCATCGACACGCCCTTGCGCGCCAGAAACACCGTGCCCGCGGCGTCATCGATCTGAATCGCGCGATAGTCGATGAGCGGGAGTCGCTTGCGCACGTCGCGCATATCGGGGATGACGTTGTCCTGGTCGTGGTCGAACTTCCAGAGGCCAGACAACGCGCCGAACGTGACGTCGAACTTTCCGCCGGTCCACTCGCTCATCTGCCGCGCGGTCTTCAGCACCTCGCGCACCTCCGCGCTCGCCGGCACGGGACGCACGCCCGCCTCGCGATTGACGCGCGAGACGTCGCTGTCGGCGATCCACGTGCTCATTAATTTTTCCAGACGCGTGAACTCGGCGAACACTTCGTCGAACGCCGGCTTTTGCGGCGGGCTCGTCGGCGGTCCACGCCGTGAGCGTGAGCGTGGAGCCCATCGAGAGACGAGATGCTGAGACAGCGCGCGGCGGGTCTTGTAGAGCAAGACCCGCCCTACGTGCTGACTCGTCACGCGCGCAGGCGAGCGCGATGACGCAGATTGCGACAGGAATGATCCGGAGCGCCAAAAATTTCACGACGGTACGCTAACCATATTGCATCCGATTTTGAATCGCTTCATAGTGATCGTTTGACTCAACGAGGAGGTGCCATGGCAAAAGCAGTGAAGCCCGTTCCTGATGGTTATCACACCGTGACCGCTCACTTGATGCTGGATAACGCCGCTCAGGCCATCGAGTGGTACAAGAAGGGATTCGGCGCCGAAGAAATCGGCCGCCACCTTGGACCCGACGGCCAAATCATGCATGCCGTCATCAAGATCGGCGACTCGAAGATCATCATGAACGACGTGATGCACGGACAGAAAGGACCGAAAGCCTACGGCGGATCGCCGGCGTCGCTCTGGCTGTATGTCGACAACTCCGACGCGCTGTTCAATCGCGCCGTCGGCGCGGGCGCAACGGTGATGGTGCCGTTCGGCGACCAGTTCTGGGGCGACCGCGGCGGCGCGGTCACGGATCCCGCAGGCTACACATGGTGGATCGCGACGCGCAAGGAAGACGTGACGCCGGCCGAGCTCGAGGAGCGCGCGGCGAACTTCTTCACGCAAGAAATGTCGCAGCCTGCCGGACGTTAGTTTCGTTCAGAGCGCCGCGCGGCGCGGGAAACCTTTCTGCTCGCGCGGTGTCTCTTCTTATGGAGACGACCGTCAACACAACATGCTCTACATCGATTCGGTCATTCTGAACATGATCGAACGGGCGTGCCGTCGGTTTCAGCGGCTGACGGGCCGCACGAATGTGTGGCTGGCCGTTCAGCTGACCAACCTCAGCATCATCCTCTACTTCATCTGGGCGGCTGTGGTGTTCTCCACCGTCGAGGCCTGGCTGCGAATCGGCGTCGCGATCTTCTGCGCGGGCCTGCTGTACGTGCTCACGCAGACGCTGTTCAGGGAATCGATTGAAGCCTACGAGAGCAGCGCGTACAAACGCGTGTCGAAAGGCGTGCGCAATCCGCGGCGCGTGCGCGACGCGCTGCTGCGCATCGCCTTTCTTACACTGGCCATCTTTCTCTGGTTTCCCGCGGCCCTCGTGTACTCGGAGTTGGATATACAGGTGCTCCTGCTCACCTACCCTCTCATCGCGCTGACGACGGTCGTGCTATACCTGCTGGCCTGCGATCCGCTACCGCCATCGGAAGTAAAGGTGGCGGAAGAGGCGCGCGCCGCCGCGGCGGTCCGGACACAGGGAGCCTTATGAGCACAGCATCGGCGCTCGCCGCCGGAATTCAGGCGCCAGAGTTTTCGCTTCCAACCACGCCCGATCAAAAGGTGTCGCTCAGCGAATTTCGCGGGCGGGCGGTGATCCTCGCGTTCTATCCGGCCGACTGGAGCCCCGTCTGCGGCGATCAGATGGCGCTCTACAATGAAGTGCTTCCCGAGTTTTCGCGATTCGACGCCGAGCTGATCGGCATTTCAGTCGACGGGGTCTGGTGTCATCTCGCATTTGCGCACGATCGCAAGCTGCGCTTTCCGCTGCTCGCCGACTTCGAGCCCAAGGGCGCTGTCGCGCGACGGTATGGCGTGTACCGCGAACACGAGGGCACAAGTGAACGGGCGCTGTTCGTGATCGATGCTCAAGGCATCATCCGGTGGAGTTACGTGTCGCCGGTCGGCATCAATCCCGGCGCCGACGGCATTCTGCGCGCGCTCGAAAACCTCGCGCCAGGAGCACGCAAATGACCGGCAACCACGACGTGGCGCTGCTGAGCACGCCTGTGAGCGCCCGCGATCACGCGCAAGGGCCGCCAGACGCCGCGGTGACGCTCGTCGAGTACGGCGACTACGAATGTCCGCATTGCGGGCGCGCGTATCCGATCGTGCAGGAAATACAGAGGCGGCTGGGGTCGCAACTGAAATTCGTCTTCCGGAATTTTCCTCTCAAGGAGATCCATCCGCACGCCGAGCATGCGGCGGAGGCGGCCGAGGCGGCTGGGACGCAAGGGAAGTTCTGGGAGATGCACGATACGATCTTCGAGCACCAGAGAGCGCTCGACGATCGCCATTTACTCGAGTATGCCGCAAGCCTTGCACTGGATGAGGCGCGCGTGCAGCGCGAGCTGGCGTCGCACATGCACGCGCCGCGCGTGCGCGAGGACTTCCTGAGCGGCATCAGAAGCGGCGTGAACGGCACGCCGACGTTCTTCATCAACGGCATCCGGCACGATGCGTCGTGGGATGTCGACACACTGGAGGAGGTCCTGCGCGCCAGCGCGGGCTAGTTACTTCTTCATCCTCGGATCGTCTGCGGGATTGATGTACGTGATGCCGAACGGTCCCATTCCATGCACCTGAATGGTCGCCGCCGTCTTCGCCATGAAGAAGTGGCGCATATCCGCGGGCACCGATGCGAACCCGCCGGCCGGCACATCCTGCATCGCTTTCTCGTCGAACGTCTCGCCCATGCCGATCGCAACCGTCCCTGACAGCACCGTGATGTTTTCCATCGTCGGATGCCAGTGCGGCGGGATGCGATAGCCGGCCGGAAGCTGCGCGCGCAGGACATAGGGCTGCGCCTGGCTCGGATCGCCCGAGACGACGGCGGCACGGGCGCCTTCCGGAAGGCCGGGAGGAGCGCCGCCCCACTTGAGCGCCGTCGCCGGCATCAGCACGTGCGTGCCCGCGGGCGCTTTCGGCGCTTCGTCCGCATTGAAGATGTCTTCGGTCACCTTCCATGCGCCATCGGCCTGTTTCTTCCAGACCGTGATGTACTTGCCCTTTTCGGCGACGCCGCCCATGGTCGATTGGTACGTGCCGGCGGTGTAGCCGATATCGCCGCTCGCGCCGACCTCGGCTTTCGTCGGCGTCCACGAGAGCGAAAACCCAGGCGCTGCGGTCATCGCCGCGAATGTTTTCCGAATCGCCTCGCCGCCGGTGATGACCGGCATTCCCGGAGGATAGATGGAACCGCCGTCCGCAAAATACGCAGCGAATTTGTCCGCGTCCTTTGCCGTCTCTGACCATGCGCGGTCGGCGGCCATCAGCGCGGTGCGCTGTTCGTCGACGTTGACAGCGGGCGCGCAGCCCGCGCCGGCCGCAATCGAGACGAGTCCAAGAAATACGCAGAGATACCGGTTCATATGAGGGCTCCTTTTGCCGCTGATATTAGCCGGTTTGGGCCCTGTCCGGGAGGGCCGAGTGCGACAAAACGCGACAAGAAAGTCGCCCCGGCCATAGTAAAATCGAGTCTCCTAAGAGGTCATATTTATGCGGCTTAGCCCCCAGGTCGGACTGTCACTTGCGGCCATGGTCGTCGCAAGCAGTCTGGTTGTCTCTGCGCAGACGCCTCCCGTGCCGGCGAAACCGTCGCCGCTTGCCGAAGCCGCGCAGCGCCAGGACAAGCAGGCGGTGCAGGCACTGCTGAAAAAGAAGGCCGACGTCAACGCGACCCAGCCTGATGGAGCCACCGCGCTGCATTGGGCCGTGTACGCCGAGGATGCAGAGACAACCGCGCTGCTCATCGGCGCCGGCGCGAACGTCAACGTCAGGAACAACTACGGCGTCTCGCCGCTTTCGCTCGCGGCCAAACAGGCCAACGCGAACATCCTCGGCCAGTTGATGAAGGCAGGCGCCGACGCGAACGACAAGATCAACTACATCAACGCCGATGAGACACCGCTGATGCACGCCGCCCGCGCGGGTAATGTCGACGCGGTGAACATGCTGCTCCTCGCCGGCGCGCAGGTGAACGCGCGCGAAAGCTGGAACGGGCAGTCGCCGCTTCATTGGGCTGCAGCCGAAGGGCACGGCGCGGTCGTCGAGGCGCTTATCGCAGGCGGCGCCGATATTCGGCAGCGATCGAACGCGGGGACGACCCCGTTCATGTTCGCCGTTCGCAAAGGCGACATGCGCTCGGTGAAAGCATTCCTCGCCGCAGGCTCGGATGCCAACGAGAAGCGGGTTGACCTTGCGACGCCGCTGCTCGTCGCCATCATCAACGGCCACGAAGATCTGGTCGACCTGCTGCTCGAGAAGGGCGCCAATCCAAATCACGAGGGCGGAACGACGGACCTCTCGGTGCAGGGATCGCGCGCGCGCCCGATCAGGATTACGCTCAAGACGCCGTCGTATCGCGATCAGTTGAAGGACGTCGGCACCGAAGGCGGCAACGGCGGGCAGAACACCTGGGGCCGGCCGCTGCAGGCGGCTATCCACGCGGCCAACTGGCACATCAGCGACGAGTTCGTCTCCATCAACATCGATCGCATGCGCGTCATCAAATCGCTCCTGAAGCACGGGGCTGACGTCAACGCGCGCAACACCGACATGGAGCCGCGCTGGTCGGGCGCGCGGTACCGCCGGCGGCAGGTCGGCTTGACGCCGTTCCTCGCCGCGGCACGGCAGGCGGACCTCGAAGTGATGCGCCTGCTGCTCGAGCACGGCGCCGATCCGAAGGCTGAACACGCCGCTCAACATCACGCCGCTGATGCTGGCCGCAGGCATCGCCTGGGCGTCGAATCAGGACCGGGCGAGCGAAGAACAAGTGCTGGAAACCGTGAAGATGCTGGTGGAAGAGCTGGGCGCCGACGTCAACTTCATCGCCGACACGGGCGAATCGGCGATGCACGCGGCCGCCTATCGCGGCGTCAACAGCGTCGTGCAGTATCTCTTCGACAAGGGCGCGAAGCTCGACGTGCAGGACAAGAGCGGACGAACGCCCCTGCAGGTCGCCGACGGTGTCGAGTACGGAAATTCATTCGCGGCGAATCCGCACACCGCGGTGCTGCTGCGAAAGCTCGGCGCGAAAGAAATTCCGTGTCCCGGTTTGTGTCCGAACGTAATTCCGGAAGAAGCGTTGCCACCTGAGGAGGCTGTGCGATGAGACGTTCAATGTGGGTCGCGTCGACCTGTTTCATTGCTGCCGTGTTCGCGTCCGCCTTCGCGCTGTCTTCTGAGCGCGCTTCGGCGCGACAAGCTCCGGCGACCGATGCAGTGGCTGCCAATCAGGCGACCGTCCAGAAGTACTGCGTGAGCTGCCACAACGACAGAGTGAAATCGGGCGGGCTCGCGCTCACCACGCTGGATTTGGCGCGCGCCCCGAAAGACGCCGAGGCGTGGGAGCACGTGATTCGCAAGGTGCGGACCGGCGCTATGCCGCCGGCGGGCCGGCCGCGGCCCGACAAGGCCACCGCAACGGGGCTCGTGACGTATCTCGAGACCGAGCTCGACAAGGCGGCGCTCGCGACTCCGAACCCCGGCCGTCTCGCGCTGGCGCGGCTCAACCGCGCCGAATACCGCAACGCGGTGCGCGATGTCCTCGGGCTCGAGATCGACGCGGCGTCGATGCTGCCGAACGACGTCGCCGGCTACGGATTCGACAACAACGCCGATGCCCTGACGCTCTCGCCGATGCTGACCGAGCGCTATCTCGGGGCGGCGGCGAAAATCAGTCAGATGGCGCTCGCACGGCCGCGAGGGGTTCCGATGCCGGAAACCTTCTTCGTGCCGACCGATCGCAATCAGAGCGTGCGCTTCAGCGACGATCTGCCTCTCGGATCTCGCGGCGGCGTCGCGCTGCGTTACTACTTTCCTGCAGACGGCGAATATCTGTTCGAGATGCGGCCCAAAGAGGGCGGCGCAGGCGGCGGGTTCGAGGGCATCACGGCCGAGCCGCATCAGATGGACATCGCCATCGATAACGTCAAGGTCGGAACGGTCACATTGGGCGGGCCGGACTTCGTGCCTCGGCGCGGTGGCGGTGCCGGAGCCGCTGCCGCTGCGGCGGGCGACTATCCGCGCGAGGACCGAACCAAGAAAATCCTCGAGCTGCTGAAGTTCCGTGTGCCGGTCAAGGCCGGATCTCACCTGGTGCAGGTGTACTTCGCGGCAAAGACGACGGCGTTTGTTGAAGATCTGTTCGACCCGTCGTTGCGTCGCGAGCCGTATCGCGATGGCAGCGGCGATCCCAGAATTTCCAGCGTGACGATCACCGGTCCTCAGCCAGAAACGGCGACCGTTGGTGATACGTCGAGCCGCCGGCGCATTCTTACCTGTACTCCCAGCCTTCGCGGCTCCGGCGCGTCGGCGCGGCAAGCGGCTGATGAGGGCGAGGCGTGCGCACGAAAGATCGTCTCGACGCTGGCGCGGCGCGCGTACCGCCGCCCGGTCACCGAAGAAGATCTGCAGGCGCCGCTCACGGCGTATCGCGGCCGTGCGGCCAGCGGCGGTTTTGAAGCGGGCATCGAGATGGCCATTCGCAGCATCCTGATGAGCCCGAAGTTCCTGTTCCGCTTCGAGAGTCAGCCGCCGAAAGCGGCGCCCGGCGCCGCCTATCGCATCAGCGACCTCGATTTGGCGTCGCGGCTGTCGTTCTTCATCTGGAGCAGTGTGCCAGACGAGGAGCTGCTCGACCTGGCGGTGAAGAAGACGCTCAGCAAGCCCGACGTGCTGCGGCAGCAGGTGAAGCGCATGCTGGCCGACTCGCGTTCGCAGGCGCTCGTGGAGAACTTCGCGGGCCAGTGGTTGCACGTGCGCAACGTGGCGATGCACCAGCCAAGCCCGGAGACGCTGTTCCATTTCGACGACAACCTGCGCAAGGCGTTCGAGAAAGAGACGCAGCTGTTCTTCGAGAGCATCATGCGCGAGAACCGCAGCGTGCTCGACCTGCTCGACGCCAACTACACGTACCTGAACGAGCGCCTGGCTCGGCACTACGCCATCGAGGGTGTGCGTGGCGAGCGGTTCAGGCGCGTATCGTTGCCAGCCGGAAGCCCGCGCGGCGGACTTATCGGACAAGGCTCGATTCTGATGGCGACCTCGTATCCGAATCGAACGTCTCCGGTCATCCGCGGCAAGTGGATTCTCGAGAATGTGTTCGGCGCGCCGCCGCCGCCCCCGCCGCCGAACGTACCCGAGTTGAAGGACGAGCGAGACCCGCGCAAGGTGCTGCCGATGCGCGAGCGGTTGGCTGCGCACCGCGCCAATCCCGCGTGCGCCGGTTGCCACGCGCAGATGGACCAGCTCGGGTTTGCGCTCGAAAACTTCGACGCGATCGGCGAGTGGCGAGATATCTACGCGTCGGGTGCAAAAGTCGACGCGTCGGCGCAGCTGCCTGATGGTTCGAAGTTCAACGGACCGGCGGAGCTTCGAAAGCTGTTGCTGTCGCACTCGGACGAGTTCCTGACGACCATGACGGAAAAGCTCATGGTCTACGCGCTCGGGCGAGGGTTGGAGGCGATCGATGCGCCGGCGGTGCGGACGATCAAGCGGGATGCGACACGCGACAATTACCGGTTCGAGTCGCTTATTCAGGGGATTGTGACTGAGTACACCGTTTACAATGCGAATGGCGCAGGATTACGCGAATTAACTTGGAGGCTGTCTGATGGTGATCACGAAAATTGCGTTGCCACGGCGGACGTTCATCCGCGGTATCGGCGCCACTGTGGCGCTGCCGTTCCTGGATGCGATGGTACCGGCTATGAGGGCCCAGGCCAAGGCGGCGCCCCGATTCACCGCCATCTACTGCGGGAACGGCGCCAACATGATCGACTGGACGCCTGTCACCGAAGGCGTCGGCTTCACGATGTCGCCGAGCCTGACGCCGCTCGAGCCGTTTCGAAATCGGCTCGTCGTCTTGACCGGACTGGATAACTTCCAGGCGACGGACCAGGGCGACGTCGGCGGGCAGCACCCGCGCGCCGCGCCGGCGTTCATGAGCTGCGCGCATCCGAAACAGACCGAAGGCGCCGACGTGCAGGCCGGGACGACCATCGATCAGATGATCGCCGAACAGATCTGCCGCGACACGAAGCTGCCGTCGCTCGAAGTCTCCGTCGATCGCAACGACGTGGTCGGTGCGTGCGACCACGGATACGCGTGCGCGTACATGAACTCCATGTCGTGGAAGACCCCGACGACCCCGCTGCCGTCAGAGACCAACCCGCGCTTCGTGTTCGAGCGGATGTTCGGCATCGGCGCGACCGCCGAGGAGCGTCTGGCCCGAGCCCGGGAAGATCGCAGCATCCTCGACAGCCTCACAGAAGAAATCGCGAGCCTTCGCCGGAGACTCGGCACGAGCGACCGTACGAAGCTCGGTCAGTACTTCGACGCGGTCCGCGACGTCGAGCAGCGGATCTCTGAAAGCGGAGTCGACCAACAGCGACTTCTCGGTGCCCGACCAGCCGGTCGGCGTGCCCGAGACGTTCAAGGAGTACATCGAGCTGATGTTCGACCTGCAGGCGCTGGCGTTCCAGGCCGACATCACGCGCGTCAGCTCGCTGATGATGGCGCGCGAGAACGTCAACCGCGCATATCCGGAAATCGGGTTGCCCGACGCGCATCACTCGATCTCGCATCACGGCAACAATCCGGAGAAGATGAAGAACTACACGAAGCTGAACACGTATCACGTCGAAACGCTGACGTACTACCTGAACAAGCTGCAGTCGATTCCCGACGGCGACAGCAACCTGCTCGACAACACCATGGTGCTGTTCGGCAGCGGCATGAGCGACGGCAACGTTCACAACAACTACAACGTTCCTGTCATCGTGGTCGGCGGTCAGGCGCTGAAGGTAAAGGGCAACCGCCACGCGAAGTACGCGAAGGGCACTCCGCTGGCGAACCTCATGCTGGGCGTGATGGACCGATACGGCGTGCAGAGAGACAAGTTCGGCGACAGCACGTCGGAAATCGACCTAATGACACTGTAGGGACTAGGGACTCGGGATTAGGGATTAGGGATTAGCAGAACCAAGGACGTTGCAGGTGTGATGCCTGCAACGTCCTTTTTTTTGGGTGCGCCTGATTCACCTATAATGCGCCCGTGTTTCGGCTGATGTGCGTGTTGGCCCATCCCGACGATGAGTCTCTGGGGACGGGCGGGATTCTTGCGAAATATTCGGCCGACGGTGTCGAGACGTTCGTGGTGACCGCTACGCGTGGGGAGCGCGGGCGTTTCGACGACAAAGGAACCCGGCCCGGCCCCGACATCGTCGGACGCACGCGCGACGCCGAGCTGCGCGCGGCCGCACACGAGCTGGGCGTGCGCGAGGTGATCGTCCTCGACTATCTCGATGGCGAGCTCGACCGCGTCGACGGGGGCGAGGCGAGCGAGAAGATCGCCGGCCACATCCGCCGCGTCCGCCCGCACGTCATTGTCACCTTCGATCCCTTCGGCGCGTACGGGCATCCCGACCATATCGCCATCTCGCAGCTGACGGCCGCCGCCATCGCGCGCGCGGCCGATTCCCATTGCGTGTCGAAGTTCTACTATTTCGTCAACGGGGAACGGAAATGGGCCGCGTATCAGGCGGCCTTCAAGACGTTGACATCCACTGTCGACGGGGTGGTGCGGGCTGCGATGGCGTGGCCGGATTGGGCGATTACGACGCAGATCGACGCGCGCGACTCCTGGCGCATCGTGTGGCGGGCTGTTCAGTGCCACAAGACGCAGATGAGCATTTACAAGAACGTCGCGAGTCTCACAGAAGACGATCAAAAAGTAATCTGGGGCACTGGCGAGTTCTATCGTGTGTTCAGCCTGGTCAACGGCGGCCGCGCACGGGAAACGGATTTATTCGAAGGGTTGAGATAGATGCGTAAGCTGGACATGGCGCCGGATGAATTTCGCGCGCTCGGGCATCGGCTCGTCGATCGCATCGCCGAGCACATGGCCCGCATGCCGGATGGCCCGGTCACGCCGGACGAAACCCGCACCGTGGTGCGTCATGCGCTCCAGGCCGAGCGCGGGCTGCCTGACGCGGGAACCGGGGCGGATCGGCTGCTCGAGACCGCGGCCGATCTGCTGTTCGACCACTCGCTCTTCAACGGGCATCCGCGGTTCTTCGGCTACATCACATCGAGCGCGGCGCCCATCGGTGCGCTCGGCGATCTGCTGGCGAGCGCGGTAAATCAGAACTGCGGCTCGTGGATCCTGTCGCCCATGGCCACCGAGATTGAGGCGCAGACGGTGCGGTGGATTGCCGAGCTCGTCGGATTTCCTCATTCGCGCGGGGAATCGCCAGGGCTGCTGGTGAGCGGCGGCAACATGGCGAACTTCGTCTGCTTTCTCGCCGCGCGAGCCGCGAAGTCGGGATGGGACGTACGGAAGACCGGCATCAGCGACAGCCATCCGCGCATGGTGATGTACGCATCCTCCGAAACGCACACGTGGATTCAAAAAGCCGCGGACCTGTTCGGGTTCGGCACCGATGCGATCCGCTGGATTGCGGTGGACGAGCAGCAGCGGATGAAAGTGTCCGAGCTGCGGCAACGCATCGACGCGGATCGCGCGGGCGGCGCTCAACCATTTCTGGTCGTCGGAAACGCGGGATCGGTCAGCACCGGCGCTGTCGATCCACTACCCGAGATTGCCGCGATCTGTCGTGAGCAGGATCTGTGGTTTCACGTCGACGGTGCGTATGGGGCCTTCGCGGCCGACATCCCCGGCGCGCCGGCGGATCTCCGGGCGCTGGCCGAGGCCGATTCGGTGGCCGTCGATCCGCACAAATGGCTGTACGCGCCGCTCGAAGCGGGTTGCGCGCTGGTCAGGCGGCCAGCGGACTTGCGACATGCGTTTTCGTATCACCCGCCGTACTACCGCTTTGACGAAGAGGCATTGAACTTTGTCGACTACGGTCCGCAGAACTCACGCGGATTCCGGGCGCTGAAAGTATGGCTCGCGCTGCAGCAGATCGGGCGGGCCGGTTATGTGGAATCGATTGGCGAAGACATGCGGTTGTCGCGAAAGCTGTTCGACCTGCTGCAGAAGCATCCCGAGTTCGAGGCGCTGACGCAGAACCTGAGCATCGCGACGTTCAGATATGTGCCGACGCACCTGCGCTCGAAGGTCGGGGACCCTGCGGTGGAGGCCTCACTCAACGAACTGAACAAAGATCTGCTCGCGCGCGTCGAGCAGAGCGGCCAGGCGTTCTTTTCGAATGCGGTGGTAGGCGGACGTTATGCGATGCGCGCTTGCATCGTGAACTTCCGCACCTCGGATGCGGACATCGAGGCGGTGCCGGAGATTATTGCGGCGCTGGGACGAGGCGTTTAGTTGTGCCGGCCAGCTACAGCCGGCCTAGCGCCCGATCAGAATCAGAAGTCCCGCGACCAGCGCGATGATTGCCATCAACGGCGACGGCAGCGGCAGCACAATCAGCGCACTCAGGCCATGCAGAATGAGCCAGATGGCGAGTGCCATCATGCCCGCGCTCTTGTTGAATGTGTAAGGCATATGAGCGCTATCCTACCGCGACGCGCTCAATGCACCTATGGCTTCCTCGGCTCTCGCGATAAGGGCGTCCGCCACATCGGCGCGCAGACGTTTCGCGCGCTTCACTCCGCGTACTTCAAACGTGAAGGTTCTCAAAAGCGTCAGCGCGCGCGAGACCTGACCATCGCGAAGCGCATCGTGCGCAGCGTTCAGCGTGAGCCTGAAGGCGCGATCGACTCGAACAGGCAGCGACAACGCGGCGCTCTCCTGAATGAGCGTCGATATCTGGATGTGCGCTGGATCCTCCGGTGCGAGGCCGTCCAGCGGCTGAGCTGTCGCTATGCCCAGCGCTGCCAAGAGCAGCAACACGACGGCGAGGGTCCTGCGGATCATCACCTTTCATAACGATTGCAGGGGAGTAAGCGAACGTCTACAAATTGAAGCTGACCGTCACCGTCAGGATGAACGGATGCGCCTGGCCGTTGAGCTGCAGCGGCGCATAGCGCCATTGCTTGACGGCCTCGGCCGCGGCTTTGTCGAGGAGCGGCTCGGAACGCAGGACGCGCACCTGCTGAACTGCGCCGCTGGTATCGACGGTCGCCTCCAGAATCACGATGCCCTCTTTGCGCGCATCGACGGCCATCTGTGGATAGTTCGGCTGAACACGATGCACGAGCTTCGGCTCCGCGATCGTCCCGCCGATCCGAACGGGCTTCGCCGGCGCGGGAGGCGGTGGTGGCGGTGGGGCCATTTCTGGAACGCCGCCGGGAACACCTCCGGCGATGCCACCTACAACGCCGCCCTCGAGTCCTGCGAGCTCGCGCACGGGCACATCAGGCAGCGCCGGCGGCGCCGTAATTTCTGACGGCGCTTCGACGGGCGCGGGATTCGCTGCGACAGGCTGCGCAGGTGTCGGCGTCACATTCTGTTTCACCGGCTGCGGCTTTTGCGGCGCCGCTGCCGGTGGAGGTGGCGGCGGTGGAGGAGGCGGCGGCGCGCTCGCCACAACGAACGCGAGCATGTCTGGCGGCTTCGGCAGTTGATCGCTGAAGTACAACAGCGGCAGGATCAACAGGCCGCCGACGATCGCCACGTGCGCGACGATCGACGCAGCAAGAGTGACGAATTGCTGCCGGCGTGAGCGCACCGGTGGATTGACAGCTTCGAACACGGCGACACCTCCTCGTCCTTATGACGGTGCATAAGGCGGGCCGGTTCGCCGAACGGTGACTGAACAGCGTTTTCGAGCGGACTATCGAAAGCGGACGCCGAAGAGAATCGTGAACGCCTGCTTCTTGATCTCTGTGAAATCACTGAAGTTGTTGTTGATTCGGCGCAGTCCTTTCTCCCAACGCGCCTCGAGGATGATGCGCGCGGCCTCGATGCCGCCGCCGAAGACCAGGCTGACGTCAGCCCCCTCGAATCCGTCGTCCAGGGTGATGCCTTGCAGTTCGTCCGCAATCTTCAGTTCGATCGCCGGTCCGACGATGCCATAGGCCGCAACCCCGTTCGCAGAGCTCGAGCCGGCGTTCACGCGCAGCAGCACTGGAACCTGCAGGTAGTCGATCCGGATCTGCTGTCCTCCCTCAGTCTCCGAGTTTTTCCGCAGCCAGTTGAACTCGCCCTGGAGGCCGACGACGTTGTCGCGGCTGCCGCCCACGAAGAGGCCGGCGTGGATGCCTGTGCGGGTTTTAAAATCCAGCGCCTCACTGCTGAAGGATGCGAAGGTCGGCCCGAACTTGATGCCGGCGCCCTGGGCAGCGGCCGAAGACGAAGAGCCGATGAGCGCGAGTACACAGAGAGTCGTAAGACGAGCGAGGGGTCGAATCATTGAAGTCTCCTCTGGGGCCAGAGGTCCATCGGGGGGCGCTGGCAACTGATAGTACCATCGGCAGCACAGGCTTGTACACCAATGATCTAGCTGGTGGCGCGTAGCCCGTAGCTTGTAGCCAGTTACTTGAAACGGGCGCCGAAGAGAACCGTAACGCCTGTGCCGTGATTTGTGTCGGCGGAGTGAAGGTGATGTTATTGAGGCGACGCATTCCTATTTCGTAACGACCCTCCACGATGATGCGCGCGACCTCGAAGCCGCCGCCGAACACGAGGCCCACATCGAAGTTCTTCACCCATCACTGAGCCTGAAGCCTTCGAGCTCCTTCGCAATTCTCAAAGAGATCGCCGGGCCGATGACACCGTAGACACCGAACCCATTCGCCGAGCTGACGCGCGTGTTGAGCCGTAACAGCACGGGCACCTGGAAGTAATCGATTGTGATTCGCCGTCCCGGCTGCGCGTCGGCCTTCTTTCGAAGGAAGTTGAGTTCGGTTTGGATGCCGATGGCCTTGTCTCGGCTGCCGCCGAGAAACAGACCTGCGTGAAAACCCGTGCGGGTTTCGAAATCCAATTCCTCACTGCTGAAGGTGACGAACGTGGGTCCGAATTTGACGCCGGCGACCTGGCCGGCTGCCGGCGGAGAACAGACGATAAGTGCAAGAACCGCGGGAACGACGGCGCGTCTCACTAACCGCATTCATTTGATCGTACCACTTCGGTTAGCCTTACCTGTATGAACCCTTTCGATACTGACGATACCCGGTTGTTCGATGTGTCCACGCGCGCGGCCGGGCCCTCGGGCGCGCTGCCGCTGACGGCGGAGATGCTGCGTGAGCGGCCGTCCGGCGATCTGTTCGGCTGGACGCAGAACGCCGGCATGGGATGGAACCCGGCGGCGCTCGGCGGCAAAGAGTTCCTGATGCTCTCGACGCACGGCGGCATTCGCGCGGCGGATGGGACGCCGATTGCGCTCGGGTATCACACCGGTCACTGGGAAGTCGGACTGCTGCTCGAAGCGGCGGCGGGTGTGTTCAAGACGGCCGGCGCGATTCCGTTTGCGGCGGCGTGCACTGATCCGTGCGACGGCCGATCGCAGGGCACGACGGCGATGTTCGACAGCCTGCCGTTCCGGAACGATGCGGCGACTATCTTCCGCCGGCTGATTCGATCGCTGCCGACGCGGCGCGGCGTGCTCGGCGTGGCGACGTGCGACAAGGGATTGCCCGCGATGATGATGGCGCTCGCGGCCAGCCACGATCTGCCCGCGGTGCTGGTGCCCGGCGGCGTCACGCTGATGCCGGAGCAGGGCGAGGATGCGGGCAAGGTGCAGACGCTCGGCGTGCGGTTCGTCCACGGCACCATCACGCTCGAGGAAGCGGCGGATCTCGGATGCCGCGCGTGCGGCTCGCCTGGCGGCGGGTGCCAGTTTCTCGGGACCGCCGCAACATCCCAAGTGGTGGGCGAGGCGTTGGGCATGTCGATCGGACATTCCGCGCTCGCGCCGTCAGGCCACCCGATCTGGATCGACATGGCGCGCCGCTCGGCCACAGCGCTGATGGCGCTCGAGAAAGGCCAGGTCACGATCAGCCATATCGTCACCGATGCCGCCATTCGGAACGCGATGGTCGTGTTCGCGGCGTTCGGTGGATCGACGAATCTCATCCTGCATGTGCCGGCGATCGCGCATGCGGCCGGGCTGCGCCGGCCCGTCGCGGCAGACTGGGCCGAGATCAATCGCCTGGTGCCGCGGCTGGTCGATGCGCTGCCCAACGGACCGCGCAATCATCCGACCGTGCAGGTCTTCATGGCGGGAGGCGTGCCCGAAGTGATGCTGCACCTGCGCCGCCTGAAGCTGCTCGATACGAGCGTGATGACCGCGTCGGGCGGCTCGCTCGACGCGCAGCTCGACGCGTGGGAGTCTTCTGAACGACGCATACGGCTGCGCGCCCAACTGCAAAAGGAGGGTGTGAATCCGGATGATGTGATTGTGGCGCCGGAACAGGCGCGGAGCCGGGGCCTGACCTCGACGGTGTGCTTTCCGCAGGGCAATCTCGCGCCGGAAGGGTCGGTGATCAAAAGCACCGCGATCGATCCGTCGGTGGTTGGCGCCGATGGCGTGTATCGACTGACCGGGCCCGCGAAAGTGTTTCTGTCCGAGCGTGCCGCGATGGCGGCGATCAAAGCGAATCAGATTGCCATGGGCGATGTGCTCGTGCTGATTGGGCGCGGGCCGATGGGCGCGGGCATGGAAGAGACGTATCAGATTACGAGCGCGCTGCGGCACTTGCCGTTCGGCAAGCACGTTGCCGTCATCACCGACGCGCGGTTCAGCGGTGTCTCGACCGGCGCCTGCGTCGGCCACATTTCGCCCGAAGCGCTGGCGGGCGGGCCGGTTGGCAAGCTGCGCGATGGCGACATGATTGAGATCGTGGTGAATCGCACGACGCTCGAAGGCACAGTCAACCTCGTCGGCGAGAATGCTGTCGCGGTGAGCGTCGAAGAGGGATCGCGCGTGCTTGACGCGCGCCCATCGCGATCCGACCTCGCGCCGGATCCGCTGCTGCCAGACGACACGCGCATATGGGCGGCCTTGCAGGACGTGAGCGGCGGGACGTGGGGTGGGGCGGTGTATGACGCAGCGCTGATTCTGAAAGTGATCCACGCTGGGAAAGAAGCGCTGCGGAAAACTAGGGCTTAGGGCTTAGGGATAAGGAAGACGAAATGCAGAACGTCCGAACAGTGAGAGCAGTCTATCGCGCAATGCCACGCTAGCTGTGGCGCGGTCGTAGCTAAAGATCGATGTCAGATCTTAGATCGTAGTCAGATCTTAGATCTATAGATCTCTAGTTACCCGCGTCAAGGACACGCAAAATCAGAACTCCAGCGACAACCCCGCAGACGGGATCAGCGGGAACATCGAGTCGAACAACCCGAACACCTGATGTGTATTGCCGTTGATGCCGGGCGATGCGGCGCGCACGTTGTCGCGGGCGTACACGTTCAGCACCTCCGCAAACAGCGTCAGCCGCGTGGCGCGCCACGAGAAGGTGCGGTTCGCGCGCACGTCGAGGCGGGAATAGACCTGCACTCGCAGCGTGTTGCGCGCGGTGCTGAGGAAGTACAAGGCCTGCCCTGAGCTTGCCGAAGGGCGCGATTCGAAATAGCCGGGCACAGGGAAGTTGCTTCCGGCGCGGAAACGCGCGCTGAAGCTCATGCGATCGCTGAAGCGGTAGACGCCATACATGTTCGCCGTGTGCCGCTGGTCGTATTCAGCCGGGAAGGTTCCGGGTTCCGGTTCCAGGTTCCCGGTTCGACTCACCGTGTCGCGATATCTCGTCGACGCCAGGTTGTACGCAATCCAGCCGGAGAGACCGTTGGGGCTGCGGCGCTGCACGACGAGCTCGATACCGCGCGAGCGGCCGTCGAGCGCGTTTTCGTATTTTGTCGTGAACGATGGCAGGACGAGACGGCCGGCGGCCACCCGAAACTGCGCGCCGGGCAGCCACGGATAGTCGCGGTCTTCGCGGTTGTACGCCGACACCTGCCACGTCACCGATCGCACGAGCGGACCTTCGACGGCCACGTCGGCATGATACGACCGCATCGCGTCGAGATTCGATCCACGCAACCCCTTCACTTCGGCAAATTCCGGCTCCTGACGATAGATGCCGCCGCCCGTGCGCAGGACGAACGACGACAACAACGGCCATCGTGATTCGATCCACGGCGACGCGGATGTGTGGCCGGTCAGCGTCGAGTGGTCGACGCGCACGCCCGGCGCGATGACGGCACGCCCCCGGCTGATGCGCGTCAGCACGTACGAAGATGCCGCGGTCGCCGATGCGCTGAAGTTCTCGCGCAGCTCGAATTCCGGACGCAGCAGCGCGAGCCCCTGCTCGAACCGCGATTCGCTCGAGCGGCGAATCTCGCCGCCTCCTTCGACCATCAGGCGCGCCGAACGCGAGTAGGTCCAGTCCGCGCGATACATCACATCGCTCCGGCGCGCACGGTGCAGGTCGAGTCCGTCTCGGCTCACGTTGCGGAAGGTGTTGCCGTCGGCCGCGATCCGTTGCGTCAGGATGAATCGCGGCGACACGAGATAGCGCCATGTGACGACCGCGACGCCCACATCGTTGATACCGTCTTTCACTTCGTCGCGGCCGGTGAAGGCCGGATCCTGATCGAGACGCGATCGGCCGATGGTGAGTGCGAACTGCAGCTGGTGCGCCGGTGTGAGGTCGCGCACGAGCTTGAGCTGCACATCGTTGAATCCGAACGCGAACGTGTTTTCCGGATCGATCCGCTTGATCACCGTGCCGAGATAACTGCGTCGCGCGGAGAGCAGCCACGAGCCGCTCCTGGACGAACCGAGCGGACCTTCCAGGACCAGTGAGGTGTCGGTGATGCTCGGACGGAACTGCCCGCGCAGCCGGTCGCGCGATCCTTCGCGCATCAGGAAGTTCAGCTCTGCACCGGTGTGATCGCCGTGGCGCTGCGGATACGAGCCCGCGGCGAGCCCAATCTCGTTCAACACATCGCCGTTGACCATCGCAATCGAGCCGGTATCCTGCACGCCCTGCACGGTGTGCACGAGCAGCGGCGTGGCGATGCCTTCGAACGTGAAATTCATGTTGCGCACCGGCAGGCCGCGCACGCTGAACTCGCTGCGCAGGTCGTCGCCGGTGGCGACGCCGGGCAGCACATGGATGGCGCGCATTGGATCGTTCGTGATGACGCCGCGAAGCTGCTGCAGTTCGTTGCTGCGAAGCACCTGCTGCGAGGGCGCCGTGTCTTCGTCCGCGCCGCTGGTCACATTCACCATTTCCGCATAGGTGCCTGTGCCCGCAGCGATCGGGATGGTGATGACGAGCACATCGCCGGCAGGCACGTCGATGAAGCGGCGGACGAGGATGTAGTCGACCGACGAGACGTACAGTTCGTGGCGGCCGGCGGGAACGTTGTCTAACTGAAAGCGTCCGTCAGTGGCGGTGACGGTTGCGAGCGGCGTGTCGTACACGCGCACGGAGACTTTTTCGAGCGGGGTGCCGTCGCGTGCATCGACAATCGTCCCGGAGATGCTGCCCGTCTGCGCAAACACGGGTGCGGCGAACGCCAAAAGCAGGAGGGCGATCGCAAGTTTGTGCAGCACCAAGGGGCCATTGTGCATGGGAAGTGCCATGAGAAATAGGCGTATTTTTTGCAGATTCGCCGTGTAGTGAACTGAATTGAGGACGGTTGGCTGGCGGGAGTCGCCCCTTCAGCCGATACCGTCAGGAAGGAGGATTCGATGGACCCACTGGGCGAACTACTCTCGAGCGATCATCGACGCACGCTGGAGTTCTTCGTCATGAACCTGAGAGACGTGTCGGAGCCCACGGTCGATCAACAGGAGCTCCTGTACAACGCCAGTGTGCTTGCGCACTACGCGCAAATTTCAGTCGATACCGATATGTCGATGGCCGCACCGGCCGACCTGACTGCGGTCTTTGACCATTTCGTCGCCGACCTGAGTGTCCACACCGATCCGCTGATGCTGGAAACGGCGGGCGCGCAGTGCCTGCTCCTTGCCGGATTCTTCGAAGATCAAATGCGCCGCCGGCACAATATCCATTGGTACGCCGAACTGGGCGCGGGGTTCTTCCGGCGTGCCGCTGTGGCCGAGCAGTCCGCGTCGAAAGCGAAGCTGCTCGACACTATCGGGCGACATTTCGAGCCGTGGCGCCGCCGGCATGCGCGGCTCAGCCACGAGCTGCGCGACTCGCCGTATCTGATTTCGAGCCGCACGCCACCGTTTTAGGTGCTCGCGCCTGCACACAGCTTTCGGTTAGTCCTTCCCCTTGCACTTCGACAGGAACAGGTGTAGCCTCTCCTGTAGAAGCAGAAGGGAAGGCATGGCGCGCATTGAACTGCCGCAAGGCACCCTCGATATCCTCATCCTGAAGACCCTCGCGCTCGAGCCCCAGCACGGCTGGGCTGTGTGCGAGCGCATCAAGCAAATCTCCAACGAGGTCGTCCTGATTCAGCAAGGGTCGCTCTATCCGGCACTGCATCGCCTGGAACGAAAAGGATGGATCAAGGCGCGCTGGGGCACCTCGGACAATAACAGGCGGGCGAAATACTACGAGCTGACGCGTAGCGGCCGGAAGCAACTCGAAGAGCACACCGCGGCGTGGCGAAAGCTGTCTGTCGCGGTCGGGCAAATTCTCGACATGGGGTGACGAACATGCTCAGCGACCTCGTCATTCGTCTGCGCTCCCTTCTCCGTCGGCGCACCGTCGAATCGGAGCTCGACGATGAACTGACATTTCACGTCGCACAGCTGACCGACAAGTTGATTGCCGCGGGTGTGCCGCCTGAAGAGGCTCGGCGGCGTGCGCGGGTGGAGCTTGGGGGCCTTGAGCGAACGAAAGAAGACTGTCGGGAGGCGCGCGGCGTCTCGCTCGTCGAGCACGCGATGCGCGACGTGGGCTATGCCTGTCGCTTAATCGTCAAGAGCCCGGGCTTCACGGCTGCCGTGGTGCTCTCGCTCGCGCTCGGCATCGGCGCCAATACAGCCGTCTTCAGTCTGATCAACGCGCTGATGTGGCGGCAGATTCCCGTCGAAGATCCTGCGTCGCTGCTCATGGTCGGCCGGGGCAACGTGTCCTACACGTTCACGTATCACCAGTTTCGAGCGATGCGGCGCCATAGCGACGTCATGTCGGATCTGGCGGCCTATTCGCCCGTGAGACTGAACGTCAGCATCGACGGCAGCATTGAGCCGACCACAGACGGGCAGATGGTATCCGGAAGTTATTTTTCGATCCTCGGCGTCAAACCCGTGATCGGCCGGCCCATTGGCGCAGAAGACGACGCCGCGATCAACGCGCACCCGGTTGCGATGATCAGCTACGGCTACTGGAAACGTCGATTCGATTCGCACCCCTCTGCAGTCGGAAAGAGCATTTCTTTGGCCGGAGCGCCCTTCACCATCATCGGGGTTACACCACCAGGATTTTCGGGCCTCGAAGTCGGAATGGCACCAGATATCTTCGTCCCCGTGATGATGCAGCCGGCCCTTGTACAGGCGCAGGAAAACCTCCTGGCGGACAGTCCCACGCTGTACCACATGTGGCTTCGCGTCTTCGGTCGCCTGCGGCCCGGCGTCTCGACGGGCCACGCGGCGGGAGCGCTCGATCCGCTGTACCACCAGGAAATTCCTGCGGGCAGGAAATTCGATCTCGCGCGAAGAGAGAAGATTGGCCTGCACTCCGCAGCCACAGGTGTTTCAGACTTACGCGAGCCGTTTTCCGATTCGCTCTTCATCCTGTCGGCGGTCGTCTTCATCGTGCTCATGATCGCCTGCGCGAACATCGCGAACCTGCTGCTCGCGCGTGCGGCGGCGCGCCAGTCCGAGTTTGCGATGCGCCTCGCTCTCGGTGCCGGGCGCCGTCGGTTGGTCGGCCAACTTCTGGTCGAAAGCATGATGCTGGCGCTCCTCGGCGGCCTCTGTGGAATTGCTGTCGCGCTGTGGTCGGCGCGATTCCTCATTGACTTCCTGTCGGCTGGCGGCACGCCGATCGCGCTGGATGTGGCGCCCGATTTCCGCATGCTCGCCTTCACGGGGGTGGCGTCGATCGCGACGGGCATCCTTTTTGGTCTCGCACCGGCTCTGCGGGCCGTTCGCGCCGATTTGACCCCGGCGCTGAAAGGCGGCGGACGCGGTTCAACGGGCAGTCGAACCCGACTCCGCGCCGACAGAATTCTTGCGGTCGTCCAGGTGGCGCTGTCACTCACGCTGTTGATTGGTGCAGGCCTCTTCGTTCGAAGCCTCCATGAATTGAACGCCCGCGATGCCGACATCGCTCGCGACCGTGTGCTGATCGTCCGAGTAGAACCCAAGGGCAGCGATCAGCGAAATGTACCGGGCGCCTCCGCGCGGCTCGACCGGACGTATCGAGAGCTGATCCGGCAGGTGCAATCGATTCCCGGCGTCGAAGCCGCAAGCATGGCGCAGTTCACACCGTTGCTTATCCGGGCGATGGGTGCGACTGTGGAGTCGCCCGGCGGGGGAGAAGTCGAGGCGGTCGCCCCGATGGTTTACCCGAAGTATTTCTCGGCGATGGGCATCCCGCTGCTCGCTGGCCGTGATTTCAGCGAAACAGACCTTGCGGAGACCGCGCCGAGCGTATCGATCGTGAACGAGACCTTCGTACGGCAGATTTTTCCACGTGAACTGCCGGTGGGGAAACGGGTCACGATCGGGAGCGAAGAGCGGGAAATTATAGGTATCGTCAAGGATTCGCCGTATCTCAACCTTCGGCGTGATGTACCGGCGGTTGCCTACCAGACGTTTCTTCAAACCAACACGGGGCGCGGGCAAATGGTGCTGTACGCGCGCGTCCGAGGCGATGCAGCGTTGTTGACGCAGCAGATTCGCGAACAGGTCCAGCGGCTCGATCCGACGCTGCCCACCTTCGAAGTGCATACGCTCTCCGACGAAATCGACGCAGCCTTGGTGCGAGAGCGGTTGATTGCGACGCTGTCGACCGCCTTCAGCCTCCTTGCACTCGCGCTTGCGTGCATCGGCCTCTACGGCCTGCTCGCGTTCACAATTGCTCAGCGAACGACAGAGATGGGCGTTCGCCTGGCGCTCGGTGCGGCCCGGATCGACATGGTGTTGATGGTGATGCGCGAGGCCCTGACCCTTGTCGTCGCTGGAACGGTGCTCGGCCTAATTGCGGCGATGGTGACGGCTCGCCTCGCCTCGAATCAGATTTCGCCGTTGTTGTTCCGAACGAACGTGACCGATCTCACGACGATCGTGGCGGCGACGTTCATTCTCGCCGCGGTGGCGTCAATGGCTGGCTATCTGCCCGCCAGGCGTGCATCGAGAATCGCACCGATGGCCGCGCTCAGAAACGAGTGATTTAGGCCGGGACCTGCAGGTCGGGCATCGGCTTCGCGATGAATAAGCGGCGGCACGGCTTGGCGAGGAGCCTGGCCATGCGCTCGGACTTCGCGTGCCGTGCGCTGTCGGTGGCGATGCCGGTGTTGGCGTACATCTGACGATAGAGCTTCGAGCACATGCACGAAGCCGATGCGGTTCTTCAGCGACTTCACCGCGCGCGAGCGGCGCCAGATGTGAGGCAGGCTGTAGAACTGGTCCCACACACCCTGCGTGCGCTCGCGGATTTCTTCGGCCGAGAGCGTCGGGTGCGGCGTGTAGACCTTCGGACGGCGCGCCTGCGGAATGAGCCAGTGGCGCGTGATGGGAATGCCATCGACCGCCTCGGCATCTTTTTTCTTCGCCTCGGCCAGCTCCCATTTCGCAAAATCGACGGTGCCGGGAAACGGCGTCAGCATGACGAACTGCGCGAACGTCACGTCGGCCTTCAGCGCGAGCGCCGCAGTGGCGTTGAACGTTTCGGCGCGATCGCTCGGCAATCCGAAAATAAATGATCCGAGCACGTGGATGCCGTGCTCCTTGAACTGGCGCAGCCGCTGGACGAGCGCTTCGCCGTGCAGGTTGAATCCTTTGTAGACGTCCTTCAACCCTTCCGCGGTCACCGACTCGACGCCGACGAGCGCGCCCCTGATGCGCGCCTTGCGCATGGCGTGGAGAAACTCGGGATCCTCCGCCGCTTCCATCGTGATTTGCGTGAAGAAGTTCATGTCGCTCGGCAGCTTCGCGAGCTTGGCCATCAGCTCGAACCGCTCGGCGCGCAGCGCCGTCAGCTCGTCCAGGCGGCCGTGATCGGCGCGACGTGAGGCCAGCTCGAGATCTTCGAGCGTGACGGGGTAGAAGTTGTCGTCGGCAAGCGCGATGAAGCGGAACCCGAGGCGCCGCAATTGAACGATCTCCTCGACGACGGCATCGACGCCGCGCTGGCGCGGCTCCTGGCCGTCGGTCTTCCAGACCGAACAGAACGAGCAGTGCTTCGGGCAGCCGCGCACGGTCTGCACCGATGCCCACATGTAGCGATCGGGCGGCAGCAGATCCCAGCGCGCCTTCACGAAATGCTCGGCATCGATCTTTCCGCCGTCGTACACCTTCGAGAGATCGCCGTTCAGGCAGCCTTTGATGGCCTGGCCCCACGCGAGGTCGCCGTCCCCCTTGACGATGGCATGGCCGCCGCCGAGGTCCAGTGGCTTCCTCCGGGTACAGCGTGGCGTGGATGCCGCCGTACACCACGAACGCGCCGCGGTCTCGAGCGATGCGGCCGACCTCGTATCCGCGCAGGGCGTTGCCGGTGTGGATGCCGATGCCGACGACGTCGCCCGCCGAAATCGTGGCCGGGTCGAATTGCTCGAGGGTCTCGTCGGTGATGAGCGGATCGCCGTATTCAGACGGGGTCGCTGCCGCTAACACATAGAGCCAGCGGGGGGTTATAACCGCCACGCCAAACGAGACGTGGGAGGGATTGATTAGATGGATGCGCATGTTCATCAACTAATTAATTAAGTATAGTGCGGAAAGGTACGATTTTGTCCATGAGATTTTGGTGTTTTTTCTGAGCGTGGTCAGTGGGTGCGGTACTCGATCATGAGCCCCGCCTGCTCGCCAGGAGGGATGTGCGTGACGAGCAGGCCGAGACCCCGGAGTTGGTCGAGCAGCACTTCCTGCTTAATCGGTTTGGTCATGAAGATGAGGGCACGCAAAGCCGACGCGCGCATGTGGTGCACTTCTTCTGTGGAGACGCTCATCATGATGACCGGCACGCCGCCAAGCGGGGCCGGCTGCTCGCGGAGCCAATGCAGAAAATCGAGGCCCGACTCTCCCGGCAGGTGAATGTCGGAAATGATGAGCGCGGGCATCCTTCGCTTCACATACGTCCGCGCCGCCTCAACCGTCGTCGCCACGTCGATGTCGTTGACCAGGTTGACCTGCTCGAGCGTGTCCCGCACGAGCAGCACATCGTTGGGGTCGTCTTCGATGAGCAGGATCGGGCGCATGGCGAGCATTCTAGCGTAAGCCAGTCCCGGCGAGGCGGTATGATGGGATGAGCAGACAGATCATGCATGTGATGACATTGGCGGCGATTGCGACGCTGATGCTGCCGGCTTTGGCGTTGGCGCAGGGACCGCCGCGCGATTCGCTGCCGGGCTTTGCTATCAGGCCCATCGGCCCCGCCATTACACCCATCGGCAGGGCCATTACGCCGATCGGCAGCGCGATCAGACCCATCGGGTTGCCGCTTCCGCCGATTGGTCTGCCGCCGCTCGAAAGGCCGCCCCACACCACGCGCCACGCCGGGCGCCGTTTTCGCGGAAACGTCTTCTTTCCTGTGCCAATGATGATGTTCTACGTGGAGCCGGCCGCGGCACCTGCACGAGCACCCGAGCCGACCCCCAGACCGGTCGAGCCTCCAGCGCCGGGCCGCCTGATTCTCGATATCGAACCGGCCGGCGCGCAGGTGTTTGCCAACGGCTATTACGTCGGGGTGCCCGAGGATTTCAGCGCGGCGCGGGGAGGCGGGCTGCTCGAGGCTGGCCTGCACCGCCTAGACCTCAGTGCGCCCGGCTACGAATCGATGGCGGTCGATCTGAGGGTCTCTCCGGGCCAGCCTCTGACCTATCGGGCCACTCTCAAGGCGTTACCGCCTCCAGCGTCGGCCCCGCCGTCGACGTTCTACCTGATTCCAGGGTGCTATATGGGTAACATCCCGCCGAAAGAGGCGCACCTGCCGGCAACCTGCGACCAGAACCGCGCCGTTACCTGGCGTCCGTAGATTACGAATCCGTAATTGCACGGTATTTTGGCGCCAGCGCATTGTTCTGCTACAGTCGTTATACCCCCCCATCAATAAGGCACCTTCCACTATCAAGGAGAGTAGCTATGAGTATTAAGCGCGGAAGCGTGCTGGCGGTAATCGGTCTCTGCCTTGTGCTGGTGGGTACCATTGAGGCCCAGGCGCAGGGAAACCGCGGGAACACCACTACCAGACCACAACTCGAGCTCGATGGGGGAGGCCTATCCGCCCTCCGGACGTTTGTGAACGCCCTGGTAGTGCAAGTGGAGCAATCGAAGCAGAAGATCGCCCAGCTCGAGGCGGCGCTGAACGCCGAAATCAGCGCCCGTCAGGCGGCGGATGTCGTCGCTTCAGAACAACATCAACGCCATCTCGGGTGGCGGGGTAACCCAGGCGTATGTCGACTCGAAGCTGCGCGATCGCCGTCGGAAGCTGCCGGCCCGGGCGGCAGCCGACGCGGTCGGAAGCAACCCGCGTTCGACCGCCGATGCAGCCCTCGAGGGGCAGATTGCCAACGAGGCTGCAGCCCGCGCGGCTGCCGACGCGACGTTCGCGCCGCTGAGCTCGGTGACGTCGCATTGGCGGCGCTGGTTCCTCTGGCGGCGCACGTGACGGTCGCCGCCGGCGACATCAACGGCCTCGCCGGCCCGCATGTGATTTTCAGCGGCGCCAACGTCCACGTTCGGAGCGGCAGCCTCGGGGACTCGTTGCTCGCAAATGGCCGCGGCAATCTCATCGTCGGATATAACGAGTCCGGTGGCTACGTTCCCGAGGAGCGCGGCGGATCGCACAACGTTGTCGTTGGCGCCGGCCATCGCTATAACTTCGGCGACGGGATTGGTGGTCGGGTACGCAAGCCGTCTCGGCGACGATGGCTGCGAGCGTCAGCGGCGGCATTCATCAACGACGCCGCGGCGAATTCGTCGAGCGTCAGCGGCGGGTCGAACAACAGGGCGACCGGCATGTTCGCGACGCGTGTCCGGCGGCGACAGCAACACCGCGAGCGGCGAGCAGCTCGGCGGTGACGGCAGGCCGGTCGAACAACCGCGCGCCGGCGACTTCGTCGTCGGTGTCGGGTGGTCATGAACAACAGGCGACCGCGACCGCGTCGACTGTTGGCGGTGGTCGCGTAACACGACAACGGTACGCGCACAGTTCGTGCCGTAGTGCAGCGAGGGGTAAGGGGTAATCTGCCCCTCGCCCTTCTACCCCTTCCCTTTTTACTTGATAAACGTTCCCGCCCTCAGCTCCGCGTAAGCCTGCTGCAATTCAAAATTCGAATTCATCACGATCGGGCCGCGCCAGGCGACCGGCTCTTCGAGCGGCTTGCCCGAGACGAGCAGGAAGCGGATGCCTTCGTCGCCGGCCTTGACGACGATCTCGTCGCCGCGATCGAAGACCACGAGCGAGCGATTGCTGACGAGATCGAACTTTCCATCATCGGCGCCACCTATCAATTCGGTCGCGACCGCCTGCGGATCTGATGCGTCGCGGAACGTGCCCGAGCCCGCGAACACATACGCGAACGCATTGTTCGCGCGATCGACGGCGAGCCGCTTCGTCTTGCCTGGCGGCACCGACACATCGAGATACCGCGGATCGGCCGCCACACCTTCAACAGGTCCTGACTTTCCCCAGAAGTCGCCGATGATGACGCGCACGCGCGTGCCGTCATCGTCTGTGACTTCGGGGATGTCGGCCGCCGAGATGTCCTGATAACGCGGCTTGGTCATCTTCAACGAAGACGGCAGGTTCGACCACAGCTGAAAGCCGTGCATCCGGCCCTGCGGATCCCCTTTCGGCATCTCCTGATGGAGGATGCCGCTGCCCGCCGTCATCCACTGCACGTCGCCGGCGCCCATCTGGCCGCGGTTGCCCAGGCTGTCGCCATGCTCGACGGTGCCCGCGAGCACATAAGTGATCGTTTCAATGCCGCGATGCGGGTGCCACGGGAAGCCCGCGAGATACGCGTCGGGATTGTCGTTGCGGAAGTCGTCGAGGAGCAGGAACGGATCGAACTCGCTCGTGTTGCCGAACCCGAAGGCCCGGCGCAGCGACACGCCCGCGCCTTCCATTGTCGGAACTGATTGCCGTACGTCTTTCACCGGTCGAAGGGACATGGGAACCTCACAATCGCTTCTTAAGACGGTCTAGCCGGTCTGCTGGATCCATTCCACGATCGTGTCCTGAACTTCGCCGTAAACGGCGGACTGCCGCGCTTTGGCGTCGCGGCCCGCGATTTTGAACGAGTGATCGCCGCCTTCAACGTGATGCAGCGTGGGCAGCGGCAAGAGGCTCGCGAGAATCGGCTTCAACTCTGACGGCGTGCCGAAGGTGTCGCGCGTCCCCTGGACGAATAACATGGGACGCCCGACGTTCGTGAGATGCGCGTCGCGAAGTTGGTCGGGGCGTCCGGGTGGATGCAGCGGATATCCAAGCAGCACGATACCGGCGAGCGTGAGCGCGCGGTCGTCTGCGGCCACGTGCGTCGCGGCGCGGCCGCCCATCGACTTGCCGCCGATGAAGAGCCGCTCGCGGGCGCTCGAGATCGCCGCGCGCGCCGCGTCGATGGCGGCGCGATAGCACGCAACGAGCTGCGGCATGCGATCGGGAACCTTGCGCCGCTGCTCTGTATAGAGAAAGTTGAATGTCACCACGTCGAGGCCGCGTTCGCTCAGCCCGCGCGCGAAGTCGACCATGAAGGGATGCTGTTGCGGGCGCGCCTGCGCCGTGCGCGATCATGAGCGTCGAGGGTCTGCGCGTCGATGCGTGCGCGGCATAAAGCAGGGCAGTGGTGCGCTGACCGGCCGCAACGTCTATAGGAATCTCTCGAACATTCATCTATCCACTATGGTCTCGGCCCGTCAGACGATCCAGAAAATTCACGATCCTGGAAAATCCTTCGGGCTTGAAAAACACGAAGCCGCGCAGCTTGGCAATCGCGGCTTTCTCTCCATCGGTGAGAATGCTCCCCGTTACGATGAGCACGGGAATGTCGCGGAATTCAGGAACCTGACGAAGCTCTGTGAGCACGTCGACACCTGTGCGTCCGTCGGGCAGGCGCATGTCGAGCATTGCGGCGATGACCGGCGTGGTGTGAAGCAGCTCAAGCGCACCCTCTACGGTCTCCGACTCGACGCATCCGTACCCGGACGCTTTCAAAAATCGCCGCGCAGCGTGCCTGACGAAGGGCTCATCGTCGAGGACGAGGACGGTCGGCATGTCCGATGGATTCAACTCTGAATGCACGTGGCTGCCTCTGTAAGTTAACACCCTGCGGAAGGACGATTTCGTAAGCGCAGGGCCGAATTTGCGGGTCGACTTTTACCTCAGGTCTGTACGGTCCATACCAACCGCACGTGGACACGCCCTAAGCTGCACTCAGGTAAGTATTTACGCGTGTATGTCCAAAAGCCGTCATCCGGCCCCGCCCTTGCTCACTCTCGACCGGCATCCCCCCAGGAGGCAGCGATGTTTATTTGGATTGTGATTCTCGCGATGGCTCTCGTTGGCGGTTACTGGGTGAAGACCCGTCGTGAGCGTAAAACCAAGACGGCGGCGCCTTATGGGGGCAACTAAGAGGGAGCGCCCGGTGGGCCGGGCGCGCTGGGCTGAGGCCACGCGCGCTCGGCACACGCATACGGCTCCATCATGGGCGCTTCTCTCGACGGCGCTCTCGCACGAGAATCGCGTTCCGGTGGGGCGCCCCGATGTCGATGCGGCAGTTCAACTTGCCGTCGAAATTGCGCTCTCAGAACCGCGAAAGTTCCGGTACAATCGCGACGAGTAAATGCGTCGTCGATGCTTTGCCGCACTCATTGCCGCGCTGCTGTTCCTCTGCGTCCCTGCGCAGGCGCAGGTCATCGTCTACGAGGTCTTCGGCGCCTACCTTGATTCCCTGCGCGACCAGGCCGGCATTCCCGGCCTGGCCGCTGCCATAGTCGATACCAACGGCATCGTGTGGGAGCGCGCCTACGGGCGCCAGGACATCGATCGTGCGCTAGCAATGCGCACGGACACTCCCTTCAACGCAGATGGCCTGACGCAGACGATGACGGCGGCCATGGTGCTGCGGTGCGTCGAGGAGCGCCGCCTCTCGCTGGACGATAGCGTCGGCACGTTCGGCGTCGCCACGACAGAGCCTGACGCGACGGTTCGCCAGCTCCTGACACACACGTCGGGCGCCCCCGACAACCTCGCATTCCTCCTTCGGCCCGAAGCGGCTCGCGCCGTTGTGGCCGATCGTCCGCACGTGCGGCGACTCGTATCGCGAGTCGTTCGCGAATCTGCTCCACCGTCTCGCGATGTTCGACTCGGTTCCCGGTCCCAATATCGTCACCGTTGCGACGCCCGAGGAAGGCGTGCCCCATCCACGCGACGTCGAGCGTTACGCCGCGCTCCTGGAACGGCGGGCTACACCATATTTTGTGGACGCTCGCAGGCGCGCGCAGCGCGTCGTCGTATCCCGATTCCACAATCGCGCTGGCGCCATCGACGGGCCTGGTCACGACGGTCCGCGATCTGGCGAAATTCGACCTCGCGATGAAGCAGGGCATTCTGCTCGAGCAAGGCACGCTCGATCTACGCGTGGAGCACGCCGAGCGCGAATGGCGACGCCGCTGCCGCACGGCATCGGATGGTTCGTGCAGACCTACAACGGCGAGAAAGTCGTCTGGCAGTTCGGCATGTCCGAGAATGCGTCGTCATCGCTGATGATCACGCTGCCGGCCCGCGGGCTGACGTTGATTATGATGGCGAACAGTGACGGGCTGGTGAAGTTGTATTCGCCGGCAAACGGCGACATCACGCTGTCGCCGTTTGCGCGATTGTTCTTGAACGTGTTCGTCCGGTAATGCGCGCGCGGTGGCTCGCACTTGCGCTGTGGCTGCTGCCGGCGCCGGCCGCAGCCGAATGGCAGGTTCGACCGTTCATCGGGTTTTCGTTCGGAGGCGCGACGACGTTTGTCGATCCGGATCACGCGATCAGAAACGCAGAACGTGGTGATGGGGATTTCGGGTGGCTGGCTCGGAGAGGTTTTCGGTCTCGAGGCGGATTTTGGCAGGGCGCCGGGGTTCTTTCAAACCGACGACGTCCGCGACTCGGTCGTCGAGCATCTGGTGCTGACGAGCTCGGTGACGACGCTGACGGGCAATGTCGTGTGGCGCTGCCGCGCGCGGATGGCGGGATACGGGCTTCGGCCGTATTTCTCGGGCGGCGCTGGACTGATGCACGTCGATGCGTTCGGCAAGTTCGGCATCGTCGAACACAATCGCACGCTGCCCGCGCTCAGCCTGGGCGGCGGCGTGACAGGGTTTCTGACCAACACGCGTCGGGCTGAACTGGGACGTCGACGGTTGAGCAGCCTTCGCGGCGAAGGCGAAACGCTCGGCAACAGTGTCGGACGTGAGCAGCTTTCATTCTGGCGGGCGACGATGGCGGTCGCGTTGAGGTACTAGGTGAATTCAGAAACTAAAATCTGGAATCTAAAATCTAGAATCTGGAAACTAAATCTGGAATCTGGATAGCAGCCCTCGCGCTGTCGGTCGTGGCGCTTGGGAGCGACGCATATGCCCAGGGGTCGCTGCGCATCGTGCCGCTGGTGCGCGCCGAGCAGGTGCTCGTGTCGATCGATCTCGACAACGGCTACACCGAGGAAGTGCGCCAGGTCATCAACGGCGGCGTGCGGACGACCTTCACCTACGACGTCGATTTGAAAATGATCGTGCCGGCCTGGGTCGATCGCACGATCGCGACGGCCGTCGTCACCACGACCGACCGTTACGACACGCTGACGCGCGTGCACAACCTGTCGCGCACTGTCGATGGCCGCGTGGTCGAGGCGCTGGTGACCGAGAACGAAGCCATTGCGAAGAAATGGCTGACGTCGCTGAACGGTCTCGTGCTGTGCCGCACGTCGCTGCTGGATCCGCATCGCGAGTACTACGTGCGCATCAGCGCGCGCGTGCGTCCGCCTGGCGCGACGCTGCTCGGTTGGGCCACCGGCGTGACCAACCTCGCGAAATTCACGTTCGTGCCCTGATCGCTGCTTCAACACGGAGACACGGGGACACCGAGACTCACGGAATTGTCTTTCTTTAGGAAAAAGAATTCTCCGTGTTTCCGTGCCTCCGTGTTGAGACAGGCATTTACTGCTGCGACGTCGAGCAATTCCATTTCAAAAAGCAGCGTCGCGTTGGGCGGGATGATGCCGCCGCCGGCGCCGTCGACACCGTAGCCGAGCGCGGGCGGAATGATGAGTCGTCTTCGGCCGCCGATCTTCATGCCGTCGAATCCCTGATCCCATCCGGGAATCACCTGGCCCGCGCCGAGCACGAACTTGAACGGGCCGCGATCCTTCGACGAGTCGAACATGCGTCCCTTCGTGTCTGGCTGCGTGGGGTCGTACAGCCAGCCCGTGTAGTGGACGCTCAACCCTTTGCCTTTTTGCGCCTCGCTGCCGGTACCGACTTGTAGATCGGTGCGCGTATATCCGGGTCGCGCGGGCGGTGCCTTCGGTGCAACGGGTGCTTTCGGCGCAACTGGTGCGGGCTTGTCCGTAGTGGCTGTCGCCGGCGGAGGTGTGTCGGGCTTTGGAATCTCGACGGGTGGAGTCGCCTCGGGCGCCGGCGTCTGTTGCGCGGGCGGTTGCTGCGGCGGTTCTGTGGTGCCCCCGCAATTCACGATGAACACGGTTGAGGCCGTCAGCGCGATAAGTGTTTTTGTAGTCATTACTGCACGCTCGTGAGCTCGGCTTCGAATACCAGTGAGGCGTTCGGTGGGATGGTTCCTTGTCCCGTCGAGCCGTACGCCATGCTCGGCGGCATATAAATGCGCCGCTTGCCGCCTTGCCGCATGCCGCGCACACCCTGGTCAACACCTGGAATGGTTCCACCGGCGCCGATGGTGAATGGATACGGACCCGCGCCGGCATCGCTCGAGCCCCCCTGTCTGGCACCCTTACTCGCAGCGCCCGCTGGGTTGTACAGCCACAGCTCGTAGAGCATGACGACGCGGCTGCCGGGGCCGGCTTCGGCGCCCGTCCCGACCATTAGATCGGAAAAACTGAACTCGACGTTCACCTGCGACGGATCGGCAGGGTTGCCTCCGCCATCGCTGTTACATCCCACCGCGAAGAAACGCGAGTGCCACACACGCGAGTAGTGTCTTCACGATCCGCCTCCAGCGTTCAGTGCCTTCTGAACCATTCCCCGAATTTTTGTAATGTTGCCGCTGCGGACCGGACAGGTCATGTCGGTCGCCACGCACTGCGCGAGCTTCATCCCGCATCCGCACGTGCAGCGGTCGGCGTTGGCCTCGACGAGCGCGGCTCGTTTCTGTTCCGCGTTCAACGACGCGAAGTCGACCTCGGGCATGTCGCGTTCGGTGTACGCGATGTTCGGCGACCGTGCGAGCGCGTAGATGATGCCGCCAATGACGGCCAGCACGCCCAAGGTGATGGCGACGCTCTTCGCGCGGCGCAACACCCGATTGCGCGCGCCGTGCCGTGCCTTTGGCTTGGGCTTGACCATCCGTCCCAATTGTAGTCGACGGAGGGCACTCCTATACTCATGTCATGTTCCGAAGGCTCCTGCTTGTCCTCGTCGGCCTCGTCGTCGTTGTTGCAGGCCTTGCCGCGGCCGGATTCCGGCTTCAGCGCGGCGGCAGCGGCTGGCCGCGCTTCATCGTGCGCTCGAACGTGGCAGCGCTCGAGGCAAATCGCAATGAGCAGAAAAACATCGCCTACAAACCGATCGCCGCGCAGGAAGCCGCACCTCTCGCATCCACCTCCGCGCTCACTTCGCAAACCGCTACGGCGGACAAGCCCAGCGCACCC
The DNA here is from genome assembly GCA_963730445.1 of Vicinamibacterales bacterium. Taxonomy (GTDB): domain Bacteria; phylum Acidobacteriota; class Vicinamibacteria; order Vicinamibacterales; family JAMQPK01; genus JAMQPK01. The sequence continues at coordinate 187,786 of CAVSRX010000003.1, read as the reverse complement.
GATGCACCTATTGCACCCACTGCACCCGGCTCGTGGTCCGATTTCCGCGGGCCGAATCGCGATGGGCGCTACACCGCGGCGCCGATTCGCACGAGCTGGCCGCGAGAAGGACTGCGCCGCTTGTGGAAGCAGCCGATCGGCGGTGGTTACGCGTCGTTTGTCGTCGCCGATGGCCGCGCGTTCACGATCGAGCAGCGGCGCGAACAGGAAGTGGTCGCCGCCTACGATGTGCAGACCGGACGCGAGCTCTGGACGAACGCGTGGAATGCGAGCTTCGAAGAATCGATGGGCGGAGACGGCCCGCGCGCGACGCCGACCTATCACGACGGGCGCATCTACGCGCTTGGCGCCGAAGGAGAACTGCGCGTGCTCGACGCGGCGAAAGGCACGCTGGTGTGGCGGCGCAACATCCTTTCCGATAACGGCGCGTACAACGTGAGCTGGGGCATGTCTGCCTCGCCGTTGATCGTTGACGACACGGTTGTGGTGCTGCCGGGCGGCACGCGAGGCAGCTCGGTTGTCGCCTACAGAAAAGCGACGGGCGATCCCGTGTGGAAGGCGTTGAACGATGAGGCGTCGTACACCTCGCCGATGCTCGTCACGCTCGGCGGCATCCGTCAGCTTCTCGTCGTCACCGCCACGCGGGTCGTCGGGCTCACACCCGATAAGGGCGCGCTCTTATGGGAATATCCGTGGAGCACATTCAACGGCATCAACGTGGCGCAGCCGATTGTGTTTACCCACAACGGACGCGATCGCATTTTCATGTCCGCGTCGTACGGCCATGGTGCGGCTGTGTTCGAGCTCACTTCTGCCGGGAATCGCTTTCAGGCGAAAACGATCTGGGAAAACGAGCGGATGAAGAACAAATTCACCAGCTCGGTGCTGCACAAGGGGCATCTCTACGGGCTCGATGAATCGATTCTCGCGAGCGTCAACGCCGAGACGGGCGAGCAGAACTGGAAGGGCGGCCGCTATGGCTACGGCCAGCTCGTGCTCGCCGGCGATCATCTCGTCGTGCTTACCGAGGACGGTGAGGTCGTGCTCGTGAATGCCACCCCCACGCGGCACGAAGAGCTTGCACGGTTCTCGGCGATTGAAGGGAAGACCTGGAATCATCCCGTCATCACCGACGGCACGCTGCTCGTGCGGAATATTCAGGAGATGGCCGCATTCGACATCCGCTAGAGGCACGTCGAGACTATTTAGGATTCCCCACAAACTTATAACCGACACTCCTGACCGTCAGTAGGTGACGCGGCCGCGCGGGTTCTTTCTCGATGTACTTCCGCAGGCGCGCGATGAAGTGATCGATCGCTCGCGTGTCGGTGTCCTCGCGCAGATTCCAGACATCCTCGAGCATGTTCTTGCGCGAGATGGCTTTGCCTTCGTGCTGCACGAGGTAGCGCAGCAGGTTGGCTTCCATCAGCGTCAACGGATACTTCTTCGCGCCAACCTTCAGCTCCTGGGCGTCGAAGTCGACGATCTTGCCTGCGAAGCGGAACACGTCGGGCGCGGCCGGCGGCGGGGCTGCCGGCTGCCCGTCGCGGCGGCTCGCCACGTGCCACGCATGCCGGCGAAGCAGCGCGTTGATGCGCGCGATGAGGATCGACAGCTCGAACGGCTTCGGCAGATAGTCGTCGGCGCCCGCCTCGAATCCGCGCAGCACGTCCTCGGCGCGTCCGCGCGCCGTCAGCATCAGAATCGGTGTCAGCCATCCCCTGGCGCGCATGCGCGCGGCGACCGTGAACCCGTCGATGCCGGGCAGCATCACGTCGAGCACGACGAGATCGACATGCGACGGGATCGCGCTCGATCTCTGCCAGCGCCGCTTCGCCGTTGTCTATCAGCGTGACGTCGTGCCCTTCGGCCTCGAGGTTGTAGCGCAGCCCCGAGGCGATGTGCGCTTCGTCTTCGACGATGAGCAGTCTGGACATGGTGTCGAGCGGTTACAGGACGCGCGCGTTCGGCGCCGCGGGCAGCTCGAGCGTGAATGTGGCGCCGCGTCCCACGCCCTCGCTCTGCGCAAACGCGCGGCCGCCATGGCGTTTGGCGGTCTGCGCGACGATGAACAGACCGAGGCCGGTGCCTTTGACGCGCTGCGTCAGCGCCCACGGCGTGCGATAGAAGCGGCCGAAGATGCGCTTGGTCTCGTTCGGGGGGATGCCGATGCCCTGGTCGCGCACGCGGATGACGGCGAGGTCCTGCTCGCCTTTGTCGACCTCGACCTCGACGTGCACGCTCTCGCGCGAGTACTTCACCGCATTGTCCAGCAGGTTGAGGACCGCGCCGCGAAGATGATCGGGGTCGCCCATGACTTCGATCGGCTCGTCAGAGGTCCCGATCATGTGAAGCGCTGCTTCCGGCAGATGCCGCTGCGATCGCGTCACCGTGACGCACTCGTCTGCGAGCGCCCTCAAGTCGATGCGCACCTGCTGAAACGGCACGCGACCTTTCTGGCCCGCGCTCAACACCTGTTCGATGAGATGCAGCAGCCGGTCGCTGTCTTTCAGCATCACGTCGTAGAACTCGTGCCGCTTCGCCTCATCGACGGCCGGTCCGCGCGCCTTCAGGGTTTCCAGGTGCAGACGGATTGACGTGACCGGCGTCTTCAACTCGTGCGTGACCGCGTTGACGAACGCGTCGTGCTGCTCGTTCAGCCGGATTTCGCGGACGAGGAACGTGGTGTTGAGGATGAGGCCGGTGATGATGGCGGCGAACACGAGGCTGCCGACGAGAAGGGGGACGAGCTCGCGAAGGGTGAGCACCACCCAGCCGACGTTGAGCGCCACGGCCAACGCCACCAGGCAGACGCAGAAGGTGACGAAGAACGCGATGACGCCTTGCCGGCCGGGGGCGACGGACATTCCGGTAACTATAGATCTATAGATCCGTAGATCTATAGATCTCTAGATAGCGGTGCGAGGCTAGGCGGCGAGGTCGAGCCGCGTATCGACAGAAGCGCGGCGAACTTGCGTCGCCAGGCCGACGATTTCGAGCGCACGAATGTGCCAGTAGGTGATGTCGATCTCGTACCACGCCAGGCCATGCGCGGCCGACGTCGGGTGTGCGTGATGGTTGTTGTGCCAGCCTTCGCCGAAGCTGAGCGCGGCCACCCACCAGCTGTTGCGCGAATCGTCTCTGGTCTCGAAGCGGCGCGAGCCCCACATGTGCGTCGCGGAGTTCACGAGCCACGTGGCGTGCAGCCCGACCGTCGTCCGCAGGAAGACGCCCCACAGCACCCAGTTCCAACCCCCCAGCGCGAGCAGCACGAAGCCCAGCGTCGTCAGCGGAACCCAGTGGTACTTGCTGATCCAGACGTGAAACGCATCACGTCCCAGATCGGGCGCGTACTTCGAGGTTGTCCTGTAGTCGTTGTGCATGGCGTCGCCGAACAGAATCCAGCCCATGTGGGCCCAGAACCCGCCGTGCTGCGGCGTGTGCGGATCGTGCTCGGTGTCGGAATGCTGATGATGTTTGCGATGGGTCGCGACCCAGAACAGCGGGCCGCCTTCGAGCGCCAGCGTGGCGCAGATGGTCAGGAAATACTCGACCAGTTTCGGCGTCTTATACGACCGGTGCGTGAGCAGCCGGTGGTAGGCCATGCCGATGCCGAGCGAGAGCGAAATGTAATAGGTAATGAGGAACACTGCGAGGCCGGACCACGTGAACTGAAACAGCGCCCACACCGCGCCGATGTGGAACAGCCCCATGAAAAAGGCGGTCGACCACGCAAATTTGTTATAGCGCCCAAGTGGGGCGGCGATTGAAGACAAGTTTTCGCTCCTGAAGAAAAAGGACTTTGGGGAACGCTTAAGACAATAGCAAGACCGGACGGTGACGATTGTAAGACTTGTGTAAGGGCTCTAACCGGCTTGTTTCTAAGCGTTTACCGCCTGATATCCGCGGGCCTGCAGATTGAAGAGCGTGGCGTAGATGCCCCCTTTTGCAAGCAGCTCGTGGTGCATCCCAGCCTCCACGACCGTTCCCTCGTGGAGCACGATGATGGTTTCCGCCATGCGGACGGTCGAGAACCGGTGGGAAATCAGAAGCGTGATGCGGTCTTTCCCGTGCTCGCGGAGCCGATCGATCATCGCCGCCTCGGCGATCGCATCGAGCGCGGCCGTCGGCTCGTCGAAAATCTGAACCGATGCAGGGCGGAAGTACAGGCGTCCAAGTGCGAGCCGCTGCCATTGCCCGCCTGAAAGCTGCCGTCCGCCTGGAAACAATCGCCCCAGCATCGTCTCGTAGCGCTCGGGCAGATCGTTCACCACGTCGATCGCTCCGGATTTTTCGCTGGCTCGCTCGATCGCCGCATCTTCGTGGAGCATGTCCGTGCGGCTCAGCCCGATGTTCTCGCGGGCCGTCATCTGATACTGGCCGTAGTCCTGAAAGATGATGCTCATTTCGCACTGCACGCTGCGCGGGCTGAAGCGTGTCGCGTCGACGCCGTTCAGAAGAATGCGACCCGCGGTCGGTTCGAACAGCCGTGCGACCAGCTTGACGACCGTTGTCTTGCCCGCGCCGTTTTCGCCGACGAGCGCGAGTGCCTGGCCTTTGGTGATGGTGAAAGACACATCCGACAGCACATCGCGATCGGTCAGCGGATACCGGAAGCTGACGTGCTCGAACTCGATCGATTCGATCGGTCCGCGCCATGTGTCTCCCTCGTCGAGATTGCGCGACGGCAGCTCGAGAAACTCGAAGAGGTTGCGCATATAGAGCAGGCTCTCGTAGATGCCCGTAACGCCGTTGAGCAATCCAGTGAACTGACTCTGAATCTGCACGATGCCGCCGATGAAGAGCGAAAAGTCGCCGACCGTGATGGTGCCGTTGGCCGCGCGGCGAAGCACCGACAGCGTGGCGAGCGCAATCATCAGGGCCGATCCAAGTGTGGCCGCGAGCCCCCACGCGCTGCGCCGGGCCAGCAGGCTGACGAACTGCGCGCGAAACTTCTTGTAATAGTCCTGCCACCCTTCGAGCAGATAACGCTCGAAGCCGAACAAGCGGACTTCCTTCACCAGGCTGTCCGACGTGAGTATCGATCCGAGATAGTTCTGGTGCCGCGCGTCGGTCGCGCGCCGCCGCATCACGCGATAGCTTTCGGCGCCGAAGCGGCTCGAGACCAGGACGCCAGGAATGCTGGCCAGCAGGACGAGCGGCAGCACCTCCCATCCCAGCCGGGCCATCAGGCTGCCGATCGACGTCAGCGTGATAACCGCCTGGCCGATGCCGATGACCTGAAACATCACGCCGAGCGGACGCGAGCCGACTTCGTTGTAGGCATTCCGCAGCGCGTCGTAGGTTTCGGCATTCTCGAAGCTTTCGACGTCGAGCGCCGCGGCCTTGTGGAGGATACGCAGGCTGATGCGGTTCTGCAGCGTGTCGCCGAGTAGCTCGCGCGCCGCGGCGTACACGGTTTGCACGAGCGATGCGGCGATGGCGATGCCGACCTGCAGCGCAAGCAGCGTCGCAAGGGTGCGATACGCGTCTTCTGAACTGGGAAATCCACCCGTGATCGCGCGCGCGACTTCGTCGAGGAGCAGCTTTCCAACCCACAGCGTTGCAGCCGGCACGAGCGCGAGCAGGATGCTGAGCACCACAATCAGCGAGAGCAGACGTGGGCTCGCGGACCACACGAGGCGCGCCGTCGCCAACAGGTCGGCCAGCATCTGTCGCGTGCGCATCCGCAGGGGAATGACCGGTTCGGGCTTCGGCGGACGCGCCGCGGCGTGATCTCGGGGTGGCATCTCCGAGCAATCGTACTAGACCGTCCCAAACTGAGCACAGTGGACCGCAAAACAGCGCTGTTTTGCTGGGTTTTTCACACGATGTGCCCCGGCATGGAGGTTGCTCCCCGCACGTCCATGATAGTGAAAGGGCGCTCCACGACGGCGTTGTGCCTGAGCGTGATTTCGTTTCTGTTCACGCCTGCCATTGCGAAACAGCAGCAGGTATCGCGCACGTCAGCGTCCCCGGTAGTGTCCGGCTTCAGCCGGACCTCACTCACGTGCGATCGCGGTGCGATCGATCCGCAAAGCTATGAGCTCGCAACGATCGGTCAGGCGCGCGCGCTGCTGACAGACCGCAGCAATTTCTGGGACGCGTTCCGCATCAATCGCCACATCGCCACACTGCGCGAGCTGAACCTCGACACGCAGGAGCTTGCCGAGCGCGCGCTCGCGCGCGATCCGCGCAACATGATGGCGCACAGCATTCTTGCGCGGCACTACACGGTGCTCGGCTCGGATCCCGCGGCCATCGATTCATGGGGTCGCGTGGTCAATGAAGGCGGCGTTGTTGTGTGGACCGCGACGCTCTACGACGTCGACTACAAGAGCTACTTTCTGATGTCGTTCGGGCGCGATGCCGTCCGCATCTATCGCATGGGGCAGTTCACGGGGCCGATCGATCGCAAGCTCGGTACGCGAAGTTTCCTGAGCCGACGGAAGTCGAGTTTTACGAAGCGACAGCAGGCTGCCCGAATCAGTCGATCGCACCCGTGGCGACGATTCCATGGAGCGACGTCAACGAGCTGCGTTCGGGAAACTGGGTGCTGTGGTTCAAGCTCGCGAGATCGGTGACCATCGTGTCGGATCGCGGTAACAAGAAAACCCTGCGCGAGATCAAAGTGAACCTGCACGGCGAAACCGGCGAGGTGAGAATCCTCGCCGAGCGCAACCCCGATTACAAGGGCCCTTGGGGTCGCGACAGCGAACCGTATAGGAACGTCCGCGGCATCGGCCTCGGGCCGTGGGACTACAACCGCCGCATGCGCGACATGGTCTTACGCTTTGCTCAACCGTCCGGCCACATCAAAAGGACTTCGGCAGGCAGGGGAGCGGGCTGGTAATAACGAAAAACGAAGACCGAAAAACGAATAGAGCGCTTTTCGAAACGTTTCGGCGAGCCGCTCTATTCGTTCTTCGTTTTCCGCTTTTCGTTATTTCGCCGGAGGCGCCGCCGCGCCGCGTCCGCGCATGCCGCGCTCGGTCGACGGCGGAACCATGCCCTTTGTGCGCATGTACACCGTCAGAATCCCGTATTCCTCGTTGCCGTGCACGATGAGGTTGGTCAGCACCGAGCCGCGTGCGACCTCGTTCATCCCTTGGCGCACCAGCTCGAGCGCGCTCTGGTCGGTGAGGTTCGCAAATGCCGCGTCACAGAACGTAAACGAGTCCGCGAGCGCCTGGACGATGTCGGCACGGGTCGTCTTCGTCTTCTCGAGGTTTGACCCCTGATGCGGATTCGCCTCGCCCTTTGCCGCCGCGCACGCATTGAATTGTGAGTTCGCCACGTGCGCGAGCTGCGCGCCGAAGGTTCGGATCTCCTTCGCCGGTGTATAGGAGTAGCCGGCCTCGTCAAATTTCTGCGCCGTTTCGGTGAGGTTCATCTTCAGCGTGGCGTACGAGCGCCGGAGCCCTTCGCTCAACGGAATTTTCTGTCCACCCTGCGCTGCCGCCGGCGGCGTCTGCGCCTGGGCGGTCGACGCCATCAGTGCGCACGCGAACATCAGACAAATCGCTGCTTTCATACACGCTCCTTGGAAGTTTCGCGAAAGGAGTCACTATAATGGCGGCTTCCCCGGAGGGCAACCATGATTAGTGAAACCGCGGTTTCACGGCGCGAGCTCCTCAAACGGCTGGGTATGGCAGGTGCAGCGGTGCTGGCGCTGCCCGAATTCGACCGCGTTCTCGCATTTCAAAGGGAGGCGCTCAAGACGGCGACGCCTGCAGGTGTGTTGAGCGCACCAGAGGCCGCGACACTGGCCGCGATGTGCGCGCGCATCATTCCCACCGACGAGAACGGCCCTGGCGCCGCCGAGGCGCGCGCGGCCGAGTATATCGATCGCGCGCTTGGCGGATGGCTCGCGCCCTCGCGTGACGCGTACGGAGCAGGACTCGCCGCACTCGATGACGCGGCTCGAGCACGAGGTGGTCAGCGATTTGTCGATCTTCGGCCGCCAGACCAAGACGCGGTGCTCGCGACGCTGGAGCAGACGCCGTTTTTTGCGCTCGTGCGCACGCACACCATACAAGGCACGTTTTGCGATCCGGCCTATGGCGGCAACGCGAACTTCGTTGGTTGGGATCTCATTGGCTATCCGGGTGTGCGCCTCAATGTGACGGCCGCCGATCAACGCATGGCCGCACCTGCAAAACCGATCCGCCGCTCGGCCTACGACTACGCGATGTTCGCGATGGGAGCGCCACATGCCCATTAATCTGAAACCGACGGACGTCGTCATCGTCGGGATGGGCGCGGCCGGAGGCGTGGCCGCGCTTCCACTCGCGCAGGCCGGCCTCAAGGTGATCGGCCTCGAGGCCGGCACGTGGCTCACGTCGAAAGACTTCGCGCCAGACGAGCTCCGTAACAATTACCGCGCGTGGCCGCAGTCCGTGCAGAAGGCGAACCGGGAAGTCCCGACGCATCGGCCCAACGCATCCGCCCCGTATTCGTCGCGTCCAGCATTTCATCCGATGATGAACGGCGTCGGCGGAACCACGCTCCATTACTGGGCACAGAGCTGGCGGCTGAGCCAGTGGGATTTCAAGGTCGTGAGCGACACGAAGAAGCGCTACGGCGCCTCACGCCTTCCGTCGGGATCGACAGTGGAAGACTGGCCGTTCGGCATCGAGGAGATCGAGCGCTACTACGACATCGCAGAGCGCGAGCTCGGCGTGTCGGGCAAGGCCGGCAACATCGACGGAAAGATCGATCGCCGTGGCAATATCTTCGAGGCGCCGCGGCGCCGCGAGTTTCCGATGCCGCCGCTGCGGTGGAGCGACTGGCACGAGAAGATGGCGGCGGCCGCGCGCACCCTCGGCTGGAATCCGTTTCCTGGTCCCGCGGCCATCAACACGCGAACCTACGACAATCGGCCGGGATGCGCGTATCACGGTTTCTGCGCGCGCGGCGGCTGCCACGTCAATGCCAAGGGCTCGACGGCCGTCACCACGATTCCGAAAGCGCAGAAGACCGGCAACCTCGACATTGTCACCGAGGCGCACGTCACAGAAGTGAACGTCGACGCCAACGGCCGCGTCACGGGCGTCACGTACGTGAAGGGCAGCGAGGTGTACGTTCAGCCGGCGAGCTGTCGTGTTGCTGGCGACCTACACGTACGAGAACGTGCGGACGCTGCTGTTGTCGAAGTCGAAGGCGTTTCCCAATGGGCTCGCGAACAATCGCGGCCAGGTGGGCCGGCATTACATGACGCATGCAACCGGCGGCAGTGTGCAGGCGCTCTTCTCTGAGAATCTCAACAATTGGTACGGCCTGCCTGCGCAGGGCGTGGCGGTTGACGATTTCGCTGCCGACAACTTCGATCACTCGAGCGTCGACTTCATCGGCGGCGGAAACCTCTTCGTGTATTCCGATCGGCGGCCGATCGGCGCGGCCAGCATGAACACGTTCAACAAGGTGCCGCAGTGGGGCTCGGCGTGGAAAGCCTTCGTCAAACAGAATGCCGATCGCTGGCACGGCGCGTATATCCAGAAGACCACGCTGCCGTACGAGGACAACTACCTCGATCTCGATCCCACAGTGAAGGATCCGCTCGGCTTGCCGGTGTGCCGCATCACTGCGGACTTCAAAGACAACGAGCGTAAAGCCGCGACGTACGCCGCGGACAAAATGGAGCAGTGGTATCGCGCGGCGGGTGCGATCGAGATTGTTCGCAATCCGCTGGGCACGATGGGTCCGTCGACGCACGCGTACGGCGGCACGCGCATGGGCGACAATCCCGAAACGAATGTCGTCAATCGTTGGGGCTTCGCCCACGAAGCACCGAATCTCGGCGTGCTGGGCGCGTCGGTGATGGGGACGAGCGGCTCACACAATCCGACGCTCACGGTTCAGGCGCTCGCCTGGCGAACGGCTGAGTACCTTGTAAAGAACTGGAAGACGCTCGTATCTAGAGATCTATAGATCTTAGATCTGTCAGATCTTCAGATGTAGGCGCCACATCCGGCTCCGGCCCAGAGTCCGTCTTGCCGTCGAGATCGGGCCGCGTGTCGAAATCGTCCGCACTGGAATGCTGTCCAGGCGGGCAATCAGCTTTCTTTTCGGGCGTCGGAGTGGATTCTTCTCTGTTCTGAGGCATGGCAGTTGCCGTGCAAGCCGTATACCATCGGTGTACGCGCCGTGCGGTTCTTACTACTCGCCATCGCGGTCACATTCGCCCCTGCCACGCTGCTCGCCCAAACGTCGGTCCCGCATACGGTTGTGTTCGATTCATACATGACGCCGGCCGCGGGCGCGCAGGGGCTCCTGACGGCGCAGCATCTCCTCGCGACAGTAGAAGATCGATGGCTCCCACTCAAGATCGGCACAGAGCGCAGTCGTCCTGCGCTTGCGCTCGGCATCCTCTATCGATCGGGGAAGTTCCTCGCGCTCGACATGCCCCAGGATCATTTTCTTCTGGTCGTGGCGCACGAGGTGTTCGGACATGGGGCGCGGTTTCGAGAGCTTGGCGACGGACGACTCCGCTACGGTTTCGACGCGCCCATTCCCTACGGCTCGGGCGATGCGTTTACGAGATTCAACGGGCGGTTTCCGATCTCTCCGCTCGCGGACCTGAATGTCTCCGCTGCCGGCATCGACGCGCAGCACGCGCTCGCGGATGCGATTGCCGACCGCGCCGTCGCACGCGGACGTCTGCATTACCGCGAGGCCTGGCTGTACTTCGAATCGCGGCTCGCCGCAGTCAGTTACATCCTCAGCGCGTCGCCGACCTCATCAGAAGGGCATGACGTGGCCGATTTTCTCGAGACGTTCGAGAAAGCATGCATCGCGCCGTGCTCGCCACTGACGCGCAACTACGTCCAGCGCCGCGCGCTGCTCGCGCTGGCCGATCCGCTGCTGTATTACTCGATGTACGGCCTGGCGGTGTCGTACATCGGCAACGGAAGCACGACCGGGCCAATGCCGCTGATTCCAGTCGGTGGCGGAGTACGGCTGATGCCCTCGCTCGGGTACGCGCTTGCGCCGTACGGGGCGGAATGGAGCCTTCGCACCGCATTGCACCAAGAGCAGAGAGCAAAGAGCCGAGAGCGGCGGATCACGAACGTGCTGCGCTGCGCGTCGGAAATACCGGAGCCTCGTCTACATGGGGCCTTAGTGCTCGTGCGGCGGATGTACTGCGCGTCCGAGGGCTTCACATCGCGCTCGCCGTCGACGTGTGGCGGCAACCAGAGCTCCTCGCCGATCACACGTCTGATGAGCAGCATCTGGGCGCCGGCGTGGTCGCAACAGTCATCGTGCCGTTGCCGCGACTGCTGCGATCGCGGTGGTCGGACGGCATTCAGGTGGCGGCCGGCTATAAGTCGCAGGGCTATGTACCGGGCGAGCAGCTCTCCGGGCGGCGGCGTCGCTTCGCGCGGGCGATTACAATGTCGGCGCGATGAGCGAGCCCGTTCTCGAATTGCGCAATGCCAGCGTCAAGAAAGGTGATGCGACGGTCCTGCACGGACTGACGCTGAAAATCTGCGCGGGCGAGCACACGGCTATCCTCGGGCCGAACGGCGCAGGGAAGTCGATCCTGGTCCGGCTCCTCACTCACGAAGAGCGCCCGCTTCCCTTGCCAGACGATTCGTCGCCGGTCCGCGTCTTTGGCGACGACAACTGGAACGTGTTCGAGCTGCGGCCGCAGCTGGGCATCGTGTCGGCCGATTTGCATCAGCGGTTCGTCAGCGGCAACAGCGAGGGGCGCATCACCGGGCTCGCGGCCGTGCTCTCGGGCTTTGTCGCCTCGCAGGGCATTCTGCGATACAGCGCGATTACCGACGACATGCGGCGCCATGCGGGCGACGCGCTCGAGAAAATGGGCGCCGCCCATCTCGCCCGTCGCTTGATGAATGAGATGTCGAGCGGCGAAGCGAGGCGTGTGCTGCTGGCGAGAGCACTCGTGACCGATCCGCGCGCGCTCGTGCTCGACGAGCCCACCACCGGCCTCGATGTCGTCGGCCGCCACCGCTTCATGGAACGCGTACAGGCGCATCGCGCGAGACGGCACGACGCTCATTCTCATTACCCACCACGTCGAGGAAATCATCCCCGAGATCGGCCGGGTCATCCTGCTCAGGAACGGCCGCATCGCCGGAGATGGCGCGAAACGCGACATGTTGACCGAGGCACACCTCAGCGAGACCTTCGACGGCCGGATGAAGGTGGAACAGAACGACGGGTACTATTTCGCCCGCGGCGAGTAGCGGATATAAACTACAGAGACGGAGGAATCATGCTGAAGAAGTCATATGTACCGCTGGCCATTGCGGCATTCCTGGCGTCGGCTGTCCCAGCCGCCGCGCAGGCATTCCCGGATGGTCCGGGTAAGGAAATCCTCGAGAAGAAGTGCAGCACCTGCCATGCTCCCGAACAGGTCACCACGTTTGGCCGCAGCACGGAAGAGTGGCACGAAGTCGTCGTCAACATGATCGATCTCGGCGCCGAGGTGAACGAAGAAGAAGCCAAGGTACTTGTCGAGTACCTCTCGAAGAACTGGCCGGTCAAAGGCTCGAAGCCTGCCGAGGAAAAGCCTGCGGAAAAACCCGCAGAGAAGCCTGCGCCGCAGGCGCCGCAGGCGGCGCCCGGTGCGATCGCTCCGACATCTTCTCACGGGCCGTCCGTGACGATTCGCGAGTGGGACGTGCCGACGCCGAAATCGCGTCCGCACGATCCGCTGGCGGCGTCTGACGGCAGCATCTGGTACACGGGCCAGATGGTGAACGTCCTCGGGCGGCTCGATCCCAAGACGGGACAAATCAAGGAATTCGCGCTCAAGACGCCGGCCTCCGGTCCTCATGGTTTGACCGAGGACAAGGCCGGCAACATCTGGTACACCGGCAACGCCAAAGCGCTCATCGGAAAACTCGATCCCAAGACGGGACAAGTGACCGAATACCCGATGCCCGATCCGTCAGCGAAAGATCCGCACTCGCTGGCATTCGATCAGAAAGGCACGCTGTGGTTCACGGTGCAGGGCGCCAACATGGTGGGGCGGTTGAATCCTGTCAGCGGCGAGCTCGCCCTGCGCAATTCGCCGACGACGAAGTCGCTGCCGTACGGCATCATGATCAACTCCAAGGGCGTTCCGTTCTTCGTCGAGTTCGGCGCGAACAAAGTGGCCAGCATCGATCCGTCGACGATGATCATCCGCGAGTGGACGCTGCCTGATGCCGCATCCCGCCCGCGGCGCCTTGCGATTGATGCGCAGGACAACGTGTGGTACTCGGATTACTCGCGCGGATTTCTCGGCAAGCTCGATCCCGCCACGTCGCAGGTGAAAGAGTGGGCGTCGCCGGGCGGGCCGAAGTCGCAGCCCTACGGCATCGCGGTGATCGACGGTAAGATTTGGTACAGCGAGGCGGGCGTAGAGCCAAACACGATCGTGATGTTCGATCCGGCGACCGAGAAATTTCACACGTGGCCGATTCCGTCGGGCGGCGGCGTCGTTCGGAACGTCAGCGTTACCAAGGACGGCAATCTGGCGCTCGCGTTGAGCGGCGTGAACAAGATTGGGCTGGTGGAAATTCGGAAGTGACCCCCTTCCCTTAGTTCGTTAGTTTTGTTAGAGTTACGCCATGCCCGCTCCCGTCAAAAAAAGCCCCTCCGAGCTCCAAAACCAGGAAAATGAAGTCTACAAGGCCCTGAGGGCCTGGTACATGATTCCTGGCATCCAGCGGGAGCTCCGCCATAAAGAGAACGAGGCAGTGCAGACCGTTCTCGAAGTATTCGAAAGTCGGAAAAGAAACCGGAAGGCGAGCGAAACCTAAGCCTCGTTGGCCTCGTCGACGTCGAGGTCGCCAATCACGTCGATCTCGTCGCCTATAAGCATGTCTTCCCGTGGGGGTTGCGGCCCGGGGACGATTCCAGCGATATCCGGATCCTCACCTGGCTGGCGAGGGCCCTTTGGATTCGCTTTGGCTTCCTGACGGCGCTCGAACTTTATCTTCTGCTTTTCCTGCCGCGCGCGCTCTTTATGTCGTTTCTGCTGGGATGGTCGTGATCTGTTCGCCATAAATCCACCTTAAAGTCTCACATTTTAGTCCGATTTCCTAGTGTTGGGAACGGCGGGTTGACGGCCTTGTTAGTCTATGCTACCTTGTCTATACAAGGTAGCTTGATGACCACATCGCTGATTCAGGAAAAATTCGCCTCGATCCGGAAGGGGTTGCTCGAGTTTCTGATCCTGAAGATCATCGCCAGCGACAAAGTGTATGTCGCCGACATGCTGCGACGGCTCAGCACCACCGAATTCGCCACGCAGGAAGGCACGCTCTATCCTTTGCTGAGTAAGATGCGGCGCGAGGGCGCGGTCGATTACGAGTGGCAGGAGTCGGACGCGGGGCCGCCTCGAAAATATTACAAGCTCACCGCGAGAGGGAAGTCGCAGCTCGACGAGCTGACGGATTACTGGGCCTACATCAACCAGACGCTCGACAACCTGGGACTGGGGCAGGGCTAACCATGCAGAAAGTGATCACGATTAACCTCAACGGCAACGCGTATCAACTTGATGAACAAGGGTACGAGGCACTGCGCGCGTACCTCGCGCACGCTGAGGCTCAGCTGAGCGGCAATCCGGATGCGTCCGAGATTATCCGCGACCTCGAGCAGTCGATTGCGGAGAAGTGCCTGCGGCTTCTCGGACCCGGCAAGACCGTCGTGACGCCGGCGGAGATCACGCAGATACTGCGCGAGATTGGACCGGTCGAGACCACCGGCAACGGTTCGCACCCGACACCGTCTGCAGCCGCGCCGCCGCCGAAGCGCGCTGTACCAGATCCGGGAAGGCGCGATGGTGAGCGGCGTCGCGAACGGGTTCGCAGCGTATTTCAACATCGATCCGACCATCGTCCGCGTCGCGTTCGTGGTGGCTGCAGTCGTCGAGATGACGGACTACGATCGACCGCCGGTGCTGGCCATCGGACTGTATCTGCTGCTGGTCTTTCTCGTCCCGTACGCAAAAACGTCGGAAGAACGCGCTGCGGCGCAGGGGGCCTCTGCGGGCCTTCCCATACAAACTCCAGAATGCGGTAGAAAAGGTGAAGGCCAAGTTCGATGGCCTTCACCACAAAGCTCACTGACGCCGGGGTTTAGGTGAGTTGCCGCTCCGTCGCGGGTATCTTGAGCACCTGACCTGGTTTGATCTTGTCTGGATCGGTCAACTGATCCGTGTTCGCATTGAAGATGCGCATGTAGTCATTCGCATCGCCCAGGAACTCCTTCGAAATCTTGCTCAGTGTGTCCCCTTTCTTCACCGTGTAGGTCTTCATCGACGTATTGGGAGCGCCGGCGCCGGGTGTTGGCGACACTTTGATGTCAGCCACGACCTCGTTCCGCCAGTCCGGAACCGTCTTGATGGCGTCCCAGATGGCATTTTTCTCGGATTCGGATCCGACCGTTCCCGTGAAATGCAGCTTGCCGTCACGCTCTTGAGCTGAGCCATCCATCTTGAAGTTCTTCGCCGTCTGAATCGCGTGCGTGTATTTGTCTCGCAGGTTCATCTTTCCGCACCTCCTCTCCAAATAGGTGCAAAGCACACGCCGCTATAGCAGCGGAGTGTATTGAACGCGGAACAGGTCGCCGGTGGTAGTCTGGGACACGTGACAGAAAGTGCAGACGCCATCGCACGGCGCCTGGCCGCCATCGTCGAGTCCTCCGACGATGCCATCGTCAGCAAGGATTTGAACGGGATCGTTCTGTCGTGGAATCAGGCCGCCGAGCGCATGTTCGGGTACACGGCCGCAGAAATGATCGGTTCGTCCATCCGCCTCATCATTCCCGACGACCGGCAGTCAGAGGAAGACACCGTGCTGGCGTCCATCCGCGCCGGCCGCCGCGTCGAGCACTTCGAGACCGTCCGGAAGGGTCGTGACGGCCGGCTTGTACCCATTTCGCTGACCGTGTCCCCTATGGTCGATGCCGCCGGAACGGTCATCGGCGCATCAAAGATCGCGCGTGATATTTCCGATCGAAAACGCGCGGAACAGCAGGCGGCAAGGGCGAGTGAGCGCGATGCGTTCCTCGTGGAAGCGACAGCGACATTGACGAGCTCGGTCGACTACGAGCAGACACTGAGGACGCTGTCTCGTCTCGCCGTTCCATACCTTGCGGATTACTGCGCCTTCGACGTGATCGGCCAGGATGGGATAGTCACGCGCGTCGCGGCGACCCACGTGCTTCCCGAAAAGGCCCAGCTTGCTGAAGACCTGCGGAGCTGCTATGAGGATCACGAAGCGCCGACCAGTCCTCAATACGTGATCCGGACAAGGACTGTCGCCGTCGTCCGCAGGATCACCGACGAGATGCGCGTCGCGAGCGCTGGCGGCGACGAAGAACGTCTCGCGCGAATACGCTCGCTGGGCCTGATCTCTCATTTGTGCGTGCCGATGGTCGGCCACGATCGTGCGGTGGGCTCCTTGACCCTCGCGAACGCGGAATCGGGCCGGCATTTTTCGGATGACGACGTTCGAGTCGTGCAGGACCTGGCCACGCGCTCGGCCCTCGCCGTTGAGACGGCACAGTCCTATCAGCAACTACAAACCGCCAACCGATTGAAGGACGAGTTCCTCGCGACACTGTCGCACGAGCTGCGCACGCCGCTGAACGCGGTGCTCGGGTATGCCCGAATGCTCCAGTCGGGCGCAATTTCGACCGACAAAGTTCCACAAGCGCTGGACGTGATCGATCGCAACGCTGCCGCGCTGGCGCAGATTGTCGAGGATGTGCTCGATGTCTCGCGCATTGTGCTGGGCAAGGCGCGGCTGAGAGTGCAGCCCACCGACGTGGCGGCGGTCGTCGACGATGCGTGCGCGACGGTGAAGCCGGCCGCCGACGCAAAGGGTATTCAACTGAAGTGCTCTCTCGGAAACGGCACGGCGACCGTCGCGGGCGACCACAGTCGTCTTCAGCAGGTCGTGTGGAATCTCCTGACCAATGCCGTCAAGTTCACACCCCGCAACGGTCGCATTGACGTGCGCATCACCGAGCATGAGTCGCACGTGAAGATTGTCGTCACCGACACCGGCATCGGATTTCCGGCTTCGTTTCAGCCGCATCTGTTCGAGCGCTTCCGCCAGGCCGAAAGCGGGACGACGCGTGTGCATGGCGGCCTGGGGCTGGGACTCTCCATCGCGCAGCACATCGTCGAGATGCATGGCGGCACGATCGAGGCCGAGAGCGGCGGTGAAGGGAAGGGCGCGACCTTCAGTGTGACGCTGCCGTTGAGCCGGGTCTCTGCGGCGATCGGGTAGGCGCCGGCGGGCGTTGCGCCAGCACTTCCTTCTGGGTGCGCGCAAGCCGCTTCACCTCGTGCTCGCGCTTCAGCGCCGCGCTGCGCGACTCGCACTGTTCCCAATACACAAGCGAGACGGGAAGACGCCGGGCGGTGTATTTCGCGCCGCGGCCGGTGTTGTGCACTTGTGTACGGCGTTCGGGGTCGCGCGCGTAGCCGGTGTACAGCGTTCCGTCCGCGCAGCGGACCATGTACACGAAATGCATGTCCGCCATTCTAGTACATGCGATAATGGTTGTGTCACTCCTATGGGGGCGCTCCGGTTTCGACGGGAGTATGGACTCAAGGAATGCATGCCGAGCACCATTAACTCGTAAATCTGATGGAACATCCGTTAACTGCGGACAATCAGTACGCTCTCGCTGCTTAATTAAATAAGCATGTGAGCGTTCGCCCCGGCCTCGCCTGGTGGTTGGGGGTCGAACGTCATTAAACAGGCTGGTTTCTGAACGGCGGCTCGGCGTTCAGAGGCGAGACAAACCGAGTCTGGTATCTGGCGGTTTTGGCCGCTTCCTCACGCTGGATACGAGAACCCAGAAGCGGATACGCATGTAGATTTCTTTGACGATGTGCTTTCGGACGCGGGTTCGACTCCCGCCGCCTCCAACCTCCGCTCATCGTTCCAGGCGGAGGTTGCCCACCATAGCGTCGCGACGCGACGCGAAGGTGGGCGGTACTCGCCTCCGAACGAGCTACGGTTGGCAAGCCACGTGAGGGTTGTCCGCCGCAGAATCTGCCACATTCGTTTCAAGGCGGCATCGCGATAACTGCATTCTTCCGATTCGCTCACGCCTAATCTCCGATATTGACGTCAGGCGACAGCCTTGCAGAGGCAGTAACCCGACATGCCCCTGCCCAAACGCGTTGTCTACGTCCTGAAGAGTGCTAGTAATCCCCGCAGCTACTACACCGGACTGACGTCATTTCTTCCAGCGAGACTTGATGCCCACAACGCTGGTCAGTGCTCGCACACGGCCTCCGGCCGGCCCTGGATCGTTGATGTCGTCGTGGAATTCACGGACGAGCACCGCGCGGTGGCTTTTGAACGCTACTTGAAGTCAGGATCTGGGGTGGCGTTCGCGAAACGACACCTGCGGTAGTGGATAGGGCGAGCGTGCAATGTGCTGTCAGGAGTCCCCGTGCGCGGCGTCGTTTCGCGCGATGTACCGGTAGCTGACCCAGTCTTCGCCGCAGGTGCGGTCGTTCTCGGCGTGCAGGAGTGTCTCGCCGCGGTTGGCGATCAACCGAACCTGGGCTGCCATATGGCCGCTGGCGTCGTAGTAGATCAATCCGGTCGGACGCGCTCCGCGAGCCGGCTGGCCGTCGGGTCGAGTAACGGAGACGACCCGCCAAGTTCCAATAAGTCGTTTCGCATCGGCACCCTCGCTGCTGGTGGACTGGCCGCCGGCCAGGGGCTCGATGATATGCGGCCTAACTAATAGTAGGCCGACCAACATATCTAGACCGACTTAAGAGGTCCGCAGCATTCTGCGCGACACGACGGACCAATCCTTCCAGCGGGGCCTGCCACATAATCGCGGTTCCCGTTGGGGACGCATTACCTGTATGTGAAATCCCTCCAGCAACAGCGCCGGGGCCACCGACGTAGTTGCCTTGTCGCCCGTTGACATCTGCGACTTGTTCTTGGCAAAGTGATGTGCCCAAGTCCCAGCACGTCGGTTTGCACTTCAATCTAAGGAGGAACTGCGATGCTCTTTGCCGTGAACTACACGAACCAGCCCCATCGGGACGAGGCGCTCGACAAACGCATTTTCAAGCTGTTGGCCGCGTGGAAGCCGCCTGCCGGCTTCGATATGAAGGGCTGGTACGACTATGCGGATGGCACCGGCGGAATCGCCATCGTCGACGTTCCGTCAGCTGAAGTGTTGCTGGAAGCGGTGGGGCCCTGGTCGACGTTTTCCACGTTCTCGGTCAAGCCACTGGTGTCAATTGAAGCCTCCACGCCGCTCTTCCAGAAGGGAATCGCCTGGCGCGACTCCGTAAAATAGGTTCACAAACCCATCAGGTGCTATCCGGGCGGGTGCGCATCCGCCCGCCCGGTTGCCCCGCTCAGGCGCCGGCCCGACGAGTTCACGAATAATCGACACGCACTCTAGGCTCGTTTCCGCCAACCGGGCCGACGACCTGTATCGCTGCGTCGTGTGAATCCTGTCAGGAGCGGCCGTGCGCGGCGTCGTTTCGCGCGATGTACCGGTAGCTGACCCAGTCTTCGCCGCAGGTGCGGTCGTTCTCGACGTGCAGGAGTGTCCCGCCGCAGTCGGCGATCAGCTGAACGACGGAACTCAGTCGAACGCCAAACATGGGAAACGCCCCGGAATCATCGGCCTGGGGATCCGCGCCGATGATCGGCTGCAGCTCAGGCGCCTGGCCCGGCGACATGCTCGCGTACCTTCCGCTGTCCACCGACTCCGCCGCAGTGTCGCTGTCCTGCGCGGCTCCGACCCGAACCATGAACCGAACCACCGGCGAGTCACGGTCGTGGAACCACAGGACACCTTCATGCGCCAGATCAATCTCGCAGAGATATTCGCCGGCCTCAGCCGGTGCCTTGATCGTCAGCGGGACGCGGCAGGTTTGGCGGGAACCCAGCGAGGAGGGCAAGCTCGTTCGCCCGTCGTCGCGGGCCAGCATCCGCGATCCCGTGGCGTCGAGCCAGTGATTGCCAACCCTGATGACGCCGAAGTCCGCCCGCAGCCAATCGATCGCGCTGAGATTGGTGACGTCCACGTCCAGCATGATCTCTTGTGACGAGGCGACAGCGCGATCTGGTACGCGGTGAACCACGAGTGACGCGCGATACGCGTCGTCGGGCATCGGGACGGAGATCGGTGCCCTCTGATCGGCTCGTCGCCGATGCGACGGCAGCTGAACGACCATGATGCCGGCGGGCGCGAGGACGCGAAAGAATTCCCTGAGATAGCCGACGGCCAGCTCGGGCTGCAGGTGCTGCAGGACGATGCTGCTGACGATGAAATCGAAGGTGTCGTCATGCAACACGCGAAGGTCCGGCGCGTCGTTGCAGATGTACGAGATGGTTTTCGGAAAGCGATTCAATTCTGTTGCGAGGTCGCACATCCCAGGCGAGATATCGACGCCAACCACGCGCCCGAAATGCGGTCCCAGCGCCTGCGTCAGCCGTCCTACGCCACAGCCGAAGTCAAGCGCGGAGCCCCGGTTCGGGACGATGCCCTGTGCGTCGAGCTCGCACAGCATCGCCGCGATCTCGTTGGCGCCCGTCTCGAAGAACCGCGTGGTATCCCATTTGCCGTCTCGCTTCGCAGTGTACGAGAGGATGGCCCACAGCGGATCGCGCCGCGCGTGGCGATCCCAGAACTGCCGGACTGATTCGAGAGTGTCCGCCGCCGGTCTCATCTGCACATTCTATGACGAGCCGGTCGCGTGCTCCCCATCTTCAGGAACGGCGGATGCGAGCCTCCGCAAGCACAAACACAACGGGTTACGGTCAACAACCGTAACCCGTTTTTCGTCTCATCCTAATTGTGGGTCGTCGACGACGATGTACTCGACGTCAGTCCCGCGGTAATACGGCTGATACCATGTGGAGCCGCATTCGTTGTATGCGATTCCGTTGACCACGACGGTCGAGCACCCGGAAGGCAGCATGGAGACGTACGTGCCCACGGCGATGCTCGCAGCCACTCCGGCAGCCACGCCCCGAGCCACGGGGTGCCCCCAGCGGTCGTAGTCCAGGTCGACGTCGATGTCGCGATCGAAGTCGATGTCACGATCGAAGTCGACGTCACGATCGATGTTGCGATTGACGTCGCGATTGACCTCGCGATTGACGATTGACGTCGCGATTGACGTCGCGATTGACGTCGCGATTGATATCTCTGTTCGCCGAAGCGCTGCGGTTCACGGACTGATCGCTTCGGACGCTCGATCTCGAGGCGCTCCTGTTCACACTACCCCCGCCGCCGCGTCCGCCGCCCCCGCGACGTTGGGCGTCGAGAATCGTCGTATCGGACACGAGCCATAGGACGCCTGCCAGGACGAGCGCGATTCGGATCACGCGTATTCCGGTTGCATTCGTGAATCTCACGGTCTTCCCTCCTTGTCTTTCGCACGGGCAAACATGATGCGAGCCTGCATTCGGCGGCGGCGTGAACGAGAAGAGGCTGTCGTCAATCCTGGGCGCGAGGTCCCAGGCGAGCGTGGCCATATATTGCGGCTGCGTCGGTTCCGTCTTGGTCGTGATGACCAGCTTGCGAGGGACCGGCGTCTGGCTGTTCTCGATCCACACCTGCCAATCGACGTCAGCCTGGCGAATCGCCAGGTGATGGCAGTCGACGCCAGCGATCCGGCTCGTCCCGATGTAGCCGGCCCCGATGATGCTCTGCCGGAAGTCCTCGCCAGCTGCCATCTGAATGAAGTCTGCCAGCGGCAGCTCGATTCCGTGGCGCGCGCGCGTGGCATCCAGCATTCTTCGCACAGTGGGCGGCGCGGGCGTCGAGGCGTAGACGTTCTTCTTGCTGGTGAAGACCGTCAGCGACTGCCCGTTGTAGAAGAACTCGAAGTTGCGATCGTCGCCTTGCACACGGGCATGAAGGCGATCGGGCAGCCTCACGGACATCACGCTTGACGCGTTCTTCTGGATCTTCATGTCCGTATCGACGATCTCATCCTTCGACGATTCCGAGCTGAGCCGGAAAACCTTCAAGGTCCTGAGAAAGTCGTTCATCCCGGTTAAGGCGGACATGGCCCGATCGTCGATCGCCTCATCGCTGCGGGCCTGATGATGACGATGCTGCTGCTGCGCTGACGGCATCTGCGCGAATGCCGTCAGAGCGCAAACGCTCAACACGAAAACGACACGTTTCATGATTACTCCTTCACTGTTCCAGTAACGTGCGGACAACGGCGAAGCCGAGTGAACATCGCGCATGCTCGTGCAACCGGGATGCCCGGTGATGTGTCGGCCATTGTGTGACCGATGTCCGGTTGTCTCAGTGAAATCGAGGGGGCCGCCACACGGCTCGGGCGCGAGCAGTGGCGGAGTCCGACCAGAAATCGTCACCGATCACAGTCGGTTGTGATCGCCGCTTACGCAGGCGAGCCTTCGCAGATGCCTGAGAGCTGACGGTTCCTATTCAAGCTGATACACGACGATTACTTCCATTCGCCGGACGTTGGCGTCTTTGTAGCCGGCGGCGATCGCCTGCGCTAACACCTTCTTCGCGTCCGCCTCTGTCTCGCCGGCATACACGGCCACGAACCCGCTCTTTGCATTGACGTTCGAATAGGTGACCTTGTCGCCGAAGTCTTCGCAGAAATGCCGGTGAAGAAACACCTTCGCGTCCGGGAAAGTCTTCTGGGCCTGAATCCGCTCGCTGTCGTTGATTCCGCACAGTGGTCCACTCTTCAGAATCACCGCATAAAACGGCTGCGACGTATCACGTCCGCGATCGAACTTGAACGGCTGCTTGATCGCGAACGACAACTCGTTCGGCTTGAACCCCTCGCAGGGACGATTCGGATCGGAACAGACCTTGCCTTGCGTCAGCACGGTCTTCTGGATTTTCTCCATCTGCTTTTCCTGATCCTGATCGTCGGAGACGTTCGGAGTACGAGGCGCTGTTGCCGGCATTCGGTGGATGAACGTGCACCGGCTCGGTTCGAAATAGGTCCGTCTGCCGTCCGACGCGGCGTACCCGCGCGCGCGGAACGTGACGCCTTTCTCCCTCGCCAGGCCCGCGAGTTGTTCTGGTGTCTTGCCGTCCAGGAACATCAGCAAGACGAGCGGCACGTTCGTTCCGTTTTCGGTGCGCAGCATGAATCCATCGCCATTCGCCACATCGTCGACGACGGCGCCGGTTGCTTCGAGTGGCTGCGCCTTCGCATTCGGTGGCGCCGCGACCTTATCGGCTGCCGGCCCGATCACCCACACGAGTGAGGGCACGCGGGGCAACGTGATATTTCTGATTGCCGTCACACCGGGCTGCAAGGCATCGAGTTCGCCGAGTCGATTCAGATACGCGGTCTTGAGGCATGCCTCGTTCTGACAGACGTCGCGCGTTGACTTCAGCCATTGCGCTTGATCTGTTTGCAGGCACGACGCCGCGCTCTCCAGCTCTACTCTGCCCGCGGCGTAATAGCGGCCGAGATGCTCGTCGAGCTCGCTCAGGCCGGCGTCAGCGCAAATCATTTTCTCGATTCGCGTCTGCGCCTTCCTGCAGTCGAAACTTTGAGCCGAGACGGCGTTTGAGAGGCCGAACAGCAAAATCGCAGCGATTGTGATGCGCGTCATGGCGACCATGGTAATCTATGCCTCATTTTTTGACCCGCCAGGAGGATCCGATGAACGCCGATCACGCAAAAACAGCAGCAGACACGCTCGCGGGCTTGTGGGAGCGCGAATTTCCAGCGACGTGCCAGGTGATTGCGGCTGTGAAGGATGACAATCGCAACTACAAGCCCGATGTCAAATCGCGCACGGCGTGGGAGATTGCCACGCACCTGGCGACCGCTGACATCTGGTTCATCGACAGCATCGTCAACGGCAAGTTCGAGTGGAATCCCGAAGGGGCCAAGCAGGCCGAGGCGCAGTTCAAGAGTGTCAACGACATCGTCGACTTCTACAAAAAGACATTTCCTGAAAAGGTGAAGCAGCTGCGCGCGCTGCCCGCCGAAAAGTTGATCGCGCCGTTGAGCTTCTTCGGCAGGATGGAAATGCTCACTGTGAACTACATCGGGTTTGCCAACAATCACAGCGTTCATCACCGCGGGCAACTGGCTGCGTATCTGCGCGCACTGGGCTCGAAGGTGCCGAATATCTACGGTCCAAGCGCAGACGCCGAACCGTAGCACCGGGCCGCCGTGATACTCTTCCTCACGGCAGCCCGGCGGCTCGGCGCATGCCTTCAGTAATAATCCCCACGCGCTGAACGCCCGCGCCCTTCGCCGCGTCGATCACTTCCACGACATCGCCATATCGCAGCGTGCCGGCGGCGTTGATGAAGAGCGTTTTATCCGATCGAGTTTCGAATACGGACCGCAGCCGGTCTCCCAGATCGATCATCAAGACCTGCTGATGGTTAATCGAGAGCAACCGTTCGGCCGTGTAGTCGACCACGATCGTGTAAGGAGGCGGTGGCCCGTCGGCTGGCGCCGCCTGTGCGGGCAGATTGGTGTCGATGCCCTTTTGGGTCAGCGGCAGCGCGGCTAGAAAAATCACCAACAGCACGAGAAGAACGTCGATTAGCGGAGTGATATTCATCTCTGCGCTGGCGCGCAGTGCCTGTGGCCGCATAGGGCCTCCTTGCCGATTTAGACACCGAATCAGTTAAGGCGTTCACTTTTGTCGAGCCCGTCGTTTTTCTTAGTGTCCGCCGCTTTGATGGCAACCAAGTTGCACTGGCGGGGGCAGGAAGAAGGATAGGGCGATGAAACGTTACTTTGGCTTGGCAATGGCGGCAGGGGTTCTCGCTGGCTCCATGCAGATGAGCGCCGACGAGGCGATTTCGATAACCGTGCGGCCCGCAGTCACGTCGTATCGGGGCAACGCGCAGTTGAAAGTGCTCGTGTCGCGCAACGAGAAAAATCGGGTGCTTGTGTGGGAAGTCGACGGACCGAACTACTACCGCAGCAGCTCGATCGCGCTCGACGGCGCGGCGTCACCACGAAGCTACTTCTTCATGGTGAAGGATCTGCCGGGAGGCGAATTCGATGTGCGCGCCTCCGTGAGGCGCAACGACAGCAGCGTCGCGACCGATCGCAGCAGCATCAAGGTCGTCGGAGGGCCCGGCTAAACGCCGGACAGACCTTGACTTAGCACGATCAGGCCCGGATAATCGAAGAACGTGACATTCCTGGTCGCACGGCACGCACTGGCCGCATCGAGCGTCATTGGCGCGTTGGTGTTGACCAATCCGGCAGCGCCGCTGGCAGAGCGCCCCGCGGATGTGGCCATCGCGACGCTCTCGCCAACCGTGCATCCGCCGGTTGCGCGCGACGCGTCTCAGCTCTGGATGGCCCCGACCTCGTCCGATCGCACGACGGCCGTCGCGCACCCTGCGCTCGTGCACCTCCAGGCCGCACTGCGGTTTTACGCCGACGAAAAATACGAGCAAGCGCTTGCCCGGTTCTCGTCCGCGGCGACCGCGCAGTCGCCGCTGCGCGCGTACGCCGACTATTACGCAGGTGTGTCCGAATTGCGTCTGCGCCGATTCGAGGCGGCGAGACGCCGATTTGCCGGGCTGAAATTTACGAGCGGTTTCGTCGGCGAGGCGGCCGCGCTCGGTGAGGCCGATGCCGCGCATGCGCTGCGCGACTTCGGTGATGCCGTGAAGATTTACGAGGACATCCTCGACGAAGCGGCCGTTGACGTGCCCGCCATCTGGTTGAGCCTGGCAAACGCTGCGCTTGCCGACGGCGATGGCAAGCGCGCGGCAGAAGCATTCCTTCACCTGTATTACTCGTTTCCACTCAGCGAGCACGCTGTACCTGGCTGAAAGCCCGCTGCAAACCTTACCGGAGGTGCAGCAGATTGCGACGGGGAACGCCCGCTACAAACTCGAGATGGGACGCGGTGAGCGGCTGTTCGCGAGCCGGCGCTATCCGGATGCGCGCACCAGTTTTCTTCGATTGAAACCGTACGCTCAGAGCGAGGAAGACGCCGAGATCGTTTCGCTGCGGCTCGCGGAGGTCGAGTATTTCCAGGGGCGCTACAGCAACGCGCGCGAGGCGCTGCGTCCGTGGCTCACGACCGGCGCCAGGCAGGCGGAGGCGCGTTTCTTCTACCTGATGTCGCAGCGCGGGCTCCGCAACGACGATATGTTCGTCGAGCTTGTGCGCGCGCTGCAACGTGACTTTCCAGAGAGCACGTGGGCAGAAGAAGCCCTGAATCATCTCGGCACGTTCTACATTCAGCGCGATCGCGATGACGAGGCTGATGCGGTGCTGCGAGAGGTGTACGCGAAGTTCCCGCGCGGCCGCTACGCGGAGCGCGCGGCGTGGAAGGCCGGGTGGACGTCCTATCGCAAAGGCGACATGAGCGAAGCGGCCCGGTACTTCGAGTCGGCGTCCGCAGGCTTTCCGCGATCGGACTACCGTCCTGCGTGGCTGTACTGGTCGGGTCGCGCGCGCGCGGCAATGGGCGATGCACCAGGTGCGCTTGCGCGCTACCAACTGACGATCGCTGATTATCACAATACGTACTACGGTCGCCTGGCGGAAAACCTGCTGCAGAAGCAGGGAGCGTCGCTCGGGTCGAGCCGCCTCGTGTTCGCGCCGGGCGCCGTGCCGCTCGGAGGCGACGACGAGTACTTTCCGCCGACCGAAGACACGATCCGGATGCTTCTCGCGGCCGGATTGTATGAGCCGGCTGTGAAGGAGCTCGAATTCGCGCGCGCGAAATGGGGAGATTCCCCCGGCATTACCGCGACGCTGGCCTGGGCTCATAAACAGATGGCCGCCTCCGAGTCTGGGACGACTCAATTCACGCTCGCGCGCGGGGCGATTACGCAGATCAAACGGGCGTACCCGCAATTCATGGCCGGCGGCGGTGACCAGCTGCCGCGGGAGATTCTGACGACGATCTTTCCGCTGGAGTACTGGGATTTAATCCAGAAGAACGCCGCGCAGCACAAACTCGATCCGTATCTCGTGGCCGCGTTGATGGCGCAGGAGTCGACGTTCGTCCGCGACATCAAGTCGCATGCGGGCGCCTACGGGCTCATGCAGATGATGCCTCCGACCGGCCGCCAGTACGCGCGAAAACTGAAGCTGCGCTACTCGCTGAAGCTGCTGACGACCCCAGAGACCAGCATCCAGATGGGCACCATGTACCTGGCCGATCTGATTCGCCAGTTCGGCAGCGTGCATCTCGCGCTGGCGAGCTACAACGCCGGCGAGACGCCGGTGCGGCGCTGGATGAGCGAGAACCCTGGCCTTCCGCAGGATGAATTCATCGACAGCATTACGTATCCGGAAACACAGCAGTACGTAAAACGGCTGCTGGGTACGGCCGAAGATTATCGGCGGCTCTACGGATCGAACCGCAACTAGCGCAGGACTTTAGTCCTGCCTTATCGGTTTATTTGAGTGTCGCCAGAACGCCGTCGATGGCCGCTTTGAACGTCGGATAGGGATGCGCGCCGCGAATCATGCGCACCGCTCGCGCCTTTGAATCTCCGGGAGTAAGAACCGCCACGAAGAATGATGGGGTGCTTGTCGCGCCGACACGGTCCGACTCGGCCTGATCTGCGCGAATCTTGGCGTTGTATTTGTCAGAGGCAAGGCACTGCTGGAAGCGGGTGACGTCGAGCCCCTCGGCTTTGCCGTGGTTCACGAGCGAAGTCGCATCGAGCGCGCGCTGGTTGGCGAACATCCGATCGTGAAGCTGCCAATACTTACCTTGCTCACCAGCGCACTCAGCGGCGACCGCGGCGCGCATCGCGTTTGGGTGGATTGACTCGAGCGGCAGGTTGCGGAACACGTATCGAACTCTGCCCGTGTCGATGTATTCCTTCGCGAGCTCGGGCAGCGTGTTCAGCGCGTGCCGGCCGCAGAACGGGCATTCGTAATCAGAGAACTCGATAATCGCCACGCGCGCTGCCGGCGCGCCTTTGACGGCGGCGCCGGCGATGTCGATAACGTGATCGACAGTGGCAATCGCGGGCGCTGGCACCGGCATGGGAGCCTGCGCCTGCGCGGCAGCACCCGCCTTCAACATCGCTTTGATCTCGTCGAGTTGCTTCTGCACCGCCATCTGCGCCGTGATGAGCGCCTGAATCTGGCGCTTCAGCGCTTCGATATCCTGGTTGGTAGGCGCGGGTTGCGGTGCTGATTTCTGTGCCGCCTGTTCGGCCGAGAGCGGGGACACCACTCCCGCCAACAGGGCGCACACAAGCGCGAAACCGCAGAAAAATCTGGTTTTTGGGAAGCCCAAAGAAGTGGCGGAAGTATACCTGATCGGGTGTAGCGAGACCCGGAAGTATAATCTCCGGACGATGAAACCACGCGGATCGAAGAAGGCAACGCAATTTACCGAGTCGGTCATCCGCGAGATGACGCGGCTCGCCCAGGAGCACGACGCCGTCAACCTGTCGCAGGGATTTCCGGATTTCGCGGCGCACCAGGTCATCAAGGACGCGGCGTGCCAGGCCATCCAGCGCGACATCAATCAGTATCCGATTACATGGGGCGCTGAAAATTTGCGGGAGGCGATCGCCGCCGATTTTTCGCGGCGCTACGGCGCCGCGGTGAGCCCGACGCAGGTCACCGTGTGCTGCGGCTCGACCGAGGCGATGCTGTCGACGCTGCTCGCGGTGCTCGATCCGGGCGACGAGGTCGTCATCTTCGAGCCGTACTACGAGAACTATGGCCCCGACAGCATCATCTCGGGCGCGGTTCCCCGATTCGTGCGGCTGCGCGAGCCCGACTGGAGTTTCGACGAGCAGGAGCTGGCCGCCGCGTTCAACGATCGGACGCGCGCCATCATCATCAACACGCCGAACAACCCGACAGGGAAGGTGTTCACGCGGAGCGAGCTGCATTTCATCGCGCAGCTGTGCCAGAAGTGGGACGTGCTCGCGATTACCGACGAAATCTACGAGCACATCATTTACGACGGGCACACACACGTGCCGATCGCATCGCTCGACGGCATGGCCGATCGGACGGTGACGATTAACGGCTTGTCGAAGACGTTCAGCGTCACCGGCTGGCGCGTCGGCTGGGCGATTGCGCCGCCCGATCTTGCCGGGCCGATTCGCAAGATGCACGACTTCCTCACGGTCGGCGCACCCGCGCCGCTGCAGGAAGCAGGCGTGACGGCGCTCTCGATGCCCGAGAGCTACTACACGGAGATGGCGGCCGGCTACGCGCGGCGGCGCGTGATGATGTGCGACATTCTCGAGCGCCATGGCTTCAAGTTCAAGCCGCCGCAGGGCGCCTACTACGTGATGACCGACATCGCGCACTTCGGGTTCGACAACGACATCGAGTTCGCGAGATATCTGGTGACCGAGGTGGGCGTTGCCGTGGTGCCGGGCAGCAGCTTCTTCAACGATCGCAAGGCGGGCCGCACGAAAGTGCGGTTCGTCTACAGCAAGAAAGACGAAACGCTGCTCGAGGCAGATAGGCGCCTGGCAAAACTGCGCGCCAAAGTCGCCCGATAACGAAAAAGGCAGAACGAACAGCGAATAGAGATTCGCTCGGACGCTCTGCATCCTATTCGTTTTTCGCTCTTCGTTTTTCGTTTAGTAGCGCACGACTCCACCGAAGTAAATCCCCTTCGCCTTGAAGTCCCCGCGATCGTTCTCGATGATGTATCCGAGATCGAGGCTTCGATATCCGATCTGCGCGCCGACGTAGTCGTTGAAGTTCACGGTGCCGTACAGATCGAAGTCGAAGTAGTGCGCTTGGAACCGCTCGTCGATGCTCTCAGGAATCTTGAGACCGATCAGCTCGCCGGTGATGGAGATGTTCGGCACGACATAGACACGTGCGATACCGCCGAGCGTCGGAATGGGCGCCTGCACGCGAGAGAACTGTGTGCCGATCGGCGCCTGAAGGGTCGCCTGGATGTCTGTCGCTTTCACCTGGAGCACAAACCCGACAAACCAGCGGTCGCGATACAGGAAGTCGTACTCGTAGCCGATCGCCCACGTCTTCCATTTCAGCTCGGTTTGTACAGGCAGGTTGATGCCGTATTTGAGTCCGTTGAACACGAACTCGCGCTTCAACGTCGCGCTGGCGTTGTAGCTCATCGGCAGATAGTTCACGCGGAATTTGTGCTTTCGTCCGGGCCGCAGCACGAAGCGGAATTCATTGATGCTCTGTCTCGTGATGCCGAGGTCGGCCACCGCGTCGATTTGCGAGCCAAGTATGCCGAGCACCTCGCTCTGAATTGTGAAAACCGGCGCCGGATTCCAGAATGCGAGCGCGGCTTCGACGTGATACCGCTCGCCGGTTGCCGGATCGGAAAAAGGGGTAGCAGTAAATTGCGCGTCTGCTCGTACCGGCAGCAACAGCACCGCGTACGCCACAAATGAGCCGAGCGCCAGCGTTCGAATCGACATCGTCAAGCGTCCTTTGAATCAAAGTTAGTTCGGCGGTGCGGAGGCCTGCTGGGGAAAGGCACCTAAGAGTAGCACGCTATACTGAAGCGTACAAGTGACTCCGGTTCGCCGTCTATTCCCCTATATTCGCCGCTACCGCCGGGAATACCTGCTCGGGTTCGCTTCCCTGGTGCTGTGCTCGACGATGTTCGCCGTGTCGCCGCTCGTGCTGCA
The DNA here is from genome assembly GCA_963730445.1 of Vicinamibacterales bacterium. Lineage (GTDB taxonomy): Bacteria > Acidobacteriota > Vicinamibacteria > Vicinamibacterales > JAMQPK01 > JAMQPK01. Next base: position 157,210 of record CAVSRX010000003.1, on the reverse strand, counting down.
ATTCGCAATCGACGATCTGTTTGCGGGTGTCACCAGATCGAAGCTGGCGTTCTATGGCGGCGCGCTGCTGCTGATTGCCGGGCTTGCCGGATACTTCCGGTACCAGATGCGGCGCATCATCATCAGCGCCTCTCGCGGTTTCGAGTACGACCTCCGCAACGACTTCTTCGCGCACCTCGAGCGGCTGCCAGTGTCGTTCTTTCAACAGAATCGCACGGGCGATCTGATGTCGCGCGCGACAAACGACCTCAGCTCGGTCCGCATGATGGTCGGGCCTGCGGTCATGTACCTGGCCAATACGCTCATCACGGCGGTGGTGAGCCTGTTCCTCATGTTCTCGCTCGACGTGCGGCTGACGCTCATCGTGCTGCTGCCGTTGCCGATCGTGTCCATCGCCGTGAAGATGTTCGGCACCGCGATCCACAAGACGTTCGAGGAAGTGCAGGAAAAGCTCTCAGACATGAGCGCCGTCGTGCAGGAGTCGCTGACCGGCGTGCGAGTCGTGCGCGCGTATCGTCAGGAGCAGGCCGAGATCGCGCGCTTCCGCGAGTCGAATGTCGACTACCTGCGGCACAACAGACGGCTCACCAGGCTTCAGGGGGCGTTCTTCCCCACGATGTCGCTCTTTCTCGGTATCAGCGCGCTGCTCGCGCTGTGGCTGGGCAGCCGCGACGTGACGACCGGACGCCTCACCGTCGGCGAGCTCGTCGCATTCAACGCGTACCTGGCGCAGCTTGCGTGGCCGATGATCGCGTTCGGGTGGGTCACGAACCTGCTCGAGCGAGGCATGGCCTCCTGGAAGCGCATGCTCGTCGTCATGGAGACGGTCCCTACAATACGTGATGAAGGCCCTGACAAGGGATTGGGGACTAGGGATTTGGGATTAGGGGCGATCGAGTTCAGGAACCTCAGCTTCCTTTACGGGACTCGAGAAGTGCTGACCAACGTCTCGTTCTCGGTGAAGGCCGGAGAGACGGTGGCCATCGTCGGCGCCACGGGATCCGGAAAATCGACGCTGGTGAACCTGTTACCGCGGCTGCAGAATCCGCCGAGGGGGACTGTCTTCATCGACGGGCGCGATGTCCGCGACATTCCGCTGAGGGATCTGCGCGGCATGATCGGCTTCGTGCCACAGGAGCCGTTTCTGTTTTCCGACACGCTCGCCGACAACGTCGCATTCGGCGTCCCGGCGGTCACGCAGGAAGCCCCGGCGCGACTCGAAGCCGCAGCGGTGGTGGCCCAGCTCGACAAAGACGTTCGAGACTTTCCGCGCGGCTACGAGACGATGGTCGGCGAGCGCGGCATCACGCTGTCGGGCGGGCAGAAGCAGCGCACCGCCATCGCGCGTGCCGTGGTGACCGATCCGCGCATTCTGATTCTGGATGACGCGCTCTCCGCTGTGGACACGTACACCGAGGAAGAAATTCTGTCGCGCCTGCGCGGCGTGATGAAGAATCGCACGGCCATCATCATCTCGCATCGCATTTCGACCGTGCGCGACGCCGACCAGATTGTCGTGCTCGAGGCAGGGCGGGTCGTCGAGAAAGGGAGGCACGAAGAACTTATCAGGCTCGGTGGTGTACTATGCCGAACTTGTATAAGAAGCAGCTGCTGGAGGAAGAGCTTGCTGCGTCTTAGCCTAACCCCTAATCCCGAGTCCCCAATCCCGCCAGTCGTAATGTCATTCCACGAAGAAGAAGTTCTCGGCAAGGCCTACGACGCGCGGCTGATGCGCCGCCTGCTGGCGTACCTGCGTCCGCACAAATGGTACGTCGTCGGAGCGCTCCTGGCGCTCATCGGCGACGCGGTGACCCAGCTGGCGCCGCCGTATCTTGTCAAGATCGCCATCGACCAGTACATCGCGCAGGGAGACCTCGCCGGCCTCAACACCATCGCGTTGCGTGTACCTCGCGGTGCTCGTCGCGGCGTTCTCGCTCGAGTACACGCAGACCTACATGATGCAGATGATCGGCCAGCGCATCATGTACGACATGCGCATGCAGATCTATACGCACCTGCAGCGGCTCGATCTGTCGTTCTACGATCGCAACCCCGTGGGGCGGTTGATGACGCGCGTGACGACGGACGTCGACGTCATCAACGATCTGTTCACGTCTGGGGTGGTCGCGGCCTTCGGCGATTTGTTCATGCTCGTGGGCATCATGGCGACGCTGCTGTGGATGGACTGGCGGCTGGCGTTGATTGCCTTCTCGGTGCTGCCGCTCATTCTGGTGCTCGCGCAGTGGTTCAGGCGGAACGTCCGCGAGTCGTACCGGAAAGTGCGTCTGAGAATCGCGCGCATCAACGCCTTCCTCAACGAGCACATCAACGGCATGGCGACGGTGCAGCTGTTCCGCCGGGAAGCGGTGAACTACGGGCGCTTCGAGCTGATCAACCGCGAGCACCGCGACGCGAACGTCGAGCAGATTTTCTATTACGCCGTGTTCCTGCCGGCGGTCGAGTTCGTCGCGGCCATCGCGACCGCGCTGATTCTCTGGTATGGCGGCGGCTTCGTACTGAACAACACGCTCACCCTCGGCTCTCTCGTGGCTTTCATCCTTTATGCAGGCCGGTTCTTCCGTCCGATCAGCGACATGTCGGAGAAGTTCAACACGCTCCAGGCCGCCATGGCGTCTTCAGAGAGAATTTTTCAGCTGCTGGATACGGAGGTCGCTGTAAGAAATTCGTCGACAGGGCAGAGGGCAGAGGGCAGAGGGCATATCGAGTTCGAGAACGTGTCCTTCGCATACAAAGACGACGACTACGTGCTTCGCAATGTCTCGTTTGAAGTAGAGCCCGGCGAGCGCGTCGGCATCGTCGGTGCGACAGGCGCGGGGAAATCTACGCTCATCAGCTTGCTGCTGCGATTCTACGACGTCACCAGCGGGCGCATTCTGGTCGACGGCGTCGACATCCGCGACATGGATCTCGCCGCGCTGCGGAAGATGTTCGGCCTCGTCCTCCAGGACGTCCACCTGTTTTCCGGCACGATTGCCGGCAACATCCGGCTGGGAGACGAATCCATCGATGACACGCGCGTGCGCGAAGCGGCCCGCGCCGTTCATGCGCATCGGTTCATCGAGTCGCTTCCTGGCGGCTACGACGCGCGTGTGGCGGAGCGGGGCGCGACGCTGTCGGTCGGGCAGAAACAGCTGCTGTCGTTTGCGCGCGCCCTCGCGTTCGATCCGTCGGTGCTGATTCTGGACGAGGCCACGTCGAGCGTCGACACAGAGACCGAGCTGCTGATTCGCGATGCGCTGCGCGTGCTGATGTCCGGCCGCACGACGCTCGCGATTGCCCATCGTCTGTCGACGATTCAGGACATGGATAAGATTCTCGTGTTCCACAAGGGGAAGCTGCGGGAGTCGGGCAGCCACCAACAGCTGCTGGCGATGCGCGGGATCTATTACAAGCTGTTTCAGCTGCAGTACAAGGCCGCTAATTCGGCAGAGGTTCAGGAGGCGGACTCGCTTCCTCCGGTTTCTCAAACGTAGGATTGGGCAGCGGCGCCACACTGCCGTCCGGAATGCGTTCGGGTCGCGGCTTTCTCGGTGACGGCGGCTGCTGCGGCTCGTCGTCTGGTCTCACGTAAGGAATCCGGCGGTGAAAGAGCGTTTCCATTAGGGGTGTCGTGTCTTTCGGGTTCCAGCCGAGGCGCAGCACCACGAGATGCACATCCTGCCGGCCGAAGCGCAGCGCGTCGAAGCAGCTCCACATGTACACGTCGAGCTCGTTGCCCTGCACTTCTGGGCCCGTGTCCATGATGGTGTAGACGCCGTCGTACTGGTTGGATTCGAAGTCGGCCTGAATCACCGATCCCACTGGAAGCATCTCGGGATCGGCGGCGGCGACGCCGCTGCGAACCGCCACTCCTGACGCCGTCGTGTGTCCTTTGCAGTACGCCGTGGCTTTGAACTGCAGGCGCGCGCCCGGGATCGGACGCAGCGTGCCCTTGAGCAGCTCCGCCTGTCGCGAGCCGTAGCGCGAATCCGAGACGGTCGCTTCGTACAACAGCACGAAGGCCGCCACCAGCATCATGCTGGGGAAGAGGCGCCGCCAGAAATATTTCCTCATGCGAAATGTTCGAACCCTGCCGGCAGCTCTTCGGTGCTGCCGCTGCGGCTCAGGAGCATCGCGCGATCGGCCGTCAGGCGCCCGATGCGCGTAACGGTGAGATCGCCGGCCAGCCGTCTCGCGTTTCTCAATCGCGAGCGCAGTCTGGGCGATACCGCAAACAGGAGTTCGTAATCTTCTCCTCCACCGAGAGCATCGCGCAACGTCGATCCCTGCTCGATGGGCAACTCGTCGGCCTCGACGATCGCGCCGAGTCCGCTGGCCTCGCCGATTTGCCGGATTCCGTCGGCAAGGCCATCACTGAGATCGATGCACGCGCGCGCCGCGCGATTGCGGCCGAGCAGCAATCCAAAACGTGTCCGCGGCTCCGGCCGCCGGTACCGATCGACCGCCGGTCCCGCGCTCGTCGCGTCCTGTCGCAACATGCGCAAACCGAGTGCGGCGCCGCCCAGCGAGCCGGTGACGTAAAGATCGTCGCCTGCGCGGGCGCCTCCTCGTGTAAGTACTCGGCGACTGTGAACCGATCCTGTAGCAGTAACGTCGACGACGAGCGGCCCGGGGGAGCGGGCGATATTGCCGCCGACGATGGAAATGCGGGCGCGCACGGCCAGCGCGGTCATGCCGTCGACGAGCGCATCGACGCTCGCAACAGGCAGGGCCGGCGGCAGCACGAGCGACAAAAGGGCAACGCGCGGCGCCGCGCCCATCGCCGCAAGATCGCTCAGATTCACCGCGAGCGCCTTGTGGCCGATGTCGGCCGCGCCGACGAACGTCTGGTCGAAGTGTACGCCCTCGACCTGGCAATCGGTAGTCAGAACTTCGAGCAGGTTTCGCTCGGGCTCGACCACCGCCGCGTCATCGCCGATGCCGACAATAACGAACGCCGGAGCAGGTGGAATCCGCCGTCGGATGCGCTCGATGAGCGCGCGCTCTCCGACGTCTGCAACATTCATTTCGCGTATTCAACGGCGCGCGTTTCCCGGATGACCGTCACCTTGATATGCCCCGGGTACTCGAGCTCGTTCTCGATGCGCTTGGCGATGTCCTTCGACAGCCATATCGCCTCTTCATCCGAGATACGCTCGCTTTCGACCATGATGCGAATCTCGCGTCCCGCCTGCAGGGCGAACGCCTTCGACACGCCCTTGAATGAATCGGCAATCTCCTCGAGCTTTTCGAGCCGCTTCACGTACGACTCGAGGATGTCGCGGCGCGCGCCGGGCCGCGCCGCCGAAATCGCATCGGCCGCCTGTACGATCATCGCCTCGAGCGAGGGCCAGTCGATGTCCATGTGGTGCGCCGCCATCGCCATGACGACCGGTTCGGTCTCGCCGTACTTGCGCAGCAGATCGATCCCGATCTGCAGGTGCGTCCCTTCGAGCTCACGGTTGATCGCCTTGCCGCAGTCGTGGAGAAAGGCAGCGCGGACGGTGACGTTTGCGTCGAGACCCACTTCCCTTGCCATGATGCCCGCCAGGTACGCGACTTCCTTCGAGTGGTTCAGCACGTTCTGGCCGTAGCTGGTTCGGTACTTGAGGCGTCCCATCAATTTCTGCAGCTCGGGGTGAAGGTCGTGCATGCCCAGCTCGAACGCCGCGGCTTCGCCGTCCTTCCGCACCGACTCTTCCATTTCCGCCTTCACCTTTTCGACCACTTCCTCGATGCGCGCCGGGTGGATGCGGCCGTCGGCGATGAGCCGCTCGATGGCCTGCTTCGCGATCTCGCGGCGATACGGATCGAAACCCGAGAGGATAATTGCGCCCGGCGTGTCGTCGACGATGAGATCGACGCCCGTGGCCTGCTCGAGCGCGCGAATGTTGCGCCCCTCGCGGCCGATGATGCGTCCCTTCAAGTCGTCGCTCGGCAAGTCCACGACCGAGACGGTGGTCTCAGCGGTATGCTCGGCCGCGCTGCGCTGAATGGCCTCGGTGATGTACTGGCGGGCCTTGCCTGCGGCCTGCTCGCGCGCCTCGGCATCGAGGCGCTTGACGAGGTTCGCGGCGTCGCGCCGCGCGTCGGCTTCGATGTGCTTCAGCAGCAGCTCTTTAGCCTCTTCCGTCGTCAGGGCGGAGAGACGCTCGAGCTCGTGCTGCTGCGCGGCGACAAGCTGCTCGTATTTGGCCGCGGCAGCCGACGTGCTCTTCTCGCGATCGGTGATCGCCTGCGTCTGCGACTGCAGCTCTTTCTCTTTGCGCTCGGCGGCAGACAACTTGTCGCTCAGGGTCGATTCCTTGCGACGCAGCTGTTGTTCGGTGTCGGAGAGCTGCTGGGATTTTTCCCGCGCGACGCGCTCGGCTTCGGTGCGCAGCTCGTGCGCTTTTTCCTTGGCCTCGAGCAGCGCTTCTTTCTTGCGGGTTTCGGCGTCGCGCTCCGCGTCTTTCAGGACGCGCAACGCCTGTTCTTCCGCGCGGCCGATGGTCTCGGCGGCAATGCGCTTGCGGTTTGCGACCCAGTAGGCGAAGACAGCGGTGGCGGCCACCAGCGTGATCGCGCCATTGATCAGGTAGACCAGATACAGGCCCATGCGGGTCCTTAACTGGTTCCAGGTTCTGGGTGCTGGGTTCTGAGGTGCCGGTTCCAGGTTCGCGGATTCGCTCCGCTGGAACCCGACGGGAACAGACTGAACCAGAACCCGGAACGTGGAACGCGGAACCTTGGAACCAGAGGAGATTATCGAAAGGCCCCGCTTTGCCGTGTGGGGAGGTCGAATGGACCTGCGTAAGCAGGTGGAACCGCTCAGGAGCCGCGCTTTAGGCTTCCTCGCACCGAGGCATGCACACCGCGCGGCGTTGCGATTCTCTTAGGTTAAACGTTGGCCCAATCGAGCCTCCGAAACCATCACGCGCAAAGCAGGGAACTCAGTTTCCGAAAAGGATCTTAGTCCTCTGAGGGCTATGTAGCAAGCGCCGCATCGACCAGGCGCTCGAGGGCTTCGGTGCGCTCGGCGAGGGCGCCGCGGCGCTCCTGCTGCACGTCCTGGCACCGGAACAGCTCGTCGGCGATGTTCAGCGCGGCGAGCACCGCAAGCCGCAGCGAGTCGCCCGAGGGGGTCGACTCGGCGGCCGCCCGCATTTTCTCGTCAACATAGGTCGCGAGCCCGTTGACGTAGTTCGCGTCGAGATTGCTGCGGATGGGATAGCGCTGTCCGCGAATGTCAACGGACACGACTTGCGGTTCAGGCATATGGTCCTTCGCTCGATATCGGGCGCGTGAGCCATCTGAGATGCGTGCAGTCTCAAATCGCTGCAGATTCCAGATTCTACGTTCCCTACGATCCCTACGCGATTCCCGTCACAGACTGAGACCTTCGAGCTGATCGAGCATGTCGGAGACGCGGCCGCGGATCGACTCGCGCTCCGTCCGCAGCGCGGCGACCTCGGCGAGGCCCGTCTCCGAATCGGCAATCCTGGCGCGGGCCGACTCGAGCTCGCGCGACAGCCGCGCGTTCTCTTCGGCCGCGCGCGCGTGATCGGCCTTGAGCCGGCCGATCATCGACACGAGCATCTTCACTTTTTCTTCCAAACGGTCGATGGGTTCGAGATCGACAGAGCGGGCTGCTGCGGTACGGGACATGGGGGACCTCCATTGGGTCGCGTGGGTCGCGAAGGTCGCGTAGGTAACGTGGGTAACACCCCACGCGACTTACGCCACCCACGCCACCCACGCGACCTATCTTTGAACTGCCTCGTGCGCCTCTTTCAGCGCAGTGAGAATCACTTTCATCGCCGTCTCCACTTCCGCATCCGTGAGCGTCCGCTCGAGAGCGCGGAACGTGAGCCGAAGCGAAAGGCTGACGCGACCGTCGGGCACGCCCGTGCCTTGATACCGATCGAACTCGCGTACCGAGACCAGCGTGTCGGGCGCAGCCGCACGGATAGTGCCACGAACTGTTTCCGCGGGCAAGGTCTCGTCGACGACGATCGAGATGTCGCGCGCGCTGGACGGATAGCGGGGAAGCGGCGCGACCGTCAACGGCGCCGGCGATCGCGACGCCGTGAGGGCGTCGAGGTCGAGCTCGGCGACGTACACGTCTTCGTTCGTTGACAGTCCCGCTGACGAGACAATAGCGGGCGCAAGCATGCCGAGGCTGCCAATCGCGCGCCCGCCGATGAGAATGGCGGCCGCGCGCCCGCGCACGAGATACGAAGGCGCCGTCGCGCCATCGAACGTCACGTCGACATGCAGGGCGCCGGCGATAGCCTCGACGATGCCCTTCGCGTCGAAGAAGTCGACCGTCCGGTGTCCAACGCTCCAGTGCGCGCTGGCGCCATTGCCAGTCAGCGCGGCGGCGACGTGACGAGATTCACCGGCGCGCGTCATGCTCGCGCCGAGCTCGAACAGCCGGACATCCGTCCGCTCGCGGTGGCGGTTGTGCGCGACCGATGCGATCAGGCCGGGCAGCAGCGACGGCCGCAGCACCGAGAACTGTGCCGACAACGGATTCTCGATTGGCACGATCGTCCGGGCGTCGGCGAACGGCGCGGCAGCGGCCGCATCGATGAACGAAAACGTGAGCGCTTCCGAGCAGCCGGCGGCGAGCAGCACCCTGCGCACGAGTCGATCGCGCTCGATGGCGGGATCGGACGGCGAGGGCGGCGCGCCGAGCGCAGGAAATGTCGAGGGCAATCGGTCGTAGCCGTAGTGCCGCGCGACTTCTTCGATGAGGTCGACTTCTCGCAGCACGTCGACGCGAAAGGTCGGCGCCGCGACATCCCACCCGAGCGCGCCCTTGCGGACCTGAAACCCGAGTCCTTTGAGGATGCGTTCGACGTCGGCCTCTGGAATGTCCAGGCCGAGCATGCGCGTGATGCGCGCCCGCCGCAGCTCGATCTTGCGGAGCGCCGCCGGCACGGGATATTCGTCGATGGCGCCGCCGCGCGCGCTCCCGGCGCCAATCTCCTCGAGGAGCGTCATCGCCCGCTCGAGGCCTTTGACGGCCGCGTTGACGTCGGCGCCCCGTTCGAACCGGGCCGAGGCTTCCGTCTTGAGCCCGAGCTTCTTGCTCGTCCGGCGAACGCTTCTGGGATCGAAAAACGCGCTCTCGAGCACGATCGTCTTCGTCGTCTCGCTGACTTCCGAACGACCGCCGCCCATCACGCCGGCCACCGCCTGCGCCTTGTCGCCGTCCGCGATGACCAGCATCTCCGGGTCGAGCGCGCGATCGACGCCGTCGAGCGTCGTGATGCGCTCTCCTGGCGCCGCGCGCCGGATGCGAATTTCGCTGCCTGCGAGCTTCTCGAGGTCGAACGCGTGCATGGGTTGACCGAGCTCGAGCAGCACGTAATTGGTGACGTCGACGACGTTGTTGATGGGGCGTACTCCGGCGGCCTGCAGGCGTGAGGCGAGCCATGCCGGCGAGGGCGCGATAGTGACATCGGCCACCGCTGCCGCGTAACGCGGACAGAGATCCGGCGCTTCCAGCTTTACCGCCACGGCACTCGTCGGCTTCGACGGCAGCGGCTTTGGCACCAGCGGCTTCACCGGGAGCGAGTAGGCGGTGCCCACCTCGCGCGCAAAGCCGATGACGCTGAGCGCGTCGGGCCTGTTGGCGGTTACTTCGAAGTCGAGGACGGCATCGTCGATCGTCGATCGGCCATCGTCGATCGTCACGCGCTCGATGGAGGACAGCTCGAAGCCGCGCGACGTCAGCGTCTCGCCGAGCTCTTCAGGCGAGGCGGTGACGTCCACGAAATCGCGCAGCCAGGAGATAACGATTTTCACAGCGGGAACTGCTCCAGGAAGCGGAGGTCGTTCTCGTAGAACAGACGGATGTCGTCGACGCCGTATTTCAAAATCGCGATGCGCTCGATGCCCATGCCGAACGCGAACCCGGTGTAGCGGTCCGGGTCGTAGCCCACCGATTCGAAGACCGCCGGGTGCACCATGCCGCTGCCGCCGATTTCGAGCCATCCCGTGCGCTTGCAGATGGGGCAGCCGCCGCCATGACAGAAGACACAGCCGATGAACACCTCGGCGCTCGGTTCGGTGTAGGGAAAGAAGCTCGGCCGAATCTGCACCTTCGTGTCCGGCTCGAACAGCTCGCGCGCGAACGCCGTGAGCGTGCCTTTGAGATCGGCCATCGTGATGCCGTCGCCCACGACGAGCCCTTCGACTTGCTGAAACATCGGCGTGTGCGTCAGGTCGAGATCGTCGCGGCGGTATACCTTGCCGGGCACGATGATGCGGACTGGAGGCTCGTGGCTCTCCATGTATCGGATCTGCATCGGCGAGGTGTGCGTGCGGAGCAGCGTCGCCGGACGGCCCAGGCCCGCGACCTCGCCGGAGAGATACAGCGTGTCCTGCATGTCGCGCGCGGGATGCTCGGCCGGCATGTTGAGCGCTTCGAAATTGTGGTACTCGTCTTCGATCTCGGGGCCTTCGAGCACCTGATAACCAAGGCGCGTGAAGATGGCCTCGATGTGCTCGCGCACGATCGTCAGCGGATGGCGATGGCCGATCTGCGGGGCGCGGCCCGGTAAGGAAATGTCGACGCCGCCAACCGGCGCTTTCGTCGCCTCGAGCGCGGCTTTGCGCTCGTTGAGCTGCTGCTCGATTTCGTTCTTGAGCTCGTTGGACGCCTTGCCGAGCACCGGCTTGAGCTCGGGCGGCGCCGAGGCCACCGATTTGACGAGCGCGGTGACGAGGCCGTTTTTCCTTCCGAGGAATTTGTCGCGGAGCGCTTGCAGATCCGACTGCGACGACACGCGCGCCAAGTCCTCCTGGAACTCGGCGCGCAGTCGGGCAATGTCGGAGTCGGTCGTCACACTAGGCGCGGGCTTCGCGGACCTTGACGGTCTTCGCGGGGCGCGCGGACTTCTCGGCGCGCACCGGGCGCGGCGTGGGCAGCGGCTTGGCCGCCTTGGCCTGCGCTGCGATCGACGCGAAGGATGCCGGTTCGTTCACCGCGATGTCGGCGAGCACCTTTCGATCGAGCGTCACGCCCGCGGCCTTGAGGCCCGCCATGAACTGGCCGTAGGTCAGGCCATGCTCGCGCGCGGCCGCATTGATGCGGACGATCCACAGCGTGCGGAAATCGCGTTTCTTGCGGCGGCGGCCGACGAACGCATACTTGAGCGCCGTATCGACCGATTCTTTCGCCGCGCGATACAGCTTGCTCTTATTCGCGTAATAACCTTTGGCACGCGCGAGCAGCTTCTTCCGCTTGGCCCGTCGTACTGTTCCTCGTTTTACTCTCGGCATTCTTCCGTCCTCTCTGACGCCGACCTGAAGCGTCGGCACTAGTCGTAGTGCTGACCTTCAGGTCAGCCGTGTTACCAGCTATTTATACGGCAGCATCCGCGCGAGCTTCGCGGCGTCGGCTTTCGCCACCACCTGCGTGCCGCGCATGTGCCGCTTCCGTTTCGCCGACTTGCTCGTGAGAATGTGCTGCTTGAAGGCCTTGCTGCGGACGAACTTGCCGCCGGCCGTCTTCTTGAAGCGCTTTGCGGCGCCTCTGTGCGTTTTGAGTTTGGGCATCTCTTTGCTCTCTGCTCTCTGCTCTCTGCTCTTATTCTTCCGTCGTCTTCGCCGCCGCCGCCTGACGCGCCGGTGCGCGCCCGCCGCCGCCGGCCGGCTTCTTCGCCAGGATCGTGTGCATCTGGTTGCCTTCCTGGCGCGGCATCGTCTCGGCAATCGCGACGTCGGCCAGCTCATCGCACAACCGCTCGAGAATGCGCCGCCCGATCTCGGGATGCGCCATCTCGCGGCCGCGGAAGAAAATCGTGGCCTTCACCTTGTCGCCGTCAGCGAGGAAGCGCTCGATGTGCTTCTTCTTGAACTGATAGTCGTGCTCGTCGACCTTGGGCCTGAATTTGATTTCTTTGACGTCGATGACCTTCTGGTGCTTCTTCGCCTCGCGCGCCCGCTTCTGTTCCTGGTACTGATACTTGCCGAAATCCATGATCCGGCAGACAGGCGGTACGGCGGTGGGAGAGATCTCCACCAGGTCCAGCCCCTTTGCCTTGGCGATGACGAGGGCCTGCGGCGGCGGCATGATGCCCAGCTGCTTCCCGTCGTCGTCGATGACCCGAATTTCCCTAACGCGGATGCGCTCGTTTACGCGAACTCGGTCGTCACGCCGCGGTCCCGATCGATCGAAAGCTATAAAACCTCCTGGCGGGCCTACGAGCCCTTTGTTTCCACTTCGCCGCGCGCCGACGCGATGAATGCGTCGAGGGCGCGCGATCCGAGATCGCCGCCCACACGGCTGCGCAGCGCGATCGTGCCTTCCGCCGCTTCCTTGTCCCCGACGACGAGCATGTAGGGAACCTTCTGAAGCTGCGCCTCACGGATCTTATATCCAATCTTCTCCTGGCGCTCATCGACCTGCGCCCGGAAACCCGCATCGGCGAGCTGTTGCCTGACGCTCTGGGCGTACGCTACATGCCTGTCGGCGATGGGCAGCACGATGGCCTGTATCGGCGCAAGCCATAGCGGAAACGCTCCCGCGTAGTGCTCGATCAGGATCGCGATGAACCGCTCGAAGCTGCCGAAGATGGCCCGATGGATCACGACGGGGCGGTGCTCCGCATTGTCTGCGCCCGTGTACTTCAGATCGAAGTTTTCGGGCTGCATGTAATCGAGCTGAATCGTCGCGCACTGCCATTTCCGGCCGATCGCATCGGTCACGTCGAAGTCGATCTTCGGCCCGTAAAAGGCGCCATCCTTCGCGTTGATCGTGTAGCGCATCGTGGCACGCTCGAGCGCCGCCTTCAGTTGCGCCTCCGCGTGGTCCCATGTCGCGGCCTCGCCCATGTGCTCGTCGGGCATCGTCGAGAGCTTGGCCTCGAACGGCAGGCCGAAGTCGCCATAGACCCGCTGCACCAGCTGAATCAGCCGTTCGACTTCCTCGCCGATCTGCTCCTGCGTGACGAAGCAGTGCGCGTCGTCCTGTGAAAACTGGCGCACGCGCGTCAAGCCCGACAGCACACCCGACGCCTCGTTGCGATGCAGCGGCGTCTGCTCGTGGAATCGGACCGGCAAATCGCGATAGCTGTGCACCTGGCTGGCGTAGGTGAGGAAGTGCCCGGGACAGTTCATCGGCTTCGACGCTCATCGTTCTCGTTTTCCGATTCGATGAGAAACATGTTCTTGCGATAGTGCTTCCAGTGCCCGGACCGCTCCCAGAGCGCCTTGTTGTAGATGAGTGGCGTCTTCACCTCGACGTAGCCAGCCGGAAACAGCACGCCGCGCATGTAATTGGCGAGCAGGTTGTAAAGCGTCGTGCCCTTGTCGAGCCAGAACGTCGGCGCCCGGCGCCCACTGGTGGAATGTGAAGAGCCCAAGGTCGCGCCCGAGCTTGCGATGGTCGCGCTTCTTGGCCTCTTCGATCTGCGTGAGGTAGGCCTGCAGCTCTTTGTCGCTGAAGAACGCCGTGCCGTAGATGCGCTGCATCGGCTGATTGCGCGCGTCGCCCTTCCAGTACGCGTTCGACGTGTTCAGCAGCTTGAAGGCCTTCAGCCGGCCGCTCGCCGGCACGTGCGGGCCGACGCAGAAATCGACGAACAGATCGCGGTCCTTGATCGTGTAGACCGACACGTCTTTCTGACCTTCGGTCTTCTCCTCGATGAGCTGCACCTTCAAGGGCTCGCCGCGATCGCGGAAGAACCGGATCGCCTCGTCGCGCGGCCATAACTGGCGTTCGTAGATGTAGTCGCCCGCGGCGATGTCCTTCATCCGCTTTTCGATCGCCTCGAGATCCTCCGGCACGAACGGCTTCTCGACGACGAAATCGTAGAAGAAGCCTTCGTCGGTGGGCGGGCCGATGCCGCACTGCACCTTGGGGAACAACTGCGTCACCGCGGCGGCCAGCAAGTGGGCCGTGCTATGGCGATAGACCGTCAGCGCCTCAGGGTCCTTGTTCGTGAGAATCCGGACCTTTGCGTCCTCCTGCAGCGGATAGGTCAGATCGACGACGCGGTCGTTCACCATCCCGGCATAGGCGGCCTGCGCCAGGCGAGGCGATATCGACGCGGCGATCTCGCCAACTGTTGTGGCACGCGGCACCGATTTGGTGGAGCCGTCGGGAAGGGTGATTGTGAGCTCGGACAAAGGGATGCTGGAATCTACAATCTGGAATCTAGAACTCTAAAAACAAAGTTGGTAGGCGCGGGTGGAATCGAACCACTGACCTCCTGCGTGTCAAGCAGGCGCTCTAACCGCTGAGCTACGCGCCTACAGGTCAAAACATAGGCAACAACAGAACGGAAAATTATAACAGACAAGCCGCCTACGCGCGTCGCGCTTCGACGTGCCAGCTACCGGACGGCGCTTTTGAGGACTTTGCCCGGCGGTAAAGCGCACGACGCGGCGCTTGGGAATCTTGATGGCGTCGCCGGTGCGAGGGTTCTTCGCGACGCGCGCGCGGCGCTGGGTCGTCTTGAAGGTCCCGAACCCGACGAACGTAATCGCGTCCCCCTTCTTGAGCGCCCGGGTGATGCTGTCGAGCAGCGAGTCGATCGCGGCCGCCGCGCTGGTTTTGGTCGCACCCGTGTTCTGGGCGATGCGCGATCAATCGTGCTTGTTCATGGATCTCCACGAGCGGTCCTCGTTCGGCTAAAGCCGGACACTACCGATTGTCAGTGCAGCGACTACTGCGGCCTTTCGCTTCGGCTGCTGCAGCTGGTCGTTCGATCGCGCGCTGCAGAATCGCATCTGCCGGCGCCGGGGCGCCGAAATCGCCTTCGGGCTGATCGACGACGACGTCGGGCTCGATGCCTTTCGCTTGCAGCTGGCGCCGGCGGGTGTGAGATATCGCGTCGACGTAATCCAGAGCGCGCTGCCGTCGGGCAGCTTCACGAGCTCCTGCACACCGGTGCGGCCTATCGTGCGCTCGCCAATGAGCTCGGCGCGCTTGTTCCCGGCGAGCGCCGCGGCAAACACTTCTGCGGGGCCCGACGTGCCCGTATCGACGAGCAGCGTGACAGGCACCGTGATGGCGCCGTCACCCTTCTCGGCGGCAATCTTCACCTGTCCGTTCGAGCGCGACTCGCGAACGGCGATGGTGCCCGCGCCGACGAACAGCCGCGCGGCGGCGACGCCTTCGGCGAGGTCGCCTCCCGCGCTGTTTCGCACGTCGATAATCACACGCGTCGCGCCGCCTTTGGTGAGCGACGCGATCTGCGAGCGCAGCTGCTCGGCCGTGCGGCGGCCGAATGACGCGACGCGAACGTATCCGATGCCATCGCCCTGCTGACGGCTCTTCACGTCGACCGTCTGCGGCGCCTCGCGCGTCAGCTCGACGATGTGCGGTTCGGTGGTGCTGCTGCCGCGAATGACGGTGAGCTTCACTTTCGATCCCGGCGGGTCCGGCGAGCAGGCGCTGCCCTTCGAGCGCGGAGATGTCGCGCGTGGGACGCGAGTCGACCAGCCGGACGAAATCGCCGGGACGAATACCAGCCTTCGCGGCGGGCGAATCGTCGCGGGTCGCGACGACCCGCAGATAGTACTGATGCGTCAACGTGATGCCGACGTCGGCGGCCGCCGCTTGATCGCCGCCTTCGAACTGTCGGGCCTGCGCCTGCGTCAGATACGCGCTGTCCGAGTCGAGTCCTTCGGCGAGGCCGCGCATGGCGCCGCGCATGACGCTTTCCATGTTCGGCTGCTCGACGTAGTTGCTCATGATGAGCGACACCACATCGTTGAACACGCGCAGGTTCGCGTAGGTATCATCGGCGCGCGCCATTGCGTGCCCGAGAAGGCCGCCGATGACCGTGAACGCGATGACCGGCGCCGAGACGAGAATGGTGATGAAGCGCGTGCGTGAAGTCATGGTTTTTTCTTCAGCCATTCTAGCGGATCGACCGGCTTGCCGTCGACGCGCATCTCGAAATACATCCCCGGAACCCCCGCCAGGATGCGTCCCGCGGTGCCCAGGATGTGGCCGCGTTCCACTTTGGCGCCGCGTTCGACCGCAGGCTCGCCCAACTGCCCGTACAGCGAAAAGGTCTGCGCGCCGTGATCGACGATGACGAGATTGCCATAGCCGGTGAACGGCCCGGCAAACGCCACGGTCCCGTCGTGCACCGCACGCACGGACGACCCTTCCTCGGCCGCGAATTGCACGCCCGTCTGCGCCGGCGCGCCCGACACGCCAGTGCCGCCGCCCCGGAACGGCGTCAGCATGCGGCCGGCGACCGGCCAGTCGAGATCGCCGCGGAACGGGCGAATCGGCAGCGTCGATCCTTCCGCCGCCGCCCGCGGCGTGCCCGAGTTCATGGCCGCCAGCGTCTGCTGCAATTTCACCTGCGCGCTCTGCAGCTCGCCGGCGAGCTCGGCCGTCAGATCGCGCCGGCGATCGATCTCGACGATGAGCTGCTCGCGAGAGCGCGCCGCGCGGTCCGCGGCGATGCGCGCGCCGGCCGCCGCCTGCTGCAGCTTGGCCATCTCGGCTCGCCGCGTTTCGAGCGAGCCGTGCGCCGCGCGCAGGCGGACGAGGTTCTGCTGATGCTGCTCGGCGCGATGGCGATCGATGGCGGCGACGGCCGCGACCATACGATACGCGCGGCCGACTTCCTTCAGATCCGACACGTTGAAGAGGAGACGCACGTAGCCGGCGCCGCCGAGCTTGTAGAGCTCGACCATGCGCGCTTCGAGAATCGGGCGAGACGCCTCGATGTCTTCCTCGAGCGCCGCGATTTGATTGCCGGTGTTGCCCAGCTCGAGAGCGACCTTCTGCGCATCTCGCTTCGATCTGTCTGAGCTGTTCGCGTCCGCAGGTCGCGCTCGATTTCGAGGCGCCGGAGATCGCCGAGCAGCGAGCGTGCCTCGCGGGCAAGCGCATCGGCTTCACGCTGCAGGGCGACGAGCCGCTCGTTCGCGCGCCGGGCCTGTGATTCTGTTCGCGCCCGATCGGCGATTTGCGCGCCCAGCGCGGCGCTTGTCAGGAGGACGAGTGTGCCGGTGGCGAGTAATCGACTGTTCAAAGGTGAGTCAGAATTTTACCATGCGATTTGCGGTAACCTCGGACGTGCGCGTCGTGGGCATCGATCTCGGAGAGCGGCGCATCGGCGTGGCTGTGAGCGACGCGTCGGGGACGCTTGCGCGGCCGCTGAAGACGATCGAGCGTGGGGCGTCTGACGCCGAAGCGGTCGAGCGGCTTCAGGCGGTGATTGCGGAGCTCGCGGCCGAAGATGAGGTGGGCTCGGTCGTCGTCGGGCTGCCGATGCGGCTCGATGGCTCGCCCAATCGGCAGACGCAGCGCGTCGGCACGATGGTGACGCTGCTCTCGGCGCGGCTCGCGGTTCCGGTGTTCACGCAGGACGAGCGGCTGTCGAGCCGCGAAGCCGAGGAGCGGCTGTCGCTCCGTGAAAAGGACTGGCGCAAGCGCAAGGCGAAGCTCGACGCGGCCGCCGCGGCCGTGATTCTGCAGGATTACCTGGATGCACGATCCCTGATAGGGCAGAGGGCAGAGGGGCAGAGGGCAGAAAGACGACGGGGAGACGGAGTGAAACGGGCATTTCTCATCCTTGTTGTGCTGGCGCGTCATCGCCGGCGCCGGCGTCGCTGTCACGCTTTACAAGCGGACGAGCGAGCCGTTCAAAGGCTACGACGGAGCCGAGCAGTTTGTGACGATCGAGCCGGGCAGCGGCACGCGCACGATCGGGCAGCGCCTGATCGAGGCCGGCGTCATCCGCAACGACCCGACGTTTCGCGCGGCGCTGTGGCGAAGCGGTCGCGCGCGCAGCCTGCAGGCGGGCGAGTTCCGATTCGATCGGCCGATGACGCCCACCGAAGTCGTCGACAAGATCGCGCGCGGCGACGTCTACAACCGGCGCATCACGTTTCCCGAAGGGCTCAACATTCGCGAGATGGCGCGCATCTACGAGCAGCAGGGATTCGGCAAGGCGGCGGCGTTCATCGACGCCGCGAACGATGCGAGCGCGATTCGCGACATCGACCCAGCCGCGACCGATCTCGAAGGCTATCTGTTTCCGGAGACGTACTCGGTGCCGCGCGATACGACAGCCGCGAAGCTGGTCGGCCTCATGGTGGGGCGCTTCCGGCAGCTCTTCACCAACGACATGCAGCAGGCTGCGCAGGCGCTCGATCTCACGCCGCGCCAGGCGGTGACGCTGGCGTCGCTCGTCGAGAAGGAAACGGCGCAGCCCTCCGAGCGGCCGATCGTCGCGGCGGTGTATCTGAACCGGTTGAAGATCGGCATGGGGATGCAGGCCGATCCGACGGTCATCTACGCGTTGCAGCGCGCGGGACGCTACGACGGCAATCTGCGCCGCGAGGATCTGCCGTTCGATTCGCCGTACAACACGTATCGCTATGCGGGCCTGCCGCCCGGACCGATTGCGTCGCCCGGGCTCGCCTCATTGCAGGCGGCGGTCGCGCCGGCCGCGGTCGACTATCTGTATTTTGTCAGCCGCAACGACGGCTCGCACGTATTCGCGCGCACGCTCGCCGAGCACAACGAGAACGTCAGGCAGTATCAGGTGGTGTATTTCCGCGAGCAGCGCGCGGCAGAGCAGCAGCAGCTGAGCAGGTAGCGACCGGCTACGAGCGTCTAGTGCGAAAATGGGCGTCGGTCTTGCGGGTGCGTTGAGTGCGGGGCGGACGAACCGGAGTGACGCGGCCGGGACGGATCCAACCGTCGAGCTTCAGCCAATGCTCGAGGGCGCGACGGCGTCGGATGAGCTCGGACGCGTCGTTGGAGACCTCCACGTGAATGCGTCCGTCGCTTGACGTCCACACGAGCTCAAAACCTGAACCTGAGGCCGACTGCCGAATCTCACACTGAAGCCGTTCGCCAGGGCGTTCAAAAAACCAAATCATTTCGTGCCTGCGTTATCGGTAGGTGGCAATCCGTCCTACAGACCCCTACAAATACCTGCCCACGAAGCGCTCTGAGAGATTTGCGGCGATGATGCCGGCGCCCAGGAGCCACACCATCCAGACGTCCACCGCGACCCATCCCCACGCCGTGCCCGCGAGAAGCGCGGCCGCGAGGAGTACACCGGCGCGGAAATGATCGAATGTGTACGGCGCGATCGCACGGCATTCGCGGTGAAAAAACATGTCCACATCAGCAAAACCGCGCAGCCGAGCCACGCCCGCATACGCGGAAACAGGCCCAACGGCACCAGCGCGCAGAGGGTGACTGCAATGGTGAGCCAGAACACGGGCGTGCCCACCAGATCGGCGTGTCTCCGCGCCGCGTCCCGGGCACCAGGCACGACGCGCTCCATCAGTGCGGGTAACCTGCCGCATCTAAGGCACTTTTTAGATTTTGTGTAGCGATCTGGACAGGCTCGGTAAAAACAGTACCCTGGGTGAACACCATTCGGAACAGGGTAAATGCCGCAAATCGCAGTCCTTCGGCGTGAAATTGCGTAATCGCCAGCTCTAAACGCCCGCATTGCTCCAGCGCACGTGCTATCGAGGGGTTTTGAGGCTGTTTTTCCAGCGCCGAGCGAACGGCGCTAAGTCTTTCGAGGACAGCGGCTTTGTTGGCGTCGTTTTTGTTAGTGATCGTCATGACGGAAGCGGCGGAATGCTAGCACGTTGTGTTCGATTCCTGGTCAAGGGGTGAAATGGGCATCAGAGAGCGTCAAAGCCGAGAGCGCGACACTGTTCGCCGGAAGATTCTCAACGCGGCGCGCACGCTTTTCCTCAACGAGAGCTACGCGAACGTGTCGATGCGGAAAATCGCCGAACAGATCGAATATAGCCCAGGCGCGATTTACAGCTACTTCACGAGCAAGGAAGACATCTTCTTCGCGCTTGCCGAGGAGGGGCTGCAGTTCGTTCGGACGCACTGCGCGGCGGGCTCGCACGCGAACTCGCCGCTCGAGCGCGTGCGCGAAGCGTTCTGGCGGTTCTACACCTTCAGCAAGGAACAGCCGGAGTATTTCTCACTGATTTTCGTCGACAGCGCGGTGCCCCGCATCAGCCGCGACTGGGAGCGGTTCAGCTCGATGCGGGAACTGCGCCACGAAATCGAGCAGGACATTCAACAGTGCATCGACGAAGGGTTGTTTCCTCGCGTCGATGCGCCGGGCGCGGTGTTCAGGCTGCTCTGGACCGCCGCGTACGGCGTCGCCGTCTTCCGGTTGAGCCATCGTCTTGCGCCCGGTGAAGACAGCGATGCGCTTGCGCAGGATCTCCTGGATGCGACGATCGCGGGACTCCGCCACGGAATCGATCTGAAATTCTCCGCGGCATCTGATACACGCGAGCCGCTCGAAGCGGAGCACTTCTCGAACCTGGAATCTGGAATCTGATCGTTACGCCGACGCGCGTCTCGTGGTCGAGAGCGCGTCGACGACCGCCTTCGCAATCTCCTCCGCCACCTCGGCCTGCAGCGGCAGGGCATCGGTCAACACGCGCGCAATGACGCCGATGGTTTGTGCGCAGGCCTGCGTTCGCTGCGCGATCGCGACGGTCGCGATCGCGGCAGGTCCGACCCGATCGCCGCGGAAGTCGGCGGGGTAGTCGGGGACGGAGCTGCCAAGCGCGAGAAATCGGTAGCCGCGCTTGTGGACCGTCTCGACGAACCGCGGCACCTCGGCCTCGTCGCCCAACGCCACGCGCAGACGCCGCACGGCGGCGTTCAGGCTGTGCTCGAAATCGACGAACGTCCCGTGCGGCCAGAGCCGTCGGCAGAGCTCCTCGCGGCCAACGATATCGCCGGGCCGCTCGAGCAACGCCATCAGGATGCGGAGCGGCTGCTCTTGAAGCGCAATGCGGAGGCCGCGCTTGCGGAGCTCGCCGTCCGCCAGATTCAGTTCGAAGGTGCCGAACCTGACGATGCCCGCCCGCGCCCGGTGAGTGATTGTCTCCATTCTTTTCCGATTGAATGGATCATATGTTGACATTGTAGGCAGTCAAGCGACATATTGCATGCATGACAATAAAGCTCGCGCCGCCAGGGCAACGGAGCGGCCCGATCTACCAGGCCATTGCCGATGCAATCGGCCGCGAGATTGAAACGGGGCGTCTGAAGCCCGGCGGACGCCTGCCGACCCAGCGCGTCCTCGCGCAACAGCTCGGCGTGACCCTCACGACCGTGACGCGCGCGTACGTCGAGGCGCAGCGACGCGGATTGCTGAACGGCGAGGTGGGGCGCGGCACGTTCGTGCGTCCCAGTGCGATGGAGATTGAAGGGCCCGAGCAGGGCGTCCTCGATCTCGCCGTCAACGCGCTGATGCCTCTTCCTTACATGGAAGAGCTCGCCGACCGTCTTGCCGCGGCGGTTCCGCGATCGGCGGGCGCGCGGATATTTGGCTACCAGAATCATGCGGGCGCGCGGCACAACCGCGCCGCGGGGTCTGCGTGGATTGGCTGGACCGGTCTCAACGCTCCGATCGATCGCATCGTCGTCACCGGCGGCGGCCAGCACGCCATTCTTCTTTCGTTGATGGCCCTTGCGAAGCCCGGCGACGAGATTCTCGTCGAGGAATTCACTTACCCCGGGATGACAGACCTTGCGGGGCATTTGCATTTACGGCTCCGGACCGTCGCGCTCGATCGCGAAGGCGTCGTGCCTGAGTCGCTCGAGGAGGCGTGCCGGACGGGCAAGCCGACCGCGCTCTACTGCATCTCGTCGTTTCAGAATCCGACGGCCGCCTTCATGTCCGAAGAACGGCGCCAGAAAATTGCGAAGGTCGCCATCGAGCACCGCCTCACCGTTGTCGAGGATGATGTGTTCGGATTTCTCGCCCCCGGGGTGAAGCCGCTGTCGAGCTACCTCCCCGACGATCAGTCTTTCTACATCACCAGCACCTCGAAGAGCATCGCGCCCGGGATTCGCGTCGGTTACCTGCTCGCACCGGCTTCGGCCATCGAGCGCCTGTCCGTGTCAATGCTGCGGACGATGGTGAACGCACCGCCGGCGATGGCCGAGATGGCAACCAACCTGATCATAGACGGCGTGGCCGGCCGCATTGCCGAGTGGAAGCGCAAGGAGATCGGCGAGCGGCAGGCGATCGCGGCGCGTGTGCTCGCGGGCCTGGACGTGCAGACGCAGCCGAAGAGCCCGCACTTATGGGTACGTCTGCCCGAGCCATGGAGCACCGACGCGTTCGTGGCGCGCGCGCGGCACCGCGGCATTCTGCTGAACAGCGCCGAATCGTTCGCGGTTGGACATGAGACGGATGTGCAGGCCGTGCGCATCACCCTTGGCCCGCCCTCGACCCGTTCGGCGCTCGAGGAAGGGCTCGCGGAAATCGTGAAGATGTTGAAGCACGTTCCCGAGGCTTACGAGCTCGTCGTCTGAATTAGAATGGCCTCGTGCCAGACATCCATCACGATTGGACTACCGAGCGCGTCGAGGCGCTCTATCATCTTCCGCTGACCGAGCTGCTCTTTCGCGCCCAGACCATTCATCGCGAGCATCACGATCCCACTCACGTTCAGCGCTGCACGCTGTTGAGCATCAAGACAGGCGGCTGCCCCGAAGACTGCGCGTACTGTCCGCAGAGTGCCCGCTATGAAACGGGCGTCGCACGCGACGGCCTGTTGCACCCGGACGCGGTCCTGGAGGCGGCGCGCACGGCGAAGGAGAATGGGTCGACGCGCTTCTGCATGGGCGCGGCGTGGCGCGAAGTGCACGACGGCGCTGCGTTCGACGCGGTCATCGACATGGTGCAGGATGTCGCGGCACTCGGCATGGAAGTGTGCACGACGCTCGGCATGCTCACGGCCGCGCAGGCACAGCGGCTGAAATCGGCGGGCCTCACCGCGTACAACCACAACCTCGATACGTCGCCGGAGTTCTATCCGCAGATCATCACCACGCGCACGTATCAGGATCGGCTCGACACGCTTCAGCACGTACAGGATGCCGGCCTCAGTGTCTGCTGCGGCGGCATCATTGGAATGGGGGAGTCGCCGCGCGACCGCTGCGCGATGCTCGCGCAGCTCGGCCGGCTCGATCCTCATCCGGAGAGCCTGCCGGTGAACGTGCTCGTGCGCACGGCCGGTACGCCGCTCGCTGACGCCGACGATCTCGATCCCATCGAGCTCGTGCGTACTGTGGCGGCGGCACGCATCGTCGCGCCGAAGGCGCGCGTGCGGCTGTCGGCGGGACGGCTCACGTTGTCTGACGAAGCGCAGGCGCTGTGTTTCGTTGCGGGCGCGAACTCTATCTTCTCAGGCGATAAGCTCCTCACCTCACCCAATCCGGCGGTCGACGACGACGAGCGGCTGATGAACCGGCTAGGCCTCAGATTTCAGGCATGAACCCCCGGCAGGAATTTGAGGATCGCCTTGCAGCCGCGCTGACCGAACTGCGAGACGCGGGGCTCCTTCGGCAGATGCGCCTCCCGATTGGGATCGATCTCGTTTCGAACGACTACCTCGGGCTTGCGGAGCATCCGCATTTGACAGAGACGATGCGCGCGATCGTTGCCGACCTTCCAGCCGGGTCCGGCGGTTCGCGGCTGCTGCGCGGTCATCACGAGATTTTCGAGATCATCGAAGAGCAGCTCGCCTCGTTCAGCGGCTCCGAATCGGCGCTGCTCTTTGGATCCGGATACGCAGCCAACATCGGATTGCTGCAGGCCGTGGTGTCGCCCGACGATCTGATCGTGTCGGACGAGCGCAATCACGCGAGCCTCATCGATGGTATCCGGCTGACGAAGGCATCGATCGCGATTTATCCTCACCAGGACTTGAATGCACTCGAGGCAGCGCTCTCACAACCCCGGAGAGGGCGCGCGATTGTCATCACCGAGAGCGTATTCAGCATGGATGGCGATTTGACGCCGCTCGATGAGGTGTGCGCTATCGCCGAGCGCGCGGGTGCGGTCGTGATTGTCGACGAAGCGCATGCGACGGGCATGTACGGGGCGCGTGGATCGGGGCGCGTCGAAGAGCTTGGGCTGCGCGATCGTGTCGTTGCCACGATGCACACGGGAGGGAAGGCGCTCGGTTCCGGCGGCGCGTGGGTGGCCGGATCGCGCGCGCTGCGCGATTCACTGGTGAACCGCGCGCGCTCGTTTATTTTCTCGACGGCGCCGCTGCCGGTTCTGGGTGCGGCGCTCGGTGCGGGGCTGTATCTCGTTGAGCACGAGCCGGAGCGGCGCCGCGAGGTGCACCGCAAGGCGTCCTTGTTGAGAAGCGCACTTCGGGACAACGGCGTGCAGGCCGGCGGCGAGTCGATGATCGTGCCGATCATCGCCGGTGGAAACGAGGCGGCGGTCGCGCTGCAGTCTGGTTTATCGGCCGCCGGTTTCGACGTGCGCGCCATCCGTCCACCATCGGTGCCTCCCGGCACAGCGCGGCTGCGCGTCACAGTTCGCTATCCCATCAGCGACAACGACCTGCTGCGTTTCTCATCGGAGATGACCCGACTCATCCATGCCACCGCCGTCCGCTGACGATATTCGGCGCTGGGACGCGGAGCATGTGTGGCATCCGTTTACGCAGATGCGCGAGTACCTGGCCACTGACCCGCTGGTGGTGGTGCGCGCCGAAGGCAACTACCTTATAGATGATCGGGGCAACCGCCTGTTCGACGGGACCTCGGCGCTCTGGTGCAATCTCCTCGGCCACCGCGTTCCTGAAATCGATGCGGCGATCGCCGAGCAGCTCGGGCGATTTGCGCATACGACGCTTCTCGGCACAACGCATCCGGCTGTCGCCGAGCTCGCGCGTGGGCTGGTCGAGATTGCCCCGACCGGGCTGAATCATGTGTTCTTCTCGGACAACGGCGCCACGGCTGTTGAAGCCGCGCTGAAGATGGCGTTCCAGTATCGGCTGCTCACGCAGGGCAGCGAGGCCGCGACACACGCGGTCTATCTCAGCCTCGGTAATGCGTATCACGGCGACACGCTTGGCGCCGCGGCCGTCGGGGGCGTCGAGCTGTTTCACGACATCTTCAAGCCAATCCTGCTTCCGTCCCTGAAGACACCGTCTCCGGTACCTGCTATCGATGTCCGATTGGCAAGACGCCGTCGGATTGCTCGATCGATTGCGCCGACGAGCTGGAGCAGGCCCTGCGCCGCGCGAACGGACGTGTGTGTGCCGTGATTCTGGAGCCTGGCGTCCAGGCAGCCGCCGGTATGGTGACGCTGCCTCCAGGCTTTCTGCCGCGCGCCGCCGAGGCGTGCCGCGCGCACGGCGCCCTGCTGATTCTCGATGAGGTCGCCACGGGTTTCGGCCGCACCGGGACCATGTTCGCGTGTCAGCGCGAAGGGGTGACGCCGGATTTGATGTGCGTCGCGAAGGGCCTGACGGGGGGCTACCTCCCTGTGGCGGCGACGCTGGCTACCGATCGCGTCTACGATGCGTTTCTTGGGCGCTACGACGAGTACCGCCATTTTTTTCACGGCCACACTTACACGGGCAACGCACTGGGCTGTGCCGCGGCGCTGGCAACGCTCGGGCTGCTGGCGGATGGCGCCATTATCGGCGCGGTCGACGAGAAGGCGCGCGTACTGCGCGAGGCCCTCGCGCCGCTCGCCGCGCACCGCCATGTCGGCGATATCCGGCAGGCCGGACTCATGTGTGGCATCGAGCTGGTCGCCGATCGGCAGACGAAGGCGTCGTTCGCGCCGGGCCAGCGCCACGGGTACCAACTCTGCCTGGCGCTTCGCGATCGAGGAATTTTTCTTCGACCGCTCGGCGATGTGATTGTGCTGATGCCGCCGCTGTCGGCGACCGACGCCGAGCTTCGGCATCTTGCCGCAGCCGTGCAGGCCGTTGTCGTGGAGCGATTCGGTGCGTGACCTGCTCGTGACGGGAACCGACACCGGCGTCGGCAAGACGATGATTGCCGCGGCGCTGGTAACGGCGCTGCGCGCACGCGGCGTGCGCGCGCTCGGATTCAAACCCGCGGAAACGGGAATCGACTCTGGATGTCCGCCCGACTCCGAGGTGCTGGCGCTCGCCTCGGGAGAGGAGAGTGCTCTGGCGCGGCCGCTTCTTCAACTGCCCGAGCCGCTCGCGCCGGCCGTTGCCGCCGAGCGTGCCGGCGTGACGCTCGATCCAGACGATATCGAGGCCCGGATCCGACAATTGCGCCAGGACGGATACGCGGTCGTTGTCGAAGGGGCAGGCGGTGTGATGGTGCCGCTCAGTTGGGGCTACACGGTGCTCGATCTGGCACAAGCGTGCGATCTCGACGCGGTTGTGGTGGCGCGTGCGGGTCTCGGCACCCTGAACCACGTCGCCATGACGGTCATGATCTTGCGCTCGCATCACATACCGATCCGGGGCGTTGTCCTCAATGGCCGGAGCGCGACGCCGGACCTGGCCGAGTCGACCAACCCCGGCAGCCTGAGCCGAATGCTCCACGGCGTTCGCATCATCGAAGTCCCGCAAGACCTCTCGGGGACGCCCATCGCCGCCGCCGCGGGCATCGTCACGAGGCTTCTCTGAGTCTCAAAATGCACCCGCCTGCTCTGCAACGGCACACGTAGCGTCCCCTCCGATTTCCCTGGCAAAAACGCCTGTTCCCGAGCCCAGATCACAGATGCGGGATGTGGAGTGTTCCATAATGCTCATTTGTCGCTTAAATGTCTAAAGAGTCATATTGCTGCACAGTATGCGTAACCTTTGCATTATCAACGAGTTGAGGTCGATTGTATTGTCTATGGTCATATTGGCAGTCTGTTTGCTCTAAAGGCTGGCGCATGACTACCCGACTCGTACGCGTTCGACAACTAGTGATGGCTCTTGGCGTAACAGCCATGGCTCTTCCCGGCAGTGCTTACGCACAATCGACACCCGACGCGAAGCTCGATGAGTCGCTTCGCGAGTCGGTTGAGCGTGGCTGCGTCGGCACCGAGCCTGTCATTATCAGAACCAAACCCGGTCATCGCCAGGCACTTCGCGATTCGCTCCAGGCGCATGGCGATATCGTCAAAGGAGAATTTCCTTCACTCGAGGCGATCGCGGCCGTCGTCCACTGCGAGGACCTCTCAACGCTTCCAACCTTCGACTCGGTCGCGTCCGTTTCGCTGAACGGGCCGATCGCGGTTCAGGACTTCGCGAGTGACGCAGAGGCTGCCGTGTTGGCAGCGCGCACGTCCCTCGTCGCGGCAAAGGCCGATGCGCTTGCGGCGCAACAAGCCGTGCGTTCGGCGGAGAAGGCGGCGGCGTTGGCCAACGCGCAGGTCACCACGGCCAAGCGCGCGCTGATCATCGCCAATCGCCTGACCGGTCTCGCGAAAACCCTGGCGGTTGCGGCGGCGCAGGCACAGGTTGCGGCAGCCGAGGCTGCGGCCGATCTCAAACAGACTGCGTTGGAGGTAGCGCGTACCAACGCCACCCGCTTGCAGGCCACGGCGCTCAACGCGCAGAACGCGTTGGTCACGGCACGGGAAGCCCTTCAGGCGTCGTCATCCGCCATTGCGATTCGCGAGCGCGAAGGTAAAGGCGCGCGCTCGCTGAAGAAGAAGTTCTTCGCGACCATGCCTGTCCGGGCATCGAGTCTTCACACCGACGCTGAGTTCGACAACGAGACGATCGACTACGCGACGCTCGAAACGTTCGCGCAAAGCGGCGGTGGCACGGGCGTCGGCGTCGCTGTGATCGACTCGGGTATCGAGCCGGGCACCGACTTCGACGAACGTATCGTCGCGTTCTACGACTTCACACAAGGCGATATTCGCGCGGTGACGCCCATTGATCCATACGGCCACGGCACGCACGTGGCGGGGCTGATCGCGAGCGAGTTCGTAGGCGTCGCGCCCAACGCACGGCTGATTGGCCTGCGCGTGCTCAACGAAAAGGGGCAGGGCGACACCGCGAACGTCGTGCGCGCGATCGAGTTCGCGATTGCGAATAAGAACCTCCTCGGCATCAACGTGTTGAATCTCTCGCTCGGCCATCCGATTTATGAGCCGGCGGCGAGTGACCCGCTGGTGCAGGCGGTCGAGCACGCGACGCGCGAGGGCATTGTCGTCGTGGTCTCCGCCGGCAACTTCGGCCTGAACAGGAAGACGGGCCTTTCCGGTTATGGTGGCATCGCCTCGCCGGGCAACGCCCCGTCTGCACTGACGGCAGGCGCGGCGCGCACGTTCAATACCGTGACGCGCGCCGACGACCGCATTGCGCCCTACAGCTCGCGCGGACCTTCGTGGTACGACGGTTTCGCGAAGCCCGACTTCGTCGCGCCCGGCGACAACCTGCTTTCCGTCGCCGCAGCGGGCAGCGCACTCCGTCTCGCACAGGAGCAGCGCGGCAATACCGGCAATTACATGCGTCTCTCGGGTACCAGCATGGCGGCTGGTGTGGCGAGCGGCGTCGTTGCGCTGGTGCTGCACGCCAACCGCGACCTGACACCGAACGCGGTGAAGGCGGTCCTCGAGTACACCGCGATTCCTGTGCTCGACGAAGATGGCAGCCGATACGATGCGCTCTCGCAGGGTGCCGGCCAGATTGAAGTCACTGGCTCGGTCGCGCTGGCGCGGGCCATCAATCCGCAAGCTCCGGTTGGCACTCCATGGCTCTCGACGACGCTGACGCCGTCGACCACCATCGGCGGCCATTCCTACGCCTGGTCGCAGTCGATCATCTGGGGCGCTCGTCGCGTGATGGGCGAGACGTTGATGGACGAGCAGCGTCCGGCGTGGTCCCTCAACATCGTCTGGGGCGAAGGCCTCGGCGGCGAAGACGACAACATCGTGTGGGGGAATAACTTCGGCGATGACGACAACATCGTCTGGGGCAACGCCTTCGACGACGACGACAACATTGTCTGGGGCAACAACATCGTGTGGGGCGAGTCGACTGACGATGACAACATCGTCTGGGGCAACCTCGACGACGACAACATCGTGTGGGGCAACAACGACGACGACAACATCGTCTGGGGCAACAACATCGTGTGGGGCTCCGGCCTCCTCGGCATGAGCTTCGACGACGACAACATCGTGTGGGGCAACTTCGACGACGACAACATCGTGTGGGGCAACCTCGATGATGACAACATCGTCTGGGGCAACCTCTACGACGACAACATCGTCTGGGGCAATAACGACGACGACAACATCGTTTGGGGCAACGACCTGGGTGATGACGACAACATCGTGTGGGGCAACAGCTCGCAGCTCGGCAGCGTGTTCAAGTGGAGCGGCGGGTTCGTTTCAGGGAAAGCCTCAAACGGGCGCGCGCGTCGAACTCTTCGCAAGGAAGGGGTGAACTAATGGCCACCCACATCCCGACCAAGAGCTACATCGCACATGCCGCCAATCATGGCCATGGCGAATGCGACGCAGACGGTCAGCTCGGATTGGAAGACGCAGATGCCGGTTCTGCAGGCGAAGGGCATCACGTTGCGCGAACTGCGCGTGAGCGATGCGTCCTCGCTGCTGGCGCTGCTGACGACGGAAGAAGTGACGCGGTTCATTTCGCCGCCGCCGACGACCGTGGAAGGTTTCGAGCGGTTCATCCAATGGGCGCAGCGCGAACGCGAAGCGGGACGCTACGTCTGCTTCGCCGTGGTGCCCACCGGTTACGACACGGCAGTCGGTCTCTTTCAGATTCGGCAGTTGGACCCGACATTCGGAACGGCCGAATGGGGCTTTGCGCTCGGCTCGGCATTCTGGGGCTCCGGCCTGTTCGTGTCCGGCGCGGAGCTGATGATTGATTTCGCGTTCGACGTGATTGGTGTGCATCGGTTGGAAGCTCGGGCTGCGGTCGAGAATGGCCGAGGCAATGGCGCGCTACGCAAGATTGGCGCGGTGCAGGAGGGGATTTTGAGACGTTCATTCCTTCGCAATGGCCGGTTCCTGGATCAGACGTTGTGGGCGATTCTTCCGGAAGATCGGTATCGCTCGAAGGCCGTCTGGGGTTCGAAGCCTAACTAACCGTATCGTTTTCTGTGACGGCTCCTCCCGTCGTGTCACGGCAAATCGGGTTCGCGCTTCAGCGCGGGCCCGATTTTCTGTTGGTCTGTTCCAAAATAGCGATGCATGCGCCAGAACGACACACGCGGGGAAATCATCAAACTCCCATGAACACAGCACTTTGCGCACTCCTGTGCAGGTTTTGTAATCTTATGTGTGCAGGATTACAGAATCGGCCGCTGCGTACGGTGAGTGACAGTCTGAAGTCTTCCTCGCTCTAAACTGTTATTAACACAGCACTTATATTCGAAGTGTCTAAGTCGGACAGAGACGTCTTTCATGGTCGCCCGTTTGCTCTGCGCATGGGACATGCAGTCCCGGTATCTCTCTCAAACGATTCTGGCCGCCGTCATTGCGATGGCTTCCGGGCAAAGCCGTGTGGGGCGAAGAGCTCCCGAAGCGCAAGCTCGACAAGGTGCTTGCAAAGCGCTATCGCGGACGGCTGCTCGGGCGGCCCCAGGCGCGTCATCATCACCGTCAAGAGCGGTTACCGCAAGGGAATGGGTGACGTCGCTCAAGGCGCATGGCGACAAGGTAAACGGCAGAGTTCAAGTCGATCGACGCGGTTGCCGCCGAAGTTCACTGCGACGACCTCGAGGAGATCGCCGCGATGTCGGAAACGGTGACGGTGTCGATTGACGGAGATGTGGAGACGCACGCCGCAACAGCACCTCGCAGCACGCGAAGAAGACAACGCACGACTCTGACACAGGCGCAAGCGGCGGCTCAGCTTAAGGCTCCGGTGTTCCAGTCGGTGCTCGCCTGGCCTCAGCTTCGCGCCGCCAGCTATTTGGGCTCTCCTTACACCTCGACGGACAACTCGCTGAATAACACGGTCAGCTCGCTGCTCGACGCCGGTATGACCGGTACAGCCGGCGGCATCGGCATCGCGCTGATCGATTCCGGAATTACTCCAGGGCCCGAATTCGAAAATCGCATCACCGCGTTCTACGACTTCACCCACGGCGACATTCAGGCGGTGGCGCCGCTCGATCCGTATGGACACGGCACGCATGTCGCCGGGCTCATCGCCGGCGTCAACGTCGGTGTGGCGCCCGGTGCGCGCCTTGTCGGCCTGAGAGTGCTCGATGACAACGGGAAGGGCAGCACGAGTGACGTGGTGCGTGCGCTGGAATTCGCCGTCGCGAACAAGGATGCGCTGAACCTCCACATCATCAATCTGTCGCTCGGCCATCCGATTTACGAATCGGCCGCGACCGACCCGCTGGTGCAGGCCGTCGAACACGCCGTGCGCCACGGATTGGTTGTGAGTCGTCTCGGCGGGCAACTTCGGCATCAACAAGAAGACCGGTGAGCCGGGTTATGCGGGGATCGCGTCGCCTGGCAACGCGCCTTCAGCGATCACGAGCGGATCGACGAACATGTTCGACATCGATCACGCGGCTCGATGATCGTGTTTCAGCGTTCAGCTCGCGCGGGCCGTACGTGGTACGACGGCTTCGCTCAAGCCCGATATCGTCGCGCCGGGCGAGAACCTCCTGTCGGTTGCTGCGGTCGGGAGCGCCTGCGCGCGATGCAGGAGCTTCGCGGGAACACGGGCGACTACATGCGCCTGAGCGGCACGAGCATGGCCGCCGGCGTCACGAGTGGCATCATCGCGCTCATCCATCGAGATCAATCCGAAGCTGACGCCGAACGCGCTGAAAGCCATCCTCGAGTATTCCGCTATTCCCGTTCTGACAAGCACCGGTGCGACGGCGAACGCGCTCACGCAGGGCGCCGGTCAGATCAACGGCGGCGGCGCGGTCATGCTCGCATGGGTCGATCACCGCGGACGCGCCAGTTGGATCGAAGTGGCTGATACCGGCTACGACACGATCACGCCAACGACCGAATCGGCGACAGGAATTACGCCTGGTCGCAGTCGATCCTGTGGGGCAGCGCGCAAGCTGTCGGGTGCGAACCTGATGACTGAGCAGCGGCCGGCCTGGGGCGCGAACATCGTGTGGGGCGAAGGGCTCGGCGGCGAAGACGACAACATCGTCTGGGGCAACAACTTCAGCGACGACGACAACATCGTCTGGGGGAATGCGCTTCGACACTGACGACAACATCGTCTGGGGCAACAACATCGTCTGGGGCAACGACGACGACAACATCGTCTGGGGAAACCTCTTGAACGATGACGACAACATCGTCTGGGGCAACAACATCGTCTGGGGCAGCAGCCTCGTCGGAATGTCGCTCGACGACGACAACATCGTCTGGGGCAACACGCTTCGACGACGACAACATCGTGTGGGGCAACCTCGACGACGACAACATCGTCTGGGGGAATCTCTACGACGACAACATCGTCTGGGGCAATAACGACGATGACAACATCGTGTGGGGAAACAGTCTGCTGACGTCGTCAAGCAAAGGGGGGCAAGAAATAATGGCCACCCACCTGAGCGAGCACAGTGCCGCAGCCAGACCACCCGAAGCGATGAGCACCGCCACCGGGCATTGGCGGACCGCGCCGCCGGTTCTTCATGGCGACGGTGTCACGCTTGCGTGAACTTCGGCTCAGTGATGCGGCGTCGTTGCTGGCGCTGCTGACAACGGAAGAAGTGACGCGTTTCATTTCGCCGCCGCCGACGACGGTCGAAGGATTCGAGCGATTCATTACAGTGGGCGCAGCACGAGCGCGAAGCCGGCCGGTATGTCTGCTTCGCGGTGGTCCCGGATGGCTACGACACGGCCGTGGGTCTGTTCCAGGTCCGGCAGCTCGATCGCTCGTTCGGGACGGCGGAGTGGGGATTTGCGCATCGGCTCAGCGTTCTGGGGATCGGGACTGTTCGCGGCCGGCGCCGAACTCGTGATCGGAGTTCTGCGTTCGAAACGTCATTGGCGTGCATCGTCTCGAGGCACGGGCAGCCGTGCAGAACGGACGGGGCAATGGCGCACTTCGCAAAACCGGAGCTGTGCAGGAGGGCGTCTTGAGAAAATCATTCCTTCGTGGCGGAAAGCACATCGATCAGGCGCTTTGGGCCCTTCTCGATGAGGACTGGTATCGTTCGAAGGCTGTTTGGGGATCGAAGCCGAGCTAGCAGATAATCGTGGGCGCGTGTCGCGTCCGCTGCTCGTCATCTTCCTCACAGTCTTCGTCAATCTCGTCGGCTTCGGCATCATCATCCCGCTGCTGCCGTTCTACGCGGAGACGTTCGGAGCGTCTCCGGTAGTCATCGGCCTTCTGTTCGCCGCCTTCTCGCTGGCGCAGCTCGTTGCCGCGCCAGTGCTCGGAGCACTCTCGGATCGATTCGGGCGCCGCCCGGTCCTCATCTTCAGCCTCATCGGCACTGTCGTCAGCTTTGCCATGCTCGCCGTTGCGCAGAGCCTGGCGATGCTCTTTGCCGCGCGTGTCATCGATGGGTTGTCGGGCGGAAACATCACCATCGCCCGAGCGTACATCGCGGACGTCACCGAGCCCGATGAGCGGGCGAAGGCGTTCGGATTTCTCGGAGCCGCCTTTGGCCTGGGCTTCATCGTCGGGCCTGGGCTCGCCGGGCTGTTCGCCCACATCAGCTACACCGCGCCGATCTGGGCCGCCGCCGCGGTTACGGTCGTCGCGACGGTGATGGCGTGGGTGTGGCTTCCCGAGACCGTGCATCGCGGCAGCGCGGTTTCGGTATCGCCGTGGCGCGCGCTGCCAGACGTGCTCGGCCGCCCGCATCTGCGCCCTCTGTTGATTGCCGATTTCGTGTACTGGTGCTCGTTTGCGGTGTGCACGACGACGTTCGCGCTCTTCGCGTCGCGGCGCTTCGGGTTCGACGTCGTGCGCACCGGATACGTACTCGCGGCATTCGGGCTGCTCGGTGTCATCGTGCAGGCGGGGCTCGTCAGCATCGTCGCGCGCGCGATTGGTGTGCGCCGCACGCTGCTGGCGGGACTCGTCATTGCCGCGGCGGGGTGGGCGTTGGTTGCCGCGTCCAGCACCGTGCCGATGTTTCTGCTCTCTCTGATACCCGCGGGAATCGGCGTGGGATTGTGCAATGCGTCCATCGTGACGCTGGTGAGCCACAGCGGATCGAAGGAGGAGCAGGGCACCGTGCAGGGGGCCGCGGGAGCGCTCGAAA
This sequence comes from Vicinamibacterales bacterium, assembly GCA_963730445.1. Classification (GTDB taxonomy): domain Bacteria; phylum Acidobacteriota; class Vicinamibacteria; order Vicinamibacterales; family JAMQPK01; genus JAMQPK01. Next base: position 123,255 of record CAVSRX010000003.1, on the reverse strand, counting down.
GTCTGGGCCGCGCGATCGGACCGATGTGGGGACATGGCGCGCTTCAGCGTTTTGGCGAAGGCAGCGCGTACGCCACTGCCGCGGTCGCATTTTTCGCCACGACGTTGCTCGTGTTTAACTACCAGCCTCCTGTCGAGACCCAGAACGACCTACCGTAGAATGGCCGGCATGCGGCGACACTACGTCTTGACCGTCCTGTTGTGCCTTGTGTCGATCGCCGGCGCGCCGCATGGCGCTGTCGATGCGCAGTCCGCCGCGGCAATCACGATTCTCCACATCAACGACGTGTACGAGATCGACGCCATCGAAGGCGGCCGTTACGGCGGTCTCAGCCGTGCCGCGACCGTGCTGCAGGGACTCGAGCGCGCACGATCGCCTGTGCTGATGACGTTAGGGGGCGACTATCTGTCGCCGTCGGCGATCGGGACAGCGGTCGTCGACGGTCAGCCACTGGCCGGCCGTCAGATGGTGGACGTGCTGAACCACGTGGGCGTCGACTGGGCCGTCCTCGGCAATCATGAGTTCGACGTGTCCGAGACCGCGTTCCGTGCACGCCTTGCCGAGAGTCGTTTTCGCGTGGTGTCGAGCAACGTATCCGACGTGAATGGCCAGCCATTCCCGGGAACAGTGCGCTCCGCGATCGTACCTGTCCAGGCCGGCGGACGAACGTTTCGGCTCGGAATCATCGGTCTGACGATCGACTCGAGCCGGCGTCCGTGGGTGCTGTATGCGCCCCCTGTCGCCGCGGCGCGGGAGCAGCTCGCGCAGCTGCAGGGAAAGGTTGACGCGGTTGTCGCTCTCACGCATCTGTCGCTGGCGGGCGATCAGGACCTCGTCACTCAGGTGCCGGGCATCGATCTCGTCCTCGGTGGACACGAACATGAGAACTGGCTTCTGCGGCGCGGATCGGGCTTTACGCCGATCGTGAAAGCCGACGCGAACGTACGCACGGTCGCGATCGTGACGCTGACATTCGGGCGGGCACGCACGCGGCCCACGGTGACAGCGCGATTCGACGTGCTCGATCAGAACGTTCGGCAGGACCAGAAAGTTCAGAGTGTTGTCCAGAAGTGGACGTCGGTCGCATTCGACGCCTTTCGCAAGAACGGCTTCGAACCGACGCGTGTCATCGCGACGGTCACCGAGGCGCTGGATGGACGTGAATCGACCGTGCGAAATCAGTCGAGCCGGCTCACTGATTTGATCACAGGCGGGTTCGACCGTGAAGCCGGCGGAGTAGACGTCGCGATTCTCAACGGAGGCTCGATCCGGATCGACGATGTCGTGCAGCCCGGACCCGTCACTGAGTACGACGTCATCCGGGTTCTTCCGTTCGGCGGACGCGTCACCCGCGCAGCGATCGACGGCGCGCTCTTGAGATCGGTGTTAGATGCCGGCGTAACAAACCGTGGCACAGGAGGCTTCCTACACACGCGGGGGGCGGCGCGTGACGGCAGCGTCTGGCTGATCGCGGGAAAGCCGCTCGATGTCTCGGCACGGTACACGGTCGCGATGACCGACTTCCTAATCACCGGCGGCGAAACCAACCTCGGGTTCCTGACTCGCACGAATCCGGCCGTGCACGCTGTTCAAGATTTGCGCGACGTTCGGCTTGCACTGATCGATGAGCTTCGCGCGCAATACGGAACAAAATAGACCCGGAACTGTCCTATTTCGTGACCTTTGATCGTCTGCCGGACGTGAGACGGGCGATTTGCGCCTGCTCCCGACGCGGGAGATCGCGAAGATAACATTCCACAGACTCGACGATGAGCCGCCACTGGGGCTGCTGACGTACCCTGCTCAGTGCGACGAGCTTATCTCGCGACGACGTGGGCAGGCGAAAACTGACCTGCGGATAATCTTTGACACGCTCTCCGCGATCGCCGGCCGGCGGACGCCCGACTCGTCCGAGTCTTGGACTTGCGTTTTGATGGGGTAGGCATACGGATTCTGGTTTGTGCTAGCAACAACTTTCGATAAAATGGCAAATCAGATGGCCACGCGCCCCACTCGCCGCACGGTCGCTCGTCCACGAGCGAAGCGCGGCCGCCCCCGGACCCATCGCGAAGCGTGGACGAAGGTCTCGGTCGTCATGTTCGAGCGACAGGTGCTCGAGCTCGATCGCCTGACCGCGGCGATTCGCAGCAAGACCGGCGCCATCCTGACGCGCGCCGAAGTCATCCGCGCACTGCTGGATGCGTTGACCGAAAGCCGCCTCGATGTCACCTCAATCGTGTCGGGAGCGCAGCTCAAGCGATTGCTCTCGCTGAAGCTGTCGGCCTGAACACGGCGCGGCAATTCGGTATATAAGTATCTCATAATTCGTCCGGCGGTATACTACGCCTCCACCCTTTCCAGGAGGACGTGTGACACACACCCGCCTACGCACGGCGTTCATGGTCGCGGTTGCCGTAACCGCTGTCTTCGCGCGCACGCACACCGTGGTCGCGCAGCTCTTTCCCGCAGCAGACGCCGGCATGACGATGGGGCATGTGCTGCTGAACGTCAGCGATGTGGCTGCCCATCGCGAGTTCTGGACGAAGCAGTTCGACGCCAAGCCGGTGACCGTGGGCAAGCTGGAAGGGGTGACCATCCCGGGAGTCGTCGTGCTGTTCCGCCTTCAACCGCGCACCGGACCGAGCGAAGGCACCACGATCAATCACATGGGGCTCAAGCTGAACAAGCTGTCGGACTTCACCGCACGGTTCGACAAGGCCGGGTTGAAATACGATCCGCCGCGCATCGGGCGCGAGACAACGCCGCAGACCTACGTGACGGGACCGGATACCTTCCGAATGGAGCTCGTCGAAGATTCACGGATTCCCGCTCCCGTGGTCAGCCATCATCTGCATTACTGGCTCGAGCAGCCGCTCGAGGTGAAGCGGTTCTACGTGCAGAAACTGCTGCTCAAGCCGACGATGCGCGGTCCGTATGAATCGGGAGATCTGCCCGGGATGAACCTGACCCTCGCGCCGCTGGGCAGTCAGAAGGTGCCTGGCGTGCCGATGAAGGGCAGGCTGATGGATAGCATCGGGTTCGACGTGGCGAACTTGAAGGCCTACGTCGACAAGGTCGCGGCCAACGGCGTGAAATTCGATGTGCCGTACGGGCGGGATGCAGAGTTGGGTCTGATGTCGGCGACGTTGACCGATCCGTGGGGCGCGACCATTCGACTGACGGAAGGGCTCAACAAGATAGCGGGCGTCACGCCCTACAGCTACATTGACGGATACGTGGTCGTGCGGCCGCTCGAGTGATGCCGAAGCTTCCTGTCTGGGTTCGCCTGCTCGTGCTGCCGATTGTCGGCTGCGCGCTGGCGACGCTCATCACATGGAAGCTGTGGCCGTTCATCCAGCCGTCGGCGTCGCCGTTGTTCTTTCTTGCTGTCATGATTTCCGCGCTCTACGGTGGCGTCGTGGCAGGTCTGATAGCCACGATGCTATCGGCCGTGACTACGGCCTATCTCTTCATGACGCCGCAGTTTTCCATGGCGATCGATCACAGCGACATTTTCCGGCTGGTCGTGTTTGCGGCGGTGGCGCTGCTGACGAGTTGGATCGGGTTTCAGCGAAACCGCACCGACGAGCAGCAGCAAAAGCTCGTCACGGAACTTCGGGCGGCAAACGCACGCATCAGGACGCTCAGCGACATGTTGCCGGTCTGTCCCGACTGCCGGCGCGTCAGAGTGGGGGAAGACGCTCCGGAGTGGAAAACCGTGGAGACGTACCTCGCGGACACGCCGGAGCTGCAGTTGAGCCACGCGCTGTGCCCCGAGTGTTCAGCGCGGCACTTTCCGGAGTTTCACGCGCCGACCGTTTGAGTCGGGCGACTTTTTCAGCTTCTCGATCTTCAGCTTTTCGATCTTCAGCTTTGGCGCGGGCGCAACCTTCGCGTCCGGACCCTTCCAGATGCTGTTGGGCAGCACCAGGAAGATCGCCACGATGCCCGCACACGTAACCTTACCGGGCCTGATGGGAAACCGCATCAGCGCTCCTTGTCCGTTCAGTTAAGTAGGGTTAGCGGCCGCGAGGGAGAACGGGCCGCGAAACTGCCGAGAGTATACCACCGCCGCGGGGATTCTTGACTGTAAATCGGCCCGGCGCTACAGTGCTGCGCAAGATCCCGCCATTCATCAAGGAGGACGGCATGCGCTGCTGCTTACTCGTCGCGCTGGCCCTGCTCACCGGCGGCTGCTCCCAGCAGGGCGCAGCGCAGGACGCGAACGCGCCGGTGAAAATCCTGACCTCGCAAATGTACGTCACCCTCCGGAACGACTCAGGGGCTCCGCTGAACGAGGTCAACGTCGCCATCATTCCGATTGGGCGACAGACCGTCTACAACAAGTTCATCGGCCGGCTGGAAAACACCGAGTCGCGCAACGTCATGCTCGGAGATTTCCTCGGGCGAGATGGAACGCCGTTCAGCCTTCGCGTTGTCAAGCCCCGATCGGTCGAAGTGAAGGGCAAGGATGTGAAAGGAACGGACTACAGCACCGAGGTCGCCTGGCGATAGCCGTTTCGCGCCGCGACGTGTTTCGTGGCTGGCATCGGGGGTGGTATGATCTCCACCCCTGATGCAAGCCAGCACACTCCGGACGGGTCGATGGATTGTGGGCGGCGTGGTATTTGTCGCCGCCGCGACGGTGCTCTTCGAGGCTGCCGGCCAGTCGTCCCCGCGCCCTGTCCAGTTCCTCCCAACGCGTATCGCGCGGTGGCGATCGATGACCGCGAGGTCAGGACTGCGCTCAACTTTGCGCTGGGCGATCAGAAGAAAAAGAACCGCAGCAACAGCGCCCTCACGCTGCTCAGCGTCCTTTCTGCCGAACGCCAGGTCTCGAAGGGAGACAACTTCAGGTTGTGCCTCTCCCTCGATCGCCGCGGCCGCACCGACACCGCACGCACCGTCGTCCACCGCAACCAGAAGCATCAATGGTCGGTTGCGTTATGGGCGTGGGGCGCGTGCGGAAAATAGAATCTAGAAACTGAAATCTAGAATCTAACTACGCGATGTCCCGCTCTCCCGTTCGAATGTTGTAGGACACTGCTCCACCGGACAGATGAACACGCGGCCGTCTCCGATCTCTCCCGTGCGCGCCGCCTCACGAATCGCCTGAAGCGCAGGCTCCACGAGCTCGTCCGGCACCACGGTTTCGACCTGCATCTTCGGCAGCAGCGTCACTTCGTACTCCCGGCCTCGATACACCGCGGTATGTCCCTTCTGGCGCCCGTGGCCCCGCACTTCGGTGACGGTCATGCCGGCGATCTGAATCTTGGCGAACGCTTCCTTCAGATCGTCGACCTTGTTCGGGCGAATGATGGCTTTGATGAGTTTCATGCAAGCTCCGATCGAAGGGCCGGGACGGGCTTCTTCATCCCGGCGGGGGAGAGCATCTGGCTGCTGGCCTCGCCGTGCACGTAGGCCTCTTCGCCGTGGTTGCTGATGTCGAGACCGACCGCTTCTTCATCGGCCGACGCGCGAAGCGGAATCACGAGCCCGATGAGCTTCAGCAGGATGAAGCTGACGACGCCGCTGTAGACGATCGTCACCGCCACGGCGGTGGCCTGAATGCCGATCTGCGCGGGGTTGCCGAACAGCGCGCCGTCGGCGAGACCGTTCAGCGCCTTCTGCGCGAACACGCCGGTCAGCAGCGCGCCGACCGTGCCGCCCACGCCGTGCGCGGCGACCACGTCGAGCGAGTCGTCGAGCGATGTCTTCGCGCGCCACACCAGGCCCATGTAGCTCGGGATCGCCGCGATCGCGCCGAGCGCGATGGCGCTCATCGGTCCCGACGAATCCGGCCGCCGGCGTAATGGCGACGAGGCCGACGACGATCGCCGTTGCGGCGCCGACGGCGGTCGGTCTGCCCTGGCGCGCGTAGTCGAGGATCGTCCACACGACCAGCGTGCCCATCGGCGCCAGGAACGTCGTGACGAACGCGAGACCGGCGATGGGGCTTGCCCCGAGCGCGCTGCCCGCGTTGAAGCCGAACCAGCCGAACCAGAGCAGTCCTGCGCCGAGCAGCGTGAACGGCACGTTGTGCGGCAGCAGCGACGAGCTCGGATAGTCGCTGCGCTTGCCGACGACGATCGCCGCGACGAGCGCCGCGACGCCGGCGTTCACGTGAACGACCGTTCCGCCCGCGAAATCGAGCGCGCCCATGTCGGCGAGCCAGCCGCCGCCCCAGACCCAGTGCGCCACCGGCGTATAGACGAAGAGCGCCCACAGCACGATGAAGATGAGGTAGGCCGAGAAGCGCATCCGCTCGACGATCGCGCCGGAGATGAGCGCGGCCGTGATGATGCAGAACGTGCCCTGATAGGCCATGAAGAGGTAATGCGGGATGGTGCCCTGCGCCTCGAGCCCGACGCCTCGCAGGAACAGCCGCGAGAGATCGCCGATGTAGTTATTGCCGGCCGAGAACGCCAGCGAATACCCGATGACCGCCCAGAGGACGCCGACGAATCCGAGCGAGATGAAGCTCATCATCATCGTGTTGAGGGCGTTTTTCGAGCGCACGAGGCCCCCGTAAAAAAACGCCAGCGCCGGGGTCATCAAGAGGACCAGTGCCGTCGAGACCAGCATCCACGCCGTGTCTGCTTGATTCATCACACACCTTTGAAGAAGAGGGGGAGTGAATAAAAACGTTGATGGCGGCGACGTAATCAAGATTGACGCCAATCGCCAACGCGGTGCGCGCGCCGAAGGAACGGGCGTTTTCCTAAGAAATGTGGCGAATAAGCCCTGACGCGACTGATTTTTGTCGGCTGACCTTATCACACGCAAATGTGGTATATGCGCGAGAAATTCAAACAAGTTTGTTGTTTTTGTGAGCGGCGCCGACCTGCTCCAGGTCCGTGTTCGCCGAGAACGGCGGCGAATCTTACAACGTTGTCCGTTTGGAAAAAATCTCGACAAGGATGTATCTCAGGTGCTGCGTTGAGGATCGCCAGAACCTGAGAACAGTTCTCAGGTTTCTGGGTTTCCAAACGGCCATGCTACCGTCGCAGCTCGATGGCCGTCGTCGTCGCGATCGTCGCGCTGCTCATCCTTCATGTTCCCCTCGAGGCGCAATCGATCGATCGCTCGGCGCTCGACGGGCAGCAGTTGTACGAAGCCGCGTGCGCCGCGTGTCATGGCAGCGACGGACGCGGCCAGCCTGTCGCCGTTCGCGGCTTCGACGTCGATCTGCCCGATTTCACCGATTGCGGTCTCACGACTCCTGAAGCCGATCTCGATTGGCTCTCGGTCGTGCATCAGGGCGGCCCCGCGCGCTCGTTCGATCGCCTGATGCCCGCGTTCGGCGACGAGCTGACCGAGGCGCAGATCATCCTGGTTATCGATCATGTCCGCACGTTCTGCGCCGAGCGTGGATGGCCGCGCGGCGATCTGAACCTGCCAAGGCCGTTCGTCACCGAAAAGGCGTTCCCCGAGAACGAAGCGGTCCTCACCACAACCATTGTTCCAGGCCGCGAGCGCTCGTTCGGCAATCAGTTTCTGTACGAGCATCGTGTCGGCCGCCGCGGCCAATACGAGGTGTTCGTGCCGTTCGACCTGCGACAGTCCGCCGCCAACGCATGGCAGGCCGGCGTCGGGGATATCGGCGCCGCGTACAAGCACGTGCTGTACGACAGCCTGTCGCGCGGGTCGATCCTGTCAGCAGGAGGAGAGGTCACGCTGCCGACAGGCAGCGAGTCAAAAGGTCTCGGGAAGGGAGTCGCGATGTTCGAGGCGTTCGGCACCGTCAGCCAGGTGCTTCCGCGCGACGGATTTCTCCACGCCCACACCGGCATCGAAGTACCGGCCGATTCAGCGCGGGCCGCGAAGGAAACATTCTGGCGGCTCGCGGTCGGCAAGAGCTTCATGGAGCATCGCTGGGGGCGCGCGTGGTCGCCGATGGTGGAGATCCTCGGCGCGCGCGAGCTCGAAGATGGCAGCGAGGCAGAGTGGGATGTGTTGCCGCAGGTGCAGGTGAGCCTCAGCAACCGCCAGCACGTGCTGCTGAATGTCGGCGTGCGCACGCCGCTGTCGCAGCGGCGCGAGCGGCGGACCGGCGTCCTCGTGTACCTGCTATGGGACTGGTTCGATGGCGGATTCTTTTCGGGATGGTGATGCGGTATCTGTTCGTCATCGTCGTGCGCCGCGTTCGCTGTTTCGGTGATGTACGCGCAGCGGAGTCCGCACACGGACATTTTCGCGACGTCGGATCAATGCATGGCGTGTCACAACGGGCTGCGCACGCCATCGGGCGAGGATGTGTCGATCGGCGCGGCGTGGCGCGCGTCGATGATGGCCAACTCGTCGCGCGATCCGTACTGGCAGGCGGCCGTGCGACAGGGAAGTGCTCGATCATCCGGCTGCGGCCGACGCGATTCAAGACGAGTGCGCCACGTGCCACATGCCGATGTCGCGCACCGACGCGCGGCTCAACGGCGACGAAGGCGAGGTGTTCGAACATCTGCCCGTCAAAGACGAAGGCGATCGATCCGATCGGCTCGCGCACGACGGCGTCGCCTGTTCGCTGTGCCATCAGATTACCGATCGGAATCTCGGCACACCCGCGAGCTTCACCGGAGGCTACGTGGTCTCGGCACCGGAGACACCGGCGCTCCGCGTCCCGATGTTCGGGCCGTTCAAGATCGAACGGGGCATGACGACGATCATGCGATCGGCGACCGGCTTTGAGCCGACCGAGGCCGCGCACGTGCGTCAGTCGGAGTTCTGCGCGACGTGCCACACGCTCGTGACGAAAGCGCGCGGACCCAAGGGAGAGGTCATCGGCGAGCTGCCCGAGCAGATGCCGTTTCAGGAGTGGCAGCACAGCGCATACGCCGGCGAGCAGCGCAGCTGCCAGTCCTGCCATATGCCGGTCGTCGAGGAAGACACGCCGATCGCGTCCGTGCTCGGGTGCGCCGCGCAAAGGCTTCGCCCGCCACACGTTCGTCGGCGGAAACGTGTTCATGCAGCGCATGCTCAACCGGTATCGCGGCGACCTCGGTGTCGTCGCCACGCCGGCCGAAATGGACGTGTCGATCGCCGCGACGCTGGCCAATCTTCAGAAATCGACCGCTGAACTGTCGATCGTACGAGCCGATCGATGCGGGCGGCCGCCTGGTGGCCGATGTCCACGTGCGGAATCTCACGGGGCACAAGCTGCCGACCGGTTACCCCTCGCGCCGGGCGTGGCTGCACGTCACGGTTCGCGATCGAGGCGGCCGCATCGTGTTCGAATCGGGAGCCGTCGCGCAGAACGGCGCGATCGCCGGCAACGACAACGATGCCGACGCGCTCGCCTTCGAGCCGCATCACAGCGAAATCCGCACGGCCGATCAGGTGCAGATTTATGAGTCGGTCATGAGCGATCTCGAGCGGACGTCCGACGACGGGACTTCTAACGGCCGTTCGGTACCTCAAAGACAATCGCCTGGTGCCGAGAGGATTTGACAAGACGACGGCGGAATCGCGAATCGCTGTCGTTGGCGCAGCCGCCGAGGACGCCGACTTCGGAGGCAGCGGCGATCGTGTTCGATACGCGATCGAGGTGAACCAGGCGGACGGCCCGTTCGAGATCGAGGCCGAGCTGCGGTTTCAGGTGATCGGCTTCAGGTGGGCAGAAAATCTCAGGCCGTACAAAGCAGAGGAAACCAGTCGATTCGTCGGGTACTACGAATCGATGGCTTCCTCGTCGTCCGAAGTGCTCGTCTCGCGGCGTCAGGTCGTCGATTAATCCCGTCGAGCTGCTATGGCTTCGCTGCTGGCTTCGCGGTCGATGGGCGCGGCCGGCTTCGCGGTGGATGGTCGCCGGCTTCGCGGTCGACGGGGCCGCCGGCTTCGCGGTCGAGGTGCCCGGCTTGTCCTGCGGCGGCACCGGCTTCGCGGACGGCGCGGCCGGCACCGACGGCGCCGCTTTGTCGTCGACTTTCCGGCGCGCGACGATGCCCGAGTCCACCGTTTTGTTCTGCTCGCTGATGGTCTGGAAGTGCATCTGATCGCCGTCGATCTCGAGAATCATGAAATGAAAGCCCGTGTCGAAGGCCTTCTCCGTGAACTCGCCGCCGACGTCACCCTTGCGCAGCTTCCCGGCGCCGCCGGAGATGAAGTAGTGGATGCCCTTCTGCGGTTTCAGGCGTTCGTAGAAATGTTCGTGACCTGCCATCACGACGTCCACGCCGTATTTGAGGAACAGCGGCTCGATCTGCTCGCGCAGCGCGGTGTCGGATCCGTGCGACCCGCCCGATGAGTAGATCGGATGATGGAAGTACATGATCTTCCAGTCCGAGCCGCTCGCCGCCAGCTCTTTCTCCAGCCATTGCAGCTGCGTGCGATCCATGTAATTGCTGTCGAGCGCGAAGAAACGCACGCCGAGTTTCGGCCGGAAGGTGTAGAACCGCTCGCCGTTCATGTTGAACAGCTTGTACATCCGCTGATTCGTGCTGTCGTGATTGCCGAGCGACGCGTAGAACTTGACGCCCTTGTCGAGCACAGGCTTGTAGGGAATCTCGAACTTCCGCTGGAAGTCGCGCGCGCTCTCGCCGCCGTACATGTTGTCGCCCATCATGAGCACGAACTCGTACGGGAAACGCTGGTGGATGTCGGTGAACACCTTCGCGAGCCGGTATTGATTGTTGTCTCCGGTTCCGCTGTCACCGATGACGGCAAACCGAAGCGTGCCGGTGGGCTTGTTCGGGACGGTCAGATCTTGCGCGACAACGGCGACGCCCAGCGCGGCGGCAATGGTCAAAACGGCGACGAATGATTTATGTGTCCGCATCGGTCATCCTCGAGTTACGGAATGGCGTTGAGCATGTAATCAATGATGAGATTGCCGTGGACGCAAAGAAGGATCAGGTGTTTGCCCACGATCCGGTACTGCAGATTCTCCGGGAGCGGCGGCAGCGCCTTCAGCACGTCCGGAGGCACGGTCGACTGCGGCACCTCTTTCGGATACTCCCCATTGATCTTGAAGGGCACTTCACCCGGTTTCGGTGCGTCTTCCTTGACGATGGCCTTGTTCTCTTTGGCGTCGGGCCCCGTAACCATTGGCGGCCGTATCAATCGTCGAAACATGGCTTCGGTTGCGGGCGTGAAAATATCGCCGCGCTTCGCCGTGGCGCGCGCCGCGCGGATTTTCGCCGCAAGCGATTTTTCAGCGTTGGCGATTTCCGCGGGATTGTTTGTCTCCTTTAATGGAGGGCTGTCCTTCGCGAGATCTTTTCGAAGCTTGTCGTAGGCCTGTACCTTCGCCGTGAAGTCCGCGACCACGCCCGCGTCGGGGTTCACGTTGCTGCCGGCCTTGGGCATCGCTTGCTGCGCTCGACGCTTGATGCGCCGACGAGGAACAGGCGGCGGTTAGACAAATCGCGGCGACATAGAGGTACAGCGGTTTCGTCATAACGCTGTTACACGTGCAGTTTCCGTACCGAGGATGAACCCGGCAGTGGGAGTGCCGGCTTGTAGCGAATCGTTACAGAAAGGATCGCGTGAAGAGCTCCTCGATGGCTTTTTTCGCCGGTTCCTGAAGCTGACGCGTGCCGGTGCCGCTGAAGTGCGGGTGCATGATGCGCGGGCCGTCCTTGGTGTCGGCGGGGTGCCAGTCGTCGCCGGTCCACCAGAACCAACCTTTACGCTCTTGATCGAACACGTGAAGCTTCTTGTTACACAGCTTGGCGAACTCAGCGCCCCATCCGGTGCCGCCGCGTACCGTCTTGTCGTCGAGGATCGTGCCGATGACCCAGATCTCCTGGCCGCTATTGACCTGGTACCACATCGTCTGCAGCACTTTTCGAATCGTGGGCGCGTCGGAATAGCGGCGCTGCATGAGACGGCTGACGTACTCGAGGCTGATATCGCCGTTCTGCAGCTCTTCGTGATTGAGCACCCGCACGCCGCGGTGGCGGACGATCTTGTGCCCGTCGAACGTGAAATTCACTTCCTCGACGCCGTGGCGCTCGGCGCAGGCGCCGAACTCGCCTTCGGCGCCCGGGGCGCCCCCGCTGAACAGGATGCAGTCGGATGCTTTCATGCGGGGATCATAGCATCGCGTAGAATCTAGGCATGCTCAAGGGCAGCCGCCAGGCCATCCTCAAGCGCATCCAACCTATCAGCATTCACGGCCAGGCATCGTGGGAAATCGTCTTCACGCATGTCGACGATTCGACCGAGCAGCTGAACGCCGCGCGGGTAGGTAACGAAGCGATTTCCGCACAGTCGCTCGAGCCGGGCGACCGCATCGACGTCGAGTATCTGTTCAACCAGGTGGTGAAGGTGACCAGGCTACCGCCACAACCAACGTAACGCATCCGGCAGAATCGCGCGGATGTGGCCGTTGCTGTGAAAGCCCTGCCCCTGCTCAAACTTGTAGTCATAGCCGGCAAAGGCCAGCGAGCGCGCGAGTGTCTGGTTCGCGAGCCACCAGCTGCCATGCTGGTTGTCGAGATCGTTCGCGCCGTCCTGCATGAAGAATGCGGATCGGTTTCCGCGGCGCCTTCCGAATCATCGCCGCATAGTTGTGTCCGCCCTCCCGGAGCGTCTTGCCCGACTGGATGTTCGTGAAGCTGCCGATCCCGGACAGCACTTTGCTGAACTCGCTGGGCCGCTCCCATGCGACGGTGAACGCGGCAATCGCGCCGCTGCTTTGACCGGCAATCGCGCGTCCTGCCGCATCGCGGCGGAGCCTGACGGTTTTTTCAACCTCGGGCAGGATCTCTTCGAGGAGGAAGCGCGCGTACTGATCGGAGAGCGTGTCGTACTCGAAGCTGCGGTTATCGCGCGGCGCCTTGATACCGCCAGGTTCGATGAAGATGCCGACCGTGACGGGAATATCTCCCTTCGCGATCAGGTTGTCGAAAACAGGCACGACCATACTGGCGCGCTCCTGGCGCCATCCTGGAACACCATCACCGCCGCGGGGTTGGCCGCGTTGTACTGCGCCGGCACATAGACCCACCAGTCGCGCGTGGTCCCCGCGAAAATCTTGCTGCTCCACGGCGCCATCTGCTTGACCGTCCCTTTAGGGACGCCGGCCCGTTCGCGCGCGTCGGGATGCGTTTCGTAGACCTCGAGCTGGCCGCCGCCGAATCGCGCGCCGCCGGCTTCGTAGTGCCACGTAAACGCGGCGCCGTGAGTGAGATTCGCGACTCCCGCGTAAAGGCCGCTCGTGCCCACCTTGATGAGCGGGAGAGCTGAACATCCCGTGATCGGCAACAGCCCGCGGCGCTGGCCCGGTCGCCGGCAGGTTGGGCGCTTCGATCGCAAACGCCACGGTCAGCTCGTCCGCACGGGCAGGCGCACCTCTCATCAGTACGTCGCGGCCGCCGAAATACGCACGGATGCGGTCGGCGAGGCGGTCCGCGTCGGCACCCTCAGGTCTTCGCGGCCAACGCCGCTGACAACGCTCTGGGATCGAGTGCGGGGGCTTCCTGCGCCAGCGCGATCGACCGCGGACAACGCGATTACAGTTACAAGCGCGGCTGCCAGTTTCATCATCAGCTCCTATGGGGCGGATGTTATATTTATTCGTCCGTTTTCAAAGTAGTTTTCTCAGAAGAGGTCTCATGACCGTGTACCGGCACGTTCTTGTCGGCGCGTTGCTGATGGTCTTGGCTGCCAGCCACGCGCGCGCGCAGCAGACCGTCACGAACGAATTTTTCGAGTCCAGAATCCGGCCCGTGCTCGCGGCCAAGTGCTACGCCTGTCACAACAGCACGATGAAGGAGCCGAAAGGCTATCTCACGCTCGACAGCCGTGAAGGCGTCATGAAGGGGGGCACACTCGGCCCCGCGCTGGTGCCCGGGAAACCCGCCGACAGCAAACTGATTCACGCGATGAAGTACGCGGATCCCCATCTGCAGATGCCACCCAGCGGCAAGCTCGCGGACGAGGTGATTGCCGATTTCGAAGCGTGGATTGCCGGCGGCGCGCCGGATCCGCGTGTCAGCACAGCGGCCGCCGCCGTCGCAAAGCGGCGCGTCGTCGATGACGCCGAGCTCCAGAAGGGCCGGCAGTGGTGGGCATTCCAGGCGGTGAACGTACTTCCGCAACCGGTCTCTGCGCACGCGGCGACGGCGCGGACGAAGCTCGATCACTTTGTGTACGCCAGGCTGGCCGAGAAAGGGCTGACGCCGTCGCCACAGGCCGACGATCGCACGCTGATTCGCCGCGCCTATATCGATCTGATTGGCCTCAAGCCCACCTACGACGAAGTCGAGGCGTACGCCAGCGATGCGTCGCCGAACAAGTACGAGAAGCTCGTCGACAAACTTCTGGCCCTGCCGCAGTACGGCGAGCGATGGGGACGCCATTGGCTCGACGTCGTGCGGTACGGCGAAGATAATCCCGGCAACATCACGAACCCCCCGTATCCGCACGCGTGGCGGTATCGCGACTGGGTCATCGAGGCGCTGAACAAGGATGTGCCCTACGACCGCTTCGTCACGCTGCAGCTCGCGGCCGATCTCATGCCCGGCACATCGCGACCCGACATGCGGGCGCTGGGCCCGATTGCGCTCGGCCCGCAGGATCACAAAGACGTGCGGCTGTCGATCGACGTCATCGGCACGCTTGCAACTGAACGACTGGGACGAGCGGCTCGACACCATGACGCGCGGGTTGCTCGGTTTGTCGGTGTCGTGCGCGCGCTGCCACGACCACAAGTTCGATCCGATCCGGCAGATGGATTACGCGAGGCTCACGAGCGTGTTCGCGTCGACGTCGCGCGCGCTGCGGCCGTTCTTCGAGATCGATCCGAAGACAGAGACGCGATTCATGTGGGTGTATCAGCGGCTGTTCGACCTGCACTACACGGCCAACCTGCTGGAAAGCGATCCCGGGTCGAAGCCCGAGCAGGCCGAGCAGCAGGTGAAGAAGTTCCGCCAGGAGCTTACGGCGCTTCAGGCCGAGATCGACGCGATGTCGAAGGATACCCGCAGATCGCGGAGTACATCAAGACGGTGCCGTATCCCGGAGAGAAGCCGCCCGAAGATCGCAATCCGGACGGCACGCTCAAGAAGCGCGCGCCGGTGCCCGACGAGAAGCGCGCGCGCCCGGCCGATCAGATTCCGAATCCGGAGCGCGTCCAGAATCAAGGCGGCGGCGGCGCCGCGCAAGCGGATCGAGCCGCAGGCGCCATTCCTCAATTCGATTTACGACGCGGGCGTGTGGTGGAATACGTCAGAGTCCGATCTCACGTTCTTCGACGTGACCCCGGGCAAGCCTCGCGATCTGCCGTTGTATCGCGGCGGGAATCTCGGCACGCCAACCGATCTCGCGCCGCGCGGGTTCCCGCTCGTGCTCGCGAAAGACGCCGGCGATTTCAAGAACGGATCCGGCCGGCTCGAGCTTGGCGAGAAAATCTTCACCGACGCCGCGCCGCTCAGTGCGCGCGTGATGGTGAATCGCGTGTGGGGGTGGCATTTCGACAAGCACCTCGTCGGCACGCCGAGCGATTTCGGCATACAGGGGCTGCAGCCGACGCACCCCGAACTGCTCGAGGATCTCTCCGCGCGTTTCATCGCGAGCGGATGGTCGCTCAAGTGGCTGCACAAGGAGATCATGCTGTCGGCGACCTATCGGCAGTCGAGCAAGCCGCGCACGCTCGAGATGGACACCGATCCGACGAACCAGCTGATGTGGCGCATGAATCCGCGCCGCATGGACATCGAGGCGTACCGCGATTCGCTGCTGCAGGCCTCGGGCAAGCTGGATCTCACGATGTACGGACCCTCGCAGCCCGACGTCGACGCGGGCGTTCGCCGCACGATGTATTCGTCCATCAGCCGTGGCCGCAGCAACGATGTGATGCGGCTCTACGACGTGCCGGCGCCGCTGGCGCACATTCCGATGCGGCAGCTGACGCTGAACCCGCTGCAGGCGCTGTTTGTCATGAATAGCGCCTTCGTGCAGGAACAGGCGAGGGCGCTCGCCGAACAGGTTGCGCACGCGAACGACAGGTCGACCGAAGCGACGATTCAGCTGCTGTATCGAAGAATATTCTCGAGAGATGCGAGTCCAGACGAAGTCGCGCTCGGCGTGGCGTATGTGCGCGCCTCCAACTACGCAAACTACGCGCAGGCGCTGCTTTCGACCAACGAGGTGATCTTTTGGCCATAGACAAATTCTCGCGGCGCGAGGCGCTGAAGTGCATGTGCGGCGGCATCGGCATGCTCGGCCTCGCCGATCTGCTCGCCGATGATGCGCTGGCCGCCGGCACGCACGTAGTCGGCCCGCACTTCGCGCCCAAAGCGAAGCACGTGATCCTGCTGTTCATGACCGGCGGGCCATCGCAGGTCGATCTGTGGGATCCGAAGCCGGCGCTCATGAAGTACGCCGGCCAGCGGCCGGCGACCGCCGATCTGCGCACGGAGCGGACGACGGCAGGGCTGATGCCGACGAAGTTTTCGTTTGCGAAGCACGGTAAGGCCGGCATAGAGATGAGCGAGCTGCTGCCGAACCTTGCAACAGTTGCCGACGAGCTCTGTGTCATCCGCTCGATGTTCACGACGAACCCGAACCACGAGCAGGCGCGCAGCATGTTTCATCAAGGCAGCATGATTCTGTCGCGTCCGTCGATGGGCTCGTGGATCTCGTACGGCCTCGGCACCGAGAACAAGAACCTGCCGGCCTTCATGGTGCTGGCGCCCGATGGCGGCGGCTTCACCACGTCGGGATTCCTGCCGGCCGAGTTCCAGGGCAGCTCGTTCAACACGTTCGAGATGGCGCCCGACAAAATGATCCGCTTCCTGCGGAACACGGAGCTCGGCACCGATGCGCAGCGCGCGCAGCTGGATCTTGACGCAGGCGCTGAATCAGCAGCACCAGGCAAGCTTCGGGCAAGACGCGTTTCTAGAAGGGCGCATCGCGTCGATGGAGTCGGCGTTCAAGATGCAGTTCGCCGCGATGGACACGCTCGACGTCATGAAGGAGCCCGAGTCGGTGCGGGCGGAATACGGCTCGACGCCGTACGCGCAGGGCTGTCTGATGGCGCGCCGCCTCGTGGAGAGCGGCGTCCGCTTCGTCGTGGTGCACTACGGCCCCGGCCAGCCGTGGGACGACCACAAGGAAATCGACAAGAACCTGCGCGAGCGCTGCCCGAACATGGACAAGGCGTCGGCCGCGCTCATCCGCGATCTCAAGCGCCGCGGCCTGCTCGACGAAACGCTGGTCGTCTGGGGTGGAGAGTTCGGGCGCACGCCGGTGTCGGAGAGCGGCGACGGGCGCGATCACAACCCGTACGGCTTCTCGATGTTCATGGCCGGCGGCGGCGTGAAGGCGGGGATGACCTACGGCGCGTCGGACGACTTCGGATTCCGTGCTGTCGAGAACCGGGTTTCGATTCACGATCTTCACGCGACGATCCTTCATCAGCTCGGCATCGATCACGAGAAGCTGACGTATCGGTATGCGGGCCGGGATTTCCGGTTGACGGACGTGTTCGGCAACGTCGTAAAGGACATTCTTCTGTAGTATCCGGCTTCAGCCGGACCGTGGAGGCGTCATGCGGCTATTTCCAATCGCGGCGTTCTTCCTGCTATTTGTTGCGTCGGCTGGCTTCGCTCAGACGGAGTCACCACTCACCGCAGTCGACTTCGAGAAACTGAAGCTCCGCATCCTCGACGAGAAGCAAAGCACGCAGCTCCCGCCGGCGGCTCGGAAAGCCCTGGGAATGCCCGAGAGCCGCGCCGATTTCAAGCAGATCGCCGCGGGAGATGCGAAGACGCAGTACGCCTTCCTCGTCCGGTCGGACGGCGTGGCCGACGATGTGTGCGTGTCAATTAAAGACGAGGCGGGGACGCGGATCTATCTGACGAATTCAAAGCAGCAGTTTCGAGGCGCCGCGCGGCAGAATGTGAAGGAACCGATCCGCATGATGCCCAGCGGCGACCCGAAGGCCGCCGCTGAGTTTCAGGAGATCCTGCGCATCTGGGCCGAGGTGGCCGGGTCGTTGTAGTTATTTCGCCGGAGGCGTCGCTGCATAACCGGCGCCTTCGCCGCCCTTGGTCATGGGGTTCCCTTTTTCATCTTCCTCGACCTGCACCGTCGTCACGGGACCATATCCCATGATCTGGACGATGGTTTCGCCGTTATCCTGATTGCCGTCGTAGTGAATGAAGTACGCCGGATGGAACATCACGCTTCCGGCCGGCATCGGCTTCATTTCCTTCTGACGGAACACCTTGCCCGTGCCGCCCCACCACGTGCCCTTGATGACCGTGACCCAGCGATCCATCGTGTGATAGTGCGGGCGGCTCGTGTTGTTGTTGCGGAACACGTTGCGCGTAATGTAGAAGCCGGTCTGGTTCGCTGCTCCAAACACGGGGCCGCCGTTGGCCGCTATCGCGTCGTCGGGTGGCATGATGAGATTTCCCGCGTGCAGCAGTGGCGGTCGCGGCGGCTGCGCCGGCTTCTGAGTTTGTGGTGCAGGTGCCTGTCCCTGACCAATCGCCATTCCGGCGATCGTAAACACGGCAAATGCGCACGCGGACACCGAAAGACGTGAAAGCGTCATAGATCTCCTCCTGTGGAAGGAGAGAGTAGCGCCGCTAGAGCATCGGGCGCAAGTGGGGCCAGATCGTGTTGGCAATGACCTTGTGGCCGGCGGCGTTTGGATGGAGGCTGTCGTCGAGATCCAAGTCGTCGTTCCCGACGATGCCGAGAAGAAAGAACGGCACGAGCGGCACTTTGTAGCGCTCGGCCAGCCTGGTAAAGACGCGATGAAAATCGATCGTATAGCTCACTCCTCGCAGTGGCGGCGCTTCCATCTGACACAACAGCACGGCGATGCCGCGCGCCTGAGCGCGCTCGATCATCGTCGCGATGTTGCGCTCCACCGTGGCGACAGGCACGCCGCGCAAGCCGTCGTTGCCGCCGATCGCGAGGATGAGGATCTTTGTTCCGGACACGAGTGCGCTATCGAAGCGAACGAGCGCCTCGCTGGATGTGTCGCCGCTGACGCCGGCGTTGACCACGCGGTAGTCCCGTCCGTCGCTCGCGATCCGTTGCTGAAGCAGGGCAGGGTAGGTCTCGTCCGGTCGAAGGCCAGGACCGGAGGTCAGGCTGTCCCCAAACGCCACGATGACCGGCGCGCTCTGTCCGGGAGAGGTGGGGACGTCCTCATTGCATCCGATTGCTGCACTCGTGACGAGCAGCGCGACCGCAATCCAGCGCATATAATGGCGTTCGCAAATGCAATGCCCCTTCCACAGTCTCAATCAGGCTGGTACATAAGATGCAGCCCGAAAAAGCGATGCGACTGCGAAAACTGGTTGTAGGTGTGCTCCTTGCGGCCCCTCTGGCCGCGATGGCTCAGACGCCTGCGAACCCCGACCCGACCAAGCCCGATTTCTCGATTACGGTGGAGGGTACGTTCGACCCCGAGACGGTTGCCGAGTTCAGCCGCAGGGTTCAGGATTACGCCGCATTGCGCACCCGCCTCGAAGCTGGATTGCCGCCGCTGGTGGTGACCGACAACGCCGATGAGATCGAACGCTTCGAACATCGCATGGCCGAGCGAATCGACGACGCGCGCGGCTCGCGGCGCGGCCAGGTGTTTCTTCCGGCGATGGAAGGACAGCTAAAGCGAATGCTTGCCCTCCGGGTCGATGCGGCGACCCTGGCTGCGATTATGGACGACAATCCTGGAGAGTTCGACGTTGACATCAACGAGAACTACAACAAGCTGCACGGGCTCGCAACGATGCCGCCAAATATCCTGTTGCGGCTGCCCGATCTCCCGAAAGACCTTCAGTACCGCTTCGTTGGACGCCATCTGATTCTCTTCGACGGGCGCGTGAACGTCGTCGTCGACGAAATTCCATACGCATTGCGATGCCGCGACTGCGTGCCGGAGCCCGAGCACGACGACGAGAGTAACGATGACGCCGCCCACGCTCGCTGAGTGACGCCTCGTGGTATGCTCTCCGGCCTCCCAGCACCGCGCCGGTAAATATCCGGCTTTTGTCGGGCGTAAGAGGCGTTAGGGTCCGGCTTTAGGGCCTCGACGGTAGTGTCCGGCTTTAGCCGGACCAAAGGAGTAGCCATGGAACGAAAGCAGGCGTCGGACTTTCCGCAAGAGCTTCTCGACCTATTCCATCTGTACGTTCACGGCGACATCGATAGGCGGGCGTTCTTCGACCGTTCGGCGAAGTTCGCGGTCGGCGGGCTCACCGTGGCGGGCCTTTTCGAAGCGCTGCGCCCCAATTACGCATGGGCGCAACAGGTCGCGAAGGACGATAAGCGCATCCGCACCGAGTATGCGACCGTTCCGTCGCCGCAAGGCAACGGGTCCATCAAGGGTTACCTCGTGCGCCCTGTAGCGGCGGGGAAATATCCTGCGGTGCTCGTCGTGCACGAGAACCGCGGACTGAATCCGTACGTCGAAGATGTGGCGAGGCGTCTCGGCACCGAAAATTTCATCGCGTTCGCGCCCGACGGCCTGACATCAGTCGGCGGGTATCCAGGCGACGATGAGCAAGGCGGCCAACTGTTTGGCAAGGTCGATCGCGCAAAGATGACCGAAGACTTCATCGCGGCCATCAACTGGCTGAAGGCGCGCCCCGAAAGCACAGGCCGGCACGGGGTCGTCGGATTCTGTTTCGGCGGTGCCATCTCCAACACGCTCGCGGTACGGCTCCCGGAACTTGGCGCAGCGGTTCCGTTCTACGGCGGCGCGCCGGCGGCGGAAGACGTGCCGAAGATCAAAGCGGCGGTGCTGGTTCACCACGGCGAGCTCGACACACGCCTCGTTCAGGCGTGGCCCGCGTACGAGGCCGCTCTCAAGGCGAACAACATTCGTCACGAGGGGTACGTGTACCCGAAGGCGAACCACGGCTTCCACAACGACACGACGCCGCGCTACGACGAGGCGGCCGCCAAGCTCGCGTGGCAGCGCACGTTGGGGTGGTTCAACAAACACCTACGGTCGTAACTAGAGATCTATAGATCCTTAGATCTTTAGATCCATAGGTATCCGAGGGCGGCCGGTGAAAACCGGCCGCCCTTTGTTTTATTGGTATGCGCGGGCCATCGGGGCGGGACGGCGATGGTGGCGCCGCTCGATGCGAGGACCATCGATGACGGCACAATAGGTCGTGTACTCGTTGAGGACCTGGCACTCCAGGACGCGGCCGTCTTCGAGTGTCAGATGGAACACATCCCCATGCGCAGCCTCGGGCATGGGATCGAACCGCACCACGGTCGTCTGTCCACTGAGAGTTTGCAGGCTGTAGCCCACGCAGCCCATGTTGCGATGACCACAATGCAATCGCCCGACACCGTAGATCGTATGTGTCTGAGACACTTTGGGCATTCCCCAGAGGGTGGGGATGCAAAGACCGAACCTTGGCCGCCTACCGTCAGGCTGTGTCTGACACGCCGCATTACCAGGGAGCCGTGCGAGACGTTGCGCGGGCACCTTCCGATGGTTGTCGAGAGCAAAGGTTATTACGTGGAGCCGGCGATCGGACTTGAACCGATGACCTGCTGATTACGAATCAGCTGCTCTACCAACTGAGCTACGCCGGCCTTGGCAGGACCAGTTATCTTACCACTGGTTGGGCGCGGCTGTTTGATGATGGTGACCCGCATAGGATGACGCGCCCCGCGAGCGCGGACGTCGTGATGCGCGCTATCCGTGTGACGGCGAGACGTGATCGCGACGCTGCACGCGATAGCGCTTGACGGCGATCGCGAACGACGGTGCGTCGCTCCTATCCGCATTCTGCGCTCGCACGACATGACCGATGCCGGTGAGACAGCCGGCAGTGCCGGATCCGTCTTCGTGGGGCAGCTCGATGACGACCCTCACTAGACTGTCTAGCTCGTTCCGCTCGTGCGTGCGAATCATCACGCCCGATCGGCTGACGCTCTCGGTCGTCCCGGTATGCCAGCTCCGTTCGCCCTGAACGCGATACCACACCGGAAGATGAAGGTCGTATCGGCAAGGGCGCATCGCTGACATGTCGTCATAGAGGGCAAGCGCGGTACCACCGTTCGAATAGAGATTTGGGCGGATTTGCGTGGAAAACGCGACGATCGAACGCGAGTCGGAAAACTTTGCGCGGTAAATTTTTCGCAATTGGTCAAGCGGCTCGACACGCGAGTCGCGCGGGCCCCGTCAGTCGCGCCCACCCCCAGGTCCATAGCGCAGAATCCGCCGGTCATTGCCTCCCCAGCGTTTCAGCCGCCGGCGATCTTCACCTGTGCGTACCTCGAGCCGGGCACACCCCTCAACGATCAGGAGGCTGGCAATCTCGACCGGGACCTCGTACGTCTCCCCGACTCTCCATCCAGTGAAGTCTATTTCGTTAATCGTGCAGTGCGGCCGTTTGATAATCGTGATCCGCATGAGACTGCGGCAGCCGACGAAGGCTCCCGTGGGCGCGCGTGGCAACAACAGTGCGCGTAAGTAAATCGTAACGTCATTTCGATCGTGTTGCCAATGCGTATTTCGCATGCGATCGTGAATTTGTGCGAGCAGGAATCGGAATCGTGCAACACGAGCGTCGCGGATTAATTCACACACCGTTCAATCGCGCGTGTGACTGCATCAATCTCCCTTCACATTCACAAACTGCTTCAGCACGTACTTGATCTCGACGAGGTCCTTCGCGTGCGCCATTACCTCGTCGATGTTCTTGTAGGCCGACGGAATCTCGTCAAGCAGCACCGATGAGCGCCGGAACTCGATGCCGCGCATGGCGGTGTCCAGGTCGCTCATCGTGAATTGCTTTCGTGCCGCAGTGCGCGAGAGGCGGCGTCCGGCGCCGTGTGGCGCCGAGCTGAATGCCATCGGGTGCGCGAGGCCGGTGACGATGTAGCTGCGCGTGCCCATCGATCCGGGAATCATCGCCCACATGCCGCGGCGCGCCTCGATCGCGCCTTTGCGCGTCACCCAGATGCGCTCGCCGAAATGCTCCTCGAGCTGCGTGAAGTTGTGGTGGCAATTGATGCGCTGCGCCTCGAGCTGGGCCATGTGGTCCGCATCGCCGTAGACGGTGCGGCTCAGCTCGAGCATGACGCGGTCCATCATCTCGTCGCGATTCAGCCGCGCGAAATTCTGCGCCCACAACACGTCGCGAACGTACTCGTCGAACTCTGCGGTGCCTTCGGTGAGATATGCGAGATCCCTGTCTGGCAAGTGCGTGCCGTGCGTCTTCGCGATCGCCTGCGCGCGGCGGATGTGGAGGTTGCCGATCTTGTTGCCGATGCCGCGCGAGCCGGAGTGCAGCGTCGCCCACACGGTGTTCGATTCGTCGGTGGCGAGCTCGATGAAGTGATTGCCGCCCCCGAGCGTGCCGAGCTGCAGCCTCCAGTTCGGATCGACGGCGCTGTAGTCGCGCGTCGCGAGCGACTCGAGCTCTTTCACGCGGCGGGACGCGCTGTCGCTGAGCGATCGGTTGTTGTTGCCGGCGCTCATCGGGATGCGCCGCTCGATGCCCGCGCGAACGGCCGCCGGATCGGCAATGGCATCGCGCGTCAGCGGCGTTCTGACCGCGATCATCCCGCACCCGATGTCGACGCCGACCGCGGCCGGGATGATCGACCCTTTGGTCGCCAGCACCGTGCCGATCGTCGCCCCTTTGCCGTAGTGACAATCGGGCATCACGGCGACGTGCTTGAAGACAAACGGCATCGACGCCGTGTTCTCGATTTGTTTCAGCGCTTGCGGCTCGATCGTGTCGGGTGGGGCGAAGAGGACCGCCTTCTCGGAGAGCCGATACATGGGTTCAGCTTACACACGGTTGATGCTCATCGGGTATAAGGAAGGGAGGAGGCGTTATGGTGCTGATCAGAGAGATCTTTTTCTGCAAGCCAGGTCAGGTTCGGCCGATGGTAGAGAAGTTCAAGGCAATGAGTGCCCTGACCGAGAAAATGGGGTTCGGCAAATCCAGAATCATGACCGACCTGAGCGCGGAGCGTTATTGGACGGTCGTGTCGGAGTGGGAGGTGAAGAGCCTGGGCGCCTTCGAGGAGATGATGAAGGACCCGTCGATGCAGAGCAAGGAGTTCGAAGCCATCATGAAGGACTACCACAACTTGGTGGAGTCGGGCCGTCGCGAGATTTACACGATCGAGGCGTAAGAGGGTCGCGTGGAGTCGCGTAGGTCTCGTGGGTCGCGTGAGGAAACGCTGCCTACGCGACCCTACGATACCCACGAACCACCACGCACCCTATCTCAACGCTTGCGCGATCGCGGCTTCGGCGAGCGGCGCCATCACCTTGTAGCCCTCGATGTTCGGATGGAGGTCGTCCGCGCTGAATTCCGCCTTCAACATGCCGGTGCTGTCGATCATCGCGGAGTAGTAGTCGAGGTACACGTGCTTGTTGGCCGCGGCGTACGCTTTCATCCACGCGTTGATGGCCTGAACGCGCTGCACCGGACGTCGTTCGGTCTGCGGTGGGGCATTCGGCGCAACGTGATACGCGCTGACCGGCGTGATGCTCGAGAGCACCACCCTGATGTTGTTCGCCTTCGCGAGCTCGGCCATCGACGCCAGATTGTTCTGGATCTCTTCGTTGGTCATCGGGCCCGTGTTGCCGGCGATATCGTTCGTGCCCGCGAGAATGACGACCACACGTGGCTTCAGCGCAATCACGTCTGGCCTGAATCTGATGAGCATCTGCGGCGTCGTCTGCGCGCTGATGCCGCGATCGACATAACTTTTGCCCGGAAAGAACCCACCGAATCGCGCCTGCTGCCAGAAATCAGTAATCGAGTCACCCATGAAAACCGCATCGGCACGTGTCACGGTTTTGTTGGCGTCCCGATATCGCGCGAGGTTCGCCCAGTCTCGCAGGCGTGTGTCCTGGTTGGTCACCGCCATTAAGGCCGCCGACACATCAGCACATTGAAGAATCGAAGCGGGCAGCGCCTGGCCCGCGCCTCCGAGACCTTGTTGTGCCGAGAGCATGCCTGATTGGGAGAGCAGGGCCAGCGCGACGAACGAGAGGACAAGGGGTTTCATGCGGCCTCCATCGTAATTGGCTAGAAACGTTCGATACGGCACGGTTGATGCTGTGATGCCTGACCGGAGAGTGCCGAATGAGCTTACTGCTGATACTGATTATTTTGCTTATCGTGTTTGGCGGAGGGGGATTCTACGCGCGCGGGCCGAGGGCTGGCGGCGGCATAGTAGGGATCATTCTGATCATTATCATCGTGCTCGCGCTCACCGGGCGACTGTAGTGTTCTACGACGGTCTCGCCGGGCCGCGCGGGCTATCTGATCTGCCGCATCACGTGCTCGAGCACACGGTTCACCCGTTCGTCGAGGCTGACATTCTCGGCGAGTGTCACCTCTGAATGCTCGGGCGGTTCGTACTGCGAGCTCGAGTCGTTCGCGGTACTGAGATACGTTTCGATGAACGGGATGCTGGGGCCGTCGTCAACGTCCATGGCCCGCCGCGCGCGCTCGCGCTCGGCGCGGGTGGGCGACGTGAAGCTGACGATGCACACTGAGCCGGCCTCGGCGAACAGCTTGGCCACCTCGGCCACGCGGCGCATGTTCTCTTCGCGATCGGTCCCCGATACGCCGAGATCGGAGCTCAAACCGGGCCGGATGTTGTCACCGTCGAGCACGAACACCTGAATGTGCCGCTCGAAGAGGTGGCGCTCGAGCGACTTCGCGAACGTGGTCTTGCCGCTCCCCGGCACGCCCGTCAGCCACACAACCGCGCCGCGGTGGCCATGCCGCAGATGGCGCTCGCCGCGCGCGACCTGCGACACGTCGGCGTTGACGCCGGCATCCGCGACGACGTTCGCCGCGGCGAAGCGCTCGGGAATATCGACCACGATGCCGCCGCCGGCGACGTCGAACCCGTCGACGAGCACGAGACGCCCGAGCGTCGGCACCCGCTCGAACAGATCGATGGCGACCGGGCGCCGGGTGTGGATGATCACTTTGGCCGCATCGTTCGTGCGCACCGAATCGGCGCCGGGAATCGTCTGCACGGTCGATGCGTCGACGACCTCTTCCAGCGTCTTGATCTCGCACTCGACTTCCTGGGTGACGAGCTTCAGCTTGTAGCGTTTGCCCGCGGCCAGCGGCGTGCGGCCCAGCCAGAAGATTCGCGCCGTGAACTCCGTCGCCAGGCTCGGCGCATCGTCCGCGTGCACGGCCACCGAGCCGCGCTCCACGAACAACTGATCCGACAGCGTAATGCCTGCCGGATCGCCCGCGCTGAGCGATTCGACGTGCGGCGAGTTCCAGCGCTCGATCGATCGCACGACGCTCGTGCGGCCCGAGGGAAGAAAGAGAAGCTGATCGCCTGTGCGAAGCGTGCCTGCTTCGACTCGTCCGGCGAGAATGCGGCGATGGTCGAAGCGATACACATCCTGAATAGGAAAGCGAAGCGGCTGGTTCTTGATTTCGGCCGCGTCAGGGATGGAATCGAGCGCCTCGAGGACGGCCGGCCCGTTGAACCACTTGAGGTTCTCGCCGCGCGCCGCGATGTTGTCGCCTTCGCGAGCGGAGACCGGAATGAATATCTGCGCCACGACGCCGATGCTCGCCAGAAAATCGCGATACTCGCTCGAGACCGTGTCGAAGACCTTCTGCGAGTAGTCGACGAGGTCCATCTTGTTCACGACAATGACGACCTGGCGCACGCCGATGAGCCGCAGCAGATACCCATGTCGCCGTGTCTGCTCCTGCACCCCTTCGGACGCGTCGATGATGATGAGCGCGGCATCGGCGCGTGCCGCGCCCGTCACCATGTTCTTGACGAATTCCTTGTGGCCAGGCGCGTCGATGATGACGTATTCGCGCTTCTGGGTGCGGAACCAGATCTGGCTCGTGTCGATGGTGATGTTCTGGTCGCGCTCGGCCTGCAGCGCGTCCATGAGGTTGGCGAACTCGAACGGCACGCCGCGGCGCTGCGCGATCGCGACGAGCTGCTCGTATTTGCCATCGGGCAGCGAGCCGGTATCGTAGAACAGGCGGCCGATGAGCGTTGATTTGCCGTGGTCGACGTGCCCCACGACGACGAGGCTGAGCTGGTTCCGCGCGTAGGCCATCACATGTAGCCGTCGCGCCTGAGCTTCTCAAACGCGTCTTCGCTCTCCTGATCCTGGGCGCGTCCCGCGCGCTCTGGAACGTTCGTCCCTTTCAGCTCGTCGACGATTTCGGCGACCGTTTTCGCGGTCGACCGAATCGAGCCCGTGCAGGGTGCGCAGCCGAGCGATCGATACCGGTGTCCCGTCCCGTCATCGAAGTAGAGCGGGATGACCGGAATGAGTTCGCGCTGGATGTACTCCCACACGTTCAGCTCGGTCCAGTGCAGCAGGGGGTGGATGCGAATGTGCGTGCCGGGCGCGAAATCGGTCTTGAACTGATTCCAGAATTCAGGCGGCTGATCCGACGCGTTCCACTCCATGTTGGCGTTGCGCGGCGAGAAATACCGCTCCTTCGCGCGCGTGGGATCCTCGTCGCGCCGCACACCGACGATGATGCCGGTGTAGCCGTAGTGCTCGATTACCTGCTGCAGGCCGTCCTTCTTCAGCATGCCGCAGCATTCGACGCGCGTGGCGCGTCCGTTCGGATAGGTATTGCCGGCCTCGAGCACCGCCTTGTTCATGCCGACGACGAGCTGCAGGTTCCACTCGCGCACCAGGCGATCGCGGTACTCGATCATCGAGGGAATCTTGTAGCTGGTGTCGATGTGGACGAGCGGAAACGGCACGTGGCCGAAAAACGCCTTCCGCGCGAGCCACAGGAGGGCCGTCGAATCCTTGCCAATGCTCCAGAGCATCGCCATGTTGTCGAACTTGGCGAAGGCCTCGCGCATGATGAAAATCGATTCGCTCTCGAGAGCGTCCAGGTGATCGTGCTGCATGTGTCTGGGTAAAACGCGTGTGCCGAACCTTCCTATTGTATCGAGTTGTTGAAGATCCCGCCAGCGTGCGCTAACATTTCAAGTTTACGGATTCGACGAAATTCCCCACAGTATGCCTGAAACTCCTGTCGCGCGAGCCGCTACCGCGATCGTCGTCCGCGGCGCGCGCACTCACAATTTGAAGAACGTCGACCTGGCGCTTCCGCTGGGACAGCTGATCATCGTGACCGGCGTGAGCGGATCGGGCAAGTCGTCGCTCGCCTTCGACACGATTTATGCCGAGGGGCAGCGCCGGTACGTGAGCTCCCTCTCCGCGTATGCGCGGCAGTTCCTCGAGCGCATGGAGAAGCCCGACGTCGATCGCATCGAAGGGATCTGTCCGGCCATTGCGATTCGCCAGAAGAACAGCATCAGAAACCCCCGATCGACCGTCGGCACCACCACCGAGATTCACGATTACCTGCGGCTGCTCTTCGCCAGGGTCGGGCGCACGTTCTGCCGGCAGTGCGGCCAGGAGGTCGTGCGCGACACGGCCGAAATCGTCGCGCGCCACCTCGGCGCCCTGCCCGAAGGCACGCGCCTGCTCATCGGGTTCGACATGCCTGTGATGGATCCGGGCGGTGTCCATGAGGGTACTGACGCGGAAATCGACGACGACGATTCAGAACTAGGGATTAGGGATTCGGGATTAGGGATTGGCGCTGCCAATCCGAGTCCCGCTTCGCTGACGTTCACGCTCAACGAGCTTCGCCGGAAGGGGTTCCATCGTCTCTACGTGAACGGCCGCGCCGTCACGATTGACGACATCGCGCCGGCGGAGCTGCGCGATCAATCGACGCTGAAGGTCATCATCGATCGCGTGAAGCTCGAAGGCGACATGCGGGGGCGGCTCACGGATTCGATCGAACTGGCGTACCGCGAAGCCGGCGGGACAGCCTTCGCCATCGAGGATGAAAGCAAGAAGGTGCACATCTTCAGCGAGCGGTTCGAGTGCCAGAACTGCAACCTCACCTACGAGGCGCCGCAGCCCAGGCTGTTTTCGTTCAACAACCCGTTCGGCGCCTGCCCGACGTGCCATGGGTTCGGCAACATCATCGAGCTCGATCTCGATCTGGTGGTTCCCGATCAGGCCAAATCGATTCAGCAGGGAGCCATCGAGCCGTGGACGAAGACGCACTACCGGGCGCAGCTGGCCGAGCTGAAGCGCGCCGCGAAGCCGGCTGGTGTGTCCATGGAAATCCCGTGGAGAGACCTGAACGACGAAGAGAAGCGCTTCATCATTGAGGGAGACGGGAAAGGCTACGACGGCATTCGCGGGTTTTTCCGCTGGCTCGAGCGCAAGAAGTACAAGGTGCACGTGCGCGTGTTTCTCAGCCGGTATCGGGGCTATCTGACCTGTCCCGACTGCAACGGCGCGCGTTTGCGGCGCGAGGCTCGCGACGTCAAGGTCGGCGGCCGCACGATCGATCAGGTGTCGTCCGATACGGTCCGCGAGGCGCAGCAGTTCCTCGAGGCCCTGCAGCTCACCGACAAAGAAACGGCCATCGGCGACAAGGTGCTCAAGGAGATTCGGAAGCGGCTGAAGTTTCTGAGCGATGTGGGATTGGACTATCTGACCCTCGACCGCCTGTCGTCGACGCTTTCGGGCGGCGAATCGCAGCGCATCAACCTGGCGACGTCGCTCGGATCGTCGCTGGTCGATACGCTGTATGTGCTCGACGAGCCGTCCATCGGCCTGCATTCGCGCGACAACCTGCGGCTCATCAATATTCTCCGGCAGCTGCGCGATCAGGGGAACACCGTCCTCGTCGTCGAACACGACGAAGACATGATTCGGGTCGGCGACACCATTATCGACCTCGGCCTCGGCGCCGGCGAGCAAGGCGGGCGCATCGTCTTTTCAGGATCGCTCGAGGATCTGTTGAAAGATCAGCGATCGCTGACCGCGAAATACCTGCGCGGCGATTTGGCGATTCCGGTGCCGTCGACGCGGCGGCGCGGAAGCGGGCAGAAGCTGCGGCTGCTCGGCGCGACCGAGCACAATCTGAAGAACGTCGACATCGAGATTCCGCTGAACACGCTCACCTGCATCACCGGCGTCAGCGGATCGGGCAAGTCCACGCTCGTGCACGACGTGTTGTACGCCGCGGTGAAGCGCGCCAAAGGCGGGTCGGAAAAACGGGTGGGCGCGTTCCGCAAGCTCGAAGGCACCGAATTCGTCAGCGATGTCGTGCTCGTCGATCAGACGCCGATAGGGCGCACGCCGCGGTCGAATCCCGTGACGTACCTGAAAGCGTTCGATCCGATCCGCGAAATTTTCGCCGCGACCAAAGACGCCAAATCGCGCGGGCTCACGGCGAGCCATTTCTCGTTCAACGTCCCCGGCGGCCGCTGTGAAGCCTGTCAGGGCGAAGGCGAGGTGCGCGTCGAGATGCAGTTTCTCGCCGACGTGTTCGTGCCGTGCGATCAATGCGACGGCCGACGCTTCAAGCCGACGGTGCTCGAGGTGAAGTACCGCGCCAAGAACATCAACCAGGTGCTGGATCTCACCGTGCGCGAGGCGCTCACGTTCTTCAGCACCTCGCCGAAGGTGCTGCGCCGGCTGCAGGTGCTCGACGAAATCGGCCTCGGCTATCTGCGGCTCGGACAACCGGCGACCACGCTGTCGGGCGGCGAGGCGCAGCGCATCAAGATTGCGTCGCATCTGTCGTCGAGGACGGGCGATCGCATCCTGTACGTGCTCGATGAGCCGACGACGGGGCTGCACTTCGACGACATCGCGAAGCTGTTGACCGCATTCAAGAAACTGCTCGAAGCCGGGCACACGCTGGTCGTCATCGAGCACAACCTCGATGTCCTGAAGACCGCGGATTACATCATCGATCTCGGACCCGAAGGGGGACACGAGGGCGGCAAGGTCGTCGCGACCGGCACGCCGGAACAGATCGCCAAGGCTCCCGGCTCTCACACCGGCGAATTTCTCGCAGCCGTCCTCGCCGTCGGCCGCTCACATGCTTATGCGCTTGAATAGAAAAAAGGGATTAGGGATTCGGGGTTGGGGATTGGTGCTGGCGATGCTGACGCTCGCCGCTCCGCTCCGCGCGCAACAATACACGTTCGAGGAGGTGGCTTCGGGTCTGAAACATCAGGACGCGGCCACGCGGCTGCGCGCCATTCAGATTCTCAAGGACGCGGACTACGCCGAAGCCGCCGTGCCGATTGCGGGGACGCTCGCAGATTCCGACGATCGCGTGCAGCTTGCGGCGCTCGACGCCGAACGCTCGCTCTTTACGTCTCGCGTTGTGCCGCGCCGCAAGAAGATCGGGTTCGTCGTGGAAGTCAGGACCGTCGCCGGCGGCGACGCGGCGGCCGCCGGACAGCTCGCGCTGAAAGCGCGTTCGGTGCCGCCGCAGGTGCTGACGGGCCTCGCCGTGGCGCTACGCGACAACAATCCCCGCGTGCGCGCCGAAGCGATCAACCTTGCGTCGTTGCTAGGACCTGTTGCCTGCGCGCGTGGATCGTGCGCGGAAATCGGCAACGCCCTGGTCGACAACATCAACTCGCGCGAAGCGCTGCTGCGCCGTGCCGCGATGCAGGCGCTCGGACAGCTGCGGTACGCCGAACGCGGTGCAAGCGCTGTCAGATCAGTTGAGCTACCACCAGAAAGGGCCCGATGCGATGGCGGCGCTCGAGGGGCTCGCCGGTATCGGACATCCGACGTCGGTGTCGGTATTCGAGCCGTTGCTCACGAGCTCGAACGCCGACATGCGGCGCTTCGCCGTCGAAGGGCTGGCGCGCGTGGGCAATCGCGAGGCCCTTCCGGTACTGCAGCAGATGGGGCAGGGGGAGCGGTCCAACGGTGTGCTGCTCGCGCTTCACTATGCGAGCGTCAAGCTCGGTGCGATTGAAGGCAGCCTGCAGCAGCTCGTCGCAGTCCTGGGCACTGCCTCTCAACGTCCGCTCGTGCTGGGGTATCTGCTCGACCTCTCCACCTCAATGGCGCCCGCCCTCGCGGAGTCTCTAAAGGATCAAAGCGTGGATGTACGGCGCCTCGTCGCTGACGTGCTCGGCTTCTCGCGAGACACGAGCGTGGTGTCAGCGCTCGAGACGGCGACAAAGGATCCCGATCCCGATGTCGCGGCTGCCGCCCGACAGGCGATCGAGCGGCTGAAACTGTAGTGCGCCTGCGGCGTTCTTTTTACGCCCGTCCAACGCTTGTCGTTGCGTCCGACCTCGTCGGCAAAGTGCTCGTGCACCGCACGCGCGCCGGCGTCACCTCGGGCATCATCGTCGAAGTCGAGGCGTATGTCGGCGAATCCGATCCCGCCTGTCATGCCGCTCCAGGTCCCACGAAACGCAACGCGCCGATGTACGGACCGCCCGGACACGCCTACGTGTATCTGAACTACGGTGTTCATCCCCTTGTGAATGTCGTGACGGAGCCGGCGCAGTCGCCGGCCGCGGTCTTGATTCGCGCGCTCGAACCGCTCGATGGCATTTCGTTGATGCGCAGGCGGCGCCTGCGGTCGCGCACCGTCCGGCACAAGAAGCCCGCGCACATCCCCGATCACGCGCTGTGCCGAGGTCCGGGCAATGTGACGCACGCGATGGGGATTACCTTGAAGGACACCGGCGCCGATCTCGTCGGCGACACGCTCTACATCGAAGATCGCGGGCATCGTATCGAGAAGATTGTGTGGGGGCCGCGCATCGGCATCCGCGTGGGGACGGAGCGTCCGTGGCGGTGCTACGCCCACGGACATGTCTGTGTGTCCGGACGCGCTGAACGAATCCGTTAATGCAGCGCAGATAGCAGTGTCTGAAGGCGCTCGCGCGGGAGCCATTTGCCGCGTACCATCACACCAACGGGTTGGTTGAATGCAGAGACATCCTCCAGAGGATTGCGCTCGAGCAGAATAAGGTCCGCTCGTTTCCCCACGGCTATTGTGCCGAACTCCTTCTCCTTTCCAAGAAATCGCGCTGGATTCACTGTCGCTGTGCGAATGACTTCGTAGGGCGTCAGTCCACTCTGCTGGAGCAGGTCGAGTTCATGAAGCAGCGAGCTGCCGGGGATGATCATCGGAATGCCCATCGCGTCGGTTCCAGCCAGCAATTGCACACCGCTACGATGCAGCGAGCCAGCGATCGCGCGCGTGAATTCCGCATATCGCGGGGGGACTTCGATCAGTTGCATGAGGAAGCCCGGGCGAGGCCGGTCAGCAATCCCGCGCCATAGCGATTGCGTCTGCGGCGTCAAAAAGGCAAACGAAGGATCGTTGAGAACTCGCGCCGTTGCGTCTGTTCCTCCCAGGCCAGCCTCATAGACTACGAGCGTGGTCTGCACGCTGATGCCAGCATCACGAAGCCGCGCCGCCATGCCGGCTCTTCCTGCGTCACCTGTCTTCCGAACAGACGGAATGGAATGAACGCTCGAGACATGGATCACCACGAGGCATGTGAGGGCAACCAACATCACCGGCAGTCGTGCACGGATTGGGAGGGCACCATCAAACCTGACGCGCACGCTGACGAGGACAGTCACGAGTGAAACCACCACGAGCGCGCACAAGACGGCGACCAGGCCCAGGCGCCAGCCGACGCTGTCGAAGAACCGTCCACCTATTCCCGCAAGCGCGCCAACATAAAATGCAGTGAGCAACAAGATCAAGACAGACACAGTCAGAGTCTTCGCGCGTGTGAGCGTCCTGCACCTCAAAGACGTCCCACGCCAGAGCCGCAGGAGCGCAGCCACTCCCCAGCCGGAGACAACCAATAACAGCACCGCCGCGGCTGATATCTGGGCGATAAGAACCCAAAGCGGTGGCCGAAAGTAGAGGCGGACGAACTCGCCAGCATGCGCGACAGCGCCGCCTGACGAAGCAAGCAGCCCGTCAATGCCAAGGTTGACGGGCACATGGCCGACAACTGGGAGACCTTCCTTGCGCGCGGACTCGAACATCCGCAGGTAACTCTCGCGCGAGAGTCCGCGTCTCGTCGCAAAGCCGGTTCCTGGAGTGAATATTTCGTGAAACTTAATCAGGTCGTAGCCTTCGCGAGCCTGCGCCGCGATATCTCGCTGGACTTCGTCCGCGGTCGTCACGCGCGGCTCGTTCACAAATTCACCCGAGGTA
This sequence comes from Vicinamibacterales bacterium, assembly GCA_963730445.1. Classification (GTDB taxonomy): domain Bacteria; phylum Acidobacteriota; class Vicinamibacteria; order Vicinamibacterales; family JAMQPK01; genus JAMQPK01. The sequence goes on along the minus strand of CAVSRX010000003.1, from coordinate 89,296 downwards.
TAGATCGTTGGGCCGAGCATATCGCCAGCCTCGATTCGACGCTTCCAATCGAGCTGGGCCGGCGTTCCTCTCAGGTTCACGACCGTCGTAACACCATGCGCGAGGTAAAGCGGAGCATCCCCAAAGTCGGCTCGCGCCGGCGCCCATGGCATGTCTGTCGTGATATGAACGTGCGAATCGGTCAACCCCGGCAGCAGGTACCGGCCGGCTCCATCCACGAGAATCGCGCCACTCGGCGGCGGTGTTTGTCCAATGGCGACGATCCGATCGCCCCGAACAACCACCGTCTGACCGACGTCAACACCCTCGCGATTCATTGAGATCAAATTGACGTTAACGAACGCGATCGGAGCCTCTTGCGCAAAGGCGGTCCTGATAACGACCAACACAGTCGCCGCTGTGAGGAATGTCGCCCGTTTCACTTAGGGTTGGGGAACCGTCGCGCCGAGGAATGCCGCCAGGTTCTTCGCCTGCGACGATTTCAGCGTTGCACACCGCTGGATCCGTTCGAGCGACTGCTGGAGCGTCCGCTCCGTACCGGCGACGCGGTGAGCATTGAAGAAGGCTTCGACGTCGCTTCTCGCGTTGACGCCGCAGAGGTGCTCAACCGATCCGACCACGGTGGGAATCCCCTGAAAGATCCCGAACGCCTTCTCGACTCTCTCCCAGTTGTTCTTGAGGTGTTCCCAAGTCGCGGCGCTGGCGTACGGCCGCCGCATCAGCATCCGGATGAGCGACGGCGCGTCCTGCGTACGGATCTCCGGCGACATCGCGTACACCAGCGTGCGCTTCTGTAATTCCGGGTCGGTGAAGTACGAAAGCGCCGCGAGGTACCGAGTCTGCTCTCCGGGAGTCGCGCTCTCCTTCATACGTGACAGGTATCGTTCGTAGAGCGTCGTGTCGCCATCGATCGCCGCAAGCGCAAGCGCCGTGTCCACGAGACTCGAATGTAGCGGCGCGGCTCCCGTCGTGTGAAGATCAGCAAGGCGCCGCGCCTCGCGCAGCACGTCGGGATCGCGCCCGGCGTTGCCTAACGTAAACAGCGCGGCCGCGCGAAGGCTCTGGATGTCGTCTGGTTCGCCCGCTTTCGGCGTCCAGCCGAGACGATCGGCGAGGGGGCGAGCCGTCTGGCGCACCCAACGCTGGAACGCCGGGCGCTGTGGCTCCTCCACGAGCCAGTCAGCGATGTAGTCGATGCGAAACAGCGCGGTGGCGATCGCCGGGCTCAGCTGGCTCTTCACGAGCTGGCTCGACAACGAGAGAAATTCCGCGATGCTCTGTTCATCGAGACGCACGAGCGCCCACAGATCTTCGAGGAGCGTCGTCTGCTCCGGTGCGGTGAGTTGGCCGTTTCTTGCGGCGTCACCCAGCGCACGCAGGTCGTCCGTTTCGTACGACGCGCGGTAGTACCCGCGGCTGTGGACGTTCGCGAAGACCCACGACGAGCAGCCATCGAGCTTCACCGTCTGAGTGCTGGCAGACAGCAGCGCGCACTCAGCAGGCTGCGCTTTTCCATTGCGCTCGCGCTTGTAGCAGACAGGAATGTCCCACAACGTCGTCTGTGGTACGGCCGTCGAAATAGGGCGCTGCGACAACACCAGTTCGGTGCCGGCTCCGGCACAGCGCGTTTCCACTTTCACGAGCGGCATGCTGCTCTGCGTAATGAAGCTCGCCAGCACGCGATCGACCGGCCGCTTCGTCACCGCGGCCATGGTTGTCCAGAAACCCTCACCGGTCGCGTTGGCGAAGGCGAACTTCTTCAAGTAGGCGTTGATGCCGTCGCGGTATCGCGCGGCCCCGACGTAGCCCTCGACCATCCTGATGACGGCCGCGGTCTTCTGATATGCAATCGCGTCGAAGACCTGATTGATCTCGTCCGGCGTGTCCACCTTCGTGCGGATGGGGCGGGTCGCGCGCAGCGTGTCGAGGTCCATGGCCCTCTGGGTGTCGCGCACTTCGTCGAGCTCGACGTGCCACTCGGGCTTCGATTCCTGCAGGGGGCGGTACTCCAGCCAGGTTGCGAATCCTTCGTTCAGCCAGATGTCGTCCCACCATTCCATCGTCACGACATCGCCGAACCACTGGTGAGCGATTTCGTGGCCGATGTACTGCGCGATCTGTTTGCGGCGTTCCGTCGTACCTCCGTCCTTCTCGACGACAAGGAATTGCTCGCGAAAGAAAATTGCGCCGGTGTTCTCCATCGCACCGGCGGAGAAGTCGGGCACCGCGACGATGTCGAGCTTCTCGAAGGGATATTTGATGGTGAAGGTCCGATTGAAATAACGCAGCGCGAACACCGCCGACTCGAGCGCGAAGCCGAGCTGGTCTTTGCGATTGGGCGTCCCGCAGATCCGGATCGGAATCGTGTCGGCATCACCGGTCACGCATGTCCAATCGCCGACCGCGAGCGCGACGAGGTAGGGCGACATCCGTTTCGTCGTGGCGAATGTCAGCGTGTGTTTGTCGGGGCCGGGCCCGGGCGTGTCCGACATCAGGCGCCCGTTCGAGATCGCCGTGTCTTTCGTGTCGATCGTGGCAGATACCGCGAATGTCGCCTTCATGGCCGGCTCGTCGAACGATGGAAACGCTCTTCGCGCGTCGGTGGCCTCGAGCTGTGTGATGGCGTAGTCGCGGTTGTTCGCGCGGCTCAGATAGAAGCCGCGCAGCTGGTCGTTGAGCCGCCCGGTGTAACGCATCGCAATCGCGGCAGCGCCTGCGGGGATCGGCTGCGGCACGGTGAACGTCGCCGTTTCGCTGCCGGCGTCGAGCGTGACGCTGGCGACCTGGGTCGTTCCGCCGGCGGCGATCGTCACCTCGTGAAAATCGATTTCGGCAGCGTGCAACGTGATCGCGCGCGATTGCTCAGACAAGCGCACTCTGATGCCGACCTGGCCAGCGAACGTGTCTGTGGCGAAATCGGGCGTCAGGTGGATGTCGTAGTGTTCCGGGATCGTCGTGGGCGAGAGGCGTTGCGCTGGGGCAACGATGGACCACGCCGTGAGCAACGCCACGGCCAGTGCCGGCCGTGCCTTCATGCGTTAATCCTCGCGCTGGAGTACCGGAACCTTGAGCGTCACCCGTTTGCCCTCGCGAATGACGACGAGGATCGCCGTGCTGCCGATGGGCGCATCCGAGCTGAGCCGGAGGAAGTGACCGGGATCGATGACCGGCTGGCCGTTGAAGACCACGATGATGTCGCCGATATCGAGGCCTGCCTTGTAGGCGGGGGAGCGGGGGTCGATCTCATTGACGAACGCGCCTGTCGTCTCGCGCACGCCGAGCTGCGCCGCCACTTGTGTGGTGAGCGGGTACAGGATCATCCGGCCGAGCGAGCCGCGCCGCACGACGCCGTGCTCGATGATCTCGAAGATGACCTTACGCGCGAGGTTGCTTGGAATGGCGAAGCCGATGCCCTCGGAGCCGCCGTTCTGATTCGAGCTGAAGATGCCCGTATTGATCCCGATGAGCTCGCCGCGCGCGCTCACGAGCGCGCCGCCGGAATTACCGCGGTTGATGGCGGCATCGGTCTGAATGAAATCCTCGGTACTCCGAGAAGCCGAGATTTTTGCGGCCGAGCGCGCTGATGATGCCGAGCGAGACGCTGTGGCTCAGCTGGTACGGGCTGCCGATGGCGAGCACCCACTGGGCGACCTTGATCTGCGACGAATCGCCCCACTTCAACGGCGGCTGCCCAGGCTTGTCCACCTTCACCAGCGCCAGGTCGGTGGCCTTGTCGATGCCGATGATACGCGCCGGCGCTTCGTGCTTGTCGGAAAAGATGACGGTCACGTCCGCCTTCACGCTGCCGATGACGTGGCTGTTGGTCACCACGTAGCCGTCTTCGGAAATCAGGACGCCCGATCCGAGGCTTCGCGCGAGTTGTTCGCGGGATCCGAAGACATCTTCGCGGCCGCCGAAGAAATATTCGAAGAACGGATCGTTGGCGAACGGAGAATTCGGCCGGCGCACCACTTGCACCGATGAGATGTTGACGACTCCTTTGACGGCCTGAGCCGCGACGTCCGTCAGGTCGGGAAGGCCGGCGGGGGTCGTGGCAGCCGCGGGTATCGCTACCGCCTGACCCGGGCGCTGCACAGATTGGGCGGTCGACTCGTTTGCCGAACGGAGCCGGCCGGTCAGGACGAGCCCGGCCAGAAAACCTGAAACGAGGAGCGCGATGCCGATCGAGGCCCGTTTCATCGAGGGTTTTTCATCGTAGCATGGTTTGACGCGCCTTCGCGAAGTTGGGTACGATCAACAGTTATGGCGTCCATTCAAGCAACACGGCTCCGGAAGGGCAATCTCATCAAGGTCGGCGACGACCTGTTGCGCATCCTCGAGCTCCATCACCTCACGCCCGGCAACAAGCGCGGCTTCGTGCAGTGCAAGGCGCGGAACATCAGAACGAACACGCTCATCGATCACAAGTTCCGCGCGGAAGAGGACATCGAGCGCGCGATTCTCGACGAGCACGACATGCAGTATCTCTACACCGACGGCGACTCGTTTCATTTCATGAACACCGAGTCCTTCGAGCAGCTGCACATCGATCGCGAGGTGCTCGGCGACGCCGTCAATTACATCCTGCCCGACTCGATCATCAAGGTGGAGTTCTACGGCGACGAGCCGGTCGGCATCGATCTGCCGGTGACGGTCGATCTGCGCGTCGACGACACCACGCCCGGCATCAGGGGCGCGACGGCGAGCGCGCAGGTGAAGCCCGCGCGCACCGAAACCGGCCTGGTCGTGCAGGTGCCGCCGTTCATCAATATCGGCGACCGAATCCGCGTCAGCACGGAAACGGGCGAGTATCAGTCGCGAGCCTGATGGACGTCCCGCATCGCAACCCGGCCCACGGCTGGATCGAAGTCATCACCGGCAGCATGTTCAGCGGAAAGAGCGAAGAGCTCATCCGCCGGCTGCGGCGCGCGCAGATCGCCCGCCAGCGCGTGCAGATCTTCAAGCCGGCGTTCGACAACCGCTTCGCCGAGTCCGAAATCGTGTCGCACAGCGAGATGCGGATTCAGGGGGTCAACGTCGGCAACTCGGCGGAGCTGCTGCGGCTCGTCAACGACGACACCGAGGTCGTCGGCATCGACGAAGCCCAGTTCTTCGACAAGGATCTGCCGGCCGCATGCACCCAGCTTGCCGGCAGCGGCAAGCGGGTGGTCGTCGCCGGGCTCGACACGGATTATCTGGGCCGGCCGTTCGAGCCGATGCCGGTGATGATGGCGATTGCCGAATACGTCACCAAGACGCATGCGATCTGCATGGTGTGCGGCAATCCCGCGAACCAGACGCAGCGCCTTGTCGCGAGCGACGAGCGGCTGCTGATCGGTGCGACGGGCACCTACGAGGCGCGCTGCCGGAAGTGTTTCGATCCGTCACTCGCCTCCGCAGAGTCCAAAGTGCCAGAGTCCAAAGTCCCGGGTCTAAGTTATGAGCACCGATTGGACCCCGCAGCTTCTTCTTCTGCTGGGCATCGGATTTCTCGTCGCCAACGTGCGCGTCGGGATCGACGCAGTGAGATTTGTCCGCCGCCGATCGTCGGCTGTGCTCACGTGGCGCGGCCCGCGGCCGCGCTACTACGGCCTGCAGCTCGCGCTGGGGGTGGTCCTCGGCGGGCTGCTCATGTACCACATCGCCAACCTCATGCGCACCGCGCCCCCGCTGCGCGGCCGCTTTGCGCCGCAGCTGTTCGGCATCAGCATGATGTTCGTCTACTACGGCTATCTCGTTCCGCTGAGCCGGCGCATTGGCCGGGGCTTTTATGCCGACGGCATCTGGGCGGAGACGGGCTTCGTGCCGTACTGGCGAATTGGCGCCGTGTCGTGGCGCGAAGGCGAGGAGATCGCCCTGGTGATAGTCTCGCGGCTGAGGAACCTGGCCCGCCGGCTCGTCGTCCCCGGGGTACACTACGGCGCCGCGCGGCGCCTGCTTCGGGAGAAAATCGCCGCCCATGACATACAGTTGATACACACGGGGCTCGAGCTCGGGGCGCACGACGAAAGAGACGACGTGTAACGAAAAATCTTCTCGGATACCGATATAGGAAGGCATATGGCTGCAAGAGCGACGTGGAAGGGATATCTGAAGGTCAGCCTGGTGAACATCCCCATCAAGGTGTTCCCGGCAACCGAATCGAGCAGCACGATCTCGTTCAACCAGCTCCATGCCGAGTGCCAGACGCGCATTCAGCAGAAGCGATGGTGCCCGACCTGTAGTAAGGAGATCGCCAACACCGAGCTGGCGAAGGGCTACGAGTTCGAAAAGGGACGGTACGTCGTGATGTCCGAAGAGGACATCGAGAAAGTGCGCCCGAGCTCGACGCGGGTCATCGACCTCGTGCAATTCGACGATGCGGATGCGCTCGATCCGATGTACGTGGATCGCACGTACTATCTGGCGCCGGATGGACAGGTGGCGGCAGACGCGTTCGCGGTCTTCAAGGAAGGCATGAAGGGGAAGATCGGCGTCGGGAAGCTGGCGCTCTATGGCCGCGAGTACCTCGTCGCCGTGAAGCCGCACGACAAGGGGCTTGTGATGTACACGCTGCACCATGCGGCGGAGATTCGCGGCACGGAGAGCATCGAAGAGCTCGCCACGATTCCCACGAAGGTGAAGCCGCAGGAAGTGCAGCTCGCCAAGCAGGTGATCGCCACGTTCGAGAAGAAGCTCGACCTGAACGACTACCGCGACGAGTATCGCGAAGAGCTGCAGAAGATCATCGATGCGAAGATCGCCGGCGAGGAGATCGTGGCGCCGGCCGTCGAGATGCCGCCGAAGGTCGTGAACCTGATGGAGGCGTTGAAGAAGAGCCTCGACACCGTCAGCGCGAACAAGAAGCCTGCAGCGAAGGCCGACCTGAAGGTTGTCAAGAAAACCAAGAGCACGGAACCGAAGCGAAGAAGAGCCTAGTAACGAAAAACGAAGAACGAAAACCGAATAGAGATCAGCAAGCTTTCGGCGAGCGTCTCTATTCGGTCTTCGCTTTTCGTTATTCGTTATCATCATCACCATGCGCTTCGTTGTTCTAGGAGCTGGCGCGATCGGCGGAATCGGTCGGTGGACGGCTCGCGCAGCATGGTCACGACGTCGTGCTCATTGCACGAGGCGCACACTACGAAGCCATTCGAGACAACGGGCTTCGCTTCGAATCGCCCGATGAAGCCGTCACGCTGCGCATTCCGGTCGTTGACGGCCCTTCCGCAATTTCCTGGACCAGCGATGACGTCCTGCTGCTGGCCACCAAGACGCAAGACACCGAAGACGCGCTCGACGCCCTCGCCGCGGTTGCGCCGCGGACGCTTCCCATCTTCTGTGCCCAGAACGGCGTCGCGAACGAGCGCATGGCGACGCACCGATTCGACGACGTGTACGGGGTGTTTGTGTGGTGCCCAGCGGATTACCTGACGCCCGGCGCATATTCGGATCTGGTGCGCGCCAAAGAGCGGGATTCTTCACGTGGGGTGTTATCCGCCCGGCACGAATGCCCTGGCAGAGAGTGTGGCGGCGGCCTTTCGCGATGCGACGTTCTACGCCGAAGCGAAGCCCGACATCATGCGATGGAAATATCGCAAGCTGCTCTCGAATCTGGGGAACGCCGTCGACGCGCTGTGCGGCACCGCCGCGCGCGGCAGCGGCATCGCGCAGCGCGCGCGCCGCGAGGGGATTGCGTGCCTGGAAGCGGCGGGGATTTCGCACGTCGCGGATGACGAAGAGGATGCCGCGCGCCTCGAGCGCGAGGTGCAACCTCGACCGATCGCCGGCGCCGAGCGGCGCGGCGGGTCGGGGTGGCAGAGCCTCGAGCGCCGGCTGGGAACGATCGAGACGGACTACCTCAATGGAGAGATCGTGCGGCTGGGACAGCAGCACGGTGTGCCGACGCCTGTGAACGCGCTGCTGCAATACCTGTCACAGCGTGTTGCGCGCGAGCGGCGTCCGCCTGGCAGCGTGAATCCCGACAAGATTTTGATTGCGTTAGATCTTCGACAGAATCCACTGCAGTAGCCCGGGCTGCCCGGCCGCGACCGGGTCGTTCAGCCAGTCGGGCGGCGTGAGCCACACGAACGCCAGAATCGCAATCACCCACAAATCGTAGGGAATCGTCGTGCGTTCGTCGCGCCAGAAAAAAGCGCGATTGAAGCTGCCGCGTAACCCCGTCGTCGAGGGCAACGGGCGTTTGTTGAGCGCGAGATACGTGTAGTGAATGCGGTTGGCGACCGACAGCACCGACAGCACGAGAATCACCCACAGGACCGCGGCCATCCTGTTGGTGAAGGCGCCGATCATGAACAGCACGATCCGCTCGGGGCGCTCCATGAAGCCGACCTTGCACTTTTCGATGAGGCATTCGGCGCGCGCTCGCGCGTAGCTCGTCATGATGGCGAAGATGAGCGTCAGCGTCGTGATGAGCACGTAGTCCTTCCGGCCGAGCTCCGCGTACAGCCAGATGAGGCCGGTGAAGAGCGCAAGGTCGGAGAAGCGGTCGAGCGTCGAGTCCCAGAACGCGCCGAACTCAGACTGCGTGCCGGTGATGAACGCCACTTTGCCGTCGATGAAATCGAAAATGTTGGCGCAGATCATGATGACGCCGGAGAGCGCGAAATTGTTCTGCGCGAGCGCCCAGCCGGCCGCGCAATTGATGAGCACGCCAATCAGCGTGAGTGTGTTCGGAGAGATACCAAGCGCCACGCTGATGCGGATGATGGCGCGCAGCGGGAACATGGACAGCTTCCCGACGGTTCCGGTAAAGGTCATTCGGTGGGGAGTATAATCAAAGGTTCCTTCATCGCGTGAAGAGCGTATTGTATGCCCGTTCATAATCTCAAGAGCCAGATCGCCCACCTGCCCGAGCAGCCGGGGGTGTATCTGTTCGCGAACGAGCACGGCGAGACCATCTACATCGGTAAGGCGCGGTCGCTGCGCGACCGGGTGCGCAGCTATCTCGGCGCGCGAGGTCTGCATCCGAAGACCGATGCGCTCCTGGATGAGACGGCAGGTCTCGAGGTGATCGTCACCGACTCGGTCGTCGAGGCGCTCGCGCTCGAAAACAACCTCGTCAAGGAGCGCTCGCCGCGCTACAACATCCGCCTGCGCGACGACAAGAACTACCCGTACCTGCAATTGACGACGAACGAGGCCTTTCCGCGCGTGCTCGTGGCGCGCAACGTCGAGCGCGACGGCGCGTACTACGCGGGGCCGTTCATGCCGGCCTCGCTCGCGCGCAGGACGATGGGGCTGACGCACAGGTTGTTCGGCATTCGATCGTGCAACGAGGTCATCACCGGAAACCGCGACCGTCCGTGCCTCGAGTACGACATCAAGCGGTGCATCGCACCGTGCGTCGCCGCCATCTGCTCGAAGGAGCAGTACGACGTGGCGGTGCAGCACACGCATCTGTTCTTCGAAGGGAAGAACGATGAGCTGATCGATCGGCTGACGCGCTCGATGACCGACGCCGCGGTGGCCGAGCGCTTCGAGGAAGCGGCGCATCTGCGCGACGCCGCGCGGACCGTTCAGACGCTTCGCGATCGCCAGCAGAAAATCGCGACGGTGCGGATGGGCGATCGGGACGCGTTCGGCCTGCACATGGGACCCGCCGGCGCGGTCGTCCACGTGTTTGTGATGCGCGGCGGCAAAGTGCTCGAACGGGTTGAGCTCGCCGCGAACGAAGGCATCTCAGGATCCGCTGCCGAGATCCTGCAGGCCTCCGTCGAGCAGTTCTACGTAGATCGGCCGGCTCCCTCCGAGGTTCACTTGTCGAGCGACGCGGAAGATGCGCCGCTCCTCGAAGCGTGGCTGTCGGCTCGCGCGGGCCGCCGCATTCAGGTGATGGTGCCGAAGCGGGGCGACAAGCGCGGCCTCGTGGATCTCGCCGTGCGCAACGCGCGCATCGCGTATCAGGCCAGATTGATCGACACCGGCTTGTCGCAGTACGACGCGCTCGAGACGCTTCGCTCGACGCTGGCGCTGCCGGCCATCCCGAGACGCATCGAGTGCTTCGACATCTCGACCATTCAGGGCAGCGAGACCGTGGCGTCGATGGTGGTGTGCGAAGACGGCAAGATGCGGAAGAGCGAGTATCGGAAGTACCGCATATCGCCGGCGAATCACGCCGGGTCGGACGACTTCGCGGCGATGAACGAGGTCGTCACGCGCCGGTATCGCAAGCTCCTCGAACAGGGCGGGCCGTTTCCCGATCTCATCCTGATTGACGGCGGCAAGGGGCAGCTGTCGGCCGCCTACGACGCGCTGCGCCAGCTCGGGCTGGCGAACCTGGTGGCCGTCGGCATCGCGAAGAAGGAAGAGCTCATCTACACGCGCGATCGCGACGAGCCGATCGCGTTCGAGCGCGACGATTCGGCGCTGCGGCTCGTGCAGCAAATCAGAGACGAAGCACACCGCTTCGCCGTCACGTTCCACCGCAAGGCCCGATCGATGCGCGACCTGCGATCCGAGCTCGACAGCGTGCCCGGCATCGGGCCGCGGCGGCGCAAGGCGCTGCTCGTGGCGTTCGGCAGTCTCGCGGGCGTGCGGCGCGCGTCTCGCGAAGAGCTGACCGCCGTGGTGGGCGCGAAAACGGCCGACGCGGTGGTCGGATACTTCGCCGGCAAGGGGCGGTAACCGGTTATACTCTCTACCCGTTGCCGGACCTCAACGTCACCAACCTCGTCATTTCTCTCCTGGTTCTGATCGTTTCGCTGAGTGTTCACGAGGCGGCGCACGCGTGGTCGGCCAGCCAGCTCGGCGACGACACGGCGAAGCGCCTGGGACGCGTCACGTTGAACCCCGTTGTGCACGTGGATCCGATAGGCACCCTGCTGCTGCCGCTGATCGCGATGGCGTCGGGTGCGCCGTTGATCGGCTGGGCGAAGCCGACACCGGTGACCACCAGAAATCTGGGACATCCGAGGCGCGATTCCATTCTCGTCACGGCCGCAGGGCCGATTAGCAATCTGCTGATTGCCGTCGCAGCCGCCGCGGCGATACGCGCCGGCGCCATGGGGCACGGCAATGTGCTCGATTACCTCGTCTCTGACGCATTGACGCTCAACGTGCTGCTCGCCGTGTTCAACATGCTGCCCATCCCGCCGCTCGACGGCGGACAAATTCTGATGGCGCTGCTTCCGCCGCAGGTGGCGGCCAGGCTCAGCTTCATTTATCAGTACGGATTTCTCATCCTGATGGGGTTGCTGGTGGCAGGGGTGTTGGGCTATCTGATCGGCCCGCCGTATTATCTGATTCTCTCGTGGCTGATGTGACCCCCCGCAAACGCGTCGTCTCCGGCATGCGTCCGACAGGGAAGCTGCACCTGGGACACCTCGTGGGCGCGCTGCAGAACTGGGTCGCGCTGCAGGAGCAGTACGACTGTTTTTATTTCGTCGCCGACTGGCACGCGCTGACGACCGACTACGCGGACACGAGCCAGCTGACGCAGTATGCCTACGACAACGCGATCGACTGGATCGCCGCCGGCCTCGATCCCGAACGAAGCACGTTCTTCGTGCAGTCGATGGTGCCCGAGCACGCCGAGTTGTATCTGCTGCTTGCGATGACGACCCCGGTGTCGTGGCTCGAGCGCGTGCCGACCTACAAGGAACAGCAGGACGCGCTGAGCGACAAGGACCTGTCGTCGATCGGGTTCCTGAGTTATCCGCTGCTGCAGACGGCCGACGTCGCCATTTATGACGGCAATCTTCGTTCCGGTCGGCGACGATCAGGTCGCGCATCTCGAGCTGGCACGCGAGGTGGTACGCCGGTTCAATCGTTTTTATGGCAGCGTGCTCGTCGAGCCGCAGCCGCTGCTGACGAAAGTGTCGCGGCTTCCGGGACTCGACGGCGGCAAGAAGATGAGCAAGAGCCTCGGGAATACGATTCTGTTGTCCGAGGACGCCGACAGCGTGAAAAAGAAAGTGCGCTCGATGTATACGGATCCGAAGCGCATCCGTCCCGACGTGCCTGGCACGGTCGAAGGCAATCCGGTGTTTCTGTATCACGATGTGTTCAATCCGGATGTCGCCGAAGTCGACGACCTGAAGGCGCGCTATCGCGCGGGCAAGGTGGGCGACGTCGAGGTGAAGGACAAGCTGGCGAAGGCGCTGAACGCGGCCCTCGAGCCGATGCGCGAGCGGCGGCGAGAACTTGCTTCGCGGCCGGAGCGGATCCATGAGATCCTCGTCGAGGGCTCGCGGCGCGCACGCGCGACCGCCGTGGACACGATGGCGCGCGTCCGGGACGCCCTGAAAATCTCCTACAAATGAGCGAATTTCCTCCTTCGTCGTCCGACTTCGAATCTGCGCCCGACGCGTATTCGGTGAAGCTCGATTCGTTCGAAGGCCCGCTCGATCTCCTCATTCACCTCATCAAGAAGAACGAGGTGAACATCTACGACATTCCGATCGCCCTCATCACGCGGCAGTATCTCGAGTACATCGAGATGATGAAGGAGCTGAACCTCGATACCGTCGGCGAGTTCCTGGTGATGGCGGCGACGCTGATTCACATCAAGTCGAAGATGCTGCTGCCGCGGCCGGAAACGGCGGACGAAGGGGAGCCCGAGGAAGATCCGCGCGAGGCGCTCGTGCGGCGGCTGCTCGAACATCAGAAGTTCAAGGCGGCCGCCGAGCTGCTGCACGAGCGCGCGGTGCTGCGCGGCGCGCAGTGGATTCGCCCCGACGGCCGCATCGCGGAGATTGCCGGCGACGACTACGCCTACGAGCCCGAGGTCGAGGTCGATCTGTTCAGCCTGCTCGCCGCGTTTCGCGGCGTGCTCGAGCGGGCGAAGCAGCGGCCGAAAATGGTGCTGCCGCCGGAGGAAGTGCCGGTCGAAGTGCGCATCGACCAGCTGCTGGCGCAGCTGTCCGAGACGGAGGCGTGCGGCTTCGAAGATCTGTTCGCGAAGGACGACACCCGCGGCGCGATGATCGTGACGTTTCTCGCGCTGCTCGAGATGATTCGCCTCAAGCTGATTCGCGTGTTCCAGACGGCGGCGTTTGGGCCGATACGGGTCTACAAGCGGGCACGGCCGGCAGATGCGCCAACTGCCGATAGGCGATCCGGCCAAAACGAAAAACGAATAACGGAACGAAAGAACGAATAAAGCCTATGAGTGACGAACTGAAGCCGGTTATCGAAGCCCTGATTTTTGCGTCGCCCGATCCGTTGACGCCGAAGATGCTCTTCAAGCTGCTCGAGAGCGAGCCGAAGGAAGAGGTCGAGGCGGCGCTCGAGGCCCTGAAGCGCGACTACGAACGGCCGGGCGGGCTGCAGCTCGTCGAGGTGGCCGGCGGATATCAGATCGTCACCAAGCCCGAGCTGCACGAGTGGGTGCGCCGCCTCTTCCACGAGCGCACGACACAGCGGCTGTCGGTGCAGGCGCTCGAGACGCTCGCGGTGATTGCGTATAAGCAGCCGATCACGGCGCCCGAGATTACGGAAATCCGCGGCGTCAACACGGCCGGCGTCATCAACACGCTCATCGAGCGGCAGCTCGTCAAGATCGTGGGGCGCAAACCGGTTGTGGGGCGGCCGTTCATGTACGCGACGACCCGTGAGTTCCTCATCCGCTTCGGTCTGCGCGATCTGACCGACCTTCCGAAGATCGAGGAGATGGCCGAAGCGCTCGGCTTCGACGTGCCTGCAGGCCTGACGCAGCCGGCACCGGCCCAGGCGCAGCTGGATCTGCTCGCCGGTGATGCGGCGATCGACGAGATCGACACGATGTCCACCGACGTCGAGCCGGGCGAGAAGATTCACTAAGCTCAGTTTCCATGTCTCACCGCTCCGACGCGGCGACGCAACCGAATGATCTTGAACAGGAGGCCAGGAGATCAGGAGGCTCTTGTTTGATGATCCGCAGACTCTCCACACAACTGGTGCTCGTCATCTCCATCGTGGCGACGATCGGCTGCGATCGTGTGACGAAGTATGTCGCCACGACATCTCTGGCCGGCGAGCCGGGCCGTTCTTACTTAGCGGACACGATTCGGCTGGAGTACGTCGAAAACCAGGGTGGGTTTCTGAGCCTGGGCGCCGATCTGCCGCGCGCGGCCCGCGCGGCGCTCTTCATATTTGGCTCCGGCCTCATGTTGCTCGTGCTCATCGGAGTGGCACTGCGCTTTCAATGGCGTGGCGCGCTGCTCGTTGGCGCTGGGCTCATTGTCGCAGGTGGTGCGTCGAACTGGATTGACCGCGTGATGCGAGGCAGCGTGGTCGATTTCATCAATGTCGGCGCTGGTCCCTTACGGACAGGAATTTTCAACGTAGCCGACGTCGCCGTGATGGTGGGCGCCGCGGTTCTGCTGGTTGGTGAACGCCTGACCTCAAAAAGAGAGGCTGAATGATTATCAAGCGTATCGGTCCGCTCTCATTCGCGAAACTCAGCGCCGTGCTGTACGCCATCATGGGACTCGTGGTCGGAGGCATCTTCTCGCTGGTCGCCTTGGCTGGTGGATTTGCCTCGGAGACAGAAGGTGCCGCGGGGATCGGGGCCATGATCGGCGTGGGAGCGGTCATCGTCGCTCCGATCTTCTATGGCCTCATGGGGTTTGTGATCACGCTCGTCACCGCATGGTTGTACAACCTTGCGGCCGGCATCGTGGGCGGCGTTGAGGTGGACATCCAATAAATACGACGACGCCTAATCCCTATCCTGATCCCTAACCCCTAGTGGGGCGCCCTGATCTCCTGTTCGTTTTTGTATTTTTCCGTGCGTGTTGAGTCTTTTCGCGAGGGGAAGTCGGCGGCGCCTTCGTCGGCTTCCCCGATCGCTTCAGCCTCCGCACTTCCTCTTCCGTCAGCTCCCTGAACGCCCCCACACGCAACGCTTTGTCGGCGATCGGGCCGATGCGCACGCGTTTGAGCGTGCGGACGGGATGGCCAATCGCGTCGGCCATCTTGCGCACCTGGCGCGAGCGCCCTTCGTGGATGGTGATGCGCAGCACCGACGTGTCGCCTTCGGTGCGCCGCTCGCGCAGCAGCTCGACGTGCGCGGGGGCGGTGCGGCGGCCCTCGAGCATGATGCCGCGTGAGAGACGGTCGATGTCGTGTGCATCAGGTACGCCTAACACCTGCGCTTGGTACACGCGCTCGACTTCGTGGCTGGGATGCGTCAGCGTGGCGGCGAGATCGCCATCGTTGGTGAGAATGAGCAGCCCTTCCGAATCGAAGTCGAGCCGGCCGACAGGGTAGACGTACTCGCGCACGCCCTTCAAGAGATCCAGAACCGTGGGCCTGTGCTCGGGATCCGATCGCGTCGTCACGTAGCCGCGCGGTTTGTTGAGAAGAAAATAACGCAACAGCTGCGGCCGCTTGATGCGTCGCTCGTCGACGCGAATGTCGTCGACGTCGAGATCGGCCTTGGTGCCGAGCTCCGTCACCGTCGTGCCGTTGACCGTGACGCGCCCTTGCTCGATGAGTGTTTCCGCCGCCCGCCGCGAGGCGATGCCCGCGGACGAGATGATCTTCTGTAAACGGACTTCCATACGAAGATTCTAGTGGTTCTGGGTTCTACGGTTCTGGGTTCTGGGTGCTGGTTCTAGGTGCTAGGTTCATGGTTCTCGTACTGCGAACCCAGAACCGCGAACCCAGAACCGGAACCCCAGCACCCAGAACCCAGAACCGAGAACCGCTTCATTTCAGATGCGGCCTCAGCATATGTGTCCACGCTTTGTAGCCTTCGGGCGTCATGTGCAGGCCATCTTCCACGAAGAACTCAGGCTTCGGCGTGCCGTCCTTGCCGATCATCGAAGGCCAGGGATCGACGTACACGCAGCTGCGGTCCGCGGCGCAGCGGGTGCGGATCAGCGTATTGGTCTGCTGCATTCCGTCGCGCAGCTTCCAGCGCAGAAGCGACGGTTTCAGGCCGATGACGACCAGACGCGTGGCGGGCAGCGATGAATGAATCAGCTGTGAGAATTTGTCGAAGTCTGACGCGATGATCTCCGGTGTGACGCCGCGATTCAGATCGTTCTCGCCGGCGTACAGCACCACGATGCGCGGTGCGTGCGGGACGACGACGCGGGGCGCATATTTGACGGCCTCGGCGAGCTCCGATCCACCAAACCCGCGATTCACCACTTTCAGATCGGGGAATGACTCGGCCAGGTTGGTCCATCGCGCGAAGCTCGATGCACCGATGAACACGATGCCGCCCTTCGCAGGAGGGTTCGCCTTGTCCTCGGCCTCGAATTTCTGAATCGCCGGTTCCCATCGATTCGGATCGAGGGGCTGCTGTGCCCACAATCCAAGTGATGCGGTCAAGACCGACGCGAGCACGAGCATCATCACACGGCGCATAGGATCCTCCTCATCAATACTGCACTGCGAATCTTAGTGCAGAGTGAAAAATCCAAATCTTTGGTATCCAATAGAACTGTATTGACACCTATCAGATCGGGTTTTACAGTAGGCGCCACTCGAACAATCAAATAGTTTCTCGCACGGGAGGGTCCGATGAGACGCATTGTCGCCAGGCTCGCGATTCTGGTTGGAGCACTCGTGGTGTTCGCTCCGTCAGCCGCATGGGCGCAGAGCAGCATCGTCGGGGTCGTGCGAGACACGTCGGGCGCCGTGCTGCCGGGCGTCACGGTGGAGGCGGCCAGCCCCGCTCTCATCGAGAAAGTCCGAAGCGCGGTCACCGACAGCCAGGGGCTCTACAGCATCATCGATCTCCGCCCCGGCGTGTACTCGGTGACCTTCACCCTCCCCGGATTTCAAACAGCGAAGCGCGACAACCTCGACCTTCCGTCGGCCTTCACCGCCACTGTCAACGGCGAGTTGCAGGTCGGCAGCATCGCCGAGACGCTGACGGTCAGCGGCGAAGCGCCCGTCGTCGATCTCCGGAACTCGGGGCGGCAGCAGACCGTGTCGCAGGAGCTGCTCTCGAGCGTGCCGACCGGATCGACGCCGCAGAGTTACGCTGTCCTGCTGCCGTCGGTGACGCTCGGCCTTGGCAACATCACGACCGCACCGAACAGCTTCCGCTGGGCCGACATGACATTCCGCGGCACGCGCGGCGCATCGACATCGATCGACGGATTCGACACCAGCCATCGGTTGAACGGGGAAGGATCGCAGTATCAGGTCAACGAGGGCATGGTCCAGGAGATTGTCGTGTCGCTCGGATCGGCAGGCGCGGAAACGCAGGGCGCCGGCATCACCATCAACGTCATCCCGAAGTCGGGCGGCAACCGATTCAGCGGATCGTTCTCGACTCACTGGGCCAACGACGATTTCGTCGCCGATAACATCACGCCCGAGCTGGAACGGCTGGGCATCACCACGCAATCGATCAGGAAAAGCTGGGACTTCAATCCGTCGTTCGGCGGCCCGATCGCCCGAGACAAAGTGTGGTTCTTCGCGTCGTATCGCAACATCGGCAATGCGACCGACACGGGAATCCGGCGCGATACCAATCCGCTCGATTGGGTGTACACGCGCAGACACGTCGCAGTCGACCGATTCCGAGCAGCTCCGCAACCGGAACTACTCCGGGCGCGTCACCTGGCAAGTCAGCCCGAAGAACACGATCATCGTGCATGGCGACCACAACCCGGTCGACTGGAACAATCGTGGCGGCACGACCGGCGGCGGACGCACGCTCATGGCACCGGAAGCCACCGTGTCGGGTCTTTACAATCCGCAGTACGTCGCGGGTGCGAGCTGGAAATCGCCCGTCAGCAACAAGCTCTACATTGAAGGCGGCATCACCCTCACAAAGAACAAGCAGTGGTTCCGGCGCAACGACCACGATGCGCTGACCGGCGGCCCTGTGTCGCCCGATCTCGACGCGATCGCCGCGCAGGATACCAATACCGGGTGGCTCTTCCGCGGGTCGCACTTCATCGGCAATTTCAACAACACATTTGCCGTCCGCCCTCAGGTGTCGGCGTCGTACGTGACCGGCAGCCACACGGCCAAGTTCGGCACGCAGATCGTCACACGGCAGCGACCAGGCCGAACGCTACCGCGTCGGCGACTACATCGTCCGGCTCACCACCGGAAGAGCCGGTTTCGTTGGAACGCCGATTCCAGAGAGAATCGAAATCTGGGGGCCGGAAAACCGCACGAGCCGCCTCAACAGCATCGGCCTGTACGCCCAGGACCAATGGGTCGTGAAGCGCGCGACGATCAACGCCGGGCTCCGCTACGACTACGTCATGACCAGCGCCGATCCACAGGTGCTGCCGGCCAACACGATGTTGCCCGAGCGCACATTCGCCGGCATCGACAAGATCATTGCGTATCACGATCTCTCGCCCAGATTCGGTGTCGCGTATGACCTGTTCGGCAACAACCGAACGGCAGTGAAAGCGGCGGTCAATCGATACCTGTATCCGCAGGATTTCGCCGGCGGACGTCATCCGACGACGCTCGCGACGCCGAATACGCTGCGTGACTTCACGGACGGGAACGGCAACTTCATCCCCGATTGCAATCACCGCAATCTCGAGGCGAACGGCGAATGCGGCAGAGCCGACAACATCGCCTTCGGCTCGCAGGTGCTGAACCCGCCCCAATTCGATCCGGACGTCGATGCGGGCTTTATGCATCGTGCGTACAGCTGGGAAGTGAGCACGGGCGTGCAGCATCACGTGATGCAGGGGCTTGGCGTCGAGTTCGGGTTCTTCCGCCGGTGGCAGGGCAACCAGAAAGCCACGGACAATCTGAAGCTCGCACCTGCAGATTTCAAAGAGTTTTGCGTGGCGGTTCCCACCTCGGCGCAGGCGAACGGGAAGGACATCGCCGGTGCCGGGCAGCAGCTGTGCGGCTTCTACGACTTCACGCAGCAGAGGACAGACCTTCTGGGCCAGGTGCAGAACTACACGACACACGCCAAGAATTTCGGAGACGAGATCTGGGTGTTCAACGGATTCGAGTTCAACGTCAACGCGAGGATGCCTGGCGGCCTGCAGCTGACCGGCGGCACGATGACGCAGCGAACGAGAATCGAGTCGTGCTATGCGGTGGATTCACCGATGTATTCGCCGACCGAAAGCCGCGGGACGCTTTCGACCGCAGATATCACGAATGCGCTGGCGGGCGCTCGCACGTCCACCAGCATGTGCAAGAACACGCCGCCGTTCAAAACGACGATGAAACTGATGGGGATGTATCCGCTGCCCGTGTGGGGCATTCAGGTCAGCGGTACGATCCAGGCGCTTCCCGGACCGGCCCTCAACGGCACCCGCACCTACAGCCGAGCCGAAATCCTCGGGCTGCCGGCTGGTTCAACGCTGAGCGCGGCGACGCTGGCATTGACAGTGGTCGAGCCCAACATCAAGTACGCGCCGCACGTGAACAAAGTCGACATGAGGCTGTCGAAGGTCGTTCGAGTGAGCGGATATCGAGTGACGGGCGGCCTCGACATCTTCAACGTGCTGAACTCGTCGGATGTGCTCGCCGTCAACACGACGGTCGGACCCGGCTGGCTGAACCCGACGCAAGTGCTGGGCGGTCGGCTGTTCAGAGTCTCGGCGAGGATGGACTTCTAACGTAAGATTCGAGGTGAATGCGTCGGCCACTCATCATCGCCATTGACGGTCCGTCTGGTGCCGGCAAAGGTACCGTTGCCCGCGAGATCGCGCGGCGTCTCAACTACAAACATCTCGACACGGGTGCGATGTATCGCGCCGTGGCGTGGAAGGCCCTGAACGATCGGCTGCCCCTCGAAGACGAAGACGCAGTGGCCGCCGTGGCCCGGCACGCCGCGCTCGATGTGGGGCCCTCGTCGGTCGTCATCGACGGCCACGATGTCACCAGCGCCATCAGGACTCCCGAAATCGATCGCGCCGCCGCCGCGGCGGCACGCCTTCCGAAAGTGCGTGCGGCGCTCGTCGAGCGCCAGCGACAAGAAGGGGAGCGCGGCGGCATTGTCATGGAAGGACGCGATATCGGGACCGTCGTCTTTCCGAATGCCGACGTGAAGATTTATCTGGACGCGTCGCCCGAAGAGCGCGCCCGCCGGCGAGCGGCAGATCCCGCGCACGGCGTCAGCCGCGCGGCCGCGGCCGTTGATGTGGCGACTGAGATGGCCGCACGGGATCAGTCGGACCGGACCCGCTCGACATCGCCGCTGATGATTCCGAAGGACGCGATCGAGCTCGATACCACCACGCTCTCGATCGACGAGACCGTCAATCGAGTGCTGGCGATCGTCAATCAGGCCATCACCGCCCCACAGTGATGGACGGCTCGGGCGTCCCCTCCCACGTAAAGCGGTAAGTTTTTCCTCGTCTGAGATTCGTCACGAGCGCGGGCCTGAAGCAGGCGACGCACGTGCCGCCCGCATGCCGGACGCTCGGATAGACCACGCCCAGAGATTCCGCCTCGAGCAGACGTTCAGCCAGCTCCTGTGACTGGACGTACGTATTGGGATCGAGCCAGGTGCGCGCGCCTGGCGGCGCAGATCGAAGGTCGTGGAAGCTCGCGCTGAAATCCGCGATGTAGTCGTCGTAGGTGACGGTGTCGTCGAAGCGCCCGATCTCGGCAAGCTGGACTGATTTGTGAAACCCGACTTCCGCCTGCGAGGTCGCCAGCGCGAATCCCGCATACCACGCGCCGCGGGTCGGCCCGTTGAACCGGCTGCCGAGCGGGTGTGGATGGCAGAACGCGGCATTGACGACCGCGGCGTGCGGAACGGCGAACACGAGCTCTTCGATGCCGATACCCGGAAGCAGCTGCTGCTCCGCGAGGAGGCGATCGTTTGTGGCCGCGTCGAGCTCGAAGATGGCCCGCAGGTGCGCATCGTCGTCGCTGATCGCCACCAGTACGCTGTCGCCCTGCGGCAAATGCCGCGACAACACGAGGCGATGCGTGTCGAGCTGCCGGACGAGCGATACCGGAGGAAGCTTCATCCCGCGCGACGCGCGTCGAGCAGCCGGCGCACGGTCTGCATGGCGGGAAAGCCGCCGCGGATCATGTAGGCGAGCGGCGCCTCGCCGGCAAAAATCGGATTGCTGTTCGGCAGCCGCACCCACTCGTCCGCGAGCTTTGATGAATGAAGGATGTGCAGAGCCTTGAAGATGCCAATCAGATACGAAATGCGCGTCAGTCGATCGGTGTCGAGCATTCGATCGGGCTTGCGCTTCATCTCGTAGAACGGCCCATTCGTGACGCCGCCCAGCAGCGCGCGGGCATCCTCGTCGCGCACTTTCCATCGCGCCGCAATGTTGAAGAAGGCTTTGAGGGCGGGTGCCGACAGCCGCTCGCGTGACGCGCGCGTGCCGAGATCTGGTATCGGTTCCGTCCGGTAACGCGTGGCGGGATAGCGCAGCGGCCGAGCCATGAACAGGAACTCCTATTCAGGAGTATATTTCCTCCCGGTTGGTGTCGTCAAGTCCGGCGGAGTCCGGCTCGCGGCGGGCCGATCAGCGCAGCCAGTCGCTCAGGCGCGCGGCAATGAAGTCGTCGTCCTGCCAGTGCGGGTACGAGCGCGTGATGCGGTCGATCTCTTCGAGCTGTCCTGGCGAAAGATCCTCGTTCGGGTCGAGGCACCAGCGGCCGGCGAGCAGGCCCTGGCGTCGCAAGACTTCGTGCAGCCCGGCGATACAGCCGGCGAAGGCGTTGCGGGCGTCGAACAGCGCGGCGTTGGCATCGGTGAGCGAGGCGGCCTGCGCCAGAATGTCGTACGCGCAGTCTCCTTGTTTCTTCCGGCTGGTCTTCACGTCCTCGAGCAGCTGAACGGCGCGGGTGGTCCAGACAGCCCATTGGCCGAGCAGCCCGCCCGCAAAATGAAGCGATGCGACTCCCGTTGCCGTGCCCACACGGAGCTCCGCGAGGAGATCGACGACGATGTTGTCGTCGTTCCCGGTGTAGAGGGCGACTTCGTCTTTCCGTCCGCTTTCTGCGAGCGCACGCACGACGTCGAGTGTCTGGTATCGGTTGAACGGTGCCACCTTCACCGCCACCACCCGCGGAATTTCGAGAAAGGCGCGCCAGAAGTCGTAGCCGAGCGGAATTCCGCCGACAGCCGGCTGAAGATAGAAGCCAAAAACAGGGATGATGTCGGCGATAGCGCGGCAGTGCGCGACGAGCTCGTGCGGCGATGCATTCTGTAACGCCGCGAGGCTCACGAGTCCGGCGTTGTAACCGAGCTTCGATGCGACTTCTGCTTCGCGCCGGGCTTGCGGGCCGTCGCCGCAGATGCCTGCCACGAGAACGGGCGAGGGCCCGCCGTTCGAGTGTTCGCGTGCGACCTCGGCTGCCAGCGCCAGCACCGGCTCGAACAATCCAATTTTCGGATCTCGAATCGCAAACTGCGTCGTATGCACGCCGACTGCAAGCCCACCCGCACCAGAGGCCCGGTAGTAACGCGTCAGGGCCGCCTGGTGCCGCGCGTCGAGGCGGCGATTCGCGTCGAGCGCCAGCGGATGCGCAGGAATGACGAGGCCGTCGAGCAACCGTTTCCGAAGATCCTGGATCTCCATTAGAACTTTCCGTCCGCCGTTTCGAAATGGGTTGGCTTGTCGAGGGTCCGGCCGTCGCGTGCGATCCACGTGGCAACGGCTTCCATGAGCTCGCTGGCCGCGACGTCTGGCGGACCCAGCCATTCATGACACGCGCGCGCATCGCTGAGGAGCGCCTCTCCGGCGGATTGCCCGCGAAACTCGGGGCGGCGATCAAATCGCCGGCCGAAGAAGTCGGCGACATCGGTGACCGACAAGACCTCGGCACCGGTGACGTTGAGCACACGCGGCGGCGATGCGCACCCTTCGAGCGCGCGCAGGGCATACGAGTTGGCGTCTCCCTGCCAGATCGCGTTGAAGTGGCTCACGGTTCGATCGACCGGGCGGCCGGCTTTCACCGCCCGAGCGATGTCAACGAGGACGCCGTACCTGAGATCGACCGCGTAGTTCAGCCGGAAGATCAGCGTCGGCGTCCCATGTGCCCGTGAGTAGTACTCGAAAACGCGCTCGCGGCCCAGGCACGATTGCGCGTACTCGCCGCGCGGCGCCGGCGCATCGCTCTCGACGCTGCCTCGCGATGTCACCGGCACGAACGGATAGACGTTCCCTGTTGAAAAGGCCACGATGCGAGATCGGGAAAACCGCCGGGCGATGTTGGCCGGTACGATCGTGTTGGTGGCCCATGTCAGCGAGGTGTTGTCGGTTGAACCGAACTTGCGTCCCGCGAGAAACAGTACAGATGCGCTGTCGGGCAGGACGTCGACGCTCGCCGCATCGAGGAGATCCACGGCAATGGTAATCGCACCGGCTTCGTCCAGCGCCTGACGCGACGAGGGCGTCGAGAATCGAGACGCAGCGATGACGCGATGGCGTACGCCCGCGGCCGCCATCGTGCGCACGAGACGCAGCACGAGCGATGGCCCCATTTTGCCCGCCGCGCCGAGCACCAGCACGTCGCCGTCGAGACGCGCTGCAGCAGGCGATATCCGCCGCACTGGGCGCCGAGAGGCACGCGTCGAGATCGGCCTCGCTCTCGAGATGATCGAGCACGCTCATATATCGGCTATCCGAATTCGGGTCCGGCTATGGCGAACATGCGTTCGACGCATTCGTCGTAGCGCCGCTCGCCGCGGCGCATCCGCGCGAACGGCCGCTGCAGTGTAAAGCCGGCAGACTCGAGCCATGCGGTCCACGACTCGCGAAGCGGCACGTCGATGATGAACGGCCGATCGAGGTGGCGCGACAGGCACGCGGCCACAAGCAGGCGGGCACCCGCCTCATCGCGCGCGACCAGCGGTCCCATGTGTTCGTAGGAGTGGCCGTGCCGTCCGAACAGATACCCGTCGATGGGGCCGTCGCCGCTCGTCGTTATCAGCGCATACTCGGGTGCCTCGTGCCGGCACATCTCGAGCAGCGCACGCCGGTCTCCGCCGAAGACGCCGCGGTCCGCCATCACGATTTCCTTGAAGTCGGCATCCGTCATTCGGCGGACGGTACCGATTTCGGTAGTGTCCGGCTTTAGCCGGACCGTGACCGGGCGGACCATCCGTTGCAGTCCGTACTCCTCACTAAATCCCAACGGCAGATACACCTCTCGTCCCGCCGGTGTCGCATCGAGGCGCGCTGTCGTTCCATCGCCGAGCATGTCGAGCGCTTCCTTCAGCAGTCTCGTTCCGATGCCGGCCCGCCGGTACTGCGGATCGACCAGCACCATCGCGATCCAGCTGAACGCGTCGCCGTACCCGATCGTCGCGACGCTGCCCACGATGTGTCCTGCGTCATCTGTGGCGACGCGGCCGTGGCCCGACGCGAGAAAGAATTCCCAATCGGCCTCGACTTGATTCCAGTTGGCCTGCCGGCACAGCCGCAGCGCGGCAGGAAGGTCGTCGCGGCGCATGACTCGCACGTGCATCGTGGTTTGCCGCCATGATATTCTCGCGGGGTTTCCAAATCCAAGCTTCGGAGGTGTGACATGCCGGTCCGCATTCTCTCACTGGTCGCTGCCATCCTCCTCTCAGCTGCGCCTCTGATTGCGGCCGACGCCGATCTCATCCTTCACAACGGCAAGATCGTCACCGTCGATTCCGCGTTTTCAATTGCCGAAGCAGTAGCCGTGAAGGACGGGCGCGTCGTTGCCGTCGGCCGCAACGCCGACGTTCTTGCGCGCGAACGCGGCCCGAAGACGCAGGTGATCGATCTCAAAGGTCAGACGGTGCTGCCGGGCCTGACCGATACCCACATGCATCCGCTCGGCGCCGCGCTCAGTGAACACAACACGCCGTTCGCAGTACTGCGGTCGTTTGCCGACATCCAGAGCTACATCCGGCAGCAGGCCGCAAAAACGCCGAAAGGGCAGTGGATTCAAGTGCCGAAGACGTTCCCTGGACGTCTGGTCGAGATGCGCATGCCCGATCGCGCGGTGCTCGACGCGACACCGGATCATCCCGTCTTCTACGACGCCAGCTACGCCTCCGCCGTCAATTCGTATGCGCTGAAGATGAGCGGCATCACGAGGGACACCGCCGACCCTCCCGGCTCGCGCATCGTGAAGGATGCGAAAGGGGAGCCGAACGGAATCCTCGTCGGCCGCGCTTCGTCGCTCATCAAGAACGCGCCGCGTCCGAGGTCGTTCACCGAGCTCGAACAGATCGACGCGCTCGAGCAGATGCTGAAGCGATACGCCGCAACAGGGCTCACCTCGATTGGCGATCGCGGCACAAGCGCCGAAGCCTTCGCGTTCTATACCATCCTGAAAAAGCAGAACCGTCTGCCGGTTCGTGTCGTCATGACCGCACGGCTGCGGCCGGAAGAAATCGAGCGCTCCACATGGACGACGGGACAGGGCGATGAGTGGCTGAAGTGGGGAAGCTTCAAGGTTGGCCTCGACGGCGGCATGAACGCGGGCACGGCCTACATGCGCGAGCCGTACGGGCCGTTCGGCGCGCAGCTCTTCGGCATCGACGACGCGCACAATCACGGGGTCATCAACTTCACGCCAGACGAGCTGCTCAAAGTGATGCGCGCGGCGTACAACAAAGGATGGCAGTTGTCGGCGCACTCACAGGGAGGCGGCGCCGTCGACGCGCTGCTGAAGACGTTTGAGACGCTCAATAAGGAGAAACCGATCGCGCCGACGCGGTCGCACTGGATCCATGCGAGCTTCCTGTCTCAGGACGCCATCGCCCGCGCGAAAGCGATCGGCGTGCTCGTCGATGTGCAGCCCGACTGGCTGCATTTCGACGGAGTGAGCCTGAGCAAGGTGATGAGCAAGGACGCGATGCGCTACTTCATTCCGCTGCGGTCGCTCGTCAACGCCGGCGTCATCTTCGCAGGCGGCAGCGACCACATGGTGGGGTGGGACAAGAACACGGCGATCAACGCCTACAACCCGTTCCTGGGCATGTGGATCGCGATTACGCGCAAGACGATGCAGGGCGAGGTGATCCATCCCGAAGAACGCTTGACGCGCCAGGAGGCGTTGAAGATGTATACCGCGTGGGCGGCGTACCTGCAGCACAGCGAAAAAGATCGCGGCTCAATCGAGGTGGGAAAGCTCGGTGATGTCGTCGTGCTCGATCGCGATTACCTGACGTGCCCCGAGGACGACATTCGAAAGATCGAACCCGTCATGACGATTGTCAGCGGACGGGTCGTCTACTCGCGCTAGTCGTCTTTTCTGTTGCGGTCCTTGTAGTCTTCGGCGCTGGCAGGGTCGTACTCCCAGCGATTGCGGTCGCGGCTCTCGATTTTCTCGGCGCCCTTCAACTCTTCGGCGTCCTCGTACTCGACGCCGAGGGCGCGGCCGATCTCTTCCACGACATCCTGATCGGGCGTTGACATGTCGCCGCCCGGTGTTTCCTCGCCGCTGGCGTACGCCTCGTTCCAGTCGGAATCCACGTCACCGCCGGTCAGCCTCGCGCCCCCCTCGGTGTGCTCCTTCTCGCGCTGGTGGTACATCTTGTGCCCGGAGTCGGCCGCCGATGCTTTCGATTCGAAATTGAGGCTCGACGGAGCGCCCCGCACGGTCTCGTCGTCGCGCAGTTGACGGCGCTCGCGGGCGAGCGCGGCGGGTGTCGGACGTGATGAAACCTTGCGCACCGGCTTCTTCGCCTTGCGCATCGGGCTTCTTTGCCTTACGCACAGGCTTCTTTGCCTTGCGCACGGGCTTCTTTACCTTGCGGGAAGCAGCTTTCCGCGCCGAGGCCTTGCGCGTGGTCTTTTTGGGGGTCTTGCGTCCGGCCTTTCGCGTGCCTGCCTTCGCTCTGCGTTTTGCCATCACCGACGTCCTTTCAGCCTCACAGCAAATACCCGAGGCATCCTTGACAGTTTATCCATAAACTCTCTACACTCTAATGCTTATCGCAACATCAACGGCCGCCAGCGGAAACAGCTTGCCTCGCCGAAGCGCGAAGCGCGAAGGCGGGCCGACGATGAAATTCGGGGCGCCGGTCCCCTCAAACACGGCAATCGATTCGATCGATCAGGAGAACTTCAAGGCATGGTGAACGTGGACGACGAGCGCACTCAGAAAGAATCCGCCCCGGAGGTCGCTGGCGCAACGACCCGGGCGGGTGGGAAACCCCAGGGGAAGGGCGTGTTGACCCCCTTCAAAGATGATGACGCCGACCCTCAGGAATTTTCCCGGATGCTCGACATCTACGATAACAGCTTCCGCAACATCGCGGAAGGCGAGGTGATGAAGGGCACGGTCCTCAAAGTCACCCCGTCTGAAGTGATCGTCGACATCGGTTACAAATCCGAGGGCATCATCGGCGTCGACGAATTTCTCGACGAGCGCGGCGAAGTTACTGTGCAACCGGGCGACACGGTCGACGTGCTGCTCGAGCGCACGGAAGATCGCGACGGCTACGTCGTGCTCTCGCGCGAAAAAGCCGAGAAGATGAAGATCTGGGACGAAGTCGAGAAGGCCTATGCCGAGCGCAAGGTCGTCATCGGCCGCGTCATCGAGCGCATCAAGGGCGGCCTCGCGGTGGACATCGGGGTCCGCGCGTTCCTGCCGGGCTCGCAGATCGACGTGCGTCCCGTCCGCAACCTCGACGCGCTGCGCGGCCAGGAGCTGCGGATGCGCGTCATCAAGGTGAACAAGAAGCGCGGCAACATCGTGCTCTCCCGCAAGGTCCTCCTCGAAGAGGAAAACGCGGAGAAGAAGAAGCACACGCTGCACACGCTCGCCGAGGGCAAGGTGCTGAAGGGCACCGTCAAGAACATCACCGACTACGGCGCGTTCATCGATCTCGGCGGCATCGACGGTCTGCTCCACATCACCGACATGTCGTGGGGCCGCGTCGGCCACCCGTCGGAGCTCTTCAAGGTCAACGACGAGATCGACGTCATCGTGCTCAAGTACGATCCGGCGACCGAGCGCGTCTCACTTGGCCACAAGCAGCTCGTCAACGATCCGTGGTCGAACGTGTCCGATCGCTATCCGGTCGGCGCGCGCATGTCGGGCAAGGTCGTCAGCCTGACCGACTACGGCGCGTTCATCGAGCTCGAGCCGGGCGTCGAAGGGCTCATCCATGTGTCCGAGATGTCGTGGAGCAAGCGCGTCAAGCACCCGTCGAAGATCCTGAACGTCGGCGACAGCGTCGACGCGCAGGTGCTCGGCGTCGATGCGACGGCGCGCCGTATTTCGCTCGGTCTCAAGCAGGTCGAAACCAACCCGTGGCACGAGCTTGCCGAGAGATATCCGGTGGGCGCGAAGATCGTGGGCAAGGTGCGCAACCTCACCGAGTTCGGCGCGTTCGTCGAGGTCGAGGACGACATCGACGGCCTCATCCACATCTCCGACATGTCGTGGAGCAAGCGCATCAAGCATCCGTCCGAAGTGCTGAAGAAGGGCGACAAGGTCGAGGCGATGGTCCTCAACATCGACGCCGAAAATCAGCGCCTCTCACTGGGGTTGAAGCAGCTCGCGACCGATATCTGGGATGACTTCTTCTCGCGGCACCAGGTCGGACAGACGATCGAGGGCAAAGTGGTGCGCGTGACCAACTTCGGCGCCTTCGTGGAGCTGGACGAGGGCATCGAGGGGCTCATCCACGTATCCGAGCTGGACGAGACGAAGGGCGCCGAGAAGATCGAGCTGAACGTCGACCAGAACTACCCGATGAAGATCATCAAGCTCGTCCCCGGCGAACGGAAGATCGGCCTCAGCATCCGCGCGCTGAAGTCCGACGAGTTCCGCACCGACTGGGAAGAGTACTCGGAGAAGGCCGGCACCGGCGAAGCGACGCTCGGGGATCACTTCAAAGCGAAGGCGTAAAGCCGCGAGCGGCGCGGGGCGAAGGGGCCCCCGCAAGCGAAGCGGCGCGGAGCGGGGCTTCGGGGCCCCCGCGAGGAAACAATGGACGAGCAGGATGTTGCTGCGGCGCTCGGTGGGAGCATGACGAAGGCCGAGCTCGTGGAGGAAGTCTCCCGAGTCTCGGACCTCACGAAGAAGCACTCCGAGGTGATCGTCGACACGGTCTTCCGCAGCATCATCACCGCGCTCCATCGCGGCGAGAAGATCGAGCTGCGGGGGTTCGGCAGTTTCCGCCTCCGCCGGCGCGAGCCGCGGAAGGGGCGCAACCCGAAGACGGGCGACAAGGTGGACGTGCCGCCGAAGAAAGTGCCGTACTTCAAGCCCGGCAAGGAATTGAAAGAACTCATCAATCAAGAGCCTCCTCAAGTTTAGCTACGGGCTACCGGCTACCACAGCTACGAGCTATGGATCGCCTGTGGGCTCCCTGGCGACTCTCTTACGTGACCGCTGCTCAAGTTCCGGCGCCCGACTGCATCTTCTGTGACCCGAGCGCAGGCCGCGATGTCGACCTCGTGGTCCTGCGCGGCCGCGCCGCCTACGTCATCCTCAATCTCTATCCTTATAACAACGGCCATCTGATGGTGGTGCCCAACCGGCACCTCGCCACGCTCGAGGCGCTGACGGCGGACGAACAGGTGGAGCTGATGCACCTGGCGCGTCTCTCGGAGATGGCGCTGCACGAGGCGTATCGCCCGCAAGGCATCAACGTCGGCATCAACCTCGGCAAGGCTGCCGGCGCCGGCATCGAGAATCACCTGCACATCCATCTGGTGCCGCGCTGGTCGGGCGACACGAATTTCATGACGGCAGTGGGTCAGACGCGGGTGCTGCCGGAAGATCTCGCGGCGACGGTGGCCCGGCTGCGGCCGATTTTCGAGCGCCTTCACGCCGCCTCGGGTGCGTAAGGGGCAATAGGTGCAAGTGCAGGGGTGCAAGGGGTGTGCGTGCGGTGGGTGCGGGCGTTCGTGCTGATCGTTGGCGCGGCGACGGTTATTACCGCGCAAGATGCGCCGAAGCGCCGCAACGCCATCATCTTCGTCGCCGACGGTCTGCGCCATGGGTCGGTCAATCCGACAGACACGCCCGCGCTCTACAGAGTCCGCACTGAAGGCGTGTACTTCGCCAACAGCCACGCCGTGTTTCCCACGCAGACGATGCCGAACGCGTCGGCGATTGCGACGGGACATTACCCCGGCGACACGGGACAGTTCGCCAATCAGATTTTTGTCGGCTATCCGCTGTTCACGTCGGGGACGCTCGGCCAGCGGCCCGGCAGCGTCGCGCCGGACGTCGAAGACCCGTTCGTGCTCGCCGACATCAACCAGCAGTTCGGCGGCAATTACCTCCGCGAAGCCTCGCTGCTCGCCTACGCGCGGTCGTACGGCTACAACACCGCGGTAATGGGGAAAACGGGGCCCGCGGCTGCGCAGGATCTGTCAGAAACCATGGCCGTCCGCGGGGCCATGCGCGTTCCGCTCACGATCATTCTCGATGGAGCGACCGGCTCGGCGCGCTCAGTACCGCTCAGCGCAGACACGCTCGCGCTGCTGAAGGCGGCCGGACTGCCGCCGGCGCCGCCGCCGCGCACGCAGTCTGCGGGGACGAACACAGTGCCGGGCACGCGCGCGGCGAATGTCGAGCATCAGCAGTGGTTCGCCGACGCGGCGACTAAAGCCATACTGCCGGCGTTTGCGAAGAGCGCCGAGCCGTTCGTGTTCGTGTATTGGTCCGGCGATCCCGACTACACGCAGCATGCGCAAGGAGACAGCCTGAACCAGTTATCGCCCGGCATCAACGGCGCGACGTCTACTGCGGCCATTCAGAACGCCGACCGAAATCTGAAGCAGATCCTGGATTATCTCGACGCGAATCCAGAAGTGCGCGACACCACGAACGTCTTCGTCACCTCAGACCATGGGTTCTCGACGGTGAGCCGGCGCGACGTCGATGCGTCGGGGCGTGCGACCCGCAGTTATGCGGCGAGCCTGCGATACACGGATGCTGAAGGACGGCAGGAGGTGAACGACGGATTCCTTCCGCCTGGATTTCTGGCGATCGATCTCGCGCGCGAGCTCGACCTGCCGTTGTACGATCCCGAGCAGCAGACCGTCGACGAGCGCGGCGTCGCGCGCTACATGAGAGTCGATCCGCTCGCGAAGCCCGCGAAGGATACGCGCCAACGCCCCACCGGCGGCGCAGCGGTGATCGGCGGAACCGGCCGCATCGGGCTGCCGACCGATGCGAGGGTCGTCGTTGCACAAGCCTCGATTTATGTGCCGGGCAACGATCGCGGCACGGTGGCGCGGATCGCGCGGTTTCTCATGACGCAAGACTACGTCGGCGGCCTGTTCGTTCACGATCGCGTTGGGCAGCCGCCGGGTGCGCTGCGCATGAGCGACGTCTGGTTGATGGGGGGCGCCACGACGCCGAAGCCGGCCATCGTCGTCAATTTCAAGAGCTTTCCGCTCGACCCGAAAAACCCGCACATGAGCGGCATCATCGTCGGCGGCACGCGCCAGCACGGACAGGGCGATCACGGATCGCTCGCGCGCGCGAACACATTCAACAACATGGCGGCCATCGGGCCCGATTTCAAGAAGCGCTTCGTCAACCGGGCACCGGTGAGCAACGCCGACGTGCAGCCGACGCTGGCGCATCTCATGAAGATGAACATTCCGAGCCTTGGCGCGCTTCGAGGGCGCGTCATCACGGAAGCGCTGGCCGGCGGCCCTGCGGCGGCGCGATTTGCGCCTGGCGTGATTCGATCGCGCCCATCACGAGACGGGTACTCGACCGTTCTGATGTACCAGGTCGCCGACCGGCGGATCTATCTCGACGAAGCGTGCTTCACGAAAGCCACCAAGTGCGAGTGAACTGGGGGCGCTGGGGCGCGGGTGCGTCAGGTGCGCGAGGTGCGGGTTGTCGCTGTCTTCGTGGTGCTGAGCGGTGGCACCGCGTTCGCGCAGAGCCCCAACGTGACACCGGCGCGCGTCACGACGCCTCCAACGATCGACGGGCGGCTTGACGATCCGTCATGGACGAACGCGACGCGTATCACCGAGTTCGTGCAGCGGCGGCCGCTCGACGGCGCGCCGGCGACCGAGAACACAGAGGTGTTCATCGCCTATGACAGCGAGCGCTTGTATTTCGGCATCTACGCCCATTACGCGGAGTCGTCTCTCGTTCGCGCGAACAGAGTGGATCGCGATCAGATCTGGAACGACGACCGTGTGTCCGTGATCTTCGATCCCTTTCGCGATCAGCAGCGCGGCTATCGATTCGCGATCAACGCGTACGGCGTGCAGGGCGACGCGATGGTCGCCAGCGGCGGCACCGGCGCCGCCGCGGCCGCGAGTGCAGCCGGCCCCGGAGATCTGTCGTGGAACGTGCTGTTTGTGTCGGCCGGCGTGCTGACGAGCGACGGGTGGACCGCGGAGTTCGCGGTGCCGTTCAAGAGTCTGCGGTATCCCGCGCGCGGCGCCGGTGAAGCGCACCGCTGGGGCCTGCAGATCGAGCGCGATATCGAAAGCAAAGACGAGAACGTCGTGTGGGCGCCGATTTCGCGCGACGTCATGAGCGAGCTCGGACAAATGGGCAGCCTCGACGGCATGACGAACCTGTCGACGAGCAGGAATCTGGAGCTGCTGCCGACGGTCACGGCGGTTCAGGTCGGGCGGTTGAACACGGCCGGCGAGTTCCAGTCGGAAACGGTGAAAGAGGCGGGCGCGAATCTGAAGTACGGCGTGACGTCGAACCTGACGTTCGACTTCACCTACAACCCGGACTTTTCGCAGATCGAATCCGATCGGCAGCAGATCGAAGTGAACCAGCGATTTCCTGTGTTGTACCCGAGCTTCGTCCGTTCTTCCTCGAAGGGCAGGAAATCTTCAGGATTGTGGGACCGATCACCTTTATTCATACGCGCACGATCGTGGATCCCCGCTACGGCGCGAAGCTGTCGGGGAAGGTCGGCAAGACCACGATCGGGCTGCTCGTCGCGAACGACCAGGCGCCGGGACGGGTCGACAACCGGCAGGACCCGGCATTCGGGCGCACGGCGCAATTCGTCGTCGGCCGCGCGCGCTACGATCTGTACCGCGAGTCGACGGCAAGCCTCATCTTCACGAATCGGGAATTCATGAATCAGCACAGCCGCGCGATTGGCGGCGACGGAGATTTTGCGTTCGGGCGAACGCACCGGTTCTTCGCGCGGGTCATCGCCACCGACCATCGCGATGCCGCCGGCGTGCAGCGCAAGGGCTACTTCTACGACTTCAACCTGCGGAAGGCGGGGCGCAACGTCAGCTATTCACTCATCAGCAACGCCATCAGTCCGGATCTGCGCACCGACGTCGGGTTCGTGCGCCGCACCGACCAGCGCCAGACGCTCGGCAACATCTCGTATCGCTGGTGGCCGGAAACGTGGCTCATCAGTTGGGCGCCGCGGCTGAACCACATGCGGAACTATCAGTTCGACGGGACGCTGCAGGAGGAATCGAGCGGCTTGACCGGCAGCTTTTCGTTTGCGAAAAACGTCACGGCGGAGGCCGGCATCACGCGCGACATGGAGCGGTTCCAGTCGATCGATTTCTGGAAGACGCGCGTGTCGGCCGCTGCCATCATCGCCACGAGCCGCCGGCTGACGGTGACGGCCACGATGAACAGCGGCGATCAGATCCGGTTCGTGGCCAATCCGTTTCTGGGATCGACGACGGCGTGGGACGTCGCGATGGCGCTGCGGCCGGTGCCGCGCTTTCAATCGGATTTCAGCATCGCGGCCAGCCGTTTCCGGGATGCGCGCGGCAGGCGGCAGGAGTTCGACGTCAAGATTCTGCGATCGCTCTCCACGTATCAGTTCACCGAGCGGCTGCTCGTCCGCAATATCACCGAGCACAACACGCTCGACAAGACGTTCGGCCAGAACCTGCTGCTCACCTATCGCGTGAACGCGGGCACTGTCTTTTACCTTGGATTCGACACGCGGTATCGCCACGGCGACCAGATCAACGCGAGCGTCTTTCCCACGGACGCCTACACGCGGACCAACCGCGCGATGTTCACGAAGCTGCAGTACCTGTTTAGATATCAGTCTTGACGAGGCATCGTGGGTGGCGTGGGTGGCGTGGGTCGCGTAGGTCGCGTGTCAACCAACCACGAACCGCCAACCACCAACCACCAACCACCAACCACTAACCACTAACCCAGTATTTGTTTGGCGATGGTCTGCAGTTGCAAGTTCGACGTGCCTTCGTAGATTTGGCCGATCTTTGCGTCGCGATAGAGCTTTTCGACCGGATAGTCCTTCACGTAGCCATATCCCCCGAAGAGCTGAACGGCGAGCGACGTGATGTGTTCCGCCGCATTGGCGGAGAACAGCTTGCACATCGCCGCTGCGGTCAGGAACGGCTCGCCGGCGTCGCGCAGGCGCGCGGCGTTGTAGACGAGCAGCCGCGCGGCTTCCAGCTCGGTGGCCGCGTGGGCGAGCTGGAACTGCACGCCTTGAAAGTCGGCGATCGCCTTGCCGAACTGTTTCCGCTCTTTCGTGTACGCGATGGCGTGATCGAGCGCGCCCTGCGCGAGGCCGATCATCTGCGCGCCGATGCCGATGCGCCCTTCGTTGAGCGTTTCGATGGCGACTTTGTACCCGCGGCCCACTTCGCCCAGGACGTTCGCACGCGGCACGCGGCATGCTTCCAGCAGCAGCTCGCACGTGCTGCTCGCGCGAATGCCGAGCTTGTCTTCCTTCTTCCCGACCGAGAACCCGGCGAAGCCGCGCTCGACGAGAAACGCGGTGATGCCCCGATAGCCGGCGTCAGGATTGACGGTGGCAAAGATGATGAATAGATCGGCTTCGTTG
The DNA here is from genome assembly GCA_963730445.1 of Vicinamibacterales bacterium. Classification (GTDB taxonomy): domain Bacteria; phylum Acidobacteriota; class Vicinamibacteria; order Vicinamibacterales; family JAMQPK01; genus JAMQPK01. The sequence goes on along the minus strand of CAVSRX010000003.1, from coordinate 54,708 downwards.
GCGTTCGTGATCCAGAGCTTGCGGCCGGTCAGCAGGAAATCGCCGCCCGATTCCATGGCGCGCGTCGTCAGCGCGAACGCGTCGCTCCCGGAGCCGGCCTCCGACAGGGCGTAGGCGCCGACGGTTCGCGCGGCGAGCTGGGGCAGATATTGCGATTGTTGCGCCGGCGAGCCCCAGCGCAGCAGCGCGTTGATGACGAGCGTGTTCTGCACGTCGACAAGCACGCCGACCGACGGATCGACAGCAGACAGCGCCTCGACGGCGAGCACGGCATGGAAGAAGGTGCCGCCGGCGCCGCCGTGCGCGTCGGGGATCTCGATTCCCATGAGCCCGAGCTCGAAGAGCCGATCGATGAGGTTGCGCGGCATTTTGGCCAGATCGTCCATTTCGCGGACGAGCGGCCGCATTTCCCGGGCCGCGAACTCCTGGACGCTCGCCCGGAACAGGGTTTCGTCCTCGGTCAGGCGGGTCAAGGGCGGCGGAGTTCCGGCTTTTTCCACGGCGCGGGAATGTTATCATTCGAGAGTATGACCAAGGGGCGTCTTCGCCTCGCCTACTGCGTGCTGGTTGCCGTGCTTATGGCGCCGCTGGCGCTCGGGGTGAACGCGCAGGACAAGCCGGCCCCGCAGCCCGCGCCGCCGCCGGCCGGCACTCCCGCTGAACAAGCCCAGGCTCCGATCTTCCGCGCCGACATCAACTTCGTCCGCGTCGACGTCATCGTCAACGATCGCCAGGGCAATCCCGTCCACGACCTCAAGCAAGAAGACTTCGAGGTGACCGAGGACGGGAAGCCGCAGTCGATCCAGACGTTCAAGCTGATCAACGTGAGCGACGACACCGGCGTCGGCAGCGATCCACCGCGCGAAGTGCGCAACGTCATCGACGAACAGACGGAAGCGGCACGCGACGACGTGCGGCTGTTCGCGATTTTCCTGGACGACTACCACGTGCGGCTCGAGAACAGCATGCGCGCGCGCGAGGTGCTCGCGCGGTTCGTCGAAAACCAGTTCAATGCGAAAGACCTGGCGGGCATCATGTACCCGCTGTGGTCGATTAACGACGTGCTGCTGTCGCGCAACAGGCGGCAGGTGGCCAGCGCCCTTCGAGAATTTACAGGGCGCAAGTTCGACTACACGCCGCGTAATGCCTTTGAAGAGCGGTACGTCCATTACGTGTCGACCGTTGAGGCCGAGCGTATTCGCAACCAGGTATCGCTGACGGCGCTCAAGGGACTGATCATCAAGCTCGGCGGGCTGCGCGAAGGACGCAAGGCCATCGTGCTTGTCAGCGAGGGATACACGAATACGCTGCCGGTGCAGATGAACGATCAGGTGGCGACGTGCAACGGCATGGCGTGCGGCAACCAGCCGCGGCCGCGCCCCGACGCTGTGGGCGGCGCGAACACGGCGATGCAGCAGCGGATGGACTCGCAGGACTTTTTTCTGCAGGCCGAGATGATGTCGGACCTGAAAATGGTCATCGATCTCGCGAATCGTAATAACACCGCGATCTATGGCATAGACCCCCGAGGTCTCGCGCCGTTTGAGTACGACCTGAGCACGGCAGGGCAGGCGGCGGTGAGCCTGACGAACAACACGAAAATGTTGGACAACACGATGGACACGCTGCGCGTTCTTTCCGACGAAACGGATGGGCGCGCGTTCGTGAACAGCAACGACCTCGACAGGGGATTGAAGCAGATCGTGCGCGACACGAGCGCGTACTACCTGCTGGGTTACACATCGCCGGTCACGACAGACGGGAAGTTCCACAAGATTAACGTGCGCGTGAAGCGCTCTGGTCTTCAGGTGCGCGCGCGTCCCGGGTATGTCGCCATGAGCGCGGTCGAAGCCGAGCGCGCCCTGGCGCCGAAGAAACCAGGACCGCCCCCGCCCGTTGCGGAGGCATTGGGAACGCTCGCGGCGACGGCCCAGCAGCGGCGCAACCCGATTCGCAGCTGGATTGGCATGTCGCCCGGTGCGGATGGGAAGACGAAGATCAGCTTCGTGTGGAATCCGGCGCCGGCGGTGCCGGGTGTCCGGCGCGAGTCGGTCACCGCGCGTGTCGCTGCTCGCAGGCGGCGCGAATTCAGAGCTGCACTTCCGCCGCAAGGGCGATTGCGCCCGGGCGTGTCGAGTTCGAAGTGCCTCCGGGACCGATCGAGCTGGAGATTGCCGTCGAAGACGCGTCGGGCGAAGTGCTCGATCGCGAAATTCGAAAGATCAACGTGCCGAGCCTCGGCCTGGGATTGACGCTGAGCACGCCAGAGATATTCCGCGGCCGCACGCTGCCCGAGTGGCAGGCGCTCGCCGCCGATCCGAAGGCGATGCCGGTGATCGAACGTGAATTCCGCCGCACCGATCGACTGCTCATTCGCGTCGGCGCGCAGAGCGGCGGCGGCCCGCCCGTGCTGACCGCGCGCATGCTGAATAGAGACGGCGGCGAGATGTCGGTGCTGCCCGTGACGCCCGCGAGCTTCGGCGGGCTCAGCCACATCGACGTTCCGCTGTCTCCGCTTCCGCCCGGCGATTTCCTCATCGAAGTCATCGCCAAAGACGGCGGTGAGCAGGCCTCGACGTTCGTCGCGTTCCGAGTGACCCCGTGACGTTTCCTTCGCCGGATGAGCTGGAAGGCTGCTCTCATCGCGGGATTCGCGCTCATCTGTGTTGCCGCTGCCGATGCGCAGTGGCGCGGCCGCTATCGCGAAGGATCGTTCGCGGCGCGCTATGCGCCCGAGCGAATGCCCGACGGCGACTTCACCGTCTGCCGGCTCGAATACACGCGGGTCGTCATCGAGGACATGGGCGTCGGATGGCAGACCGACTATCCATTTTCCGAGCGCAACCTCATGACGCGCCTCTCGGAGCTCACCAAGACACCCATCAGCCGCGATTCGCACAAAGAGCCGAACACCTGGGTCGTTCGCGCGACCGATCCTCAGCTCTTCAATTGCCCCTACATCGTCGCGTCGGACGCCGGAACGATCGGGTTGAAGCCGGCGGAGGTGCTTGGCCTGCGGGACTACCTGTTGAAGGGTGGATTCATGTGGGTCGACGACTTCTGGGGATCCGCGGCGTGGGAGCAGTGGTCGACTGAAATCGGCCGCGTGCTGCCCGTGTCGGAGTTTCCCATCAAGGATGTGCAGTTGGACGATCCGCTGCTGCGGACGTTATTCCCGGTGACGGCGATTCCGCAGATTACGAACATCCAGTTCTGGCGCAGTTTTCAGGGGCGGGTGACGTCCGAGCGCGGCTCCGACAGCGAGGAGGCGCACCTTCGCGCGATTCGCGATCGGCACGGCCGCATCATGGTGTTGATGACGCACAACACCGACGTTGCCGACTCGTGGGAGCGGGAAGGGGAAGACCCGGGCTTCTTCTTCCAGTTCTCGCCCAACGGCTACGCGCTCGGCGTCGACGTGCTGCTGCACGCAATGACGCACTGACGGACACGCGTATCTTTAGATCTACAGATCTCGAGATCTATAGATCTTTAGATTCGTGTACAATCTACTTACCGCTCCATACCGGTTAGAGAGCGTGTGAAAAGGCCGCTAAGCCATTTGCCTGAGGAAACTTTACGACTCCGTAAAAGTTGGAAGGGCGCGCAAGTATTAGGCCGCGGCCGGGAGGTGCTCAAATACATGGCTAAATCTACGGTGATTCGCAAGTAGCAAGTCTTCAGCAGCCCGTCGCACGAGAGTGCGGCGGGCTGTTGTCGTGTCAGCCCATGAAAGCCGCCTCCGCACCCAACCGCGAGCGCAGCGACACGTTCCAGACCATTTCAGCCAGGCCGATCGATCGGCTCTACACGCCCGAGAGCATTCCGCAGTTCGACGTCGGGCGCGAGCTCGGCGACCCCGGCACGTATCCCTACACGCGCGGCATTCATCCGACCGGCTACCGCGGCAAGCTCTGGACGATGAGGCAGTTTGCGGGGTTCGGTACGCCGGAAGATACGAACCGGCGGTATCGCGAGCTGCTCGCCGCGGGCGCGACGGGTTTGAGCGTCGCATTCGATCTGCCGACGCTGATGGGGCGCGACCCGGACCATGCGCTGTCGCTCGGCGAGACAGGGAAGTGCGGGGTCAACGTGACGTCGCTCGCCGACATGGAAGCGCTCTTCGACGGCATTCCGCTCGGCGACATCACGACGTCGATGACGATTAACGCGCCGGCGCCGATGATCTTCGCGATGTATCTCGTCCTCGCCGAGCGGCAGTCGGTCGACTGGACGTCGCTCTCGGGCACGCTTCAGAACGACATCCTCAAGGAATTCATCGCCCAGAAGGAGTACATCTATCCGCCGCGCCCGTCGATGCGGCTCATCACCGACATCTTCGCATTCTCGGCCGCGCGCGTGCCGCGGTGGAACACGATATCGGTGAGCGGGTACCACATCAGGGAGGCGGGGGCGACCGCGTCGCAGGAGCTCGCGTTCACGCTGCGCGACGGCATCGAGTACGTGCAGGCCGGTGTCGACGCCGGGCTCGACGTGGACCGGTTCGTGCCGCGGATGTCGTTCTTCTTCAACGCGCACAGCGACTTCTTCGAAGAGACTCGCGAAGTACCGCGCCGCGCGCCGCATCTGGGCGCGCGTGATGCGCGAGCGGTTCGGCGCGAAGGATGAGCGCTCGCTGAAGCTGCGCTTTCACGCGCAGACCGCCGGTGTGTCGCTGACGGCGCAGCAGCCGATGAACAACGTGATGCGCACGGCGCTGCAGGCGCTGTCGGCGGTGCTCGGCGGCGCCAACTCGCTGCACACCAACTCGCTCGACGAAGCGCTCGCGCTGCCGACCGCCGAGGCGGCGACGCTTGCGCTTCGCACGCAGCAGATTCTCGCGCACGAGACCGGCGTGACCCGCACGGTCGATCCGTTCGGCGGATCGTATTTCCTGGAGCGGCTGACGCGCGATCTCGAGGCCGAGGCCGAGCAATACTTCAAGACGATCGATGACATGGGCGGCATGATCGCGGCGATCGAGCGCGGCTTCCCGCAGCGCGAGGTCGCAGAGAGCGCGTTCCGGTTTCAGCAGGACGTCGAACGGAAGAAGCAGGTGATTGTCGGTGTGAACGAATTCGCATCCGAGGCAGCCGCCGGCGTGCCGATCCTGCAGATCGACGAGACCGCGGCCGAGCAGCAGCTCGCGAAGGTCGATCGTCTGCGCCGCACCCGCAACACCGACGGCGTCGCCCGTGCGCTCGACAGGCTGCGCAAGGCGGCGGCCGGCACTGAGAACACGATGCCGCCGCTGCTGGACGCGGTTCGCGCGTATGCGACGATCGGGGAGATGTGTGACGCCCTCAGAGATGTGTGGGGCGAGTATCAGGAACAGGCCATAATCTGAAGAGTCGGAAGAGTCGGAAAGAGTCGAGAAGAGTCACACGAGTCGAATGAAAAAGATCAGAGTTGTAATCGCCAAACCAGGCCTCGACGGGCACGACCGTGGCGCCAAGGTCATCGCGCGCGCGCTGCGGGACGCGGGTATGGAGGTGATCTATACCGGCCTGCGGCAAACGCCCGAGCAGATTGTCGCGGCGGCGCTGCAGGAGGACGCCGATGTCATCGGCCTGTCGATTCTGTCGGGGGCGCACAACTCGATTTGCCCGCGGCTGATGGACCTGCTTCGCGAAAAAGGGCTGACCGACGTGCTCGTCGTGCTGGGAGGCATCATCCCGGACGCCGATTTGCCAGCATTAAAGGCGATGGGGGTTGCCGCCGTGTTCCGCCCCGGCACATCCATGCAGGAGATCATCGATTTCATAACTGCGCGCCTTGGCGCAGGGCGCTCGAGCGCCGCGGGTTCCGACGCTAAGGCTGCCGGCGCTTTCGGCCGATAAAAACAACGACTGGTTTGATTGTGAATGGCGCATAAGCTCCTCTTAGCCGACGACAGTGTCACGATTCAGCGTGTCATCGAGCTGACGTTTGCCGACGAAGATGTTGAAGTAACGGCGGTCGGAGACGGGCAGATGGCGATCGATCGGCTCGATGCCGATCCCCCCGACATCATCCTGGCTGACGTCGACATGCCCAAGCGCGACGGCTACGAGGTCGCCGCGTACGTAAAAAGCCGCCCCAAGCTTGCCCACATTCCCGTGGTCCTGCTGACAGGCGCATTCGAGCCGATCGATCAGGCCCGCGCAACGGCGTCGGGTTCGAGCGACGTGCTTGCGAAACCATTCGAGCCTCAAATGGTGATTAATCGCGTGAAAGAGCTTCTCGGAAAAAAGCGGCCGGACGAAGAGACGCTACGCCTCGCACGAGCCGGGAGCACTCTCAGTCCACTCCGCAGATGGGTAACCCGCAGCCGGCAGGCGAGGGCACGCAGCAACCCGTGTCGCTCGACGATTATTTCGATCAGCTCGACGCGGCGTTCTCGAGTCTGAAGCCCGGCGCTCCGCCCGCAGAAGTGGAGAGTGCGGAGGATTGGCCGGTGCTGGATTCGCCGACCGTAGAGGCCGTTGAACCCGAACCGGTCGCACCGCCGCCGCCGGTCGTGAGGCCTGTCGTGGTCCCGGCTGCGCCGCCTGTCGCATCCACCTTCGCGCCGGCTGTTGCAGCCCGCCGCAGTTGCCGTGAAGCCCGTCATCCACGTTCGCCGCGCAACCACCTGTGGCGCCCATCGCATCCGTCCCCCCTATCGCACCCTTTATCGCACCTGTCGCACCCACCTTCGCGCCGACTTCGCCGACCGCTTCGGCGGACAGCCCTATCGCACCTGTTGCACCCATTGCACCCATTGCACCTGTCGCACCCGTCGCATCCACCTTCGCGCCGACTTCGCAGACCGCTTCGGCGGACAAGCCTGTTGCAACGAAGCCAACGGCGAATCCGTTCGCGAACCTGTCGGCCGCGAAAGCGGAAGCCGCCGCGCGTCCTGCGGCACCCGTGATCACTGAGGAAGTGATCGAGGAAATTGTGTCGCGCGTGTTGCAGCGCATGACCGACCGCGTCGTTCGCGAGACTGTAGCCGACGTCGTATCGCAGACGGCGGAACGGTCTGGTTCAAGAAGAGATCGAGCGGATACGGACGGGATCGTAGGGGATGCGTGGGGATCGTAGGGATCGGTGGGGATCGTGGGTAGAGTCGGGAACCGACGGGTAGTAACTTCCTCACTGCTGGGTTCCCCGCGCCCGCTGAATAATGCCGCTTAGCGGGGCGCCGACGCGCCGAACGGCGAGATCGAACTCTTCATACTTTCCCGCGTTGATGTAACCAAGCCTCGCGCCACGTGCAGGCAGTATCCGACCTCCGCTAGCGAGCCCCAAGAAATATTCAGGAATTGCAGCCGTTCTTTCGGATGTTCCCTCGCGTAACCCTCGACGATGTTCGCCGCAACCGAGTACGCAGCGCGGCGTAGCTGAGCGCCTAGTGCGTATCGCTCATCGATCGGAAAAGATTCCCTCGCCAGCGTGTGCATGTGAATAAACAGATCGTCGGCGCGCTGCCATGCGATGAGGCTGTGATGTCGTTAAAGGCATGCGCGCGGGAATGCACGCGACATGCCGTTCCCACGCGCCCCACGATCCCTACGATCCCCACGCACCCCACGATCCCCACAGGTTTGCGGTACCATTGTCCGCAATGGATCACACCGTGAACGGCACCCGCACGCCGCGCGTGCCTGAGAAACCTGCGCTCGAAGGGCTCGAAGCGAAATGGCAGCAGCAGTGGGACGCAGACGGCACCTATAAATTCGATCGCACCAAAACGCGCGACCAGATCTACTCCATCGATACGCCGCCGCCGACGGTCAGCGGATCGCTGCACATCGGCCACGTGTTCTCATACACGCACACCGACGTCATCGCGCGGTTTCAGCGGATGCGCGGCCGCGAAGTGTTCTATCCGATGGGATGGGACGACAACGGGCTGCCCACCGAGCGACGCGTGCAGAACTACTACGGCGTGCGCTGCGATCCGTCGCTGCCGTACGAGTCGAATTTTCAGCCGCCGCCCGAGCCGCCGAAGCAGCCCATCTCGATCTCGCGCCCCAACTTTGTCGAGCTCTGCCTGCGGCTGACCAAGGAAGACGAGAAGGCGTTCGAGCACTTGTGGCGGTACCTCGGCCTGTCGGTCGACTGGTCGATGACCTACGCGACGATCGATAAACGTTCGCAGCGCGTGTCGCAGATCGGATTCCTGCATCTGCTGAAGCGAAACCTCGCGTATCAGCTCGAGGCGCCGACGTTGTGGGATGTGGATTTCCGCACCGCGGTGGCGCAGGCCGAGCTCGAAGATCGCGAGCGCGAAGGCGCGTATCACCGGCTGCGATTCGATCGTCCGGATGGCGGAGCGGTTGAAATCGAAACAACCCGGCCCGAGTTGCTTCCGGCCTGCGTCGCGCTCGTGGCGCATCCGGATGACGAGCGCTACAAGCCGCTCTTCGGCAAAGAGGTGCTGACGCCGCTGTTTCGCGCGCGGGTGCCGGTCCGGGCGCACGAGCTGGCCGATCCCGAAAAAGGCAGCGGCATCGCGATGATCTGCACGTTCGGCGACATCACCGACGTCACCTGGTGGCGCGAGCTGTCGCTGCCGGTGCGCGCGGTGATTCAGCCGAACGGCACGCTGCGCCCGATTACGTGGGGCGACACGGGATGGGAATCGCAGGATGCCGCCGCCGCGCAACGGGCGTACGACCAGCTTGCCGGCCAGTCGATCAACAAGGCGCGCGCGAAAGTGGTCGAGCTGCTGCGCGAGAGCGGATCGATGATCGGCGAGCCGCGGCCGATCATGCACAACGTCAAGTTCTACGAGAAAGGTGACCGGCCGCTCGAGATCGTCACCAGCCGCCAGTGGTTCATCAAGACGATGGAGTTTCGATCGGCGCTTGTGCAGCGCGGTCGCGAGATGAAGTGGCACCCCGAGTACATGCGCGTGCGCTTCGAGAACTGGGTGAACGGCCTGAACGGCGATTGGTGCATCAGCCGGCAACGCTTCTTCGGTGTGCCGTTCCCGCTGTGGTACCCGATCGACAAAGACGGCATCATCGATTACTCGCGACCGATCGTTCCTGACGAAGCGCAGCTGCCGATCGATCCATCGACGGACGTGCCAGAGGCCTATCGCGCCGATCAGCGCGGTCAGCCGGACGGATTCATTGCCGATCCCGACATCATGGATACGTGGGCGACTTCGTCGATGACGCCGCAGATCGCGTCTGGTTGGTGTGAGGACGCTGAGCTGTTCGCGCGCGTGTTTCCGATGGACTTGCGCCCGCAGGCACACGACATCATCCGCACGTGGCTGTTCTCGACCGTGCTGCGCGCGCATCTCGAGCACGGCAGCCTGCCGTTTCTGCATACGGCCATCTCTGGATTTGTCACGGATCCCGACCGCAAGAAAATGTCGAAATCGAAAGGCAACGTCGTCACGCCGTTTGCGCTGCTGGAAGAGCATGGCTCGGACGGTGTCCGCTACTGGGCCGCGAAAGGCGGGCCGGGCGTCGACACGATGTTCGATGCCGGCCAGATGAAGGTTGGGCGGCGCCTCGCCATCAAGGTGCTGAACGCGTCGAAGTTCATCCTGGCCAAAGCGGAGCCGCTCGGGCCAGTCACGGCTGCCGTCGATCGCGCGATGCTGACCAACCTCGCCGATCTCGTCCGGGAAGTGACGCAGGTGCTCGACGAATATGAATACGGCCGCGCGATCGATCTGGTGGAGCGGGAGTTCTGGGGCTTCTGCGACGACTATCTCGAGTTCGTGAAGGGGCGTCGATACGGCGACCAGGGGCCTGAGGCGGCGGGGTCGGCCAACAGCGCGCTGATTGCGGCGCTGTCTGTGTACTTGAGGTTGTTCGCGCCGTATCTTCCGTTTGCGACGGAGGAAGTCTGGTCGTGGTGGAAAGAGGGATCCGTGCACCGCGCCGCATGGCCGACCGATGCTGAGCTGGCGCCGCTCGTGCGCGGCGTCACCGATGACGACCAGCAGAAGTGGAGCTACGCGCGCGAAGTGCTCGGCGAGGTCCGCAAGCGGAGGTCCGAGGCCAAGCAGCCGTTGAAAGTGCCGATTGTGCGTGCCGTCATCGCCGACACCGCGGCGCGGCTGGCGCATCTCGACGCGGTCGAGGCCGATCTTCGAGCTGCGATGCGTATCGAGGCGATCGAACGCAAACCCGCCGCTGAATTCTCAGTAGAGGTTGAGTTTGGCGCGGCCCCAGCGGCTTGAGGCCGCCGACTATCGCGACCTCGTGCGCCGCGCGCTCGCCGAGGATCTCGCCGGCGGCGACATCACGACCGACGCCATCTTCGGCCAGCGCGATCGCGCGCGCGGCACGTTCCTGGCCAAGTCCCCCTGCACGCTCGCCGGCCTCGACGTTGCGCTCGAGGCCTTCTCGCAGCTCGATGCGGCCGCAGATGCCGCGTGGCAGTTTCACGACGGCGACGAATGCGCGGCCGGCGTGACGATCGGACATGTAACAGGGACGGCGCGTGCGCTGCTGTCGGGCGAGCGGACCGCGCTGAATTTCCTCCAGCATCTGTCGGGCATCGCGACGCTGGCCCGGCAGTTCGTGAGCGCGAGCGGCGGCGCCATTACGATTCTCGATACGCGAAAAACCACGCCAACGTTTCGCGTGCTCGAAAAGTACGCCGTGCGCATGGGCGGCGCCACCAACCATCGCATGTCGCTGAACGACGGCGTGATGATCAAGGACAATCACATCCATCTCGGCGGCGGCATCGCGAACGCCGTTCGCGCAGGTACGCGCCGCCGGTTCGAAGGCCGTCATCGAAGTCGAGGTCGAGACGCTCGACGAGGTCGACCAGGCGCTCGATGCCGGCGCCGACATCCTGCTGCTCGACAACATGACCATCGATGATATTCGGGACGCCGTGCAGCGCAGCCGCGGCCGCGCGAAGACTGAGATATCCGGAGGCGTGACCCTCGCGCGCATTCCCGAGCTCGCCGCGACAGGCGCCGACTTCGTCTCGATCGGTGCGCTGACTCACTCGGCACCTGCAGTCGACATCAGTTTTGAGATCGAACCTGTCTGACACGCTGCGCCGCCAACAGGACGTGCCGGCCGACGTCGCGCGGGAAATCGCGCGTGTCGCGGCCCGGGCCGGCTCGATGGGCCGGCAGGTCCACTGGTTCGAGTCGACGGCTTCGACAAACGACGTCGCCGCACGTCTTGCGGAGTCGGGCGCGGAAGAAGGCACGATCGTTGTGGCCGAAGGGCAGACGGCGGGGCGTGGACGCCACGGCCGTGTCTGGTTCTCGCCGCCGGGCGCGGGGTTGTACGTGTCCGTGATCGTCCGCCCTGCGAGTGACGAGTCGAACGACGAGAATCCCACCGCGCTGCTCACGCTCGCCAGCGGCGTTGCGATTGCCGAAGCGGTGCGTGCCGTCACGGGATTGCCCGCGGAGATCAAGTGGCCAAACGACGTGCTGATCGGCAGCCGCAAGCTCGCAGGCATTCTCGCGGAAGCGGCGGTGCAGGCGGGTAGGCTCCAGTTCGTCGTGGTCGGGTTCGGGGTGAATCTGCAGCCGGCCGCGTATCCGCCGGAGCTCGCGCCGCGCGTGACGTCCATCGAAGCTGAAACGTCCCGGCCGGCCGATCGCGCGGTGCTCGTCGCCGAAATTCTTGCGGCGATGGGCGAGCGGTACGCCGATCTCCGTGCCGGAAGGTTCGATGTTATTCTGAGCGCCTGGCGGCGGCTTGCACCGTCTTTACCCGGCGCGCATGTTGAATGGGACTCGCCGGCGGGTGTCGTTCGCGGTCGCGCCGAGGACATCGACCGCCACGGTGCGTTGCTCGTGCGCGTCGGCGAACGAATTGAACGCCTCATCGCAGGCGAAGTCAGGTGGAGGTAATGCTTCTAGCGATCGACGTCGGCAACACGAATATCGTCCTCGGCGTGTTCGAGGGCGAGCGGCTTATCGAGAGCTGGCGGCTGGCGACGCTGCGCGAGCGGACGTCCGACGAAATCGGCATCTGGGTCGCGCAGCTCTTCGAACATCGCGCGATAGACGCCAACAAAGTGACCGGTATCGTGATGGGCTCCGTCGTGCCGCCATTGACGAGCACGTTCATGACCATGGCGCAGCGGTACTTCGGCATGCGGCCGCTGAATGTGGACAGCAGCGTCGACACCGGCATGCCGATCCTGTACAAGAACCCCGCGGAGGTCGGTGCCGATCGCATCCTCAACGGCGTCGCCGCCTATCGTTTGTACGGACGCGAGCGGCACGCGCCGATGATCGTGGTCGACTTCGGTACTGCGACCACCTTCGACGCGATCTCGGCGAAGGGAGAGTATCTCGGCGGCATCATCACGCCGGGCATGCAGATTTCGGCGGATGCGCTGTTTCAGCGCGCCGCGCGGCTGCCGCGCGTCGATATGAAGAAGCCGTGCGAAGTGATCGGCCGGACGACGGTGAGCGCGATCGAGTCGGGGTTGTATTACGGCTACGTCGGTCTTGTGGATGGGCTCGTGCGGCGCATGCGAGGCGAGCTCGGTGAGAATGCCGTGTGCATCGCGACGGGAGGGCTCGCCGGCATCATCGCGCCGGAAGTTGACCTTATCGAGCATGTCGACCCCGACCTGACGCTGCAGGGACTGAGAATGGTGTGGGAGAGAAACAGACCACGGTGAGTCCACACGAGTACTGCCGGGAAATAGAAGCCTACCTTTGCCGCAAGAACGACGGCCACCTGATCAGAATCGTCGGCCCGTCGTTCGAGCGCGTCTGCAGCTGGTCCGAGCAGGGCATCCCGTTGAAGATCGCGTGCCAGGGCATCGACACCTATTTCGTCCGGTACTATGCGAAAGGCGTTCGACGCCGTCCGGTGCAGATTGATTTCTGCGAGAACGACATCCTCGACGCGTTCGAGGCGTGGCGGCGCGTCGTCGGTGTGCGGCTGCCTGGCGCGGAGGCGACGGACGCAGAGACGCAGGCCAGGCGGCGCAAGCGCAGCCTGCCCGAGCATCTCGATCGCGTCTGCGAGCGTGTCACCGCCAGGCGCGCGGGGATGACGCCGCCGCCGCCGGAGTTCGACGCGGTGCTGGAGGCGATTACGAAGGAAGCGGCAGCCTTTCGCGATTTGCCGGGCCCGCTGCGGGGAGAGACACGCGAGCGGATTACGGCCAGGCTCGTGGAATTGGATCGGATGATGCTCGATGCCGCTCGCATGCACGTCGATCGCCTTGCCGTTCAGGCGATGCGCGCCGAGGCCACCGAACAACTGCTTCCGTTCCGCGACCGCATGCCCGCCGAGACCTACCAGCGTGCGATCGACTCAGCCGTCGATCGGTTGCTGCGCGAACGCGAGCAACTGCCGACCGTGTCGTTCGAGTAGACGGACTGCCACGGTCCGGCTGAAGCCGGACACTGGCGTACTGTCCCGACGCAGAGGCGCGAAGGCGCAGAGTTCTGTTTGAAATGCGATTTCTCTGCCGGCCTTCAGGTCGTCTCTGCGTCAATGTTTTGTCAGCACCGCCAGGGTTTCCACATGCGCGGTGTTCGGGAACAGATCGAAGGCTTCGATGTGGCCGAGGCGGTATCCGACTTCCGAAAATCGTTTGACGTCGCGTGCGAGCGTGGCTGGATCGCATGAGACATACACCACGCGCGGCACCTTCAGGCCGAGTATGCCCGACATCGCCTCTCGGGACATGCCGGTGCGCGGAGGATCGATGACGAGCGTGTCGGGTGCTTGAACGTCGCGCCGCTGGAGATAGCTTTCGACAGAGAGATGGCGCACGTGCACGGCCCGCCCGTACGGCGCCGCATTCGAGTCGAGGTCGCGCGCGCTCGAGCGGTCGCCTTCGATAGCGACGATTTGCCGGCGACCTTGCGCGGCAAGAGGAACGGCGAACAGTCCGACACCTGCGTACAAGTCGGTGACCGTTCCCTCCGGCACCTGCGCAATCACTCGACTGACGAGCTCCGGCAGCAGGTATCGATTGCCTTGAAAGAAGGATTCAACGTGATGGCTCAACGACACCGCGCCGTCTGACGCGCCGATGCGATCCGTGACATATGGCGAGCCGTAGGACACGGTCAACGGGCCCCGCTGATAATCGACAAACAACAGCCCGGAGATGCCCTCGATGGGATCGACATGAGACGGGGCAGTCGCCGACGGCGCCAGCTCGAGAAGGATCGCTCGCTCGGTCGCGGCGATGTTCTCGGAGAGCTCGCATGACGTCGCGTGATTCTGCTGCACGACAGGCTGCAGGCGCTGGAGTGCGGCGATCGTGTCCGGCAAGAGCTGACGCGTCGGCCCCGCATCGCACAGCTCGTGCGTGCCCTCACGAAAAAACCCGAACATGCCGTCTTTCACGTGCAGCCGGGCCCGCATGCGGTAGCCCTCTTCCTGCGATGCGAGCACGGGAACGGGCGCGGGCAGCGGCATCTTCGCGATGCGCGCGAAGGCGTCCGCGATCACGTCAGACTTCAGCTGCAGCTGCCGCTCGTACGACACATGCGCGTAGAACGAGCCGCCGCACGCCCAATCCGCATCGAAGGCGCGCCGGTCGCTGCTCTGATCGAGCACCTCGACCGTGTCCGCGAACGCGAGATGTTTGGCGACGCGCTCGATCCGGACGCGCACGCGCTCTCCAGGAATTGCACCGGCGACAAACACAATCTGTCCCTCGTGCCGGGCGAGCATGCGGCCGCCGGCGACGGGCTTCTCGATGGTGACGATGATCTCGGTATTGGGTTGGAGGGGCATGATCAAATCTTCACAGAAGATCAGGAGATCAGAAGAATTCTTCTTCAAAAGAATTGTCTTCTGATCTTTTGATCTTCTGTTTGTATTTGAATCTACTGCGACTCTGCGGCTTTGACGAACTCCTCGAACAACGATCGGAACTCGCCCGTGCGCCAGAAGTTCTCTGGATGCCATTGCACGGCGACGCAGAAGCGCGCGCCGGGACGCTCGATGGCCTCGACGACGCCATCGGGGGCGGTGGCGGAGATCGTGAACCCTTCGGCCGTCTTCCCGACGGCCTGATGATGGCGGCTGTTGACCTGCAGCACCTCGCCGCCGTCCAGCTCCTCCTGCATCACGCGCGCGAGCGCCGTGTCCGGCGTCACCCACACCTCATGCGCGATGGCGAACGAAGGCGAGTCGATCTGATGGCCGTGCGCCTGGTTGACCTGCGCCGGGATGTCCTGAATGAGCGTGCCTCCCGCGGCGACGTTGACCACCTGCAGGCCGCGACACACCGCGAGCAGCGGCGTGTCCTTCGCCAGCGCGAGCTTCGCGAGCGCCAGCTCGAACGCATCGCGCGCGGCGTCGGGCTCGTTCGTGTGTCGGATGCCGCGCGTCGCTATAGTGCGCGGGATCGACGTCGCCGCCGCCGGTAAAGAGCACGCCGTCGAGACCGTCGAGCGTGGGCGGCGCGTCCATGGACAGCACGCGCGGCTCGCCGCCCGCGCGCTTTACGGACTCGAGGTAGTCGCTCAACCGGTTGGACGGCGTAATGCCGATGACTGCCATTACATCCTTGGCGGAACGGCGATGCCCATGAGATCGAGCGCGCGCGTCAGCTGTACGCGGACGTACGCGACGCCGGCCGCGCGCCACAGTCGGGCGTCGGCCTGCTCCTCATTGAGGATCGGATACCGGTGATAGAAGCCGTTGAACATCTGCGCCAGACCGAACGCGTATTTTGCGAGCACCGAGAACTCCAGCGTCCGAACGACCTGCTCGACAATCTCATCGAGGCGCGAGGCTTCGAGGATGAGCGCCCACAAATCGTGGCTCCCTCCCTCGCCCGCGAGCTCGGCAGGGGCCAGGCCGCCGAGCTTCGCAAACACGCCGGCCTCGTCGAGGCCATCGCGTTCGCGCAGCTTGGCGAAGATATTCTGGGCGCGAACGACAGCATACTGTAGATACGGTCCGCTTTCACCCTCGAAGGCGAGCGCTTCGTCGATATCGAATGCAATGATCTTCGTGCGCGAATACTTCACCATGAAATAGCGCACCGCCGCGACGGCGATCATCTCGGCGATGCGCCGATGCTCGGCCGCCGTGAACTCGGGATTGCGTCTGGCGACTTCGGTGCCGGCGCGCGCAATCAGCGTGTCGAGCAGGTCGTCGGCCTTCACGCCCTGGCCTTTCCGGCCCGACACGTCCACGAACCCCCGCTTGTCGTCCGGCGCGTCGGCCGCCAGATACCCGAGCGTGCGGGCGGTGGTATTCGAGAGCGCGACCATCTCGTACGAGAAATGGGTCGCCCGCTCGGCCTGCTCGGTGTAGCCGAGCGTCCGCAGCGCCTGCTTCAACAGCTTCTGCAGATACGACTGCCGGACGTCGATGACGTTGTAGGTCGCCGACGCGCGGCCGAACGGCGGATGCGAGGCGTCTCCGGCCGTTTCGGACGTCGACCACAACACGCTGCCATTCGGACGGATGCCGAATTGGCGGTAATGGAAATCGCGCCCGAGCAGCCCGAGCTTCCAGAACTGGTACGCGATGTCCTTGCCGACGTAGGTGACGGTGCCGTTCGACCGCACGATCACTTTCTCTCTCTCGTCACCTTCGCCAATCCCTAATCCCGAATCCCCAATCCCTTCAGCCGCAGGCTCGTCCTCCTCGATCTTCATCACCCAGCAGCCGGCGAGCTTGCCCTCGGTCTGAAGATACACCGCGCCTTTCTCTTTCAGGATCTCGAACGCGCGCGCCCAGAACTGCAGCCGCAGAATGTGCCCTTCCCACGTCAGCAGGTCGTAGTCCACGTTCAGCCGCGCCATGGTCACCAGGTGGCAGCGGACGATGCGGTCGGCGATGAAACTCGCAATCGCGGAGGTCTCGGTGCCGCCGTGCTCGATGTCGTGCAGCGTGGCGGCGCGAATCTTCAGGCGTTCCTTGTCTTCGTCGTACCACTGCGTGACCCGCGCGTACAAATCCCAGCAGTAGTAATCGAAGCGCGTGGAGTCGGCGATGTGGCGGATGTCGTCGAGGTTCTTGCCCTCGAGCTCGCGAAATCCGACGACGACGTCGGCGACCTGGACGCCGGTGTCGTCGATGTAGTTCTGCACCTCGACCGGCACGCCGCGAAACCGCTGCACGCGCACGAGCGTATCCCCGAGCGCAGAATTCCGAAGGTGCCCGATGTGCGCCGCCTTGTTCGGGTTGATGGCGGTGTGCTCGACGATGGCCTTCGATCGGTCGATCGGTCCATCGGTCGATCGTCCATCGTCGGTCGGCGTCAGCTCAGCTGCTGCGTGAACGCGACCCGATCGAGATAGATGTTCAGGTACCCGTTCGGCGCGGCCTCGACGCGTGCGATGCCGTCGATCGTGCCGAGCGCGGCCGCGAGCTCCTGCGCGATCGCCCGCGGCGCTTTGCGCAGCCGCCGCGCCAGCTCGAAGGCAACCGGCGTCGCCAGATCGCCGAGCTCGCGCTTCGGCGGATACTCGATCGGCAGTTGGGGCAGCGCGTCAGACGGAAGCTGATAGAGCTGCTGAAGTGTCTGCTGCAACCGTTCCCGCAGGCGTTCGTGAACTGGAAGAATCATGAAGGATAGTGATACTCTCCATCGAGATCGATCGCGCGCGCATGGTCTTCCGGGGTGTTGAGGTTGAAGAACAACACCTCTTCCGGGCCGAAGGTTTCGAGCTCGTCCCGCCCTACCTCGTGGATGTTCAAGCCCGGAATGCGGGCCACGTCGCTGAGCCTGAATCGCCGTTCATCGATCAGGCGCCGCAGCTCGCTCGCCGAGCGGCGGGAATAGGTCGCGCACAACGGCTCGTAACCGCGCGCCGTGCGGGGAATCGCAATGTCCACCGACCGTCCGACCGATACAAGATGTGCGAGCAGCGCCTCGCTGACAAACGGCATGTCGCACGCCACCACCAGCGTCCACTCGGGTCCCCCGGCATGAACGGCGGTATACAGCGCGCCGAGCGCGCCGCCGTCCGGCACCATGTCGGGAATCACCGGAACGCCGGCGCCGCTGAAGCGTTCCGCGTCGTTGGCAATGATGATTGTCCGATCGACCACGCGGCGCAGCCGCGCCAGTTGACGGTCCAGAACGGACGCGCCGCCGGGGTGCAGAATCAATCCGGCTTTGTTCAGCCCCCCAAGGCGCCGCGCGTGGCCGCCTGCGAGGATGGCTCCCGTCCACATCGAATTCAGATCGCAATCGGAAGGATATCAGAAGAATGAATCGAGCGGGAGTCGGGCGCATGCTGGTGGCGAGCCTCCATCAGGGAATCTCGGACCTCATGCCCACGCGCCTCGAGTTCTACGAGAACTGGCTGAACCCGACCGGCATGCGCGACGGCAAGATCGGGCTCGCGCCGCTCGCGGCGGTGCTCAGTTTTCTCAGACAGGAAGGCGAGCCGTACACGCTCGTCACGTCGCGGGCCGGTGAATACGCCGCGCAGTGGACGTTCGACAATCTCACGCCGATCGAGCGCTCGTTCATCCGCGCGCTGCCGGTCATGATGCGCGCGCGCATGGCGATGCAGCTCGCGAAGAAAGTCGTCCGCCGCAGCTATGTCGGCAGCCGTGCCGTGCCGAAGCTGCGGCGAGGGCAGGGCACGCTCACGCTGCGCAACTCGGTCTTCTGCACGGTGCGCGAGCCGTTCGACTGGCCGCTCTGCGTGTTTTACTCGGCGGCGCTCTCGCATCTGTTTGCGCTGGCCGGCGTCAGCGGCGAAGTGCGTGTCCATTCGTGCCAGGGTGTCGGCGACGCGAAGTGCGTCATCGCCGTGACCGTTCCGCCGGAGCAGAAATAGAACCATGCGGTTCCAGTTCCAGTTCCGGTTCCTCGTTCTTGTGGTCCTCGTTCCGGTTCGCATGTTGCACAGCCGCTCGCGCAGACCGCCGAACGCATTCTCGTCATCCCGTTCGAAAATCCCGCGAGAGAAGCGCGCATCTACTGGGTGAGCGAAGCGTCGGCCGTCCTGCTTGCCGACGATCTGAACGCGCTCGGCAAGCACCCGCACACGCGCGAAGAGCGTCTCGATGCCTTCCAGCGGCTGCAGGTGCCGCCTGTGGCCACTTTGAGCCACGCGACGGTTATCCGTCTCGGCCAGGTCGTCGGCGCGACGCACGTCGTCATTGGGTCGTTCCGGCTGACCGGCGCGATGATGTCGGTGCGCGCCCAGAGCATCAGGCTCGACACCGGACAGATGGAGCATGAGTTCGTCGAGGCCGGCCCGCTCGAAGATCTCTTCGCGATTTTCGAGCGCGTCAGCCGTCGCCTTGCGGGGCCGGCGGCCTCGGGCACGCCGCCCGCACGCCCGGCGCTGCCGGTGTTCGAGAATTACATCAAAGGGCTCGTCGCGACGTCGACGCCGGCGAAGATTGGCTATCTCGAGTCTGCGATCAAGCTCGACCCCGGCTTCGATCGCGCGCGGCTTGCGCTGTGGAACGTGCATCACGACGAAGGCAACGGACAGCTCGCGCTCGTCACCGCCGCGGCGATTCCGGAGACCTCGCCGATGTACACGCGCGCGCGCTTCAGCGTGGCGCTGTCGCTGCTCCAGCTCAAACGCCTCGACGATGCGTTTGCCACGTTGAGGGCGCTGGCCGATCGCGCGCCGTCGGCGACGCTCATGAACAACATCGGCGTCATTCAGTTGCGCCGGCCGGTGACGCCGGAGACCGGCCGCGCGACCTACTACTTCAATCAGGCGCTCAAGCTCGACGAGGACGATCCGGACTACTACTTCAACCTCGGCTACGCCTACTGGGCCGAGAAAGACGCACCGTCCGCGATTTTCTGGCTGCGCGAAACGGTTCGCCGCGACCCCGCTGATGGCGAAGCGCACGCGGTGCTCGCGGCTGCGCTGCAGGCCACTGGCGCGGCCGCCGAAGCCGCGCGCGAGCGCGAGCTGGCGACGCAGCTGTCGTCGACCTACGCCGAGTGGGCGAAGAAGCCGGCGGGGCAGGGCGGCGAGCCGATTCCGCGCGGCCTGGAGCGGCTGAAGCCCTCGTTGGACGTGTCGACGCTGCGCCGCGTCGACAGTGCGATTGCCACGACCGGGCAGCGCGAGCAGAAGGAGTTGACGGCGTTCCATCTCGATCGAGGCCGCAGATTCTTCGAGCAGGGCAGCAACACCGAAGCGGTCACGGAGCTCGCCCGCGCGATCTATCTGTCGCCCTACGAAGCCGAAGCGCATCTGCTGATGGGGCGCATCTACCTGCGAACAGGGGAGACGGCGTCGGCCATCGACGCCTTCAAGATCGCGCTGTGGAGCCAGGAGTCGGTCGAGGGGCGCATCGCGCTGGCGCGGGCGTATCTTCAGGCGAACGATCAGGCCGGCGCCCGAGAAGCGCTGCAACGCGCGCTGGTCCTCGATGCGAATTCCTCCGAAGCCAAGGAGTTACTCAGTAAACTGGGGCCGTGATCCCTCTGGGGTTCCGGGTTCCGAGTTCCACGTTCCTTGTTCTGAGTGCTGCTCTGGTTCTGAGTTCCAGGGTGGCTCCGGCACAACCCGCCCCGGTAGTGCAGGGCCCGGCCGTCGTCTACTCCGCCGAAGTCGACAGCATCATCCATCCTGTTTCCGCGCAATACATGATCGACACGATCGCGCGCGCCGACGCCGCGAACGCGGCGCTCGTGGTGTTCACGCTGCGCACGCCCGGCGGCCTCGTCGACGCGACGCGCGATATCGTCACGAAAATGATCGCGGCGAAGACGCCGATTGCGGTGTACGTGGCGCCGTCGGGCGCGCGGGCGGCCTCGGCCGGCTTCATCATCACGATCGCCGCCGACATCGCGGCGATGGCCCCGGGCACGCACATCGGGGCCGCGCATCCGGTGGCGCGGCGGCGGCGCCGTGATGGACGAGACGACCTCGAAGAAAGCGGCCGAAGACATGGCCGCGTACGTGCGCACCATCGCGGGCAAGCGCGGCCGCAATGCGCCGCTCGCCGAGCAGGCCGTGCTTCAGAGCAAGGCATTTACCGAAGAGGAGGCGGCGAAGGCCACGCCTCCGCTCGTCGATCTCGTCGCGACGAGCCTCGACGATCTGCTGAAGAAGCTCGACGGCCGCACCGTGACGCGATTCGACGGCAGCTCGTCGACGCTGCGTACCGCGTCGGCGACGATCGTGTCGATCGAGATGACATTGCGGCAGCGCATCCTCAGCGCGGTTGCGCATCCGAACATCGCGTACATTCTGTTGAGCCTCGGCATGCTCGGCCTGACCATCGAGTTGTGGAGCCCAGGTGCGGTGCTTCCCGGTGTTGTGGGCGGGCTTTCGCTGCTGCTCGCGTTCTTCGCGCTCCAGGTACTGCCCATCAACTTCGTCGGGCTCCTGCTCATGCTTTTCGGGCTGGTCCTCTTCGCGCTCGAAATCAAAGTGACGAGCTATGGCCTGCTCACCATTGCGCGGCATTGTCAGCCTGATCTTCGGATCGCTGATGCTGATCGATTCTCCGGCGCCCGAGCTTCAGTTGAGTCTGGGGCTCATCCTGTCGGTTGTCCTCGGGTTCACCGCGATCGCGGCGTTCCTCGTCCGCCTCGCGTTGCAGGCGCAGCGTGCTGCGCCGGTGACCGGCGTCGAAGGGCTGATCGGCGAGACAGGGCGCGCGATCGAGCCGATTGCGCCCGGCACGCAGGGCCGCGTGCACGTGCATGGCGAGAGCTGGAGCGCGGTCGCGAACGATGCGATCGCCACCGGCGATCGTGTCATCGTGACGAATGTTCACGGGACTGACGTTAACGGTCCGGAAGGAGTAGGCACCCCCATGTTCGACCTCTCGCCTGTGCTCGTTGTCCTGTTCATTGTGGTTGTGTACTTGGTGATGTCGATCAACATCCTCGCCGAGTACGAGCGGGGCGTGGTGTTCCGGCTGGGCAAGCTGCTGCCCCAGCCCAAAGGGCCGGGCGTGGTGCTCGTCTTCGCGCCAATCGATCGCATGGTGCGCGTGAGCATGCGGACGGTCGTCATGGACGTGCCGTCGCAGGACGTCATCACGCGCGATAACGTGTCTGTCAAAGTGAATGCGGTTGTCTATTTTCGCGTCATCGATCCTCGGAGGGCGATTGTCGATGTCGAGAGCTACATCTACGCCACCTCGCAGCTGGCGCAGACGACGCTCCGAAGCGTGCTCGGTCAGGTCGAGCTCGATCAGCTCCTGTCAGAGCGGGATCGACTGAATCAGCAATTGCAGCAGATTCTGGATCAGCATACCGATCCCTGGGGCATCAAGGTCTCGTCGGTGGAGGTCAAGCACGTGGATCTGCCGCCCGACATGCAGCGAGCGATGGCCCGGCAGGCTGAAGCCGAGCGCGAGAAGCGTGCTAAAATCATCCACGCAGCTGGTGAGCTGGAAGCCTCGGAGAAGTTGTCCCAGGCCGCTGCCGTAATCGCGTCCGAGCCTGTCGCGATTACTTTGCGATACCTTCAAACGTTGACGGAAATCGCTGCCGAAAACAGCTCGACGATCGTCTTCCCCCTGCCGATCGAAATGATGCACTTGTTGAAACAGATCACAGGAGTAGAGAAGAAACCGTGAGCGACGAGGGCTTTCGCGAAATACAGCTGAACGGCAAACAGCTGATCTTCCTGTTCATGGCCGTTACGGTCGTGCTGGTCGTCACGTTTCTCTTCGGCGTGCTGACCGGCCGCGGTGTGCGTGAGGGCGCGGCGACGACCGAGATCGCCAGCACCGAGGTGGTGCCCGATCCGGGTCTCACGCCGGCAGACAATGCCGCCGCACCGCCGTCTCCGGCACCCAGCTCCACATCCCCTGCGCCCGCGGCGCCGCCGACAGAAGAGCTCAGCTATGCCGAGCGCCTGCTCCGCGACACGCCTCCCGAAGAAAACCTGAAACGGGCGACATCGGAGGCGGCTGCGACATCCGCTCCGGTCGTTCAGGAGCCGGTGCCCGATAGAGCGCCCCCGCCTTCGCCGAAGGCGTCGGCGCCCGCGCCCGCCGCGCCCCCGCCTGCTGCGCCCGCCCCTGCCGCGCCCGCACCTGCCGTGCCCGCACCTGCCGTGAACACACCACGGGCCGTCCAGCCAACGTCACGTCCGGCTGCAGCAGCCGCGACCCCGGCGACCGATCCGTCCGGTCCAGGCTTTGCGGTGCAGGTGGCCGCGTATCCAGACCGTCAGGATGCCGAGAGGCTTGTGAAACAGCTGGCCACGAAAGGGTATCCGGCGTTCGTGATGGATCCTGTCCAGGGCGCGCCCACGAAACTCTTTCGCGTGCGGGTGGGCAAGTACCCGAACAGGAACGTCGCCGAAAGCGTTCAGGCCCAGCTCGTGAAGGCCGAACCCCAGTTCTCGGCCGCCTGGATTGCCCGGTAGCCAGCTGCATGAAACCATTGCGCCTCCTGCTGGTTGAGGACAACGAAACAGACGCGACACTCCTCATCGAGTACCTGCGGCAGGGCGGATACGAGCCCGACTGCACGCGCGTCGACAATGAAAAGGCGCTCGCGGCGGCGCTCGATCTGCGCGACTGGGAGCTGGTGATTGCCGATTACACGATGCCGGGTTTCAGCGGCACCGCGGCGCTCGCCATCGTGCGCGACCGCGGCCTCGAAGTGCCGTTCATTTTCGTGTCCGGCACGATCGGCGAAGAGATCGCGGTCGAAGCGATGAAGAACGGCGCCGACGACTACATCATCAAGAGCAACCTCAACCGGCTCATTCCCGCGATCAATCGCGAGCTTCGCGACGCCGAAGTGCGGCGCGAGCGATCGAAGGCCGAAGAGCGCATTCGCCACCTCGCGTACTACGACAGCCTCACGGATCTTCCGAACCGGACGCTGTTTCAGAATCGGCTCGAGATGGCGGTCCACAATTCCCAGCGCACGCGCAACCCGCTGTCGGTGTTGATCATGGACCTCGACGGGTTCAAGGAGATCAACGACACGATGGGGCATCTGATGGGCGATGCCGTGCTGCGCGAGATCGGGCACCGGCTGCAGCTCGAGCTGCGCGAATCGGACACAGTCGCGCGCCTTGGCGGCGACGAGTTCGCCGTCATGCTGCCCGGCGTCGGGCAGACCGGCGCCGAGCTGGCCGCGCGCAAGCTGATTGCGGCCGTGCAGGAGCCGCTCAGCATCGAAGGGCTCAATCTCGACGTGCATGGCAGCGTCGGCATTGCGATTGCGCCGGAGCATGGCACCGAAGCAGAGGTGCTCGTGCAGCGCGCCGACGTCGCGATGTACGTCGCCAAGGAAGATCGCTCCGGCTGTGTCGTCTATGCGCCCGAGCTCGATCGCCACAGCCCCGAGCGCCTCGCGCTGATGGGCGATTTCAGGCACGCGATCTCGCGCGACGAGCTGCGCGTCGTCTATCAGCCGAAAATCAACCTGAAGACGCGGGAGATTTTCGGCGTCGAGGCGCTCGTGCGCTGGCAGCATCCGCAGCTCGGCTTCATCCTGCCCGATCGGTTCATCCCGATGGCCGAGCAGACCGGAGCCGTGCGCCCGCTCACGCTCTGGATGCTCGAGCGCGCCGTGCAGCAGTGTCTCGAGTGGAAGCGCCTGGGCTACGACCTGATTGCCGCCGTGAATTTGTCGCCGCGCAACCTGCACGATCCCGAGCTGCCGGAGCGTGTGCGCGCGCTGCTCGATCTGCTGGGCGCGCCTGCGTCGATGCTCGAGCTGGAGATCACCGAGAGCGTCATCATGTCCGACCCGCTGCGCTCGCTGCAGGTGCTGACGAGGCTCAGCAAGATGGGGCTGCGGCTCGCCGTCGACGATTTCGGCACGGGCTACTCGTCGTTCAGCTATCTCCGCAAGCTGCCCGTCCACGAGATCAAGATCGACAAATCGTTCATCGACGACATGGTCGAAGACGGCGACGAAGTGATCGTGCAGTCGACGATCGAGCTGGCGCACAATCTCGGCCTCACGTGCGTCGCCGAAGGGGTGCAGGACGAGGCCACGCTCGAGCGGCTCGCGAAGCTCGGCTGCGATACCGCCCAGGGCGATTTCATTTCTCCACCGCTTGATGGCGAGGGTGTCGCAGAGTGGCTGCGCCAGCGCGGACCCGGCCGGGTGACGCAGCCCTGATCCTCGCGCTCATTTCCGGCATTCTTCTCGCCCTCAGCTTTCCGCGCTACGGCTATCCGCTTTTCGCGTGGATCGCGCTCGCTCCCCTCATTGTCGCAGCTGTTCGAGCTCCATCACCGTCGGCCGGCCTTCCGGCGCACCGCGCGTTTATGCTGGGGTTCGTCGCCGGCCTTGGGTATTTCGGCGGAACGGTGTACTGGACCGGTACGGTCGTTTCGCAGTTCGGCGGATTGAGCGCGCCGGTCGGCGTCGTGGTGGCCGCGCTGCTCGTCGCGTATCTGTCGCTGTTTCCCGCGTTGTTTACGCTGTGCCTTGGATGGCTCGGCGCCAAGTACGGACGGCGGGCGATTCTCCTCGCGCCGGCCGTATGGGTGACGACAGAGCTGGGCCGCACGTATTTCTGGAGCGGCTTCCCGTGGCTGCTTCTCGGGTACAGCCAGACGACGGTGCTGCCGATCGCGCAGTTCGCGAGCGTCGTCGGCGTGTTCGGCATGTCCGCGCTGGTCGCGCTCGTCAGCACGGCGCTCGCGTACATCGTGTGTCGCGATCGCGCGGGTCGATCGTGACCGTTGGCGTCACTGCGGCAGCCCTCGTCGCGATTACGATGTGGGGCAATCATCGCCTCGAGAACGATGCGCTCGTCGACCAGGGGCGCGCCGTTCGCGTGGCGCTGATTCAGGGAAACATTCCGCAAGATCAGAAATGGGATGACGCGCAGGCGGGGCCGATTCTCAACACGTATCTGACGCTGACGCGCGAGGCCGCCGCCAAAGGCGCGCAGCTCGTCATCTGGCCCGAGTCGTCCACCCCGTTTCCGTTTCTGGACGACGCGGTCGGCGGCGAGCGCATTCGCGCGCTCGTGCGCGAGACCGGCATCGAGCTGCTGCTTGGCAGCGATCAGGTCGATCATCGGACGAAGTCGTACTACAACGCCGCGTTTCTCGTCAGGAAGGACGGCACGGTGGCAGGCGTGTACCAGAAGATGCATCTTGTGCCGTTCGGCGAGTTTGTTCCGCTGCAGCAGCTGCTGTTTTTCGTCGGGCCGCTCGTCGAGCAGGTGGGCGGCTTTACGCCCGGACCCGACATGGTGATGCTGCCGACGAGCCACGGGCCGATCAGCACGGCTATCTGCTACGAGATCGTCTTCCCGCGCCTGGTGGGCGAGTCCGTGTCGCGTGGGAGCCAGCTGCTGACGACGATTACCAACGACGCGTGGTACGGCCACTCGTCGGCGCCCTATCAGCACTTTCTGCAGGCGTCGATGCGCGCGATCGAGCAGGGACGCTATCTCGCGCGCGCGGCCAATACCGGCATCACGGGATTCGTCGATCCGTACGGCCGCGTGCTGCAGAAAACCGAGATTTTCGAGCGCGCCATCCTGGTCGGCGACGTGCGCATGCTCGAAGGGCGGACGATTTATGGCAGAATCGGAGATCTGTTCGCGTACATCTGCGCAGCGCTGACGCTCGTCGCGCTGCTGTTGACTGGAGGCATTCGTGGCGTATCGCTTTCGATGATTTGACCCGCCGGTACCAGGACCTCGTGAAGCGCGCCGCCGATCTCCGGAGTTATCTTTGAGGCCGCTCGCCCTGGTGACGAGCTCGCACAGATAGAAGCCCGCGCGTCGGCGCCCGATTTCTGGAACAACCAGATCGAGGCGCAGAAAATCCTTCAGCGCCGCCGGCGAGTCGAGGAAGAGGTCGAGCTGATCTCGGCGCTCAAGACCAAAACAGACGATCTCGGCGTGCTCATCGACTGGGCGAGCCAGGGAGAAGATGTCACGGCGGAGCTGTCCGCGGGCATCGAGCAGCTGGCCGGCCTCGTCGAAGGCGGCGAGATCAAGAAGATGCTCGGCGGCGAGCACGATCGCAAGAACGCCATCATCACGATTCATCCGGGCGCCGGCGGCACCGAGTCGCAGGACTGGGCCGAGATGCTGCTGCGCATGTATCTGCGGTGGATCGAGCGGCGCGGCTTCAAGCGCGAGATCATCGACTATCAGCCGGGCGACGAAGCCGGGCTCAAGAGCGCGACGGCGACCGTGCAGGGAGATTTCGCGTTCGGGCTGCTGTCGGCCGAGGCCGGTGTGCATCGGCTGGTGCGCATTTCGCCGTTCGACTCGGCGGCGCGCCGCCACACGTCGTTCGCGTCGGTCTACGTCTGGCCGGAGCTGCCGGAGGACGAGGATGTCGTCATCGACGACAAGGACATCCGCATCGATACCTTCCGATCGAGCGGCGCCGGCGGCCAGCACGTCAACGTGACCGACTCGGCCATCCGCATCACGCACCTGCCGACGGGCATCGTCGTCTCGTGCCAGAACGAGCGCTCGCAGCATCGCAACAAGGACTCGGCGATGCGCGTGCTGAAGGCGCGGCTGTTCGACATCAAGGTGAAAGAGAATCAGTCGAAGCTGGATCAGATCGGCGGCGCGAAGAAGGAGATCGCGTTCGGCCACCAGATTCGCAGCTACGTGCTGCACCCGTATCAGCTGGTGAAAGACCACCGCACGAAGTTCGAGGTCGGCGATCCGAATCGCGTGCTCGACGGCGATCTCGATCCGTTCATCAAGGCGTACCTGATGCAGAAAGCGTCGGGGACGCTGGGGCAGCCTTCGGCGGAAGACGACGAGTAATTCGATTCTCACCGCAAGCGCCACGGCGCACGGAATCTTGAAGAAACGAATTCAGTAGCGTCGTAGCAGTGCGGGAACGCCGTGCCGGGCTGCGTGCCTGAGATGAAGGCTTCGTTGATGCCGGTCGTGCCTTCGCCGGCGACATCGCCGCTGCTCGCGTTGACCGGCACAAAGACGATGTTGCCGGGCGCGACGAAGTCGGGCGGGTTTTTCGGATCGCGCGTCTCGAGGTAGGCGCGCATGAACTCGATCCAGATGGGCAGCGCCGCGATGCCGCCGGTTTCGTTGTGGCCGATCGGCTTGCGCTCGTCGTGGCCCACCCACACGCCGACGGTGATGTCGGGATCGAAGCCGATGAACCACGCATCGCCGTAGTCGTCCGTCGTTCCCGTTTTTCCCGCCGAGCGGCCAACCGAGCGCGTTCGCCGACCCCGCCGTGCCGCGCTGCACGACGCCGCGCAGCAGGCTCGTCATGACGAACGCCGTGTCGGCCCTGATGGCGTCCTGCGGATCGGGCCGGCTCTCCTCGAGCAGGTTCCCGTCGCGATCGGAGATCTTGAGAATCGGATACGGGCGCATGCGCACGCCGCCGTTCGGAAAGACCGAGTAGGCCGATGTCATGTCGACGAGCGTCAGGTCGGCGGCGCCCAGTGCCAGCGAGAGATACGGCTCGAGCTTGTCTTCCAGTCCGAATCGCCGCGCGTAGGAGATGACCTGCTGCGGCGTCAGCGCTTCCATCATCTTTACCGCCGGCACGTTCCTCGAGTCCTCGAGCGCGTGCCGCAGCGTCACGTCGCCCTCGTATTTTCCGTCGTAGTTCTTCGGCTGGTAGGGCGGCTGCCCTGGGCCCGGATCGTACGAGACCGGCTCGTCCACGATGATCGGATGTCGGCGTGTAGCCGCGATCGATCGCCGCGGTATAGACGAACGGCTTGAACAGCGAGCCGACCTGCCGGTGCGCCTGCGTCGCGCGGTTGAACTTGCTGCGATCGAAGCTGAACCCGCCGACCATCGCGCGAATCTGTCCCGTGCGGTTGTCGATCGCGACGAGCGCGCCTTCCACGAGCGGCGACTGCTCGAGCGAGACCGCCGCCACTTTTCCGGACTGATCGATCTTCGTCACGCGCACGTCGATCAGGTCGCCGACCTTGAACAGCGCCGGCGGCGCGCGCCTCGCCCACGCGATGCCCTCGCCGCGGAGCTCCGCGATCTGCGGGCCGATGCGGACCCTCGCCGACGCAGGCGACACGTTGACGACAACTGCTGGAACGATGTCGTCGACCGCAATCGTGTGCGTCCATCGCTCGTGCTTGTACGTCTCGACGTTCTGTCCCTGCGCGACGATGTTCGGCTTGTCGCGGCGATAGCCGCGGCGCTTGTCGACCAGGCGAAGGCCGCGATCGACCGCGCGATTGGCCGCTCGCTGCAGCCCGATGTCGACGCCGGTGTAGACGGACAGGCCGCCTTCGTACAGCGCCTTCGCGCCGTACTTCTGCTCGAGATGCCTGCGCACTTCCTCGGTAAAGAACGGCGCCACCGATCGCGGCGGCTGCGGCTCGCCGCGCGTCACGATCGGCTTCTTTTTGGCCGCGTCGGCCTGTTCCTGCGTGATGTAGCCGTTCTCGGCCATCTGCTGCAGCGTGTAGTCGCGGCGGAACTTGGCGGCGCCGCGATTGACGTACGGGCTCTGGCGCGCCGGCGTCTGAATGATGCCGGCGATCATCGCCGCTTCTTCGAGCGTCACGTCCTTTGCCCGCTTGCCGAAATAGAGCCGCGCCGCGGCTTCGACGCCGTTGGTGCCGTGCCCGAAGTGGGTTTGATTGGCGTAGAAGGTGAGGATCTCGCGCTTGGTGTAGCGCTTCTCGATCTGGATGGCGACGAGGATTTCCCTGATCTTGCGCTCCGGGCTTTTGTCGCCGACCGTAAAGCCCACCTCGTCGGCGAACAAGCCCCGCGCGAGCTGCATCGACAGCGTGCTGCCGCCCGCCACCAGACGCCGGCGGAGAATGTTGCTGCTCACGCGCGCGACCATGGCCGGTACGCTCAGGCCGAAGTGATTGTTGAAGTCCTTGTCCTCGGCCGAGATGATCGCGTTGCGCAGATGCGGAGCAATCTCGTCGTACGAAATGACGAACCGCCGCTCGGTCGCAAACTCGGCGAGGGTCTCGCCGTTCGAGGCGTAGACGCGTGTGATCGCGCTCGGCGCGTAATCGTCGAGGCCCGAGATGAGCGGCAGATCGCCGGCATACGCGAACATGACGCCGCTCAAAATCCCAAGCAGCGCGACCGAGATGAAGAGCGCCGCGAGCCCCGCGTGCCCGGCGAAGCGAATGACGTACGTTTTGGCGGATTTCGGCCGCTTCGGCGCGTGTTCCGGCGATTTACCTGCCATCGAAGTGCCTATTGTACCGGCTTTAGGCTCTAGGGCTTTAGGCTCTGGACTTGCTCGGAGCCCAAGTTCACGGCCTAGGCCTTTACAATCGCCTACACTCACATTTCATAATCAAACCAGCCTAAAGGTTCGCCAGTACTCATTCGCGCGAGGGATTTTCACATGAGCAAAATCATCGGCATCGATCTCGGCACCACCAACTCGGT
Organism: Vicinamibacterales bacterium; assembly: GCA_963730445.1. Lineage (GTDB taxonomy): Bacteria > Acidobacteriota > Vicinamibacteria > Vicinamibacterales > JAMQPK01 > JAMQPK01. The sequence continues at coordinate 24,524 of CAVSRX010000003.1, read as the reverse complement.
CGTCGCAGTCATGGAAGGCGGCGAGCCCACCGTCATCACCAACCCCGAAGGCAACCGGCTGACGCCGTCGATTGTGGCCTTTACGAAAGCGGGTGAGCGTCTGGTCGGGCAGGTCGCCAAGCGCCAGGCCGTGACGAACCCGGAGAACACCGTCTTTTCGATCAAGCGCTTCATGGGACGCAAGTTCGATGAGGTGAACGAAGAGATGAAGATGGTGCCGTTCCGCGTGGTGCGCGCGTCGAACGGCGACGTGCGCATCTCGGCCGCCGACAAGGAATACTCGCCGCCGGAAATCTCCGCGATGATTCTGCAGAAGCTGAAGCAGGCGGCCGAGGAATATCTCGGCCAGCCGGTCACCAAGGCGGTCATCACGGTTCCGGCGTATTTCAACGACGCGCAGCGCCAGGCGACGAAAGACGCCGGGCAAATCGCCGGTCTCGAAGTGATGCGCATCGTCAACGAGCCGACGGCGGCCGCGCTGGCCTACGGGCTCGACAAGAAAAAGGACGAGACGATCGCCGTGTATGACTTCGGCGGCGGCACGTTCGACATCTCCATCCTCGAAGTCGGCGAAGGGGTCGTCGAGGTCAAGTCGACCAACGGCGACACGCACCTCGGCGGCGACAACCTCGACCAGAAGGTCATCGACTGGATCGCGTCGGAGTTCAAGAAGAGCGACGGCATCGATCTGACGAAAGACCGCATGGCGCTGCAGCGCCTGAAGGAAGCCGCGGAGAAGGCGAAGATGGAGCTGTCGTCGGTGATGGAAACCGACATCAGCCTGCCGTTCGTCACCGCGGACGCGAGCGGCCCGAAGCATCTGTCGATGAAGCTGACGCGCGCGAAGTTCGAGCAGCTCGTCGAAGATCTGCTGCAGCGCACGGTCGGCCCGACCAAGCAGGCGCTCAGCGACGCGGGGCTCGATCCCAGCAAGATCGATGAAGTCGTGCTCGTCGGCGGCTCGACGCGCATCCCGCGCGTCCAGCAGATTGTGAAGGAGCTGTTCGGCAAAGAGCCGCACAAGGGCGTGAACCCTGACGAGGTCGTCGCGGTCGGCGCCGCGATCCAGGCGGGCGTGCTCGCCGGCGAAGTGAAGGACCTGCTCCTGCTCGACGTGACGCCGCTGTCGCTCGGCATCGAGACGCTCGGCGGCGTGATGACGACCCTCATCCCGCGCAACACGACGATTCCGACGCGCAAGAGCGAGATCTTCTCGACCGCCGCCGACAATCAGACGAGCGTCGAAGTGCACGTCGTGCAAGGCGAGCGGCCGCTCGCGCGCGACAACCGCACGCTCGGCCAGTTCCATCTCATCGGCCTGCCGCCGGCGCCGCGCGGCATCCCGCAGATCGAAGTGACGTTCGACATCGATGCGAACGGCATCGTCAACGTGCAGGCGAAGGATCTCGGCACAGGCAAGGAGCAGAAGATCACGATCACCGCGTCGAGCGGCCTCAGCAAGGACGAGGTCGACAAGATGATGCGCGAAGCCGAGTCGCACGCCGACGAGGACAAGAAACGTCGCGAGGAGATCGAGACCCGCAACCGCGCCGACCAGGCGGGTTATGCGGCGGAGCGCATGTTGAAGGACGCGGGCGACAAGCTGGCGGCGAGCGATCGCGCGGCGGTCGAGTCGGCGATCGAGGAGCTGAAGAAGGCGAGCGCCGGCACCGATGTCGCAGCCGTCAACGCCGCGATGGAGGCGCTGAACAAAGCGCAGCACGCGGCGGCGGAAAGCCTCTACAAGAACGCCCAATCCGGAAGCGGTGGAGGTGCCGGCGCTGACCAAGGCGGTGGCGCCGCGGGCCAATCGACATCCGAGGCCGGCGGCAAGGATGGGGATGTCATCGACGCTGAGGTCGTGGATGAGAAATAGGGATTGGGACGAGGGTTCAGGACTAGCCCAATCCCGAGCTGAGCATGGATCTTTACGAACTCCTGGGCATCGCGCGAGGGGCGACGTTGATCGAGATCAAGCGCTCCTACAAGCGGCTTGCGCGGAAGTATCACCCCGATATCAATCCGGGTGACAACCAGGCGGAAGCGCGCTTCAAGGAGATTACGCGCGCGTACGAGACGCTGAGCGATCCGGAGCGGCGGCTGCGGTACGACGCCGGCGCGCTGTCTGCAGTGTCGGCATCGGTGTCGGTGGAATTTGAAGGGTTCGATTTTTCCGGCGGAGTGGCGCACGCCGATGCGACCACGTTCGGCGATCTGTTCGCCGAAGTGTTCGCGCAGCGGCAGGATGCGAACGCGGCCGAGCCCGTCCGCGGCGCCGATCTTCATGCCTCGATCCTGTTGACCTTCGAGGAAGCGATGCGCGGCACGCAGCGTCAGATCACGCTGACGCGCCGCGACACGTGTCAATCGTGCCGGGGGGCCGGCGCGCTGAAGATCGCTGAAGCACGATGTCAACGCTGCCAGGGCAGCGGTCTCATCCGATCGCGTCGCGGCAGCATGGTGTTCTCGAAGAGCTGCGACGCGTGCGGTGGCTCGGGGCGGCTGCAGCAGACGGCGTGCGGGCGCTGCGGCGGCTCGGGCGTCGAGATGCGCAGCGAGACGATTACGGTCGGGATTCCCGCGGGCGTCAGCGACGGTGGCCGCATTCGCGTGCCGGAGAAGGGAAACGCAGGAGAGCGGCGCGGCCGCGTGGGCGATCTCTATCTTGCGGTCGAGGTCGAGCCGCACGAGACGTTTCTGCGCGAAGGGGATGATTTTCACATCACCGTGCCCATCGGCGTGCACGAAGCGGCGCTCGGCGCCAAGATCGACGTGCCCGCGCCCGACGGTACGGCGCGTCTCCGCGTGCCGCCGGGCACGCAGACCGGGCAGCGGTTTCACATCAGGGGGCGAGGGGCGCTGTCGCCACGGACCGGTGAGCGGGGCGATCTCGTTGTCGAAGTCAGAATCGTGCTCCCGAAAGTGCTCGACGAGCGCTCGAAAGAGCTGCTGCGAGAGTTCGGCAGGATTAACGACGAGCAGCGACGAACATGAAGAAATCTGGCGGCAAGGCCTATTACATGATCAGCGCGGTGGCGCAGAAGTACAACATCCACCCGCAGACATTGCGGCTGTACGAACGCGAGGGGCTGCTGAAACCGTCGCGCACCGACGGCAACACGCGCCTGTACTCGGAAGAAGACCTGGAGCAGCTCGAAACGATTCTGACCTTGACGCGGGATCTCGGCGTGAATCTTGCCGGCGTCGAGGTCATCCTGAACATGCGGCGCAAGATTCAGCAGATGCAGGGCGAGGTGAACGAGTTCATGGAGTACGTCAAGCGCGAGCTGGCCCGCGGCATCGACGACTGGGAGCAGCGGCTCAGCACGGCGATGGTCAAGTCGACGTCGACCGATCTCGTGCGCGTCAATCCGCCGTCGGCCGCGCCCGCCGCGGCGCCAAAAAAACACGCGCGATAAAAAAACTTCGCGCTATCATGTTCCGTGCTTCCGCCGGCGAAAGACAACCCCGTCTGTTCCCTCTGCAACGGTACCGGTTGGAAATCCTTTCAGGAAGGTGACGTCGAGCGCGTGACGCGCTGCGACTGCTGGCGCGACGGCATCAACAAGCGCCTGCATCAATCGAGCGCGCGCATTCCGCACCGCTACGCATCACTGCACGCTCAACGACTTCGTCACTCTACGACAACGACACGCTTGAAGACGCGCTGTCCCGGTCGCGAAGATGGCCGACCATTTTCCGGTCGTCGAAAGAGGGATTGTTTTTCGTCGGCGATCCAGGCGTCGGGAAAACCCACCTTGCCGTCGCCATCTTGAAGCAAGTGATTCCCACGCGCAGGGCGCGCGGGATCTTCTACGACACGCGCGATCTGCTAAGCCGATTCGCAGCACCTACAACGACTCCAACAAAGACCACCGAGCTCGATGTCTTGCGGCCCGGTGATGGAAGCCGGACCTCTCGTCCTTGACGATCTCGGCGCGGAAAAGACGTCGGAGTGGGTTGAAGAAACGCTGAACCTAATCGTCAACACGCGCTACAACGAGCGGCGCGCGACAATCTTCACGTCGAACTATCCAGATTTGCCGGCCGACTCGAACCGAGCATGTCATCAGCCTCCACGATCGCATCGGCTTTCGCATGCGCTCGCGCCTGCACGAGATGTGCGATTTTCTTGATCTCGAGGGCGCCGACTACCGGCATAATGCTGCCCAACGAAGGCGAGCCCGACTGAAGCGCAATTGTGGAACGAGCGCCGCATGCGACGGCAAAACTCGAGCAGCCCATGTCGCGCGTTAACCGCCAAGCGAAAGCGGTCCTGCGGAATGACGGCAAAGCCGACCTAAAATGGTCGGGTGGTCGTGCGGGCTCCAAGCCTAATCCCTAATCCCCAGTCCCCAATCCCTGGGCTTTACGTCCACGTTCCCTTCTGCATCTCCATCTGCAACTACTGCAACTTCAATCGAGGTCTCTTCGACGAATCGCTGAAGGCGCGCTTCGTCGAAGCCGTCCGCAAAGAAATCCGGCGTTTCAGCCCTAAGCCCTCAGCCCTCAGCCCTGACACGTTGTACTTCGGCGGCGGTACGCCGTCTCTCCTCACGCCGGCCGAAATCACGTCGATTATCGACGAGAGCCGCGGCTCGCTCGGGCTGACTGCGGATGCCGAGATTACCCTCGAGGCGAATCCCGAATCGGTAACCGCCGACACGCTGGAACAATTCCGCCGGTCCGGTGTCAATCGTCTGAGCTTCGGCGTCCAGTCATTCCGGGACGAAGAACTGAAGCGCCTCGGGCGGCTGCATTCGGCCGAGCGCGCCGTGCGCGCGGTCGAGTGGGCGCGGGCGGCGGGATTCGACAACGTCAGCATCGACCTGATGATGTGGCTGCCGGGGCAGGATGTCGCGCAGTGGCTTGCGTCGGTGGACGCCGCCATTGGTGTGAATCCGGATCATCTGTCGCTGTACATTCTCGAGGTCTACGCGCATCTCCCACTCAAGCAGGAGATCGATCGCCACGGTTGGACGCAGCAGCCGGATGACGCGGCGGCTGAGATGTACGAGTCGGCGATGGCGAGGCTCGATGCCGCCGGTTACGAGCAGTACGAAATCTCGAATGTGTGCCGCGCCGGCCGCGAATCGCGCCACAACGTGAAGTACTGGACCGACGGCGGGTGGCTGGGCTTCGGTCCGGGGGCGCATTCCACCTGGGACGGCGTGCGCTGGCGCAACCTCGCATCGACGGAGGAGTACACGAACAAAATCGGCTCCGGCGAACCTGTCGCCGTCGATCGGCGCGCCTTGACCACCGACGAGCGACTGGGCGATGCGCTCTTTACAGGCCTCCGCCTGAATTGCGGCGTCGATACCGATCTCCTGTCGGCGCGGTACGGCATCGATGTCTGGGGCCGATTTGGCGAGCGCCTCGCGCCATTTCTGGATGCCGGCATCCTGTTAAGGCAGGATGGGCGCCTGCGATTGACCCGGCCGGGGATGCTTCTGGCTAACGAGGTGATGTCGATATTCGTTTAGACTTGAGTTTGCGGGGCGTACCGGTAAATTATTAAGCCCCTGTTCGACAACTAAGGAGGAGTGAATGCGACTCAGAGTTCTTACGGCACGCAATTCGGTGATGATTGCGGCCTTGGTTTTGGCAGCCCAAACCGCGTCGGCTCAAGCGCCCGCCGCGGCTCCTCCGCCGCCACGGCACTTCAATGGCGACGCCGGACTCATCCTCATCTACGTTCAGCCCGACAAGACCGCGCAGTTCGAGGGCGCGATGCAGAAGATTAAGGAAGGGCTTCTGAAGAGCGAGAAGCCAGAGCGGAAGGAACAGGCCGCGTCGTGGAAGCTGTTCAAGGCAGGGGCGGGCGCTGCCGGTCAGGTCTACGCGATGATCATGTCGCCGTCCGTCAAGAATGTGGACTATGCGGTCGGCGCGATCCTGGCTGAAACGCAGCCGGCTGGAGGCGCGTGCGATTTTTGACGCGTACGCCGGTTCCCTATCCCCGACGCAGGGCCAGGTCGTCATCCCACTCGACCTGATTAACGACTTCGGTAAATAAACGAAACCAGACAAGGGTAAGAGGGCAAAGGGCGAGAGGGCAATCACTCTTACCCCTCTGCCCTCTGCCCTTGCCCTTTCAGAACGCCAGGTTCAGCCCCGCGTAGATCCGCTGCACGTTCTTGTGCTGCGGATTGCCTCTCAGAGTGAAGACTCGGTAATCGATACGCACGCGGATGGGACCGGCGAGGTTAATCTTCACGCCGCCGCCGTTGTTCAGCAGGAAGGCCGTCTCCTGATCGTTTCCAAGCTTCTCGCGATAAATTCCCGCGCCCGTCGTCGCATACAGCTGAAATCCTGGCAGGCCGAAGGTCTGGGCGAAGACGTTGCCTGAGGTCGTGCGAAGCGCCAGGCGTGCCGGTCGTCAAATCTTCCGTGGAGTTGGCGTACTCGAACTCGAAACCGACGACGAGCAGGCTGACGCCGGCGGAAAAACCGCGCGTCACCGATCGATCGTCGCCCGCCGAATTGCGGCCGAGAAACGCGGTCACGTCGGCGCGGGCGATCGACGGCGTCGCGGCCATCAGCGTGAGCGCGAGAACGGCATGTCGCATCTTCATGGCCTGCATTGTACCAGTCCCTGTCGCAGCGGTACCAACGTCCGTGATAAATTCCGCGGGTTGTCCGCTCTCGCAGATTCCATCATCTCCGGCGACGCGCGCGGCGTGGCGCGCGGCATCTCGCTTGTCGAGAACGACGCCGAAGAGGGTCCTGCGCTCGTCCGCGAGCTGTTCGCGCGATCGGGACGCGCGTTTCTCGTCGGCATCACCGGCGCGCCGGGCGCCGGCAAGAGCACGCTGGTCGACGGCCTCGTCTCGCGGTGGCGCAAGGCCGGCAAATCTGTCGGCGTGCTCGCCGTCGATCCCACCAGCCCGTTCAGCGGTGGCGCCATGCTCGGCGATCGCGTGCGCATGCAGGCGCACGCGCAGGACGCCGGCGTGTTCATCCGCAGCATGGCGACGCGCGGGCATCTCGGCGGGCTGGCGCGCGCGACGACCGATGCGGCGCTCGTGCTCGACGCGGCCGGCAAAGAGATCGTCGCCATCGAGACCGTCGGCGTGGGGCAGGACGAAGTTGAGATCGCTCGCACCGCGGATGTCTCGGTTCTCGTCCTGGTGCCCGGCATGGGTGACGAGGTGCAGGCGCTCAAAGCGGGCGTGATGGAAATTGCCGATGTGTTCGTGGTGAACAAGGCCGATCGCGATGGCGCCGATCGCGCCGTGGGCGCAGTCGAGTCGCTTCTCGGCCTTCACACTTACGCCGAAGGAGAGTGGCGCCCGACGATCGTCCGCACGGAGGCGACGACGGGGCAGGGAGTCGACGAGTTAATCCAGAACATCGATCGGTTCCGCGAGCATGCGGCGACGGTCGAATCGCGCCGGCGCGAGCGGGCCGAAACGCAGCTGCGCGCGATTATCGGCGCACGGCTGATGCGTCAGATCGAATCGCGTGTGTCGGCCGTGGAAATGGAAAGGCTCGTCGATCGCATGGTCGCGCGCACCATAGACCCATACTCCGCGGCTGACGAAGTGCTCAGCGACATTGAGCCGCGAGCGGCGCGGGGCGACTAATCATGAAAGCGATCCTGGATCACGTCGGTATCGCGGTGAAAGATCTGGAGGCGTCGCTCGGGTTTTTTCGCGATGCGCTCGGGCTGCATGTGGAGACGGCCGAAGACGTACCGTCGCAGCGCGTGCGCGCGCAGTTTGTGTCGACCGGGCCATCCTCGCTCGAGCTGCTCCAGGCCACCGCGCCCGATTCGCCGATTGCGAAGTTTCTCGAGAAGCGGGGCCCGGGGCTCCATCACATCACGCTGAGGGTCGACGACATTCGCGCCGCGCTGGCCGAATTGCGGCAGCGCAACGTCCGTCTCATCGACGAAGAGCCCCGGCCCGGCGCCGAGGGCGCGACCGTCGCGTTCATCCACCCCTCGAGCGCGCAGGGAGTGCTCGTGGAGCTCAAGCAGGTCGCGGTCAGGCTCCCCGCGCCCGAGCTGCCCAAAACGATTCGCCTCGGCGACATCGACATCGTGACCGTCTCGGACGGCTTCTTCTATCTCGACGGCGGCGCGATGTTCGGCGTGGTGCCGAAGACCTTCTGGGAGAAACAAGCGCCGCCCGACGAGCGGAACCGCATCCGGATGGCGATGCGCTGCATCCTGCTGCGCGGCGCGAGGACGATGCTCATCGACGCCGGCTCTGGCGACAAGATGACGCCGAAGCAGACGGAGATTTATCGCTTCGAGCGCGACTACAACCTGCAGCACTCGCTGCCGGCGGCCGGCGTATCCCCGGACGCCATCGACGTCGTCCTGGCCACGCATCTGCACTTCGATCACGCAGGCGGGTTCACCGAGCGGGCGGCCGACGGCTCGGTCAGGCCGCGGTTTCCGCGCGCGCAGTACATCGTGCGGCGCGGCGAGTTCGAAGATGCGATGAGCCCCAACGAGCGCACGAAGGGCAGTTATTTTCTCGAGAACTACAAACCGCTGGCCGACCACCACGTGCTGCAGCTGGTCGATGACGACGTGACGATTGTGCCGGGCGTGCGCGTGCGGCGCACCGGCGGCCACACGATGCACCATCAGATGGTGCTCATCGAGTCGGCAGGCAAGACCGCGGTATTCGTCGCCGATCTGCTGCCGACGGCCGCGCATCTTCCAGAAGTGTGGGTGATGGGCTACGATCTGTTCCCGCTCGACACGCTCAACTTCAAGCGAGCCTTCCTGCGAGAAGCCATCGAGCGCGAGTACCTCATCCTGTTCGAGCACGATCCGGACATCGCGGCGGGGTACATTCGCGAAAAGGATGGGAAGCGGTTCATAGAGAAGAGTCGCCTGACAGGGCAGAGGGCAGAGGGCAGATGGCGAACGTTCAGATTGGTGTCATCGGCGGCAGCGGCCTGTACGACATGGCCGAGCTGACCGACCGCGAAGAGAAGACGCTGAAGACCCCATTCGGGGACCCGTCGGGTCCGTATCTGATCGGCACGCTGCGCGGCAAGCGCGTGGCGTTTCTGGCACGGCATGGCGCCGGGCATCGCCTGCTTCCGTCCGAGCTCAACTTTCGCGCGAACATCTTCGGGTTCAAGCTGCTCGGCGCCGAACGGATCATCTCGGCCAGCGCGGTCGGGAGCCTCAAGCAGGAATACCCGCCGCTCGACATCGTCGTGCCCGACCAGTTTTTCGATCGCACCAAAGGCCGCATCAGCACGTTCTTCGGCAACGGTCTTGCCGCCCACGTGGCGTTTGCGCACCCCATCTGCCCCGAGCTCGCGAAGGTCGGCGCCGATGCCGTGGCGGCCGTCGGCGCGAACGTGCATCGCGGCGGCACGTACGTGTGCATGGAGGGACCGCAGTTCTCCACGCTTGCCGAATCGAAGCTGTACCGGTCGTGGGGCATGGACGTCATCGGCATGACGAACCTGCAGGAAGCGAAGCTCGCGCGCGAGGCAGAGATCTGCTACGTCACGCTGGCGCTCGTCACCGATTATGACTGCTGGCATCCGGACCACGACTCGGTGACCGTGGACATGATCATTCAGACGCTGATGAAGAACGCCGAAACGGCGCAGCGCGCCATTGCCGAAGCCATCACGAAGCTGCCGGTCGCCCGCTCGTGCGAGTGCGGTTCGGCGCTGAAGTTCGCGCTCATCACGCGGCCCGAAGCCGTGCCCGCGCAGGTGAAGAAAGACCTTGCGCCCATCATTGGAAAATACCTGTCATGAACCCCATTCTGGCCGTCGGCTCCGTTGCGTTCGATTCCATCAAGACCCCATTCGGTGAAGCAAACCGCGTCGTCGGCGGCGCGGCCACCTACTTCGCCATCGCCGCGTCGTTTTTCACCGAAGTGCGCATCGTCGCGGTCGTGGGTGACGACTTCGGCGCCAACACCGAGAAGGTGTTCGGCGGGCGCCAGATCGATCTTGCCGGCCTCGAGAAAGTGCCTGGTGAAACCTTTCGCTGGAAAGGGGAGTACCGGCTTCGACTTGAACAGCCGCGAGACGATCTACACGCATTTGAACGTCTTCGAAAAGTTCACGCCGAAGATTCCAGAGGCCCACAAGAGCTCGCCGTTCGTCTTCCTGGGCAATATCCATCCGACGCTGCAGACTCGACGTGCTGAACCAGGTGCAGAAGCCGAAGCTGGTCGGCGCCGACACGATGAACTACTGGATTGAGCGGACCCCCGACGAGCTGAAGCAGGTCCTGAAGCAGGTCGACGTGCTGCTGATCAACGATTCGGAGGCGCGCGAGCTGGCCGGAGAAGCCAACCTCGTGAAGGCAGCCCGCACGGTGCAGGCGATGGGACCGAAGACGCTGGTCATCAAGCGCGGAGAGCACGGCGTGCTGATGACGCGGCCCGGCGGCGGCTTCTTCGCGGCGCCGGCGATGCCGCTCGAGGAAGTGTTCGATCCGACCGGGGCGGGGGACACCTTCGCGGGAGGATTTCTCGGCTACCTCGCCTCGTGCGACGCGGTCGACGAAGGCGCGCTTGCGCGCGCGATCATCTACGGCAGCACGCTGGCGTCATTTGCGGTGGAAGATTTCAGCGTCGATCGGCTGCTGCGCCTGACGAAAGACGAAATCGGCGTGCGGTTCAACGAGTTCAAGAAACTTACCCACTTCGATGTCGTCTAACTGTAGGGATTAGATTAGGGATTGGGATTAGGGACTAGTTCAGACATGCGCGCGCCGTTCGAGTTGTCGGTCCTGAGCGGCACTTTCGTTGTCTGCCGCTTGGCGCCTTCAGCGCCGGTGCCTTCATGGGCGCTCGAAGGTGCGGAGTTTGTCGCCGTAACGAGAACGGAGGACGAGCTCTCAATCATTTGTCGTCAGCATCTCGCGCCCCAAGGTGCTGCCACACCGGTACGCTGGCATGGGTTGAAGGTCCACGGACCATTTCCGTTCGAGACCATCGGCGTGCTCGCCACTCTGGCCCAAGCTTTGGCCGATGCCAAGGTGAGCCTGCTTGCGATTTCGACACACGATACCGACTACCTGTTCGTGCGCTGTGAGGAACTCGGACATGCTGTCCGGGCCCTGCGGCACGCCGGACACCGCGTACATCCGGTCTCGCAAGTCCCTAATCCCTAATCCCTAATCCCTAATCCCCAATCCCCAATCCCCAGTCCCTAGTCCCGACAGGTTTCTATTTGAACTCCGACCCGTCCTTCCACAACGCCGCGGGCGGATCGTTGACGACGAGATACTCGAATTCCTTGCTGAACTCCTCGTTCGAGAGCCCGGCGGTCGCGGCGAGCTTGGCGAGCTCGTGCGGATCGTGGAAGTCGTCCTTCCTCAGGCGAATCATGTAGCGCCGCGCGATGTGATAGCGCGTCGAGTCGACGTCGACGAGCCGTGTCTTGGCGCGTCCGGTCTTCGGGTCGAGCATGTTCTTGAAGGGAATCGGCACGAACCGCCCGGCCTGCATCGAGACCATCGCGTTCGACCCGCCCGACAACACGTACTTCGCGGCGCAGTAGCCGAGATCGCGCGTGTATTCCATGTCGAACGGAATCGGATCGGCGCACCGCAGCTCGTAGCCGATGTTCTTGGCGACGAGCGTCGATTTGAGGCCGAACTCCTTCAGCCGCAATGAAATCTGCGCCTTCAGGATCTCGCCGATGTTGATCTCGGCGATGCGCACGTGGCCGTGCGCGTCGCGCTCGACGCCCTTGAGGTCCGCGAGATCGTCTTCGCTGAGGTGCAGCACGACCCCTTCGCCGATCACCGCGACCCCGTCGCGGCGGCCGTAGCTCAGGCGCTTGATGATGGCGCCGACCAGCGTGTCGACGAGCACCTTCAACCGAAGGGGTGCCGAAAATTCTTCCGGGATCAACGATAGCGTGGCGCCCGCGGCCTTCGCGATGCCGAGGCTCAAGTGGCCGGCCGTGCGGCCCATCGCAATCACGATGTACCAGCGCGACGTCGTCTTCGCGTCGACCATGAGGTTCTTGACGATCTCGACGCCGTAGTGGCGCGCTGTCTGGAAACCGAACGTGTCGATGTGCGGCGGCAGATCGAGATCGTTGTCGATCGTCTTGGGCACGTGCACGACGCGCAGGCGGCCCTCGGCGTGCTCGGCCAGCTTCATCGCCGAGAACGCGGTGTCGTCACCGCCGATCGTGATGAGCTGCGACACGTTCAGGCGCAGCAGCGACTGGACCGTGTTCTCGAGCAGCGCCGGGCTCTTCGACGGATTGGCGCGCGCGATGCCGATGTGCGAGCCGCCCCGGAAGTGAATCCGGCTGACGCCTTCGATGGTCAGCGGGATGGTGTGATCGATGTCCCCCTGCATGATCCATTCGAACCCGTCGCGCAGCCCGATGACGTCGACCCCCTCCAGCCGGGCCCGAATCGTCGCCGCGGCGATCACGCTGTTGAGACCGGGGGCGGGGCCGCCACCGCAGAGAATTGCCAGCTTGTTGTGAGTGTCCATGTTTAGTCGCGGGGGCCCCTCCGCCCCGCTCCTTGCCGCTCGCTTGCGTCCCTCGATCGCTCGGGACGCCCTGAGGATACTCGAAGGGCGGGGCCCCATCGCCCCGCGCCGCTCGCGGCTTGGTGGCCCGTATTGTAATTTCGCGTGCTAGCACAGTGCAATTTCTGCGGCATTTTGATCAAAGACGTCCACTTTTGCCTATGATTTCGTTGGACGCATTTTTGCTTCCCTAAAGCGACGTGCGACTCGAGAAAGAAACCTTCGGCCCGGTCCTCCGGGCAGCCCGCGAACGAAAGGGCGTCACCCTCACCCAACTGGCTCGCGAGACCAAGCTCAGCGCAGAGCTCTGGGAGGCGCTGGAAGACGGGAACCTGGGCCGCTGGCCCAAGCGTGTCTTCGCGCGCAGCTACGTGCGCGACTACGCCGAGCGCGTGGGGCTCGACGCGGACGAAGTGGTCAACGAGTTCTGCCGCCTGTTCCCTGAGTGGGGCGACCGTCGCGCCGAGCGGGTGATTCGCGAAAAGGCGCAGATCATCGCGCACGACCTGACGTGGGAAGACCTGCCGGCGCCCGAACACCGCCGCGCCAGCGATCGCGCCGCCGCTGCGGCGCCCGGCTTCTTCGGACGCCATCGCGCACGTCTGCTTGGCATTGCCCTCGATGCGTCGGTGGTGCTGGGGCTGGGCTTTGGTGGCGTAGCGGCCGGTTTCGCCTATTGGCCCTCGGCCGCCGTTGCGGCCCTCTCGTACTCGAGCCTCGGGACGTTCATCTGCGGCCGCCCCTTTGGCCTCGTCGCCTCGGAGTGGATCTTCCGGACGCTGCAGGCGATGCCCGTTGGCCGCCGATCGCTCTCCTCGCGCACCGAAAACGCGTAATTTCGGGTGTTCTTTGCCCCGCGCCGTTTGTTTCTGATATTCTCTCGCTCCCATCAACGCGCGGACAAGGAGCGAGTAATGCAGATAGCAGAGCGGGAATCAGGAGCAGTCACGGTCCTCGATCTTTCCGGAAAAATCACCCTCGGCGAGGACGGCAACCTGTTGAAAGACAAGCTGCAAAGCCTCCTGCATCAGAACAAGAAGAACATCCTCTTCAATCTTGCGAATGTGTCGTACGTCGACAGCGCGGGTCTTGGGGCCATTGTGAGCGCCTACACGACGGTGACGCGTGAAGGCGGGTCGCTGAAGCTCGCGAACGTGACCAAGAAGCTGCAGGATCTTCTGTCGATCACGAAGCTGCTGACGGTGTTCGAGACGTTCGATTCCGAGGACGAGGCGATTCGCAGCTACAAGAAATAAGAACAGGAGACTAGGAGAGTAGGAGAAAATTCTTTTGAAAAGAATTCTCCTAAACTCCTAATCTCCTGTTCGGTCTTTATCCTTTCCGGAATACCACAATCCGGTTCGTGTTCGTGCCCTTCGAGTTGTTGCGGACGCCCCAGCAGTTCGCCGTCTTGGTGAACTGCTGCGCGTTGATGACGACGAGCAGCGGCTCGAGCCCCGACGCCACGCCGCAGGGCAGCACCGCTTCTTCGAGCTTCACCTTGCCGCCGCGCACTTCGCCCACCTCGAACGCCACGTGGCCGCCGGGCCGCAGGACGCGCGCGAGCTCGCCGAACACGCTCGTCATCGCCGCCTGCCAGTCGGCCACCTTCCGGTGCATCGAAATCTCCACAGCCGACGTGTCGATGCCGCAGAACCATCCGCGCAGCCAGTTGTCGCCCGCATAATTCACGACGTCGAGAAACGGTGGCGACGTCACGACGAGGCTCACGGAATTGGCCTTGAGCTGCGGCGTCGAGCGCGCGGGGCGCGTCAGCAGTGCCGCGCGGTTCGCCGAGCGCAGCAGCGTGGCGCGCGTCGCGGCATCGCAGTCGGTCAGCAGCGATCGCGTTTTCGCGAGGATGAGCGCACGGACGTCGCGCCGCGGCGGCACCTGCTTGCGCCGCGCGTTGATCCTTACCTGCGCGTCTACCGAGGTCGCCTGATTCGGCGGCAGCGTGTAGACCGAGAAGAAGCCTGGGGAGTGTCCGGTCAACCGGTTGACGGCCACCATCCGAATCCATCGATCGACGCCGTCGAGCGAACCCTTGCGGTCGCGCGACAGCAGATATTCGCGCAAGCGCGCAGATTTCGCGGAGCGTGTCGGGGTGGTAGAACACCTCGAGCTCTCTCGGATACGACACCCCAAACGACAAATCGAGCGTGGCGAGCCTGTGCGCAACCTCGTTCGCCGTTGGCGGAGACAAGCGCGGCCGCGCGAGCACTGCGCTCAGCGGATTGATATCGCATCCCGCGGGCGTTCGCCCCGCCAGCGCGGCTTCGATGACCGTCGTGCCACGTCCCATGAACGGGTCGTACACGACGTCGCCGGGCGCGGTGAAGCGGTCGATGAAGAAGCGCGGCAGCTGCGGCTTGAAGCACGCGCGATATGACACCTCGTGAAGGCTGTGCGCGGCGCGCTGCTTGCTCGTCCAGAATTCGTTGACGAACGTTTCGACGACGATCGGCCGCTTCTTCGCAAGCCCGACGCTCGTCACGGCGCGCGTCGTCGCCCGCCCTTTCCACTGGAACGCGCGGAGCTCTTCGAGGACGCCGGGCCCGCCCCGAGCGTAGTCGAGGGGCCTGGCCGAGGGGCGGGGAAGCGCTGGGGAAGCGGCTCGTGTCACCGAGCCTGTTATCGGGTACCAGTTCCTCAGAAGTACAGCGGCGGTCAGGTAGATGGCGGCGCCGGTCATCAGGGTGACCGAGAACCCCCAGTTCATGGCGATAAACACGGCGAGGGTGGCGCCAATGACCGACAGGGCGCCGTTCATCCCCCACGCCCAGGGCACGAGGGCCGAATCGCGTGCGGCCATCAGCCGGATGCCCGCCGGCAGCGGCATCCCCATCAGGACACCGGCAGGCGCAATCAGCAGCACCGTCAGGGCGATGCGCTGGGTGTGCGTGGCGCTGATGGCCGATCGAATGATGGACGGCAGCGCCACGATTCCGAGAATGGCCACGGCGACGATGGCAAGCAGCACGAACTGGATGGTGCGGCGTAATGCGGCATCGCTGATGCGGCGGCTCATCAGGCTGCCGACGCCCGTGCCGAGCAGCACGGAAAACAGCGTGACGGTAAGCGAGTAGACCGGATGCCCGAGCAGCAGCACGAACCGCTGCAGCAGCGCCACCTCGATGAGCATGAAGCCCGCGCCGAGCATGCCGAAATATCCAAGCCAGCGCGGCCAGCGGCTGCCGCGCAGCTCGCTGCCCGAGACGAGCAGCGGCCCTACGACGAACAGCGCGACGAACGTCACGGAGATTGCCATCAGCGTCATCAGCGCGCTCAGGCCGTTGCCGAAGAGCATGCTGCGGCCAAACGCCGTCTGGAACTGGTCCTTGATTTTGGTCGTGTGAAAAAAGAACGGGCGGTTGTCGGTCGTCGGCGATACGTCGTGATGGTAGCCGTCGAAGAAGGCCTGCCGATCTGGGGCGAGCACGAGCTTGGCGTAATCGTTGCTCGTGTCGGTTTGCCCCGGCGCATACAGCACCGTAAAGCCGAGGCTGTTCGAGGTCATGCGCAGATGCTCGACGTCTTCTTTGGTGAACGCCGACTTCTTCAGCAGAAACGTCGCCACGCGATCGTGCTGCACGATGGCCATGTGGTCGGCTGCCGAACATCCGCGGTTTTCGCACGCGGCCTGCGCGAGCGAGACGAGCCGCAGGCCGTCGAACACCCAGCGTGTAATCGTCAGCACGCCGCGCTCGGTCAGGTGGTCGTAGTAATCCTCGAACGCCTCTTTCGTGTACAGCGTGTTCTCGGTCAGCGTGTACGCGCCGGCCGCCGTCGCCGCCCATGTGTCGACGAGCGATGCCTGAATCACGTCGTAGCGCTCGTTCGATCGCCGGATGTAACTGCGCCCGTCGTCCACGACCACGTTGACTTTCGGGTTCGCGTAGATCGAGCCCGAGAAATCGCGGAACTGCCCGAGCATGATGTCGTTTGCGATGATGGGGTTCACCTCGACGCCGTCGACGCGTCCGGCGCCGAAGACGAGCGCCGTCAGCAGGTCGCGGCCGCCGCCCGGGCCGATGACGAGCGTGGTAAAGGCGACAGACCGCTTCATCATGTGAAACGCGAGGCCGGTGAGCTCGTACTTCAGATACTCGATCTTCGACAAGTCGCCGTCGAAGTGGACGATGGGGGTCGAGGCGGCCGAGTCGATGTCCATGAAGCGCGACTGGGGCTTCTCGCCCTTGTACAGCGAGCTGAGCGACCAGTCGCCGTGCGAGCGGTCGTACACGGCCACGCGTGAAAACGAATTCCACTTCGCAAAGAGCACCGTGTCTTCGTCGTGCCCCTTGGTATTGGTGACATCGAACGGCGCCGATCCCATCAACTGAAGGCCGCCTGGAATGCCGACCGCAAGCGCGGCGATGACCGCCGTGCGCGCCAGCGTCCTGGCAGGCGAGAAGAGCAGCGCGGCGGCGCCGCCGAGCACGGCCGCCAGCAGCACGACGCCCGGCGCGCCGAAGCGATTCAACAGCGGCAGCAGCAGCAGGCAGCCCGCCGCGGCGCCGATGAGATCGGCGCCGTAGACGACGTTGACCTGTTTCCGCAGCCGCGTGATCGCGAGAGAGATGACGGCGCCGCCCGAAAAGAACGGGAGCGCAGCCAGCGTGTAGATCGCGATCATCTTGACGAGGTTCTCGTGCGAATAATTCAGCCCCACGCGGATGCGGACGAGCGCGGCGAGTGCCAGCACGGTGGCGGCGGCGAACAGCAGCGAGTGCACCGTCAGCAGACTGGCAGTCGAACGCGTGTCGAAGACGCGGCGCATCACGTACACGTAGACGCCGCTCGCGCTGAGACCGAAGAGCGCGATCGAAATGGCGAGGAACGCGAAGTGGTAATACATCGTGACCGAGAAGATGCGCGTGAGCGCCAGCTCGATCATCAGGATGGCGCCGGCAATCGCGCCGACTCCGGCGAGCGCGCGCACGAAGCGCCCGTGCGTGATTTCATCGTCAGTGTGGAGGCTCGCGCTCGTGGACATAGCCGACGAAGTTTAGCATCAGAGACTTGGGGTAAACTGCAGCGGTGCCGGCGACCGCTGCGGTTCGAGCGCAATCACCCAATCACGTTCTCGTCTGCGCGGCCGGCCTGCTCGTGCCCGGCCTCGGTCATCTGTGGCTCGGCCGCCGCAAGGGACTCATCTTTCTCGGCGTGCTGCCCGTCATGTTCGCGCTGGGGCTGTTCCTCGAGGGACGAATTTTTCCAGTCGAGATCTCGCAGCCGCTGGTCGCGCTCGCGGCGATCGCGGACATGGGCATCGGACTGCCGTACCTCATTGCGCGCGTGATGGGTTACGGTGCCGGCAACGTGATTGCCGTCACCTACGAGTACGGCAACACCTTTCTCATCGTCGCGGGTCTCCTCAACACGCTCGTCGTCATCGACGCCTTCGATATTTCGAAGGGACGGAAATGATGCAAAGCCACTTCGTGCTCATGCTGATCTTTTCGCTGTGCGTCTCGGCGGTGTTCGCCGGGCTGCTGCGTGAGGAACCACACGACCAGGTCGTCATCGGCGCGAAGATGCTCGGCGGCATGATCGCGGCCGCGCTGGTGCTCGGGTGGCTCATGCGGCCGTTTCCGATCTAGTGTCTCTGTGGCTTCCGGTCATCGCCTACATGGCGATGCTCTTCGGATTCTCATCGCTCTCCACCCTTCCATCGCCGCCTGAAGCCTTCTCCTTTTACGACGTACACATCGCGGCCTACGCCGGGCTCGGCGCGCTGACTGCGCGCGCGACCGCGAAGGGGCTGCGGCATGTGTCGTGGCGGGCGGTCGTGTGCGCCGTTCTGATCTCATCGCTGTACGGTGTGACCGACGAATACCACCAGCTGTTCGTACCCGGTCGATCGTTCGACGTGCTCGACATGCTGGCCGACTTCATTGGTTCGGTTGTGGGCGCAAGCGCGGTGGGGGTGTGGGGTAGAATTCGTGAATTGGTAGATTGGTAGATTGGAAGATTGGAAGATTAAGAATCCATGCTGACGGTCGAAGGCTCGCAGAAAGCGCCGGGTTTGAAGTTCGCGATCGTCGTGTCGAAGTTCAACGACTTCGTCACCGAGCGGCTGCAGACGGGCGCGCTCGATGCACTGAAGTCGGCCGGGATTCTCGGCGACGACATCTGCGTCATCAAGGTGCCGGGCGCATTCGAGATTCCATTTGCCGCGAAGGAAGCGGCCGCTCGCGGAAATGTTGCGGCGGTTATCTGCCTGGGCTGTCTGATTCGCGGCGCGACCGCGCACTTCGAGTACATCGCGTCGGCGTGCGCGCATGGCATCACCGATGCCGCGGCGGCGACCGGTGTGCCGATGACCTTCGGCGTGCTCACGACGAACTCGGTCGAGGAAGCGCTCGAACGGGCGGGGGATGGTGCGGCGAACAAAGGTTGGGAAGCCGCCATCGCGGCCGTAGAGATGGCGACGCTGCAGCGCGCGCTTCGGCAGCCGAGACCGGCGAACGATGTGAAGGTATGAGCGGAACCGACACTCCTGCGACGGCCACGAAACACCGCATCCGGCATCGCGCCCGCGAGGCCGCCGTGCAGATGCTGTATCAGTGCGAGGTGGGTCAGAGCGACGCCGAAGAGGTGCTGCGCACGTTCTGGTCCGCCAATCTGCCCGGCTCGGAGGATGCGCCAGAGAGCGTCCGCACGTTCGCCGAGCAGCTGGTCCGTCTGACCGTGGCGAGCCGCGAGAAGATCGATCCGATCATCGTCGAAACCGCGGAGCATTGGCGCCTGTCGCGCATGGCGGCGCTCGACCGCATCATCCTGAGGCTCGCCATCAGCGAGTTTCTCGACGGCTCTACGCCTCGCAACGTGGTCATCAACGAAGCGCTGGAACTGGCCAAGACGTTCAGTGGAGACGAATCGGTGAAATTCGTGAATGGCATCCTCGACGCGGTGAAAAAGAAAATGCCATGAAAGGTTCGTGGGGTTCGTGGGGTTCGTAGGTTTCGTAGGGTTCGTTGGGTTCGCCGGGCTGATGACCGCCGCGTGCGGGATGAACTCCCAGACGCCGCCTGGCCCTTCTCCTGTCACGCCGACTTTTTCGATTCTGGTGTTTTCCAAGACCGCGGGTTTCCGCCACGATTCGATTCCAGCTGGCGTGGCCGCTGTCCGCCAACTTGGCGCCGCGCGCGGGTTCTCGGTTGATGCGACAGAGGACGCGAGTGCATTTACGGACGACTCGCTCGCCAGGTACAAAGCGGTCGTCTTCCTGTCGACGACCGGCGATGTGTTGAATCCCGCGCAGGAAGCTGCGTTCGAGCGGTTTATCCGCCGCGGAGGCGGATTCGTCGGCGTGCACTCGGCGAGCGACACCGAGTACGACTGGGCTTTTTACGGTGCCCTGGTGGGCGCGTATTTCGCCGGCCATCCGGACATTCAGAACGCCACCATTCAAATCGAAGATGCCGGACACCCCGCGGCGGCGTCGCTGCCGCGTCCGTGGGCGCGCCGCGATGAGTGGTACAACTTCCGGCCGAATCCGCGCGGCCGCGTCAACGTGCTCGCCACGCTCGACGAGCGCACCTACACCGGCGGCACGATGGCGCCGGACCACCCGATTATCTGGTCGCACACCTACGAGGGCGGCCGTTCTTTCTACACGGCGCTCGGGCACACGCAGGAAAGCTTCTCGGAGACACCCTTCAACGACCACCTCGGGCGCGCCATTCTCTGGGCGGCTGGCCTGATATGATTTCGGCGAATGTCCTCTGAAGACGAACAGATTCAGCAGCGCGGCGCCAATCTCGCGAAGCTGCGCGAGCTCGGCGTCGATGCCTATCCGCATCGATTCGATCGCACGGCGACCATCACCGAATTAGTCCGCGCCCACGGCGAGAAAGCCGGCCCCGAGCTCGAAGCCACCCGCATCGACACGACGACGAGCGGCCGCATTCTGGGCATTCGCAATTTCGGCAAGGCGAATTTTCTGGTGCTCTCCGACGGCCGGTCGCGCATCCAGGTGTACATCAAGAAGGACTCGCTCTCGGAGCGCGACTTCGAAGTGTTCCGTCTGCTCGATTTCGGCGACGTGATCGGCGTCGAAGGGCATCTCTTCCGTACGCGCACCAACGAGCTGACGATCTGGGCGTCGCGAATCGAATTTCTGGCGAAGTGCCACCTGCCGCTGCCGGAGAAATGGCATGGCCTGACCGACATCGAAATCCGTTATCGCCAGCGCTACCTCGATCTCATCGTCAATCCAGAGTCGCGCGAGGTGTTCCAGGTGCGCAGCAAGGCGCTCGTGGCCGTGCGGGAATTTCTCGACAGCCGCGGGTACCTGGAAGTCGAGACGCCGACCATGCAGCCGATTGCCGGCGGGGCGATGGCGCGCCCCTTCCGCACGCATCACAACGCGCTCGATGTGGATCTGTTTCTGCGGATTGCCCCCGAGCTGTATCTGAAGCGGCTCGTCGTGGGCGGCGTCGAGCGGGTGTACGAGATCGCGCGGAATTTCCGCAACGAGGGCATCTCGACGCGCCACAATCCCGAGTTCACCATGCTCGAGTTCTATCAGGCCTACAGCGACTACCAGGACCTGATGACGATGACGGAAGAGCTGATTCTGTTCGTGGCAAAGTCGGCGACAGGCAAGGACGAGGCGCAGTTCGAGGGCGAAACGATTTCGTTGCGCGCGCCGTTCGCCCGCCTGTCGCTGCGCCAGGCCGCCGCCGATGCCGCGTCAACGAAGCTGGGACAACCAGTGGCCGAGTCCGACTTGCGGGACCACGCAAAGGTGAGCGGCCTCGCGGAGCGTCTCGGCGTGGGCGTCGATCCGAAGTTCGGGCCCGGCAAGATCACGACGACCATTTTCGAGACCCTCGTCGAGGAATCGCTCGTGCAGCCGACCTTCGTCTACGACTTCCCGACCGAGGTGTCGCCTCTCTCGAAGCAGCGCCCCGGCGATCCCGATACTGTCGAGCGGTTCGAGCTGTACATTGGAAAGATGGAGATTGCCAACGCCTTCAGTGAGCTGAACGATCCCATCGAGCAGCGCAATCGCTTCATGCAGCAGTTAGAGGAAAAAGCCAAGGGCGATCAGGAAGCGCACGCGATGGACGAAGACTACGTGCGCGCGCTCGAGTACGGGCTGCCGCCGACCGCGGGCGAAGGCGTCGGCATCGATCGCCTGGTGATGCTCCTGACCGACAGCAAGTCGATTCGCGACGTCATTCTGTTCCCGCACATGCGGCCGAAATAACATGCCATTCGAGCTTCAGGTCGCTCTTCGCTATCTGCTCGGCCGCCAGCGCCAGTCGTTCATCTCGATCATTTCGTTCGTGTCCACGCTTGGCGTCACCGTCGGCGTGCTCGCGCTGATTCTCGCGATGGCGATGATGACCGGCCTGCAGACCGAGCTGCGCGATCGCATCCTCGGCTCCACTGCGCACGCGTTCGTCTTCAAGACAACGGGCATTACGGACTATCCCGCCGAGATCGAGACGCTGCGCAAGATTCCGCACATTGTCGGCGCGGCGCCTGCGGTTATCGGCCGCGCGATGGCGTCCTCTGGTGGTGCCGACGCGTTCATCAGCTTCAAAGGTGTCGATCCCGAGCTCGAGGCGACCGTCATCGAAATCGAGAAGTCCATGGTGGCGGGGAAGTGGACGGACATGAAGGCACGGAGCGAGGACGATTACGACGGCATCATCCTGGGCCAGGATGTCGCGAAGCAGCTCGGCGTGAACGTGGGCGATCGGATCACGCTGCTCACGCCGCACGGCATGCTGAACCCGTTCACCGGCATGCAGGCGCGCACGCGGCCGATGCGGGTGGCGGGAATTTTCCGCCTCGGCCTCTACGAAGTGGACAGCACCTTCGGGTTCGTCACGCTCGATGTCGCGCTGCGCATGATGAACAAGACACAGCCGGAGATGATTCAGCTGGCGTTTGACGACATCAACGTCGCTGCGGAGGTCGCGGCTTCGATCCCCAAAATCCTCGGCGACCGCTACGCCACGCAGGACTGGACGACGATGAACCGCACGCTGTTCGAGGCGCTGTGGCTCGAGAAGATGGCCGTGTCGATCACGATCGGGCTCATCGTGATGGTGGCCGCGCTCAACATCGTCGCGTCGCTCGTGCTGCTCGTGATGGAAAAGACGGCCGACATCGCAATCCTCAAGACGATGGGGGCGACGGCGCGCAGCGTCATGTACATCTTCATGCTGCAAGGGCTGATCATCGGCTCCATCGGCACCGCAATTGGCACCGTCGCGGGCGTCGGCATCTCGTGGGTGATGAACCGCTATCAACTGCTGCGCGTGCCGGGGATGGGTGAGGTGTATCAGATCTCCTACGTGCCGTTCACACTCAGGCCGTTCGAGCTGATGATTGTCGTCGTGATGGCCGTACTCATCTGCTTCCTCGCGACGATCTATCCGTCGCGCCAGGCGTCGAAACTGAAACCGGTTGAAGCGCTTCGATACGGCTGACCTAGCTGACCTAAAGGTCAGCACTACGTACAGATCCTCGTAGTGGCGACCGTCAGGTCGGCCAAACAGCGTTCAGCCGCTGTTCTGATTACCGGACGATGTGCGCATCATTCAGGACAGCCGCATCCACGTAAGTCCTTATTTCCCAATAAAATTGATGGCACTCCCCTTGATGTAGGTGGTGCAGGGGGTTTAGCCATGAGAGCAGCTTTTGGAGCAGTTGGTGGAGCATTGGCGGTTGGCGCGATGCTCGTGTCTTACAACCTCGGCACGCGGAACGCGTTCCCCGCCCAGTCCGCTCCGACCATGCAGATGGTGGTCGGCCCGGATGGCATCGCGCGGCCATATCTGGTGCAGGCAGGTCAGGCCGGGTTCGGCCAGGCGATACCGGGGCAGCCGTACGGATGGTCGCCGTACAGCACAACGACTCCGGGAGCTGTCGCTCCGGTGGGATACGCGGCGTATCCAGCGTATCAGCCGGCAGCGTATCCGGTGCAGACCCAATACGTCACCGAGCGTGCGGTCGCGCAGGCGCCGGTGCGAAGGGTGACGACGCAGCGGGTGTCTGATGGGAGGCCGCAGCGGTCGTGGCAGAAGAGCGCGCTGTTAATCGGCGGCTCGGCTGGCACGGGCGCAGGGGTCGGCGCGCTCATCGGCGGCAAAAAGGGCGCGCTCGCGGGCGCGGCCATCGGCGGCGGCGCGGCGGCCATCTTCGATCAGGTCAAACGACGCTAAGATAGGTCGCGTAGGGAGCGTGGGTCGCGTAGGGATCGCGTGGGGTATACCCACGCCACCCACGCACCCTACGCCCCCACGCGACCGCTCATGCCCTTCCTCTCCGCGACTCACATCAACAAGAGCTATCACGTCGGAAGCCAGCAGCTGCACGTGCTGCGGGATCTGGATTTGTCGGTCGAGGCAGGGGAGATGGTGGCGGTGGTGGGCGCGTCAGGCGTCGGCAAGAGCACGCTGCTGCACTTACTCGGTGGGCTCGACCGCGCCGACTCAGGGTCTATCTCACTCGGCGACACGGACATCGGCGCGATGCCCGACCAGGCGCTCACGGCGTTCCGCAACAAGCGCGTGGGGTTCGTCTTTCAGTTTCACCACCTTCTGCCCGAATTTACGGCGCTCGAAAATGCCGAGATGCCGCTGCGCATCGCGCGCATGAATCCGGCCGAGTCGAAACGCCGGGCCGGAGCCGTACTCCAACGCCTTGGACTTGGCGATCGGCTGACGCATCGGCCTGGCATGCTGTCGGGAGGTGAGCAGCAACGGGTCGCTGTGGCCCGAGCGCTGGTCAGCGAACCATTGGTGCTGCTGGCAGACGAGCCCACCGGGAATTTGGACGAGCGGACGGCCGAAGCTTTGCACGCGCTTTTGCGGGAGATGCACCGGGAGCGTCACCTCAGTTCGGTGATCGCGACCCACAACATGCATCTCGCGGCGTCGTGCGATCGCATCCTGCGGCTGGAGGGCGGCCGTTTGATAGCCGATACGACGCCTAACGGATAGGAAGGGCAGGGGTTTGGCCGTATAATGCATATAAGTCGTTAGCGCATTATCACCA
>CAVSRX010000002.1:0-580320 GCA_963730445.1 Vicinamibacterales bacterium | reverse complement strand
GGCAAGCCGGGTTTCTCTTCGCCGCTGCCGTCGCCAAGGTAGCGGCCGACGAAATCGGCCACGAAGGTGACGGACTTGGGCTCGGTCGCGACGGTAAATTTTTCGTGCGTGGGTTCCAGCGGCGGCGCTTCTTGCGCGAATGCACTGAGCGCGCCGGCCACGACCATGGCCGGGATGAGAACTGACACGCGGGTCATAGGTTGCTCCTTGACGAAGGCGTCACGCGGAGCCACTGGCGAGCGTGAGCTTTTTCGATGGCGATGTCATGCCGGCTCCGGGGGCATCAACCGTGCCACGCGAGCAAAGGGTAACGTGGGGCGATTCCGGCGGACGCCGCCCGTCCACACCGGAATTTGTCTCAACGACCGGAAAAATTCCGTATCCAGCCGTGGAACCAAGTCGATTCAATGCGCCATTTGGCCGCGCAGGCTTCTTGCAGTTGAGGGGCCGAATGGTCATGCGCGCGCTCCTGGCCGTCACCTGTTTTCCGCTCGCGCTGTCGCTGACACCGGCGATTACACGAAGCTCAATGCGGGGGAATCGATCGTGGAGCTGCTGCCGGCCGACGAGAAGGAAGTCGCCGTGCGGGCAATCACGCAGACCGCCGCGCCTCCGAGCCGGCTGATCGAGTGGACCCGGCACATCGAGGAGCTGCATAAAGGTCGCTATGTCGCCGCCATCGGGCGGTTCTCAGACCCGCCGCGGATCCAGGACCTCGATGCGCTGTCGATCGACGATGAGGATCTCACCGACCTGCGGCGCTGCCGTCCGGGTAAATGCGGGGTGAAGCTCGGCGACGCGGAAATCGCGCATGTCGCGACGCGATCGCCGCGGCGGGCGTCGATGGAAGACCGCGGCCCAGCAGACATTCCGGACCATCGTGCTGGCTAGGGCCGAAGGTATCTGGCCGATGGGCATACGGCGTCGGTCTCGTATCACGACGCGAAGAAGCCGGTGCTGCTCGACAGCGAGTTCGCGGCGATCGCGTCGGAAGTGGCGCTCGCGCATCCGCGCCTGTTTCCGCTGACCAACTATCTGTCGCTGTATCCGCAGGGAGAGATGCCGGACGTCGAGTCGTTCCTCTACTGGTCGAAGGAATCCCTTGGCGCGAAGCCGATCGTGAGCATCACGCACGTCGCGATGATTGAAAGCCGTGACGAGCGCAGGCAAGAGGCGATGGTGGCGAGAAGCAGGTGTACGCGAGCCACTACATTCTCGCGTCGCTGTCGTTTACGGCGATCAGCGCCTCGCCGGACGGCACGCAGCGGTATCTGGTCTACCTGAACCGTTCGAGGTCGGATGTGTTCGACGGGTTGTTCGGCGGGTTCATTCGACGGACGATCGCCCGACGGCTGCGCGCCGAGGCGCCGCAAGCGCTGCAGGCGCTGCGCCAGAGGCTCGAGAGTGCGCCGCCGGACTAATGAGAGGGCAAGGGGTTGCCCTCGCCCCTCGCCCCTTCCCCCTTTAACCGATCGTCACCTTCCGCGGATACTGCGAGTTGTCCTCCAGGAACGTCTTCTTCGACTCGAGCTCTTCCGACGTCGGCTGCATTCGGCCGGTGGCGTCGATGACGCGCGAGACCAGCGTGTGCTCGCCAGGCGTCGCGTTGTTCCACGCGTAGGTGAACAGCTTCCACGAATACTTCGCGCGCGTCGCGGGATCGATCGTCGCCGGCTGCCACGGACCATCGTCCACGCGCACTTCGACCGATTTCAGCGGCGTGCCGTCGTGCAGGACGACGCCGAGCACCGTGTGCTGGCTGCCGTTCTTCGTCACGCGCGCGAGAAACGATTTCGGCTGCATCGTCGTGATGCCGGCTTCTGTCCATTTCATTTCGCCGTCAATCGTCTCTCCCCGCAGCGTGCGGTAATGGCGCGCCTGGAACTTGCCCAGATACGCGTCTTCCTGCGCGTGCACGTGCGCGAGCCACTTGACGTTCGCCATGCCGTACCAGCCCGGCACGAGGAGACGCAGCGGCGAGCCCTGATGCCGTGTGAGTGGTTCGCCATTGAGGCCCCATGCCAGAAACGCGTCGGACGAAACGAGCTGCTCGCGCGTCATGCTCCGGCCGTACTGCTGCTCGACGGAGAACTTCTGCGTGCGGAATTCCACTTCTTCCTGGCCGCGATCGGCGCCGAAGAACACGATCTCGCGCGCCTGAGGCTTGAGGCCGCCGGCGCGATCGAGCACGGCGCGCAGCGGCACGCCGGCCCATCGGCCGTTGCCGCACAAGCCCTGAAGCGGGCGGCGGTTTCCCGAACATTCGAAGCCGGCGATGAGCTCGGTGCTGCCGACCTTGCGCAGCTCGTCGAGCGACAACGACAGCGGCCGGTTCATGAGCCCTGTCAGTTTCAGGCGGAACGCCGCCGGCTCGACGACGGGATGACCGTAATGCTGCGTCGTAAAAAACCGATCGGCGGGGCTGAACGGCCCGTCGATCGTGCGGACGTCGTACTGGCGATTCACCGGGCCAGGGGCCGGAAACGTCGGCGGCGCGTCGGTGAACGGCACGAGTGTCTCGCCCTGCGCGAGCGCGGGCAGCGCCCATTCGGGAATATTGAGGAGCGCCAGGCTTGTGGCGGCGAGGGTGCCCTTGAGTACGTCGCGACGGCTGCGTTCGATTGTCATGCGCGGTTCATATCACATGACAAAGGTCCGACGCAATTTCGCGCGAGCTGCGTGCGAGCCATGTTAAGCCTCCGCGATATGCTGACGCCGACAGCGATGCCCGACGCCGCCATCGCGTTCGAAAACGTGTCGCTGGCGTTCGATGACAACGTGGTGCTTCGCGACGTCAGTTTTTCGGTGCGGCCGGGAAGCACGCTCTTCCTGCTAGGGGCGAGCGGCTCGGGAAAATCCGTCGTCCTGAAGCTGATTCTCGGGCTCCTCAAACCCGACTCCGGCGTCATCCGCGTCAGAGGGCAGC
The DNA here is from genome assembly GCA_963730445.1 of Vicinamibacterales bacterium. Taxonomy (GTDB): domain Bacteria; phylum Acidobacteriota; class Vicinamibacteria; order Vicinamibacterales; family JAMQPK01; genus JAMQPK01. The sequence continues at coordinate 577,394 of CAVSRX010000002.1, read as the reverse complement.
GCGTCGACAACCTGTCGGAACACGAGATGCTGCAGATTCGCGGCGACATCGGGATGCTGTTTCAGGAGACGGCGTTGTTCGATTCGCTGACCGTGGCAGACAACGTCGGGTACCGGCTGCTCGAGGAAATGGGCATGCCGTACGAAGAGGTGCGCCGCCGCAGTCAGGAAGTGCTCGGGTTTATCGGCCTCGCGGACTACATGGACCGGATGCCGTCGGAACTGTCCGGCGGGCAGCGCCGGCGTGTCGCAATCGCGCGGGCCTTCGCGTCGAAGCCGCGGCATCTGCTCATCGACGATCCGACGTCGGGCCTCGATCCCATCACGTCCAAAACGGTCGACAACGAGATCGTCAAGTTCAGGGATCTCGAGCATGTCACCTCGATCGTGGTGACCCATCAGCTTCCGGATGCGTTCTACATCGCGGGGCACGAGGCTGTGCACGACAATGGCGGCATGCGCATCGTTGCCGCGGATGCCGGCAAAGCCGATGAGGCCGAATTCATCATGCTCGCCGACACGCAGATGTACTTCGAGGGCAACGCCGCCGCCCTTCGCGCGTCGGCCGATCCCGTCCTGAAAAAATTCCTGTCGTAATCGACTCAGGTTCCAACCAGTAGTCTTCCGCAGCCGTCGGCAGTAATGGCGAACCCGTGTCCGGCGTGCGGGAAAATCCAACGGCGCATCGCGAAATTCCACTCGGCCGCCCACCGCGAGACCGCAAACGCCCCTCCTCGCGCGGTATTCGATTTGCAGCACCATGAGGGTAGTCCTGTCGAAAGGATCGTGTGCGATGAAAGTACGGATCGTAATTCACGCCGAGCGCCAGTCGGGCGGAGGCACCTGGGCATGATTCGTGGTGGCAGGCCCATCGTCGTTCCTCTCGACGGCTCCACGGTGGCAGAAGCCGCGCTGCCGGTCGCGCTGGAGATGGCGGCGCTGCCGAAAGTCGAAGTGACGTTTCTTCAGGTGATCGAGCCGCCGGAGAGAGTTATCGGTGATGGCGAACGAATCACGATCGATCAGCAATGGGAGACCGAGAAGTGCCGTGCGTGCGAGTACCTCGACCGTCTCCGCTCGCGTCCCGAGTGGCAGGTCTGCGATGTCGAGATCGCAGTAGAAATGGGGAAGCCGGCGGAGACGATCCTCGAATTCGCCGACGCGCGCAAGGCCGCGTATATCGTCATGTCGACGCACGGGCGATCCGGCGTGCAGCGCTTGGATGTTTGGGAGCGTTGCCGACAAGGTGCTGCACGCGGCTCGCACGACGGTCGTGCTGGTACGGGCCGGGAACCCATGAGGAACAAATGAGTATCCACGATGTCCCCCGGTGGCGCTGGGCTGACGCGCTCGAGGAATTCAGCCGCGGCCATCGCGGCTGGCTGGCGAGCGTGGTGAGGTGGGTCCTGGTCCGATGTTGCTGTCCCATACCGGCGGCTTCCGCTGGAATTCGTAACCGTCCACAGACCGGCAGCGTCCGCGTCGGCTTCCAGGGCGGTCCGACCGTCCTCGTCGAAGCGCCACGCACGCTCGGCGTTGACAGGAGAGATGACGGTGCGGAGCGGTCATTGGAAATCGACACCGCCGGCGCCGAGTCCGTGCGACTGGTCTTTCGCGAGACCGCGTTGCCAGACGCGCTTGACGGGATTGCTCCGGCCGAACTGGTCGAGCCGGTCGGGTGAGCAATGGCGACGCTGGCGGGCCGGCTGCTTGAACTCGTGTATCTGCTGCTGCCTTCCTACGTGGCGAACATGGCGGCGTCTTTTGCGAAGTTCTGGCCGGGATGGAACCGTCCCATCAGTCGACGATGGATTCACCCGGCTCGTCACCGGCACGACGTCGGGACGGCCCGCGCTCTCGACGAACTGGTCGGCATGATCACGGGGCACGGCAGCGTCGGGTCCAGGATTCAGGGCCAGCGCATTCCTTCCTCGTCCAAGGCACGACGTCCACTCCGCAATTCGTTCCCGACGTCAGCGGATTGGTGCTCGAGATGCTGAAGCAGCAGGCAGGGACCGATGAATGATCGGTCCACATCGGTTGAGGTTCACCATGGCCCTGCGTGAGCGTCACAGGAGCGAGCGAATCGGATGGCTGCGCGCGGCAGTGCTCGGCGCCAACGATGGAATCGTGTCGACTGCAAGTCTCGTCGTCGGCGTCGCGGCAGCCGAGGCGGCCCGTCACGATGTGCTTGTCGCAGGCATGGCGGGTCTCGTCGCGGGTGCGCTGTCAATGGCCGCAGGCGAATACGTGTCGGTCAGCTCTCAGGCGGACACCGAAAAAGCGGATCTCACGTTGGAGCGTCACGAACTGGCGACCGAGCCAAAGAGGAGGAGGCGGAGCTCGCCGGCATCTACGTCCAGCGCGGGCTGGAACCGGAACTCGCTCGAGAAGTCGCGCGGCAGCTCACGGCCAGAGGCGCGCTGGCCGCACACGCGCGCGACGAGCTCGGCCTCGCCGAAGGACTCGCCGCACGGCCTCTCCAGGCCGCGCTCGCATCGGCAGCCACGTTCGCGGTCGGGGCAGGAGTGCCCATCCTGACGATCTTGCTCGCACCAGCGGCGGCGCTGGTGAGCAGCGTGTCGATTGTGTCGTTATTCTGCCTCGTCGCTCTCGGTGCGACGGCGGCACGCGTCGGCGGTGCGCCCATGCTGACCGGCACGGCACGCGTCACCGCGTGGGGCGTACTGGCGATGGCCGCAACGGCCGCGGTCGGAAGGCTGTTCGGCACGGCGATCTGGTGAGGGCACGTCACGACCGGACGAGGCGCCGGAACAGCCAGTGGTACGGCCGCGCTCTCGACGAACTGCTCTCGTCCAGGGCACGACGTCCAATCCGGTATTCGTTCCCGACTTTAGCGGAATGGTCCTCGAGATGCTGAAGCAGCCGTGAGAACCTCAGAACACCGCACGTACTCCGATCGCAGGACGCAGGACGATCGAGCTGAGACCGAGGGCCCAGCCCGGTTGTGAAGGATCGTCGCTCCGCCGAATGAAGTGGACGCGCATCTGCGGCACGATCGCTATGCGAGAGGAAATTGCGACTTCCACATCTGCGCCGACGAGTGCCGCAGCCGTCCATCGGGTGAAGGAAGACTCTGTCGAGTAGGGTCCGAACACGGGCGGGAACGTCGGCAGCGGTCCCACCTGATCGCGCCGACGCTGGCGCGTACTCTCCTGGACGTACCCGCCACCTCCCACGATCCCGAGCTGCATGCCATGCCCCGAAACGGCAATCACACGGAACAGTCCCGAGATCGCCGTGTCACGGTGGCGGCTTTGGTACTGAAAGACACGCAAGTGATCGATCTCCTGCACCGATCTGAAACGGCGGGGAAGACTGACCTCGAACCCGAGCGCGACACGCGGCGTCAGCCATGCGCCCGCCTCTGCCGTGACGCCGATCGCTGTGCCCTCGGCTCCAGTGGTCGGCAGCGATGGAGCGGTACCTTGCCGATGGGAGCCTTGGGCCGACAGCATGCCAGATGCACCTACGTACGTGCGCTCGGTCTGCGCGCCAGCAGTCGAAATCCCGAAGATCGCCACGGCCGCCAGCGCAAGAATCACATGCATGGTCCGGCCTCCCGATCGTCGATCGGGCACTGCGACTCTCCGACGCCGCAACTCGGTGAGGACAGATTTCGGGATGTCGCGGCAACCGCACGCTTTCGCGTGCCCGAGGTGCCACGTTATTCGCTGTTCCACGGAAGGGTTCCGCGGCATCGGATGTTTCTTATGCCACGCCGCATTCAGTGTGGGCACTGCGGAATCTTTCACAAGCAAAAGCGCTACGCCGGAATCTCGTGACGTTTGACGTCGCCCCGTTGCCGTCGCGCGAAATCGTGGAGTTGGCGCTGCGCCCGGTCGAACGCGTCGTGAACCGCGGCATGCCGGTACCGGTGCACGCTGTCGGTCTCGCTCTGCTTCAGATGTGCAGCGTCTCCGGCATCCTTGAGCCATGCGTGCAGCGACGGCGCATGATTGATGACAATGGGATTGCCGTGCGGGACCGTCAGCTCGATCGTGACGCGAAAGTGGCAGCCGTCGCGACGATGGCGGTCTGGCGCGTCAATCAGTACGCGGCAGGAGACGATGCCCGCATAGAACCGCTCGAGCCAGGACAGACGCTCGACCACTGCCGCTTCGAGCGTGCGGGAATGTGGAATGCCGCGAAAGGTAATGTCAGGAGGCATCAGCATGATGTTTCTACTCCAGCAACTTTCGTTGCATCATACGCGCCAGCGCCGCGCCGGTACGTGTCGTGCAATTCGCGAGAGCGGCATCACGGAAAGTGATGCGCGTGTGAAAAAACACCTGGCCAGTGTGAAAAAGCACGCGATGTGAGTGAGACCGAAATGAATTTTGAAACCGCCGCAGCACATGCCGTCGTCAATGTACCGATTGCGCCTCCCTCACTTCGCGCGGACGCCGCGCGAGCGATGCTGGAGGGGCGCCACTACGACAGCGCGAGCCATCTTGTCGTCTGCGAGCGGAACCTCTTTGTCGGCATTGTGACGATTGAGGACGTACTGGGCGCTCGGCCTGATGTGACGGTCGCGTCGTTGATGGACCGCGATGCTCCGGTCGTCGGGCCCGGCGTCGATCAGGAGGTCGCCGCCTGGCATGCCGTCGCAGCACGGTGAGTCTGCTCTTGCGGTGGTTGACGCGACCGGCCGTTTCGTCGGCGTGATTCCGCCCCATCGGCTGGTGGCCGTGCTGCTCGCCGAGCACGAGGAAGATCTCTCGAGGCTCGGCGGGTTTCTTAAGAGCACGTCCGTGGCGAGAGTCGCGAGCGAAGAAGGCGTGCGCCGCCGTTTCTGGCATCGTGTGCCGTGGCTGCTGGTGGGGCTGTGTGGCGCGTTGTTCGCCGCCGATGTGATTGCGCGGTTCGAGGATCTGTTGCGCATCCACGTCATGCTCGCGTTCTTCCTCCCAGGCATCGTCTATCTTGCCGACGCGGTCGGCACGCAGACGGAGACCGTCATCGTGCGCGGCCTCTCACTCGGCGTGCCATTGCGCCGCATGATCGCCCGGGAGGTGCTCGCGGGCATCGCGATCGGAGCGGCGTTGGCCGTCATCGCCGCCCCGCTCGTGTGGTCGCGGTGGGGCGACCAGAAACTCGCGCTGACGGTGGGCGTGTCTGTGTTCGCGGCAGCTTCGACGTCGACCGTGGCGGCGATGCTGCTGCCCTGGTGCCTGAATTCCATGAAGCTGGACCCCGCCTTCGGAAGCGGTCCTCTCGCGACAGTCATCCAGGATGTGCTCTCGATCTGGATCTACCTGCTCGTCGCGTACGCCTTTTACGCCTTGAGCGTCAGCACGGGGCACGTGGCCCCGCGCACGACGTGATTCGTCGTCGAACCGAAGAACATGCAGATCGATCGGATTCCTGCCCGTAGACGCCCATGACGATGAGGTGCACGTCTTCGTCGCGTGCGGCGCGAAGGATTTCTTCATGTGGTTTGCCGGTGACGAGCATCTCCCGGGGGCGGCACCATGAGCGGTGCGTCGGCCGGTATCACCGCGCGCAACCGAGTGAGGGCGTTCTGCTCGCTGAAGCGCAGATATTCGAGGATCGACGGGTTGAGGGGTTGCTGCCAGTGCTGCACGTCCGCCAGGCCTTCGATTACGTGCATCAGCAGGAGCTCGGCGTCGGCCTCCTTCGCCAGCGCCAACGCATATTCGAGCGCCTTCAGCGACGAGTCCGAGAAATCCATCGGGCAGAGAATGCGCTTGAACATCGTGAAGCGCATCGGCCGGCCGGTTCCGCCACGGGTGGTGGAACGGTCAGCACGGGACATGAGGCCTTGCGAAGAATCTTTTCAGTGACCGAGCCGAGCATCCATCGATCGAAGCCACCGTGGCCGTGGGTGCCCATGACGATCAGATCGCTGTGCGATGCTCGCCACTTCGTCGAGGATGCCCCTCACCGCGGTGCCGGTGCGTGCGGTGATGCGGAGTTGAACTCCGCTCGTGTCGACGGTTGCCGCAAACTTCGTCAGTTCGCGCGATCATGTCTTCATGCATCCAGCTCTGGTGAAACCGTGAGCGCCGGGTACGGCTCGAGTCGGCAGCGGTCCCGGCAGCCCGCCGAACAGCACCGGCGGCGGAGCCGCGGGAGGAGGGTAAACGTACAGGACCGTCAGCGTCGAATCGAACCAGCGCGCGAGCTCGCACGGCATGCTGCAGCGCGTGATGTGAGAACGCAGAGAAATCGACGGGGCAGAGAATGTGATTGATGGCGATCATGGTGAACCCCCCGGGAATGCCGGCAGCAAGGGCGGTGCCGTCAGCGCTGTGACACAGCCACGCCGTCTTCGACCGTGTCGCCCGGGTGCACGATGACCCGGTCGCCCTCAGTCAGCCCCGAGAGGAGCTCGGCTTCGATGGCGCTCCGCTGGCCGATCTGCACCGTGGTCTGCACCGCTTTTCCGTCGCGAACGGCGAAGACGGCCCACGCCTCGCCGGTGCGGAATAGTGCGCTGGTCGGAATTTTCAGCACGCCGTTCCGCTCCCAGATGATGATGCTGACCTCGACGCGATAGCCGTCGCCCGAGCGCTCGCGCGTCGCGGTGCGCCTTATCGAAATCGATGAGCACGTTCACGCGCTGCTCTTCGACGCCGAGGGCGGAGATCTTCGGTGAAGCCCGCCGGCTCGACGAGCCGGACGCGCCCGCGCAGAGTCGGCGTCTGCCGCCCCATCCGCTCGATGAGCACGCGAAATCCCGGCCGCACTTTGACCGCATCGGTCGAGAGCAGATCGGCCACGATCTCGAGCTGATTCGGGATTGCCGACTTCGATGAGCGGCGTCCCGCGGCGACGAGCGCCTCGCTCTCCTGGTGCACGCGCAGCACGACGCCGTCGATGGGCGATCGCAGCGTCAGCGCGCCGCCGCGTGGCAGCCGCGGCGGGCTGACGACCTGCGAAGGATCGCGCGCGCCGCTTCGAGCTCGTGCTCGGCGGCCTGCAGCGCGAGCTCGGCCGCCTTCACCTGGGCCTCCTTCGTGCGTGCGTCCAGCTCGACCGCCGCCAGCCGTTCTTCGGTGATGCCGCCGAACGTTGCAACCTGGTGCTGCCGCTTCAGCTCGCTCTGGCTGAACGCCAGGTCGTCGCGGGCGCGCTGCAGCGCGACGCGCGCCTGATCGCGCGCGGCTTGTGCCGCTTTCATCCGTGCCTCGGTTTCGGCGCGTGTGCGCGTGTCGAGCAGGGGCGGCGTCGCGGGAAGAAAGTGGCGAGCACCGTGCGGCGCGCCACGACGGGATCGCCGGGCTCGAGCTCGACCCGCTGCAGCCGCCCGGCGACCGGCGCCGAGACGACATAACGCTCGCGCACGCGCGTCATCCCCTCCTCGTCGATCGTCACGCGCAGCGTGCCGCGCTGCACGCACGCGATGATCGACCGGGACCGGCTGCGGGCGGAACGACCACGCGATGAGCGCGACGATGAGCACCGCGCCGCCCCACAAGAGCCAACCTGCCCGGACGGATCGTCATGACATCTACTCCCGTGTTTTCAGCACCGCCACGAGGTCGAGTCGATCGAGCTTGCGCCGGACGACTAGACCCGAGATCGACCGCGGCGGCGATGGTCGTCGCTGCCGCGAATGCAAACGTGCGCGCGGAGACGACGAGCGGAAAACGGTACAGCTCGGTGTCGAACGCCAGCACCGACAGCGCCGGCCAGCGCATAGCCGAGCAACAGTCCTGCGGGCACCGCGACCAGCAGAATCACGCCGAGCTCGCCCAGAAGGATGAGCGAGATCTCCGCGCGCGTGAATCCCAGCACGCGCAGGCTGGCCAGCTCGCGGCTGCGCTCCGAGAGCGAGATGCGCGCGGCGTTGTAGACGACGCCGAACGCGATGACGCTCGAGAACAGCACGTTGAAGAAGATCATCACGTTCATGTTCTGCGCGATCGTGTCGCGGAAGTTGTCAATGGCCGCGCGCTTCGAGCTGACCCCGGCGATCGCCGGCGTCGCTTTGATGCGGCGGTAGAGCGCCGTCCGCGATCCCCGTTGTCGACGAGAAGCGCGGCGCCCGACATCGTCGGCCCTTCGCGCATGAATCGCTGCAGCGCGGCGATCTCCATGTAGGCCGACGTCCCCATGTATTCGTCGACCAGCGCGGCGACGACGACCGTGCGGACGGGCCGCGCGCCTTCGAGCAGCTCCACCTGCACCATGTCGCCGGCGCGGATGTCGAGAATCTCGGCGAGCTTCGCTCGACAGCACGAGCCCGTCGGCGGAGAGGCAACAGGCGCGAGAGACGTGTCGATGACGCGCTGCAGGCGCGAGGCGTTGATGCAGCCCGGTGATCGCCGTCTGCCGCGTCCGGTGGCCCGCCCGGATGCGCGCCGGCAACGGTGCGGATCGGCTCGACGGCCAGCACGCCGGGCAGGTGCGCCAGCTCGTGCAGGGCCCGCGCGGATCGCGGTTCGACGAACGCGACCGTGTAGTCCTGGCGCTGGGCCACGTTGAACTGCACGTCGAGAATCACCTCGATCGCGTCGAGAGAAAACATGCCGACGATGAGAATGGCGACGGCGAACGCCACGCCGAGCGCACGAGAGACCGGCGCGCACAGGCTGGCGCTGGAGATTTCGCAGAATCATTTTCATCGGCGGCGGCGCGAGCCGGCGGGGCAGCGCACGATCAAGCCACGTGAGGGTGTGGCGCGCGGGAGGCTCGGGCCGCATCGCCTCGGCAGGCGGAAGCCGGACGGCGCGCATGACGGCGCCGATTGCGCCCAGGGCGGCTGCCGACAGGCTGATGAGCGTGCCCTCGACGACGATGACGGGCGCAAGCACGTATCTGAGCGTCGGGAAGCGGAAGAAATCGTTATAAAGGCTGGTGATCGAGCTGCCGAGCCAGATGCCGCCGAGCACGCCGAAGACCGTTCCCGCCAGGGCAATGGCCACGGCCCACGACACGTAGTGCGCGGCGATCTCCCGGTTCGTGTAGCCCAGTGCCTTCAGCGCGGCGATTTGCTCGCGCTGGACGGCAATCAGCCGCGTCAGCACGATGTTCAGCAGAAAGGCGGACACGCCGAGAAAAATCGCCGGAATGATCACGCCCATCGTCTGGAGCTGCGTCAGCTCGTTCTCGATGAACCAGTTGGACAACTGATTGCGGCGCGCGACGGCGCCGAGGCTTCCGTACGGCGCGACGACCCGATCGATGGCAGCCATGGCTTCGGGTTCGGATGCGCCGCGCATCAGCGCGAACGACGCGTCGTTGAAGGCGCCCTCCATATTGAAGGCCGCGGCCAGCGACCGCCGCTCCATCCAGAAGATGCCGAAGCGGGCGTTGTCGGGCACGATCTCGCCGGGCCGAATCGTGTAGATGTATTCGGGCGATAGCGCGATGCCGACGATCCGCAGGCGCCGGCGGCGCCCGTTGATGGTGGCCGCGACACTGTCGCCTGGCGCGAAGCCGTGCGCAAGGGCGAATCCCTCGCTCGCCAGCACTTCATCGCCTCCCTCCGGTCGCCGGCCGCGGCGCAGGAACGGCTCGTTCAGGATCGGCTGCTCGCGCGCGGGAATCGAGATGAGGCGCCCGGTCGCCGGCTCGATCATGCCCGGGATGTCGAGCGCGACATCCACGACGACGCGCGCGGTCACTCGCGCGATGCCCGGTATCGCGGCCAGATCGTCGGCCACGCCAAGCGGCGCGCGCTTGAGCATGACGAACACGTCGGCAAAGCGGAATCGATCGTAATAGGTGCGTTGCGCGAGCCGGAGCGAATCGAACGTGCTGAAGTACGCGATGAACATCGCCACGCCGGCGGCGATGACGAGGCTGATGGCGAGCCCCTGGCTGCGGGTGTGCCACACATCCCGCAGCAGCTTGCGGGACAGCGCGCGCATCACCATCGCAGCTCTCGCGGCGCAATCTTCGTGGTGTTCCGCTGCTCCGAGACAATGCGGCCGTCGGCCAGCGACACAACCCGATCGGCCATCGCCGCAACCGCCGAGTTGTGCGTGATGACGGCCGTTGTCGTGCCCAGCTCTTTATTGATGCGCTCGATGGCCTCGAGCACGACGATACCTGTGGAGATGTCGAGCGCGCCGGTCGGTTCGTCGCACAGCAGTACGTCGGGGCGCTTCGCGATGGCCCGCGCGATGGCCACGCGCTGCTGCTCGCCGCCGGAAAGTTGAGAAGGAAAGTGGTCCGCCCGCTCCGCAAGCCCGACCATGCCTAGTGCATCGGCCGCCGGCATCGGCTGCACGGCGATGTCGGTGACGAGCTCGACGTTCTCGCGGGCCGTCAAGCTGGGAATCAGGTTGTAGAACTGGAAGACGAAGCCGACGTGATCGCGGCGGTACCGGGTGAGCCCCCGCTCGTCCGCGGCGGTCAGATCGTGATCGTGATAGCGGACGGTTCCCGTGGAGGGGACGTCGAGACCGCCGAGGATGTTCAGCAGCGTCGACTTTCCGCTGCCGGACGGCCCGAGGATGACGACGAATTCAGACTGGAACAGGTCGAGGTCGACGCCGCGCAGCGCATGCACGTCGACCTCGCCCATATGGTAGGTCTTCGTTAGACCCCGGGCTGCGAAGACCGGAACAGCGGTAGCCATATGTGGCCGCATGCCTTGTTATACGCCGGGGCCGCGTTCAACAAGGCATTGAGGCACGATTCCCCGTCGAGCGCGCAACCCGACTCGAGACAGAACTCCCCGTGCGCGGCGCAGGCGCGCGTGAAGTCGCGTTCGATCTGCGCACATCCTGCGAGGAAGGCCTCCCTCGGCTCTGGCGGAAGCAGCTGCGCCAGCACTTCCTTGTCGAGCATGCCCTCCGCCGCGAAATTCATCAGCTCGGCCGCCGAAGTGTTCGTAGTCATGCTGTCCTCCAATCGTGCTAGACGACGAGCGGCGTCATTTCGTATCGGGCCCGAACGGCTTGCGAGATGTCGTTGACGAGATCGCGCGGGCGATCGGTCGCGGCGCGGTTTTCGATCGCCTTCACATGCGTGGCCAGCGGGCAGTCGCGGAACACGTGTTCCAGCCATCGCGAGAAGTCGTGCCGACGCAGATGGTCGAGCAGCTCGGCGTCCGGAAGCCGCCCGAGCAGCTCGACGAAATCCTTGAGCGTCCGCGCCCGCGGGCCGGGCGTGCCGTCGGCCGTGAAGACAAACGCCTGGGGCTCGGCGATCGGCATGTCGAGGTACTTCGCGCGATGGCGCACGTGCGATGTCAGCCGCGGCGCGATCTGAAACCTCCGGATGGCGCCGTGTGATTCTTGAGCGCCTGGCAACAGCGCGGCTTCGCTGAGGCTGAGATCCTGAAACACACCTTCGGGCACCCGTTCGGCGCTGCCATCGCACAGGCTGCGCAGCGATGCCTGCTCCTGCGCGTCCGTTTCACGCGTCACGATCACCACGGTATCGCCGGCGGCGCACACGTGCGGATCGATGCCGGACACGCGATAGGTCACGAGGATGTATCCCGCCAGTTCGGCATCGACGAGATGCGCGCCCTCCGGCTCGCTCAGGTAGTAGTGCGCTTCGTCGATAAGGATCTTGTGCGGGAGGCCCGTCTGCCGCCGCAGCGCGGCGAGCAGCGGCAGCAGCTCGCGCAGATACTCCTGCTTGTCCTGATGCGACAGCTTCGAGAGATCGATGACGACGCTGGTGTCGGGATATCGAAGCGCCTGCGCCAGCTCGCGCGCACGCGGCGGCGGATCGTCGCCGCCCATCAGCACAACTCCCGGCAGCGCTTCGAGCGACCCATAGTCGCCTTCGGGATCGATGATGCACAGACAGTAGCCCTGAAGGATCAGCTGCTCGCACAGCAGGCCGGCGAGCCACGATTTCCCGGATCCGGGCTCGCCGGCGATGAGCACCGTGCGTCCTCGAATCGCGAGGTGCAGCGGTTGCCCGTCATGCTGATGGCCGAGCAGCAGACGGCGCCGGCCCATCTGCTTCGCCGAAAGCCTCAACTGGTGCGTCAGGCCGCGCAGGTACGGCGCCACGTCTGCCGGCCCAGTGCCGGGAATCACTTCGTCGGCGACCACGCGAAGCGCGGGGCTGCCCCATTCGACGGCGACGCCGACCTCGCACGCATCGAGCAGGTCGTGATCGTTTTCCGCGTCGCCGATCCCGATCGTGTTGTGAATCGACAGCCGCAGCGTGGACAGCACGCGCGCGAGTCCGATCGACTTGGCAATGCCGGGTGGCAGCACCATCACACGGCTGCGATTGAACGCCAGAATCTGCGGCTGCTCGAGCGCGCGAATCACATCGAGCACGGACGTCGCGCGGCAGGCGTCGGTCTCGATGACCGAGTCCCCGACGATGATGTCGATGCCGCGCCGCTGAAGCGCGTCGATCAACCGCGTACTCGGCGCATGGCCGATGATCGCGTGGCGGCCGCTCTCCGGAAAATACAGCACGGCGCCGTTTTCCGCGACAATTGCGCTGAAGCAGCCGAGGTTACCGGCCACGCGCCTGAGATCGTCGAGCCGCCGCCCCGTTACGAGGACCACTGCAATGCCATGCTGCCGCAACTGCGCGATGGCATCGCGCGCGCCCGGATCGAATGCGCCATTGACGGCGATGGTGCCGTCGTAATCGATGGCGACTGCAGCGAGCTTCATCGGCGTCTCTCACGCTTTCTATGCGACCCGCGGGACCTTGCCGGCTGAAAGAGCAGAGTAGAGTGCCTCCCGGAGCGCGACATCGCGCGGGTCTCCGCTGAGCCGCGTGCCCATCCCGTTCGTCACGTACGCGTACCCGATGCCGGCCTCCGGATCTGCAAAGCCAAGCGCGCCGCCGGCTCCGGGTGACCCGAACGAGCTCGCGCTGCCGAAGGGCAAACTCGGACTTGGTTTCATGAACCCGAGCGAGAACCCGATGCCGCGGCTCTTCATGCACTCGTCGTAGAACCCGCGCGAAGGGGGAACCGCCGGCGCGGCCAGTAGTTCCAGCGTCTCGCGCCGTAATCCCAATTCGTGGCCGCCGGTGGCGAACACGCTGTAAGCACGCGCGATCGCCCTGGCCGTACCAACGGCACCGCCGGACGGCACCTCGAGGTTGCGCGCGTAAATGTGCGGCTCATCATGCGGCAGCTCGGAACCCCTGAGCGCTCGCGAGATCTTCGATCGTCGATTCATCGCGCCGAGCGCGAGACGAGGCGGGAAGCCGTGCAGCATCTGCACGAGCGACGGTCGTGTCATGACAGCCAGCTGCGTATTCGGAATGCTGTCGGGCAGTCTGATATAGAGGTCCAGCTCGAGCGGCGAGGCAATCTCATCTTCGAAGAACTGTCCCAGGCTGCGATGCCGCGGATCGATTCGCCGCAACAGCTCGCTTTCGTAGAACCCGAGCGTGATGCCGTGGTACGCCTGACGCGTGCCTGGTTCCCACGCAGGTTTCTGGCGAGCGAGCACGGCAGCGAGGCGATCGAGGTCGGCGACGAGCTCGCGGTCAACGGGCTCGTCGAGCGTGTACAGCCCTGCCTGATGTGCCAGAAGTTGACGGACCGTGATTCGCTCCTTGCCCTGCTGCGCGAACTCGGGCCAGTACGTGCTCACGCGCTCTTCGTAGTCGAGCCAGCCGCGAGAGTGGGCGATGGCGAGCGTCATCGCAGCCAACCCTTTGGTCGCCGAGTACACGATCACCATCGTGCGCCCTTCCCACGGATCGCCGGTCTGCTTGTTGCGGACACCACCCCAGATGTCGACGACCTTGTCTCCCCGATGGTAGGCACAGCAGGCGCCTCCGAGCTCGTGGCGGTGGATAAAGTTCTCGGCAAACGTCGCGCCCACGGCCTCGAATCCGCGACTCATGTGTCCCTTCACAGTGTCGAGCATCATGGCAGCATCTCCGCGGCGGTCGGTTGCTCCGCCTTCTGTTCCGGAATATCTGTCAGCGTGGCTTCGGTCAGCAGCAGCACGCTTGCCACCGAGACGGCGTTTTCGAGCGCCGACCGCACGACTTTGGTGGGGTCGATGATGCCGGCGTCTATCAAATCGACATAAGTGCTGCGGCTGGCATCGAAGCCGTAGGCTCCGGTTCCGCTCACCATGCGATCCACGACGACGCCACCATCGACCCCGGAGTTCTCCGCAATCTGGCGAGCCGGGATCTCATGCGCATGCTTCAGGATGAGCAGTCCGGTACGCTCGTCGCCGGCCGCGCCGGCGGCAGCGTCGATCGATCGCGTCGATGCAGCGCAGCAGGGCGAGGCCGCCCCCGGGGACGATCCCCTCCGCCATCGCCGCCTTGTGGCGCTGATCGCATCCTCGAACGCTTCGCGGCGGTTCTTCATTTCGGCTTCTGACGGCGCGCCGACGCGAATGACGGCCACGCCTCCGGTGAGTTTGGCGAGCCGCTCCTGCAGCTTTTCCTTGTCGTAGTCAGAGGTGCTCGTACGAATCTGCTCGCGGATCTCGTTCGCGCGCCCGTCAATCGCGGCCTTGGCGCCCGTTCCGCCGATGATCGTCGTCGAGTCCTTGTCGACGATGATGCGCTTCGCCTGACCGAGGTCGGCGGTTGTGACGTTCGCGAGCTTGACACCCATCTCGCCGGACAGCAGTTTGCCGCCGGTGAGGATGGCGATGTCTTCGAGCATCGCCCGCCGGCGATCGCCATATCCCGGGGCCTTGACGGCGATGCAGGGGAGCACGCCGCGCAGCTTGTTCACGACGAGCGTCGCGAGCGCATCGCCTTCGATGTCGTCCGCGATGATGAGCAGCGCCTTGGCGCTCTTCGCGATCGGCTCGAGCACAGGCAGCAGTTCCGTCGTCGTGCCGATCTTCTTGTCGGTGACCAGCACGAGCGCCTCATCCAGCACCGCGCGCATCTTCTCCGACTCGGTAACGAAATATGGCGAGAGGTAGCCGCGATCGAACCGCATGCCCTCGACCACCTCGACTGTCGTCTCGATCCCCTTGGCTTCCTCGACCGACGTCGTGCCCTCGAGGCCCACGCGCTCGAGCGCCGAGGCGACGATCTCGCCGATGGTCTCGTCGTTATGGGCCGAGACTGTGGCAACCTGCACGCGCTGTTTGTGATCGGCCACCGGGCGCGACAGCTCGCGCAGCCGCGCGACGACGACCTTGAGTCCGCGATCGAGGCCGCGCTTCAAGTCGATGGCGCTCGCCCCCGCGGCGATGTTCCTGCACGCCGTCGGCGAAGATGGCGGTGGCGAGCAGCGTCGATGTCGTGGTGCCGTCGCCGACATCCTCGCCGGTGCGCTCCGCCGCCTGGCGCATTACCTGCACGCCGAGGTTCTCTTCCGGATCTTTCAGCTCGAATTCCTTGGCGATCGTCACGCCGTCGTTGCACACGATCGGCCGCCCCCATTTCTTCTCGATGAGGACGCATTTCGATTTCGGTCCCAGCGTGACGCGCACGGCGTCGGCGAGTGCGAGACAGCCATGCAGAATCTTCTCCCTGGCTTCCGATCGGACGAGCAGTTGCTTGCGAGCCACGTCAACCTCCAGACGATCTACCAGGAACGGCCGCGATGCTGCTTCTCGTGCGGCACGCGGTGATGCAAGCTTGCGCGCGGGTTCGCGACACGGCGCTCGCCACCCTTGCCGAGCAGGTCGAGCAGGTCGGACACGGTCACGATGCCGGCCATCCTGCCGTTGCGCGTGGCCACGAGGCAGCCGATGCTGCGGCCGCGCATGAGATTGGCCGCACGGCGGACGGTTTCTCCCTCATCGATGGTGGCGACATTCAGGCTCATGATGTCGCGAACGACGCCTCCGTCATGCGCGGCGCCGGGCTTCGGCAGGTCGCTGGCCGAGAGAACGCCCACCGTCTTCGCCCCCTCCTTCACCACCAGGTGATGGACGCGCAACGCGCGCATCAGTCCGACCGCTTGATCGACCGGCAGCGACGGCACAATGGTTTCAACCGGTTCGGTCATGATTTCGCGGATTCTCATAGTTGGTCTCACTTCCTGTGGCACTGCAGACGACGCGTGTCGACGATCGATACTGCAAGTCCACTGCCTGCGATTCGGGGCCGTGTCCGGGAGCTTTGCGTAAGCACGACTGCCATTGGGCGTGGGATTTCTCACACATCCGTCAAATTTTCCTCGCCCGCCTTCGCGGCGGTGACAACCGCCATCCACTAACAACCAACACCCACCACATTGCGCTGGCGCCATTTGTGCTTCGTTCGACCAGAGAGGAGGATGCGATGCCTGTAAGACCGACAGTTCAGGAGTTTCTCCGCATTGCCGATGTCGAGTACACCGTGCTTCCGCACCATCGCGCGTTTACGGCGCGGCAGGAAGCCGCCGCTGCGTTGATACCGGTCTCGAACTGGGCGAAGGTCGTGATCGCCTTTGCGGATGGCGAGCCCGTTCAGGCAGTCGTGCCCGCCGATTGCGACGTCGATTTCGAGCGGCTGGCCACTCTGATCGGCGTACCGCACGTCCGCATGGCGACTGAAGACGAGATCGAGTGGCTCTATCCCGATTGCGAGACGGGTGCCATGCCTCCTTTCGGGCCGCTCTATCGGCAGCTCGTGTTCGTCGATCGGCGTCTGACGAATCACGAAGACATCGCGTTCAACGCGGGCACGTTCGACGACGCCGTTGTGATGCCCGTTGCCGACTTCATCGCGTTGACTAAACCCGTGGTCGGCAGCTTCGCGCGCGCGGAGGTGCGCCACGCATGAAGGCGCTTGTCGCACTGATGATGACGCTCGGTGCCGTCGTCTGCACCGCACAGTCGCGGTACCCGTACGATGTGGTGTCGACTGTCGTGCTGCCGAAAGGAGACGTGCAGGCGGGGCGGCAGGCATTCCAGGATTTGAAATGCCACGTCTGCCACCGCGTTTCCGGCGAGCGCGGATTCGCGGCGCCGTTTGCGGAGCTTCGCGGCCCTGATCTCACCGCGCTGCTGCAGCTGCAGGAGACATCCGATATCGCCGCCGCGATCATCGCGCCGACGCACTCGATGAGCATCCGGACGAGCGAGGCGGTGAAGGCACAGCTCTCGAGACTGGGTGCGTCGCCGATGGGCGATTTCAGCCGAGTGATGACCGTGCGCCAGCTCGCCGATCTGCTGGCGTACCTGCGGAGCGTGCGGTAGCCGGGCCGGATTTGAGTGAGGCTTTGGCGACACGCCGTCGGTCGCGCGCATCGCCATCGGTCGTGCGCCCGTACTTGCCGTCGGCCCTCACGCTGAGGAACTTGCGGTGGACGAGCACGTGGAGCAGCGCTTCGCACTCCGCGCGCTCGAGACCCCACAATCGCGAGCTCTGCTCGAGGGTGAGCCGCAGACCCAGGCATTTCGACGAATTCGCTCTTACCAGCAGTTCGCGCGAGGGGCCGCTCGGGCGCGGTCGAGAGGGTGTAACCGCGTCCGGTCGCCGAGTCCGGCACGATGAGGACGTCCCCCGACGAGGGGCGATCGCCGTCCATAAAACTCTCAGTTGTGTGGAGGCCACCCCAGGACGTCCGAGGTGCGCAAAAATTAAGCTAGCACATTCACACTGGAAACGGATCGGGCTCCTTTCACAATTCGCGTCCATTTAACGGCCGCACGATCCCCACGACTAGATATCCACTACCCATTTCTTTTTCTTCGCATCGCGCGACAGGATGACACGCGCGAACTCATAGGAACTGCTTCGATTCATAGAGACGCACAACCGGAGATTGTCGGCGGAGATGCTGTGGCGCTCGGCTGAGATGAGCGTGCCCTTTCGCTTTCGCAAACACGATCTTTACGGCCTCCTGCACATCTGGCTCGGTAATCGCGATCGTCTTGTAGGACAGATCCGGAGTCGGAGGTGCCGCCTGTGGCAGACAGTGCAAGGAGAAGAACGGCAATGGTGTACATGGCTATACCCTCTCTGATTCGAACGGCGGTGACTTGTAACTCGGGTGTGGAGGTCATCTCATCGACGTGGCTGCTGGTGACGGCATTCAACAATGTCTCGACCGTGTGAAACGTGGCGAACAGTTCACCGTCGCGCATGGCCGCATTCACATGGGCGGGAAGCGTCGCCGATCCATAGCGGCTGACGACGCGAACAAGATCTCCGTCATGCACCTCGGCCGCTTCCGCATCGACGGGGGCGATCTCCAGCAGATCTGTCGGCCGCAGCTCGCGCGTCCGGCTCCGTCCGGTCATCGTGCCGGCATTGAACTGGTAAAGGGATCGGCCGGTCGTCAACACGAACGGATACTTGGGCGTCGTCTGTTCTGGCGTCGCTCGGTAATCCGCCATGCGAAGTGGTGCGGGCATGCCGGAGGCAAACGCATCGATGTGCAGAATCGGTGTGCCTGGATGCGTTTCAGAGGGGCAGGGCCATTGCAGGCCCGCGCGATCGAGCCGCGAATAGGTCATGCCTCGTGCGCCCTCGCAGCCGCGCGCGAACCTCGTTCCAGATGTCTTCAGACTCCCGTCGAAGGTGAACCCGTGCGGGTGACCCATCGCGCGCGCGAGCTCGCAGATGATCCTCCCAGTCCGGCTTCGACGCCCCGATCGGCTGAAGCGCCTGCCGCACCCGCTGGATGCGCCGCTCGGCGTTCATGAACGTGCCGTCCTTCTCGAAGGACGAGCACGCCGGCAAAAACACGGCGCCAAATTCGCCGCGCCGTTTCGTTCATGAAAATATCCTGGACGATGACGAAATCGAGCTTCGCGAAACGCGCGCGCGGTGTCGCTGCGTGTTCGGGTTGGTGAGCAGGATGTCGTAGCCGATCACCCACAGCGCCTTCAGCCGTCCCGCGCGCGCGGCGTCGAGCATCTCGATCATCGTTCATGCCGGCGAGTTGTCGGGAGCGTCAGCGCCCCAGAGACGCTCGAAGGCGCCGCGCGCGGCGTCGAGAGGCGTCGCCGCCGGGCAGCGTGCCGGCTCGCAGCCCATGTGCGCGGCGCCCTGCACGTTGTTCTGCCCGCGCAGCGCGGTTGATGCCGGCTCCGGGCTTTCCAATGTTGCCGGTGAGCAATGCCAGGTTGATCAGCGCGCACACGCCCTCGGTGCCCTGGACGTGCTCGGTCATGCCGAGGCCGTTGACGATCATCGCGGGCTTGGTCGCTCGCGTAGAGCCGTGCGGCGCGGCGAATCGCGTCGGCGTCGACGCCGCAGATCTTCTGCCACCCGTTCGGGCGGCCAATCCTTCACGAACTGCGCGAAACGCGTCGTACCCGCTGACGCGGCTGTCGACGAACGCGCGATCGATGAGCCCTTCGTCGACGATGACGTGCGCCATCGCGTTGAGCAGCGCGAATGTTGGTGCCTGGGCTGAACGGCGAGATGGCAGTCGGCGTGGCGCGCGAGCTCGATCTGGCGAGGGTCGATGACGATGAGCGCGCGTGCCGCGCCGTCGCGGCCTGCTTGATGCGCGCGCCGACGACAGGATGGTTCTCCGTGGCGTTCGCGCCGCACGACCAGAATCGCGCGCGGCGTGCTCGATGTCGTCGAACGAATTCGTCGACAGGCCCGGTGCCGAGCATGCTGCTTCAGCGCGGCGGCGCTCGGCGCGTGGCAGACGCGGGCGCAGCAGTCGATGTTGTTGGTGCCGAGCACGACGCGGGCGAATTTCTGCGTGAGGTAGTTCTCTTCGTTGGTCTGCGCGCGCCGAGCCGAGGACGCCGACGGCTGTCGGGGCCGTCCCGCTCGATCGCGCGTCGCAGACCGCTGCGACGGCGAGCGGCGAGCGCCTCATCCCACGTCGCCTCGCCGCCATCCGTCCTTCTCGCGAATCATCGGCTCGGTGATCCGATCGGCCGCGGCGACGAATTCGAACGCGTACCGGCCTTTCACGCAGAGATGGCCCTTACTGACTGGCGAGTAGCCTTACCGGTTTGACCGACACGATGCGCGCCATCGCGCGTGCCGACCGACGAGCTCGCATCCGACGCCGCAGTACGGACACACCGTGCGCGTCCATTCGCCGCCGCCGCCAGAGCGTCTCGAACGTCGCGTCTTCGAGCGCGCCCGTCGGGCACGTGTCGACGCATGCGCCGCAACTGACGCATGAGCTGTGCAGCAGGTCCGGGCCGTCGGGCTCGATGTGCATCGCCGCCCCACGATCGCGCACATGCCAGACGAATTGTCCCTGCACCTCGTCGCAGATACGCACGCACCGGCCGCACTGAATGCAGCGCGACATGTCCACTGTGATGAACGGATGCGAGCGATCGAACTGCGTGCCGTCAGGCTGCGCCAGTCAGCTCGTCGCTCGAGCCCGTGCGCGGCGATTTCCTGATGAAACGGCTTATCGGGATCGGCATGCACGGCCGCGGCGGGATAGTGGCTGGCGAGCATCTGGAGCGTGCCGCGGCGGGCCGCCTCGACATCGGGGGTGACGTGTCGATGCGGAGACCTTCGACGACCGGCGTCGCACACGCCGGGACCGGGCGCTGCGCGCCGTTGATGCGCACGAGACACAGCCGGCACGCGCCCGTTGGCGCGAGCCGTTCATCGTGGCAGAGCGCGGGCAGGTGCACGCCGACGGCGCGCAGCGCGTCGGCAAGCGCCGGCGCATCGGGCAATATGACCTCGCGGCCATTCAATACCACTCGCGGCATGCATGCCGATCGGAGCAACGTGAGTGCCACCGCCGTCTCTCGGGCTATTGGCGGATTTCTCTGGTGCGCAAGGCGGAAAATTCCGCTCCTTCCCGGACCGATCGCGCGTTTATCCGCGCAGGGGAATCGAAACCCGTGGCACAACGCTTGCCCACAGCAATCGATGTGAGTGCTGTTTCTACGTGCGGGGATTGTGCTCGGAAGCGTCCTGCTGCTGGCGTGGCCGGCATCGCGCAACGGCGGGAGACAGACGTCGAGCGCGATCTCCGGGTGTTCTACGAGAGCACCGGCCAACACACCGTCTGGATCGACGAGCGCGGCCGGCCGACGCTCGATGCGCAGAGAGTGCTCGCCCGGTTGCGCGACGTGGCGGAGGACGGCCTCGAGCCCGGTGAATACCGGGTCGAGGAGCTCGGCAGGCAGGCCATGGCCCTGGATGCCGGCGAACCGTTCTCCGCCGTCGACGCGGCGGCGTTCGACGTTGGAATGACGGCGAGCGTCCTGAGGTACTTCCGCCATTTGCATCTGGGCCGCGTAAGCCCGCGCGCGCTTGGATTCCATCTCGATCACGCGATCGAGCCGCACGATTTTCCCGAGCGTCTGCGGTCGGCGCTCTCCGGCCGCTCCTTCGACCATGTGGTCGCAGAATTGCGCCCGGCGTTTGCGCAATACCGCGGGTTGCGGAAGGCGCTTGCAGAGTATCGCGGTCGCGATCCCGCGCGGGCGCGCCAGATCGAGCTGGCGTTGGAACGCCTGCGATGGCTTCCCGACGTCACCGGCGAACGGCTTTTGGTGGTGAACATCCCGATGTTCTACCTCTGGGGCTGGGAGGCCGAGCGCGGTGACGGTATTCCGTCAATCGGGATGGCTGCAATTACCGGACGAGCAGCGCGCGACCAAAACGCCGGTGTTTACGTCCACGATCACGTCGGTGGTGTTCAACCCCGACTGGACGGTGCCCGAGTCGATCCTCAGAAACGAAATTCTTCCCGCGATCGCGGCGAATCCGGATTATCTCGTTCAGCATCACATGGAGATGACAGGAAGCGGCGGACGCCACGCGTGCGGCAGCTTCCCGGCCCGTGGAATGCGCTCGGCCCGATCAAATTCGTGCTGCCGAACATCCACGGCGTGTATCTGCACGGCACGCCGGCGCCGGCGCTGTTCAAGGAGCAGCGCCGCGATTTCAGCCATGGCTGCGTGCGCGTGGCCGATCCGTTCGCGCTGGCCGCGTGGGTGTTGAAGGACGAGCCTGACTGGCCGCCCGATCGCATTCGCGATGCGGTTGCCGACGGCGCGACGCGCAGCATCAAGGTCGGCCGGCCGCCCCGCGTCGTGTTGTTCTACATGACGGCCGCATTTGTGCCCGAGGACGGCAGCGTGCAATTCGCCGAAGACGTCTACGGTCACGATGCACGCCTCGACGCGTGGCTTCAGGCGCAGAGCGACGGAGGCGAGCGATGAGAGCCCTGCGCGCCGTTCATCGCTGGCAATGCTGCTGGGGCTCGCGCCGGCGTCGGCGCTCGCGCAGACCGAAGAGCGCCGCCCCTTCGCATGGGACGTGGCGCGCGCCGTCGCTGATCGATCCCACCACGTATGCGCCTGCGCTGATTTCGTATGAAGCGATTCAGGCAGGATTGGAAGACGTCGCAGGTTCTGTTTGCGAACGGATGGCTCGAACAGAACCCGAGGTTCACCGTCAGCGGCCGTGCCAATGATGTGCCGGTCGGTTATGACGAAGGCACGAGCAGAATTCGCCGAAGCGCGCTCACCATCCTTCAGTACTCGGCCGTCAACAATGTGAGCACCAGAGTTGTCGAGCGCCTGCTCGTTGCGCGCTATCCACATCGGAAGAGACTCATCCGCGCGCTCTCGTGGGCCGAGCGGATTGCGTTCGCCTCGCTCCTGACCTACAACAACTCGGCCGATCACATCAGACAGGTGTCCACCAATCGCCGCCTCGCCCGCGAGTACCGGCTACACCCGTCCGTAAGGAGCGCACCATGAAATACCAGAATCGCGCAGACGCCGGCCGCCACCTTGCGGCATGGCTTCGCAGCTACATCGGACAACCGAATGTCATCGTGCTCGCCCTGCCGCGGGGCGGTGTCCCGGTCGCGTACGAGGTGCGCACGCGCTCCGTCTGCCCCTCGATGTGTTCCTCGTCCGAAAGATCGGTGTCCCGTTCCACCCCGAGCTGGCGATGGGCGCGATCGCCGAAGGGGGCGTCCGCGTGCTGAACCGGCACATCATCGACGAAGCGCGCATCTCGCCAAGCATAGTCGAGCAAGTTATCGCGCGCGAGCGGATGGAGCTGGATCGCAGCAACCGCCCGTACCCACAGGGGACGCGCATTGCCGCCATTGAAAGGCCGGACCGTCATCCTCGTCGATGACGGGCTGGCCACCGGCGCCACCATGGAAGCCGCGGTACGCGCGCTGCGCCAGTTGACCGACGGCGCGATTATCGCGGCGGCGCCGGTTGGCGCTGCCGAGACCTGCTCAGCGGCTGCGCGGCGATTGCCGATGCCGTCGTGTGCTCCGTTCATACCCGAGACGCTTCAGCGCCGTTGGTTTGTGGTACCAACACTTCGATCAGACCAGTGACGAGGAAGTGTGGCGCCTGCTGACGATCTAGCCGCCGAACCGGACCAAAATCGCGATATTCCAGGACGCCGGCGCGAGATCGTGAGCCCGCGCCATCAGGACGCGCTCGATGTAGTCCGCGGCCACGCCCGCCCGCCTCACAGGCGAACCTGCGACAGTATCAGTCGCTCATCGACGGAGTGCGCGATGCCCGCTTCGTCCTGCTCGGCGAGGCGTCGCACGGCACCCACGAGTTCTATCGCGAGCGCGCCGAGATCACCAGGCGGCTGATCGAGGAGAAGGGCTTCACCGCCGTCGCCGTCGAGGCCGACTGGCCCGACGCCTATCGGGTCAACCGCTACGTGCGCGGCGACGAGCGGCGATGCCGACGCGGTCGACGCCCTCGCCGGCTTCGAGCGCTTTCCGACCTGGATGTGGCGCAACGCCGACGTGCTCGATTTCGTCGGCTGGCTGCGCGACGTACAACGACGCGCAGCCCGCGAACGAGCCGGCCGGCTTCTACGGCCTCGACCTCTACAGCCTGCACGCGTCGATGGAGGCGGTGCTGCGCCTACCTCGACGAGGTCGATCCCGACGCGGCCGCCGCGCGCGCGTGCGCGCTACGCGCTGCTTCGACCACTTCGGCGACGAGACGCAGGCGCTACGGCTACGCGGCCGCGTTCGGCGTCGGACCAGTCCGTGCGAGCACGAGGTCGATCGCGCAGCTGGTCGACCTGCAGCAGCCGGCGCGCGGAGTACGTCGCGCGCGACGGCCGCGTGGCGCCGCGACGAGTACTTCTTCGCCGAGCAGAACGCGCGGCTGGTGCAGCAACGCCGAGGAGTACTACCGCACGATGTTCCGCGGGCAGGTCGATCCTGGAACCTGCGCGACCGCCACATGGCCGAGACGCTCGACGAGCTCGCTCGCGTACCTCGGTCACCGGCAGGTCGGCACGCGCGATCGTGGTCTGGGCGCACAACTCGCACCTCGGCGATGCGCGCGCGACCGAGATGGGCGAGCGCGGCGAGCTCAACGTCGGCCAGCTGGTGCGCGCAGACGCTCGGCGAGCGACGCGTCGCTGGTCGGCTTCACCACCCACGCGGGCACCGTCACCGCGGCGTCGGACTGGGACGGGCCGGCCGAGCGCAAGCGCGTCCGGCCGGCGCTGCCGGGCAGCTACGAGGCGCTCTTCCACGACGCCGGCGTCCCGCGGTTCCTGCTGCGACCTCCGCGGCGACTCGGACACTCGCGGACGCCCTCGACGGAGCCGCGGCTCGAGCGGGCGATCGGCGTGATCTATCGGCCGGAGACCGAGCGGCAGAGCCACTACTTCCATGCGCGGCTGTCCAGCCAGTTCGACGTCCTGCTCCACTTCGACGAGACGCGCGCGCTGGAGCCGCTCGAGCGCACGGCGCTCTGGGAGAGCGGCGAGCTTGCCGAGACGTATCCGTCTGGGCTCTGAGCGGCTGAGAAAGAGGGTTGTCATGGAACAAGCGTTATTCAGACTCCATATTCACGATGTCCGTGCTCGAGCTCGTGCCCGGGGCTACGCACCTCTTCGAAGAGTCCGGCGCACTCGACGAGGTCGCCCGGCTGGCAGGCAATTGGTTCGCACATTGGCTGCGCGCAGGTGCGGCAATTTCCCCGGTGGCTGCGAAATAGTCCGCGTGCCCGAAGCCGCGCGCGGCGAAGTCCCGTGCGATTTCGCACTGATTTGGCACATTCGTCCGTGGTACGGCGCTTGCCACATCGCACACGAAGAGAGGTTCTCATGCAACACTCAGTGGCTGAGAACTTTTGTGATTGGGTTCGTTTGATTCAATCGGAGTACGCCGAGATGCCGGGACTGCACCTGTCAAAACGGCAGGCGCAGCGCTTGTGGAATCTTGATGCGCCGAAGCACGGACGTGATCTTCAATGCGCTCGAAGCGTCGAACTTTCTGAGACGGATGCCCAATGACATCTACATCAGGGCCGACGTCGGTTGTTGATGGCCCAAGAGTCATGAAGACGATTGCCATTGCGGCTGTCTCCACCGCACTGCTCGTCGGAGGATTCGCGGTGACGTTCGCTGCGGGGCAGAGTACCAGCCCGGCCACGCCACCGTTGGTTATCGAATCGATGTACGGCCCTGATCTTTATCGCCTGTACTGTGCGACCTGTCACGGTCGTGACGGCAAGGGTAACGGACCGGCGGCAGCCGCGCTCAAAGTGCCACCGCCGGATCTCACTGCTCCTTGCGCGACAGCGAAATGGCGTGTTTTCTGCGGGCGGCGTCGAGGCGATCATCCGCGGCGGCACGGCCGTAACGGCGCATGGATCGGACGAGATGCCGGTGTGGGGGCCGATCTTCTACGCGTTGGACCCGTCCGACGCGCGCGTGAAGGCGCGCATCACCGCCCTGGTCGCCTATATCGCGTCAATCCAGCGGAAATAATACTACTTTGAGGCCGTTGGCGTAGCCGCAATAGCGGCGCCATGCCGCCTCCTACTCGCGACGCGTCGCCGCGTCATGTGCACGTGGCAGCGCACGCAGCTTGCGGTGAGCGCGATGTGCGCGTCGGCGGCCGATTCGAGATCCCGCTTCGCGCTCGCCTCGATCAAGTCCTGGAGCGCGCGCGAAAATGCGTCGCTCTGACGAAGGTACTCGGGCTCGGTCAGCGCGAAGCCCCATGCGGGGTCTCGCACCACCAGTGCCAGCGCGCGGCTTTCCTTATCGAGCACGGCCCAGTTGCTCGTGACGACGGCCCCCAGAATCGCCTGGGAATGTCCGAGCTTCGCCCGCATCACTTTGTTCAGCTGAGGGGCCTGGTCTGCCGAAGCGCCGATGCTCAACGCCGCGATCGCGAATGCCCCGATGAGAAATCGTATATGTCGCGTCATGTTCGCCTCCTGAATGACCCGCCGCATCCATGCTTTGTCGCTCGGCAATGCCAATACCGGCGTATTCCCCTTGGTGAGCACCTGGTAGCTGATGGAACCCTGCCGCGGGCCGAAGAGCCCCTGCCCGCGCCGCCGCGTCATCACCACGAGGCCCGACGTGCTTGCTCGATGCGATCTGCGGCAATCTCGTCCGCCGGCTTTCCCGTCTCAACACGAACGGCCGTCGCGACATCTTTGAGCTCGTCCTGCAGTTGCGTGAGTCGTACGACGGCCCGTCGCTGTCGTTGCAGGTTGCGCCGGTCGGCGTCGACTTCCAGCCACGGCGGGTTGTTGATGGGCTCGACGATGTGGACGAGCTCGAGCTGCGTGCCCAGCTCACGAGCCACGACCGCTGCGGCGAGCGCGTCGGCGCGGTCCCGGGCGCCGATATCGACCGGCGCAATGATCATTTTACCGGGCCAGTCCTTCGCGGGGCCGCGACCGCGGCCGGTCACTGGCGGCGTGGCCAGAATCGGCAGGGGAGAGCGGCGCAGAAGACGATGCGTCGTCGAGCCCAGCATCAGTTTGTTCGTGCCCGTGCGTCCATGCGCGCCCATCACGATGACGTCGCACTTCAGGCGCTCGGCCGTCCACGCGATCTCGTCGTGCGGCTTGCCCATCGCGACGTCGATGGTGACCGAGCTCATCGGTACGCCGAGCGGTTTGATGGTGCGCTCGACGAGCCGGCGTAGTTCCTTGAGGGCCTTATCCTTAAGGGCTCTTTCGTCGTAGGCCACCGCGGCCGCCGCTGCGAGCAGGGGATCCTCGACGAAAATGACGACGAGGCGCCCCTTGCTGCGCGAGGCCAGCAGCGCTCCATACGCCAGCGCCTGCCGCGAATGCTCGGAGAAATCGACAGGGCAGAGGACGGTCTTGAAGAGTGTGGTGTCAGCCATAGCTGCTTCATGTTAGTGCAAGGTGCGCACCAGTGACATCGCCGCGCGCGGCTAATCGTCGATGATGTCGGGCCGTGCCTCCCAATTCGTCACACGGTCGTTGCGGACGAAGTAGCGGCCATCGAAGCGAATCGGCAGTGGATCTCCACTGAAAAGATCCCAGATCTGTCCCGGTCGCTGCGCGTGCACGTGGAGGTGCGGCTCGTCCGAGTTGCCCGAGTTGCCGACCTCACCGAGTTGGTTGTCCACGGTGACGTAGTCGCCCGGATGGACTCTCACGCTGCCGCTGCGCATGTGGCCGAGCAGGACGTGGACCTCACCCGCATCGCCGCACTCGAGCATCACGAAATTGCCTGGCATGTGCGCGCGGTCGACCTGCGGAGGGGCAAGATCCGGCAGCCAGTCGTCGACGCGAATGACGACGCCTTCGCAGGGTGCATAAATCGCGTCGCCGAAGATGGCGTACTGCGCGGGATCGTGAGGAAGCAACCCTCTGGCGCGGTTACCGAACGTATCGAGCGCCGAGAATATCGATGCCGTAGCTCGCTCCGCGATACCGGCGGAAACGCTCGCCCGTCAACAGTTGCAGCATGTGCGTTCACCAGCGGCGTGCTGCCGCCATTCGCGATGTAGTACCGCCCCGATCGGAGTGGAAATACGAGATCGACGATCTCCCCGGCCGGTGGTGTCCGTCCCTGAAAAGCCATCCACATCGTGCCCAGGCACACGATCGCTAAACCGCCGCGCGCGAAAAGTGCCAACCACCTTTGAGGAAGGTCTGGCGTGCGCCAGAGCCTGAATGCACCGGGCAGCGTGCGCGCCGCAAGAGCGATGCTGACCACCATCAGCACATGCGGCACATACCACGGGGCAAGCAGCCACAGCCCGGCAATGCTCGTCGCGTAGATGTAGCTCCACACCGCGACATGCTTGAGACACCACGAGATGATGTTCGTGTCGCGGCCGAACATCTGCCAGCCTAACAGTGCGAGCGGCACCGCGATCTGAAGGAGAGCCGGGACGACGAAGCTCGAAGGCATCGTCCTATCCGGCGGCGGCCCGAGGCGGTTCGTGTTTCACGTCTGCATCGGCCTTCTCGATCTCGATCGTGCAGTCCTTCAGCATCGCCACGATGGCAGCGACCGCCGCGAGGACCGGCGCGATCACGGCGCCGACGACTCCCGCCGTGAGCGGGAAACTCTGCGACCGTCCGCCCCTCGTGCTTGACGACGACCTTCCGCACGTTGCCTTCGTGGATGAGAGCCTTGAGTTTCTCGGCAATCGTGTTGGCATCACCCTTAATCGATTCCCATGTGTAAGCCATAGTGAATTCCTTTCACTGTAACGGCGGCGACCACAAGAGGCCGATGCCGATCGCGAAGCTGAGCGAGAGCGCCCAGCCCAATGCGCACACGCCGAACGCGCGCGCCGTGCTGGTGTAGTCGAGCGCCTGCCGGATGGCGACGATCATCGCCATGAGCATCCAGATGGCGGTCACGCCGAAGACGACTGTCGTCGTGCCCGGAATGACGCCGGCGATCCGCAGAATGCCGGGCGCGGTCGCGAAGCCGATCGTGCGGAGCAATTGCCCCATGTCCGCCTGCGTGCGCGGTGAAGGGAAAATGCGAGCACCGATCTGGAGTGTCAGCAACGCCCAGATCCCCCACACCGCGAACGCAAGCAGACTGATGCCGGCAAGGGTCGTGACGCGCGCGCTCGTAAGGCCGAGAGCCCCCACTCCGGCAGCGAGACTCGACAGCGCGACTACGCCCATCGCCTGCACCGTCGCCGAGCGATCGGCTTCGACCTCTTCGTAGATCGCCGGCCTCAACAGCGCGGCGCCCGTCACTCGATTCAAGAATGTCGTCATGGCTCAGCTCATCTGGCGGAAATAACCGGCGAGGGCCTCGCGCCACATCGCGTGCAGACGAGGGCAGGTGAAAGAAGCCGGCGCCACGAACGATGTCGTCGGTCGAATAGGGCCGGCCGTACAAGACCGCGTTGGACGCCGTCATGTCGTCGACGACCCAATCGTCGATCTTGACGCCGGCGAAATAGTTGTCGAACTGAATATACGCCAGGAGGTCGGCATCCATCCGCATCAGGGCGTTGTGACCGAGCGCTCCGGCAGCCATTGAATTGGGCCCGACGCCGGGGATTCGCCCCTGAATCAGGTAGTCCAGCCCGCGACGCGTTTGCGCGATCACGATGAAATCGACAGCCCGGCTCTCGAGATTCGAGCGGGATGTCACCTTCAAACGCGATGACGGCTGGAGGCGTCCAATAATCGACGCGTGCGCCTCGCGCGCTGACCACGCCCTGGCCATAGTAGCGTCGACCGTCTTTGACGGCAGATGGGACTGCGGCAATCGCGGTTGCCCGCATCAGAACCGCGGCGGGAATGGCCGCCGCCGGCATGGCCACTGCGCGAGTGAAGACGAGTGTGGCCGTTCGGAGGAGCTCGTCTTCATCCGAGATCGGCGAGAGTGCCGATGTCGTGGCCGCCGGCGACAGCCCTGCGAAAATGCTGGCAAAGATCAAGAGAGGAAGAGCGGGCCATTTATGCATGTGCGGTCTCCCCGCACCGGATCAAGCAGCAAGTTGAGGACCAGACGCGTGCCCCAACTTTGGGCGTGTTTTCTCAGCGTCGCGGTGCGTCATCAGAAACCGGCGAGGAAATTTCCACCCCGCGGACGGGATTGTGCCCAACGCAATATGCGACAACCGGCGCCACGAGCGTTGCGGCGAGCACCAGAATCCAGAGCCGGCCCGCGAGCAGGTTGTAATCCGCCAGCAGCGTCGACCAGGGTGTGCGAAACAGGTAGTGGCCGGCCAGGAATTCGAAGGCCAGCGTCATGGCGAGCCACATGACGCCAATCGCCCATGCATCGCCTATCGACGAAGGATTAATCCATCGAAGTGACGTCCACGCCACGAGCAGAATGACGGCGGCGAGCGTGACGCAGCTCACGGCTCGCGCGACGAGATCGCCGAGCCGCGGAACCAGCACAATGTCCCGCGCGGCGCCGTTGAGAATGGCGAGGAGCATGATTCCAAACCAGACGGCGCCGGCCCTGCCGAGCATGCTACACCTCCAAGATTGGTTCGTGGTTTGTGGTGGGTGGTCAGTGAGTTTCGACGTTTGCCAATAACAGCACCGTCGCCGCCGATGTCATCGGCCGCGAGGCCGCTCCACAGTCGGAAATTCGCACGACCCTGCGATGAGCGCAGTTGATCGAGAGCACCAGCAGGTAGAGCGAGCCTTGAACGCCGGCGATGGCTAGAGACGACGTAACCCCACGCGGCTGCGGCGCCACAACAGGACGCCGCCGATCGCTAGAGCAGGAACCATGAGAACCGTGTCGAGCGCGGCCACGAGCTTGAACGCCTCGGTATCTACAGGCGTGGGCCGGCCGGCGAAAACATATGCTGCCCACATGGCCAGCCAGATACCCGCGAGCGAAATGCCAACGCACACGAAATACCCGCCAATGAACCGAACTGGCGTGCCATCGTTGAAGCTGCGTGCAATTTCAGGGGGCGCAATGTTGGACAGCGCAAGGACCAGTGCCAGCGCCGCCGTGATCACTGCGGCGAGATAAAGAGGAAAGAACGCGTTGAGTGCCGCGCCGAAGAGGTAGTACGCGTAGTTGTATAGCGCGTATCCCAGCGTGCCTACCCAGAGCAGCAGTCCTCGCGCGGACCTGCGCCTCGCGAGCGCGGTTCCGGCCGCGAGCAGCGGCAGAGCAACGACGAGCGTCACCCAGTCATTACCGAGCCATGTTGCAGCGATCCATTCAACATCGCGATACTCGGTCGCGGTACAGCAACCCGAGCAACGATTGCAGCAGCATGAGTGCCGCCACGGCGACCGTCAGTCTGAACGCCGCCTCATGGTCATCGCTCACTGAAGCTCGTTCCCGGTGCGCACGCCGTGCTCGAACGCCGATACGTTCGCCAGCGTCGTCTCGCTGATGGCGCGCATGGCTTCCCGCGTGAAAAACCCCTGGTGCGCCGTGATCAGCACGTTCGGAAACGTCAGCAGTCTCGCGAACACGTCGTCCTGAATCACTTGTGCCGAGAGATCGCGAAAGAAGAGTTGTTCCTCTTCTTCGTACACGTCGAGTCCGACATAGCCGACGTGCCCTGACTTCAAACCATCGATCAATGCCGCCGCGTCGACGAGCGCGCCGCGGCTCGTGTTGACGATCATCACGCCCGGCTTCATCTGCGCGATGGCTGCCGCGTCGACCATGTGCCTCGTGTCGCCCGTGAGCGGCGCGTGCAGCGACACGATGTCCGACTGCGCCCACAGCTCTTCGAGAGATCGGTAGTGCACGCCGAGCTCGGCGCACTCCGGATTGACGGCGACGTCGTACGCGAGAATCCGGCAGCCGAAGCCGCTGAGAATTCTGGCGACCACCGTTCCGATCTTGCCGGTGCCGACGATGCCCGACGGTGCGGCCGTGCATGTCGAAGCCGAGCAGTCCGTCGAGCGCGAAGTTACCCTCGCGCACGCGCGCGTGCGCGCGATGGATCTTCCTGTTCAGGCTCAGCATCATCGCGACCGCGTGTTCGGCGACGGCATGCGGTGAATAGGCGGGCACGCGTGCAACCGTGAGCCCCAACGCAAAGGCCCTCGGCAGGTCGACGTGGTTGAATCCCGCCGATCGCAGCGCGATCAGCCGGACGCCGCTCGCGTGAAGCGCGTTGAGCACTGGTTCGTGCAGGTCGTCGTTGACGAAGGCGCACACCGCGGGGGCGCCGGCCGCCAGCGCGGCCGTCGCGGGCGTCAGCCTCGCCTCGAGGTACTGAATGTCGTGGCCGTGCGGACGGTTGGCCTCGTCGAAGAACTCGCGATCGAACGCGTGAGTGCTGAAGAACGCAATGCGCATCACCGCAGTGTAAACGTAAGCGTGACGACCAGAATGAACGGGACGGGCTGACCATTCAGGTTCAGCGGCTGATACCGCCACTGCTTGACCGCTTTGATGGCGGCTTGATCCAGCAGAATGATCGACCGCAGCACTTTGACGTCGGTGACGGCGCCGGCTTCGTTGACGGTGGCCTCGAGAATCACGGTGCCGCTGACTTTTGCCGCGACCGCCACCCCCGGGTAATCGGGCTCGACGCGGTGAATGAGCGCGGGCGCCTGCAGCTCTCCGCCGACGCGTCTCGGTTTTGCCGGCGGAGGTGGCGGCGGCGGAGCTTCGTTCACCATGCCGCCCAGAAACCCACCGAGCACGCCGCCTGGAATTCCCCCTTCGACACCGCCCACCACGCCGCCCTCGTCGCCCAGGTCGATGCCGCTTTCCGGTTGGATCCCGACAGGGATCTCGGCGGGCACAGTAAATGTCGGCCCGGTGGTCGGAACCGGCTTCGACGCCTGGACGGCTTTTGCGGCTTTGGCCGCGGGCGGCGGTGGTGGAGGCGGTGGCGGAGGAGGCGGCGCCGCCGCGACGAATGCCATCATCTGCGGCACTTCCGGAAGTGTGTCGCTGACTGAAAACAGCACGACCCAGGCGACGCTGCCGATGACCACAATGTGAGTCGCAACCGACAGCAGCGTGGCTGACGCATGCTTGTCACGGAAGGGCCTATCGATCGTTCCCGCTGTGAGATCGAACATAACCGCCTCCCGTTATCGCGCGCCGCGCGCGCGCATCTCTTGCCGCACTTCATCGAGCAGCGTCTTGACGCTGCCTCTGATCGCAGACTTGGCGAGCATTGCCGGCTGCCGGCCGGTCGGGTCCGCCTTGAGGCGGTACGTCACGCGAGTGCCGCCATCGATGGCTGAGAGCTCCCACGTGCCTTTGTAAGTGCTGAAGCTCTTGCCGCACACGTCATGAAATGCCAGCACGCGCTCGTCGTGTTCGCGAACGTCGAGCACCACGTGCATCGGCAGGGAGATGATCCACGCGCGACCGACGCCGTGCTGTTCGAGCACTACGCGTCCCGGCTCGCGCCGCTTGATCGTGCTTTGGCGAATGGATGACACGAATCGGCCGATGCCTTCGTAATCGGTCAGCACCTCCCACGCAATTGATGCGGGCACGTTGACGTCGAACGCCGCGTCGACGGTGTAGGCCTTGTCGACCGCGCGCTCGACGTCAACGGTGATGGGGGTGTTCGCGCCCAACACAGGGGCGCTGAGGATGCTGAGGACGACGAGTAAACCGGAGAAATGAGGCAGCCGGCGAAATGTCATGCCCTTGCAGAAGGCAAGCGACATGCCCGCAGGAAAGCCGACAAATTGCTAGGAAATTCAGCGATTTGTGGGCTGAAGCTGCTGAGAATCTCGCACTATGGGAAATATTCCGATCCCGGACTGAAGCGCGAGCCAGGCGACGGCGGCGCAGAGCATCGCGGCGAGCGTGCCCCCGGCGATGCGGCGGAACGATCCTGACGAGAATGCAAGCGCCAATAGCAGCTTCAACGCGGTATTGGCGGCCACGCCGATCGCAATCGCGCGTGCGGCGAGCTCGAGCGACGCCGCCATCAGACATGCCGCGAGCCATCGACATCGTCAGGGCGTCGACGTCGGTCAATCCCAGGACAGCGGCGGAAGTCAGAATGCCCGACGCGCCCCACATCCGATTGGCCAGATGCACCGCCATCAGGACGATTTGAAAGAGCGCGGCCATGCGAAGCGCGTCGAACAACTGGAGGGGATTGTGTCGTGCCTCGGTGTCGGCTTCGACGCCGGACATTCGTCGTGCGCCGAATGCGGCGACACCCGCGGCGATAATCGCCGGACCAACGAAGTACGGCACGAGCAAAGGAACCAGTGGTGCGTTCAGCGCCGCCGTGGCCAGGAGGACTCGCGGAAACAACACCGCGTTGGCGGCTATCGCGCCGAACGCCAGCTCGCGATCGATCGCAGCGACGCACGCGGCTCAGCCGTGCGAACGTGAATGTGACGTTCGTCGATGAGATCAACCCGCCGATCAGGCCCGTGACGAAGTAGCCGTGCGCCGGGCCCACCGCGCGTCGCGCGACATAGCCGAGAAAACTCAAGCCCGAGAAGAACAGCACGAGCGCCCACAGTTCGCGCGGTCTGATGCCGCCGAGCGGTCCGTACGGCCCCGATGGCAGCAGCGGAAGGATAACCAGCGCCATCACGCCGAACCGCACGGCCGCGCGCAGCGACACGTCGTCGATGCGCGCAACCATCGAGTGGAGCCGCGACTTTTCGACGAGCAGCAGACTGAGGATGGCGATGATGCCGCTCGCGAGACGAAACGATCCGAGGCCTGCGAAGACGCCCGCGGCGACGACGACTAGCGGCGGCGACTTCGGTGGTGGCATCGATGTCGTGGCGGCTTGCCGCCGCGTAGGCGGCGACGATGATGGCGGTGATGCCGGCGAGCAGCACGATCGCCGCGGCAGGCTGGCCCAGCGTCGAGCAGCCATCCGCTGAGGCCCGACACCGCGCCAAGCATCGTAAACGTGCGAATGCCGCCGAACCGAGCGCTTGGTCCGTCAGCGTGACCGGACCATTGGCGCTCGAGCCCGACGGCAGTTCCACCCAGCGTGGCGATGACCAGACCTACGACGTCCACAACACCTAGAACCCGACAACTCCTTCGAGCATGAGCCCGTTGAACTTGCCGCCATGGCGGACGTGGTTCGACCGGGTAGCCCGTGAATTCCTGCTTCACGTATTCGAGCTTCGCCATGATCATCGGCGTGAGGAACATGCCCGCGCCGAGCTGCCAGCGGTTCGCGCCGACGTCGCCGGCGATGCCGGCGAGCTGTCCTTCGACCTTGTTGTAGCGCGCGGCGACGAACAGCTCGTCGCTCGGCCCGACGCGATAGATCGTGTCGATCGCATACTGCCGGATTGCGCGGTTGGCCGCTTCGGCCGACGCGCGCCCCTCGGCACGCTCGATGACGCCGAACAGCTCGAGCCCGCCGAACTTGACGAACGGGTTCATCTGGAACGCCGTCACCTTGTTGCGGAAGCCCGGGTTGATCGCGCCGGATGTGAACTGCGCCGATTCGGTCGCCGCCGTGTTCTCGACGACGTAGTAGTAGCGGGAACCGGCGCGGTCGCCGCCATACAGCGTGTTGCTCGCGGAGTTGTTCGTCGTGTACATCGACCCGGTCAGGCGCACGCGGAGGTTCGGGTTGCACCTGGCGGTCGAAGCCGAGCTTGCCGATGTAGGACGCGGACCGCTGCTTCGGCGTGAGCACGGTGCCGCGCACCTCGCCGCCGGTGATCGAGCCGACCGCGATGATGCTCTTGTTGCGCAGAATCGCTTCGGCGCCCACCTCGGTCGTGAACGCGTCCATGATGAAGTTGCCGACGAACGGGTTGTACATCGCGTTGCCGTTGTCGCGTGCGGCGGAAGTGCGCGTCGCCGTAGTTGATCTCGAAGTGCCCGACCTTCAGCGTGATGTACTTCATCAACGTTCTCGAGCGGCGGCAGCGGGATCGGCGACTTGTCCATCTGAATGAAGCCGTCCTTCACCCACGTCTCGTTATGATGACGGGACGACAGATACGACGTCATCTGCACGCGGATGCCGTCGGCGAGCTGCGCATGCAGATAGAGATTCGCCGTCGAGTTGTTGAAGCCGTTGCCGATCTCGATCAGCTGGTTGGCGTTGACGCCGTTCACGACGTTCGGCTCGGCGGCGTTCTCGTGCCGCAGCCCCTGGAACTGCGCCGCAAACGCGGCGCCGAAGTCCACCCGGAACCCTTTGTATTCGACGCCGGGCTCCTTTGACGTTTCGAACATGTTGATGCCGCGCTGATCCTGCGGGCGGAAGTGCTGAATCGTGATCGGGCGTCCGGTCGTGATGATGCTTTCCGCGGGCGGCGGCGCCGGATTCGCTTCGGGAGCCGGCTGCGGGCACGTCCTGTGCGGCTGCCAGCGCGGCGGCCGAGAGGAACACGCCAAGTGCGAGACGTTGTGCGAAGTAGAGTCTTCATGACAGATCCTTTCAGTTGCTCGCCTTGGCGGCGAGAGCGAGTTGAAGTTCGAATGTGATGGTGACCTTGTCGTCGGTCTTCAGCATGCCCATGAACATCGTCGGCGGCTTGATGCCGAAGTCGGTCATCAGCAGGTCGCGGGTTCCGCGCACCTGCAGCGCGCCGGCCTGCTTCCTTGACGTCGAGCACCATGTCGATCGGGCTTCTCAACGCCGGCGACGGTCAGCGTGCCCGTCGGCTTGACGATGACGCCGGCCGCGGCCGCTTCGACCGTGTAGCCGTTGAGCCGGAACGTAATCGTCGGATGCTTGTCGGCCTTCATCGCCTTGAACATCTGCTTCGTCAGCCCGTCTTTGTCCGACGTGAACGTGTTGACGGGAATCTGCAGCTCGAAGCCCTGCAGCGCGTCCAGGCTGCAGCAGTCCCTGGAGATCTGCGGCCGACGCGACCGCGTCGCCGACCTTCAGCGCTTTCGTCGACACCACATAGGGTGCATCGTCGATGTGCCGCTGATCGACAGCGTGGCCGAGGTGACCGAGACGTTTGAACCCAGCGCTGCGTCGATACCGGCGGGCGCAGCGATGGGGCGGCCCGACAGGGTAAGGACCGCGAGCAAGCCGAGTAAAAGTGTTTTTCGCATTGAGTTCATTTCCTCCGGCCTTCCGTAGGGCAACCGCCGTGCCGCCAAAAACGTCGAAAAGCCTAGTATTTGCAGGAATTGAGGAGTATGTTGCGGAGGATTTCGCACATTGGGAAATATTCCCGATCGATGGCGGCAGCTTGGCCCCGGCCTTGCTTCCAAAACCCACATGGCACAACAACCTAGCAATCTCACTATGCATCGCGCGCCCGAAAGTGTCTGGGATCGTCAGGATTACGAGCATTCGCGCGCGCGCGCGATCGGCATGCTCGGGTTCGCCCTGATTGCCGCCGGCACGGCGCTTGTCGGGCATGGGATACAAGTCGCAGCTGGCGATTCTGAAATGCCGCGCAGGCGCGGTCCTGCCGACCCGTTCGAGGAAGCTCGACGAAGTGAACAAGGCCGCCGACGAGTCGTTCCCGGCCAGCGATCCGCCCGGCTTTACGCCGGCGGTCGGGAAAGCCGGCGCAACCCGAAGCGCGTCCAGATGATTCGCAGCGCTGCGTCGCCCTCGCGGCGCTGGCGTTGAGCGTGGCCGCCGCGGCGCTACGCTGCAGTCGCCGAAATTCACGCCGCCGCGTCTGCTCAAAGCGGAGCTGCCGCCGTGCCCCCTCCGACCGTCGCCGGCGGCGGGGAAGTGCTGATCGAGGCGACCGTCGATCGCGACGGCGCGTTTGAGACGGCCCGATCATCCTGCGCGGAACGCCGCCCTACACACAGATGGTGCTCGACGCCATGGCGACATGGCGATTCGAGCCGGCGCGGACGTCGGCTCCGGATGGCGTCGAAGACGACCGTCGACATGCCCATCACGATCGCCAGTGTATCGGCCGCCCGTCCTGACGAACACGCCGACCATCGGCGAGCCGCCAAAGGACTGGAGCAGGCCGTCGAGCGACGTCGCGTATCCGATCTCGACGGAAATGCCGAACTATCCGCCGCAGGCACGTGATGGCGGTGTGGTGCTGCTCGAGGTGCCGCTCAACGAAGCGGGCGGCGTCACCGAAACACGCGGCATAGCATCGACCGGCGGATTCGAAAGCGCGTCGCGCGAAGCACTCGCGAAATGGCGCTTCAAGGGCGCATCGTATCGCGCGAGGCCGGTGCCGTCGACGGCCTACGTGCTGTTTGGATTCAGACCCCCGCTTTCTTCACCGGGGCAACGCGCAATGCCTCCGACCGCCGCCGTTCCACCGTTTCGCGGCCGACGTATCCGCCGCCGCCGCCTGCAGACTTCAAGCCGCCGCCGCCCGCGACTATCCGCCGCCGCCGCCGCCAGATTTCCGCCCGCCTCCGCCGCCTGATCTCGGCCTTCCGCCTTCCGAAGCCTTGAACCCGGCGTCCGACTCATCTCCTAAACAGCTTAGCCGCGCGTATTGGGCCTGGATAGCCGTGTGCCTTTCGTGGGGCACCACGTTCCTCGCGACGCGCGTCGCCATCGAGAGCATTCCGCCGTTTGCGATGGCCGGGCCGCGGCATTTCGTTGCCGGCATCGTCCTCGCGCTCATCCTGCGCGCTGCGCGGCATCAAGCTGCCGCCGCGAGACTCGTGGGGCGGGCACGCGCTGCTCGGCCTGCTGATGATCGGCTTCGGCAACGGCTGCCTCGTGTGGGCGCAGCAGTTCGTGCCGAGCGGCGTGGCCGCGGTCCTGGTGTCGGTGATTCCGTTCTGGATGATCGGCGTCGAAGCGTTCATGCCGCGACGGCGAGCCGATTCGCAAGCGCCAGGTGCTCGGCCTGCTGCTCGGGTTTCGGCGGCATCGTCCTGCTGACGAGCTCGAGCATGAACGGCAGCGCGCCGACGCGTCAGATCGTGCTCGGCGTCATCATGACGCAGTTGTCGTGCCTCGGCTGGGCGATCGGCTCGGCGTATGCGAAGCGGCACAAGCGCGAAGAGAATCTGTTTGCCGCGACCGCCGTGCAGATCATGTGCGGCGGCGCCATCCTGATGGTCGTCGCGACGATCACCGGCGAGTGGGCGCGCGTCGCGCCGACGCCGCGCAGCCTGCTGGCCGTGCTGTATCTCGTCGTCGTCGGCACGTTCGTCGGCTACGTCTGCTACGTGTACGCGCTGAAGCATCTGCCGGTGTCGATCGTGTCGCTGTACGCGTACGTGAATCCGGTGATTGCGGTGATTCTCGGATCGCTGCTGCTGAAGGAGCGCTTCACGCCGCGCATGGCGGTCGCGATCGCGATTATTTTCGTGGCGATGCTGATTGTGCGGAGCGTTGATACATCGCGTAGTTCGTGAGCACCTGCCTGACGTACGCGCGCGTCTGCTGATACGGGATGCTGTCGATGAACAGCTCTTCCGGCAGCCCCTTCGCCGCGTCCCACCACACCTGCACGCGCTCCTTGTCGGCGTTGTACGACGCGATCGTCGGCGCGAGCGCGCCCTGATAGCGCGCCTGCAGGCTCGCGAGCAGCTTTGCGGCCAGCTCGGCGCTGACCTCAGGCTGCACCAGACGGTCCATGGCGGCTGGACTGGAAAACGCCGGATCGAGCTCGGCGGCGGTGTACGGCATGACCTGAAACAGGCCGACCGCGCCGACGGGCGAGCGCGCCATCCGGTTGAAATGCGATTCCTGCCGCGCAAGGCCGATCATCAGAAGCGGATCGACGTTGTGGCGCGCCGCGGCCGCCGACACTTCCGGCCAGTACGCGCGCGGATACGCGAGCGCCCAGAAATCGTCCGGAAGATTCGTCGCCGGCTGCTGCAGATACGGCCCGAAGTACGACGACATCAACGTCGACGACGACGAGTAGTCGCCGGCGGCTTCGGACGCGCGCGCCGCAAGCAGCGCGACCGCATCGTCTCTGCGAAATGCGGCGTTCAGCCGCCGCGCGTAGACAGCGGCATCCGACAACATGCCGGCGCGCGAGAGCAGCGCGGCCGCCTGGTAGTCGGGATGCGCGATGACGGCATCGCGCAGCGTCAGCTCGGGAAACGTGAGCGACGGCGGCCGGCAGCGGCGTGCCGCTGCGCGATCGCGGCGCGCGTGCCGTAATAGCTGAACGGCTGGCGCTGCGCGAGCGAGGCCCACTGCGTTCGAGCCGCCGCCTTCGCGCCCGCGGCATCCTGCGCGTACGCGAGCCAGAACGACGCGGCGCGCTCGGTCTCGGAATCGGCTTCAGCCGCAGCACCTGCTGCAGCTCTTTCACCGCGCGCGCCGGATTGCCGGCGCGAAGCGACGCGATCGCCATCCGCCACAGCACGTCGACGCGGCCGCTGCGCGTCAGCGTCATCTTGTAGAGCGCGCTGTAGACGCCGAGCGCTTTCGTGGGCTGTCCGATGCTGACCAGATATTCCGCGAGCAGCCGGGCGGCGCCCTGCCGATCGCTGAGCGTCGTGCCGGCGATCTCGCCGCTCATGATGGCGCGGCCGCGCTTCTCGACATCGGCGGAGCGTCCCTCGCGCACGTCGAGCCGGAAGAGCGTGATGAAGACGTCGTGCGCGTTCGGTCGCTGTCGGGATGCTCCTTGAGGAACGTGTGCGCGTGAAAGCGAGCGTCGTCGTTGGCGCGCAGCGAATACAGATGCTGCACCCTCGCCGACTCGATTTCCTCGCGGCGCGGCGAGGCGGGAAAGTTCTTCAGCCACTCGGCCTGCATGTCGACCGCGCGGCGGAATGCCGCGACGCCGGCGAGGCGATCGACGATGGCGTCGTAGTCGGCTTCGGTGAGCGGCTCGGCGTTGCCGAGCTCGCGACGAGAGGCGTCGCGCGCCCGCAGTCGGCCAGCTCGAACGCGGCCACCTCGCGGAACGTGAGCTGAAGCTCGCGATACGTCTCCAGCGCCTCGCGCGCCTGGCCTGCCTGCTCGAGTGTCGCCGCGAGGCCGATGGCGGCCTCGTCGGCCGCGGCCGTCCGGCCCGCGGACTCGCGCGCACGGCGATACAGTCGATCGTCGCGCAGTCGAACGCACCGGCGGCGCGGCACGCGTCGGCGGCGCGGAGGAGGAGATCTGATGGAGCGGCGGTGCCGAGCTCGGCGAGACCTTTGAGGGCCGGCTCGCATATCGCCGGCCGCAATGAGCGCGCGAATCGATTCGCGCGTCGCGAGACTGGCAATGCACGGGCTCGCGCGCGCCGACGGTCTGCCAGGTCGCCGCGCTCTCGCGGTAGTTGCCCGCGGCAGACAGCGCGCGCGCCCGCTGAATCAGCGCCTCGCTTTCGGAAGGCGTTGCCGCGGGCGCGGGAAGTCGCGGTTCCTGGCCGTGTACCTGAGCGGCACCGATGCTGAGCCCAATGCTAGCACGACCAGCAGAGCGCCGAAGGTTCTCATCCCTTGGCTGTGAGCTCGTCGTAGGCGGCCTGAATCGTGCCTTCGGGGCTGCCCTCGTAGTCGGCGAATCCCGGCACGCTCGCGACTTTCACGATCTCGGCCGCCGACCGGCCCGACGCGATGCCTTTCTGCACGTAGGCGAGCAACCCGGAGAAGTAGTCGCGGAACTTCAGCAGATCTGCGCGTGTGACGGTGAGCGGCAGGTTCACCTTCGAATGGCCGGCGATGTAAATCGTGTCGGCCGGATGTGTCCTTCGCCACCGATTCGAGCGTGACGATCCAGTTCTTGATCGACGCGCCGGCGCCGCGATCGACGCGCGGGTTGCGCAGGTAGAACATCAGGTCGCCCATGTGCACGATGTTCGCATTCTGGAACGTGACGACGCTGTCGCCGCTCGTGTGGCCGGGGCCGTAGTACTTCAGGCTGATGGTTTCGGCGCCGACCTTCGCGGACCAGGTCGTGTCGTAGGTCGTGTCTGCGTAGGCCTGCGGCGCCTCCGATTTGGCAGCCGCGGCCTGCGCCTTCTGCAGCGCCGGCACGTTGCGGTGCGCGACGTGCTTGCGCGGCCGCCGGGCGGAACACGCTGTTGCCGACGTGTGGTCGCCGTGATGGTGCGTGTTGATGAGGATGTCGATCTGCCGCGCGCTCATCTGCTTGAGATTGCGGAGCGCGATTGTCGCCGTATCCGCGAACTGCGTATCGACGACGACGAGGCCGTCCGGCGCCACGAGCATGCCGATGGTGCCGCCGCGGCCCGTGAAGATGCCGACGTTGCCGCGCAGCGGATCGAATGAGGTTTGCGGCGGCTGGAGGCGCGGCCGGCGCCGGAGGCGTCTGGCCGAACGCGTGCGAGAAGGTTCCGAGTGCGACCGACGATGTCACGAACAAGCTCACGGCGACTAAGCTTCATAGACTCCTCCGATGGCACATTCTATAATGCCCGGCATGAGCCAGCACGCATCATCACGATCATGGGCGACAAACACGCGGTGCACCTGGCGCTGGTCCAGCGCCTGCGCGCGCAGGCGGCCGAGGTGAAGCGGCTGGCGGCCGGGTTGGACGAAGCCGCGCTGGCCACGCGCAGCGTGCCCGGCAAATGGTCGATGAAGGAACTGATCTGCCACTTCAGGCGGATGGAGACGATCTTCGGCGACCGCTTCACCCGCATGCTGACCGAAGAGATCACCATCGTGCCCTACGAGAGTCCCGATGGCGATGAGGTGTTTCTTCGCGCTGACGAAGCGGCCGACGGCCGACGTGCTCGCAGAGTTTCTGAGCGAGCGCGAGGCGCTCTGCCGCAAGCTCGAAGGGCTGACGCCCGCCGAATGGCACCGCAAGGCCAAACACCCGCAGTTCCCGCACTACGACCTGCACTTCCAGGTGGAATACATGGCCCACCACGAAGCGCACCATATCTATCAGCTGTTTCAGCGGCGAGTGCCGTTCGGGAAGCTGCCGCACTGACTTCGGTTGATTTGGCTCAACTAAAGTTGAGCCCTACCGATCACCTGGATAGCCGCAACGTCTCGGTAGGGCTCGACTTTAGTCGAGCAATGTCCCGGTAGGGCTCGACTTTAGTCGAGCAAATAGCAGCCGTAGAGCGCGACTTTAGTCGCGCTCTGGCATCGTGGCCAGCAACTCCTTCAGGTCGTACACCTGCGAACCTACGAACGGGTATTCCAACACGGTCTTTGCCAGCCCCGCCCTCACCGGGTTCTCGAGGATGTACTTTGCGACGACTTGCACCTTCTCGTCATCTCGCAGGACATGTTCGTAGCCGAACGGTTGCCAGAGCCGTCGCCCGAACGCCTCAGCATACGCGTGCGCCGAGCACTGTTTGCTCTTGATGATGAATTTCTTCGCATCCGAATCGTCC
Organism: Vicinamibacterales bacterium; assembly: GCA_963730445.1. Taxonomy (GTDB): domain Bacteria; phylum Acidobacteriota; class Vicinamibacteria; order Vicinamibacterales; family JAMQPK01; genus JAMQPK01. Next base: position 534,754 of record CAVSRX010000002.1, on the reverse strand, counting down.
CGCAATCCCTCGATGAGCAAATGCACGTGGTCGGGCATGAAGCAGTACGCGAGAATAGCAAACCCCTCGTTCGCGGCGACGCGCAGAAACTGCGACAGGACGAGTTGCACTGCCTCGGCGTTCTCGAACCACTTCCGCTTCCAATCAGTGCAAAACGTCAGCGAATAGCGTTGAACGCCGGTGTATGAGAGGTGTTTGAGGCGGGCTGGTCTACGTGTGCGCATGCCGCATGTACGGCAATGCGTGTACCGGATTGCTCAACTAAAGTTGAGCCCTACCGAGAAGTTGAGCCCTACCGGAAAGTTGAGCCCTACCGGAGTGGAGCGCGGACTAGAGCTCTAGAGTCGAGCTCTACCGAAGTCCGCGGACCTCGAGTTGCCAGATCGTACCTCGACTTCGGTGAGATATCGGTTCAGCGTCACCGTGCCGAGATCAGCTTCACGTCCTGGATCACCGACAGCAGATCGTCGTCCGTGATCGTTTTCTGTGCGTCGCACAGGGAGATGATGCGGCGGTAGACCTGGTCGAGCTCGAGGCGGGTGAGGGTGTGGCCGATCGCTTCGCAGCGGTGCTTCACCGCGTGGCGGCCCGAGTGCTTGCCGAGCACCAGCGTCGTCTGCGGCACGCCGACGTCGGCGGGGCTCATGATTTCGTACGTGCGGCGATCCTTCAGCATGCCGTCCTGATGAATGCCCGCTTCGTGCGCGAAGGCGTTGCGTCCGACGATGGCTTTGTTGGCTTGCACGTGCTGGCCGGTGAGTGACGTGAGGAGCTGGCTGGTGGGGAAGATCTGCTCGGACCGGATGCCGGTGGTAAACGGCAGCCGATCCGGTCGAACTCGCATCCCCATGACGATCTCTTCGAGCGACGCGTTGCCCGCGCGCTCGCCGATGCCGTTGATGGTGCACTCGACCTGACGCACGCCGGCCGTGACCGCCGCATGCGTGTTCGCGACGGCAAGGCCGAGATCGTCGTGACAGTGCGCGCTGAACACGGCCTTGTCCGCGTTCGACACGCGGCTCTGAATCGTCACGAAGAAATCGTGAATCTCGTCGGGCGTTGCGTACCCGACCGTATCCGGAAGATTGATCGTCGTCGCGCCCGCCCTGATGACCGCCTCGACGATCGCGGTGAGAAATTCCATGTCGGAGCGCGTCGCATCCTCGGCCGAGAACTGCACGTCGTCTGTGTAGCCGCGCGCCTGCTTCACCGCAGCGACGGCGCTGGCCAGGCACTGCTCGCGCGTGATGTTCAGCTTCTTCTCGAGATGGAGATCGGAGGTCGCAATGAACGTGTGGATGCGCGATCGCTCGGCGCCCTTCAGCGATTCGCCGGCGCGCTCGATGTCTTCGGGACGGCAGCGGGCGAGCGCCGCGATGATGGGACGCCGCACGGCAGCCGCCACCTGCTTCACCCCTTCGGCGTCGTCCAGCGACGCGATGGGGAAGCCGGCCTCGATGAGGTCCACGCCGAGCGCGTCGAGCTGCCTGGCGAGCTCCACCTTCTCGCTGGTCCGCAGCGAAAAGCCGGGCGCCTGCTCGCCGTCGCGCAGGGTCGTGTCGAAGATTGTGACTCGGTCGCTGGGCATATTCACGGTTGTACGGCAGTCCGCCCTAATGGTCAAATCTATATTAATGAATTTGTTATAAGGATAGTTTATAGTAGCCCATCGTGGAACTGGCAGAATTGCGTGTTTTTCTCACCGTTGCCGCAGAACGCAGCTTTTCGCGCGCCGCCACCAAGCTGCACCGCACCCAGCCCGCCGTCAGCCAGGCGATTCGACGCCTCGAAGAGGAGGTGGGGGAGCGCCTCTTCGACCGCTCGTCCAAGGACGGCACGCTCACCGAGGCGGGTCGCGTGCTGCGCGACTACGCCGAGCGGCTGCAGCGGCTGTCAGAGGAGGCGCAGCTGTCGGTTCGCGAGCTCCGCGACCTGCAGCGCGGCCGCGTGCTGATCGGATCGAACGAGGGCGGCGTCCACGTGCTGCTGCCGCTGATCGAAAAATTCCGCGAGAAGCATCCGCGCATCCTCGTCGACGTGCGCCGGGTGCCCGCACGCCAGGTCGGCGTCGAAGTGGCGCAGGGCAGCCTCGATTTCGGCATCGTCACGTTCGATCCCGGCGACAAGCGGCTGCTCGCCGTGACGCTCGGACCAGACGAGCTCGTGTTGCTGGTCTATCCGTCACATCCATTCGCCCAGCGCGAGACCGTGCCGATGTCCGAGTTCGCGCACGAGACCGTCATCGCGCACAGCGATCCGTCGCCTGCGCGCGATCAGGTGCTGCGCCAGGCCGAGGTGCGGCATGCGCCCATCAATATCCAGATCGCGCTGCCGAGCCTCGAAGGCATCAAGCGGGCTGTGGAAAAAAAGATGGGGGTCGCGCTGCTGCCACGACGCTGCGCGGTTGCCGAGATCGAACGGAAGCAGCTTGTGGCGGTGAAAATTCCAGAGGTCAGATATCCGCGGCAGCTGCGGTTGCTGTACCGCAAGGGCGAGCTGTCGCACGCGGCCGCAGCATTCCTCGAAACTGCAAAAAAATAAAACAGAAGATCAAAAGATCAGAAGAATTCTTTTTCGAAAGAAATTTCTTCTGACCTTCTGATCTTCTGTTCAAAAACCAGAAACGTACGGCAGGCTCTTCGCGACGTCTCGCACCCGATCGAAATCATCCAGCAACAACCCTGTCGCGTCCCAGGTGCCTGCGGTGAACGCTTCGCGCGCGCCGGCGGGAACCAGCGCCTGGTAGGTCTTGCCGTTGACGTCGACCGACTGCCTGCCCACGCTCGACGGTGATCTCCGCCTGTGGATTGGCCTCGACGGCCGAGAGCAGCGCCTCGGCGTCTTGCGCGCTCACGGTGAGGCACGGCATGCCGAGCGCGACCGAATTGCCGAAGAAGATTTCCGAGAACGACTCGCCGATGATGGCGCGGATGCCCCAGCGCTGAATCGCCTGCGGCGCATGCTCGCGCGACGAGCCGCAGCCGAAGTTGCCGTTGACGATCAGAATCTTCGCGCCGGCGTAGCGCGGGTTCCAGAACGCGTGCACCTGGCCGCGCTCTTCCAGCTGCTTGCGGTCGTCTTCGAATGCGTGAGTCTCGAGACCCTCGAAGGTGACGCTCTTGAGATAGCGAGCCGGGATGATGCGATCGGTATCGATGTCGTGGCCGCGCAGCGGGACCGCGCGTCCGGAAATCGTGTCGACGAAGCGTGATTCCATTACGCGTGCACCTCGTTGCGCTCGAGCATCTTGCGCACGTCCACGACTTCGCCGGCCACCGCGGCCGCGGCCACCATCGCCGGGCTCATCAGCAGCGTGCGTCCCGTCGGGCTGCCCTGGCGCCCCTTGAAGTTGCGATTCGACGACGACGCGCAAATCTGGCGGCCCTGCAGTTGATCCGGATTCATCGCGAGGCACATCGAGCACCCTGCGCCGCGCCACTCGAATCCGGCGGCCGTGAAGATCTTGTCGAGCCCTTCCTGCTCCGCAATCTTGCGCACCGACTGCGAGCCCGGCACCACCAGCGCCTTCACGTGTTTGGCGACGTGATGCCCTTGCACCAGCCGCGCGGCCTCGCGCAGATCCGAGATGCGGCCGTTGGTGCACGACCCGATGAAAGCGACGTCGATCTTCGTGCCGGCGATCGGCATGCCGCCGCGGAAGCTCATGAACTCGAGCGCCTCGGCAACCGACGCTTTATCGTCTGCGGCGACATCGGATGGAGAGGGAAGATTCTCGGTGACGCCGACCGACTGTCCCGGGTTGATGCCCCACGTGACCGTCGGCTCGATCGACGCCGCGTCCATCAGGACGACGTCGTCGTAGTGCGCATCGGGATCGGACGCGAGCGACTTCCACCACTCGCGCGCCTTGGCGAAGTCGGCGCCCTGCGGGACGAACGGCCGCCCTTCCATGTACTTGAACGTCGTCTCGTCGGGGTTCACGTAGCCGACACGCGCAGCGCCCTCGATCGACATGTTGCACACGGTCATGCGCTCTTCCATCGTCATGCGGTCGAACGCTTCACCGCCGTACTCGTACGCATAGCCCGACCCGCCCTTCACCCCGAGGCGGCGGATGATGTCGAGAATCACGTCCTTCGCATACACGCCGGGCCGCAGCGATCCGTTCACCGTAATGCGGCGAACCTTGAGCGGCTCGATGGCCAGGCACTGCGAGGCGAGCACGTCGCGCACCTGCGATGTGCCGATGCCGAACGCAATCGCGCCGAAGGCGCCGTGCGTCGACGTGTGGCTGTCGCCGCAGGCGATTGTCATGCCGGGCTGCGTCAGTCCGAGCTCGGGCCCGATGACATGGACGATGCCCTGGTTCGCGCTCGTGATGTCGTACAGCGGAATGCCGAACTCTTTGCAGTTCTTCTCGAGCGCCGACATCATTTCCTCGGCGAGCACGTCGAGAAACGGACGGCTCTGGTCGAGCGTCGGCACGATGTGATCGACGGTGGCGAAGGTGCGGTTCGGAAACGCCACCGTGCTGCCGCGCATCCGCAGCATGTCGAACGCCTGCGGGCTCGTCACTTCGTGGATGAGGTGAAGGCCGATGAACAGCTGCGTCTGTCCGGTCGCCAGCGTACGCACGGCGTGCTTGTCCCAGACTTTCTGAAGAAGTGTCTGTCTCATGAGATAATGATGAAATTATGACATACCCCGAATTCTTCGTCGCTCCCATGCGCCAGGAACTGACCAGCCTCGGCGTTCGCGAACTTCGCACCGTCGCCGATGTCGACGCCGTGCTCGGACGGCAGAACACCCAGCCCGGCGATCAGCAGGGCCCGACCGTCATGGTCGTCGTCAATTCCGTGTGCGGGTGCGCTGCCGGTAAAGCGCGGCCGGGCGTCGCGATGGCGCTGCAGCATCAGACCAAGCCCGACGTCGTGGCGACCGTGTTCGCCGGCGCCGACGTCGAGGCCACCGAACGCGCGCGCAGCTACTTCGCCGGGTATCCGCCGTCTTCGCCGTCGATCGCGCTGATGCGCGACGGTAAGCTGTTGTGGATGCTCGAGCGCCGCAACATCGAAAACCAGTCGGCAGACATGATTGCTCAAAATCTGACCGACGCGTTCGATAAGTACTGCGCCCCGGCGACTGTCAAGGCGTAGTCTGCATTGCCCCAGTCTCGATTGACGATTCCAATTGAATTGCCAATTGGCAATCGAGAATATGGCATTGCGATGACTCACGCTACCCCCCCCGAGTATGCATCTCCAGGTGAGGGTTCTTCTTCAGGCTTGATGCGGGGACGAGGGGCGAGCGATCGCGCACGGCGAGTCGCTCCTCGGCTCCGCGATCGGCTCGGGCGGTCCATTCCTTTGTGAGCAAATCCAGCAGATCGTCCGGCGACATCCCGGCACGCAGCGGCGCGCGAAGATCCGTTCCCGTCGTCGCGTAGAGACAGCGATACCACATTCCGTCTGCCGTCAGCCGGCTTCTGTCGCAGCTGCTGCAGAACGGATCGGTTGTCGAGGAGATGATGCCGAAGATCGTGCCGTCGGCCAGACGGAAGCGATCGGCCGGCGCGCTCGTGGCTTCGACGATGGGCGCAATCGGACCGTACTCGGCACTGAGCGCCGCCAGCATGTCCTGTCGCGACATCACGCGCTCGCGCGACCATTGCGTCGCGCCGCCCACGTCCATGTATTCGATGAATCGAATCTCGGCGCCGATGCGCTTGGCGTACTCGACGAGCGGCACGAGCTCGTCGTCGTTCGTCCCGCGCATGATGACCGCATCGAGCTTGATGCGCTCGAAGTAATTCACCGCCTCGTCGATGCCGGCCAGTACCAGGGCGAGCGAATCGAAGCGGGTGAGCGCCTGAAACCGATCGGCGCGCAGCGTGTCGAGGCTCACCGTCAGACGATGCAGTCCCGCCAGGTGGAGCGCCCGCGCGTACTCGCCAAGCATGACGCCGTTGGTGGTGAGGGCGAGGTCGCGAATCGCGGGTTTGCGCGCGATCATGCGAATCAGCTCGGGCAGGTCGCGACGCAGGAGCGGCTCGCCGCCGGTAAGACGCACGCGATCGACGCCGGCGCGCGCGAACACGTCGATGAGCGTGCTCATTTCTTCGAACTGCAGAATGTCGTGACGGGGCAGCCACACGTACTCGGCTTCGGGCATGCAGTAGCTGCAGCGCAGATTGCAGCGGTCGGTCACCGACAGCCGCAGATTTCTCAGCGGCCGGCCGAGCAGATCGCGAATCATCGATTCAGCCCTCGCTCCAGGCGAAGCGGTATCGGAAAAGCCGTGCGCTGTTCGGTAAATCCATCACTCCACAATCCTGGAATCTGCGTGCTGCAGGAAGGGCAGGCGCCCGCAGGAGTGAGATTGTATCCGCGAATGAGGTACCCGTAGCGTTCTATCAGCAGCTCGTGGCATCGCGGGCAGTGCGTGTCTTCGAGGCCGCCCACCTTCCCGGGGATGTTGCCGGCATAGACATATTGGAGCCCTGCAGCCGCGGCGATCTCCGCCGCGCGCTAGCAGCATCCGGGGCGTGGTGTTGCCCGGGTCCGTCATCTTGTAATCGCCGTGAAACGCCGTGACATGCCACGGGATATCGGGCGAGACGCTCGCGACGAACTCGGTCAATCGCTTCAGTTCGTCGTCGCTGTCGTTGAAGCCGGGAATCAGCAGCGTGACGATCTCGAGCCAGATGCCCATGCCGTGCAGCTGCCTGATGGTGTCGAGAATCGGCTGCAGCCTGCCGCCAAGCTCGCGATAGTGACGGTCGTCGAAGCTCTTCAGATCGACCTTGTAGGCATCAATCCACGGCCGCAGATACTCGAGCACGCCGGGCGTGCCGTTGCCGTTCGACACGAACCCCGTCATCAGGCCTGCTGCGCGCGCTTCCTTGAAAATCGCGACCGCCCACTCGCTGGTAATCAGCGGCTCGTTGTAGGTGGAGACGACGATCTTCGCGCCGCGCTCGACCGCGTCGCGTACGAGCAGCTCGGGCGTGACGTCCAGCGGCGGCGCCACTGCGTGCGGATCGCGCAGCGCCTGCGACGTGACCCAGTTCTGGCAATAACCGCAGTGCAGATCGCAGCCGAGCATGCCGAAGCTGTACGCGAGCGCGCCGGGATGTACGTGGAAGAACGGCTTTTTCTCGATCGGATCGCATTGCACGCCGCCCGCATAACCCCACGGCACCATCAACCGTCCGCCCTCGTTGAAGCGCACCTTGCACACGCCGACCGCGCCTGCGGGAATCTTGCAGTTGTGGCCGCACGCGTAGCAGTGCACCCAGTCGTTGTCGAGACGGTGATAGAGCTCGCCTACGCGCGTGCGCTCCGAAAGGATGTCGGTGAGGGTCGGCATCTTCTTGTGTATCCATCAATTGTAGGGCATGTGCGCGCGTCCAGGCTGATCGACGTCGGCAAGGGGGGCGGATACTAACATCTCCTCATGAAGACACTCTGGGCGCTGCCTGCGGGCGTCTGGCTGCTCGGCGTGGTCAGCCTTCTGAACGACGTCGCCAGCGAGGCGATCTATCCGCTGCTGCCGTTTTTTCTCACGACTGTCCTCGGCGCCACCGCCGTATCGCTTGGGGTCATCGAAGGCGCTGCCGAGGCAGTCAGCAGCGTCCTGAAAATCATTTCCGGCAGGCTCTCCGATCGCTGGCGGCGGCGAAAGCCCATCGTCATCTTCGGGTATTCGCTGTCGGCCGCCGCACGCCCGTTCATCAGCATTGCGGGCTCGTGGGGCAGCGTCTTCGCGCTGCGCTTCATCGACCGTGTCGGCAAAGGAATACGCGGCGCGCCGCGCGACGCGATGCTCGCCGATTTCGCGGATCACACCAATCGCGGGAAGGTGTACGGCTTTCACCGCGCGATGGATCACAGCGGCGCGGTGATTGGACCGTTGCTGGCCACCGCATTTCTCCTCGGTTTTCCCGATCGCTATCGGACATTGTTTGCGTTGACGGCGATACCAGGCGCCGCGACGGTCGTGTTGCTCTTGTGGGTAAAGGAGCGAAAGCACTCGCACGCGCGTTCAGAACCAATCCCTAATCCCCAATCCCTAATCCCTGGACACCAAGCTGCCGAAGGCACTTGTCAGGTATTTGGTCGTCCTCTCCGTGTTCACCTTGGGCAATTCCGCCGATGCGTTTTTGTTGCTGCGCCTCACCGAGGCAGCCGGAGGCCCGCAACTCATCCCGCTCTTCTGGTCGCTGCTGCACGTCGTCAAGATGGGTGCGTCGCTCGTCGGAGGCTCCGCATCGGATCGCGCCGGACGGCGCCCGTTGATTGCCGCAGGATGGATTGTGTATGCCTTCGTCTACGCAGGTTTTGCGGCAAGCACGACATTGTGGGCGCTTCTATCGTGGTTTTTCCTGTACGGCATCTACTACGGATGCGTTGAGGGGACGGAGCGGGCGCTTGTCGCCGACTTCGCGCGTCCCGCCGAGCGCGGCACGGCGTTCGGTATCTACAATGCCGTGTCCGGAATCGGCGCGCTCGTGTCGAGCGTGGTGTTCGGCCTCATCTGGAATACGTTCGGGGCCCCGGCCGCCTTTGCATCGGGCGCTGCGCTGGCGCTCATCGCCGCCGTGCTGCTGTTTGTGCTCGTCCCCGCTCCGACCGATAATCCATCTATATGAAACGTATCCTGGTGACCAACGATGACGGCGTGCACTCGGAAGGCATCAAAGTGCTCGCCGATGCACTGAAGACGCTTGGCGAGGTGACGGTCGTAGCCCCGTTGACCGAAGCGAGCGCCATCGGGCACGCGCTTACGCTGCGCCGTCCGCTCAGGCTCGAAACGATCTCCGATCGCGTGTATGCCGTCGATGGGACGCCGACCGATTGCGTGAACATCGCCATCACCAGCGTGCTGCGCGGCATGCCCGACCTTGTCGTGTCGGGAATCAATAAAGGATGGAATCTCGGCGACGATGTGACGTATTCGGGAACCGTATCGGGCGCGTTCGAAGCGGCGCTTCTCGGGCCGCCCGGTATTGCCGTGTCTCTACAGAAAACCGGCCAGGGGTTTGATTTCTCCGAGGCCGCGCGCGGCGCGCAGATCGTCGCCCGATCGGTGCTCGAAAAAGGGCTGCCGTCGCGCGTCTTCCTGAACATCAACGTCCCCCAGGGCCCGACCAAAGGGATTAAGGTGACCGTTCAGGCCCGGCGCAATCACATCACGAAGGTCGATGAGCGCATCGATCCCCGCGGACAGCGATACTTCTGGATCGAGGAAGGGCAGAACGAGTGGGAGCCGCACGATCGCTCCGACTTTCAAGCTGTCCGCGATGGCTATATTTCGGTGACGCCGCTCCAGCCCGATTTAACAGCGTTCAGCGTCATTCCAGCGGTCGAAGAGTTTCTGCTGGATTTTGAAGCACTGCCAGGTTTACCTCGCCGAAGCGCCTAGCTAGCTCCGCCTCCGCCAAGGCTTCGGCGCGACAGGCAGGTACGCACGTTGCACGTTTTACTCTGAACTAGCAGCTTCAGATGGACGCAACGCAGCGATTTCACGATCGCCGCGAGGCTGGCCAGCTTCTGGCCAGACAACTCGCAGACTACAAGGACCGCGATGTCGTGGTGCTCGCGCTGCCCCGCGGCGGGGTGCCTGTCGCCTATGAAATCGCGCGCGAGCTAGGGGCGCCGCTCGACGTGTTCGTCGTCCGCAAGCTGGGCGTGCCATCGCGGCCTGAGTTGGCCATGGGCGCCATCGCCGGCAGGGGCACCGAAGTGCTCAACGGCAATGTCGTGACGGCGTACAACATTCCTCCACATGTCATCCGCGCGGTCGCCGAGCGCGAAGGGCTCGAGCTGCAGCGGCGCCTTCAGGAGTACCGTGGCAACCGGCCGCTCCTCGACCTTCGCGGTCGTGTCGTCATTCTGGTTGACGATGGCCTGGCGACAGGATCGACGATGCTCGCGGCGATCAAAGCCCTTCGTCAGGACTACCCAAAAGCCATCGTTGTGGCGGTGCCCGTGGCCGCCGTCGACACGTGCCGCCGGCTTCAAGGTGAAGTCGATAACATCGTCTGCCTCCGCACGCCCACTGATTTCTCCGCCGTCGGGCTGTGGTATGAGGACTTTTCGCAAACCACCGATGTCGAGGTTCGCGAGCTGTTGAGCTATGACACCACACGACGCGATTCGCACGGCGCTCAGGCCGGTGGCCGACGTTGAAGACTGCCAGATGGTGGTCGACTTCATCGGCGACGCGGAGCTCGCTCTCGTCGGCGAAGCCAGTCATGGCACACACGAGTTCTACGCCAGCCGCGCGCATCTGACGAGACAGCTCATTCTTCAGAGCGGATTCCGAGCCGTCGTCGTCGAGGCCGACTGGCCCGACGCGTACCGTGTGAACAGGTACGTCCGTCACGAGAGTCGAGACCCGAACGCCGTCGCAGCGCTCGAAGACTTCAGGCGCTTTCCGACGTGGATGTGGCGCAATGCAGATGTCGTTGCCTTCGTGGAATGGCTGCGCGATCACAACGAAGGGCTGCCGCCTGAACAGCAAGTAGGGTTCTACGGCATGGATCTCTATGCGCTGTTTTCGTCGATGCGCGCCGTCATCGACTATCTCCGAAGGACCGATCCCGACGCTGCGCGGCGTGCCCAGGAACGGTACGCGTGCTTCGACCGGTACGGCGACGATCCGCAGGCGTACGCGTACGTCGACACGTTCGAGCTGGAATCGTGCGAAGACGCCGTCGTCGAGGTCTTACGGAATGTGCAGCGACGCTCCGCAGAGCTGGTTATTGACGCACTCGGGCGGGATGCGTACTTCTTCGCCGAGCAGAATGCCCGCCTGGTGAAGAACGCCGAGGAGTACTACCGGACGATGTTCCGTGGCGGGACGCAGTCGTGGAACATGCGCGACCAGCACATGGCCGGCACTATCGAGGCGCTGCGGAATTACCTGAACGGGGCCGACAAGCCCGCGAAGCTCGCCATATGGGCGCACAACTCGCACCTGGGCGACGCCCGCGCGACGCAGATGGGGCAGCGCGGGGAGTTGAACGTCGGGCAGCTGATGCGCGAGCGCTTTCCCGGCAAGACCGCGCTTATCGGATATACGACCGCACACGGCACGGTGACCGCCGCATCGGACTGGAGCGAACCCGTTGAAATGAAACGCGTGCGGCCGGCGCATCCGGACAGCTACGAGCATCTCTTTCACGAACTGTCGACCCCGCGATTTTTCCTGCCGCTTGGCAATGAGAGTGTTCACGACGCCTTGAAGAAGCCACGGCTCGAGCGAGCGATTGGGGTCATCTATCACCCCGAAACCGAACGGCGGAGCCATTACTTTCACGCGAGCCTCTCGTCGCAGTTCGATGCGGTGATGCACTTCGATCACACCTGCGCCGTGCGGCCGCTCGAGACGACCGCGCAATGGACGCTGACCGAGGTGCCGGAGACGTTTCCGACAGGAGTCTAGGGCATTGCAGACACACGATCATGCCGTGCGGTTCAACACAGGCGGCGTTTACATAGAAGGAGACGTGTCGATTCCCGCCGATGCCACGGGGATTGTGTTGTTCGTGCATGGGAGCGGCAGCAGCCGCCACAGCCCGCGCAATCAGTTCGTCGCCGGCAACTTGCGGTCGCAGGGTCTTGGAACCGTGCTCATGGATCTGCTGACGCGCAGCGAGGAACGCGCCGATCAATTCACCGGCCACCTGCGTTTCGACATTTCATTTCTGGCGCGCCGGGTGATTGCGGTTGTCGACGAATTGCGCGAGCAGTCGACGCTGCCGCTGGGTTTGTTTGGCGCGAGCACCGGTGCCGCTGCGTCGCTCGTCGTGGCGGCGGCGCGAGAAGAGAAAGTCCGGGCGGTCGTCTCGCGCGGCGGGCGGCCCGATTTGGCTGGCGATGCGCTTGTAGACGTGCGGGCGCCGACGCTGTTGATTGTCGGTGGTGAAGATCACGAGGTGATTGGGCTGAACCGCAAGGCGCTGGCACGCATGACGGTTGAGGCGCGCATCGAGATCGTTCCCGGCGCGTCACATCTCTTCCACGAGCCTGGCGCGTTGGAAACGGTGGCGCACCTTGCCGCGGACTGGTTTACGACGCATCTGATAGAGGGTTGATCCATAACAAAGGGGGGACACCTCATGAGACGACGCGAGATTTCACGTGAGGAGTGGCAGGAGTTTTTCGACTCGTTCAACGGACAGCACGAGGGCTGGCTGGTCGGTGTCGATCGCTTCGATGAATTTCTCGACGAGAGCGTCGAAACCCGCCATCTCGACGGCGCACTTCGAGGACTGCAGTCCGACGATGGCGCGGTCGCGCTGGCGGTCGACGACCGCTCGAGCGGCCATCTCGAAACCGAGTCGATTCGGAATCCTCAACGCATTGTGCTGGAGCAGTCGGAGGACGAAGTCGACACCGCGCTCGAAATCGCTGGCCCGCAATCGTGCATGATCCTGCGGTTCCGCAATCCGATGGCGTCGGAGATGGTCGACGGCATCGCGAGTTAACGTAGTGTCCGGCTTTGGACGGACCGTGATCGGAGGAGCGATGGCTCAGTGCGAAGTCTGCGGGAACAATTACGACAAATCCTTTGAGGTGAGGCAGGGGGGCGCCTCGCACACGTTCGACAGCTTCGAGTGTGCCATCCACCTGCTCGCGCCCACGTGCGCGCATTGTCAGTGCAGGATCGTGGGGCATGGCATCGAGGCGAACGGCACGTTTTACTGTTGCGCGCATTGTGCGAAGAAATCTGGGGTGCGGGGAGTCGACGATCGGGTTTGACGTCGTTCCGGGTTCGGAACTCGGAACCGGAACCAGGAACCGAATCGTGTACAATGAGTGGCTGTCGGGGCGTGGCTCAGCCTGGTAGAGCACTCGGTTCGGGACCGAGGGGTCGGAGGTTCAAATCCTCTCGCCCCGACCAACTTTCGCCTTCTCGTTTGCAACGAGATTGCAACGAGCTACAAAGGAGGCCCACGGGCCTCCTTTTTTTGTCTCGGGACCTGGCATTGGGCCAACGAAGAAAACGGTGGGCCGCGCATGCACCTTACGCCGGATTCTAAGCGCAGGTTTTCGGTTGTAGGGTCGATCGCGAGTGCGATCTATGAGGCTGTGTCGGCGTGGGATTTGGTTAAGGACAATGGACCTGTCTGGCCCGTCCTAGTCGGCGCAGGTGCATTTGGGTTTTTCATGTTCCTCGTGGCTAGGGCAGCCGAAGAAGACTCCCAAAACGTCAAAGCCGAGTTACACAGTAGGACCAAGAGTCAGGAAGTGGCCGACTTGCTCACTGGGCATCTGAGCAATGGGTAGCCGTGTAGGCTACGGCCGCCTTACAGTGTCCCGACTGCAAGTGGAATAGTTGCAAGCCAGTTAGCGAAGGCTCCCATGAACAGGCCCTGGGCCACCTTTGGCTCGAACATCGCGCCTCGCGAAACCAAGGCCGTGCCTGAAGCCGAAGGCGCGAATCGGGCGCGAAGCGCGTCCGAGGCATTTCTCTATCGACGCATGGAAATGTTGGCGGAGACACGAGGACGATTCCAGGTGAACGCCGACTTGCCCATTGCGTTCGACGGTTGGGGACGAATGGAAGTAGATCTTCTGTGCGCAGATTCGCGAGTCGTCATTGAGATTGACGGCGCTCAGCATCTCGCGGATCCGGTCGCCTACCGCCGCGATCGACGGAAGGATCGGCTGCTCCAAGAGAACGGGTATCTCGTGCTGCGCTATCTTGCCGAGGACCTGGCCAAGGAACTGGACTCAGTGCTCGACGGGATTCTGCGCGCGGTCAGTTCCCGGCAGAGATCGCCTGTGGTGACGAATACGGTCCCCTTGTGGCGAGGGAGCCGTGCAAGGTGATTGCTAGACCCGCGGATATCATTCGGGAATCGACGCGGGACGTTCGGCTCGGGATCAGATATCAGGCCACAGCCACCCGCTCGTCTCGCTCGCCCAGCCGTATGATAAACTGGTCAACGACTGGTCGATTTGGAGGGAGCGCCGGATGGCTAAAGTGAGTGCGTTCGAGGCAAAGACCCACTTCGGAGAGCTGCTGGACCGCGTATCCAAGGGGGAAGAAGTCGTGATTACGCGCCACGACAAGCCGGTCGCGCGACTCGTGCCGGAAGGTGCACAGCGGCTCGACGATGTCCAACGGACCGTGGCAGGGCTCCGTGAGCTGCAGCGACGGATCCGGCGACGGTCCAAGGCGAAAGTCTCGGACCGGGAAGCCCGCGCCGCGATCGAAGAAGGCAGGTTGTGACGCGGCCGTTCATCGCGGACGCGTCCGTGGCTATCGGTTGGGTGCATCCCGGTCAAGCGACGACCCACACGGCCGCAATGTTGGACGCCATTGCGGGGGGCGCTACTGTCGAAGTGCCCGCACTCTGGCCACTGGAGGTGGCCAACGCCCTCACAGTTCTTGTCCGCCGCCGGAAACTGACTGAGGCCGAGCGTCAAACCGGTCTTGGATGGCTTCGCGGACTCCCGCTCCGCATCGACCATGAGATGGCGTCGCTGGCCTTTTCGCGGCTGTCAGAGTTGGCTTCCGTTCACCAGCTGTCGGTCTATGACGCCGCCTACCTCGAGCTGGCGCAGCGACGACAACTCGTCTTGGGCTGTAAAGATGGACCCCTGCGAAAAGCCGCCAAGCAGTCCGGCGTGAGCCTCTGGGAGTGAGGAGGCCCATTTGCCGGAGGGAATCGCGGCTGAAGTTCCTGTCAATAGTCGAGTGTCGCTGACTGGCTCTTTCGGCCAAGCGTACGCGCGTTCCGGGGCTGACCAGTTTTCATTGGGAATCGACACGTTTCAAGTGATGACGTCTACGACCGGAATATTTGTGGGGCTTGGCCAAACATTTATGCCTGCCGACATTAGACCCGGCGGCCTCTCATTCGCCGGTGGACTTGTCGTTCTTCGTCTCGGCGCCGAAGACACCCTGAGCTAAGGGCCCTAATTGAGCTGCACCAGGCGGGGCATTATTCCGATCGTCGAAGATCCGGAACGCTCGTGCCGGTTCCGCCTACAGTCTGAATGTCACGGTTCTCCGGAAATCTAAAGAGATGAGCCTTCGTCCGCAAGCTCATCTCGCCGACTTCGTCGAGCAATCGTGCTGTCACTCTGTAGAGATGTCCCGAAGCATCCGATAACTATGCTGGTTCGGTTCAAGCTGAGGGCGCCATTTGTCTGCAGATTGGATGTCTTTTCCTCGCGATGAACTCGGCCCGTCATTCGTGCTTGCACGAATGCATAAGGTGTATCATTTGCACCTTGAGCACAGATCCCCTCGCGGTGTGAGCGTAGTCACACTGACGGCATCAGGAGCGCGGCTCAGTCCGTAAACATGATGGCTCGAGCCAGACGTGCGCGAGTGTTGATCGTCGAGGACGACGAGGCGACCCGGATTGGGTTCGAGCAATTTTTGCGGGAAGCCGGATACGAGACAATTACCGCGAGCACCTTCGAAGACGGAGCGCGGGCCCTCCGGGAGGATGATCCGGACCTCCTGATCGCCGACGTGCGGCTTGGCCAATATAACGGACTACAGCTCGTGGCGACCTTCAGGCGTCCTATTCCCAGCATCATCATTACCGGCTTCCGAGACCCCGTTCTCGAGGCCGACGCGCGCAAGCTCGGAGCCGATTACCTGGTCAAGCCGATCTGGCCGGCCGAAGTAAGAAGGCTGATCGAACAGAAGCTCGGAGAGGCTGCTGAAGTGACGTCGACTCGGGAGCGGCGGTGGGCGCGAAAACAGATCACCACCACGCTTCCGGCGCAGATAGAGCAAGCGCCAGCTCATATCATCGATGTCAGCTATGGCGGGCTGCGTTTTGAAATCGAGAGCGCGCGCGAGCAGGCGCTTCCGCGATCCTTCAGCATCAGCCTGCCGGCGGCCGATCTCAGCGTGAATGTCGACTTGGTATGGACGAACCGCCACAACGATACTCTGGTCTGCGGCGCCGAAGTATCGCAAGCCGATCGTGACTCGGTCCAGGCCTGGCATGGACTCGTGGACGCCGTTTCGTGATCGATCGGCTCCCTCGTTCCCACTCATAACCACGAATCCAACCCTTCGTGTGATACTCACGGAGCCCCAGTTTTGCGACCGCCAAGTCGTACGAGGTGCCGCATGCGATTCTCGAGATGGCTTGCGAAGTGTTTAGATCAGGGCCTTCCACGTGTAGCCCTGTTCGGTTTGTCCGTGCTGACCGGTTTGGCGCCGCGGGAAGCCTCCGCTCAAGAGCCACGTGACGTATCGGTCGTCATCCGGGGAGCTATCCAGAGCGACGCAGTGGTGCCCGGTGAAATGGACAGCGACCTTCGCGTGTTACCGAAGGCGCCGGAATGGCGACCAGGGGACCCAATCATCGAAAAACCGATGCGTGTAACTCGACCCCAGCCGACACAACCGGGGACGACACCAGGCGGTCCGGACCTGCTTCTCGATCGGACGGGAGTCGGCACCTTTGCGGTCCCAGCACCGAACCTCAACTTCGCAGGAATATCTTTTACGGGAGTTGTCCCGCCGGACACCGTCGGCGCCCCTGGGCCGAACCACTATATTCAAATGGTCAACGGTCCCGGTTCGTCTCAATTCATCATCTTCGACAAGATGGGGAACGTCATCGTTGGCCCGCTGGAGTTGAGCACGCTGTGGACCGCGGCTGGGAATTGTAATTCCGGGGCCGGCGACCCTATCGTTCTGTACGACAGACTGGCGGATCGATGGTTGATGAGTGAGTTTGCAGACGTAGGCAACCATCTCTGCGTGTATATCTCCAAGACGTCGGACCCTGTGGGCGGCGGGTGGTGGAACTATGATTTCCCCACTCCGCAATTCCCCGACTACCCAAAGTACGCCGTGTGGCCGGATGCCTACTATGTATCGACCAACGAGTCGTCTCCGGCGGCGTATGCACTCGATCGAACCAAGATGCTCAATGGTCAGCCGGCTACGTCTCAGCGGTTCACGGCACCCTCGTTGACGTTCGGCTTTAATGCCCTCAACCCTGCGAGCGTCGATAGCCCGGCGCCACCGCCCGCAGGCCCCGGCATTTTCCTGAGACACAGAGACGACGAGATGCATAACGCCGGCAAGAACAACCCGAATCAGGACTTCCTGGAGGCATGGATGTTCCAGGTCAACTGGACTACTCCAGCGAACTCGACATTCACTGGGCCGATCAACATACCCGTTGCGGAGTTCGACTCCCATCTGTGTGGAGTCGGTTCGTTCAATTGTATTCAGCAGCCTGGTACGGCCACGCGTCTCGATCCGGTCTCAGAAGTTGTCATGTGGCATCTCGGTACTGGAATTTCGGCAGCCACGAGACGATGGTGGGGAATTTCGTGGTTGATGCGAGTGGGACTGACCGTGGCGGGGTTCGTTGGTTCGAGCTGCGGAGGACCGGCGGTCCCTGGACGGTTTTCCAGGAAGGCACACACTCTCCCGACACAAATAGCCGCTGGATGGGGAGTGCGGCTATCGATAAGAGCGGGAATATGGCGCTGAACTACAGTGTGTCCAGTACCTCGGTGTTTCCAGGCATGCGCTACAGCGGCCGGCTGGCCGGCGATCCTCTGGGCCAGCTGCAAGCTGAAGCGACCGTCATAGCCGGCGCTGGTTCGCAGGCATCGAACCGGTGGGGAGACTACAGCGCCACCAACGTGGATCCCGCCGACGACTGCACTTTCTGGATGACGAACGAACACATGCCGGCTAACGGACAATGGAGAACCCGCATAGCGACGTTTTCCTTTCCCTCGTGTCAGCCGGGCGGCAACCAGCCTCCCGTGGCCGAGGCCAACGGTCCGTACAGCGGAACCGTTGGGAATCCGATCAGTTTCAGCAGCGCCGGCTCAATGGATCCCGATGGGACTATACAGACCTATCTGTGGAATTTCGGAGACGGCTCACCCACGAGCAACCAGCCAAACCCGACGCATACCTACGCAGCAGCAGGGACATTCACGGTTACGCTCACGGTGACCGACAACCAAGGCGCGACCGACAGTGACACGGCTAGTGCAATGGTGACCGGTGGCGGCGGGAATCAGCCACCAGTGGCGGAGGCCAACGGTCCATACAGTGGCGTGGCCGGCGGACGAGGAATCCAGTTCAGCAGTGCCGGCTCGATGGACCCTGACGGCACAATTGTCAGCTACTCCTGGGACTTCGGTGACGGGTCGCCGCCGAGTACGCAGGCAAACCCGCGGCACCCTTACGCCGCAAACGGGACTTATACCGCCACACTCACCGTGACGGATAACCAGGGGGGGACCGACACAGATACGGCGACAGTAACGATCGGGAGTGGAGGTGGCAACCAGCCGCCTGTGGCCGAGGCGAACGGCCCGTATAGCGGTCCGGCGGGAGGCCGGGGAATCCAGTTCAGCAGCGCCGGCTCAATGGATCCCGATGGCAGCATCGTGAGCTACTCGTGGAACTTTGGGGACGGGTCGCCGCCAAGCGCGCAAGCGAATCCGCGCCACATCTACAAAGCGCCAGGCACGTACACAGCGACGCTCACGGTGACCGATGACCAGGGCGAAACCGACATGGACACCGCAACGGTGATGGTGGGCGGGAGCGGGAATCAGCCGCCGGTAGCAGAAGCCAACGGCCCATACAGCGGAATAGCCGGAGGACGGGCGGTGGGTTTCAGCAGTGCCGGCTCATTGGATCCCGACGGGAGCATCGTCAGCTACTCTTGGAACTTCGGCGACGGGTCACCGCCGAGCGCAGAGGCCAATCCTCGACACGTTTATGTCGCACCCGGGAGCTACACCGCCACGCTGACGGTGACGGACAACAACGATGCGACCGGCACGGACACGGCGCTTGTGACGATGAAATGAAGGCGCCATTCTCGGTGCTTGCGAGACCGACGGGCAAGGCTGGGCGCCTTGCCCGTCGGTCTCGCCCTTGGGTCAAGCCTGCCGATCGCCTAGCGCTGCGACGTGCCCGGCCGTTGGGGTAATGCTTCGTCTATCACGGCCGAATCCATTCCTCCAGCCAGCGGGGCCATGCTCAATCGATACACTCCGGTTCCGAGCGTCCCCTGCCGCGCAACGGCAAGGAATCTGTTGCCAGAGCCCCCCTGGGGAATGTCGATCTGTTCTGCACCGCCTGATCCGGCACCAGAAGAGGCATCCAGCACGAATCCGTTCTCATCCAGCAGGAGAAGCTCGAGATCGCTGCCGGCGGCGGGTTTGAGGATGAATCTGGCGCCATCAGTAACTGCTTCGCTCGGAACACCAAAGAGGTCGCTATCGACGTCGGCCGCGATCCGCCCGGTCCGGAGCGCCGGGAACGTTGTGGTCGGGTTCGCGGCAGGAATCGATTCGTTCGGTTCCTGCTCCGGCACGTTTCCGATCATGAGGGAGTGGCCGGCGTTGGGCTGATTCCGGCCGATCCACAAGTCGGGGACGCTATCGCCGTTTGCGTCGAAGGCCCTCAACCGGAAGGCAGATCCGGCTGGCACCTCCGCTGGAGTCTGCTCCACCAATCTTGTGAGGCCGTTGCACGTCTCGTTGCGCAAGACAAACGTGCGCGCCGCGAACTGGGCCGTTGCGATATCGAGTCGGCCGTCGCCGTCGAAGTCGGCTGCGACAACGTGGTCTCCATCTGAATCCTTGTTGCTGCCAGTGGGAAACTCTGGATGGTACACGGTGGTGAAGAGCTGGTTGCCCGTACCCAGGTTCAGCAGAATCGCGTCTCGGGCACTCTCGCTTCCCTTGCCGAAATTAACGACGTAGATATCGAGCTTCCCGTCACCATTGACATCCACGTGATCCAGCCCGTACACGCCGAGAGTGCTGGTTGGTTGGGGCACGGTCTGTTCCAGTGACGTCGGAAAATGTCCGGTGCCGTCATTGATCATCACTCGGACCTTGGGAACACCGCTCGGAGGATTCAAGTTGGCGACGCTGATATCGGGAGCGCCGTCGCCGTTGAGGTCTTCGACATGCCCGAAGAGACTCGGTTCGGACCGCAAGGGCAATCGTGCGCTGGTCTCGTCAATGAACGTGCCGTTCCGGTTCATCATCGCCCGAATCTGACCGGCTCCGGCGCCACCGTTGGGATACTCGAGAACATCCATCCAACCATCGCCATCCAGATCGGCCTTGTGCTGGTGGTATGAATCCTTGATACTTCGGCCGGACGCTCCCTGAATCCGCGAAGACTCGTCCGCGAACCCCAGCCACTGGTTCGACGCATCGACTCCGCGATTGCGGTAGAACTTGGCCGGTTTGCCGCCCCCCCGGCCGACGTAGAGGTCAATCCAGCCATCGGGAGGTCCGAGCGGCCCCACGAAGTCGTGCGGGACAACCCACCATCGTACCTGAGGTGTCGCGAGCCACGGGATGTACTGCGCCGTCGCGTCGACAAATCGACCATTCTGGTTCATGTACAGCACACTTGGATAAGGCGTGCCGGTGACTCCAGCGGCGCTGACGGCCTGCGCGCTCACGACATCCAGTCGGCCGTCCTTGTTGAAGTCGGCGAACTGGATGGCGCGGAAGATTTTGGTGCTGGTCGTGTCTGGAATGAATTGGATCTGGCTCGTGGCATCGAGGAAGTCCCATGGACGAGCCACGGGCACTTGGCATTGAGACGGAGGCGGAGGCGGCGATGGCCGCTGCGCCGCAACCGGAGTGCTGCCAACAATGAGCAATAAAGCCGCAAGCTTGATAATCCGAACGGCGGCTGTGTTCAATTCACACTTGGGGCTTGCTGGTCGAAGAGGCATCGAGACGCTCCATCTTTGGAGGGCAGGTAACAGATGTGATCGACTGGGGTACGTATTTAGCGGCGAAGTTAGCCGGAGTGTCAAGCGCCAATTCGAACGCCTTTTGTCGCTGCCGCAGCCGCCTTCTGACCGGCGCGAACAGTTAGGCTGTTTGTGCACCGGCGTTCGTGTCCGGTTTGCCCTTTGCACGATGCGAGACATGCAACGAGGTATTAATGCATGCCAGTGACCGGATCCGCGATCCCGCTGACGCGGCAGATTCGAGGGGAGTACCTGGAGAGCTCAGGCTTGCGCCTTACAGCGGCACAGGCCCAAAAGCTGTGGAATCTCGATCAGGTCGAGTGCGTCCGGGTGTTACACGCGCTCGTCAGTGTCGGTTTCTTACGACAGGCCAGGGACGGCACGTACGTGCGCTCCAATTGATGAGTTGCTCGCTCGCGCTCGTGCTGGTCGCAACCCTCAGAGCGATCTCAGAGGAATCCTTGACCCAGCGCGCGTTTTCCGCGATCATGTCGGCGTCTAGGCACTGCGTCGAGTCCCCCCTTTACAGTGTCGAGCGCGTTCACGCTCATAGACCTTTCCTAGGAGGACACGAGTAATGAGGACAAAAAGCGCGTTCGCGGTGCTGATCTGTACCGCGCTCGCAATTTCCGGCGTCGTCGCTTTGGCACAACAGCCTCAGGCCAGATTTCCCGTGATTGTCGTTTTCAATGAGAACGCGGCATTTCAGCCTTTTTCCGACCAGTACCAGCCCGATGAGCGAGCGACGGCGAATCCCGCTGCCTGGGGATACCACGACCGCGGCGTTATCGGCGCAGTGCAGAGTCTGGAGCGGCGCCATGGCTTCCGTTCGGAACGCGTCTTCAGCGCCACTATCCGCGGATTCTCCGGACTCCTGACCGCGCGCCAAATCGCCGACCTGGAAAACGATCCCATGGTGTCCTACATGGAGCCTGACGGCACGATGAGCATTGTGCAGCGGCCGGCGCCACCGCCCAGTCCACCCCGACCGGGCGGCGGCGGCTAGCGGCCAGGTCGTGCCTTGGGGCATCGACAGAATCGACGCCGATCTGAGTACCACGCTTGCAGGCAACGGTAGCGGTGCCATCGAGAACGTGAACGTCTACATCATCGACACCGGCATTAACACCACGCACCAGGATCTCAACGTTGTGGCGCATGTGAATTTCGCTGGTGGATCGAATGCTGATTGCAATGGGCATGGTACACACGTGGCGGGTACGGCCTCTGCGCGCGACAATGCTTATGCTGTCGTTGGCGTCGTGCCCGGCGCGCCGCTCACGGGAGTCAAGGTTCTGGGGTGCAACGGATCGGGCACCACATCGGGCGTGATTGCCGGCATCGACTGGGTTACCGCCAATGCCGTCAAACCTGCAGTCGCGAACATGAGTCTCGGCGGCAGTGCGAGCACTGCGCTGGATACGGCGGTCAAGAATTCCGCGGCGAGCGGCGTTTTTTACTCGATCGCTGCTGGCAACGACGGTGTGAATGCCTGTACGCAGTCGCCGGCCCGCGCGGGCGCCGGCACCAACAACGGAATCATGACAACCGCGGCCACCGACAGTGCCAACAAGGCGGCCAGCTGGAGCAATTTCGGATCCGTGCGTCGACATTTGGGCACCGGGCGTGAGCGTCCTTTCGACCAAACTTGGCGGCGGCACGGTGGCGTACTCGGGCACGTCTATGGCCGCGCCGCATGTGGGCGGCGGGGGGGCGTTATACCTCTCGGGCAATCCTGGCGCCGACCCGAGCCTCGTCGAGAGTATCCTCAAGACTTTTGCGGTATCGACAGGGACAGTGAGCAAGGATGGCGCTGCCATCAGCTTACTCAACGCGGGATCGTTTTGATTGTCTCCCCTCATCGCGTCGATGGCGACAGAAGTGGGCAATCGGGGAGACTTCCCGCTGGTGGCTGCCTTCAGAAATGCTACATTTGCTAGAAAATTTGCAAATTGCGGTTGCGGCGACATAATTGCTTCTGTCGCGCCTGAACTTCAATAGTTAGTCGGCAAATAGCGGAGGCTTAGGAGGTTTTCATGCGGTGGCGACTGTTTCTGACTCCCCTGGCACTGGTCGTACTCCTGGCATACGGTACGCCCGCCAGTGCGACGACCATCACCTATGAATTGAACCTTGAGTTCAGCGGAGCCGATGTTCCTTCCGGGTTCCCGACGGTCACGCTCGACGACCTGAACGTCCCTGGCTCAGTCCTAGTGACGATCACAACGAACCTGTCGGGCAAGGAATTTATCGACGACGTCTACCTTAACTACGCGGGTGATGCCACGACGCTAAACTTCGCGTACCAGTCAGGGCAGGCAGTTAACAGCATACTTACCGGTAACCAGTACAAGGCCGACGGCGACGGGTGGTACGACATCTTGTTCAATTACCCGCCGCCCGGCAATAAATTCGGACCAGGGGAGACATCAACGTATCTGGTTACGGCCCCAGGACTGCTGGCGACTGCGTTCCTTTTACCCAGTACACCCGGCGGCGGCAACGGCGTATACTTCGCGGCCGCGCACGTTCAGGGCATCGGTGCTGACGGGGACGGCAGCGGCTGGGTAGGCGATATTGACGGCCCAACGCCGGGCCCGGGCAATATCGTGCCAGAACCGAGCAGCTTGGCCCTGCTGGGCTTTGGAGTGCTCCTCGCCGCACGGCGACTGCGAGCCAAACCTCGATAATTCGAGAAGTACAACGCGTTCCTCAACCGGCAGGGGACAGCGACAGTCTCCGGGACACTGATGCCTGCGTCTCGTTGGGCTCTGTCGCTGTTTCTTGTTTGCCATCTCATTTCGATCACTCTGTCATCACTCCCGCCAGCAGCCAGCCTTGATACGATCGGCTCGGCGCGCCATCCGATCGACGATCCGATCGCGCGAGTGGTCACACCGATTCTCGATCGTGGTGCCAGGATTGCCTCCAGGCTTTCTGTCACTCTCTTGTCAATGACGCGCCCGATTCAACCGCTGACCGCAGCGTATGTGAAGGCCACGGGACTTCGTCAGAACTGGAACATGTTTTCGCGGCCTTGGACCGAAAACCGATACGCGCGACTGCGTTATTACGTAGCATCGCCGCAAATTTCGAAAACCCAAGATGCGCGGCCCGTGTGGATGGCCACGGAAATGGTGTTTCCGGAGCTTCGCCAGGAAGACCGATTCCACGTCGTGAGATCCTATCGGGCGTTCGCTTGGGATAAGGCTTTCATGACGGCGATGGAAGGCTCTTCTCGGCGGCTTATTCCAGCGAAGGTTCCCTCTGATCTGGTCCCCTTCATTCGATACTTTGCCAATCGCTATCGCCGCCGCTATCTGGCTACAGGCGAACGCATTGTCAGAACAGAGGTCTGGCTCGGCACATCGCCGGTTCGGCCGCGGGGATCGGGCATGGATTCCGAGGCGCAAGCGGCGAGACAGCTTGCGTTGATCGAATCCTACGGTGGTCCGATCGAAGAGGCAGTAGAGCTCGGCGTCTCTTCGCCGGTTCATTCGACCGAAATGCAACAGGACATCGTATGGCGACTGGAGTTTGTGGAAGAATGACAGCTCCAGATCCGATCCGTCGAGGACCTGCTGCTATCGACCGATGGCAACTCTTCTGGTTTGCCGAAATTCGGCCACACCAATTTGCGCTCTTGAGGATCCTATTCGGGCTGCTCGGTGTGATGGGCCTGCTTGGATTGACACCGGTCTCCACTTTCTGGTCCCCCATGGGCATCGTTCCCCTGTCGGGCGCGGCGGCGGAGTTAAAGACCTGGCTCGTCGCTTGGGATCTCGGAGCGGCTGCCGGGTTGATTTTTTTCCTGACCCTTTTCGCGTGCTTTGTCAGTATGACCGCCGGGTACCTGACGCGAGCGGCTGTCGGTGCATGCTTTTTCGGGAGCGTCCTTCAGGCTCACTGGAACCCGCTGCCGCTTTCGGCCGCAAATCAAGTCGTCATTGCGGTACTGTTCTGTCTACTTTGGGTCGACTGTGGTGCGGTTTGGTCGCTCGATGCGTGGCGACGGCCGCTGCGCACAGCACCTGGCAGCGCGCGGATCGCGGGCAGGTTGCAGCCAATCTGGCCCCTCCATCTCATCCGAATTCAAATCGCCCTCATTTATCTAAGCTCCGGGCTTTGGAAGCTGACGTTCAGCCCGGTCTGGCGTGATGGGTCGGCATTGCAGTTCGTCCTGCAGCAGAACGTCTTCACGCGATTCCCGGTGTCGTTCCCAACGGGTTTCGATTGGCTGCTGACGGTGCTGACCTACTTCGTACTGGTATGGGAAATCGGTTTCGCCGTGATGCTGCTACACCCGTGGACGCGGCGGCTGGCCCTCATCACGGGTCTCGTGCTCCACCTTGGCATGTGGACTAGTCTGGAGATTGGCCTGTTCAACTGCATCATGGTCGCGAGTTACGCTGCCTTCCTCGAGCCTGAGGGGTCTGTAAATGGTTCCGGAAAGACATCTGTGGTAGTGCACGGGACAGAGATGTAACTCCAGCGGACAGGCTCTCACGCGAATTGACATCGATGTAACGACCTAACTCTTTCAAATCCATATAGTTGCTGTCTCCAGCCATCCTGGGGCACGGCAGTTGCACCCGAACGTCACGCCTCCCCAACGGCCCGGCAACGGGTTCCATTCTTTCGATCGTTCTCGAGGTGCTAAATGCGAATTGCCGACGGAATCTTGATGGGCGCGATCTGTCTGGGGGTAGCCACTACGTCTGCGGCATCAGGTCCATCAGTTGACATTCCCACTCGCGCGAGAGGCGCTCAAAGGATCGTCGTTGCCATCGTTGTCGATGTGCAGTCGGTCATGGCGCGGAACGGCTTCGGCGATCAGATCATCGTTTCGCGCCTGCTCCTGAAAGTTCAGGAAACGATGAAAGGGGAGCCGGCGTCTGCTGTCTCGCTCGATGTTGAGGGCGGAACCGTTGGAACCCTGACGTTGCGAGTTTCTGATATGCCGACGCTCAATCTGGGTGACCGAGCGGTGTTCTTCACGAATCCCGGTCCGAGGGGAACAGACGTGCCGCACCTTCGCGGCCTTGGCATCGTGAAGCTCAATGCGGTGAACCGAGTCGTGGATGAGAACAGCCTGACCCTTGACGATCTGAGGCGATCGGTCGAGGCGAGCCGCTAGCGGAGTCGCCGAATGAGAAGAGGGAAAAACAGAATGCGTCGATCCAAGCTTCTCGCGGCCGTCGGAATCGCCGCGACACTCACGATTGGCGTGCGCGCGTACGTCACCTATGCGAAATGGTCATCGAGCAGTGTGGGCTTCTACGTGAATCCTCAAAATGCTGATGTCGTGGAGGACCTAGCTCTGACCGCCGTGCTATACGGCGCGGAAGTCTGGGAAACACAGTCGGGCGCCTTTTTTGACGTCTTGTACGGCGGTAAGGTCTCTGACACGACCACTGGCTATGACAATCGGAATGTCGTCATTTTTAGAGACGCGAGCAATGGGGGCGCCATTGCAACAACTTACTCCTGGTATACCGGGACGACGTTGCTGGACGCGGACATCATTTTCTGGGACGGGGCCTACAAGTTCTTCACCGGCTGGTCGGGTTGTTCGAGTGGCGCCTACATCGAGGATATCGCCGCGCACGAGTTTGGCCATGCTCTCGGGCTCAACCATACATCGGTAACTGGAGCGACGATGTACCCGAGTTACAAGAGCTGCTCCCAGGAGCTGCGGACACTGGCGGCCGACGACGTTGCCGGCGTCGAGTCGCTCTATCCTGGCGGAAGCGATCCAGGCGATACGAATACTGCTCCAACGATCGGAATTGCAAGCCCTCTCGAGGGAGCCTCTTTCACGAAAGACATCTCGATTTCCTTTGGCGGATCGGCCAGCGATCAGCAGGACGGAGACTTGACGTCGGCGATAGGCTGGACTTCGAGTGTGGATGGGCCGATCGGGAGGGGTGGCAGCTTCAGCCGGAAGCTTTCGGTCGGCACCCACATCATCACTGCCAAGGCGACCGACAGCGGTGGGTTGACGGGCTCAGGTCAGGTTACCGTGACCGTCAGTGAGAGCACCGCCTCCACTCCGACTCTGACGGCGAAGGGCTACACGGCAAGAACCCAGAAGAAGGTCGACCTTACGTGGACCGGATTCACCTCGAGCACTGTCGAGATCTACCGTAACGGGACGCTGCTGCTTACTGCCGAGAACGATGGTGCGTACACGGATGCCCCGATCGCGCAGCCATCTCGCAACGGCTCGTCCCTCACGTACGTGGTTTGCTCTGCCGGAGGTTTGGCTTGTTCAAACGAGGCACTCGTGACGTTTTAGTGGAATCTACTGCGGACAAAATATCTCTGTTTGGAAGACTTTTTTCACCCTAGCATGGGTTTCCCGGTTAGGTCCGCCGCCCTTAGCCGAGGGATCCCCCAATTTCTTGGGCATTTCGGGGCCTCCGGCGGCGCTCGATTTGCGCTGACGCCCTCGTCAGGCGCTTTGGGCTGGCGACGTCCTTGCACAGCACCGGGCGCCAGTCAGAACCCGGATTTCCACGACTGGTTGAGCGGGTCGGTTCCTCACAATAAAGGGAAGCATGCGGAATAATGGCCACCCCGCCTTAATTGGCAGGAGCGCAGGTATGAACGACCTGCGCGAAGAAATCGAACGTGTGGCGCGCTCCGACGCCAAAGTGCTCCTCACTGGTGAGAGCGGCGTAGGCAAGGAGCTCGTGGCCAGTGCGATCCATAGGCAAAGTTCGCGTGCTCAGCGTGCCTTTGTGGCGGTGAACTGCGCCGGTATTCCCGAAACCCTCCTCGAATCAGAGCTTTTCGGTCATGTGAAAGGAAGCTTTACCGGCGCGTACCGCGACAAGCCTGGGAAGCTCGAGCTGGCCCACGAGGGCACCGTCCTTCTCGACGAGGTCGGCGAGATGACCCTGCGGATGCAGGGACTGTTGCTGCGCTTCATGGAAACCGGCGATCTGCAGAAGGTTGGCGCTCATCGTGCCGGTGGCAATGTGAACGTTCGAGTGATTTCGGCGACCAACCGAGATCTCCGTGACCTCACCGCGCAGGGCCAGTTCCGGGAGGATCTTTTTTATCGGTTGAACGTCATTCATATCACCGTGCCACCGCTTCGTGAGCGCAAGGAAGACATCACGCTGCTGTTGGACCATTTTCTCAATCATTTCTGCAAAGACAACGGGTCGCCGCCCACCACCATCGCGCCCGATGCCTACAACATGCTCATTCAGCACACCTGGCCTGGCAATGTGAGGGAGCTCCAGAACGTCATTGAGCGCCTCATCGTGCGCCGGCGCGGTGAGGTGGTGACCGTTGACGATCTGCCGCCTGAGATTCGGGCCCAGAGCGGTGTGGGGTTCCGTCCGAAGCGCGAGCGCCGAAAAACGATTGCCGACGAACTTTACAAGCAGCTCACTGAGGCGAGGGAATCGTTCTGGACGGCGGTTTATCCTCTTTACATGCAACGGGAAATCACGCGAAGCAACGTTCGGGAATTGGTCCGTCGTGGTCTCGAGGAGTCGCGCGGGAACTACAAAATCGTTGCGCGGATCTTCAACTTGGAGCCGCATGAGTACAAGCGGTTTCTCAACTTTCTGCGCAAGCACGACTGTCAGTTGCCGTTCAAAGATTACCGCTAGGGAGTGCGCCAGGAGATGTGCCTGTGAGGACCAAGCGTTTGTTTGTGTTGGTGGTGATTGCCGTAGTGGTGGGCCTCGGCGGGGCGCTGGCGGCCCAGTCGGCGGCGCCCCCCATCTCCAAGGTATCTGCCCCAACGGTCGGTGCGACCGGAGTAGCGTCCCCGACCAAAAGCGGCGGCCCAACGGCGGCACCGGCGCCGCCGCCGGACTATGTCATCGGTCCTGACGACGTACTCTCGATCGTTTTTTGGCGGGAAAACGAGTTGTCTGCCGAAGTGGTCGTGCGTCCTGACGGTCGGATCTCGATTCCCGTTATCAACGAGGTTGTCGCAATGGGTCTGACGCCTGAACAGCTCCGCCAGACGCTGACCTCAGCGGCGAACCGGTACGTGGAGGATCCGACGGTCAGCGTGGTCGTGAAGGAAATCAAGAGCCGCCGTGTCTTCATCATGGGGCAAGTGGGAAAGGCTGGTCCATATCCTCTAATGGCGCCCATGACCGTGATGCAGCTCATCGCGCTGGCGGGTGGACTCCAGGAGTTCGCCAAGGAAAAAGACATCGTCATCCTGCGGCAGGAACCCGGCGGCCGCCAGTTCAGCATTCGCTTCAACTACCGCGACGTAATGAATCGAAAGAACTTGCAGCAAAACATCGACTTGAAACCGGGAGATACGGTGATCGTGCCGTAAGCTCAGACGCGCCAAACCCTGAGCCGACAGCGAATCAGCCGTCAAACTATGTACGAGACCTTCTACGGGCTGCGCGAGCGCCCATTCGATCTTATTTCGGATTCTCGCTTCATGCTGCTGACCAGCAAGCATCGTGAGGCGCTCAGCGCGCTGAATTACGGAATTTCCGGGCGCAAAGGAGTGACGCTTCTCATAGGCGAGGCCGGTACGGGCAAGACCACGGTCATACGGAAGGCGCTTGAAGACTTCCAGGCTGATGGACATCGAATCGGCTACCTGAGTAACTCCACCCTTACCCTCGGAGAGTTCATCGAGTGGCTCGCTGTCGAATTCGGCTTGAGCGAGGCGGCCAGGACATCAAAGGCCCGATTTCTTCGCGAGTTGACGACGGTGCTCATCGAGACCCGCGAGGCCGGGCGCTTGACGGGCCTTGTATTCGATGAGGCGCAGAGCCTCCCGACTCCGTTGCTGGAGGAGATCCGGCTGCTCTCCAACATCGAAACGCCCACTGAGAAGCTGTTTCCGGTGGTGCTGGCAGGGCAGCCAGAGCTGGCCGATCGGCTGAACGAGCCAACGCTGCGGCAGTTGAAGCAGCGGGTGGCGCTACGCTCCACTCTCATGCCGCTCGAGGGTCCCGAGGTAGCGGCGTATATGGCGGCTCGTATCCAGCGCGCCGGTGGCACTCCTGCGCAGCTCTTTAGTCAGGAGGCGGTTCTGGCGATCGCCGAGCTCGCGAAAGGGATTCCGCGTGTGATCAGTGTGATTTGCGACAACGCGCTGATCCATGGGCTGGCGCTGGGGCGGCGTCCAATCACGCGGGACATCGTCGAGGAAGTGTGCGGCATCCTCGATATCCGGAGGATGGGCGCCGAAGACAAGAAACCCGATTTCTTCGTCGAGCGCGGCGCACCTGGCGCCGGGGTCTCGCTCGAGGTGATCGATGCAACCCGGCTGACTCCCAAGATCCAGCCGAAGCTGCCGGCGGGCAACATCGCGCCTGAGCCAGTCTCCGGCGCCGGAGCGAGTGAGCGCCAGTCGCGGACTGACCCCGATCTCTTCAAGGGATTTGGTTCGCGGCGCCGACTTTTCTGGTGGGCGCGCCCATTTTCCGGCGCAAGGAGCAACTCGGGATGAGCCGAATTCACGAAGCGCTGGCCCGGGCTCGGGCGATGGGTCCGCCCGAAAAAGTGCCGGCAGCTGGAGCGAGCGATGATCACGATAACGCGCTGCCACTGGCGGCCCGGACTGAATGGGTTCACGAGCAGACAGTTCAGCCACCGCCGGTCCAACCGTTGGTCAGCGATCCGATCGGCCCGCCCCGTCGGATCTAACGGACACGATCCGGCCAAGGTGTGGGCCTTCAGCCCGACGTTGAAGGAGAAGTTGGTCTTGGGAGACGGTGTCGATCGTGGCGCCGTCGAACAGTATCGGCGGTTGGCGACCGTGCTGCACCTGACACAGCGCCAGCGCGGCCCCGAAAAAGCCAAGATCGTCATGATCGCCAGTTCTCTCTCGGCTGAAGGCAAGACGCTTACCTGCGTCAACCTCGCCCTCACGCTCAGTGAATCGTACCGTCGGAGCGTGTTGCTGGTGGATGGCGATCTCAGGCGCCCGTGGCTACACGAAGTCTTTCAGGTCCCCAATATCGCGGGACTTAACGAAACGCTGATGTCGCCTGTAGCCAAGATTCCTGTCCTTCAGATTTCCGAGAGGCTGTCGCTGATAACCGCAGGTCGGCCGGCTTCTGACCCGATGCGAGTGCTTTCATCGCCGCGAATGGAGGAGGTACTCGAGCAGGCTCGCGGCAGATTCGACTGGGTGCTGCTGGATACTCCGCCCATTACGCTGCTGACAGATGCCAGCTTGCTGGCATCCAAAGCCGACCTTGTCATTTTGGTGGTTGAGGCGGGGAAGACCAGCTTCGAAGCGGTACAGCGTGCCGTGGATGCGGTTGGCCGTGACCGCCTAGTTGGCGTTGTGCTGAACAGGGTCGCGTCAGCGCCTCCCTCCGTCTATACCCGACAGCAGCACGGGTCAGCTGACGGACTCGAGTCGGCGCGCGAAGAGGGGAACTGAGCCATGGCCAGCGTGTTGATGCATCGGGTGACCTGGCGCTCTGCGACCCTGATCATCTGCGAGAGCATGTTGATTGTCGGCGCGGTGACTTCCGCGGTGTATCTGCGACTCGGAACTCGCGGGCTGGACCGCATCGTTGAGGAACCGCAGAAGCTTCTGCTCATCGTTGCCGTCGCACTGATCTGTCTGTACTGGTCGGACCTCTATGACTTTCGGGTCATCCTCGATCGCCGTGAACTGTTCGTACGCTCGCTTCAGGCCCTTGGCGTGGCGTCCTTGATGTTGGCCACGGCCTACTATTGGTTCCCTGAACTTGTTGTTGGTCGCGGTGTCTTCATGCTTGCGGCGGGTTTCGTGATCACGCTCGTCCTGGGGTGGCGCATCGCTTTCGAATGGATTGGGCGTGTCGGGCCTCGTGAGCGGCTGTTACTTGTGGGGACCGGCGACAGCTCGGTGCGGCTGGCGCGCGAACTGTATCAGCGCAAGGATCTTGGTGTGGAGATCGTGGGCTTCATCGACCCCGATCCAGCGCGCGTCGGAGCAGCGGTGCTTAACCCAGGCGTGGTAGGCACTATAGAAGACATTCCGACCGTGGCTCGAGCGCTCTCGGTCGACCGCGTCGTGGTGAGCCTGGGCGACGCTCGTGGCAAATTGCCGATGGACAAGCTGCTCGAGATGCGCCTCGACGGCATGGCGTTCGACCACCTGGCATCCGTGTACGAAGCAGTACACCGGGAAGATCGCCCTCGAGAATCTGCGTCCAAGCTGGCTGATCTTTTCCTCGGGTTACCGAAAACCACGGCTACTCCGGGTTGCCAAGCAGGTCAGTGACGTGTTGGCGGCATCCCTTGGGTTGCTGTTGAGTGCGCCCCTGCTGCTGCTGATTGCCGCCGCGATCAAAGCGTCTTCAACAGGTCCGGTTCTCTATCATCAGCGGCGCGTGGGACAACACGGGAAGGTGTTTATCATTCACAAATTTCGATCGATGCGGGTCGACGCGGAGCAGAACACGGGAGCGGTCTGGGCACAGGCCGGCGATACCCGGGTGACGCGCAATAGGACCGCTGCTCCGCCGGACACGCCTCGACGAATTGCCACAGTTGTGGAATGTGTTGCGCGGCGACATGAGCCTCGTGGGCCCGCGGCCGGAACGGCCGGAATTCATCGCGTCGTTGACCCGCGAGATCCCCTTCTACGGCCAGCGTCACATTGTCAAGCCCGGCATTACAGGCTGGGCGCAGGTCAGCTACACATATGGGGCCAGCGTCGAAGACGCGCTGGAAAAGCTCCAATATGACCTCTTTTACATCAAGAACATGTCCCCGGCGCTCGACCTCTTTATTCTCGTCAAGACCATTAAGACCGTTCTCACGGCGCGAGGCGGGCAATGAAACCCGACACATCCCGGCCGACAGTCGATACGGCGATCGTCAACGCCATGACTGTCGATGTCGAGGACTACTTCCAGGTCAGCGCCTTTGAGGGCATCGCGCCGCGCCATCGATGGGACCACTTTGAGAGTCGCGTCTGCGCGAACACCGACCGCTTACTGGCGCTGTTTGCCGAGAGCGGCGTGAAGGCCACGTTCTTCGTCCTTGGCTGGATCGCCGAACGGCACCGCGATCTGGTGCGGCGCATGGTTGACAGCGGCCATGAAATCGCGTCTCACGGGTATGCGCATCGACTAGTCTACGATCTTACGAAAGTGGCCTTTCGTGACGATACGCGTCGCGCCAAGGCGATCATCGAGGATGCGGGCGGCAGAGCCGTGGTCGGGTACCGAGCGCCGAGCTACTCCATCACGCCACGGTCGCTCTGGGCGCTGGATATCCTGATCGAAGAAGGGTTCCGGTACGACGCCAGCATCTTCCCGATTCACCACGACCGTTACGGCATCCCTCTTTCTCCCCGCCATCCATACGTCGTCGATCGAAGCGGTGGCAGGCTGATCGAGGCGCCTGCCTCCACGATTCGGATGGGCCCCCTTAATCTGCCAATCGGGGGCGGCGGGTATTTCCGCCTTCTTCCTTACGCATGGACGCATTGGGGCCTCAAGCACATTAACTGCATCGAGAAGCGGTCGTGCATCTTTTATCTGCATCCGTGGGAGATGGATCCTGAACAGCCTCGATTGCGCTGCTCGTGGATCGGTCGCGTAAGACATTATCGCAACCTGAATCAGACTGAGCTGCGCTTACGCCGGTTACTCCGAGAATTTTCGTTTGCGCCGATGTCACAGGTCCTGCACGCGTCTGTCGAGGTGCCGTACGGCGGGCTGGCGACTACGCCCCTTCCGTATTTGTGGTGACCGTCAACACGCCATGAACGCGAGCACATCCAAGAGCAGCGCCTACGCGGCACCCATCGTGGTGCATCGCGAGGTTTCCACGGCGAGGTGGGACGCGTACGTGAAAAGGCATGCTGGTGCGTCCGGCTATCATCCGGCCGTGTGGCTCGATGTGATCGGCCGGGCGTTCGGACATGAGACCTGCGCTCTCGCAGCGGAATCACCTGATGGCATTGTGGGTGTCCTGCCGCTCGTCGTATTTCGCAGTCCAATATTCGGGCGATTTCTCGTCTCGATGCCGTTCGTCAATTACGGCGGCATCATCGCTGATACGCCGGCGGCGGAGCGGGCCCTCCTGGACGCGGCGATTGCCGAAACGAGACAGCGCGGTGCGGCGCACCTCGAACTGCGGCACACGCGGCAGGTCTTTCCCGAGCTTGCATCAAGGCGCCACAAAGTGGCGATGACGCTAAGTCTCGAATCGAGTGTCGACAAGGAGTGGCTGCGACTCGATCGTAAGGTGCGCAACCAGATCAGAAAAGCTCAGAAGTCCGGGCTGCGGGTCGTGATCGCAGGCTCCACGCAGCTGCCAGCGTTCTATAATATCTTCGCGCACAATATGCGCGACCTCGGAACCCCGGTGTACGGCCGAGGATTTTTCGAAGAGATACTCTCTGCGCTGCCCTCCAATACGCGGATCTTCTCAGTGTGGCTCGGCGACCGTCCCGTCGCCGCATCGCTCGTGTATTGGCACGGCGGGATTTGTGAAGTTCCCTGGGCTTCCTCTCTGGGCCACTTCAAGCACCTCTGTACGAACACGTTGCTCTATTGGGAGATGATCTCGTTTGCCATCCGCGAAGGCTTTCACACGTTCGACCTTGGCAGATCCACTCCGGGCGAAGGCACCTATCAGTTCAAGAAGCAGTGGGGAGCTGAATCGCGCGAGCTCGTATGGGAATACTGGATGGCGCGCAAGACGGTCCTTCCAGACCTGAGTCCCGGGAACCCGCGGTTCGGGACGGCGATCGAGCTGTGGCGGCGGATGCCCGTGCCGTTGACAATCCTCCTCGGGCCTCGCATCGTGCGGAACATTCCTTAACCCAGAAAGATGCAGGCTCTGCTCTGGTCCTCGCTCGCCGTCCTCCTTTATATATATGCAGGCTATCCCGCCTTACTCAAGGTTCTTGCCTGGGCGCTGCCTCGTCCTGTTCGTAAGCGCGACATCACTCCGCCAGTCAGCTTGGTCATCTCTGCCCACAATGAAGCGGCTGTCATCCGAGCCAAGCTCGACAATGCGCTGACCCTCGACTATCCGTCCGGTCTTTGGGAGGTCGTTGTGGTATCGGATGCCTCGTCGGACGGCACGGACGATATCGTGCGTGAATACGAGCCGCGTGGCGTCGTGCTCAAAGCGCAGCCGCTGCGCAAAGGCAAGACCGCCGGTCTTAATACGGTCGTTCCGGACCTGACCGGCGAGATCATTGTTTTTTCGGATGCAAACGCACTCTATGAGCCGGATGCGATACGGAAGCTCGTGCGGAGCTTCGCCGATCCTCAGGTGGGTTGTGTCACAGGGGAAGCTCGTTACGTCGAGGGGAATCGTTCGGCCGCCGATGCCGGCGAACGGGCATATTGGACGTACGAAATCCGGCTCAAGCGCCTCGAGACGGCGATCGCGTCAATGGTTGGCGGCGACGGCGCCATCTATGCCATCAGAAGACGCCTCTGGCAAGAGCTTCCAGAGAACGCCATCAATGACTTTCTGAACCCGCTGCAGATTGTCGCTGCCGGATGGCGAGCCGTCTACGAGCCCGAAGCGATCTGCCATGAGGAAACAGCAGGCGGGATCCGCCAGGAATATCGTCGTCGCGTTCGAATAGTCAGTCGCAGTTGGCAGGCGGTCGCTCACCTTCCTGGTCTCCTGAATCCGTTCCGTTCAGGCTTCTTCGCCGTCGCGCTCTTCTCACACAAGGTACTCCGATGGCTGTCGGGGACATTCTTTTTGCTCGCCGCGATCGGGCTTGCAGGGGTCACTGCCGCCACGACAGGGCGATCGAGCGCGATCCTTCTCGGAATCGGCTCGTTGGTGATGATCGCGTGGTTTGTTTCTAGGCGCGTGCGACGGGTGATTGCCTTTGTCGGTTACTTCGCGGTGATCAGTACGGCGTCGCTGGTCGGCATCTTCAATGGCGTCACCGGACGTGTCTCTGGCGTCTGGTCTACAGCACGAGAGGGAGCCGCGCGTCCGGCAGGCCCGGTGCCTATTCGGCCCATCATATTCGCCTCCATCGTTGCGATCGCCTGTGCGCCCGCGATAGCCGTTCTCGCGTACGCTGCGGGTGTTTCCGCTGAGCTCGCTCGACATACGTTCTGGAGCTCGGTTGGGATCCTCGCATTCATCTATGTCGGATACCCCGCGACCCTGTATCTAACGGGGTCTCTGTTTCGGCGCCCGGTCCGTCGAGAGGCGATTACCCCATCGGTCTGCGTTCTGATCACCGCCAATGACGAAGAAGACGTCATCGAAGCGAAACTGCTGAATACGCTCGAGATCGACTACCCGGGCGAACTGCTCGAGATTGTTGTGGCTTCGGATGGATCGGTTGACGGAACCAATGCTCTCGTCCGAACGTTCGCCGATCAGGGCGTCAAGCTGATCGAGTTCAGAAAGCGGCGAGGGAAGATCGCCGCCATCAACGGCAGTGTGCCTCGCATCATGAGCGACATCATCGTCTTCTCCGATGCGAACACGTTCCTGGCTCCTGACGCGATCAAGGCGCTCATCAGGAATTTCGGGGACACGCGCGTCGGCGCGGTGAGCGGAGACGTCGTCCTCCTCGGCGATCGGGCGTTATTCGGCCGTTCCGAAGATCTGTATTACCGGTATGAGCGCTCGCTCCAGCGCGCCGAATCGGCGGTCGGATCAATGGTTGGCGTAGACGGAGCCTTGTACGCGATTCGACGGCATCTGTTCGTCAGCCCGCCGGAAGACACAGTGCTCGACGATATCGCCATTCCGATGGCGGTGGCACGGACCGGTCATCGTGTCGTGTTCGAGGCAGAGGCGCTTGCATACGAACAGGGGCCCCGCACTGCAATCGAGGAGTTCCGCCGGAGGGTGCGCATTTCCGCCGGCGGCGTACAGTATCTGATTCGATTCGACAGTGTTGTTCCCACGACCCAAACCCAACTCATGATTTCCCTCGTCGTGCACAAGGCGCTCCGATGGCTGACCTTCAGCTTCGCGATTCTCGGCTTCGTGTCGGCGATTCGGCTGAGCGCAGACTCACGAATGTTTTCTGCGTTTGTCATCGTCAATATCGGACTGCTGGCGGCTGGCATTGCAGGGTGTGTCCCACTGCTGCGGCGCTGGCGTCCCATTGGTCTGATGCATTACTTCTGCCTCGTACAATCCGCTACAGCTGTCGGCTTGGTGCGGGGCCTCCGCAACCGTCAACCAGTAGCGTGGGAGCGTTTTGCTCGCGCTCCTGTGAAGATCACATGAAGCTCGCAGCGGTTCGCCGCAAGCTGGCGCCGGGACTCAAAACCACGCTTCTGGGGACAGGATGTTACTCTGCGCTCCGGAGAATTCGGCCGAGCAGAGTCCTCGCGATATTACGGTACCACGCGATCTGCGGGCCGGAAGGGCACACGTATGCTGACCCCGCGATCTGTATTTCGCCAGCGGCATTCGAGCGTCACGTCAAATATCTCGCGGCGAATTATTGCGTGCTGCCGCTGCCAGAAGCTGTAGCGGCGCTTCGAAGCCACAAGGCGCTCCCGGCGAACGCGATCGCGATCACGTTCGACGATGGATACGCCGATAATCTGTGGGCCGCTCGGCTTCTCGCTCAGCACGGCGTGACGGGAACCTTTTTTTTGACCGCGGGGTGCATTGGCGGGGAGCAGCCGTTCTGGCCATCCGAGGTTCGCGCACTGATATTGGGCATCGCGGCGTCTGATTTGCGGCTCACGCTGAACGGCAACGCGCTGGAATTGCCGCTCCGCAGCACGCAAGATCGGCTAACGGCGATCAGTCGTATCACGCGTCTGTTCAAATCACATCCGGTTCCGGTACGTGAACGGCTGAGAGAACAGCTCAGAGCTCTGGCGCCGGCTGCGCGCCTGCCATCGGTCATGCTGACGTGGGCGGATGCTGCTGAGATGCACAGGCTCGGCATGACGATTGGTTCGCATACGCTTACGCACGCGAATCTCCCGAGTGCGGGTCTGGAGGACGCGACAAGAGAAATCGTCGCATCCAGGCAGACGATCGAGCGTGCGCTTCACATCCCGGTGACGCTGTTTGCCTATCCGAACGGCGGCGCCGAGCGGTATGTCACGCCGGAGTTGCAGCGCGTCGTCGAGGCCGCCGGATTTCACGCTGCCTTCTCTTCACGGAACGGCTTTGCCAGCCCCGGCAGCAACACGTACGCGCTCGAGCGCATTCAGGTGGCCGAGCGCCTCGAGGATCTGCTGTTCGGCCTCGAAGTGGAACGATTCGCGTTCAAACCGCGACAGGCCGCCGGATGTTAGTCAACCACATCCTCTCGCGTTCTGCGTCAACGGCCCCCGAGCGGATCGCTGTCATCGATCAGAGCGGCGCGATAAATTATGGCGCGCTCAACAAGCGGGCGAACCGCGTCGCACACGCCCTGATGCGCAGCGGGGTAAGCCCGGGAGATCGCGTCGTGCTCGCGCTCGAGAATTCGATCGATTGGATTGCGTGCTATTTCGGGATCCTGAAGGCAGGCGCTGTGGTCGTGCCTGTGCCCGCCGGCTCGAGAAGCGATCGTCTGCCGCATGTTGTTCGCGATTGCACGCCCTCGGCCTGCGTCATCGACTCTGCGACAGTTCCAGGACTGGCTGCGGCCCTCGCGGGATCCACCGTAACAAGCTTCGTTCGCGACGCCGGGTCGACCAGACAGCGAGCGGATCTGCGCGGCCCCGCCACCACCCTCGAGGACGCGATTCAGGCCGCCCCTGACGACGACCCTGCCGTGCCACGGATCGATCGAGACCTCGCGACCATTATCTATACATCGGGCAGCACGGGAGCTCCCCGAGGCGTGATGCTTTCACACGTGAATATACGCGCCAACACCGAGTCGATCGTCGAGTATCTGCGGATTTCGGCGGTCGATCGGGTCATGGTGGTGCTCCCGTTGTACTACGTTTACGGACTCTCGTTGTTGCATACCCATTTCTATGCCGGCGGCAGTCTGGTCGTGGACAACCGATTCGCGTTCCCGAACGTTGTTCTTCGGACTATGCAGCTCCACGCGGCCACCGGCTTTGCGGGCGTGCCGTCCACATTCGCGATTCTGCTTCATCGATCGGCGATGAACCGAATGAGCTTTCCTGACCTGCGGTACGTTACGCAGGCTGGCGGGGCGATGCCGCAGGCGCTCATCCGCGAGTGGCAGCAGGTGATGCCGGATGTGCCACTCATTGTGATGTACGGTGCGACGGAAGCATCGGCGCGGCTGGCCTACCTCGATCCGGCCGAACTATGCAGCCGGCCCGGTTCGATTGGTCGCGGCATTCCCAACGTGGAGCTCCGCGTGGTTCGTGAGGACGGCGCGCTGGCACGGCCCGGAGAGGTCGGTGAGCTGGTAGCGAGCGGTCCGAACATCATGGTCGGCTACTGGAACAGGCCCGAGGAGTCGCGCGCTGTGTTCGGTCCGTGGGGTTACCGAACCGGTGACTTGGCCAGGGCCGACGAGGATGGATTCTTTTACCTCGTCGGCCGAAAGCAGGACATGTTGAAAGTCGGGGCACATCGCGTGGGCGCGCCGGAAATCGAAGACGTACTTCATGAGCACCCAGCGGTGCATCAGGCCGCAGTCGTCGCTGCGGCCGATGACATCCTTGGTGAAGTTCCTGTTGCGTTCACGACCGCGCGCTACAATTGCACGATCGAGCCGCATGATCTCATCCTCTTCTG
Source organism: Vicinamibacterales bacterium (assembly GCA_963730445.1). Lineage (GTDB taxonomy): Bacteria > Acidobacteriota > Vicinamibacteria > Vicinamibacterales > JAMQPK01 > JAMQPK01. Next base: position 495,411 of record CAVSRX010000002.1, on the reverse strand, counting down.
CAGGCAGCGGCTTCCCGACCACAAAGTGCCCTCCCGCGTTCTGATCGTCGATGATCTGCCCAGAACGGAAACGGGCAAGATCGACAAAAACGTTCTACGCAGTACCTTGGCGACCCTCTCGCTGCAGAATCAGATTTAACTCAATCAACAGCCTGTCGGCAGCCCGTCCACGAGCACATTCACACACGTAAAAGCTGCTCCTGTTCTCAGGGGGGAGTTGAACCCGTCAATCTGGATATTAGACAAATCCATGTTATTGCCGCCCTGAGCGGCGAGTCCCATCCCGAGAGTCTTTGCGCGCTGATACTCGCCACCTATTAACTGGATATTCTGGAACCTGACCCAGCCGAGATACGTGCTTACGATACCATGCTGCACGTTCCAAGCCTGGAACCCGTCGATTAGATTCTTCGGTGACTTCGGGAAGGTTTTGACCTGGTGAGTGCCATGATAGTGCATCGACAGCGCCGCCTTCCGTGCATGCTTCTGACTGCCACTGACGTAAGCCAAATTGTCCCGCCAGACGGCCGGCACAGCGTTGATGGGGATCGTCTGTTTCCCGCCTGCCCAGATTCCGGCGCCTGCTATCAGCCCCACAGGAAATTGAACCTCAAAGGTGTCGCTCTTCATCGGATGGTTCAGCGGCCGCGTCCACAAGTCGAAGCCGGAAGAGTCCTGCGCTGATGAAACGTTTCCAACGACACCGACCGCGCCCGAGTGAAGCCAGAAGCCATGACCCCGATGTCCCACGTCCAACCGCCGCCGGTTGTGAATCTCAGGATAGTTCGACTTTATGCACGATATCCCCGGCTGGTCGTCGACTGGGAAGTTCGAGCCTCTGGAAAAAACTGCAAGGTTGCCGGTGAAGTCCCCGACCTCGTTCCCCTCCTCGGTCATGAAGTGTGCACCGTCGATTTGATAGCTGACGTTGTTGCGGAAGCTGACGTTCGAACTGTGGTTGATATACCCGATCTTGAACCCCGCGCGCCGCTGCACGCTGACGACGCTTCCCTCGACGACAGACTGCGGACTGTCTGGGCCCGCCATGTGAAAATGGACGGAGTACCGCCCGCGTACGTTCTCTTCTGTCACGCCGCACACAGGCGCCAGAGACGGGTCGCGCGAGCCATTGGGGAGAATGAGCGGATCGGTTACCGGCTTGATCGTCGTACGCCCGAGATCGTAAAAACCGCCGTAACGTATCTCATGTCCGCCGCCCATGAGCATCACGTGTCCTTGCAGCTTCGAGTTTCCGGCGTCGACGCTGACGATTTGTGCGTTTCGTGTCAGGTTTGCGACGTGGAGCGCAAGCCCTGGATGCGGAACTGAGCGAAGGTAGGTAATCGGTCGGTTGAGCGTCGCCATGATCCCGAAGACATTCACCAGCGAAAACGTCTCGTCCTGGTCGTAAAGCGGTGCCGTTAGAACGAGGACATCCCCGGGCCGCCAGCCGCTCGGGAGGGTGTCGAGAGCAATGGTCGTGCTGCCTTGCATCGGGATCGTAGAAATCGAACTCCAAGGCGTTTTTGGCGCCCCGTGGATCTCGACGGCGCCCTCCGCGATGAGGCCGCGACTCAACTCCGATGGATCCCACGCGTGGTCGATCGGGACGCCATTGCGCGCTTTGATAATCAACCTGGCAATTTTGTCGGCCTGAATCGGCGCCACCACAGTTCCTATTTCGAGTCGCCCTCCATGGTTAACAAACACGCTGTCGGCAGTCAGTGCAGTGTTCACATTGGTCGCAAACTTGAGCGTGCCATCTATACGGATCCAGAACAACGGCACAGCGAACTCCTTATCGACCGTGACGACAACGCCTGTTGTGATGATTATCCTTGCGTCGGTGCCAGGGACTGCGCCGCCCCAAGTAGAAGGATTCGACCATTGGCCGCTCGTTACGGCCTTGTGCGTTGCTTGCGCATCTGGCGCTAAGGGGGTCAGGAGATGACCTTGGACGGCACTCGACAGAAAGAGCACCAAGCCGATCAAGGCAATCCCGAGCTTCGGTCGAATTCTCATTGAACACACCTCCGCGAAGGAAAACCAGCCGCTTGACGTCCGGTCCTCTTTTCACGCAAAAAGAAAATGAAAGCTATGCGACCCGGTCGATCGAAGGGGGGAGCGACTCGAGAGCAGCCGGGCGGTTATGACCGACCATCGCAGTTGCCGGTCCGCCCCCATGGGGCAAGACGCATACCTGGAGCGCCGAGAGCACACGCAGCCTGTAAATTGAAGGATTTACAGGATTTTTGCCTTCTTGACAAGTGGTAGTTTTGTTGCCGACTGGTAAACGTGATTACCGATCCGTTCGGACGTTTCAAAATCTGGTTCGGGTCTCCGAGGAGAAGAATCATCTAATAGGAAGACTTTAGTCACGACGTCTAAGCTAAGACCGGCGGGACTGTCAGGCCCATCTATCTCCCATAACACTTTATCTAACTGACGTTTAAGGGATCATCATGCCGGTCAAACCGGTGGCGATGCATTTGCAGAGAGATAGGCCCCGGCCTTCACCGACCGGAATTCCATATGATTTTGAGGGGCACGCTCATCTTTATCAGGGTCTTTGTATTCGCGGCGTGTCTTGCCGGAACCTCGGTTCTCGCGCAGGGCGTCGGTTCGTCGAATGCTGCAAACCAGCCGGGTGGTCACCGGTTGGACTTGCTAGTCTCTGCGTTCGGGACCTACACGAACAACGCCCTCGCGGACCTGGCTCGCAACGATGCCGTCGTGACGGGTGTGCCGCAAAGAGGCCAGAACCAGAACAATAAAGGTGTCTATACCGGCCTCAACGGCAGCCTCGCCTACGGGTTCACTACACAGAAGGCAAGAACATCGTTTGACGCGAGCGCTCGCACAACCGCGTCGTATTATCCAGACTTGGATATCCGCGCTGTTCAGCATGCAGCCGACCTCGCGATATCCAGGCCATTAGGAGCGCGGAACTCCGTCCGATTCACGCAGAGCGCACGGGTGTCCAGCCACTTTCGACTGGAGCTGTTTCCGGACATCGCGAGCGACGAGCCCGATGCGGTATTGACCCTCGGCGATGATTACGCCGCCATTGCTCGCCAGACTTACACGTACGCGACAGCGGCGAGCCTCTCGCGCATGATTACCAAGCGTGCTTCGGTCGGCGTCAACTATGGCCTTCGATATGTGGATGCCCCTGAAGGCGATTTCGATTTCATGAACCATAACGCCGGCGTGTCGTTCAAATACAGGCTTACGCAATATGGCGGCATTCGCGTCAGTTATGGCTATCAGGAAGCCCCACGATATACCGGGCAGAGCCAAACGGAGACGCCGTTTCAGAGCCATACCGTGAACTTCGGAATCGATTACAACCGACCCTTCTCGGTGAGCGGTCGGCGCACCAGCCTGACCTTCACTACCGGTTCCTCCCTGTTTGCGGCAGCTCGAGAGGAGCAACGAGGAGACGAGTCGACGAGCAGTACCAATCTTCGACCCATTCTGCTAGGCGGGGTGACGCTCCGTCGCAATCTCGGTCGCACATGGGATGCTCAGGCGGGCTATCGCCGGTCAGTCGCCTTCCTTGAAGGGTTCACCCAACCGCTCTTGACCGAGGGGGCCAGCGCCACTATCGGCGGCGAGATTTTCAGTCGCGCGAGAGTCGATGGGATCCTTGCTTACTCCTCGGGAGTCGTCGGATTGAGCAGCTCCCGCAACAATAGCTCCCGCAACAATGGCTACGGCAGCCAAACCGCGTCGGCGACCCTTGCCGTACCTTTGACTCGACTCCTCGACCTCTTTGCTAACTATTTCTACGTCAGACAGCGAATCGGGAAGGACGTAATTCTCCCGCAGGAGTTTCCTCGTCAGCTCGACCGGCACAGCGTGCGGCTGGGGCTGACTGTCCGACTCCCATTGATCTCCTGAGGAACGTGACGCGATGATACCTGGACGAAAGTACCATCCTGAAGACCTATTAGCAATCGCGTGGGGGTACAAGTGGTTCCTCGTTGTGCCACTTCTGCTCGGTGCGATAGGGATGGCGATCCACTCGCGTTCGTTGCCGAACGTGTACGAGTCTCAAGCGGTCATTCAGGTAGTGCCGCAGGGCATTCCTGAAACCTTCGTGCGATCGACCGTTACGGCGCAGATCGATCAGCGCCTTGTAACCATTTCCCAGCAGATTCTCAGCCGAAGCCGCCTGGAGAGCATGGTTACCGAGCTCGATCTGTACCGCGAGGAGCGAGCGCGCGGGACGATGCAGGATGCCGTCGAGCGAATGCAGCGCGACATTCAGGGACCCACTGTGGTAACTCAGCGGCGCGCGTTGTCAGGTCGGAGCCGGCAGAACGGCGCTTCCTTTGTCATCGGCTTCACCTCTAATAATTCGCGAACGGCCTTGCAGGTAACCGAACGTCTGGCCTCGATGTTCATCGAAGAAAATCTGCGTCAGCGAACCGGACAGGCGGAAGTGACCGACAAGTTTCTCGAGAGTCAGCTCGAGAACGCGCGAGTGGTGCTCGAGGGGCACGAGAGGCGACTCGAGGAGTTCAGGCGCGGCAACGCCAACAGCCTCCCTGCGCAGCTCTCGGCTAATACGTCGGGTCTGCAGGCGACGCAGAATCAAATCAACAACCTTGTCGAAAAGACGGTTCATGATCGCGAGCGCCATCTCATGCTCGAGCGACAGATTGCTGATCTGACCGGACTCGAGATCCTGGAAGCTTCGACTCAACCGGTAGTGGGCCGGCGGGGTCAGACCTCGGTGCCGGTGGGAGCTGCCAGTAGACCTCAGCCGTCCGGGAGTAATACGCCACGACCTGTCCGTAACGGACAGGGATCCGGTTCTGATAATCGTGCACAACAGGGGACGCAGCCCCGCCTTCTCGCTGACGATGCAGAGACAGGTTCCGCAGCGGAGCAGCTCGAAAGGGCGAGGCAGGCGCTGACAGCGATGGGGCTGAGGCTGAAACCCGATCACCCGGATATGGGCATCGCCGGCCGCCGAATCGCTGAGCTGGAGAAACGGGCCGAAGAGGAAGCGCTTCAGGCGCCCTTGTCCACATCGGGGACGTCAGTAGCGGGCCTGTCGCCTGCCGAGCTTCAACGCCAGCAGCAGTTGAAGGCTCTCCGAGAGGAACTGGAGATGCTGGCGCGTCAGGTTACGCGTAGGGAGGGTGAGGAAAAGGGACTTCGCGAGAAGCTGGCGGTCTATCAGGCCCGGATTGAGGGTACTCCGGCTCGCGAAACTGAACTAACCGCGCTTACGCGAGACTACGATACGTTCGAAGGTCAGTATCAGCAACTGCTGAAGAAGAAGGCTGACTCGAAACTTGCGACTGAGCTCGAGAGCCGCCAGATTTCTGAACAATTCAGAATCGTTGAGCCGGCACGCGAAGCGCAGCGTCCCTCCAGCCCGGACCGTCCTCGGCTGATGGCAATGGGTTCGTTATCCGGATTCGTGTGCGGCCTCCTCCTGGTCGGGCTCCTCGAGTATCGAGACCGAAGCTTCAAGACCGATGCGGACGTGATGGCGGCGCTTTCGCTGCCGGTCTTGGCGATGGTTCCCACAATTGTCACCAGTGGCGATCGAAGGCGGCGCGTAAGACGACGACTTGCGCTCACCGGATCCGTCGTCGCGATCGTGATGCTCGTCAGCTTTACCGCGTGGAAGTTTCAGATGTTTAGCCGCTGGCTGCAGTGAGCGTGAGCAAGGACGAGACCAACGGATGCCGATTGTCATTCGTCAAGCCGATTTGGAACACGAACTAGGCGAGGTTGCGGACACGGTGAACGCGAGTTTCGCAAGTGACCTCCCGCTCGATCGGTTTCGCTGGCTTTATCAGGAGAATCCTGATGGGCCGGCAACCGCCTGGGTCGCCTGTGACGATCGTTCAGGAAAAATCATCGGAACGACAGCGGTTTGCCCTCGCAGGATTCGGATCGGCGGCACTGGCCGGCACGTGCTGGCGTGGAACTGCTGCGACTTTTCGATACGTTCGCGTTATAGAACCATGGGTGCAGCGATCAAGCTTCGGCGCGCGGCTCGCGCCGGCGTCGACGCCGGCGACAGTCAGTTTCTCTACGCCCATCCCAATGACCGGATGCTGGCTATCCATCTTCAGGTCGGGCACCGCCCGCTTGGAAGGATGGTCCGACACGCCAAACTCCTTCGAACCTCGAGTGGCGTCTGGCCCATCGACCGGGCCAGTGCTTTGGCCTTCCGCATGGTCGGCGCCGATCTGTGGAGGCATTCGAGGCACGAGGCGGGATTGGTCGAGCCGTGGCCCCTGGCAGCGCTGGACTCGCTGTTCGAGGACGCCTCCTGCCGCCTCGGAACCGCGGTCGTCCGCGATTCGCGCTATCTGGAATGGCGGTTTCGCCAGAACCCGCTCGAACGGGCCGAGATGATCATCGCAAGGCGGGGCGACCGTCTGACCGGGTACCTGATTTTCACAGTGAAGGGCGACATAGGCGTGGTCAAGGACTGGCTCGCCGTAGATAGCTCCTCGCTCGACGCGTTGTTTCAGAAACTTACCAAGGAGATGCGCCGTCGTGATGCTCCCTCGATCTCCGTGACGGCCCTCGAGTCTCACCCCGATCTGCCAAGGCTGACCGCCCTCGGCTTTCTTCGTCGTCCCGATTCGACCACGGCGGTTGTGTACGTAAACCCTGACTTGGCGGAGAGCAAAATGGTCACGAACCCGGCCGCTTGGTACATGACGTTAGGAGACCGCGATGTCTGAGGCGCAGACGCAGATAGCCAACGCAACCGTTCTGGAACCAGTCGCTGAGATTCCCGGTGCCCGATTCGCCTTCGGCGAGAACTGGCGCCGCTTTCTCAAATGGCTGAATGACGACCGGATCGCGCTGGCCGAGGATTCTCTGAGGGTCCTTCTCGACAGTTCGACGCTTTCGGAAAAAAGGTTTCTTGACATTGGATCGGGGAGTGGACTGTTCAGCCTCGCAGCACGCCGTCTCGGGGCGCGGGTTCGATCCTTTGACTACGATGCCGAATCAGTAGCCTGCACCGCTGCACTCCGGGAGCGATATTGTCCGAACGATCCCGAATGGATCGTCGAACGAGGATCGGTGCTGGACGAGCCGTACTTATCGAGACTCGGCACGTTCGACGTTGTCTACTCGTGGGGGGTGCTTCATCAGACCGGCGACATGTGGCGAGCGCTCGAGTATGTGCACAAACTCGTCGCGCCTGGTGGCCGTCTCGTGATTGCTATTTACAACGATGCGGGCGGACAGAGCGTGCGGTGGAAATGGATCAAACAGACCTACAACCTGTTGCCGAGCTTTTTGCGCCTTCCGTTTGCCGTCGTTGCTGCCGCGCCGAGTGAGCTCCGCGCCGCAGCGGGCGCGTGCGCGCGACTCCAGCCTCGCGAGTACATCGAATCGTGGACGCGGTACGGCGAGACGCGGCGTGGAATGGCCAGATCGACGGACATCATCGACTGGGTCGGTGGGTATCCGTATGAAGTGGCCAAGCCCGATAAGATCTTCGATTTCTATCGTGCCAGAGGACTCGACCTGGCCAGGCTCAAATGCAGTTCGGGCCCCCTGGGCTGCAACGAATACGTATTCGTCAAACGTCCGGACAGCGGCGTGAAATCGGGCGCTATTTCCTGAGGAGCATCGGTGCAGATCGAAGACGAAGTGCGCAAATTCATCACTATAGAACTGGCACGCGATTGTGGCCCTGTGCAGAACCACGAGTCCTTGCTCGAGGCCGGAGTGCTCGACTCGCTCGGGGTCTTGGCCCTGGTCGCGTTCATTGAGCGGCGCTATGAGGTAGCCGTGACGGAAGACGAGATGATGCCGGAGAACTTCGACTCGATTGAGGCTATTGCTGGCTTCATCGCGAGCAGGCGGGAGCCGGAGCGTGTTTGATGCAGTGGCGACCGACCTCCAGCCCGTCCATCTCCAGTGGGGAGCGTGGCATGGAGACGTTTCGCAGCGGTTTGATGTTACCCGCGTCCTGGCACGTCATCGAACTGCGGATGGCGGATGCGCCAGCCCTCAGCCCCGACCGTTTCACCCGTGCCCTCGATCAGCCGCTGGCGGCGCCACCACTCGACGCTCTCGTTCCCGGTCGTCGAACCGCGGCGATTGCCGTCGATGACCTGACCCGTCCCACCAACACCGCCCCGCTCGTCGATTGGGTCGTCACGCGACTGCGCCAGGCAGGGCTCACCGCCGACGACATCACTGTCGTGATCGCAAGCGGCGCCCACCGGCGTGCTTCGGCGCGCGACATAGGGCTCAAAATCGGAGCCGCTGCACACCAGGTGCGCGTGGTCGCGCATGATCCTGGGGGCGACCTCGCGACAACCGGCGTGAGCCTCGGCGGCGTGCCGATTCGGATGAACCGCACGTTCTTCGAAGCCGATCTCCGGATCGGGATCGGCTGTGTGATGCCGCACCCATTTGCCGGGTTCAGCGGAGGCGGAAAGATCGTCGTTCCAGGACTTGCTGATCTGGATGTGCTGACCCGTACGCACAAGTTTGCTTTGATGGGACTCCAGGGCGGCGCCCAGCTGTCGGGCAACACGTTTCGTACGCAGATGGAAAGCGCAGTGCGTGACATTGGGCTTCAGTGGAGTATTAGCGCAGTGGTGAACAGCCGGCGCGAGACGGCATTTCTCGCGGCGGGAGATCTCGTGGTCGCCCATCGTGCCGCCGCCGTCGCTGCGGCGAAAATCGGATCGACGGCGCCGCCTAAGCAGCAGCTCGACGCGTTGATTCTGAATGCCTATCCCAAGGATGGAGAACTGCTTCAGGTCGAAGCGGCGCTGGTCGCCTTACGGAGCGGCATGCTGAAGTGGCTCGCGCCGCAAGCGCCAATCGTTCTTGCCGCAGCCTGCTGTGAGGGCCTGGGTGCCCACGCGCTGTTCGGACCGAACGGCAGACTCTTCAGGAAGGCGTCAGTCAAGAGCTTCTTGGAGATGCGACCGCTCTGGTTGTTTTCGCCCGGCGTCGACGTGCAGAGAGCCCGAGTCGTGACGCACGAGAGCTATCCGTTCTATTCACAGTGGCCCGAAGTGGTCCATGCACTGAGCAACCACCTTCCACACAATGCGCGAGTAGGCATTGTGCCATGCGGCCCGCTTCAAATCGCCGATGGCACAGCATCATGATATCGACGCTGCCGCCAGTATTTGCCAAGGTGCTCGATCGGTTGATCGAGCAAAGCAACGATTACTTTGGACATACAGCGATCACTGCGGAGCCGCTCGCGCTGGCCGACCGAGAAGCAGCCCAGGTGCTTCGCGTTCGACTGCGCGTTCCAGGGGCTGGCGATCGGCATGTTTTCGTGAAGGTCTTTAAGCCGCGCGGACCATCATCCGAGGACTGGCGTTTCATGCGCGCCCGCGTGGTGAAGGATTTCGCCGTCACGTCGCGGATCCATGAAGCGTTCCGCGCGTGTGCCGATCTGTCGGCCATTAGGCCCCTTGCGTGTTTCCCGGACGATCTGGTTGTTGTCACAGAAGAGGCGCCCGGTGAGCCGTTCCATGTCGTACTGGAGCAACGCGCCATATGGCGGCCTGATCGTCGCACGCTTGACGACTTGACAAACATCGCCGGCCGCATCGGCGTCTGGCTGAAAACCTTTCAGGGCATCGACCGCCTGGATCGGCGCATCACGCTGGATGCGATGCGGGAGTATCTGGATGTCAGGCTGAAGAGGTTGGTATCGAACCCCAAAGGAAGCTTCTCTAAAGCGCAGCGAGCGGCGGTGCTTTCATATTTCGATGCGAAGAGTCGTGATGTTGGCCCGGCAGATCTGGCTGAAGTCGCCGTGCATGGCGATATTGCTCCGTCGAATATCCTCGTAGACGCAGGAAAAATCGTTGTGCTCGATTTTGCGATGGCATGTACCGGAGGCGTGTTTTTTGACGTGGCTCGCCTCTTTACTCAGCTCGAATTCCTCAAAGCAAAGCCGAAGTTTCGACCGCAGATGGTCGCGAAGCTTCAGATGGCCATGCTGAATGGCTTCGATCCGTCCTTACGCCCGGACCATCCTCTGTTCGAGCTGTTCGAGTTGCAGCATGTCATCTGTCACATGGCTAATCTCTCGCTGAATCCGGCGCCTCCGGTCGCGCGCCTGTACAACCGATATCAGCTCCATCGACATCAGCGGTGGCTTCGTCAGCGCGCAGCATGATGGAGCAATCCACAAAGGCGGCGGACGTGTGGAGTGATGGTCTCGCGCAACTGCGAAAACTGCGGACGCTGCCGGCCAAAGAGCTGATGTTCCGAGCCAGGTACCGAATGCTGACGGCGTGGGAACGCTCGCGGCATCAGCCCGACCGTGCGATCGACCTGCAACGCGTCGATCTACGCATGAGCGGGATGCCGCGGCAACACGCATCATGGCGCGAGTGGCTGCTCGCACGGCGACGAGAACGGCACGCGTCATTCCTGCCCGGTCTGGACAACAAGGAACAGATGCGGGAACTGTTTCGAACGCGATATGCCCGTGAATTCGAAGTGTCCAAGCGGAAAGCCGAAGACACTCGCAGCCACATTTTCGAGTTTTTCGGTCAACGTTTTCACTATGAGTCCCAGATCGACTGGCACGCCGATCCAGTGAGCCGCCAGCGATGGCCGCTTGTCTACCATCGGGACGTTCCAATCCATGACGCTGCCAGCAGATTCGGAGACGTGAAGTACGTTTGGGAGTTAAACCGACAGCAGTTTCTCCTCGATCTCGGCAAGGTGTGCTTTCTCGAGGATAGCGGGACTCATGCTGCCGACGCGGTGGGCCTCGTCAAGAGCTGGATCCTTCAGAATCCTCGGGGTCTCGGGGTGAACTGGTCATGTGCGCTGGAACCCGCCTTCCGTTCGCTCTCGTGGCTTTGGACCTATCATCTCTGCCTCGATTCGAACGGACTCGATGATGACAGTCACCTCGTCTGGCTGGCCGGCCTCCACGATCATGGCCGGTTTCTCGATCAACATCTCGAGCGGTACTCGAGCCCTTACAACCACCTGATTGGAGAAGCCGCTGCCCTTTACGCGCTCGGGGTCCTGTTCCCCGAGTTTCGGCGTGCACGCCTCTGGCGGCGCCACGGCAGACACGTGCTGGAATCACGGCTGGCAGAGCAGTTCTACCGCGATGGCGGTTCGGTGGAGCAGTCGACCTTTTACCACCACGCCACGCTCGGATTCTACATTTTCGCGGCGCTCATCGGTCGAGCCAACGGTGAAGAGTTCTCCGATCGGATCTGGCAGACCATCGAACGGGCTATCGAGTTCTCGATGTATTTGACCCAGCCGGACGGAAGCACGCCGGCAATCGGCGGTGCCGACGATGGTAAGCCGATTCGAATGCAGCATGGCTCGCTTTGGGACTTCCGCGCATTTCAGGCGCTAGGCGCGGTCCTCTTCGATCGCCAGGACATGAAATACGTTGCCGGCGACTTTCCCGAGGATGCATTGTGGCTCTTGGGCCCGGGTGGGCGAGAGCGCTTCGACGCGTTGTCATCCGTTCCGCCTGGAGACACCAGTCACGCACTCACCGCCAGCGGATATTTCGTTGCTCGGAACACGTGGGACCGCGACGGCGATTACTTGTGCTTCGATTGTGGTGAGCAGGCGGACAGTGTCCGACGCGACAGTGTCCCGAACGCAGTGCACGGTCACGCCGATTGTCTGTCAGCGATCGTCTGGCTCGGCGGTCATCCGGTGCTCGTGGATCCAGGCATGTACCGTTATGACGGCGATCCGCAATGGGTAGGTCACTTCCGCCGCACCGGCGCGCACAATACGCTCAATGTCGACGGGCGTGACCAGGCGCAATATCACGGGAAGATGTCGTGGTCGACCGCGTTCCAGGCGAATCTTGAAGCCTGGCATCCTGGCGCGACCCAGGCATCCGTGATGGGGCGTCACGATGGTTACCTGCGCGGTTCCGACGGTGTCATCCATCGTCGCGTTGCCTGGATGCGGCCGGACGGCTACGTCATCCTCTGGGACGAAATCGTCGGCGAAGGGGAGCACGATTTGGAGCTCCGTTACCAGTTCGCACCGGGCTCGACCGAGACCATCAATGGAAACTCGTTACTGTTCGGTGCGTTTGCAGAAATGGCCTGGGCCGCCTCAGTTAATGCGAGTGCCGAGCTCCGCTGTGGGGGCGATAGCCCGGGCGATGGTTGGGTGGCGACTGGACTTGGCGTGCGACTTCCTGCGCCTGTTCTTACGCTCAGAGCTCGCTTTCGAGCGCCGCGAGTAATGTTCGTGGCGGTCCTGGCTGACAGACGAGTCACGGCTGGAGCCGCGAGGTTGACAGTGGTGCGTCAACATGCGCGTGGCATCGCAGTCAGCGTACGGGTCGGAACGTGGTTGACTGGATCGTAAGCGGCGACATGGATGGGACGCTGCCATTCGAGACCGACGCGAAGCTGGCGGTGTGGAGGATGACCGAGGGCCGGGCAATCGAGACCAGCCGTATTGGAGGCGGATACATGCAACCGTGTGACGCGGGCACCTATGTTGCGCTTCCAGATCACTTGCGGTGCGGAAGCGATGTTCGGGCAGCGGGGGTAAGCGTGTGAGAAAACCGCGCAAGATCCTGCAAATCACGTCTTACCCGCCACCTCGATCCGGATGGGGTATAAGGGCGCAGTTTTTGAAGCGGCGTCTCGAAGCCGAGGGACACGCTTGCGTGGTCCTTAACATCGGCGTCAGTCGCAGAGTTCCGAGCGCAGAGTACGTGACTGTGCTTGGAGCGTGGGATTACGTGAGCAAGGTGTGGAAGTACAGCCGTGAAGGCTTCACGGCGCACGTTCACGTGAATGGGGCGTCGATAAAGGGCCTGGGCCTGGCGCTCGTAGCCGAAGGGATCAATCTCGCGTCAGGCAAACGGTGTTTTTTGACGTTCCACGCGGGCGTGGAACAAAAGTATTTCCCGCGGCAGAATGCTCGCTGGCTTTGGCCGGTTTTCTGGTCGATGTTTGCCATCCCGGCGCGAATTATCTGCAACAGCGAATCGGTCAAGGCCAAGATCGAAAAGTACGGCATCGCCCGGGACAAGATCTCTGCGATACCGGCCTTCAGCAGGCAATATCTGGAGTTTGAGCCAGCGCGGCTTCCGGATCCGTTAGCGCGCTTCTATGCGCGCTTCTCGTGCATCGTGTTTTGCTACATCAATCTGCGACCGCTCTTCTACCCGGTCGAGCTGGTTGAGGGCTTCGCCCGGCTCGTGGAAGGAAGGCGTGAGGTCGGGCTCGTCCTGTGCGGTTTATCGGGATATCCGGAGGCTGACATTTCAGCGGCAGTGTCTCAATGCATTGCCCAACGAAGCCTGGAAGATCGCATCTGTCTCGTTGGGGATCTCGATCACGATCAGTTTCTGACGGCACTGTCACGGGCCAATGTTTACCTGCGCAGTCATGTGAGTGATGGAGTGTGTTCATCTGTACTCGAAGCGCTGGCTCTCGGGGTGCCCGTGGTGGCAAGCGAGAATGGTCATCGGCCACAGGGGGTTATGACGTATCAGGCCAGCGATGCCGAGAATCTCGCAAAAATTCTTGATCAGACGTTGTCGAAAAGAGACGCAATCGTCGCAGCCCTTCCGCCGCCGCAGATCCCGGACACAGTGAGCGTCGAAGTGCAGATGCTCGTCGGGGCCTGAGACATATGTGTGGCATAGCCGGCGTCTTGTATCGGGATCCGGCGGCGATCGTTGACGTCAGTCAGATCACGGCAATGTGCGACGTGCTCACGCATCGCGGGCCGGACGATCAAGGTGTGTATGTCTCCGGCTCCGTCGGCCTCGGGATGCGTCGCCTGAGCATCATCGATTTGTCAGGCGGCCATCAGCCGATGCAGACCGACGATGGCCGTCTGACAATTGTCTTCAACGGGGAGATCTACAACTATCAGGATGTTCGGCGTGGCCTTGCGGAGAAGGGGCATCGATTCAGAACGCAGAGCGACACTGAGGCGATTCTTCACGCGTACCACGAATACGGGCCAGCGTGTCTGAGACTCCTGAACGGTATGTTTGCCGTGGCCATCTGGGACGGTCTAAAGCGTGAGCTGTTCGTCGCGCGAGACCGTGTTGGCATCAAGCCGTTGTATCTCTATGACGACGGCGCGAGTGTTCGGTTCGCATCTGAGATCAAGGCGCTTCTTGTCGATCGGGCGATTCCGAGGGAACTGGACGAACACGCGCTCGAGTATTTCCTCCGCTACGGCTATGTCTCGGCACCCGCGACCCTCTTCCGGCATGTGCGCCAACTCCTGCCGGCCCACTACCTGATCGCCAGTCCACATCAGACCACCGTCTGCCGCTATTGGGACGTCGAGTATCACGAAGACTCGAGTCTGAGCGAGCACGAATGCGCCGAGCTGGTAGCCGAGACATTGCAGGCAGCGGTGACGCGGCAACTCATCAGCGATGTGCCGCTTGGCGCCTTTCTCAGCGGAGGGCTCGACTCCGGGTCGCTGGTGTCTCTCATGTCTGCCGGCGCCACCGAGCCAGTGAGCACGTATTCCATTGGATTCGCTGGCAGGGACACCTTTCACAGCGAGCTCGAGGATGCCAGATTTGTCGCCGACAGGTTTGGCACCAGACATCATGAGATTCTGGTTCAACCCGACGCCGCGGCCTTGATCCCCAAGCTCGTTCATCACCTCGACCAGCCGCTAGGCGATTCATCGTTCGTCGTCACCTATTTGGTGTCGGAACTGGCCCAGCAGACGGTGAAAGTCATTCTGTCGGGCGTCGGCGGCGACGAGCTGTTCGGAGGATACCGGCGATACCTCGGGCCTCGATTCGAAGAGGTCAGCGAGATTGTCCCCCGACCCGTTCGACGGACTCTCGCTCGCGCATCCTCCTTCCTGCCGGTCGATCGCGGGTCGCTTTGGGGGAACTACTTCCGACTTGGACGCTCATTCCTGAGCGGCACTGATGGTGACCCATACGACCGCTACGATCGCTCGGTCCGCATGTTAAGCGGTCCTTGCGTTCGAGCGCTCTGTCCCGCACTTCGCGACCGCGGCTCGGAGCTGTTCGCCGCCCGTCGCGCATACTTCGACTCACAGCGGGGGACGGATCCGATCACGCAGATGATGTACCTCGATTTGCAGACATCACTGCCCGATAGCCTGCTCATGCTGACCGACAAGATGACCATGGCGACGTCGCTCGAAGCGCGAGTGCCGTTTCTGGATCACGAATTGATCGAGGTTGCGGCGCGAATTCCCGCGCGCCTCAAAGTGCAAGGCACACGACTTCGTTACATTCAAAAACTGGCGATGGAGCGGCATCTACCGCGACAAGTCCTGGCGCGGCGCAAGCGGGGGTTCGGTTGTCCCGTTGGAGCGTGGTTCCGCCACGATCTCAGGTCGTTGCTGCGAGAAACTCTGGCTCCTGACCGTTTGCGAGCCCAGGGTCTTTTCGATCCAGCGTGGGTGGAAGCCGCAATTACCGCCCACGAAAAGCGGCAGGAAGACCACAGCGATCTCCTGCTCGCCCTCTTGACGTTTCAACTGTGGTACGACCAGTGGATCAACTGAAAGCGGCATCATGAGCCTGACTCTGGCCGCTTGGCTTGTGACGTTCGCCGTACTGGCCGTACGGGCGTTCACGCATAGCGCCACGTACGGACTCTCGCTGTATATCCTCACGTTTTTTGCCAATCCGCTGTTCTGGTGGTGGGGGAATGATTCGATAGGAACCTTTCGGTGGAACCTGGCGGCCTCGATAATTTTCGCGCTGGCCGTTCTGGTGGAGTCGACCACCAGCGTGAACAGGACGGACACCGCGTCGAAGTGGCCGATGCGAATAGCGATCGTATTTCTTCTGAACGTGACGATGGTCCATTTCCTGCTGGCGCCCGATCCAGCTGTGAGCTTCGATCGCTATCTTCTGGTGGTGAAGTTTGTCACTTTATTCGTCGTGCTGGCCGCGACCCTCTACGATGTCAAGGCGCTGCGCCTTGCGTTCTGGTCGATGACGCTCGGGGCTGCCTATATTGGTTACGAAGTGACACTGAACGAGCGCGGCCAGTTTGTCGCTGGTCGGCTCCAGGGAATCGGAGCCGCTGGAGTGCAGGAACCGAATGAGCTGGCCGCGCTGATGGGAACGGTCCTTCCGCTTACGGCCGGCCTCTTTTTCACCGGCAGTACTCGCGAGAAAATCGCTATCGCGATCCTCGGTCCGCTGATTCTGAATGTGGTCCTCCTGTGTAACAGTCGGGGAACTTTCGTCGCTCTCATTCTGGGCGTCATCGTCTTCCTTGTGACGACCAGAGGTCCGGCTCGAAAGAAAGTCTTCCGCGGTCTTGCACTAGGCCTCGTCGCAGTGTTCCTTCTATTGCGCGATCCCGAAATCGTGGACCGTTTCATGACGGTTTTCGCGAGCGAGGAGGAACGCGACGACTCGGCGGCGGGCAGACTGGTAATCTGGGGAGTTGCTGCAACCGTTCTCGGCGATCATCCCTTCGGTAGTGGAGGTGATGGGTTCAACAGAGTCTACAGCCGCCAGTATCTCGAGACTGGAAGGTCTGTGCACAACGGCTTTCTGAGTGAGGCCGTCGAGTGGGGGGTGCAGGGCCTCGTGTTGAAACTGCTGTTCCTCTTCGCTGGCGTATGGATGGTCGCGCGCACGGCCTGGCGCCCTGGCGCCTACAATGCAGAATCGATGGTTCTCGCCTCGTGCCTGATCACGTCGACTGCGATCCTGGTTGTCGCTTCGATTTTCGCTGATTTCCTCGATAACGAATGGGGATACTGGCTTGTCGGTCTCATGCTCGGGTACGCGCGGGCATATGGACCTCCTGCGCAGTCCACAACGCGAGCCTGAAATGACGTCATGGGCTCTGTCGTCGAAGGAAGGAATCATCGGGACTGGGAACTGGCGAGTGTTCCCGAAGGAGTCCCTGCCACACGTCTTCGAGGCTGCGGAGGAATGGAAAGCGGCGCTGAAGGGAGTTGAGAAGCCCTGGTTGTGCTGGTGCATCGATGATGACTGGTGTCTCGTGCAGCAGAAGCTGGTCAGCGCCGCTGGCTGGACGCCTGTGGTCGGGACGGATGGGTCGGTAGCGCTGCCCCGGCTGACGAAAAACGCAGTCTTTGTCGATTTCAATCGGCGGCTTCGGCTGCCGATGATGTGGATGCATTTCCCGCTCGAATTCGCATTTCGATTCTCTAAGACGCTTGCATTTTGGCACTCGGACGTGCTCCCGCCAACCACGCTGATGCGGGCCGTAGCAGCCGAGTTCGAAACAATCATCGACGGCC
The DNA here is from genome assembly GCA_963730445.1 of Vicinamibacterales bacterium. Taxonomy (GTDB): domain Bacteria; phylum Acidobacteriota; class Vicinamibacteria; order Vicinamibacterales; family JAMQPK01; genus JAMQPK01. Next base: position 478,173 of record CAVSRX010000002.1, on the reverse strand, counting down.
AGCTCATCGGGATTCGACGGGAGAAAGTCGGCATCGCCCAGCGAGCGAAGCGTTTGATCAAGGGAAAACCTCTCTTTTACCGGCGATGGTTCGAGGTGATCGGCTGCACCACCGCCGGAGCGAGCGCGAGCCAGTTCGAAAACGGCTGCGGATGGTGGAGGTATCCGCAATTGCATCCCAATGCGCGGGAGTGGATCCAGAATGCGTTCCCACGCGAGCATGGCGTCGGAGTGTGGTTCTGGGAGAAGCACTGCAACGGCCAGGGTCGCGAACTGTCGACCGACATCAACGCGCATCACTACTCCACGAACAACAGCCGATACATCCGGCACTGGACCAGTGAGGGCCGTATTGGGGACAGCAAACAAATCGAACTGCACCGCAGCTTCAACCTTGATGGAATCGTGAAAGACCTCTCGCTGTAGGGCTGATCAGAATGCAACCCGTCCGAGTCGCGAGCTATCCCGAACGCAATCCTGGAAACCCGGTCATCGAGCTGTTCGGCAACGCGCTTGCTGAGCACGGAGTTCACGTCGTCGAAAGGCTTCAGATTGACTGCGCGTGGCTGCGTAGTCGTAAATCCGTTCTGGATGCCTTTTTTGTCCACTGGCCCGAACGGATCTGGCGGGGGCGTACACGGGGTCGTCTTGACCGCGCACTCGGCGTTCTCACCTTCAGCCGGCTTCGCCGGCTCGCAACACTACGGAAGTATCTATCAACGGCCGGACGGCTGGGAATCGTGCGGGTCTGGATCGTGCACAACCTGGGGCACCATGAAGGCGCACGTTGGACCGATCGAATTGGCTATCGGATTCTTGCAACTCACAGCGATCTCCTTGTGTGTTACAGCGCCAGCGCGGCACAGGCAATCAAAGAGCAGGTACGGCCCCAGTCGCCCGCGTCCTCGTTATCGGGCACGGCAGTTATAAGGGGATCTATCCGCCTCCCCGCTCCCGTAACGCTGTGCTCACGGAACTCGGCTTGCAGCCCGAGGTGCCGGTTGTTTCCTGTGTGGGGCTCATCAGGAAATACAAGGGGACCGAACTGGCATGCGAAGCGGTCCGCCGGCTTGGGGGACGGGTGCAGCTTGTCGTCGCTGGGCTTCCATGGTCTGAAAATGACCGCTCGGGGCTCGAGCGTGCGATGAACGGCCTGCATGGTGCGGTCCTGGTGCCTAAGCAATTGAGCGATCAAGAGTTTGCTGACCTTGTTGCGGCAAGCGACGCCGTGCTGCTGCCGTACAGCAACATCACGGGCAGTGGCCTGTTGCTGGCGGCCTGGACGCTGGGGTGTGGTGTGGTGGCGTCGGATCTTCCCTATTTTGCGGAGATGATCCCCGCCGGGACCGACTCGGGCCTCCTGTTCTCGGCTGGTGATTCGAAGGCGCTGGCCGAAGGGATCATCCGATACCTCGACTTACCGGCGGCGCGCCGGCGCGCCGCTGCGCTCGAGCAAGCAGATCTCTATTCCTGGACGCGATGCGTCGAGCCGCTTGCCCGCACCCTGATCGACCGGAAACGTGGGATGGGACGTGCTGCCGAATCGGTTCGACCTGAAGAAGGTGGGGGGCCATGATGCTCGCCTGCCCGCAGCAGCATTTTTTTCTGATAGGAGCAATGAAGGCGGGCACCAGCAGTATGTACGAGTATCTCGCGGCGCACCCCGCCATCTACGCTGCACCTCGTAAGGAGCCCCGGTTGTTCGCCAAACCGGGCTCTGAGGCAAGTGACTTGTCCGCCTGTGCTGCGCTGTTTGCCGGCCGGACATCTGAAACGTGGGCCTTCGAGGCGTCTACTGCCTACACGAAGTACCCCATGATTTCGGGAGTCCCCGAGAGAATTCACGCAACGTTTCCCGACGCCCGACTGATCTACCTGATCCGAGATCCGATCGAACGGATTTGCTCAGCCTACCTACATAACCTGGCGGAAGGACGGGAGCGGCGTCCCCTGGAAGAAGCCGTCTTCGAAGGCTCGCAGGAGTATTTGAACGTGAGCCGGTATCATCTTCAACTATCGCAGTATCTTCGTGTATTCCCCCATCAGCAGATACTGGTGCTGTTGTTCGAGGAATTCGTCGCCGATATTGAAATGACCCTGGGTCATGTGGCGCGGTTTCTGGAGCTCGAGCCAGGTTTCGGTACGATTGCGGCGGACCGCCGTTCCAACGAAACCGCCCGGAAGCGGGCGGCAACGCCAGTGTTGGCCGCTCTGAAAAGGGTGCCCGGGTATGACAGGCTTCCCTGGAAGCTGCGCAGGTGGACCTCGGAACGGATGACGCGACCCCTCCCGGCGAAAAGCGAGATTCTGAACGCGCGGGTGCGTGGTCGAATCCTCGAGGCGCTTGACGATGATGTCGCTCAGCTGAAGGAGTTGCTTGGACGCGATCTCTCGTGCTGGAAACTCGCGCCCAAGCGGGACACCGTAATTACCACGACGGACTGAAGGCGTCGGACGTCAGATCATTCAGCATCTTGTGCCAGACGTGCTTTTCATTCCGCTCGGCCTCGGTGACGACCTGGCGCATCCGCTCCAGCACCGGAGGGCGCTCCTCATCGTAGACATCGCCTTGAAGTAACTTCAGCACATCGAGCCGATATCGGGGATCGATAATGAATGCGGTGAAGAGTACGTTCAGCCGATAGTAGACCGAAATGAAGTCGTACCAGTTCTTTGTGCCGCGCCGGATCGTCGTTTCGAACGTCTTGAAGCTGTTCCGCGTGAAGTCGCCGGTTTCCATCGCGCCGATGATGTCGCGACTTGCGAACCTCGCGCTGTTGAGAGCGATGCTGACGCCGGTGGAAAAGATTGGATCCACGAAACGCGCCGCGTCGCCGATGAGGAGGACGCGATCGTCACAGATCTGCTTCATCGCATAGCTGTAATCACCTTCTTCTTTCAGCGGCCGCACCTGTTCGGACCGTTTCAAGGCCTCCAGCAGCTCGGGCCGCGTCCCGACGCAATCCCAGAAGAACTGCTCTCTGGAGGCCCGTGACTTCGCGAAGTTTTTCTTCTGTGTCACGACGCCAATGCTCGTAATTGTGCTCGTAATCGGAATCTGCCAGATCCAAGTGTTCGTGATCGGAAGAAAGTGGATGAAGATATAGTCACCGAATTCCTTCTTCCGCTGGCTCAGCGTCGTCCGGTCGTACCCCTCGAACCAGGTGTGAAGGGCGTACTGATCGAACACTGGATCCTTCACCTTCCAGCGGAACTGGTTGCCCAGGAGCGTTCGGCGGCCGCTCGCATCCACGACGACGCGCACGCTCGTCCGGCACTCTTGTCTGCCGATCGAGAACTTCACGCGCGGCAAATCCGGATCCGTCAGATCGACCCCGGAGACGTTCACTCCCTCGTAGACCTCGGCCCCGAGCTTGTTCGCGTGCTGCAAGAGGAGAAGATCGAACAGGCCACGGTCTACGTGGTAGGTATAGTTCTTGTCGACACCAGGCTGTTCGCGCTCCTCGAAACGGATGGATGCTTCGCAGTCTCCGGCCAATCCGTCCCAGTCAACATTGGCCAGGTTTGAGTTCGCTGCCGTCCAGACCGCCCCGTACTTGTGGGGAAACTTGGCCGACTCCATCTGAGGAAGGAAATCGAGATCTTTGAACACGCGCGTGGAGGAAGGGACCAGCGACTCGCCGACGTGTGGTCGTGGAAAGAGCTCGCGCTCGAAAACAACGCACTTGAGACCAGCCTTGGCCAGATACGCGGCGAGTCCGCCCCCGGCAGGCCCGCCGCCAATAATCCCCACATCAAACTCAGGTGTTGGAGCCATATGCCTCGCTTAAAGTATCGGGTTCAGAGTTTCGACCGCACGAACGCTGCGATCTGACGTATCGTTTCCAGATTGTCGACGACGGTCTCGTGCGGCTGGATCTCGATGTTGTACTGCTGCTCGAGGAAGACGACGAGCTTGACGGTTGCGATGGAGTCAAGAATTCCACCGGTGAGCAGGGGTGTGGCGTCGGTCAGTTGATCCGGATTCTCCTCCGACAGAAACTCGCGAAGAATGAACCCTTTGACAGTCTGCTCGATATCGTCCCCGCCTTGTTTTGAGGGCGTCTGCATTGTTTTCCGCTACCTCCGTGATACGGTGGCGCCGGTTGCCGCCTGACTGGAATTGCTCAAGAAGATCGGCTCACGCAACACCTGATAGAGCCGATCGGCCAGAACGCGATGGCCCTCCCGGTTGGGATGGTAGTCAACGTCGGACACCTTCAGACGGTCGAGATCGTGGGCTGCGAAGGCGTCAGAAAAGTCGAAGACGCGGAAACCGGCTTGTTCCGCAAGTTCTCCGAGATAACCGATTTTGGTCCGATCCTTGTGTACCACCGGCAGAAACATCCATGCGGGCTGAATGGCGTTGGCGATGCACTGTGACGCGATCTGCCGATATGCCCAGGAGACGATTTCGCGCCCGAACGGCTTCAACCGTGCCTCGGCGGCGGCCTCGCTGGACGCGCCAGCCGCCACGCTGGCGATGGCACTCAACTCACTGTACGGAATCGAGACTCCGCGAAACACGGCTCTGGCCAAATGCGCGACGGCGCGTTCCTCGTCTGAATCGTGCGCCGCATAGAGAGCCACGCTCGGCTGGAGGCTGAGAACCTTCTTTTCAAGCACCACGACCTGTTCGAGAGGACCGTAGCCTCCCACGGCAAAGTTCAGGATCTCATATCGGTTGCGGTCGGCGCCGATGTCTTCACGGTTCAGGCGCGATTCGACAATCGACTCAAAATTTTCGCCGTCTGCGACACCCGAGCCCACCACGACGGAAGACCCGAGCAACGCGACCCGCCAGGTGCCCGGCGACGGCACCTCTTCATAGTTGAGGTCCCGTAATCCCCACCGATTGGTGGAAAATGCCTGGTTCTTCAGGGATGTGCGCAAGTCTGGCCGTAACTCCTTCAGCCGAAAATCCTGAGTGAACCGTACGGTTCGGCCGACTTCGCCCCACTCATTCACGTCGACCGGATTCCGCATGTACACTTCCCAGAGTTGGGAATTGAACCGGTCCACTCTGATCAAGCTTTCGTAATACCCGCGTTCCAACTGTGAGTTATCGCGGGCATTCAGACCGGCCGATCGGACGACGGTAACAACGTCGGATGCGGTCGAGCCCAGTTGACCGTACACGGCTGGCTGGCCGGCGACGTAAATGCCAAGAATCATTACTCCGGTACCCAAGGCGGACTGTCGAAATGCTCGTATCGCTTTAATCGTTCTGGTCAGGAAGTCAGGCAGACGCGCGGTTTTCGCGCCCGTCGTCACACCAATCCACGCAGCGGCGATGAACAGGATTTGCCACTCGCCCGCGAAGGTCGGACGGGTTCGAAATGCCGCAGACCACATCGAGGTCCACTCGGTGAACGATTCGCTCATCCACAACGACCACAGCACGCACATGCCGAAAAAGGTCGCTGCGGTTCGAAGCGCCAACTTCAGGTTCCCTGACCAGGAAGCCGGAGCAGTGTTAGCGAGCGTCCGCTTCCGGCCTCTGGTCGTCTCGCGCACGGTCGTGGCCGTGACCAGCACGGCAAGAATCGCCCAAAAGAGACCTTCATGCCACAACAACGGGAAAGAACCGCGCAGCCAGAACCACTGATACGAGTGAAGCAGCCACGTGAGCAGGAAGATGAGCAGCGTCGAGGCGACAATGGCCGGCAAGGTTCCGAAGCGCTTCAGTGAGAAGACCGCCGGATAGTAAAACATCTTCATCATGAAGTCTTTCCAGTAGATGTTTATCCGGCGCCAGAGGTCGGTGAAGCTCGACGCGAGGAAATAGAGATGGTGAGTCGGCGGGAGATTGAACCCGAACAAATGCAGCATCCCGATGATCAGGTGGAACTGCCCGGAGACACGCAGGTACAGACCATAGTTTGCGACCAGAAACCGGACAAGATCTGAGACGTCCGTGACGTCGCCAGGCGTAATCGCAACGTAGTGGTAGAGCAAGCGGTACAAGATGAGGTGCACGACGCCGCGGAACATCCAGTCGATGCCGCGCTGGTAAATACGAAGCGGGTTGTCGTTGTAGTAGGCGCGACCGAACGTCTGATAGTCGACGATAGGAAACAGCGGGAAACAAACATTCGGGAGCAGAAAGAAATAAGACAGCGCATGGACCGGACGCGGGCGTTCGTTGCTGTGACTGATGTCGTAGAGATAGATGCAAAGCCGAAACATGAACATCGAGCCCAGAATGGGCCAGATGATCGGCGACAAGGGTGCGGCGACCTGGCCCGTGCGCAGGACGGCCAGGAGACCGCCCGCCAGGAGCAGCAGTACAACTCGGACTCGAATCGTGAAAGGCAGATGACAGAGGCCGACCAGGCCGCAGCCAATTATCACAATCGAGGCTGCAGGACGGGGACCGAGAACCAGCGCTAAGCCCGCCAGCGAAAGAGCCAGAAAGAACGGCAGACGAAGGACGAACGGCAGGCAACTGTGAATCAAAAAACCAGTCAGCGCCAGAACCGTCAAGTGGAAAAAGGCGGTGCTTTCGATCTCGAACTGTCGCACAACGAGCGTGATCAGGCCGAGTTGAAGGAAGACCGGCATCAAGGCCGTCAAACTGAAAGATGCCTCTAGCTGCCCCGGTGCTTGTCTCGTGCTGGAGCTTTGCGACGTGGTTCGATCGGGCGTCCAGGCGTTTTGCAGTGAAACGGCGATTGAACGTAGCATGAGTGCGGGGGCAGATTTGCGAGGTTCATGCCATATGCGGCCGACGCCAAACCCCTTCTACGCGACCGTTTGTGGGGGACATCTCAAGAAGTCGCCTCGTGAGAGGTCTTAAGTCCTCGCGTTCTAACCGTGGAGCGAATGTGCGGCGAAGACATTCGGGAGCTCGGCCCGCAAAAGTTGGCCCATCCTGAATGCGATCCGCTATACTCCCTCATACAAGCAACGAGCGGCACCGACGGTCGGTTTCCCCCAGACGCTCCACGAAGCTCACGGCACAGGACGTATGAAGCTCAGTTCATGGCTTAGGGTGCTAGTCAGTGGAGGAGCAATCCTGTTTCTACTGAGCCGACAGTCGCCTTCTGTCCTGAGAGCGCACGCCGAGATTAACCAACTGACGCCGACCACTCGGGCCACTGTTGCCGCCACGCGATCGGGGAACTGGTCGGATGCGGGAATCTGGGATGCCGGGCCACCTGGCCGATTTGCCCGAATCTGGATCCCTGAAGGCATGACCGTGACAATCGATGCCGAACTGGACGAGCTGTACGAATGGGTTCGCGTGGACGGCGTACTGCGATTCGCGCCCGACACGAACACGTCGCTCGCCGTGGAGACGCTCGCGATCGAACATACCGGCAGGCTCGAGATCGGGACTGAGGCGGCACCAGTGACGGCCCGGGCGGTTCTGACATTCCAGCATCGGGGCGATGACATCGATCATGTTTATGATCCGATCGAGCTCTCGCGCGGTCTGGTATCAGTTGGGACCGTGGTCATGCATGGCCAACCGAAAACGAGCTGGGTGAATGTTTATCAGGTTCCGCAGGTTGGCGCGATGTGGCTGGAGCTCGGACGCGTGCCTGGCGACTGGGCCCCTGGAGATGTGGTCGTACTAACAGCATCCAGCTATGGCGACAATGAGACCTTCCAGATTGTCTCCGTAGACGAGACCGGGATCCGATTGGATCGTCCGATCAGCAACGCCCGGGCATTCCCTGTGAATCCGAAGACGGGCCAGCCCTACACGGGTTTGAGCTTGCACCTCGCGAACTTGTCGCGCAGCATTGTGGTTCGTACGCACCAAGATCATGCGGGTCAAATACGGCAGCAGGGGCACGTGATGCTGATGCATCGTGGCGGCCATTCGATCAAGTACGTCGAGTTCGAAAACCTTGGTCGAACAACGATCGATCCAGTCACCGATCCACTGATAGGTGAGGGAGGCGTGCGCAATGCGTCGCTGTGTCCGCCGGCGATTAAAGTGGAAAACGTTCGGGGACGCTATGGGCTGCATTTTCATATGGCCTCGCCTTCCAGCGAGCCGTCTGTGGTCGAAGGATCCTCGTTGTGGGTGAGGCGCGGCTCACGACTGAAGATTGGCTACATCAATCACAGCTCAAACGTGGTATTCAAAGACAACGTTGGCGTCAACATTGACGGGTCGACTTTCTTCACAGAAGAGGGCGACGAGGTTGGTGCCTTCATCCATAACCTGGCGATTTATTCCGTCGGCTCGGACACCACGACTGACGAGCAGCCGCGGGACGTCGAGCTCAAGACCTGTCCGGAGGTGGCCGAACGGCGCCGCCTGGATGTCGGCCACAAGGGTCATGGGTACTGGATCCATGGCGGCGGCGTGAATGTCGCCGATAATGTGGCGGCCGAGCACGCTGCCAGCGGTTTCAATATTTGGTCGAGGCCGCTCGATCACCGGCTCAGCAATACATACAAGGTTCAGTTTCCCGTATCCCTGCTACCAGGTGGGGGCCCATGGGTCGAGTCTTCGCAGGAGATGCTGCCGATCGAATTTGTGCCCTTCGTATTCCGGAACAATACCTCCTACGTACTCGGCAATGCCAGGAACGGGGCCGTTGGCGCCTTCGAAGTCAATTATCACTCCCTCCAACAGGCGACGCGCTACCCGAACTCCCCGAAGAGCGTTTTCTCCGGCAGCCTTGGATGGAACGCAAAGCGTGGCATTGCCACCAGCTATGCAGGCTGGACAGCGTACGAAGAGATCCGTCTCATTAGAGGAGATCTCCCCGGTTTTCAGACGACTCGTGCCGATACGACCGGTATGGGCTTGGCTCGTCAGGGCGGGAATCACAACGTTCTCCGCGACGTCGTGATCGACGGGTTCAAGATCGGGATTGGACCATCCTCACAGACGACCTATGAGAATGTCATGGTCGACGGGGTACCATACCTGCCGCCTGTTACCGACACCGTCACCGAAACGCGGCGCCCGGCGCCGACGCGCTAACGAATAGTCGTCCATGGGTGATCAACCCGCGAGAGCCCGACGCATCCTTTATGTGAATTCTTGGAGTACGGCCCACGGTGGAAGCTCGACATCGCTCATAGACATCGTTTCCGGACTGAACAAGCGACGATTCGATCCGGTCTGGTACTCTGTCCCGAGCCAGGTGATCTCCCTGAGCGCCTCAAAGACCTGAATGTTCCTGTCATCATTCATTCAGTGAGCCGATGGAATCGCAGCGAGGTGTGGCGCTTTCTGCCTGAGGTGCCGTGGTACGTGAGCTTGTTGAGGCGTGAAGGCATCGACATCGTTCACGGAAACACTTCTGCGTCGCGTCGAAGTGTGCTGCAGGCCGTTCACATGCTCGGTCTGCCGTATATCCAACACGTGCGAAATCCAGTCCGGAAGCCGATCGCGCAGTATGGATTCCAACTGGCCCGGTGGATTATCGCCAACTCGAACGCTGTGGCAGTCGACCTTCAATCGGATCGGCGGTTCGCGCCGAAGACTCTCACCATCCACAACGCCGTGAATCTGTCTCGATACGAGTCGGAAGAGAACCAACGTGCGGAGCTTGGTGCAGGCGATCGTCCGATCATCGGGTTCGTCGGACAAATCGTTCCGCGTAAGGGAGTCACCACGCTGATCCGGGCGATGCCCGCGATCCTACAAAAGGTTCCGAGCGCGCTTCTCGTAATTGTGGGATGCCCGCCTCCGGATGAGACGGAGTACCGAGTCTGAGTGCCGTCTCTTCGTCAAACACCTCGGGCTGGAGTCAGCAGTGCGTTTCGTGGGTTACCGGCGCGACATACCTGCGTGGATGCGGACCTTCACCATTTTTGCATTGCCGACGCAGTCGGAGCCTTTTGGCAAGGTCGTCATCGAGGCGATGGCAGCAGCGCGGCCAGTGGTCGTGAGCAACGTTGGCGGAATCCCGGAGATTGTGTCGCAGCCGGCACTTGGCACGCTCATCCCACCGGACAATCCAGAGGCGCTCTCAGCCGGTATCTTACGTTACCTCACAGATCCCGCGCTGGCGGCAAATGTCAGCGACCTTGCGGCGAAGCATGTCCGCGCCAATTTCGCACTCGAGGGAATGATCGACCGCCTCGAAGATGTCTATGCCCGGACGATGAGCCAGTCGCACCTGACGAACGCTGCCCACGGATATGCCGGAATCAGCCCCACCAGATGATTTGCAAGGGCGAACCGCCCTGCTGCTGTTGACCCATCTGTCTCCAACCCCGCGGGTGCTGTTCCTCGTGGCCGCAGGTGAAGGAGTCGTCGTCTCCTCAGCAGACAGCGAAGGCCGCGCTCGCATCGTTCGGCACTCGCCGGACGCCATCCCTTTTGCAAGTGGATCGTTCGATTCCGTGGTGCTGGACTTCGATCACAGTGGTCTTCGTCAAAGCGTCAGGACTGGCGCGCTTCAGGAAGTGGACCGCGTGCTCAGGTCGGCAGGCCGATGCCTGATCGTGGCACCGAGTCGTCGTATTCCTCGCGACCGGCGAAATTGGCGTCAATATTACTTAGTGCAGCCGCCCGCTCGACGCTGGGCGAAATCTTTAGTGGCAAACGGGAGGTTCACCATCTCGGCAACGGCGGCTGCCGATCTAGACCGGCAGCGTCTCGTCGAGCTCACGGTTCCATCAGATGGACGCCTCATTTCTCGAACGGGTTCAACGACCGATAAACAGGTCATGGTCCTTTGTCGACGAGGAGAAACCAATAGTCCCGCGTTCCTCCAGCAGCTGATGGCCGAGCTGCAGGCTTCGCTCGGTCCGACTCACGGATCCGTCCGTCTGGACCGGTTTCTCGTTCGCCGGATCGGGAAGACCACACTCGTCGTTGCGTGTGAGGACGAGCGCAGATATGTAGTCCGAGTGCCTCGTTCAACGATGGCAATGGATCGCGGTCGCCAGAACTTTGCCGCTCTACAGGCGATCCATTCGACGCCTCTCATTTCAGACGAGATCAAAGCGATCGTGCCGCAGCCGCGGCTGGCGGGCATCATCGATCGTTATTCGTTCTATGCCGAGGATTCTGTACCTGGCACTGCGCGCGACGACTATCGTGAGTGGCCGTCCACCACGGGCTGGGAACCCGGCGCCCTGCGCTTCATCTCCGAGATGCACCTCAATACAAGACAGCCCGTGTATATCGATCGAAAAGCGTTCGACAGGGACTTTGGGGCTCCGCTGTGGCACATACGTCGCAGGTGCTCCACGCTGAAATCCAACACCGTCTTCGAGAAACTTGGCGCCATCCTCGAGCGGACGCTCGTCGGCGAAACAATGCCTTTCGTGTGGTCCCACGGCGATTTTTCAGCCGGCAACTGCCTGTATGACGCGGCACGCCGCCTCTCGGCGGTCGTGGATTGGGAGCTGTTCTCCGATTATCATCTGCCGCTCTTGGATGTCCTGCACTGCATGGAGATTCCTGGCGAACGCAACTCCAGCGCGACCTGGCAGCGCTTCGACACAATACGCACATTGTTCCAGGCCGATCGGCTACTGGAGATGCCGGTCTTGGCGTCTTATGTCGAGCAGATGGGCATCCCGCAACGGGTTCTGCCGGCGCTGATACTCATGTATTGGGTCGATCACGTGGCGAAACGCATCGACGGACGAGCCGGCGATCGCTGTGTGGATGGAGAAAAGAGTGCTCCGACCATTGTCGACCTTTGGCTCGATCGAGCTTACATGAGCGGCGAAAGCCATTCCGGCACCGAACCCGAGCGTGGTTATAGTGCCGCCGGATACAGCAAGGCTGCGAAGATCGGCGCCGTGTGGAGCTTCGCACAGAAGGCTGTTAGCCAATCCAGCGACCTTCTGGCCTCGATCGCCTTGTCGCGACTCCTGACGCCGACCGATTTCGGCATTGCGGCGGCGACCGGATTTTTCCTCCGGTTCGCAAACAAGATCGCCAATTTTGGGTTGGGAGGCGCGTTGCTCCGGCTGAAAGAAATGCGCCCCGAGCATGTGTCATCGGTCTTTGTTGTGAACCTGATCGTCGGAATCGCAAGCTGGCTCTGCTTAACGCTCAGCGCGTCGAGCCTGGCGTCCTTTTTCCGGGCGCCCGAGGTGGCACCCGCGCTGCGAGTCGCGGCGCTTGTGTACATTGTCCTGCCGTTCGGCACGGGTCAAGTCGCCACCATTTCGCGTGAGATGCGTTTTCGTCATGCAGCCATCATCGAATGGGCCTACTCGGCCGTCTTTCTCCTGACAGCGGTTCCGCTCGCCTGGCGGGGGTTTGGTTTCTGGAGCCTGATTTACGCGCAGCTTGCTGCCAACGTCGTGCAGGCTTTGACAAAGGTGTATCTCGGTGGACGACAACCGCGGCTCAAGTTCTCAAGCCAGGCGCTTCGGGAAACGATCCCCTTCGGCGCTGGTCTCTACGCAAAACGGCTCCTCACTTTTGCGGCGGAGTACCTCGACAGTCTGATCGTGGGACGTTTGCTCGGCATGGCATCTCTGGGACTGTACGACAAGGCTTTCAACACGGTCGGCCGCGTGTCCGAGCGCCTGAACGCGCCGATTGTTTTCCTCAGGATCTTCACCCTGATTCAGGGCGACGCGAATCGCCTTCGGCGAGCCTATTTGAAGGCCTGCGTTGCGGCGACATTCATCGGCTTCCCGACTTTCGCGGCCCTGATCGTTATCGCGCCGCAGCTGGTAGAAGTGCTTTACGGACGGCAATGGCTCCCGGCAGTCGTCCCTTTTCAGATTCTCTGTATTGCCGGAGCCTGCAGGGTAACCCTTGCATATGCGAGTGCCGCCATTCAAGCGGCCGGGCAGATCTGGTCAGAGACGTGGCGTCAGGCCACCTACGTGATTTTGATTGCTGTCGGTGTTTCCGCGCTTCGCGACCTGGGGCATTATGGGCGTTGCAGTCGGGGTCGCGTTGGCAACCTGCTGCATGATGATCCTCATGCAGGGACTCGTTTGCCGCGTGACGGGGCTTCGATGGGCCGAGCTCATGCGAGCGCAGGTTCCAGGACTGGTTGGTGCGGCGGTTATTGCAGCATCGCTGCTCGCGACGGCGTTTCTCATGCGGCTTATCATTCCGACCGTCCGTCCGTGGCACCTGCTGCTCGGGCAATTCGCGACCGGGAGTTTGACGATGGTGGGGTTCATCCTATACGGACCGTTTGGATCGATTCGTGAAATCGCGCTGGAAACGCTGCAGGAATTCGCGCCGGGCTTACTGAAACGTGTGCCGTCCTTTCTGAGGCCGGCACTCGGCCAGTCAGCGGGTCGCTGATCCGAGACTGCATCTCAGAGCGCTCCGGAGACAACGCTTCAATCAATGGCTATCATCAGTCGCGCTCATGGCCTGCTCTTCATCATGACCCCGAGGACCGGGTGCACGGCCATAGGTGATCTCCTCTGCGACAAACTTGAAGGGGAGTACCTGCCGACGACCGATATCGTTGACCCGGGAGGCCTCATTATTGTGGGACACAAACACAACAGCGTTCATGAGTTGCTCGAGCATGGGTTGCTGACGCCGAAGGAAAAGGCAGGACTGTTCACATTTACCGCCGTTCGAAACCCGTTCGATTCGCTCGTGTCACTTTACGTAAAGCTCGCGTCGACATATCAGTATCTGCTGGAAGACAAGGACGCGTTCATCCATCGTGACCCGGGGTACATGGATGAGATGAACTGGTGCCGGACGCACTCTTTCGATGAGTGGATTGAAAGGCGTTACGCGCCGCGTCGCGTGCTTCGGCTCTTCAGAGTGAGGCGGCGAGCATCGATGTTCCAGCGGTACATCGAGGGAGCAGATGTTGTGATGCGGTTCGAGCGCCTGCAGCAGGACTTCGACGAAGTGTTGCGGCGCGTCGGCCTCGAGCCGCTGAACATCCCTTTCTTCAACGCCACGCCGAATCGTGGTTCAGACTATCGCGCGTACTACAGTGAACGATCACGCCGATTGGTCGAGTCCGCGTTCAGTGACGATTTGGACCGATTTAGCTATCGGTTCTAGAACTGGCGAGCAATTATCGACTGTCCAGGCTGCAACTTCCTCCGCGGTTGGTGGGTGTGCTCGGACTATCCATCACAAAATCGGTTATGTTGTTGTCCGTGTCATCTCCCTTCCGCTGATAACTGCGATCGCCGTTGTTCGAGCCGAAACTGAGAAGAGGAACCCCCTCTTTATACAGCGCGCCGAGACTCATGCCCACCGCGTCCACAACTTTGCCATCAGGACGGAGGACCGCCAGGCCGCCATCATCGAGGATGGGGCGGAATGAAGGTCGCGTCGCCAGGGACGGTTACGCTGTAAACCTGTCCCTTGACTGACCGCGTCAGCAGGAAATGACAGCCGGGATTGATAATCGCGCCCGCAGGAAGCGTGAGCAGTATGTTTGCCGTGATGCCCGATCTCGGAGCTTGTCCGACACGCCAACCACCAACGCTGATGGCCTCACTCGCGTCGTTCCGCAGCTCGATGAACTCATCGTTCTCGCCGTTGGGACCTCGGGGGCGAAACTCGTTAATCACAATTCCACCGCCACTCGAGGGCAGCGGCGGCCGCGGCGGTGTGCTATCCACAAGAAATTGACATGAGCTCTGGATGCCCTGGTACTGTGCGGTAACCATGGTCAGGCCGAGTTTTATCGCCGTGACCGTGCCGCTTTCGTCGACCGTAGCAGCATTCCGGTTCGTCGAGAACCACTTCGATTGCGTGGTCACGTCCTTGCTGGTGGAGTCGGCCAGGGTCGCCTGTGCGGCCAATTGAGCCGTCGTGGCCGGAATCATCGTGGTTGTTGGGCAAGGCCCGACTGTCAGCGCAGTGGCGGCCACCACATTAGCATTTGGACCGCCAGGCGTCGCCGTCGACTGCGATGACGGCGCGGTAGGGTTCGCCGCCGGAGAGCCGGCGCTTGAGCAGGCCATAAACGGACCGCACAGTAGAAGCACGGAGATAGCGGTTTTTGCTCTCAGCACTAGAACTGCTGCCTCTCGCACTAGGCGATAGGGCTCGGGTCCATCGCCGCATCGAGAATCGACACAATCGTTTCGACGTCATCGCGCGTCAATTTGGGATGGCACGGCACGCAAAAGACCCCGTAGAGCTCATGCTCGACGTCTGGGTTGTCGAGCCAGCTCAGCGGAGTGAAACCCGGTAGCAACTCCACACCCTCTGCCCGTGCCCGGATGATGAAGCTATCGCGCCAGGCCCGATTCCTCAACGCCGGGTCTGCCGGACGAATCGCGATACGCCACACGGCGCTACGCACGGTATGCTCGATTAACTCGAACACGCCACCTTTCGATAACGCTCGCTGATAGAAACCATGCACCAGTTGACGCGATCCGACCGCATCGGGCAGCCACGGAAGGGCCACCAGACCCATAGCGGCCTGAAGCTCTGCCATCTCGTAACTGAAACCGTATCCGGTCGCGTCGTACCGCTTGTACGCTTCTATCGGGAGGTACATATCGCGCGCGATTAGCATGCGTTTCGCGAGCTCCGGATCGTCGGTGACCACCATCCCGCCGGTTCCACCAGCCGTGAACATCTTGTCGCCCCGCAGGCTGAAGCACGAGATCGTCCCGTATCGCCCTATCGTTGCCGCACCGCTCGCCTCACAGGCATCTTCAATGGTCGGAATGCCGCGCTCTGCGCACGCGGCAAAGAGCTCGTCGGATATGGGCTCACCGTATAACGCAACCGGCATCGCCGCCTTCACCGCAGGGCCGTTCTCACGAATGGCTGCGTCAAGGTCGTCAACCGCGAGATTCCAGGACAACACCGTTTTGTTGCCAAACCTATTCGCGTATAGCGGAAGAGCTCGAGCGTAAATCACCGGGAGCACAGTCGCCACGCACGTATACGCTGGCACCAACACGCCGTCCCCGGTTCCGATCTTCAACCCGTCGATCGCCAAGTGCAGCGCGGATGTCCCGGAATTGCATGCGATCGCGTACTTACGGCCCAGCGAAGCGGCAAATGCCCGCTCGAATTCCCTGACTCTCGGTCCCTGCGTGTAGTAGTTGCTCGTCACGACGGCCGAGAGGGCCTCGATAACCGCCGCTGGATTGGGAATATGCGGCTCGGTCAACCTGTAACGAATTCCGCCTTGTGGGGCGCGGACCGCATCGAAGGGCACGCTGGTTTGATCCCGCTTCCCTCGATCGATACGAGACGTCTGCGACGACTTGGCGGCGACAGCATCGGTTGCGCTCAATTCGCTCATCTTATTCTCCAGGAGTCGCACTGATGGTGGTTGCTCGATCATGTGTGACGGCTGATCCCAGTTGTTCGGGCACCTTGAATACGCATAACTGCTGGCGAGCATTCGCCGCGCGGACCCACTTTGTCGCAAACCGATCGAGGGGTGCCGTCACGCCGTGCGCAAGCCATGGGGGGAGACGCTTGAAAAGTCGGGTATCGATCACGGTTACCGGCACCCACATCTCGAGCTGCAATCCTCGCGATGTCGCCATTTCCATAAGTTCCGGCCACGGCAGCGGGCGTTTATATGACAGGCCGCGCTGCCAATCAGGAACAGGCGATTGCAGGTTTTCGAGAATCACGAGGTATCGCGCCACCTCGAGCATGTTTTCTACGATCGCTCGCCAATTCTCCGCATGAGCCAGGACTGTCGTCGTCATTGCGACATCGAAGCGTTTCCCGCCCGCGACTCTACGAAACGCGCCCTTCGCTTCTGCGTCTACCACTGAGAACGCCCGCAGCTCACCCGACCCCTGCCATTGGTATGCATCGACGCCATAGACGCTTACGCCAAACTGCTGTTGCAGCCAGGAGCCGATATGACCATCCCCGCAGCCGACGTCGAGGACCGAGTGGACGCCCTTTAGACGAGTGAACGCTCTGCGCAGAGCGCGTTTCCAGGCGCCGTCGATGTAGCGATCGCGCCACGCCTCGGCGTAGCGTGTTCCGCTGAGGTTCCGTAATCGTTCCTGCCAATATGAGTTGTCAAGCGCTGGCATGGCACATATGCTTCTTCACTGGGACGGGTTAAGGCTCGCGCGGATGTCGTACGGCAAGAGTCTTGCCAGTACCGATCTAGAAAAGCGGCGGAAGAACGGCGTGCGCTGGGGTATGCCGTAAGTAATCCGCTCTTTGAGCGACTTTTGTTCTCGGTCAGCTCGAATTGTCCACTGGCGGCGCCCAAGGTCGGGGGAAATGCGAATCGGCTATTTGCACATCGGCCGGCCAGATCATGGCGTCTACCGTCTTGGAGTCCTTCTAGCAGCCGAGGCCCGCAAACGGCGGTCGCTGTCAGTTGTCGAAGCCGCTGTAACATTCACCGGGACGTGGCGCGAGGACCGTGCAAAGGTCATTGCCGCGGCCAAGGACTTGGCTGGAACAGATCTCGTGCACCTTCAGTACAACAGCCAGCGTGAGAAGTCGGTCTGGGGCCGTGGATGGTGGCAACTCTATTATTTAAGACTATTTGCACGGAGCTGCCGCAGACCGTTCGTCGTGAATGTTTCTGACTTTTATTCGCGACAGTCCCCCGCCGGGCTCTTGAAGGAAGTACCACGACAGTTGTTCACGTCAGGGAAAGCAGTTCGTGATCGGCTGCTTCGCGGACGTCTCGTGCCGGCGCGCCAGGGCCGCAGCGCATCAGCATTTCTCAAGGAAGTGAAGAGCACATTTGGATCTGTTGCGTTGACCGTACGATGGATTGCGCGACATTCCAAGCTCATGATCGTCTGTTCGAACGAAGAGTATCGACGCCTCAGAGCCTTCGTGCCGGAAGCGGCGATACGTATGATATTTCTGTTCGTCGAGGAACGGACGCTGCCGGTCGGTCCAATTGAAGCCAAGGAGTCGCTGGGGCTCTCGGGCCGCACGGTCGTGACCTTGCTGGGAAGGGTTCACCCGCGCAAAGGATACAGGTTGCTGCTTCAGGCTCTCGCCCAGCTACCCAGCCAATATGTCGTCGTGTTCGCCGGCCAGGCGCGAGAGATACACATTCAGAATGACCTGATTGCGTTCTCTCGTTCTTGCGGCGTCGAGGACCGAGTGCGGATGACGGGTTACCTGTCCGAAGAGGAGTTGGACCGTTATCTCGCCGCAACGGATTTAGCCGTCTGTCCATTTGAGACTGTCGCAGCCTCGAGCTCGATCAGTACATGGATTTCGGCGGTGCGACCGATTCTTGCGTCAGATCTGCCGCTCATTGCCGAGTACAATCTGTTGGAACCCGGTGCGATCCGGACGTTCGCACCATATACGGCAGGCGCTCTAAGTCATGCGATACAGGCGATGATCATGTCGCCAGGCGATTGCCTGTCGAGCGTGATTCGTCTCCGAAACCGACTCGCCATTTCGAAGCTCTTCGATGAAAATCTGGATGCGTACCAACAGGCCCTCTCGAACGATTGAGCAGGAGATATGAACCAATGCTGCAGAATCACTTGAATATCTTGCGGGAGTCTCTCCGAGTTGTACGTTACGCACCGAGTCTCTTGGCCTTCGGGTTCGTGCTTCTGACTGCAACGTCGCCAATCGCTCAACAGGATTCGCGCGCCGTTCGGCCGGAGCAGAGGTCGGGTCGATTGCCCCAGTCCCCAGGTCGTCGGAGCTCTGAAGTGGCACGCCCGATCGTTGCTGCCGGCTGTCAGAACGAAGCGCACGACGCCGCGCACACGGTTCCGGGTGCTGAGAGTCCGCTCGACGAGCACATGCGCGGGTTTTGCGCCATGTTGCCACGAGGAGAGGCAACCCATACTGCTGTGGCGAGCGGCTCGTGGTCGAGTCCCAATACCTGGAACGGTCGAAGGCTACCGGCGGCTGACGGCAAGGTGCTGGTGCCAGGGGGGATCACAGTTACTGTCGATCGCGAGTTCACCGCTCCGTTGTTCTGGATTCGTGTCGAAGGTGGCCTGCGATTCGACGCCGCGGCCAACACTGCTGTGACGGTGGACACACTCAAAATCGAACATGGTGGACGTCTCGAAATCGGCACAGCGCTCAGGCCGATTCCTGCCGGCATCACGGCCCAGGTGATCATCACGGCCAGAGCGGGACAGCCTATCGACCAGACCTCAGATCCATTCGAGCTGGGCCGCGGAGTCATCGCGCATGGGATTGTCGAGATTCACGGAGCCGCAAAGACGCCCTTCGTTTCAGTGTCACAAGTACCGCGAGTGGGCACTACGAGCGTCGTTGCCGATCAGCCACCTGCGGGATGGCTTCCTGGCGACGCGCTCGTCTTTACGGCAAACGAATACGATCAGGATGAAACTTTCAAGCTGGTACGGGTAGAGGGGCCGATGATCGTGCTCGATCGTCCCATCCGGAACTCGCGCGCGCTCCCTGCAGTCGAAGAGGCGAAAGGATGGTCCAAGCCTGCGTTCCACTTGGGAAACCTGACTCGAAATGTCCAGATCAGATCCGCGACGGCTGACGCCGGCGATCCGAAACGGCAGGGGCACCTGATGTTGATGCATCGCGGCGGTCAGAAGATCTCGTGGGTGGGCTTCTATGATCTCGGACGGACGACGGTGAGACCTGTATCAGATCCAACGATCCAGGAGGGAAGGCGAGATGCTGGCGTTAGCCCCGCCGCCGGAATTACGGCAGAGAACATACGAGGGCGTTATAGCCTTCACTTCCATGGCGCCGGGCCGACAGCTGAGGCGTCGCAGGTCGAAGGTTGTGTCGTGCAGGTCAAACGTGGCGCCGGTTTCAAAATTGGTGTCGCGAATCACAGCTCCAACGTTATTGTCCGAGGGTGCGTGTCGCACAATATTGATGGCTCTCATTTTTTCACCGAGGAAGGAGACGAGATCGGAGAGTTTACGAGAAACCTGGCCATCCACTCCGTCGGCTCTGGTTCCTCGCACGACGAACAGCCGAGAGATGTCGATCTGAAAAAGGATCCAGCCCTCCATCAGCGGCGACGTCTGGATGCAGGTCATCGCGGGACAGGGTTCTGGCTGAACGGAGGAGGGGTCGACGTAGTTGACAATGTGTCGTCCGGGCAGGCGCATTCGGGGTTCAACCTGTGGGCGCGTCCGCTGAACCACCGACTGACTAACACCTACGTTGTCCGGTTTCCGGTCGCCAACCTTCGAGATCGGTCATGGGCCAACGCTGCCGATAGCGTTTCAATTGACAGCGTCCCGATTAGATTTATTGGAAATATCACGTACGTATTGGGACCTGGACGGTGGGGTGGTGAGGCCGGGTTTCTGTTTGAGTATCACGGTATCGCCACCAAGTCGAGATTCCCTAACGCTCCCTACAGCCAGATGTATGACCTGTTATCGTGGAATGCAGGCGGGATCAAGGCGTCCTACGCTGGAAATTTCCACCTCAAGAACGCACGGGTCATCGGACAGTTCTCACGGACCGACGACGTCGGCGCTCGCTTGGGTATTCAGGGGAGCAATGGCGCCCTCATAGAGAATCTCAGGGTTGAGGGTTTCCTGCGCGGCGTTACGCTTCCAATGCGAAGTGTGATCAGAGGCGGGGTTCTTTGCGACCAACAATCGGCATTCCCGTTGGGACGAATCAAGACGCAGTCATTGATCTGACGGACATGAAATTTGTCGCGGTTGCCGCACCGGTGAGCGGTCCGCAGAAATCCGCTGCACGCGGCGCAAGTGTGCTTTCCCGCCGGATGCAATACGATCTTTACATTCAACCGATCCTCACGGGAAACGACTTTAACCCTGCGCTCGCATTTGCGCTGCGGCAGCCAACGTACGTGCGCGGCCATCCGAAATATCCGGAAGGGGCACAGTTGTACTCGCTGGAGCAGATGCCGGATTACGTGCTGCCCGACTTCGGGATTCCCGGACTGCTCGACGGCAAAACAACGACAGGGGAGGCGTGGGAAAAATATCGTCTGGCGCCTGGTGGCGCGATAGCACCTGCCGGCGCGGGTCCCCTTGCGGGCCTGCGTTCGAATGGCGTCTTCGGCCCTCCCGCCGAGGCGGTTTCGTCGCCGCATCAAGTGCTCGGCGTGACGGGCAATACGGCGGGCGAGATCGTGCCATTGAGTCACCGGGTCGCGAGCGCACGCGCGTGCAGCGTTCAGCGAACGACGTGACGAGTCAAAGTACGCGAGAGCAGTTGAAGGCTGTTCGTGAGCAGCGATTAGCTAACGAGGCCGCGCGACGAGCCGCGCGGGAACAGGGCGCGCAGCCGCCGCAAGCGGAGGCCCGGTCTCCTCAGACGAGTCGTACCGACAAGCCAGACCCGCCGGATCGTGGAGCACGCGGAAGCAGGCAGACCCCGGATTCTGCGCGCCAAACTCAAAGCCCGGACGCTTCAGGACCTCCCTGGCAACTTGTGCCGCAGTCGGATGGCCGCATGGCTTTAGTGTCCAAGGGCTCTCGCTCAAGGCCTCCTGCCGTCGGCGCGGGAGAGGACCAAACGGTAACCCTTGGCAGAGATGCCGTCCTCCAGGGGGTTGTCGGGGAGAACGCGTCGGTTCGCTGGAGTCGGGCCTATGGTTCCGGCACCGTCGTCTTTACCGATCTGGGCAGCGTCCAAACACAGGCCAAGTTTTCGGCACCTGGAATATACGTACTGCATCTGACCGCTCAGGACTCGGCTGGCCGGACGAACACTGCGCCAGTGACAATCACGGTTGTGCAGTCGCAGTGATCCGCTTTCCGCTCAGGTTCTTGAAGACGCTGCGTCGCGCGGCCAATATCCGAGATTGGTACTGGTCATCGCGTATGCAGGCGCACGGGATTAGTGCTGATGCCTGTCGTGTGGAGCGGCCCGGACGCAGACTTCATATCAATCAGTTGGGCGTCAGCCTCAAGCGCAACCGCCATGAATTCCTCTTGAAAGGATTGCGGAACGCGCTGGTGTTATCGCAGCGAGCCAAGGCCGAGTTCACCGTCGATGCCGAGGATCGGATTGTGATAACAATCGCCGGCATCCGTGCGATTGTCGAATCGTACCAAGACCTCCTTATCCTGGAAGAGATCTTCGTTGCGCACGCATACAACGTGCTGACGCAGAGGCCCGCAGTCGTTATCGACGTCGGCACCAACGTCGGGTACACCAGCCTGTTCATGGCATCACAGCCAAATGTGCTGGCGATTCACGGCTTCGAGCCGTTCGAGCCGACGTTCCGCCAGCTCAGGCGGAATTTAGAGCTCAACCCGCACCTGAGCGGACGGATACATGTTCACAACGTTGGTCTTGGTGGCTCCGACACGACGCTCGTACTGCCCTATAGCTATCGAAAAAAAGGAAGCATGGGTGTCGCGCCCGTCAGGGGAGGCGCGCGTCTGGCTAGCGAACTCCAGCAGTTGCCGATTACGATTGTCGACGCGGCGCGCATCGAGGAGTTTACGGGCTCCCTTGATCCGGCGAACGATCTTCTGCTGAAGATCGATTGCGAAGGAGCCGAATACGAGATTCTCCCGGCATTGCACAAAGCCGGGATTCTCGGTCGTGCCACGGCGGTGATGCTCGAGTGGCACGATCGAGGCCCCGAGTCGCTGATTGCGTTATTGCGACAATCGGGATTCACCATGCTCTCCACAGCCGACCCCCTCGATGAGCATTTCGGCATGATCTACGCCGTGAGACCGTACGCGTCGATCGCAAATTAGATTTTGCCAAGTGATTGTTCAATCAGGTCGATAACCGAGCTGAGTCGCAGTGGGGTTCACAGCCGCCTGAAGCAGGGCCCGCTCGATGGCGGGCAGGCCGACGCCCTTGCTTCGAGGCGCGGAGTCGGCGATCCGTTCAATTTCTGCGGGCCGCGGCACCTGGAAACCCACGTAACGCGAGAGGGCCTCGAGAGGCGGTTCAGGGCCCGTGAGATCTTCGTACTTAAGGAGCAGGCCATCGACCTTGCCGTAGCCCGACACGAAATCGTCCGTCATTGCCTTCCAATATTTTCCAAATGCCCACGGCGTAAAAACCGGCTGATCAGGCCAACTGACGTACCAGCGCCGATAGGGCCGGTAAGAGCGGTACGCAGAGTAAGGGTTCCGGTAGAGAAATATGAATTTCGCTCGCGGGAACAACCATTTCAGGTACAACGCGTGCGCGGTTGTCAGGCGCACGTCTTTGAGTCCCCAGCCGCTGGCGCCCAGAAGCCGTGCAGGATCGCCGAAGAGATGTTGAAATAGATCCACATGAGCACGAAGGAGACTGTCTAGCGGCGGATACAGATTGGCGACCCAGCGGCGGCTCAGATCTTCGACTGAAGAAGCTTCTACGAACCACGCGTCATGGGGCCACTTTTCTGTGAAACAGGCGATGGGTGCTGCTAGGCCATCGATGATTCGGGCGTGGCTGTAGGGTTCGCCCCAGATCAGGTAATCTCCCCCGCCCATGAAGAGGCGCTGCAGCATGGTGGACCCCGACCGCCAACCTGCGGAAAGGATGAAGATGGGTTCTTCAACACTGTCGCTCTGCAAATGAGGCCAACGGGCAGCGATTGTCCGCAACCCCAATTCGAGGCCGCGCTGCTGTTGATATTCAGCGTGTTTCTCACGTGAGCGTCTCGGCCCGAGAAAGGCAGCCTCGAAATCGCGCACATGACGTGCGATTGATTTAGGCAGTTCCAGAAATTCCATGACGCTCTTCATCACTAATCAGCTGCCTGCTGGTATGGCCGTCGGGCCGCAGTCAGGAGTACCTCGGACATGCTCGCGGCTGAGCGCCTCCAGCGGAACTTCGCGGCCTGCGCAAGACCAGCCTCCCTGAGACGCGTTGCGTAGGACACGTCGCCAAGAATTTTGACCATTGCCGCCGCAATCTCGCCTGGATCTCGCACATTAACGAAGTGTCCAGCCTCCCCGACCACTTCGGCGAGGCTGTCGGCGCGGCCGCAAATCACCGGCACCCCGCACGCCATAGCCTCCAGCGGCGGAAAGCCGAAGCCTTCGGCGAGCGATGGAAATACGAATACGGAGGCCTGACGATAAAGGCCAGGCAGCACGTCGTTCGGCACGTTCCCGGTGAAGCGCACGATCCCCCGGGTCTTCAGCCGGGCGAGCACCGAGCGGCTCTCAGCGTCGAGCCGCTCCTCGGAACCGGTTGCGACAAGCGTAAGCACGCCGAGGCTGCCTTCATTCAAAAGGCGCTCGAACGCGAGAAGCAGGATGTGGAAATTCTTGCGAGGGGCGTACCCGCCAACGTACAACGCAAAGGGACCGGTTCCAAAGTTCGGATCGGTCGCACACCGCTGCGGATGAAATTCTTCGCCGACTCCTGGAGGGATCACAGTGATGCGATCGCGCTGCACATGGCAAAGATTGATGAGGTCATCAAGTGTTGCCTCGCTGTCGGCGACAATTTTCGTTGACCCGGAAAGGGCGAGCCGCAGGTTGATTCTGTAGGCAATATTGCTCCAGCGCCGGCCAGCGTCGCGCAGGGGAATGAGATCGTGGACCGTCAATACCGTCGGACAGGTGCAGGCCAATGGAACCCCATAATCCCAGGTGGCCCAATACACGTCGGGCCGAAGACGGCTGATGATTCTCCTCAATCGAAGCTGCTCGAACATCAGCCTGCGACCAGCGGTCGGACCGCTCCGCTGGCCCGCATCGATGAATGAAATCCCGGACGGATCCGGCCAATGCTCAGAGCATCTGCTGCTGCCGACGACATGGAACCGAAACCGTTCATCCGTTTTGATGAGATTGACGAGCGCCGTAATGATACGACTGACTCCGGTCGTCCGCGCTCGCACCGGTCGCGCATCTACGAGAACGTCAATCATGAGTGGCGATCGATGGTTGCTGCGCAATCATGCATCGAACGTTCACGAGAATGACATGTATACTGTACCGCGGAAATGAGTCGTGGTTTTCTCATCTCATGGCTTCGCGAATCGCTGTACCGTACCGAACGTCCCGAACGCACCTTCGTGGCCACTGTTGCTGAGCATCTTGTACGTTCCGACTTCATTCTTGATGTCGGGTGCGGGTTTGACACGGCCACTCTGAAACGGCTGACCGGCCGGCGTGTAGGAATCGATCTTGTTCCGCAATTTACGCCAGCTCCTGGTGTGCATGTGGTGCGAGCAGACGCGCAGAGCCTGCCGTTCTCTGACCAGCAGTTCGAAGTGGCCTGCTCTCGCTCCGTGCTTGAACACCTCGAGGACCCCGGTCAGATGTTTCGAGAAGTCGCGCGGGTCCTGCGGCCCGGAGGATATTTTATTATTTTGACCCCAAACCAATGGGACTATATCTCGCTCGCGGCGATGCTGATTCCCAACCGCTGGCATGCGCGGCTCGTGCGCTGTGCGACGGGTCGGCCTGAGGAACGCACCTTCCCGACGCTCTACAGGGCTAACGATGTCGGAACGCTCAGGCGACTGTGTCGTGCGGCCGGTCTGGAAGTCCGCCGAATCGATTTGCTGCGTCAGCATCCCCACTATCTCCAGGCGCACTGGCTACTTTACTTGATAGGCGTGCTGATCGAACAGGCTCTTCAACGTCCGGTTCCTCCGCTTCGGCCCTGGATTTTTGCGATCTTCCAGGTGCCGCCTCAGGATCGCGGTAAAATGACGGTCGGTCGGCTGGTGAAATCATAATGGCTGAAGCAGACACAGCACCGAAACGCCGCGGTGAATTTCCCGCCCGTGGATTTCTTGGCAAACTTGTGCTCGTGCTCGCTGCGTGTGCTGTGGCCGCGCTCGTCAGCGAAGTGCTGATCCGAGTCCTGAAGCCCGGCTTTCCACGCTTCAGGATTCCGCAAGTTGAGCACCGTCCTGCTCCAGGCCTGGGCTTCGAGATGGTGCCGAATCAGATCGCCTACACCGCGGGCGAGCGCGTGACAATCAACGAACACGGTTTACGCGGGCCGCGAATACAGGATCGAGTGGATTCCAATCTGCGCGTACTCTGTCTTGGAGACTCGATAACCTTCGGGTACGGAGTCGGAGACGACGATCCGTTTCCGAGACAACTCGAGGGGCTGCTGCGACAGGCATGGCCCGAGCGCGGCGCCGAAGTCGTGAATGCCGGCGTTCAACGATATTTCACTTATCAGGAGATCGACTTTCTTCGGCTCAAGGGACTGGAGCTTCGACCCGACATTGTTATCCTTGTCGTCTACATCAACGATCTCAACGTCCGGCCGCGAGGCGATTACACTCGAGAGTACGAGAAGGAACGGGAGCAGGCGGCGAGCGCCTTCAGGAACAGGTTCCCTTGGCTCTATCTGCTCGCGAAGAACAGCGCGTTGGTCGAGCTCACGAAGAATGCCTACCTTCAGGGGGGTGAAGAGACTGGAGGCCTGCGTATTTTCGAAGGCATCGCCGGTCGGAGGGATGAAGAGCGCTGGAAGGCGATGGAGCAGGAGCTCGCCGCATTCACCCAGTTATCGCGGGAACATGGCTTCTTCCCAATGGTTGTTGCCATCCCGGCGCGAATCCAGATTCAGAAGGAATTCCCCAGGAGTCTGTATCCACAACGCCTCCTGATATTGTCCCAGCGCGGAGGAATCGAGAGTGTGGACCTTATCGCAAGGTTTCGTGAGAGTCTCAACCGCGGCATCGACCCATACCTGCCGTGGGACAATCACCTCAGCGCTGACGGCCATAAATTGGTCGCAGCAGCCATTTTCAGGAGGCTACTCGAATTGTCCCCACCACTCGAGAAAGCCGGTCACCCTGTCGGCTAGCCGCCTAGAGCTTTGAACGCACCAGGGAAGCGATGTCCGCAATCGTGTTCATGTGATCTGCATCAGTTTCGTGACTTTGCAGCTCTATCTTGAACCGTTCCTCCAAGAACATGACGAGCTTCAGGGTTGCCAGTGAGTTAAGGATGCCGCCAGTCATCAGCGGCGTCGAATCTGTCAGCTCGTCAGGGCTTTCACCAGGAAGGAACTCTCCAAGGATATAGTCCTTCACGGTGTTCTTTACGTCATCCATTGAGGCGTCCTTTGACCCTTTTTCGACTATCGCGCGGACCGGACGGCTGGAGCCGGTGTTGATTCGACGAAGATGCCCAGAGCTTCCGCCTTGTCCATCTTGTGCAGCCGCTCGAAAAGTTTGTCGGCGATGAGCCGGTGTCCCTCCGCATTGGGATGGTGATCCCATGGCGCAACCCAGAGCGCCTCTCTCGAATGGGCCTTATAGGCGTCCGCGAGGCTCAGAGTGAGGAATCCCGCCTCCTTCGCAAGCCGCTCGAGCTCTGTCGGGTCTTGATCGTCCGCGCTGCCTTCGAGCGTCGGCATGAATACCCAGACTGGTAAGACCCCGCGGGTGCGGCATTGTCGAACGATCTCCCCATACACCCACTGAAGCACTTCCTGACCGTGGGGTCCGAGCCGCCGTCCGACGAGAATCTCAGACGTCGTCGCATCGACGCCTTTGCTGCTGACGAGTGCCCTCAATCCATCAAATGGAATCTCCACATTGGCTTTGATGCGGGATACCAGATGACCGATGGCTCGGCGCGAGTCATTGGGATGAGCGACGTAGAGCACCGCGTCGGGATCGAACGAGAAGGCTTTTCGTTCGAGGCTGACCAGTTGTTGAAGCGGCCCGTAGCCGCCGACGGCGAAGTTGAGGATTTCGTACCGCCTGTGTGGTCGTTCCTCCGTCGACAGGTTCAGCCGCGATTCCACCAGGTTCTCGAAGGTCTGGTCATCGGCCACACCCCAACCGAGGGTATGAGATGAGCCGATTACCGCCATCCGATAGGTCTGAGTCGGCTTGGCCTGTTCGTATTCGCGATCCCGGATTCCCCACTGATTGGTGCTGAACGCTGCGCCATTGAACACCATCTCCTTGGAAGGAACGAGCTCGGTGTCCAGGAAATCACCCGTCCTACGCATAAGAGGCGTGTCGGCGAGATTGACGGCTGCCTCCGGCGGCCGGTGCGTATAAAGCTCCCACAATTGCGGATTGAAGCGATCGACACTCAGCAGGTTCTCGTAATAGCCGCGCTCCAACAGTCGTGCGTCATTGACATTCAATCGTCCTTGACGCATCGAGGCGAGCACAGTGCTCGCCGGCCAGCCGAGACCGGCCTGAACAGCCGGCTGCGCCAGGACAACGAGGATGACCAGGATCATCAGCGTGGCAGGCTCCGACTCATACCACGAGCGCAAGCGTGGGACCCGCGACGCAAACTCTGAGAGAACGACAATTCCCGCCACGCCTGCGGCCATGACGCCCGCGACAGCGACGGCAGTCCATAGGACCTCAAAGGATGTCGCCTGTTCGAAGCGCCACATGGCCCACCATTCGGCCAGCGACTCGCTCGTCCAGACCGACCAGAGCACACAGATAGCGACGAACGTGCCTCCAGTGCGGACCGCTTGCCGAACCAGGTCAGCTCCGCTGCGAGAATGGGCAGCGGCGGCGACGCGTCCCTGTCCGGGACGAACCTCGTGAAGGGAGGTCACAATGACGAATACAGCCAAAATTCCCCAGAAGACTCCATCCTGCCACGTCAGCGGGAACGAACCGAGCAGCCAGAACCATTGATAGGAGTGCAGCAGCCAGGTGCTGACGAATACGAGCATCGTTGAGAGAACGAGCGCAGGCGTCGGTCCGAGCTTGCGAAGCCGGAAGAATGCCGGGTAATAGAACACCTTCACCATGAAGTCTTTCCAGTAGATGTTGATCCGGCGCCAGAAATCGTTGAAGCTCGATGCCAGGTAATAGAGGTGGTGTGTTTCGGGAAGGTTGAATCCGAACAGGTGCAGTATGCCGATGGCAATGTGGAATTGTCCTGAGACGCGCAGATAGAGCATGAAATTCGCCACGAGAAAGCGCGTCAGGTCTACGGCGTTTGAAATCTGCGAAGGCGCAATCGCGAGGTGGTAGTAGACGAAGCGGTAGATGAGAAGCTGCACAACACCGCGAAGGATCCAGCGGATGCCCTTCCTATAAATTGCCGCAGCTTCGTCATCGTAGTACGTCCGGCGAAAGGTCTTGTAATCCACAACAGGGAACAAGGGGAAACAGACATTCGGCAACAGGAAGAAATACGAGAGTGTTTTCGAAATACTGCGAGGCGCCTTCTCCGTTTGCAGGTCATAGAAATAGACCCACAGACGGAACATGAACATCGATCCTAAAATCGGCCAGACCCCTGCCGGCACCGGTGACGCGATGAATTGGGAGCGGAGGAGGGCAAGCACAATACCGGTGCCAATCAAAAGCACGACGCGTATGCCAACTCGAACCGGCAGGTGGCAGATTCCAATCAGGACAAGTCCGAGACCGACCAGAGTCAGACCGGACCCTACACCGAATACCAGCCACACCGCGGCCAGCGAGAGCGCGAGGAAGAACGCCATGCGATACCGGAGCGGCAAGAGGGCGTGGATGATGAACCCCGAAAATGCCAACACCGTTACCTGGAAGAATGCGGCGTTCTCGACTCTGAACTGCCGGATGATCGTGGCAAGGAGCGCAACCTGTAAGGCGAACCCGGCGAGGGGCATCGCGAGCTTGATCGAGCCGACCAGGGCTATTCTCAAATCCTTAGTCGCGCCGCCGGATGGCAGCGCCAAAGGAACGGTTTCAAGCATAGCCATGTTATTGGAACCTACATCGTGTCGAGAGCGCATCTGTATCCTCAATCAGAGACTTCGGCGTCTCAGGCGGCAGCCAATTCTGTGCCACCCGGAAGATGGCAACCTGGCGGTATCGGAGGCAAAAGACCCTCGACAAGCAGTCTTTTGTCAACGGATGAGAGGCTCGCGAGGTAAGCACACCTGTTTGGGGCAGACGAGGCCCTACCAGGCAACGCCTTTGTAATGGACGTCTGGACGGTCGGCTAAACCAGCGATCCCGACGAGATCGACGATAGTCTTGCCGGCCAGATTGAGCTCCTTCAACTGCGAGAACTCTTCCGAGCCGTTGCCAATGAGCAGGATGTCCCCATGCGAGACCGCCTCTGAAAGATCATGGAGGAGGAGCGACGAAATATGGGGGATTCCCTGCTGAATGTATTCCTTGTTTGCACCTACGAGGCGCGCGAGCGCGACGTTGCTGTCGTAGATCCTGATATCGAACCCCTTCCCGATCAACGCCTCGGTGACGGCTACCTGCGGACTCTCACGCAAATCGTCCGTGCCCGCCTTGAAACTCAGCCCGAACACCGTCACCTTCTTGCTACGTAGCGACGTAATCAAATCGATGACGCGCTCAACCTGCGCTCGGTTGCTGTCAAGGATCGCCTTTGTGAGAGGCAGCTCGAGGTCTGCTTCTCGAGCGCGGTAAAGCAGCGCCCGCAGATCCTTAGGCAGGCAGGAGCCGCCGAACGCAAATCCCGGCCTCAGATAGCGCGACGAGATGTTGAGTTTGGTATCACGACATAACAGCTCCATCACCTGGTGGCTGTCGACCCCGAGCGTCTGTGCCAGGATACCCATCTCGTTGGCGAATGTGATCTTGACGGCGTGGAACGCGTTGCAGACGTACTTCACCATTTCCGCCGTCTCTAAACTGGTGTAGAGGATCTCGGCCTGGACCTTCTCATAAAGCGATGCGACCATCCTCGCATCGCGGGCATTGCCGTGACCAATGAGCGTGTAGGGCGGATGGTAATGATCTTGAACCGACGTGCCTTCCCGAAGGAACTCCGGATTGAAGCAGACGCCGAAGTCGTGCACGTGTCGCTTACCCGACGCCACTTCTATGGTCGGGATCACCACTCCCGCAACCGTCCCAGGCAACACCGTGCTCCGAATGACCACCACGTGACGCGCTGTCTTGCTCGCCAACACGTGACCGATCTGCTCGCAGACACGCTGCATGGCCGCGAGGCCGATTCCGCCGTTCGGACGACTGGGCGTTCCCACCGAGACCACAGAAACATCGGTCTCGAGCACCGCCTCGTCCACATTGGCGGTGGCGCGCAGACGTCCTGCCTTCACGCCCTCGGCGATGATCTCTCCGAGACCTTCTTCGACGACAGGAGACCGCCCCTCGTTGATCAACGCGACCTTGCCTGGACTGACATCGACGCCGATCACCTCGATGCCGTCTCGCGCGAAACAGCCGCAAGAGACGGCGCCGACGTATCCCAGACCGAAAACGCTCACACGCATGAGAGAATCCGCGCCCCGCTCGCGGTGACTTCTTCGCAAATATCGCTGAACCGGCGAGCTGCCGCGTCCCACGTGTAGTTTTCGACGACGAGCCGACGGGCGGCGTGCCCGATCCGCTGACGGGCGCTTGCGTCTCTCAAGAGCGCGATTGTTTCCCTCGCGATCGAGGCCGGATCATCCGCGAGGATGATGTCAGTGCCGTGTGTGACGGGCAGACCCTCTGCGCCCACGCGCGTCGAAACGACTGGCTTTCCCATGGCCATCGCTTCGAAAATCTTTATGCGGGTACCGCCGCCGATGCGAAGGGGTACCACATACACGCTCGCCCGATCGATGTACGGCCGGACGTCTTCGACCGTCCCCGTCACTTTTACTCGAGGATTGGCTTCGCCCAGGCGCCGTATCGCTCGTGAAGGATCCCGTCCGACAATCCAGAAAGTGACGTCGAGCTCGCGTCGAATCAGAGGAAGAACGTCCTTTACGAAGAACTGAATAGCATCCACGTTCGGCAGCCAATCCATCGAGCCCGTAAAAACGACGTGATGGCCTTCCGCCTCCAGCTCGCGCGGACGAAAATACTCAACATCCACTCCTGTCGGAATCGCGGAAGTGTGAGTGACGCCATACAGGTCCTCCATCGTGCGGCAATCCTGTGGGGACACCATGACGCAGTGGTCGAATTGACGCGCCGCGTGTCCTTCGAAGCGTCGCAAGCGGATCCACTCCCAGTACAAATAGGCTCTGGCGAGAACATTCCGCGTTTGTCGATAGTGCCGCTCACGGAGGATCGCCTCGACATTGTGCTGGAACAAGATCTTCGGCCGGAAGGGCAGATCGAGCGCGTTCCGGGTCGGCTGCACGAAGTCGCACACAAGGACGTCGTACTCACCCGTGGCCAGCAAGTCGGTCAATCGGCGGCGCATCCGAGCGTCCACGTACTTGTCTACTGTATACGGATAGGGCGAGAACAGATTGCGAGCGAGCTCGCCCCAGAAACCGGGGCTGAATTTTGGATGCTCCGTCCAGTCGATCGTTTCGAGCCTGGAGCAGCACGCGCGCATGAGCTGAAGCTGATCCGCGCCCTCAGACGCCGTTTTGAAGCATGCTATAGTCACGTCGTGAATTTGAGCGAGTCGCTCAAACAGCCGTGATGAACGGATCCGCGCACCCGTGTTCGCCGGATAGAGCAGCCTGCCCGAGAGAATGAGAACCTTCATACGTTGGATCGACGCGTGTCCCGCCGCCTCATCGCCTGTCCTATGTATCCAATGATCGCGCGCGGCCCTATCGAGCGCTGTCTCGAGCAATGATGAGGGGTACAGTGGTCTTCGCGATCCGGCGGTGTCGTGCGTGGTTGATCGCACACCGGCTTCAACTGCTCATGTCCCTGTTCTCGGTGCTGCTCGTCTTCGCCTGCAGCGAAGTGGCCATCCGTATCTTGGGCAGCAGTGACGAGGACGGGAACTTCACATTCGCCGGTCGCCGTCTTCGTCCTTATCATCTGCCGGTCAACCGGGTCGCATCCGCCGTGCAGACCTACAAACAAGCCACGGATACGATGTTCGTCTATGATCCCGAGCTCGGATGGAGCCCGCGACCCAACGCCCGAAATGAGGCAAGCATCCACAATGCCGCTGGCCTGCGGGTGGAAACGGCCGACCGGAGCGTCGACGCGGTCCCGGAGCGGGAAATGTTCCGGATCGCGCTCTTCGGAGATTCGTTTGTGTACGGCTCTGAGGTCAGTTACGCGGATACATGGGCCTTCGGTCTTGCCCGTCGGCTCGAGGCGAGCGGCGTGGCCGCCGAGGTACTGAACTTTGGCGTGCCGGGCTATGGAACGGACCAGGCGTACCTCCGATGGAATCAAACAGGCGCTGCGTACGCCCCTGACCTCGTGATCTTCGGCCTTCAACTCGAGAACATGCATCGTAACGTCAATCTCGTCAGACCTCTCTACATACCTGTCGTCGACCTGCCATTCTCCAAGCCGAGGTTCGTCGAGCGTCAGGGCCAGTGGCGGCTGATTAACCGGCCGGCGGTGCCGCCCGAGCGGCTTGCGGAAGTGCTTCAAAACTTTGATCGCTGGGATCTGCATGCAGAGGAACACTTCTACAATCCTGCTCAATACGAGTCGAAATGGTGGCTGCACAGCCGGCTGCTGGCCGTCATCGTGCCGACGCTGCTCGAGCGAACGGGCGCCAGCCCGCGAGCGGATGAGCTTACGCCGCTGAAACAGGAGCTGACATTCCGAATTCTCTCCGACTTCGCCCGGCGCGCCGAAGAACGAAACGCACGGTTTCTGGTCCTGCATCTGCCCACGCGCAGCGACCTCCAGACGCTGGCTTCAACCGGTGAATTGCCGCTCCCGGAATTTCTCGAGAACGTTCGCGAGCGATTCGGTCTCGTCGATCCGGCGAAGGATCTTGTGCACCGATCGACAGAGCTGACCATGCAGGCGTTGTTCAGACCCGGCGGCCATTACACGGCAGCGGGCAATGCTGTCATTGCCGACCACCTGATGAACCAACTCAACCGCGACTCGCGGTAGCAGGGTTGCAGCCGGCCGCCGGCATGCAACCCCACGGACCAACCGAGCCCGTTAAAACAATGTGTAAATGAATGGCGCCGCGGCGGTGCCTCCCAGCACCAGCAACACGCCGACGAACATGAACACGACGATGATAGGGAGCAGCCACCATTTCTTGTTCTGCCTCAGAAAGCCCCAGAACTCCGCTGCAAGGCCGCTCCGCGCCGTGCCGATCTGCTGCTCGAAATCATATGCCTGCTGTGTCATGACGTCTCCACTACAACGATGTTGGTGATGCGATGATGTCAGAACTGCTTAAAATATTGCGCTTTATCTCGGACCACAGGGCGCGCCTGCCAGTAGCTCTGGGCTGATGGTTCGAGCCGACGCTGAAGAGCATCGCGGCCGGTGATCCTGAAAAATAGGGCGATTGGCGTCAGCAAACCGTAAAAGATCACCGCCATCAGCACGTGAGACACCACGAACCCGATCGGCAGACTGATCGCGGTGAGGGTCACATACAGAGGTCGAAGCGCTTCGGGGACGGTCAGGCTTCCCGCAAGCGAACAGATGGCTAAGCCCCAGCACAAGTAAGCAGCTGTCCGCGCGCCTTCACGCGGCAGGTCGATGCCGAAGACCGACTGCCGGAAGAAAATCCACGCGCCCAGGAGGCCGAACGCGGCGAGGGAAATGAAGCCGAACTTGCGCAGCTCGTTCCGGTCGGGACGCCAATTGATTTGTACGAGTGCCATATTGGGTTAATCCAGTTCGAACTGCGCGAGGTGCGCGTCCACGTCGTGTTGTTTGGCCTGGGGCTGTTCGTGCTTGAAGAGCACGAAATTCTCGAGCACCAGGAGATCCATATTGGTCACCATGAAACACCGATAGGCGTGCTCGGGCGAACAAACGATGGGCTCGCCGCGCACATTGAAACTGGTATTGATGATGACCGGACAGGCAGTCTGGTCGCCGAAACGCTTCATCAGCCTATAGAAGCGGCCGTGCCGATCCGGATCGACTGTTTGAATGCGAGCTGAGTAGTCGACATGGGTCACCGCGGGAATCTCGGAGCGGATCACCTTGAGAAGTCGATCGACACCCTTGTGACTGTTCCCGTTAGATGAGGTGAGCGGCAGCCGTTTCCCAGGTTGCACATCGGCCACCAGCAGCATATAGGGGCTGTCTTCCTTCGGTCGCACGGCGAACCACTCATGCGCATGTTCGCGCAGCACACAGGGAGCAAACGGACGGAACGACTCTCTGAACTTGATCTTCAGGTTCATCACCGACTGCATCTTCCGAGATCGTGCATCACCGATGATGGAGCGCGATCCGAGCGCTCGCGGCCCGAACTCCATCCGCCCATGGAGATGGCCGATCACCCGCTCGGCCGCGATCTCTCGAGCGAGCAGATCGAGCAGGGATGCTTCATCGGAATAATGGTGATAAGTAGCGCCGATGCCGTCGAGGAACGTCTTGATCTCGTCGTCGCCGTACCGAGGCCCAAGCAGGGAGGCTTTCTGGAGATCGTGAACGTTATCAGCGCGGCGCGGCTTGTCCATCAGCTGGTGCCACACGAATAACGCTGCGCCGAGAGCGCCGCCTGCGTCCCCGGCGGCGGGCTGAATCCAGATTTGATCGAAGATCCCCTTCTCCAGAATTCTGCCATTGGCGACGCAGTTGAGAGCGACCCCTCCTGCCATGACCAGGTGCTTCATCTTCGTCGTGGCGGCGACGTGGCGGGCCATACGCAGCATGATCTCGTCGGTCACCGCCTGAATCGACGCGGCGATGTCCATCTCGCGCTGGGTGAGCTGCGATTCCGCCCGTCGCGGCGGCCCCTCGAAGAGCTCGTTGAACCGGGGGCCGGTCATCGTGAGGCCCTGGCAATAGTTGAAGTAGGACATGTCCATCCGGAAGGAGCCGTCTTCTTTCAGATCGAGAAGCTTCTTCAGAATCACATCCTTGAATCGTGGTTCCCCATACGGGGCCAGACCCATCAACTTGTACTCACCCGAGTTCACTTTGAATCCGGTGAAGTAAGTAAAGGCCGAATAGAGCAAGCCGAGGGAATGCGGAAACCGCAGCTCATGGGTCAGCTCGACGCGGTTCCCTCGCCCGACGCCGAAACTGGCGGTGGTCCATTCGCCCACACCATCGACGGTGAGGATCGCGGCCTCCTCGAACGGCGATGGAAAGAACGCGCTGGCCGCGTGCGACTCATGGTGATCGGTGAAGACGTATTGCCCGCGGTAGCGCCCGCGAAGGCCACGGTCCATCTCGCGCCGCAGATAGAGCTTCTGCCGAAGCCAGAGTGGCATGCCGGCAAGAAACGACTTGAAACCGATTGGAGCATACCCGACGTAGGTTTCAAGGAGTCGCTCGAACTTGACCAATGGCTTCTCGTAGAACGCGACGACGTCCAGCTGGTCGGCGCTGATGCCGGCTTCGGCGAGACAGAAGTCGATCGCGTGCTGCGGAAATCTATAATCGTGCTTCTTTCGGGTGAAGCGCTCCTCCTGGGCCGCCGCGATAATGTCGCCGTCGCGGACCAGGCAGGCTGCGCTGTCGTGATAGAAGGCCGAAATGCCGAGAATGTGCATTGATTAGTGCTCCGTCACGACTCAGTTAACCGAGCTCGCAAGCTCCGAAATTCTTCGTTCGCGCGCGACCTCGAAATAAAGCCTCTGATAGTCTGCGACCATCGTCTCCAAAGAGAACTCATGCGTCGCCCGCTCGCGACCCGCCGCGCCCAAGCGCTGGCGGCGATCGCGATCGCCGGCGAGCAAACCGATCGCGTTCGCAAGCGCCTCGGGTGACCTGGGCTCCACGAGCAGCCCCGTGCGTCCATCCTCGATAATTTCGTCGACGCCGCCAACGCGCGTGGATATCACTGGCAGCCCGCTGGCCATGGCTTCCAGAACCGCCATGGGCAGCCCTTCCGATTGAGATGAGAGGACGAAGATATCGAGGGCTGCCAGCACGATCTCGATGTCCGGACGGTGACCCAAAAGGCGAACGCGATTCTGCAACCCGAGACTGACGATTCTCGCCTCGAGCGCCGCTCTGAGCGGCCCCTCGCCCGCAATCACAGCCAGCAGCGGCACTCCGCTGGTTTCCACGAGCCGGAGCGCATTCAACAGCGTGATGTGATCCTTCACCTCGGCCAACCGTCCTGCCGTACCAACCACCAGGACGCCCGGCGGCACATCGAGGCGCAGGCGAGCCTCGCCACGGCGCTCCATCTGAAAGCGGCGCAGGTCGACCCCATTCCGAATGACTCGAATACCACTGCGCGGCACCCCCACGGTGTGAGCCATGCGATCGGCGACATCCGCGCAGACGGCGAGCAGCCGATTTGCCTGCGGCCACGCCCAACGCTGAATTCGCACCTGGTACTTTTTCGTCTGTAGAGTGCCGTGCTCGAGGTGAACAATCGCTGGAATCCTGGCCATGCGCCCTGCAACGAGCCCTTCGCAGAGTGTTCCCCATGAATGCGTGTGCAAGATGTGGGGCCGCTCACGCCGCAGCAGTTGATACAGTTGCCAGACGAAGGATGGGTCGTTTCCAGGACGGCGCTGGAGCTCGAACAGAGCCACATCAGGGTGCAGCTGGTTTTTCAGTGAGCTCGCCGGCACGGTGCTGCAGATCGAGCTGTGGATCGCGGATCTCTCAGATCTGCTGGCGATATTCAGGACCACACGCTCTGCGCCACCCTCCTGGAACCTGTAGATGAGATGCATCACTCGCAGCGGGTCCGAAAAAGGCAGGGAAACACCCGGACGCCTGGTGTTTGTGCGATTCCGCCCGGCGTGCAATTGATCAAGTGATGTGGAGGTTTCCATCCGCTAAACCGACGCTGCCCGTACCTTCGTTTGTTCCATGGTTTGGGACAGCAACCGTGAGAGCAAAGCGCTGGCCACCATGGAGTGCTTCGTTGCCTCCGGAACGCGCAAAAACCGGCGGCTGACGGCCTCAGAGCATGTGAATTTGAAATACGCCCGGTTCTATTCCCTGAACGGGCAGACTAAAGTCCTCTACGAAGTGAATAAACAGTCAAAAGTGGGGCGTTCACCTTAATTAGATATAACCGAGCCCACTCAATCGCCGGCGCACCGTCTCTTCGTCAGCGCGATTAGGCGTGCTCGTTGACGCTGTCGTTGCCAGAAGCGTTGCTAACGATTTCCCCTGCATGGAAGACGGGATATCGTATCCGGCGAGCTCCAGAAGCGTTGGGGCGACGTCGAGCAACCGCATGTCTTGAATTTCGCCAACCGCCGACCCCTCAGGGGCCGCGATGACCATGCTGCCAAACTGCGCGTGGTTACAGTCGTCTGGGCCAGTATCGTTTTCCTCAACGTGGATTGTGGGGTAGCCGACCCCTCCAATCGATCGCCAGTACAATCCGCCAAAGTGCACGATGAGATCTGGCGCGATATTCCTGACGGTCCGGTACACGGCCTCCGGCTTGAAGACTACGGTGCCGAGCGGTTCCCCAATCTCGTCCTCGGTCGCCTCGAGGCGGGCTGTGAGATCGTCTCGGACTCTCTCGTAGTCTGACGGATCGATGGTCCCCTCCGGCTCTCGTCCCTTAACGTTCATGAATATCCGCGCGTAATACCCGCCCTCGCTCCAGGCCGTCGTCTTCGACCAGTTGACGCTCAGCCGATCGAATGGCGTGACCTGGCGTGGATAGTCATTCAGAACGAGCAGGCCTTGACGGATGAGCCACTCGTTGATGCAGAACCCCCCATCCAGCCGCTGAGCACCATGGTCCGAGACCACCGCTACCACTGTCTCGCTATCGAGCATCTCGAGCACGCGGCCAATCTCTTGATCGAGATACAGGTAGTAATCGCGAATGACCGATTCGTACGGATTGCCTGGTTCGTGACGCCGATGTTCCGGGTCGTGGAACTTCCAAAAACCGTGGTGCAGCCGGTCCAGGCCGATTTCAACGAACTGGAAGTAGTCCCACTCACTGTGCTTGATGAAATGCCGGATAACGTCGAAATGCTTTCGCGTCATCGTGTAGATCTCATCTCGCAGCCAGTCCTTGCGATCCGTCCGGAAGTTCTTGACGTCGACGGGATATTCGCCGACCAGCTGTGCGATGTCGTCCGCTATTGAAGCCGGGTGAGTGTAGACAGTCGTCGACGGGTCAGGTGTGAGGA
Organism: Vicinamibacterales bacterium; assembly: GCA_963730445.1. Classification (GTDB taxonomy): domain Bacteria; phylum Acidobacteriota; class Vicinamibacteria; order Vicinamibacterales; family JAMQPK01; genus JAMQPK01. Next base: position 439,536 of record CAVSRX010000002.1, on the reverse strand, counting down.
AGCATCCGACGGAAATGCCGTTGACTTTACGCGGTGGATATCCGGGTGGAACGCCAATGATGACCGAGCGCCGCCCCTCGCGCGCCACCTGATCCCAAAGCGCGATTTCACGGATTGACTTCGAATTGGCGATAGCCAGGTCGCGATAGCCATACGCACTTCGGTTGCGGAAACCGTATACGCCGAGTGAGCCCGGGTCCTGACTGGTTGACATGCACATCCAGGCCGGAACGGTGATCGGCGGAACAACACTCTCCAGGCGGCCGTACATCCCTGCAGCCATCAGCGATCTGATATTGGTTAGCCGCTCGTCTCCGAGCAGGAGCTCCGGAGCGGCACAGTCAAGGCCAATCACCATGATTTTCATGCGATTAATGACTCTCCCTCCATGTCCTGACCCTGAGGCACGCCGAGGGCGGAGAGAATGGTGGGTGCGAGATCCACCAGATGCCCACCTGCGCGGAACTTCTGATTCATGAATAGAACACCGGGAACGAGCTCGGAATCGATAATGTGATCGCCGCTCCACCTCTTTACGTTGTCTTCAAAGAGCGATCGAGATACTCCTCCGAGCGCAGTCGCCCACGAGACTCGATAGCCGCGGTTGAACCCCACGATGAGATCGGGCGCCTCGGTCAGGTAGCACCCTCGATACACCTGCTCCCGCAATGCCACGTTTCTAACCGCCATCTCACCGCGTTCGGTGTCGATGAGTCCGGACAGTCCCGCGGCAATTGCAGCTTTCACTCCAGCGATCTCGGCTTCCTCAACGATTCCTTCTCCCTCGCGTCCCTTCATATTGACGTAGATGGATCCGAGGCCGAGCGCGTACGCTGTCGTTCCAGACCAGTCGATATGCGTCAGCATTGTTCCAGCGTGATCGTCCGGCTCGCTGCCATTCTTGAGCGCGAGAAATCCATTCTGGTACAGCCAGGTATTAAGGTTGAGGCCTCGTTGAAAGCTGCCGAATCCATGGTCGCTCAGGACGATGAACAGCGTCTGGTCGTCCATGGCCTGCATCGCCCGGCCGACAATCGCGTCACACTCTCGATAATGTTCCTCGATGACGTGCTCTAGACCGTCGGATAGCGTCCCTTTGTTTGCCGGATGCTTCGGTTCACGGAATCGCCAGAACATGTGTTGAATGCGATCCGGCGTGTCGAAGAGACAGAAGAAGAAGCCCTCGCGATGGCGTTCCAGCTCGAATGTCATCATACGCTCTCGCTCACGGAGCACCTGAGCGCATTGATTCAAATATGCTTCCTCGTCGAATCGACCATTACTGAGCCCGGTATGATCTTCGACCATGCCGGTCGTATAGAATTTCCCAATGCTCGAGGTCAGCTCGTGCGCGTACTCCGGAGGCGAACTAATCGGAAAGAGGGGGGCGTCGCTGTCAAAGTTAATGGGTGACGCGTACAGCTCGAAGGTCGGAGCCATGGCCGTCAGATAAAATCTGACCATCCCGCGTACCGACTGAAGCAGACCTGCTTTGAAGCGGACCTTCAGCCAGTCGCTCCACTGACCAAGCCGCACTTCAAGCTCCTTCGGCTCACCATCCGACACCAGCACGGCGCGGCCGCGGTCGGGCTCGAGCCGAATTTTCAGTCGCATTTCCAGTGTCTCGCCCGATCGAGGATTGCGCGGCCCGACAACGTGGGTAGTGATTATGCCGTCTCGATCGGGTGTAACGCGTATGGCTTGCTCGCTCTCACCAGCCTCCACTCCGCTGGCTGACGAGTAAAAGGTCGACGTACCCAGACCGCCGCGTAAATCCGGCACTCCCATGCCGGACAGCATGCGGCCCCGAAAATTATCGGGAGGGTAAGTGCATGGGCAGCGCAGAACCGTTGAGGGAATCCCAGCCGCGCTGAGCACTTGCCAGAGGGCAACGCCGCGTCGGAGATTGACGGCGCGCGGCGGCATGAACGCGTTTTTCTGCTCGTAACGATTCAGGGCCAGATCCGGTAAATAGGTTGCCGGGCTGCGGCGGATGAAATCGAAGATGCCATGACCACCAGGATTCATTCCTGTGGCAAACGTTGACCAGGCGACGGGGGTTTGAGCCGGCACCGTCGTGCGCACGCAGGAGAATCCGCCCTGAGCGGCAAGCCGCGACAGGTGGGGCAGTTCTCCCTTCGCGAGCAAGTCGCTCACGATGGTCGGCTCGAGTCCGTCGAGGCCGATGACGATTACCTTTCTTTTGGCAACCATCGGGCCGACGCAGACTTCCGGGCCATCCAGGCATAGACGCCTCGCACGAAAAACAGGATGCGCTGCCAGATCATGAGCAGTACGCCCACTATGGCCCCAATCACCGATGCGAGAGGGAGCATGGTCTCCGGGCCGATATAGGCGAGAATCACTGGTTCGTCCATCATGTCCTGATACCTCAAAGTTCCGACGAGACTACAGCGTCACACCAGGAATATATGGTGGACGGGTGCAAAGGCCGCTCAGCGCTGCGCGCTTGCGGTGCCTCCAGGCCCGATACGCGCCCTGAAGTGTGGCAGCCAGCGAGCAGCCTCAGGAGAATCGATTAGATTCCGCGTTTCGCGTGGATCGTTGACGAAATCGTACAACTCTTCTTCGTTGCGCCCGTAGTTCTTGATGTAGTGCATCCCGTTTTCCACTGCGGATACCATTGGACCACGGCTGTTGAGCCATCGGGGCTGTCGGACGGCCGCGCTGACTTCCGAAAGAACTGGCTCGGCGTGTCCGTCTGGATCGGTGTGGCTCATCCAATATCGCCTGAGCGAGTGCCCCGGGATTGGCTCAGACGACTCGATCCCGGTCAGATCAAGAATTGTCGCGGCAACATCGCGAAGGCTGACCACGTTCCGAACACGTTTGCCGGCGGGCACCGTTCCAGGAAGGGCGATCACGAGCGGCACTTCCAACACCTGACGATACAGGCTGTTCCCGTGACGCGAAACGCCGTGCTCGCCGAACAGCTCTCCGTGATCTGAAGTGACGATAACCACCGTGTTCGTCAGAAAACCCGCCTGCCCCAATTCCTGAAATAGATCCCGCAGCTGGTCGTCGAGGAATGCGATGCAACCCTCATAAGCATCGCGTCTTGCCCCGTCGCGCACACTGCCACCGTTCGAACGGAACTTCGCATCGTAGAATTCCGGCGAACGATACGGACTATGCGCATCGTAGTAATTGAGGAAAGCAAAGACAGGCCTGTCTCGACGGGGTGTAAGCCATTTTAGAAATTCTTGATTGAGGTGCGGGGCATTCTTGTGACCCAAGTTATCGAGAATCCGTCGCATCAGGGGCGTACCTAGACGGCCAATTGATGAGCTCGTCCGCGCACGGCTGTCGTAGGTGTGGCCCGCAATGTCTTTGATCGCCGTGCGGTCGTCGTACCGATGGAAGCCGCGATCGAGCCCCGTGCGGCCGCTGGCATAGTCGTAATTGGCAACAAAGCCTCCAGTTACGTACCCGCGAGCCGCGAATACTTCGGCGAGCGTCGGATATGTCCCGTCAAGCCCCAGTTCCCAGTCTGTTGAGAGCTCCCGCGGCGCCCGCCCAGTGAATAATGTTCCGTGTGCTGGGAGCGTCCAGGGCGATGTCGATAACGCATGCTCGAACAACACGCCGCCCTTGGCGAACCGTTCGAGCCAAGGACTGGTCGGCTCTTCAAACCCGTAAGCGCTCAAGCTCTCAGCGCGTACCGTATCGAGAACGATCAGCAGAACATTCGGTGCACGATCGTGCCCCGGATGGCTGGGCCTTATGGCCTGATGGGTCTCTTATCCATTGTGCGGAGGGGTTCCAGGCAGCCGAGCCGACTGCAACGAACAGTAGCCAGGGCAGAGTCATCCGACAAACACGGACCAATGCTCCCTGACGAATGTTGGTGAAGCGAGCAAACTGCACGGCGCAGCCCCCAGCCAGAAGGACTATTGAGTACCAGGCCAGGCCAGGGATGAGAAACAGCGCACTGAGGAACGCCAGAAACGAGAGGAGGAACGCCGCAGTTCGAAAAGAGACCACTCGCGGCCACCGCCGCGCCACGCCGTAGAGCCCAATGCCCAGAACGCCGAAGGACATCGCGTCGACGAGCGGTGCGTTCATCCATCCGACCTCGAGCCCCATGGGCGCCGGAGAGGTGACATGGGCGAAGGCTACCAACACCCCTTGCACAGCCAAGCCAAAGGTCCCAGTGAGCAACCCGCACCAGACCGCCAGCATCGGCAGTGACGGCGTGTGCAATCCGCTCTCTGATTGTGACGTGTTGTCTGCCATATCAGAAGAGTTGGTAGATGAATGGCGAGTCCCCGCTCGCGTCTGCGAAGATCAGTAAGAGGGCGAACATCACCACCATGAGACCGATAGGTACCATCCACCAGATCCTGAGCTGCCAGATCAAGCTGCCTAACGATCGGTCGGCTTCAGCCATGAGTATGTCTCCTCGTGCGTGCCCGATGTTTTGATTCGTTGCCTTCTACAGAACCTTTTGCTGTCATCGACCGGTAAATCTCCGTCGCGATGATGTCCTGGGCTTTCTGATTGGGATGCGCGTCCCCAGGTGATACCCACAAGCTCTTCGGATCATGCCCGGTGAAGGCACCCTGAAGATCCAGACTGAGAACGCCGTGCCGCTCGGCGACGCCGGCCACAAGCCGGTGAACGTGAGCGAACGGGTAGCTGCCGTTCGGGTAGTGCAGCTCTGGCAGCAGCACGAGGCGAAGATAGATGCCTTGCCGGCGGCAGATGTCGATGAGCTCCTCTAACGCCGCTCGGGAGGCGCGCCAGCCGGGACTCCCGTCAGCGTAGAGCGTGCGGTAGTACTCGGTGTAGCTTTCCTTGTTGCCAACGCTGCGTTGGAAGGCATCCCAACCTGACGTCGCCAAGACATATAAGTAGGAGTGTCGGGCAAGCCATCCACTCTCCGGCGTGGGCACGGGCTCGGCGTCGTTGATATAGAAGCCGAGGATGACTTCGTCGGGCGCGTACTTGAGTCCTCGCTCCTTGAAATATGTGACCTCTTGAACTGTATTGTAGTTACCCACTCCGGCATTGATAACCTGGTAGACAGGGCTCTCGCTGGATCGGTTGTCGTTCAGGACGCGCTCCAAAACTTTGGGATACGTACTTTCGACTGGCACGCCCCAGCCGAACGTCAGCGAGTCGCCGAGGACGAGAATCCGGTATTCATGTTCACCCTTGGCCGGAGCGTAGTCCCGATCGCGCAAACCCTGAGATCCCGTCTTCACGGTGACCCCCATCAGCACGGCCTCACGATTCGGCGCGTGCTCATGAGACATCAATGGATTAGCGCTACGCTGCTTGACGTGTTTGGCGTATTTCCACATTTCGATGCCGTAGTGCATGCCGTTACGGTCGAGCACGATGCGCGCTGTTACCTCGAGGCCCAATGAGCCGAGCAAGACGGCGGCGACGCAAAAGGCGAAGCCAACCGCCAAACGGTGGGATACGCCCGTTCGAATCGGTCTGGCCGCCGCAACCGCGGTGTGGCGTTCGACGGTCATGTCATCTCGCCTCGGTTAACGCAGGCATCAGGCCGGCGCCGATCAACCAGTCGTCGGTCGCACGTGCGACCAGCCGATGCCCGTCCGCGTTGAAATGCATCGCGTCGAGAAAAAGATCCTTCGACGCGGCGGAGCGCAAGATATCTCGAAGGTCCAGTACCGGATATCCTTCTCGCTCGCCCCACGTCTGAAGCGCCTCAACGAGTCGACCCGCCTGCTGCTGGTACTCCACGTCCTCGCCCAGATCCATTGCGTAGGGCAGAAACATGACGGCGAACCGGCCGCCGGATTCTCGAGCATCGGCAGCGAGACGTGCCAGGATTCGCCGCGTGACCTCGAGCGCTTCAGGCATCTGCCGCGGCGGCGGGAAGACCGTCTGGGCCGACAGCCGCGGCTCAACGTTCGATTCGGCTCTGTCCTCGTCTATGGTGCGTACGCCAGGACGTCGAACGAGCCGTGCAGCGCTGGCGTACAGGTGGCTCGAACTGTTGAGCCAACGCTGCGCCCGTTCGACGATGGATCCCGGATCCACTGGTGAGTTCGTCAAAGCCAGAGCGTCCCCACGAATCTCGAACACCGGCTTTCGATACCCGCTTCGAACGCGTGTGCTGACGTTGTCGCGCAGGTCGTAGGCGTTGATTCCGACGATCGTCACTTTCGGGCTGAGCATGACGCCGTCGCGTTCGTAGTAGAGGAGCTGTTGGTCCGTCCCGTAGCCAATCACTCCAGCGTTGATCGCCTCGATGTCGGTCCGCTCCGACTCCAGGCGTTCCACGAAAGTGTCTTCGTGAGACACGCCATCACCGAAGACCTGCGAATCGCCGAGGAACAAGATTCTCAGCCTGCTGTCGGTTCCTGCAGACCGCAGCTCGTCGTCGCGCAGGCCCGCGGAATTGATGGCGACTCGCGCGTCCTTGAATGTCGCGACCGAGTTGGGATGATGGCGCCAGCCGAGCACAGGATCGTGCGAAAAAAAATAGTGGCGCGAGGCCTGTAGTGGACGGCCGAATGTGTGGACAAGTCGGAGACCGCCCTCCAGGATGATGATGCACCCGAGCACCGAGGCCAGAGAGAGCGCGACGCCGAACGCAATCGTTTCTTTGAGCGGTGTATGCTGGCGACTTGCCTTCGCCAGAACCAGCAGCAGCATGCCTCCGAGTAAGGCCATCCCCTCCAGTGCGTATAGCAACTGGCGTGAACCCTCTTCGAGATGGCCATCACTGCTGATGTATCGGCTGATGAAGGCCGGGTGAAGGGTGATTGCTGCCAGGAAGGCACAGGCCGAAGCGGCACGAAGCGCGTTTCTCACGACGCTCCAGCGCCGCTCGAGCCAGGTCACAGCGCGGGCCTCGGCACGACTTGCTCCTTGAGCTGTCTCGGCGCTCCGATGAGCCAGCCGCATGGTGTCCGGTCGATGCGCCATGGCGTTTGGTTTCATTCAGTGTGCTCGCCGAGTCACCAACCGCGGATCAGGTGGCGTCCCATTTGTGTACAAATACAAGTTGCCTTGCTGATGCACGAGCCGAAACTTCGCTTTGGAGAGCGACTCGGCGAATGTGTCGTTGGTCCCCCAGGAAAGCACATGGTCGTAGCGATCGGCTAGAATCGCCGCACGTCGGTCCGAATCGTCGGGACGCCAGACGGGAAACTGGTCCACTACTGGATAGACGCGATAAGGGATGGGCGTCAATGTATTGAACATCGCAATCCCTCGACCGTTCGCCCCTCCCCGGAAGATGTGGTAATACTCGTGCGCTCTCGTCAGCGGCTGAATTTGTCCAACGCTGTCCGCACGAAAGTGAATTGGGTAGAGCAGTCCGTTTGGCTGAAACTGCTCAACCCCCGATAGATATTCACGAAACTCACGGTCACCTCGAACAAACTGCGCAGTGAGGAGACCATACGTTGCAAATGCGGCAAGCACCGACGTGACCAGAAACGCCCGGCGGAACAATCGGCCGCGGGCAGGTAGAGCGCACGCGAGCGCGGCCACCATCGCGTAGGGGATGAAGCGGGTATTCGCGAAGTGCCAACCGAAAAACTTATGCGGCATCGCGAAATACGCGGCGAGCAGCACGCCCAGCAGCAGAAGGTAGACTCCGCCTGTCACCTGACGCGTGCGTCTGTACTCTGCGAGAGCTTGTCGGAGAGTCAACGCAACGGCGCACGCGATAAAGACGAAGGGAACGACGGCGACTACCGCGCCTGTCGGCGAGAGCGTGTAACCGAACCGCAGGAAATGCTCGACAGCTTGCGGGAGTCCGAAAATTTCCAAATCGGAGCCGTTCACCCACACCGAATTGCTCAGTAACAGGACAGCAAAGTCTGCAACCAGCAGCAAAGCCGGTACGAATGGCACGAGTGCGGTGATCACCCGTAACACGCTCCGCGTCCGGTAAAACGTGAAGAGCGAGATTGCCAAGCCGAGTATGAGAAAGTTGAAGATGTGCGACAAATATGCAAGGAGGATCAGACCTGCCAGGTTGATCGTCCGCATGCGACTCGGCCGCTCCCATGTGCGGAGCCAGTACGCAAGCGTGAAGACAACAACGGGAATTCCCAGTGTGTAATCGTGATAGCCGCGCATGAGCGGCAAGTTGTACACAAGGAGAAAGCTGGCATAGCCGTAGATCGTCCTTCGCGGGTCGACGACTGACAGGAAGTAGAAGACGCTGAGCGGCAAAAGCACGACATACAGGCTGATCACCAGCTTGTGGGCGATCAAGACGGGCACCACAAAACTCAGCGCCGTAACCAGCAGCGTGTGGAGCAGATGTGGAATTAGATGCGGCGCGAGCTGATAGTAATCGAAGTAATTGAACGAAGTCCCCGCAAAGTAATCGTGCAGCATCTTCGAAACGAGCAGATGCCACGGTCCGTTCTGCGACGGAAAGTAGGTCGCCGACCAGATCGGTACAAGGCTGGCGGCCATCAGCAGGCCAATCAGGATCCGGTGCCACCGAGACGCGAGCACCGAACCGACGTTGTGTCTCTGTTCGCCTGATGTGGGTAACGAGACTGATGCCGCGGAAACGACAGGTCGTTGCATGGAGGTGTTCATCACCATCAATTACGCTGCGCGAGGAGTCTCGGCAGCCAGCTCTCCAAACGAAGTCAAGTGGATGCCTCGCCCGGCTGAGATACTGGCAACCGTGAAACTTGTCAGCGCCTCGAGTTCGAGGCTTCGAGCGGGAGAGGAAAGAAAATGGAAATCCATCGGGGCGCACGACCCGCGCGCGTCGCAGAGTTCTCGAGCGTTCGGTCCTAAGCTCTTATCCGCCACCAATCCCGGATGAACGATGATCTCCGTGATCCCCGTCGACGCATGTCTCACAGCTGCCGCTAACTTCTCGGATGTCATGGCACCGCTGTCGAGTATTCCGACGATATGATCTGCCGTGCGCACCGATCGCGTCAGAGCCGCCCGAGACAACTGAGCCCGGTTGCGATGTGCGTAACGGCTCAAAAGGATCTTCTTCGCGAGATTACGTGCAATGACACCGACGTCTCGTCGAGGGCGCGTTGACGACCATTTTTCGTCGGCGAGGCGAACATATGGAAATCCGTACTCCGCAGCCAGACAGACGACGATCCTCCAGATCTCTGGAATCATGTGAATGTGACGATGTCCGTCCACGTGATCGACACGAAGTCCACGTGCCAGGCATTTCTCGCACTGGGCGCGAAGCTCCCGTTCAATCTGTGCGAGGGCCGCCGCCGACTCCGTGCCGCATACCAACCGGCGAATTCCCGCGAAGCCGTGCCGGAAGACTCCCAAGCGATCTACGAGAAGTGGCACGCGGTCTGGCTCTGAGACGGGCGCCCCGCTCGTCAATACGAGATGAATGCCAACTCCGAGGCGGGCGTTCGGTGCGATGACTCCGTCGATGGCATCGTCAAACGCGGGCATGTTCGCCATCACGCTTGCGCTCGTCAGGATTCCCTCGCGAAAAGCCCTTTCGATCGCCGTGTTGACGGCATGCGCGATACCGAGATCATCCGCATTGATTACGAGGTGTGTCATCGGCCGAGAACCCGCGCGGGCCGGCGATGCGGCTTAGAGGGAGTGGGAAGCTTCACGGCAACGTGAGAGGCGGCGTCATGACGCTCCTGGGAAAGGCCGGCCACCGTCAACTCTCCGGCGCGGGGTGACGCGCCGAAAACGTCCCGAGCGATATAGAGCGGACGACCCTTGACCTCTTCATAGATACGGCCCAGGTACTCGCCCAGGATGCCGATTGCAATCAGCTGCACTCCGCCGAGGAACAGAACCGCGACAATGACCGATGCCCAGCCGTGAACGACGCTGTCGGTGAAGAGGCGTGCATAAATGGCCCAGACGGCGTAGGGCACGCCGGCGAGAGCCGTGAGCAGGCCCAAATACGACGACAAGCGCAGCGGGACAGACGAAAAGGCAGTGACGCCGTCAATACTGAACCGAATCATCTTCGACAGCGGATACTTCGTGCTGCCGTGAAGCCGAGGGTTCGCCACGAACTCGACAGCGGTCTGCTTGAAGCCGACCCAGGTCACGAGACCGCGGAGGAAGCGCGCGCGCTCGGGCATCTGCAGCAGGGCATCGACGACCCGTCGATCCATCAGGCGAAAGTCCGGCGCATTGGGCGTGATCTTGACGTCACAGATACGATTCAGAATCTTGTAGAACGCAGCGGCGCTGAAGCGTTTGAAGAACCCGGCGTGGTCGCTTCCTGCCCGCACTGTGTACACCACATCGGAGCCCGCTTTCCACCGAGCGATGAGCTCAGGCACGATCTCCGGCGGGTGTTGGAGATCCGCATCCATGACGATGACGGCGTGCCCAGAGGCGTGTTCCAGGCCGGCGGAAATCGCAATTTGATGACCGAAATTGCGCGAGAGGCTGATTGCCCTCACGCATGAGTCGATTTGGCAGAGTTCTCTCAATACTTTCAGTGATCCGTCAGAGCTCCCGTCATCCACGAAGACCAGCTCGTACGGATCGCCAAGGCGGTCCATCTCGGCCGTCAGCCGCTCGTAGACGGCCCGGATGTTCTCTTGTTCGTTGTAGACGGGTAGAACAATTGAAATCATCGTTTTACGTATCGGCCGCAGGATCGGCCTCGCACCATGCGGGCCGTCGTGTGTTTCTGAGACGGAGTCCTTTGGCTCGTCACAGCAGGTTGAACCCTTGGGATGTGACGAGACCCCCATGTGCGGAGCTAGTTTCATGCCACTGCTTACGCCCGGATCGGCCGCTTGGACGTGGCTAAGTGGCGAGTTCCAGCAGAAAGTCTGCTTATGGGATGTCTTCTGTCCCTCCAGGTGGCGATTCCTCCACTAAGCGGCGGGTCGCCGACCGGACGATCTGAGCGATCGTTTCAGCCCACGACGGCTTCCCGCGCGGTCCTCAAGAGGGTTTGATAGTCGACCTTATTGGTTGATGTGCGCGGCAAGGCCTCGAGAAAGCGGAAGACGTCCGGGCTCATGTACGCCGGCAGCGCATGAGTGCAAAACGCTTTCAGCTCGATGATCGATGGCTTCTTCTCCCGCCGTGGCACCAGGTAAGCCAGGATTTTGACGCCGGAATCGACATCCGGAACCGCGACCACGGCCGCCTCTTGAAGACCGGGGTGCTGGTAAAGACCCCGCTCGATCTCTCCCAACTCAATTCGATAGCCACGTCGTTTCACCATCCGGTCCCGGCGCCCTAAATAGATGAACCCGTCTGCGGGATCCTCTCGGACGACGTCACCCGTGTTGTACCACCGGGTACCGCTGCGCTCGATGAAGGCGTTAGCGTTCTCTTGCGGTCTGTTCCAGTAGCCTTGGAAGAGTGACGGTCCCGCGATATAAAGCAGACCCTCGTCTCCCGCTGTCACTGCGTGGCCATCGGGCTCATCGAGAACAAGGGCCGAGCAGTGGGAGCAGGTCCAGCCGATTGGGTAGGGGACACTGCGATCCGGCGGAATGGGCAGCGGAATCCGCGCAAACGTGCAGACGTTCGTTTCGGTTGGACCGTATAGATTGACGTATTCTGCCTGCGGCCACAGCTCGGTGATGGCGCGCAGATGTTTGACGGGAAAAACTTCCCCTGCGAAAAGCACCAGGTGGAGGGCCGAGCAATCGAGCCCTTTGAGATCACCAAACTGAGCGAGGAAGCTTAGGATCGAAGGGGTTGAATACCAAACGGTCAAGCGTTTCTGCGAAATGAACTCCGCCAGCTGCATCGGGTTTTTCCCGAGCTCTTCCGAAACGATGAACAGAGTTGCTCCGTGCTTCAGCGGCACATAGATGTCTAACACCGAGAGGTCGAAGTGAAACGGCGCGTGACTGCTGAATCGATCCTCTTCAGTAGGACCGAACTCGGTTGAGCACCAGTCGACAAAGCTCACCGCATTGCGTTGGGTCAGCATCACACCCTTCGGCACACCGGTCGAACCAGACGTATAAAGAATGTAGGCGAGATCATCCGTAGTGGGTTCCTCGCTCGGGTCATCGATCGGATGATCGAGCGTTGCCTCCCATGTGACGGCGCCCCACTGAGCGCCTGCCGATGTCGTGGCCCCCAGCAGCACGACGGTCAATGACGGGTCGGGTTTCTCCGTTTCATCAACGAGCGTTGTCAGACAACGATGGTCCAGAAAGACCGCGCGAACGCGACAATCGCGAAGAATCGTTCGATTTCGCTCGGGCGGCGCCGTATAGTCCACCGGCACGTAGGCGGCACGCGCCTTGAGAATGCCAAAAATGGCTGTCACCGAAGCAATCCCTTTCGGCACGACCAGACCGACACGGTCGCCGGGCTGGATGCCACGCGACCGTAGAAATGCCGCCACGTGATCGGCACGGTTGTTCAGCTCGTCATATGTGAGAACGGAGCCGTCAGGATCGACCACCGCAGGGCGATCGGGCCAGCGTCGTGCGCTGGCAGCTAGATATCCTTGCAGAGTCGAACTCATGGTCATGTGCCCTCCACTCAAAGGCCGAGGCCGTCTGCGATGATGTTCCGCTGGATCTCCGAGGTGCCGGAGTAGATGGTGCTCGCGATGGAGTCGCGGAGGTCGCGCTCGATCTGCTGCTCCGTCATATACCCATACCCCCCAAAAATCTGTACGGCATCGAGGGATGATTTGACGAAAGATTCCGAGACATACAGCTTGGCCATCGCGGCTTCGAGTGTTGCAGGGCGCTCTCGATCCTTCAGCCATCCGATCTTGTACACCAGCGGCTTGCAGGTCTCGAGGCGGAGCTTCATGTCCACAAGGCGATTGGCGACCGACTGAAACTTACCTATCGGACGGCCGAACTGTTTACGCGACCGAGCGTGTTTGAGGCATTCTTCGAGTTGTCGGCGCATCACGCCGAGACAGCTCGCCAGGATGCATCCCCGCTCCCATTCCATCGAACAATCGAAGACCGGGATCCCGCGTCCTTCGCGTCCGAGACGATTGGCCACAGGAATCTCGCAATCCTCAAAGATCACTTCAGCCATCGGAGACGTTCTCAGTCCCATCTTTTCGAGATGACGGCTGATACTTACGCCGGGCGTCGTGCGTTCGATGATGAACGCTGTGATGCCAGTCCACCCTAGCGAAGGATCGATGGTGGCGTACGCGACGATCAGGTCGGCCACCGGACCGTTGGTGACGAAGGTCTTTGCCCCGTTAAGCACATAGTGGTCGCCGCGCCGCTGCGCGCGGGTTCTCATCGCGAAGATGTCCGATCCTGCGTCGGGCTCGCTCGCGCAGTTTGCGCCAATGAGCTGACCGTTGCAGAGTCCGGGAAGATAGCGTTCTCGCTGCTCGTCGGTGCCGAAGACGGCAATGGGAATCGAGTTGGTCCACAGGTGCGCATTGAGCGAGAAGAGGAGTCCCTGATCGCGCGTGCCGTAACCCAGTCCTTCCATCACTGCAAGCAGATCTGTCAGGCTATTGCCCAGGCCTCCGTAGCGGGTCGGAATCGGCATTCCGAGGACGCCGAACTCGGCGCATCTGGTCCACGCCTCGCGGCTGAACCGCTCGGCGCGGTCAGCCTCAATCATGTTGTGACCGAGCGCCGTGCGACCGAACTCGATCGCCGCCCGTTGCAGCTCGAGCTGCTCAGCCGTCAGCTCGAAATCCACTCAGCTCGCCCCCTTCTTTGTGTCCAATTCGTTCTGTCGACGCGCTCCAGCGCGTGCTAATTTCATCCGTTCCCAGGTGTGAACGAGGTGGATAACCCGTTCGCGATCGACGCCCGCCATGTGCTCGGGCCGAAGCCATACGCCGTTTCCGACCCTGGCCTTGCCCGTCCGAAAGTCGAAAAGAAGCCTGTCGGTCAGGGTCACCAACGCGATCTGTCGGGGCCGATCGATGTTGCCCAGGTACTGAAAGACAGCCTTGTCCGGATTCTGGCGGAGAACCGGTCGTGCGCTGCCGAAATCGGCGTTTGTCCCTTCGACAGCTGCCCATAGGCTCGCGCGCAAATCCGACTGCCCGAACGGTTCCTCGATAACCATCGGCAGATTGGCGACGATGAATGGAATACGAGTCTGGGCGTCGTTGAGGGCATAGCCGTGCCCAAGGAAGTTTTCGTCGAAGAGACTCTCGCCATGATCGCCGATGACCAGAACGGCGGGCTTTCGGCCGAGGGAGCGCTCGGTAAGCTGAAGGACCTGTGCGATCGCCGCATCGATGTTCGTGACGGTGTTGGCATACATCGCCCGCACATCGGCCGCACGAGTTGGCGCGATCTGATGGCGGTCGACGACCGTCTCATTCACGAGTGATCGAATGTCCCCGTGATGATAGGGAAAGTGAGTATCGTGAAAATTCACGTACAGAAACAGCGGTCGTTCCGGTTCGCGCGATTCCAGAAATGTTCCGATCTGTTCGACGACAACCTTGTACGAGACGGCAAGGCTCCCAGGTGTCGTAAAGGTCGAATAGCGTCGCTGCGGCTCGCTCCGTGCGTCGTACGCGACATCCGCACGCTCGAAACCGACCTCAAGATCATCGGCGCCAAACGATTCGTCCTGTCCGGAAACCCAGGCCGTCTCGTACCCGTGCGCCTTGAAGTCGTCGATCAGGGTCTGCCTATCGCCGAGGTTCGCGATGGTACCGGAAAACACATGATGCCTGGACTGTACCGTGTAACCGTTATGGGAGTACGCAAGACGTGCCGAGACGCCGCGCGATGCGAGCGCGTCCAGCGTCGGAGTGACTGCCCGACCATTCTGTCGCGTGCCCAGCAGGTCAGCGCGAAAGCTTTCCAACATGATGAGGACGACATCGGGACGGCGCGACCAGACGGTGGGCCGCGACTGGCTTTCGGCGTATGGCGGCAACCCAGCGGGCAAATCCCCAGCGACGCCATCTTCGTCCAGGTCGTTACCTGGGATGTCTACCGCAAAAGGAAACACGCGCGCATCGAAAGGCGCCGGGTCGGCAAGCCGTCCAATGGCCGCATACCCATCGCCGTCGAAATCCGAAAGGTTACCGGTCAAATAATTCAGAACACTTCCGCTCGGCTTACGCCGCAGCCCATTTTCGAGCACGTCATCGGTTGCCGACAGCGTGGCCGTCACCACTGCGCCACCGATGAACAGCGCGATCGGCAGGCGAGCGTCTGTGAAGCGAGGAAAGGTAGTGTCTGATTGGCGCGACGCGATTCGCCGATTCAGCCGCCAAACGGCGGTGACGGTTGCAGCGAGTGCAGCGATCAGCACGAGCAACGGAACGGTCAGCGGACCTGAGGCTACCGCGAAAATCTCGCTCGACTGACCGTCAACGAGCTCGTACATCAGGGAAAGGTCGAACGCGTCTCCCAGATATGCGAGCAGTTGATACGAAATGAAATCCGCGATAACCAGCGGGGTGATGGCCATGATCAGCACGGCAGCGTCGCGTCTCGATTGCCGGAGCGGCGCGCACAGCCACAATCCCAAAGCCACGAACACACCGACGATTGCTGCGTCAGCGACGATCGACGCGGCCATGAATGACACGAACTGAATCGACGTTGTCAAATGGTCTTCAGCGAGAAATCCTCCTGTCAGAAAGCCCTTTTTTCTTTCGAGAAGGATCGCGTCCAGGATCGTGATGCAGCCGGCCCCGAAGAGTGTCAGCGTCAGCCAGGACCCGACGGGACCGTGCGCCCTGCGTGAGAAGCGACCGAGGATTGACGAACCCCCCTGCCACGCGATCACCGGGGTTGCCGGTTCGACAGGAGCGAGATCACTTGACAATGAGGAAATCCCCAATCGCCAACGCATCAATGCCCGAACAATACAAAGTGCGAACGGCATCGCGCGGGGCGCAAACCAGGGCCTCACCAAACAGGTTGAATGACGTATTGACCAGGACAGGTGCGGGCGCAGACTCGCCGAAGGCGTGCAGCAAGTTCCAGAAGCGCGGATTTGTGTCTTGTTCGACGAGATGCAGGCGAACACGACGGCCATTGAAAATGAAACGATCGAAGTCGTGGACAGCCGCCGGGACGCGGCCGATCGAGGTCGCAAAGCGACAGTTGTCGCTGAACTCGAAGAATCGTGACGCCACCTCGGCCGGCACCGAGAGAATGAACGGATGGAAATCGTCGCGATGCTTGATGTACTCGTTGAGATTTTCTTTGACGTACTGTGAGAACGGCGAAGCCAGGATGCTCCGATTCCCGAGGGCCCTGAGGCCGAACTCCATCCGTCCCTGATACCAGGCCACGATCTTACCGTCGTGAAGCAGCCGCACGGTTTTGGCAAGCAGCCGTGTCTCTACCGGCAGGCAGTCGTACACGACTTTGCAGTTATCCAGCACGGCCTTGATCGTTATCGGATCGGATCCTGGGCCGAGGAAGACGTGGGAGAGCGCTTCGCGCCCGTTGTGGCCATTGACCCGCGCACGTGCCAGATACGCCGCTCCAAGCGCTGTTCCCGGATTGCCGGAAGCTGGTTGAACGAAAATCCGTGAGAACCCAGTCCGCTCCTCCAGCGCTCGGACAAGAAGGGCGTTCAGGAACACTCCACCGGCGAGGCAGAGATAACGAGTTCCGGTCCGCAATCGAAACGTCTCAGCTAATGCCACAACGGTCTCTTCCAAATGGTCCTGGGCGCTGCGCGCAACCGCGGCTCGCAGAGCGTGCTCCGGCGGCCGACGATCCATTACCTCCAGGTCCGCGTAGAACTCGTCTGACAGCTGCCAGCCGCCGCCTATCTCGTGGCGGAGATACTGATGATTCAGTTCGGGAAGTCCGTCCTCGTCACTCGAAAACAGGTTACGGAAGTTTTTCAGAAACTCAGGCGTGCCTTGGGTGCTCAGCCACAGCGTCTTGTTCTCGTCACGCCGCCGCTGGAATCCAAGGCGGCCGGTGACATCGGTATAGACGAGCCCCAGCGAATTGGGAAACCGGAGCGGCTTGAGGCACCGGAGCTTCGTGCCTTCGCCGAGCGCGAGCATCCCGGACCACATGTCGCCGCATTGATCGAGCGTTAGCACCAGCGCACGATCGAAGTCCGATGGATAGAAGGCGCTCGCAGCGTGGCAGAGGTGATGCTCGAATGCTTCGATAGGCCGTTCGGAATCGAGCAAGCGCTGCAGGACCGAGAGTCGCCCTAAGTCGCGCGGGCTGCGACCGACCGCCCGGTCGGAGACATCCGATCGGTGGCTGATCGGGAACTGCGAGCACAGGCGGGCCTCGCGAACAGACGCGCGGCTGGTTCGCCCAGCGGCCGCGCAGTATGCGACATCCGCCATCTTTACGCCGGCCTCCCGCAAGCAGTACTCAATCGCAAGCTGAGGGAGACGGCCGCCGAGCGACAACCGGTCCAGCTTGCCCTCCTCGATGGCGGCCACCGGACGGTGATCGTCGATGAGCGCGACAGCGGGGTCGTGCTCGAGATCCGAAATACCTAGTACGAGCATGGTTATGTATTACCCCGTGCACCGGCGGGACGCTGACGCCAAAGCAAAAGGACTGCCGCGTATCCCTCTCCCAATCCGCCGCCAGTGGCCTGAAGATCTGTGTCCGGAAGAATAAAGTCAACACTTTGGAGAACACTTTTAGTCAGCGCGTGAGCCGTACGGCATCGAAGGCCATCTAATGGCCTCCGGCACTGGCCGTGCAACGTGCGTGAGAAAAGGGAGATGGAGATGAGTGATTGATCGATCTTCATTTGCACACGACTGCCTCAGATGGGCGCTGTACGGCAGAGGCCCTCTTGGAACGGGCTTGGAATGCTGGCATTCGGACCCTGGCCGTTACCGACCACGACACAATGGCTGCAGTTCCGCGGGCGGCCGCGATCGCGGCGGCCCGTGGGATGACCTTTGTGCCGGGAATCGAAATCACGGCGGTTGCCGACGGACGGGATGTCCACGTTCTCGGGTATTTCCTCGATCCCGATTCGACAGAACTTACGGAGCTGATCGCGGGTCAGCGGCATGAGCGCTTCGTGCGCGCGTGCGACATCGTCGAACGCCTCTCCGAGGCTGGCGCGCCGCTTGATGGCGACCTCCTCTTTGCTGCGGACGGGGAATTCGCTGGCGCGACGATCGCCCGCCCGCAGATCGCTCAAGCTCTTGTTCGTGCTGGACACGTCTCTTCGATCTCAGAGGCCTTTGATCGTTTCCTCGACGTCGGCCGTCCCGGATATGTGCCACACAAAGGTCCACGCCCTGAAACGGTGGTTGCATCGATCGTCCGTGCCGGCGGAATCGCATCCCTGGCGCATCCCGGCCCGCTCGGCCGCGACGACTCTGATTCCGGCGCTCATCGACGCTGGATTGGGGGCAATTGAGGCCTATCACAGCGATCACGATGACGGAACTCGGGAGCGATACGTCAAGCTGGCGCGGGACTTCGATCTGGCTGTGACCGGGGGCTCCGACTATCATGGAAATGGGCGGCCGCGAGATGCATTCTTCGGAGTCATTGGGCTTCCTCCAGAGGAGTTTGCGCGCCTTACCTCGAGGACGGCGAACCCAGAGTATTACCGCTCCTTCGCTTCCACATCGAACCCGAACTCCGGCTAGCCGGTGGCATTGCGTCTGGGCGCTTGGCGTAACCTGCCTCGCGTCCGTCTGCTGCGCACATCGACCGTCAGCCGAAAACACTCCACGCGAGTGGTTCGTGGAGGCGGGGCGGACTGGATCGGGCACAGTCGCGGCGCCGTTCGGGACGATTCAGGACGGGCTCCGAGTCATCCAGCCTGGCGATGTCCTTACCGTGCGGGCGGGTATTTACCATGAGGAGATTTGGACCCAGCGCGGGGGACAGGAAGACAGGCCCATCATTGTGCGCACAGAGAGCGGCGGCGGGCCGGTTATCGTGGCGGCCTCTGGACGCGTTCTGACCGTCAACCACCCCTTCGTCACTTTTGACGGGCTCGTCTTCGATGGAGAGGTACGGGTCCAATGACACACTGCTCCTCACCGATCGCGCATCCCACGTCATTGTCCGCAATTGCGAGGTGCGCCGGTCGAGTCGCGATCTGATCGACATCCGCTCGCCGCAACACGTCCTTATCGAAAACTGTCTCATCCATCACGCACTAAATGCCGCAGGCGGACGGACGGATGCGCACGGAATCGCCGCAGGCGCTGTGCGCGATCTGACGATCCGCGACACTGAGATCCACACCTTCTCGGGCGACGGCATCCAGATCGATCCCGGACGCACTCACCCCGGCTGGGACCGTGTAACCGTTGAGCGTGCTCGGATTTGGTTGGCGCCACTTACGATGTCCGAGAACGGGTTCGAGGCGGGCGCTGTTCCCGGCGAGAATGCGATCGATACGAAGGCAAATACCAGGCTTCCCCGATCGTCGCTGACGATACGCGATACCGAAGTATTTGGTTTTCGCGATGGCATGATTCTAAACATGGCGGCCTTCAATCTGAAGGAGAACGTGCAGGTGACCGTTGATGGCGTGACGGTCACGAATTCTGAGATTGCGTTCCGTCTGCGGGGACCGACCGGTCGACCGGCCGCGGGCGCGGATGTGACCGTGAAAAATGCGGTGATCTACGACGTCCAGACAGCGTTTCGCTACGAGAACGACCTCGAGACTTTGCGGATCTGGAACACGACAATCGGGTCGGGGGTCGAGCAGGCATTCAGGGCAGCGTCGGCGCGACGCACGGTCCTGGATCTTCGGAACGTCGTCATGCTGGGCGGATCGCTGCCACCGTCGGTCTCGCCGAAATTCAACCTGATTGTTGGCCCCGAGCAATTCCTTGACGCTGCCACACATCGTTACGAGCTCGCGCCGGGATCGACCGCGATCGATGCGGGCACTGTCGTCGCGGAGGTCGTGGGCGATCGCGCCGGAGTACGACGCCCGCAAGGTCGAGCGTATGACATCGGCGCGTACGAAGCCCGCAAATAGCGGGACCTACGGAACCACGCCAAATCGGATTCCGTAATACGCTATCGCCGCCCATTCGTACGCAATGTACGCGCGGTCGTACGGGTGGTACCACCATCGTTGTGGCCGGGCCGGCGACGTAGCCAAGGCGGGCTCAATGGTAAGCCTCACGCGCGTATCGACAAAGACTCGACGAAAGGTGGCCAGCGCTCGTCGGGTGTGATACGGCGACGTAACGATGATGATCTCGCCTGGCTGGGTACGCCTCGCGTAAGCCAGAGACGCGGCGGCCTCGTCGCGTGTGTTCGAGACACGATCAGGCAGGATCTGAATGCGATCCGCTTCGACACCAGCCCGGACTAAGAACCCTTGCCGTTCACCGCAGCGATAACAATTGTGGTCCGTTACTCGTACTGGAAGAGTGAGGAGTACCACTGAAGACGGGTACCTGCGCGCAAGCGCGGCCACAGCCGGCAGCCGCTCCCATTCATGGCTGGCGAGCGAAACGATGGCGTCTGGATTTCGCGGCTGGACCGAGACTATCAGAGCGGGGCCTGCCCAGAGACCACAAACAGCTATGACCGGCAGGACGGCGGCACCGAGTGCAACCCAAACTCCGCGCCGACGCCAGCGTTGCCCCGCTTTCACCAATCAGACTCTGGTTTCTATACTGTAGTGGAGTCGGGTCTGAGGTGGACGTCGGCGCGCGCCAGGGACGGACTCTGGCTCACGAAACCCTCCTTCCGCCTTTCTGCCGATGACGCAGGCACAAGATATTGCAGTATCGGCGTTGTGGCGACCGTGGTTGCTAAAGCCATCAACACCATCATCGTGAAGATCGTTGGGGAGATCACTCCGAGATCCAAGCCGATGTTCAGCACGATGAGTTCCATGAGGCCCCGAGTGTTCATCAATATGCCAAGGCCCGCGGCATCACGCCAGTTCAGGCCAGTCGCACGAGCGGCTACTGCCGTGCCCCCAAATTTTCCAGTTACTGCCACCGCGAGGATCAAGCCGCAGATGGCCCATTCATACCAGGTCGAAACAAGCCCGATTTGTGTCCGCATGCCGGTGAACGCAAAAAACGCCGGCAGCAGCAGAATCGTCACCAGATTCTCGAGACTCTGTTTAAGGGCGCGCGCCAGCCTGCTGTCATGAGGAATAACGGCGCCGAACAGAAATGCTCCGAAGATCGCATGCACGCCAATGGCCTCTGTCGTCACGGCGGCGATCAACATACCCACCAGACTGAGGGCGATCGCGCCTTGAGTCGGCGTCCGATCCCCGCCCGTCATTCTCGCGGCGACGGGTCGAACCGCGACGAACATGAAGCCAATGAACCCGAGCGTGAGCACCCCGACCAATACTGCGCCTTCAGCCTGAGCCTGGACAACGCCAACGACAAAGGCCAGCAGGCACCAAGCCGTCACGTCATCCACTGCAGCGCAGGTCAGCGCGATGACCCCCAGCCTGGTTCGGATCATCTGTCGATCCGACAAGATGCGCGCGAGGACCGGGAATGCGGTAATGGACATCGCGACACCCAGGAACAGCGCGAAATTCGTGAACGGCACGTCGTTGGTGGAGAAGCGAGGGTAGAGATACAGGGCTAACGTGCTGCCTAGCACGAACGGCAACACGATGCTGGCGTGAGAAGTCGCCACAGTCGCACGGAATTGGCCCCGCAACATGTCTGGGTTTAGCTCCAAACCTACGAGAAACATGTACAGGATGACACCCAGCTGGGCGACGATTCCGAGAAACGGGGCAACGGCTGGCGGAAGTATGTAGAGGTACGCTTCTGGAGAGATCTGTCCCAGGAGCGAGGGCCCAAGCAGGATGCCGCCGATGACTTCGCCGATCACCGGAGGCTGGCCGATGAACGAGAAGAGCCGGCCAAGAACTCGGCCGACTATCACGACCACAGTCAGCGCGATCAGAAGGTGCCACAGCACATCGGAGGTGCCACTCGCCAACATCCCGTCTGCGAGACCGCGGGATTCGGATGAAGGCGCGACCAGCGCCTGTCCGTACCTCCGAATCAAGAAGAAGAAGGCGATGGCTCCCAACACTCCGGCGACGTAAGCCGACACACCCCAGATGGAGCACCCGATCGAACGGGTGATCGTCGCGCCCGGCGGAGTCGGTCGCACATGGCCACCAGTGACGGATGCAGGCGTGCTGTCTCTCATGCGGGTCAACAAGCGTGGCTATCTGTGCAGACACGTCGGCCCAACGCGGCGCTCCTGTCGCTGGGCGGCTGATTCACAAAGCTGTCTATCGCTGCGAACAGCAAGCGGGTCGCCGGAAAATTGTCGAGCGGTGCATCTGAGGGTACATCGGCATCATAGACGAAGAACATCGTCATCGGCTGCCGCCCGCCAACGAGCAGCGAGGCGGCGGTACGCAACTGGAACCACATCGCGTTGTCAACAAACTCTCTGTCGTAGTGGAGCGCGTACATCGCGATACCCCGTCCCCCGGTCGGTCGCGACTCAAGGATATGAATCGGCACGTTTTCGCGCTGAGCCAGGCGGACCACTCCACGCGATTCAAGATCGTCTGTCTGAACGATTGCCAGCTCCGGGTGATGGTAGAGTCGCTTGAGATCGTAGGACCTCACGACCAACAGCTGGATCCGCTCATTTTCACCGGTGTACCACCGCTCCATCCAATCATTGGTGTCGAATTTCTGGATCGCCCAGGATGATTTGCGTCCGGTCGCCGTGCCGGTAAGGCCGGCGAGCCGCGTGTCGACGGCGCCTGTGACGCGGCCATCATGGACCGAGAGCCCGACATACTCGTGGATGACTGTCGGCACGAGTGCCAGGCCGAGGAGCACGGCGACGGCTGGCGAGAATCGCGGCGCGATCACGGGCGCACCTCCGCAGGCCGCGACGGGCCACCCAGCCAGAAGATGATCGGTAGCGCGAGCAGAAAGCTCAAAATCCCGGATCCCGGATGAAGCCACGATCCCAACACAGCTCCGCCCTGCCAGTTCACGAGCACCGAGAGCAGAGCCACGCGAACGACGTTCGCAGCGACCGCGATTGGCGGTGCGGCGAGCAAGACCAGAAACCTTCGCGGGATGCGGGCCGCGTTGTACGCGGTCAGACTTGCGACGACGATCGAGGCGTACAGTGTGGAGAACCCACTGCAGGCATCGCTCACGAGCAGAGTGACGTTCGGCAGATGCAACGTCGTCCCCTCGGCGAACACCGGCACTCCAAGGTAGGGAATGATCGCTGCGGTGGCCAGCGTCGTCACCTTACGAAGCTCCATTTGGAGCGATTCCGTGAGCGCGAGCGGTATTGGCAGCGCCAGTGCCGCGAAAGCCAGGGGGAAGGCAATCAGTTTGGTTCGGGCGGTACCCAGAAACAGCAGAGAAAGACCGGGAAGAATCAATATCAGCGACACCGCCGCGAGCAGCTGCGTGTGCATGGCGGCGTCCAACGCGTGAAGGATCAACGCCGGGAAGACGAACGCGAAGCCCCACGCGGAGGAGGTGACCGGCAAATGCCGCGCCTCGCGGAGCTGCCGCCAGATGAAGAAAATTACGAGGATGGCGGTGAACATGCCGTGCGCGTTGTGCCAGACGCTCATCGTCCAGCGGTCGATGAGCCATCGCACAGCCGGCAGGTAAAGAGCGACAATCTCGACCAGAACCAGTGCGAGCATGGCACTGCTCACGATGGATCGGGCCGATGAACGGCCTGCCGAGACGGCCGACGCACTTTCGCGGGCTGCTGTATACGCCATTACCGGCGATATCCGTGCTCAATCCTTTGATTGAATTGCGACGCGTGCCGGTCTAAAGCAAATCGGCAGCCATCGTGAAGCGCTGGATGGACAGGTAGAATTCCACCTCACTGATGACAAAAGGATACGGAAGGGGAGAACGATTAGAGACTGGGACGTCGACGCTGAAAGAATCTGGACGCTGCGGCCAACCCTGTCCCTAAGAGAAGCAGCGTCGCGGGCTCTGGAATTTCCCAGATCGTTTGCTTTACGTCGGTGAGAAAGGCCATTGGCCCCGAGCTGTCCGCGCGATTGACCGAGACGTTGGCCTCGTCGACTTGCGACGGCGCCATGTGAGTCGTGCTCAATGCCTGGGCTGGCGCCGGCGCCATGAAAGCGTGCACAAAAAGCGCGAGAACTATGATGCTTTGACGCATGGTGATGTGTTGGAGATAGCAAAAGATCTACCCGATCTCATCGCAGGTGGAGGCCATACGTGCGAAACGGTGCAAGTGATTTACTAGCAGCTACTTATGTCAGACGTAGGGCCCATCTGGAGCTGCCAAGAACGGCCGGTTAAACCTCTATTTGGGTGACATTGCTCTCCGAAACAACGCGCCCCTCAAGTTTCTGTGAATCTCACTGTTTATGCTCGCTGATCCTCGCCCTCAACTCCTGCACGTCGGCGCGTTGGTCGATGTCCGGTCGAATCTTGATCGCCATCTTCAGTTCACGTTCGGCGGCTTCAAGCTGCCCAGCAGAGTTGTACGCTGCGGCGAGATGGAGACGAAGGTCAGGATCGGCTGGCGCACCTTTGACGGCCCGTCGTAAGGTACCGCAGCGCTTCGGTCCGATTCCCCAGCAGGTGGTGCACCCATCCGAGCGTGTCGACGATCAATGGGTTGCCAGTCGCAACTAGACGGGCCCTCTCCGCGAACGGCAGCGCGTCCGCCGGTTGGTTTTTGTGCACAGCGAGAGAGAATGCGAGGTTGTTCAACGCCACAGGATCGCGGGGTGTGTTCGCCAGTATTCGTCGGTATCGGTCGATCGCCTGATCGTGCTCGGCGGTGACCTCGTATAGTGTGGCAAGCAGCAGGTGTGCCTGATTCAGTCGTTCCTCGGCGACGGTCGCCGCTTCCAACGCCTGGCGAGCACCACTTCGATCACCTCGTGCCAGCATCGCCTCGCCGCGAAGAAGCAGTTTCAGCGCGTCGTGCCTTAAACCTTTTCCGGTAAGGACTTCAAGCCTTCGATCTGAGAAGAAGCCAGGTCGCCCGGTTTCGGGATCGATCTGTGGATCGATCTCCGCGGGCTCAGGGCCAGCCGACCTGAAGGGCGCACACAACGGATCACCCAGAATCACGGTGTGCCAGCTCAGATACGGCATCGCGAGGTAGAAGGCCTCGGCGAGATTGAAGCCCGCGAAGTAAGCCGGAAAGAGCAGATCTGGACGAATCGCGGCGTCGAAGTAGGGCTCGGCGATGTGCCCCGCCACGCCAGTCGCCCCCTCCCGTGCGAGATCGCCGATCAACGATTGCTGAGAACCGGCGTAATGGGTCTTCCGATCCTGCCCGGCCCCTGGCGTCCAGTCGGTGGGAGGTTCTCGAAACGTTCGCGCGTCGGTGCTGACGAACGTGGCGGCCAGTCCCCCTGGGACAAACCCCAGATCGAGACGGCGGGTCTTGATCGCGGGATCGCCCGAGCCCCAGGAGTAATAACCCAACACATTCGGCTCGTTCGTCAGTATCTTGCTGGTGCTTTCCAGAACAACGCGATCAGCGAAGCCGGCTTTGCTCATTCGTTCGGCCGCTGCGCTCAGCCACTTGTTTCCCGGATCATCCAGCGCGGCCTTTTGATCGAACAGCACTCGTCCAGTCCGGCTCGGAGACGCCGCCCGATCGATCAATGCCAGCGCATCCTCCACGGTAAATCCGTCAAGTCGCGTGACGAGATAGATGTCATGGTCCTTGTGGGTAAACTGCGTGAATCCACCGGAAGGCGCGTGTCCCGCGAAGTACGGGTTCTGGATTTGCCCGTGAGGCGGAACCGGACGTCCCGTCAGGCTGCGATAGAGGAGCGTCAACTCGGAATCAACACTTGCCTGCGTGCCCTTCCGCCCGCTGCTCCCCTCAATGCGCAGAGGGATGCCCTTCGTGAGGACGATGTAGAGGATGCGATCGTGGGCGGCGTGTCGACTGAACCAGTCCGCGATTGGCCGCTCTATTTGGAGCTCATATCCACGCCGCGAGATCGTTTCCGGAGCGTCAGCCGGCAGGGTCTTCAGTCGTATAACGTTATCTGCGGGAAGGCTCCGTGCCTGAGCGTAGCGCTCAGCGATCTGGACCGAGCCGGCATTCGACTCGTTTGCGATGACGAGCACGTTCGCGCCAGACTGCGCCAAGCCAACCGCGGGGAACGACAACAGCAGCGCCGAGCCGATCAACGCCCGGGCGACCCCGCGAGTAATGTCAAAGTTCCAGATTCTGCATGTGTTCACTTGGGGCGCCAATGGCAAGGGCGGTGCCAGTCGACACGCTCCTTCTACGCCGGGAGTTCGCCCTCAGGTCCGATAATGGCAGACAAGAGTCGCCGAAATACGCGTCTTCTCAGGGATTGGTGCGACCTGAGTCCCGGCTTTCGCGATGTTTCCCGCAGCTCATCGGGCAGGAGGATTGCTTCCCGGCACGGGCGAGGAGTTACAGTGAATCCAAAGACAGGTGTCAGCATCGCACTCCTGATGGCCTTCACCATCGTCGCTGGAGCCTGCAGCAAGGATCCCGAAGCGGCCAAGCAAGAGTATTTGCGAAGCGGCGACAGTTATGTTGCCAAAGGCCAATACAGGGAGGCGATTGTCGAGTACCGCAACGCGGTCCGTCTGGATCCCCGATTCGCAGAAGCACGACGGAAGCTTGCCGGCGCGTACGTGAAGATGAACGACTTGCGGTCGGCGTTCCGCGAGACGATCCGCGTCGCCGATCTTCTGCCAAACGACATTTCGGCGCAGCTCGAGGCGGCGACGGCGCTTCTCGTGGCCGGCCGCTTCGAAGAGTCCAAAATCCGCGCCGAAAAAGCACTCAGCATCAATCCAAAGAGCGTCGAGGCACAGATTGCGAAGGGCAATGCAGTGGCTGGGCTGCGAGACCTTGACGCAGCGGTGACCGAAATCGAAGAAGCCATCAAGCTCGATCCAGAGCGCGGCGCCACGCATACGATCCTTGGCGCGTTCGAGCTCGCTCGGGGCAACATTCAGCAGGCCGAAGCAGCCTTCCAACGGGCGATCAAGGTCGATTCAAAGTCCGTCTCCGCCCGGCTGGCATTGGCGAATTTGTACTGGAGAACCGCGCGCCGTGAAGATGCCGAGCGGGAGCTCAAGACCACTCTCGAGATCGACGAAAAGAACGTGCTGGCCAACCGCGCCCTCGCGATCCTCTACATCGTCTCCAATCGCGCGAGTCAAGCGGAGCCGCATTTGAAGACTATCGTCGAAGTGACCGGCCACAGCAGCCGCGCGCCTGATGCTGGCGGATTATTACTCCGCAAACGAAGAAGCGGTTCAGAGGCGGAAGTCGACTTCTGGAGCGATCTCGCCAAGAACGACCAACACCTATGTCCCTGCCACGATCCGGTTCGCGGGACTGGCAGTGTCGGACGGAGATCGTCAGAAGGCCTATAGGCTGATTGACGACGCTCTCAAGAAGTCTCCCGATACACCAGATCGTGCTTGGGATAAAGATCGACTTCTGGTTGGTGACCAACAGCTCGACGAAGCGCTGGACGCTTGCGCAGAGGGCTGTGAAGGCGAACCCGCAGGTTGCGAGTGTGCACTTCATGTTCGGCCGGGTATCTATCGCACGCCAGGAGTGGGACGCGGCGGCTACAGCCCTTAACGAGACCCTCAGGCTTGATCCGCGGGCGACCAATGCTCGGTTGGAGCTCGCTCGGCTGTTTGTGGCGACCCGCAAGCCGGATCAGGCGATTCAGTTCGCGCAGGAAGTCATAAAGGCTCAGCCGCAGAACGCCACTGCTGCGCTTCTCCTCTCGCGGGCATTCATGATGAAAGGCGATGTGGCCGGCGCGGAACCGCGAATACGGCAGCTCGCCACTGCGATGCCCGACTCGGCTCGTCAATTCAGGCCGTGCTTGGACAGCTCCATGCGGCCAAAGGGCAACTCCCGCAGCCGCGCGCCAGGCATTCGAACAGGCCCTGGCCCTCGAACCCAGTCAACTCGAGGCGCTCCGAGGACTTTCTGTGCTCGATCTTCCGGACGAAGAACCAGTCCGCGGCACAAGTGCGGATGAAGTCCCGCGTTGCTGCCGACCCGCGAAACGCGCGCTCTGCGCCTACTGGCCGCGACCGTTTCCCTGAGCCTTGGAGATCAGAAAGCGGCAGAAGAAGCACTTCGCAGCGCCATCGAAATCGATCCGTCGCAGTTCGATGCCTACTCGATGCTTGGCCAACTCTACGCGCGACAGAAACGTCTTGACGCAGCGCGCGCCGAATTTGAGCGATTGGCGAAGCTTCGACCAAGCTCTGCCGTGGCTGCTCATACCCTGATCGGGATGATTCTGGAGATGGAGGGCAAACCGAAAGAGGCACGAGCCCGTTACGAGAAGGTCGTTGACCTTGATTCTCGCGCAGCAGTGGCCGCGAATAACTTGGCGTGGCTGTATGCCGAGGGTGGCGGCAATCTTGACATCGCTCTTCAACTCGCTCAGACGGCCAAGACCCAATTACCGGACCGTCCTGAAGTCGACGACACGCTCGGGTGGGTTTATTACAGGAAGAATCTGCCGAACCTTGCTGTCCCGCCCCTACAGCGGTCTGTCGAAGCGAATCCTAAGAACCCCATTTACCATTACCATCTTGGATTAGCGCACTTGAAGAATGGGAACGAGAAGGCGGCCGAAAGCGCGCTCAGGCAGGCGCTCCGGCTCGATCCAGGGTTCGAGGGATCGGCTGATGCGCATGAAGCTGCTAGCCGATATTCAGGGCTGACGCTGATTACTCTTGTGTAACGGACAACAGCGAAAGCGTGCGCGGCGCAAGCTAAAAGCAGTGCCGAATCGCTGGTGGAAGCGCATATCGCCAACGGTTTATAGCTCAAGCACATACAGCGTTCAACTCGGAAGACGGATCGCGTGGCAGTCGACTTGCCTCGACATCGGCTGTCATGCGATTGTCAGGCTCGACCAAGAGTCATGCGGAGGGCCGCGCACGAAGCAAATTCGGCCTTGTCAAATACTACCCCTCTGGTTACGATTCTGTCGGGTCTTCCATTACGGCAGCTCCCAGCCTGCCGAAAATTAAGGTCTCAGGTTTTCCAGTTCCGTCAAGAAGCGCAATAGTCCGGTTATTTGGGCAGAGTCCCGTTCAGCCGCAAATATCGAACTGCTCCGGAAGAACTCCCCCCCAATGGGTTCTGCATGGAGGGGAGGGGTAGAATTATGCTGAGATACCTCGAGAGCGCCATCAATTTGGTCGAGAACCGACTGGTGCTGCTGGCTCCCCACGCGGAGGTGCCTGTATTTCTGAATAATGTGGAGATGGACGTCCGGCGCCATCGACAATTCCTTCGCGAAATGCAAAAGCTTCGGGGCAGCGTATATCTTCATGATGGCGCCGTGTCGCGAGAGGCGCTTACGCCCGAAGGTCTGCACGAAACCGTCGAGGATGAGAAAAGTTGGCACCTGCTAATGGTGAATGGTGGCCACGTCACAGGTTGCGCCTGGTATCTCGAGCATGAGAACACGGTTCCGGTTGATCATCTTCGCGTGCGCCACTGTCCTCTGGCGAAACTGACCCATTGGCGCGAGAAGCTGTGGAGGGCCGTTGAGTCAGAACTGGCGATGGCACGTCGTAATGACCTTCGGTACGCGGAAGTGGGTGGTTGGGCGGTCGCAGAGGACAGCCGGTGCACATCGGAGGGACTGGTGCTCGCCTTGGCTGGATATAGCTTGGGCAGGATTCGTGGTGGATGCCTTGGCATGACGACGGCTACGGTCCGGCATTGCTCGTCCTCGATTCTGCGCCGGATCGGTGGCGCCAGTCTGGAAGTAGATGGAACGACGCTGCCGAGCTACTACGATCCCAGATACAAGTGCGAGATGGAGATCCTGCGCTTCGATTCCCGAAAGCTCAGTGCGAAATATGCTGGCCTCGTCGAGATGCTTTGTCACAAACTCGCGAACATCCGAGTCATTGCAAGACCGAGCGTGCCGATACTCGATACAGTCGCTCTGAGCTCATGGAGCGTCCTTGGTGCTGGCCGGAGGACTCGAAAGGCGGCTCAGGCGGCGCTTGCCTCTTGAGGCGGTGCTCTCTCGCGGGGTGTTCCGGATGATTCGTATCGCTGGTTAGGATGACGCAGATAGACCCATCGGTACTCGACCGCGCGTTGTCCGAGTGGCGTGCCGTTGTGGGACCCGCCCACGTGTCGTCCGACGCTGAACCCCTTCGGCAGGCCAGCACAGCTACATTCGCGACCCGTGCACAAGTCGCGGCGATTGTGCGACCAGCCGATCGCGGTGAAATTCAAGAGTGCGTGCGCATCGCGAACCAGTTCCGCGTTCCCATCTATCCCATCAGCAGCGGAAAGAACTGGGGCTATGGCTCGCGGGTACCTGTGCAGGATGCTGTGTCTGCTCGATCTCGGCCGTCTGAACCGCATCCTGGATTTCGATGAGGCACTGGCGTACGTGACCGTTGAGCCGGGCGTCACGCAGCGGCAGCTTTTCGAATTCTTGCAAGAGCGCGGCTCGCGACTCTGGATGGACGCCACGGGGGCCAGCCCGGAATGCAGCATCATCGGCAACACGATGGAGCGGGGCTTCGGCCACACGCCGATGGGTGAGCACTGCAATCACGTCTGTGGCTTCGAAGTGATCCTGCCAACCGGTGACCGCTTGGAAACAGGCTTCGCCAGGTTTACCGGGGCCACGACCGCACCGCTGAACCGTTGGGCGGTCGGCCCGTCTCTCGATGGGCTGTTCTCGCAATCCAACTTCGGCATCGTCACGCGCATGAGCGTCTGGCTCATGCCGGCGCCCGAGTATTTCGAGGCGTACTTCTTCCAGTGCGATGACGAGAATGGGCTCGCGCGATTATCGACGCTCTACGCCCGCTGCGATTGAATGGAACGATTCGCAGCGTGGTGCATGTAGGCAATGACTACAAGGTGCTTGCAGCGGGTCAACAGTACCCATGGACTGAGACGGGAGGAAGGACACCCCTCAGCCCGGACGTCATGAAGACATTGCGTCGCAAGTTGGGCATCGGGTGCTGGAGCGGATCGGGCGGGCTTTACGGCACGCGCGCGCAGGTCCGGGAGGCCCGAAGACAGTTCGCGCCGCGCTGCGCGGCAAGGTCAACCGGCTCGTCTTTGTGGACGACCGCCGCCTGCGCCTCATGCGTCGATTTGCGAGACCTTTCACCCTTTTGACGGGCTGGGACGTCAATCGGACGGTCAAGCTCCTGATTCCGCTTCACGCGCTGCTAAAGGGCGTGCCGACCGACACGTCGTTGACGAGCACCTACTGGCGCAAGAAGGCCGCCACCTCCTCCGTCAGCTCGATCCGGACCGTGACGGCTGTGGGCTGATCTGGTGCAGCCCGGTCGTCCCGAACACCGGTGCGCATGCCAGCGAGGTCACAGAGCTTGTGAGAACGGTCCTGCTGAGTCATGGGTTCGAGCCGAAGATGTCCATTGCGCTCGTGACCGAGCGCACGATCATTTGCGTGGTGACCATCAGTTACGATCGCGACGTGCCGGGCGAAGACGAGCGAGCGTTCAGTGCCATCGAACCCTGACACAGCAACTGCTCGAGCGCGGCTATCCGCCATATCGATTGAATGTTCGGTCGATGAGCGATCTTGAGGATGGAACAGGCTACACGAGCGCTTACGGTCGTTGAAATCGGCCCTCGATCCAAATGGTATACTCGCGCCGGGACGTTACGAGCCCGCCGAAACATCGAACCGTACCGGCGTCGACCGTCCTGCGGCCAAGGCTGGATAAACAGCGTATCGTCACGACAAAGACAGGGGCCTTGCGGCCCCTGTCTTCATCTCAGGTGGTGGGAGGGATGCAATCAGCTCTTCTTGTTGTGTCCTGCCGGCGCTGTACGGCCATACCAAGCAGTCCCATGCCGAAGAGCATCAGTGCCGCCGGCTCGGGGACTTGCTGAACGACGAACGAGGTGTTGGCATCCGCATTGAACATCGAGTCCGGCCCGCTCCACCCGTTGGTCGCCCAACCGAACGCACGCCCGGAATATCACCGTCGGCAATGGCGTTGCTGCTGAACAACGCGGATGGGTCGGCGGCAGTGAACGGAGCAAATACCGATGTATTCGTAAGGGCAAAAGTTAACGTCGACCCGCTCATGAGGCCGGGAAAGTAGCCGGGATCAGCCAAGTCGATCTGATGTCGATGGACGCATTGCCATCTCCCGTCAGCGTGTCGGTAGCCGGATACTCGTCGTTGTTCGTCGCATCCAGCGGCACGTCCAACGCTGGGTTTGTGTTTGTGAAAGTGAAGTTTTCAAAGAGATTGACCATGTGCCCGCTCAGATTTAATGTCCCACCGCGAACCCTGTTCCGGCGAGGTTATCGTCGCTCGCTCAGGTCCGTACATGTTAAAGGTGTTCAACGGATAACCCGCGCTTCGAGAAAGGCCGTCCGTTGCTGTTTTTCCGGCTGGCAAAACGCATCAACCCGCCTTCGAACACGGCGGCGAACGTAAAGAAATTGCCGCCGTCGCCCTGTTCAAACACGTCAGCGCCCGCGAGCTAACGCTGTCCAAATCGCCTGGTAATTGAGGTATTGCTGACCGATGAACGCTGTCTGAACCGTGATGTCCTGGGCAAGCGCGTTGCCAGGCGCCTGGTCCATTGTGTCGATTGTCAGCGCTCCACCCGCACCGGTACCATCGGGGTTGAACAAAATAGTGTCGGCCGTGGCAGGAGCTGCCCACGCAGGGCCACGCGAGGCCCAGGACCACAAAGAGTTTACGCATCATGATCCCCTCCTGAGATGACTCGAACGTTTGATCGACCGCGGCTCCCACCCACCGCGAACGGAAATCCGACACCAGCCTTACTGCAAACGAGGGACCACTAAGGACTCCGTATAATTCGTGTGATTTCAATGATTTGACTTCGGCTCCGACGCACGAGGCGGTGAGAAATCCTCACGGCTGAAGACTATAGGTCCTAGCAGCGCAGAAGCTTGAAGCTCACTCCAGGGATCCCAACGAGGTATGTGGTCGGCATCGATCCGTTACGGCCCAGGAACCTCGAACCGACCCCACTCCCAGTAATACCCATCTTTCTCGACACTTAGCGCGAGATCCCGGAGCTCGCTTGGCGTATAGGTGCGAAGCGCAGACACCATTCCGTCCCAGGCAAAGACGGCAGGGGCCAGCGGAATCACGTACGTCAGAAAAAGTCGCGCTGGCGTCAGATTTCCGACTCGCGGTGTATGAGTCAACCCACGCACCAGGGACATGATGCCATCAACGCCACCCAGCGAACAGTACGCTCGAGCGGCTCGAAACTGCGACCGGCATTCCCTTGCGGACGGCATCAGCGAGGATGAGTCGGGCATCTTCTGGTCTGAAATGGTGGAGGGCTGTAAAGAGGGTTCTCACGCCATCGACCCACGTGGAACGTCAAAGGCGCTCGTCGATTCGTCACCGGGCCTTGATAGTTCCCCGGACTGCGACTCGATTCGCCTGAATGCTGCAGCATTAGGGTAGAGGTCGGTCAAGACGATCTCGACGGGACAGCCCAGTCCATCCCTGAGAATGCGGCCGATTTCGAGCAAGGGACCACCGGCGCCGGCACCCAGGTCGATGTTTCGCCTCGTCCCGGTCCGCTCCAGAAGCACCTTAAGCCGAATGGCTGTCGCCATGTTCCCCGGGCGCCGCATGTCTTCGTTCAGGTTATAGCGGAGGTGGTCGGTCATGAAATCGCGGAGCGTCCCGGGCAGCCACCGTTGGTCTTCCCATTCGAACGAATGAAGCCGGCGCTTCTGCCTCCGTTGACATGATACAGGGGTCCTCGCCACTGCCCGATAACAGATCTGGATGATTCAGCTCGACCAGGTCACGAAGCAGTTCGAAGGCCGGAGCGGGGTCACCGCTCTCGACCACGTCAGCCTGACGATTCCTCGCGGCGAGATGGTCTCGATCGTCGGTCCCTCCGGTTCGGGCAAATCGACGCTGCTCAATCTCGTCGGCGCGCTCGACCGGCCGACCTCGGGCGACGTTCGCATCGACGGCGAATCGCTCGCCAGGCTTGTCCGACGACGCGCTGACGCGGGTCCGGCGCGACAAAATCGGCTTCATCTTTCAGTTCTTCAACCTGCTGCCGACGCTGACCTGCCTCGAGAACGTCGGCCTTCCGCTGCACCTCCGCGGCTGGCCGCGCAGGAAGGTCGCCGAGCGCGCGCGCGAGCTGCTGACGCTCGTTCAGCTCGGCGACCGTCTCGACCACCTGCCAGAAGAGCTTTCAGGCGGCCAGCGCCAGCGCGTGGCGATCGCCCGCGCGCTCGTCGATCTACCCGCCGATCCTGCTCGCCGACGAGCCGACCGGCAATCTCGACACGCGGACCGGCGCAGGAGATCCTGGCGCTGATTCGCGATCTTCACGCGCGCCTCGGCTCCACCGTCGTCATCGTCACCCACGACACGCTGTCGCGGAGAGCTGCGAGCGCACGATTACGCTGCGCGACGGCCGCATCGTCGAGGACGATCGCTGCCGGTGCAGTGTCTGCTTCCGCGCCTCATCAGCTGGCCGTACGTCCGCAAGCACGTGCTGCGAACGGCGCTGACCATGGCCGGCATCGTGCTCGGCGTCGCGGTGTTCGTCGGCATGCACACGGCCAATCAGAGCGTGCTCTTCGCGTTCTCGCAGACCATCGATCGCATCGCCGGCAAGACCGAGCTGCAGGTCACCGCCGGCGAAACCGGCTTTGGCGAGGACGTGCTCGAGCGAGGTGCAGTCGGCGTCGACCGTGCGCGTCGCCGTGCCGGTGATCGAAGCGGTCGTCGACTCGAACCTCGACAGGGCAGGGCAACCTGCTCGTGCTCGGCGTCGACATGACCGGCGACCGCAGCCTGCGCGACTACGATCTCGAGGGCGGCGAGGACGCGGCCATCGACGATCCGCTGGTGTTCCTCGCGCAGCCGGATTCCCTGATCTCTGTCGAAGGAGTTCGCCGACAGGAACCGACATCGTGACTCGGCAGCCGGCTGCCGCTCGGCACCGCCGACGGCGAGAAGGCGTTCACCGTTCGCGGCATCATGAAGCCGTCGGGACTGGCCAGCGCCTTCGGCGGCAACCTCGCGATCATGGACATCTACGCCGCGCAGAAGATGTTCGGGCGCGGCCGCACGTTCGATCGCATCGATCTGGCGGTGAAGCCGGGCTCGACGCTCGCCGACTGCCAGCGCGAGCTCGCGGGCGCTCCTCGGTCCCGGGTTCGACATCCAGCCGCCGGCGAGCCGCGGCCAGCAGTCCGAGGCGATGCTCGCCGGGTACTCGATGATGGTGAGCATCTCGAGCGCGTTCGCGCTCTTCATCGGGATGTTCATCATCTACAACTCGTTTGCGATTGCGGTGACGCAGCGGCGTTCGGAGATCGGCATCCTTCGCGCGCTTGGCGCGACGCGCGGACAGATCCGGTGGCTCTTCCTCGGCGAGAGCGCCGCCATGGGACTGCTCGGATCGATCGCCGGACTGGTGCTCGGCGTCTTGATCGCGCGCGGCGATCGCCTCGGCGATCGGCGCACTGGTCGCGGGACCTCTATGGCGTCGCGCAGCAAGCCGAGGACGTTCGCCACGAATCCGTCGTGCTGGGCTGGCGCTTGCCATCGGCGTCGCGACGAGCCTCGTGGCCGCAGCGATTCCGGCGCGCAATGCCGCGCGTGTGGATCCGGTCCAGGCGCTGCAGAAGGGCCAGTATCAGATCCTTTCGGCCGGCGAAAGCCGGCTCCGCATGATCTGGCTCGCGGCGTTGCTGGCGACTGCTCTCGGCCGCCTGCCTGATCGCGAGCGAGTCCCGGCCGGTGTTCTACGCTGGCTACGTGTTGGCCATTGTCGCGGCGTTGCTGCTCGGGCCGCTGCTGTCGCTCGGCCTGGCGAAAGCCATGCGCCCGGTGCTGAAATGGTTGCGGCCGGTCGAGGGCGCGCTCGCGGCCGACAGCCTGATCCAGGCGCCGCGGCGCACGTCGGCGACCGTGGCTGGCGCTGATGCTCTCGCTGGCGCTGGTCGTCGCATTTGCGGGCATGGCGCGCGCCAGCTACGCCTCGATCATCGATTGGATGAACACCGTCCTCAATCCTGATCTGTTCG
Organism: Vicinamibacterales bacterium; assembly: GCA_963730445.1. Taxonomy (GTDB): domain Bacteria; phylum Acidobacteriota; class Vicinamibacteria; order Vicinamibacterales; family JAMQPK01; genus JAMQPK01. The sequence goes on along the minus strand of CAVSRX010000002.1, from coordinate 403,624 downwards.
TGACTGCCGTCGCAGAGCCTCGATATCCGGACGACGAGATTTCCCGGCGACGATGGCGCCTGAGATTGCGGCCTTGCCGGGGTCGAACGCGTGCAGATGTTCCGCAACGGCCGGATCACGTTCCGGGAGACGCCGGTCATGGCAGTGGCGCTCGAAATGAGCAGCGTCGCGCGAGACAGCGCGCATGGCAGCCTGTCGCCGGAGACGCCGACAGAGATGTATCGCAAGGCGGCGGCGGGTGAAGGCCTGATGGTGTCGGACAACCTGGCGCAGCTACAGCACCTGACGCTCGGGGACATCCTCGAGATTGCGGCGCCGTACGGCATGATCCGGCTTCCGATCGTCGGCATCATCGTGGACTATTCCGACCAGCAAGGGCACGATCTTGATGGATCGGAGCGTGTTCGTCAGATACTGGCAGGACGACTCGGTGAGCGATTTCCGCGTCTATGTCGACGCGCGGCGCCGGCATCCGGAGCGTTCGACAGCGAATCATCGAGCGCTACGCTGGTCGGCGGCAGGTGTTCGTGCTGACGAACGAGGAGAGCAGGAGCTACATCCTGAAGATCGCCGATCAATGGTTCGGCCTGATGAACGTGCAGATTGCGGTCGCCGTGCTCGTGGCCATGCTCGGGATCGTCAACACGCTGACCGTGTCGATCACGGATCGCCGGCGCGAGCTTGGCGTGCTGCGGGCCGTCGGCGCCCTGCGCGGCCAGATTCGCCGCACGATCTGGATCGAGGCGCTCGCGGTCGCGACGCTCGGCCTGATCCTCGGCTCCGCCCTCGGCGCGATCAATCTCTATTACATTCTGGAGATCGTGCACCGCGACGTGGCCGGCATGCGGCTCGATTACGCAGTTTCCCGTGACGACCGTGCTCGCGCTGATCCCGACGATTCTGGGCGCCGCGCTTTGTCGCCGCCGTCTGGCCGGCCGAAGTCGGCGGTGCGTGCGTCGCTCGTGGAGGCGCTTGAATATGAATAGACATCCAGCGACCAGACGCGTTCTTCGCGTTGTTCCTTGTCCACGGGCTTCTGCCGGCTGCGGGCGCAAGTCAGCCAGCGCGACGCGAAGTGCCTATCAGATCGTCGCGGAGGCGCAGAAGCGCACCGCCTCGAAGTCGCAGCGATACGAAGGTCTTCTGCAGTCGTTCGACGCCAACGGCAAAACCAGCGAAAAGCGCTGGACATTCGAGCGGCTTGGCTCGCACGGCCGCGGCAAGTCGGTCATCCGGTTCACGGCGCCAGCCGAAGTCAGAGGCGTGGCGCTGCTGGTGGTCAACCATCCGGATCGGGCATCGGATCAGTGGATGTGGACGCCGGCTATCGAACGCGATCGCCGTATTGCGCTGCAGGATCGCTCGACGCGTTTCTTCGGAACCGACTTCAGCTTCGAAGATCTGGAAGAGCGCGATGTGGACCAATACGATTACGAGTTGCTCGGCGAGGAACCGATCGACGGCGCAACGTGCTGGAAGATCGAGTCGATCCCGAAGCAGTCCAGATCGTCGCAGTATACAAAATCGATCATCTGGATCCGCAAGGACAACTACGCCTTCGCGCGGATCGACTCTCTATGTGAACGATCAAGTGGCGCGGCGGCTGAAGTACTCGGATATTCAGAACATCCAGGGCATCTGGACCGCTCGCGAGATGACGATGACAGACCTGCGGCGCCCGAGCATCACCCGCCTGGCGCTCGACAAGATCGAGTACAACGTGCCGCTCAGCGACGAGAGGTTTACGCTGCAGTCGCTCCGGCGCCCATGAGGGAGGCGATCGTTGCAAGCGTGCTCCTCGTGTGGTCGTCGAACCTCGATGCGCAGACGATCTCGCAGCGAGGGTTCATCGAGGGGAGCATCTTCGTGTTCCCGCAGACGGCGCCGAACGACACGAAACGCATCATCGGAGATGCGCTGTTTCGGGAAGAGGTGTTCGTCAGACCCGCGGGCTGGATTCAGTTTGCCGCCGGGCTGGATTTGCGGGCCAACTCGCACGATCAGGTCGAGGACGAATGGCGCCTTGATTTCGGCGATCGCGGTGTGCGGCGTCCCCGCGCCGCCATTCGGCGTCTGACGGCAACGCTCACAGCGGGTCGCGTCACGGTCGATGTGGGGAAGCAGTTCATCCGGTGGGGAAGAGCCGACATCCTCAACCCGACGGACCGATTCGCTCCCCGCGACTTCCTGAACGTCATCGATTCAGACTTTCTGCCGGTGATCGCTGTGCGCCCGTCGATTGAGATGGGTCGGGAAGCATTCGAGCTCGTTTGGGTTCCCCGACTGACGCCGAGTCGACTGCCCCTGTTCACCCAGCGCTGGGCCGTGCTGCCGCCCGATTTGGCGGGCATTTCTATCGAGAGTGGCGGCACGGACATCCCGAAGCGGTCGCAGCACGGGTTGCGCTGGAGGCATTCAGGCAGCCGGTTCGAATCTGCGCTCTCGTACTTCGATGGTTTCAATCACCTCCCGAATATCGAGCTGCGCGGGCCTTCGCCCGCGGAGGTCGAGGTGATGCGAGTGTATCCCGCCATTCGGACATACGGCACCGACATAGCAATACCGACGAGTTGGCTCACCTTGAAACTTGAGGCGGCCTACTTGACCTCCTCTTCTTCGACCAGCGACACCGACGAATACGTGCTGTACGTCGTGGAGATCGAACGTCAGGTCGGCGAGTGGATGCTGGTGGGCGGATATGCTGGCGAAGTGGTTACGAACCCGGCCGACTCGCTCTCGTTCGCACCGGACCGCGGCATCGCGCAGTCGATTCTTGCCCGAGTGTCGTACACCGTGGACCCGCGCCGGACTGTCGCCGTGGAAGGCGCTGCGCGCCAAAGCGGGAGCGGCTTCTACGTAAAGGGCGAATACTCAGAGGCCGTGGGCCAATATTGGCGGCTGACACTGAGGGGCGTCGCCGTCACCGGTGAGGATGGCGACTTTCTGGGGCAATTCAGGCGGAATTCTCACGCCGCGCTCGCATTTCGACTGAGCTTCTAACCCAGCGCGACGGCGGCGTCGATGCTGATTAACGAAGCAGCGTCCGTCGATTTCAGATTTGTCATTGGGCGCCGACTCCAATTTTGTCATTTATCGCACCACAAGTTGATTATCGTTACGAAAGGGGTTGACAGAGTTCTTCCTCCACCGCAATCGGACTCCACGACAATCTGAAACTGTCTTTTCTGCGAGGTGCTCTCGACGGCGAGGTGCGAGGGCGTCTCCCTCGAGACAGGCTCACATACGTTAGGGGAGACGATCATCATGGTCAACACGCCGCAGTTAATAGGTGTGAGTGCTGCCATTCGCAACATCGAAGAAGACATTGTATGCGCGGCCCGCTCCGATGCGAAAGTTCTGATTACCGGAGAAAGTGGCGTCGGCAAAGAGATCGTTGCGCATGTGATTCACTGCCGCAGCCGGCGAAGCAGGGCGGCGATGGTCCCGATCAATTGCGCGGGAATTCCTGAAACCCTCCTTTCATCTGAATTATTCGGGCACGTCCGTGGCAGCTTCACCGACGCCTATCGCGACAAGCGTGGACTGCTGGAGCAGGCGGACGGAGGCACAATTTTTCTAGACGAGGTAGGCGAGATGAGCCTGCCGATGCAGGCATTGTTGCTGCGGTTTCTCGAGACTGGTGAGATTCAGCCGGTTGGCTCGGATCGACGGCCTGCCATCGTCAACGTCCGAGTGATTACCGCGACGAATCGTTCGCTCCTTGATCGGATAGCCGCGCATGAATTCCGGGAGGATCTGTTCTATCGGCTGAATGTCATCCATATCGCGGTTCCGCCGTTGCGCGAGCGCAGGGAGGATATTCCCTTGCTGCTCGATCATTACCTGCGTCACTTTGCCGCAACGCATCGCGTCGAGGTGCCTCAACTCGGCGAAGAGGCCCTGGCGCGTCTGACCGCTCACAACTGGCCGGGAAACGTCAGGGAACTGAAAAATATTACAGAACGCCTCGTCGTGCGCGGCGCCACTGCGATGATCACGAATGCGGAGCTTCCACGCGAGTTCTGGCAGCTACCACCGGCAATGCAGAACTCAGAAGGGGCTGCGGCGGCGGTCGTGATACGAGCCGATGTTCTCTTCGATCGGCTGACTCGTCATGGCGAGAGCTTTTGGGTCGTCGTGCACGAACCGTTCATGTCACGAGATCTGACTCGCGACGATTTGCGTGCCGTCGTTCGCCGAGGGCTCGAGTTGACCCGTGGCAGCTACAAATCTCTGGTTCAGCTCTTCAATATGCCGCAAGAGGACTACCCGCGATTTCTCAACTTCCTTCGTAAGTACGAGTCTCAGCTGCCGCTTCAGGATTTTCGGAGGCTACCAGTGCGGCTGGCCGAGCCGGCGGCCGATTCGCGTTCGCGGGCGGTTGGCGAATAGCACGGTTCGAAGGTGACGACTGCTGGTTCTACGAGCCAGAAAACAGGAAGGCGGAATCGTCCGGTCGTGCCACTCTGGTATGACCGGCGTCAGTCGCGTCAGTCTCAAATGAATACATGATCGCCCGGAAAAGATCCTGACGGCGCCAGGGCCGATTAAGATAAATCGCGTGCTGCTTTCCCGCTTCGGCTTCAAGCACCGGATCTACCGCATCACTCGTCAGAATCGAAGCCATCTCAGGGTGTTTGGCGTGGGCGCGAACGATAAGATGGAGGCCGTTGTACGCGCCAAGTTTTACGCCGGCGATTAGAAGGTCAGGCGGATTGCTCTCCAGCAACCGTTTCCCCTGATGAAACCCCGAGGCTTGGGCGACCTGGTATCCGACCGAGCGAAGCAAGTTTACGGTGTCGACCAGATCACGGGCGTTCGACTCGACAACGAGCACCGACTGTCGCCGGACCGTGGCGTTTAGATCGGAGGCGAATTCATGACTCATGTCACACGTCGCTTTTCAGCCGTACCGACGTTCCCGTATCAACAGTCTTGCGACACGCTGCATAACTCGATCCATTTCCCTGTGATAGCGTTGCCGGCTGTCCCCCAACTGCACGCGGCTTTCAAGTATTTGATTTCAAACCAGTTCAGCGGGCTACCTCGCATGGAATGTCTGTTGTGAGTTCCGGGACGTGTTATCGGATGCTTCAATAATCACTACGAAAGTCGGACCTACGAAGTGTAAAAAACTCCATCACTGTAAGACTTTCCTCTCTCAGCTTGTTTGAGTCCATTCCCCGCAGAAATCAGTGCTCGATCCGGCCTTCAATGGAGCCGACCCGTGGCAGAGAAAAGGCAGCCACAGCGCCGATTTATTCCTTCACTTCGCGCATTTGGCGGCAATCCACCACTTATGGAGCGGTATGCCATTTGCCTTTTGGCGGTCGCACCGAAGACGCATACGTCACACCAAATGCAGGAGTCACAGGTGGATCGCGATCAGCGAAGCTCAGGAACGCCTGGCGCACGAGCGAACGCGGGAGTAGTCGAGGACCGCGGCGACGCCCACGGGCCGGCAAACACACCAACGGTCTCACGATTGAGCTACCTCCAACGGCTCGAGGCCGAGAGCCTCCATATTCTGCGCGAGGTGGTCGCCGAGTGTGAGCGGCCGGTGATGCTTTATTCGATCGGCAAGGACAGTTCAGTGATGCTGCACCTGGCGCTGAAAGCGTTCTTCCCGTCCAAACCTCCCTTCCCATGTCTGCACGTCGATACCACGTGGAAATTTCGGGACATGATCGAATTCCGCGACGCGACCGCAAAACGACTGGGTCTCGATCTGCTCGTCCATATCAACGCCGAGGGCGTTGATATGGGGATCAACCCGTTCCGCGACGGGTCGGCAGTCCACACAGATGTCATGAAAACCCAGGCGCTCAAACAGGCGCTGGACAAATACGGCTTCGACGCGGCGTTCGGAGGTGCACGGCGGGACGAAGAGAAATCTCGCGCCAAGGAGCGCGTGTTCTCGATCCGCTCAGCACAGCATCATTGGGACCCGAAGCGTCAGCGGCCCGAACTCTGGCGTCTCTACAACGCGCGGAAGCAAAAGGGTGAAAGCATTCGCGTCTTTCCGCTGTCAAACTGGACCGAACTCGACGTCTGGCAGTATATCCATCTCGAGAGGATTCCCGTTGTACCGTTGTACTTTGCGCAGCCTCGGCCCGTGGTGCGGCGCAATGGTGCCTGGATCATGGTTGATGACGAACGGCTGCCGCTCGAACCGGGAGAAGAACCAGAGATGAGAAAGGTCCGGTTCAGGACGCTGGGGTGTTATCCACTCACAGGGGCGATAGAGAGCGATGCGGCGACGGTGCCCGCGATCATCCAGGAGATGTTGCTGACTCGAATGTCGGAGCGCGAAGGACGCGTCATCGATCACGATCAGTCCGGGTCCATGGAGAAAAAGAAGGTCGACGGGTACTTCTGATGGCGCAGCTTTCCGGAGTCGACACCGCGAACATCGAAACGTATCTCCGCTCACAGGAGCACAAGGACCTGCTGCGGTTTATCACGTGTGGAAGCGTGGACGACGGAAAATCTACGCTCATCGGGCGGCTTCTGTACGAGTCAGCGATGATCTGCGAGGATCAGCTGGCAGCATTGGCCGCCGACTCCAAGAAAGAGGGCAGTCGAGGCGACGAGCTCGATTTTGCGCTGCTCGTCGATGGCTTATCAGCCGAGCGCCAGCAAGGCATCACGATCGATGTCGCCTACCGGTTCTTCTCAACCGACAAGCGGAAGTTCATCGTTGCTGACACGCCCGGCCACGAGCAGTACACCCGCAACATGGTTACCGGGGCATCGACTGCGGATCTCGCCGTGATTCTTATCGATGCGCGTAAGGGAGTGCTCACGCAGACCCGGCGCCACAGCTATCTCGTATCCCTCCTCGGCATTCGACGAGTCGCAGTGGCGATCAACAAGATGGATCTCGTCGACTACTCGCACGACCTGTTTGCGCGAATTGAGCGCGACTACCGGGACTTCGCCGCTCGTGTCGGCCTTACTGAGATTACGTGTATTCCGATATCGGCCGTATACGGCCACAATGTGATCAGGCGCGCCGAGACGATGCCCTGGTACCGCGGTCCAATGCTCCTGGAGCACCTCGAGAACGTGCCTGTTGCCAGCCATGCTGCGGCGAAGCCATTTCGGCTGCCGGTCCAGTGGGTGAATCGGCCAAATTCTGATTTCCGAGGGTTTGCCGGAGCCATCGTCAGCGGCACGGTTCGGGTGGGCGACAGCACACGGTTGCTGCCGTCAGGCCGGCAGAGTCACATCTCTCGGATTCTCGTCGGCGATCGTGACGTAGGCAGCGCGGTGGCCGGCCAGTCCGTCACTGTGACGCTGGCTGACGCTGTCGACGTAAGCCGTGGCGATGTGCTCGCCGCATCCGATGCGCCGCCGGAGGTTTCGGACCAGTTCGAAGCGACGATCATCTGGATGCACGAGCGCCCGATGTTGCAGGGACGGTCATATCTTTTGAAGATTGGCACGCAGACGGTGCCGGCGACCGTGGCTCCGCTGAAGTACAAAGTCAACGTCAATACGCTGGAGCACGTCGCGGCCAAGAAACTCGAGCTCAACGATATCGGTGTGTGTGGCGTCGAGCTTCGTCAGCCAGTCGTGTTCGAGCCCTACAGCGAAAGCCGCGATCTCGGTGGCTTTATCCTGCTGGATCGCATTACGAACTCCACGGTCGGTGCAGGTCTGCTGCATTTCGCGCTGCGGCGATCTCAGAACGTCCATTGGCAGGCGCTGGACATCAACAAGTCGGCGCGGGCCGAATTGAAGAGTCAGAAACCGTGTGTCATCTGGTTCACCGGCCTGTCAGGGGCGGGCAAATCGACCATCGCTAACCTAGTTGAAAAGAGGCTGCACGCTCTGGGTCGTCATACCTACCTCCTTGATGGCGACAATGTGCGCCATGGATTAAACAAAGATCTCGGCTTTACCGATGCGGATCGTGTCGAGAACATTCGGCGTGTCGCGGAGGTGTCGCGTCTCATGGTGGAGGCGGGCTTAATTGTGTTCGTCTCGTTCATCTCTCCCTTTCGCGCCGAGCGCCGTATGGCACGGGAGCTCCTGGAAGCAGGCGAGTTCTTCGAGGTGTTTGTCGATACGCCGCTCGAGGTTGCCGAGATGCGCGATCCAAAAGGCCTTTTCAAGAAAGCTCGCCGCGGAGAGCTCAAGAACTTCACTGGCATCGACTCGCCCTATGAGGCGCCGGAGCAGCCTGAGATTCGAATCGAGACAGTGCGTCGAACGCCCGAACAGGCGGCTGACATCATCGTCAGGCATCTCCAGCGTGCCGGCGTCATCGATACCGATTGCGATCCCGGCGATCAGGCTGGAGAACCCTCCCGGGGCGATCCTCGAGCCTGACGACCGAGCGCTCGCTCGCGCATTCCTGAGGGTTGGGCTCCTCGATCAAACGCGGTCCGCTCCTCGCCGTCCACCTCGAAACCCGACTCGGCGATCAGGCACAGCAACATCGCGTCGATCGGCCTCGGGCAGCGGGGCTTTGATAAAGCCGGGCAAGGCAAACGGCACGTTAGAGGCGCGCTCGTAGAACGCGCCGAGACGCTGTGCCTCGCGGGCTAGCAGAAGGTCGTCTGGATCGGCATAGACGAGACATCGCGTCGAGGCCGCCGCTGTCGCCAACAGCACGAGATGCAAACCGTTATATGCGTGAAGCCGAAGATTTGTCACAAGCACGTTGGGCGGATCCGTCAGTAGGCGCGTCTTGGCCGAACTGAAATCCGCACACATTTCCACATGCGCCCCGCCTTGCAGAGCCTGCCGAATGGTCGCCAAGACCGCATCGGCATGCGGGTCCACGAGAAGCACAGCGTGCAAAGTCATCAACAAAGCGACTGTTTTAAGCGCTCACTTGAGGCGACGCGTACAGACTGGAGGCTGATTTCTGCCGAGTCTTGACAACGATCCGCTTAGAAGCGCGATGCGATCGGGTCGCGATGCAACTACAAGACCGTAATTTCTCCCAGATATTAGGCCCATCAGCGTCAGTAGTCCAGCCGGCAGCAGAGAAAAGTGACCTCACGCACGGTCTTTAGCATACGATTTGTGCTAGCAGCAAGTTGCTTTGTTATAGAGATCACTTCGTGTTGACCAGCTCCCTCTGTCGCCCTCCCGTCTGTTACTTGCTGCGCAGAACACCCTCGTTACTGAGTCGACGTGACTGCGACCAATTCGGGCGGGCCCGACGACGCTTTTGACTTGGTGAAGAAACGGTATAGCAGCCAGGTATCAATCGAGACAACGACGGCCAGAAATAGGTAGGCGGCAGAACCTTCGACGAAGTGCAGTTCGAGGAGCACCCTCGACGCGCTAAACAGTTACATTCTCTGGAACAACTCGTACGGCGTATCGGCCGTGTGGCGCCGCGTGTCGCCTATTCTGATCGGGCTGGCGCCAGGAGTCGAGGGGTCGGAGGTTCAAATCCTCTCGCCCCGACCACATTTCTCGGCAAATCCCTAGCAAACTCGATCGGTCATGGTCGGCGATGGTCGGCCATGACCGGGCGTGTACGGGTGAAAGAGGTTACCCTGTGGTTACCCTGAACTGAATCGCGGCTGCCGGAAGGCTGCGCGCCGAAACGATAAATGGCCGGCGGATGCCGGCCATTCGTACGTACGACGGCCGCGAGCAATTGAGACGGAGCCATCGGCCTACTGTGGTTAGTGCAGACTGTCTGACGCGAACCTGTGAAGGGTTCGGTCACCTCCGGCGTCGAGGCAGACTCGGACAATCCGCGAATTGTGAGAGGTAATCAATTCCCGCCAAGTGGCGACTGATTTCCGATCAGGTACGCGCTCGGTGTCATCCAGAGCGGCGGCGTTGGGGCGGCGAACAACCGTTAGCCGGTCGTTAGCCCACGACTGAGATCGCGTCGATTCGCAAGAAACGCAGGACTTCTGGGCTCGGTTCGGGACCGAGGGGTCGGAGGTTCAAATCCTCTCGCCCCGACCAACTTCAATTTTTGATCTAGAGAACTAGAGATCGACGGATCTAAAAAAGGCTCGGAGCTTCGGCTTCGGGCCTTTTTTGTGTACGTCATCTAGACGGATTCGACCACGGTCCAATAGATGCATTCACTAGCGAATCAGGCCAATGCGAAGAGTCATTCTGTCTATGTTCCTGACACTCGATGATCCAAGAGCCCGAGGCGTGTCCTCAATTGAACAGCGGGCATGGCCACCGCGCAGGAATATAGACAAAGGGGAGGTGAATGCATGGGCATCTTTGACAAGTTTGACAAGAAGAACGACAAGCCAACAGAGTCCAAGCCCGACTTCAGCAACGTGAGATCTGGCGGATCATCAACAGCGCCCGCTGCGCCCGCTCCTCCTCAGCCGACGAGCACGATCGGCTTGGGAAAGACGTACGTGGTCGTCAAAGGGGACAGTCTCTCGAAAATCGCCAAGCGGGAGTACGGGGACGCCAGCAAGTGGCGGAAAATCCACGAGGCTAATAAAGACCTCATCAGTGATCCAGATTTGATCTATCCGGGACAGGAATTGAAAATCCCGGGAGCCTAGGCTCTCGCATCGGTAACAGGAGAAAAAGCGATGCACACCAGACTGCTCGGAACCTCGATTCTGGCTCTGACGCTCACGGCCGTTCTGAGCGGAGCGTGCAGGGAAAATCCAGGCGCGAGCGGCACCAACGGAACCGGTGTCGGCGTCCGCGTTTCCCAAATCGACATGGGTCGTTCGCTGAACGCAGACAAGACGATCAACGACAACACTGATTCATTCAAACCAAACGATGCGATCTACGCGTCGATCGCCACCGAAGGCTCCGCCGCAACGGCGACTCTGAAGGCCCGTTGGACCTACCAGGACGGACAGGTCGTTAACGAATCCACACAGACGATCACGCCAACCGGCAACGCCAGAACGGAGTTCCATATCTCGAAGCCGGATGGATGGCCGACCGGAAAGTACAAGCTCGAGGCCTTTTTGAACGGTTCCTCTGCTGGTACGAAGGACTTCGAAGTCGCACGATAAGGCTTGATCTACGGAACTAGAGATCTACGGATCTCAAAAAGGTCCGGAGCTTCGGCTTCGGGCCTTTTTGTGTACGCCCGCGTTCATCTGGGAGTCATCTGAAGCTGCTACCGTGCTCTCAGCTCGAGATGGACGACGAGATAAGATCGACGTGCTGGGCAACACCGAAAAGGACGCCGCACTGATGGACCGGCGCGGCCGATCCGTTATCGGCGAGGTGGAGATCGAGATTCCAGCGCCCACACGTGAGCATCGGCGTGCCGAGCTCGAAGTGGACGTGATGGGTTTGCCGGCTCGCGAGATGTTCACGGTGGTCGTCGACGATCGGATCATTGGCGCGTTCACGACTGACGATCGAGGCAGCTTCGACATGGAGATTCAGGAGGGCGAAACCTCCAGTCCACCTTAGTTTCTCAGCCCGGGCCCGCCCAGAGCTGTCTGGGCGGGCCGTCAACACAGATTCGCTCGTCACTTCCTTACGGAAGCTGTCGACAGCTCCAGTTCTGCTTTTCCGTTCTTATTCGTCTGAAGTGTTCCCACCTGTTTCGCATCGACGAAGACCGTGTATGCCGTGTTGGGAGCCAGATTCGACACGGACACCTCGACCTCCTGATCGAGCAGATTGTTATTCCGGGACACCTCAATTTCCGCCGTGCCCGTGACATTGGCGGTGCTTCCCGTCAGCGTCGCTTTTCGCTCGAGATCGTCGTCGTCTTCGGGCACATCGACGAAGTGCCCTCTTAGAACCACGGTCCCCGTGCTGTCCTTCACCTCAAGTGTCGTGGCGTTCGACAGGTCGCCGACATCCTCAGGAAGCGACGCTTCGTTGCTCTGCGCGGCGATCGTGTCCTGTAGCCAGACAGAGGCGATACCTCCGGTCATCACCATGACGACCAGGAGGAGAGTCATTCTTGAACGTTTCGTCATTCGGTCCTCCCTCCTCGGGGGCAGTAATGCCCTTCGTAGATCGAGCCTATCAATCGTGGATGAACGGGAGTAAATAGGGAAGTCGCTGGCCGGCGCCGCCGCGGTCCTCGAGACGGTGGGAGGGCTGCTTTTGCTCATCGGTCTCTTCAGTCGCCCGATCGCCTTCCTGGTCTCAGGCGAGATGGCGTTTGCGTATTTCATAGGCCACGCCCCACAGGGCTTCTGGCCGGTTCTGAATCAGGGCACTCCCGCGATCCTGTTCTCCTTTATCTGGCTCTACGTCTCCGCCGCCGGGCCTGGCCCGTGGAGTGTTGATGCCATGAGAGGAAACAGAGGCAGGATCGAGACGAAAGAGTCGTACGATACGTCGATCCCAGGGTCCGCCGTTCGAGGTTTACATAGAGCGGGGTGACGGAATCGCGGGGTCTCAGGAGGACTGCATGAAGATGACTGAATGGTTTCTGGCCGAGCTCGAGAGCGAAGCGGCTAAGTCGCGGCACGTGCTCGAACAGCTGCCAACGGGCAGGCGCGATTGGAAGCCGCACGAGAGGTCGATGGAGCTCGGCTACCTGTCAGAGCTGGTCGCGACCATTCCGTCGTGGGTCGGCATGGCCATCACACAGGACGAGCTGGATGTCGCGCCCAAAGACGGACCGAAGTACAAACCGGCTCGACTGAACACAAGCGCGGAGCTCGTTGCGGCGCTCGACAAGGCCGTGGCCCAGGCGCGCGAGGCACTGCAGAAGACAACCGATGCATACCTTGAAACACCCTGGCGACTCCTCGCGGGTGGTCATCTCGCGTTCGAGCAGCCGCGTCACCAGGTGATTCGCGATACCTTTCTGCACTCGGCGCATCACCGCGGACAGATGACGGTGTACCTGCGCCTGCTTGGCTCGAAGGTGCCTTCAGTGTATGGGCCGACGGCCGACGATCGAAGCTTCGGATGAAGAGCCACGCCGGTTGAGCGTCACGCAAGAAAGCTCACCAACTCCGAGTTGATCCGATCGGCGTGCGTCCACAGCACGCCATGTGACCCACCGGGTAGCTCTACGAACTTGACGTGCTTGATCATTTTTGCCTGCCGTCTTGAAGTGGCATCCGGCGGCAGGATCCGGTCGGCGTCGCCATGCAAGATGAGCGTAGGCACGTTGTTCTTTGCGACGTCCTTGCGGAAGTCCTCGATCCAACAGTCGACGCACGCCACGGTCGCGATGGCGGACGCGCCGACGGCCACATTCCAGTTGTCTTCGAGCACGCGTTCGCTCACGAGCTTTCCGCCCGTGACGTCGTAGTTGTAGAAATTGCGCAGGAACTCCATCAAGAACGCAGGGCGGTCAGCGCGAATCGCGGCTTTGATGTCCGTGAACACTTTGGCGTCTACGCCTTCTGGATTGTCGGCTGCTTTCACCAGATACGGTCCGAGCGTCCCGATGAGCACTGCCTTGCGCACGCGCTTGCTGCCGTATTTCCCGAGATATCGGGTCACCTCGCCTGAGCCCATCGAGAATCCGACCAGCGCGACCTTCTTGAGGTCGAGCTTCTTCAGCAGCTTGTCGAGGTCACTCGCGAACGTGTCGTAGTCGTACCCCATGGCAGGCTTGCTCGAACGGCCGAAGCCGCGGCGGTCGTACGTGATCACGCGGTGTCCAGCGGCCAGGAGCGCCGCCGTCTGTTTTTCCCACGACGCCCCGCTCAGCGGCCATCCGTGGATGAGTACAACTGGCGACCCCGACCCATGGTCTTCGTAATAGAGGTCGATGGACGTGGAATTCTCTTTGCCGACGGTGATCATGCCCATGAGACAGTTATACTGCTGTTGCGAGGTCCGCTCATGCGAAATTCGATGACTTCGTCGGCGGTTGTGTTGGTAGTCGCCGGTGCGTTCGTGACCGGTGCGAGCTCGAGCCCTCTTGCCCAGGTCGCGGCCGGCAGCAGCCGCACGGTGCACGTGACGGCCATCGACAGAAAAGGGAGCGCGGTGACCGACCTTCAGGCCGCCGAGTTCGACGTGAAAGTCGGAAGCAAAAGGCTCCAAGTCATCAGCGCCGAGCCGGCGCGAGCACCGATGCGAATCGCCCTCGTGGTGTCCGACGCCGGCACTGGCGGCTTTCAGGGAGGGCTGGCGAATTTCATCCAAAAACTTTCGGGACGTGCCGAACTTGCGCTCGTCTCGTCGGTCGTGCAGCCCGAAATCGTTGTCGACTACACATCCGACAGCAGCGTGTTGAGAGCGGGGCTTCGGCGTCTCGGACCGCGGGGGTTGCAGCGTGGTGCGCAGCTCCTGGAAACGATCCAGGATGCGACGAAACACGTACGGCGCGAAGGCACACGCCCGGTGATCGTCGTCGTGCGAGTCGGCGGCGAGGGGTCGACAATCGTGTCCGGCAAGGACGTGCGCGAGCAACTTCAGAAGAGCGGCGCCATCCTGTACGTCGTGTCCACTGTGGGCGCGCAACGTTCGGCACCGTCTCAAGCGAGGCAGGGCCTTTCCACCGAACAGGCCCAACTGCACGACGACGAAGCTGTAGAAAGCGAGCACAACCTCGCGACGGTACTCGGCGACGGTTCCAGGGAATCGGGAGGGCACCACGTCCAGGTCCTATCGACGACGCTCATTCCGACAATGGAACGGCTGGCTGACGAGCTGCTGAATCAATATGTGCTGACGTGCGTGCTGCCTGATGGCGTAAAACCGACCGACAAGCTCTCGATCTCGTCGAAGCGGAAGGGCGTCACGGTCCGCGCCCCGTCGCGGATTCCCACTTCTAACTTTTGAGAAACTCACTTACGTGCTCCGATAGTACTTTCGACCGCCGTAAGCGGAACGTGCTCCCATCGCTGGATCCATTAAATTCCTCGGTCAGATCTCCGCTCACCTCGTGGCGTATCTTTTGCCTCGGCATCGCGGTTCAGGGAGGACCTGGCCATGTCGAAGATGATGTCCCGAATTACTGCACTCGTGCTCGTGGCCCTCGTAGGGCTGCAGCCGGTCGCTCAGGCCGCAGGACATTACGACTTCATCAAGCTCGTCGACCATGTCGACGACAACTACAGCCCGCGAAGCTTTACCTGCGCCTCGATCAATGAGGCCGGTGACGTGGCCTTTAAGGCATCGCGTTCAGCCCCGGACGGGCTCAGCTTCTGGGACGTCGTCGGCCGCGTGAGCCGCACCGGAGTGATTACGACGATCGTCGAGGATCCCAACCGGACGCAATTTCAGTTCTTCGGAAACACCGTCTCCATCAACGATTCGGGCCAGACGTCGTTCGGCGCGTTCCTCTCCAACGACGAACTCCAGATCATCCGCGCGGACGAAACATCCCTGGTGACGATCGCATCCACCGCGGGCACGTTCGACGCATTGGGCTTCGATACCCAGCTCAACAACAGCGGTGAGGTCGCCTTCACCGCGCAGCTCGACGATGGTAACCGCGGGCTGTTTTCCGGTGCTGGTGGCGCTGGCACCACGCACTATCTCGACACGACACCGGTCCTTGTGGATGGCGTACCGACCGACTTGTTCGGCGGTAACTTCGGCCGGCCCGCTATCAATGGTGACGGCGAACTGGCGTTCTTCGATTTCGTAGAGCCCGACTTCAGCCAGGGCATCTTTGCCGGACGCGAAGGCGTGTTCCGGACGCTGGGTCCGGCCGAGCCCAACCGCCAGTACCGCGATCCGAACCTCAACGATCTCGGCATTGGCGCGTTCGAAACTTCGTTCTTCGACGACGCAGGTCAGTTCGTCAACGCGATTGTCACAAGCGTCGAAGGTGTGCTGTCGACGGTTGCCGACACATCCGACGGCTACGGTGCATTTGGCTTCTACGCACCGGCGATCAACACCGGTGGTGAGGTGGCATTCGAGGGACTGCTGACCGACTTCACGACCGACGGCGTCTTCACGGGCCCGAATCCGAAGAAGGACGCCATCATCACGAGCTCAGACAGGCTCGACCACGCCAGGATCATCAGCGGGAGCATCACCTTCTGCGCAGAAGGGCTGAACGATGCGGGCGAAATCGCCTTCATAGTGGACCTCGAGGACGACAGATTGCTCGAGGGCTTCCGATCGGCGATCTACCTCGCCACGCCGAAGAAGCCATTGCGGTAATCGCAGTGCCTAGTGCCGTCGTTTCCCTGGCTGGCGTTCCATCGGTCCATCGGACGCCTTGATCTCGAAACAGCACTTCGGACGCTCCGTCCGATCGCAACATTCATGGACATCGACGCCGACGATTGTGGCGAGAAAGCTTTCCATCGCCAGACATACGGCTGGATGCTTACCCGTCAGCGCTGAGAGTGGGCACGCCGCACCTCGAATGACGTAACCCCCATTCTTTTCGACATGGGTGACGGCACCGAGTTGAGTGTTCAGCAGATCACTCGCAGCTGACACGCGAGTTCGAAGAGTCCCCGGCAGCGGCTTGCCTACGGGCAGCTCGCCGGCCCACTCTTTCCCGAGTTTGTACATCAGCAACTCAACTTGCTCGGAGGGAAGTGCGTTTGAGAACACCCGAACGAGCTGCGTAAGGAACGGAAGATATGCCTGCGACAGAAGTTGCTCGACTTCAGCCGTCAGCGCGAAGATATGCGACGGTCTGGTCGTGCCCGGCCGTTGTCCAACGCGCTGCACGACGCCGTCGCGCTCCATCGCTGATATTTGTGCGCGGACGGCATTGGCCGTCAGGTTCAGTTGTGAAGCGATGTCGTCGACGGTTGAGCCGCCCTTTTGAAGAATCATCACGATCCGTCCGCGGCTGGTATCAAGAAGTTGCTGTCTCAGCATTTAGAAGAAGCCTCTCTAAGCGACGCAGGCACGTGTCTCGAAGGTGTCCTCGTGCACGACATACTCTGCGTGGATCCGATACATTCGAGCTCGAACTGCCGAGGAATATCGAACGGCGCTGTCCCGGCAAAGTGCGTATTACCTCCATAATCGGCCTCTAGACCCTCGTACGACCCCGCCAACAACCTAGCCGATTCCGTGCCGGTGCGGCAGCGCTCTTGCTAGATAGTCAAGAAGAAGCTTGACTATCTCAAGAGCCCTTGCGGTAATCGGAAACAGGAGAACAGCATGAACACGCCAAACATCAGCATGGCCACGCTGGTCTGCGTGGTACTGACAGCCGGAGCCGCGCTCAGCGGATGTGGCGCGACGCAGACGGTTCCCGAGGTCACACAACCGCCCCCGGCGGCGGCTCCTCCGTCGACTCAGGAGACGTCAGCCGCCCTCATCGCAGAGGGTCAGAAGATCTTCCGCTTCGACACCTTCGGTGACGAACAAATGTGGACCGATACGCTTCGTCTGCACGAGGTCGTCGAGAAGAGCGTGGACCCGACGACCGCGCTGAAGGTTGGACTCAAAGTGGACGCGGACGTGTTACCGCCCGGGATTCTCGACAAAGTCGATCTCAAGAGCCCGGCGACGACCGTCGCGCTGCTCAAGATGAATGCCGTTGTGGGCCTCCAGGCAGTCGTGGACGCCGACAATCACATTACGCGGCTTGGTATCACCTGCGCGTTGTGTCATTCCACTGTCGACAATTCGGTCATGCCCGGCATCGGCCGGCGGATGGACGGCTGGCCAAACCGGGATCTGAACGTCGGGGCCATCGTTGCACTGTCACCCGTACTAACTGCGGACAAGAAAGCAGTCTACAAATCGTGGGGTCCAGGCAAATATGACCCGCGATATAACCAGGACGGAAAGAACACACCGCTCGTCCTTCCGCCTGCGTACGGCTTGGCACAGGTCACGAATGAAACTTACACGGCAGAGGGACCAATCTCCTATTGGAACGCGTATGTCGCGGTCACGCAGATGGGCGGGCAGGGCAACTTCTCCGACACGCGGCTCAAGATAGACGTCAAGCATTCGCCGGACATGGTGAGCTCCAAACTTCCAGCGCTGCGCGCGTATCAGCACAGCTTGCCGGCGCCTCCACCTCCCGCCGGAAGCGTCGACACTGCGGTCGCCTCGCGTGGGCGCGCGGTGTTCGATCGGACGTGCGCGAGCTGCCACGTCGGCGGATCCGGCACGGACAACAACAGTGGTGTTTTACACCCGCCTGCCGACACTGGCGTCGACGGTGCTTACGCTGCGCGAACCGCCAACAAGGCGTATCGCACGACCCCTTTGCGCGGACTGTGGCAGCACGCGCCGTATTTCCACGACGGCAGCGCAGCGACGCTCGCGGACGTGGTGGCTCACTACAACAAGGTTCGCAAGTTGGGTCTCACCACAGACGAGCAGCGCGATCTGATCGAGTATCTCAAGTCGCTCTAATCAATGGCCCGGAGCTTCGGCTTCGGGCCGTGACCCGCTCGCGCTAAACTTGGGATCATGTTCGAAGACCCCTCCGACATCGACCTTAATAAGCCATCCTCAGACGTTGGGCTCGGCCCACCGCCTCGACAGGGACCGCCACTGGCGCTTCTCGTGGGTATTGGCGTGCTGATCGTCGCGCTTGGTGCGGCGTACATCTTTTTACGTCGCCCACCGCTGGAGCCGAGTGCTCCGGCGGCGAAGACCAAGACTGCGCCGGTTCAGCAAGCGGAGCCGGGAGAGCAGATTGTGCTCCCACCCCTGGACCACACCGATCCGATCGTTCGCCAACTGGTCGAACGCCTTTCGTCGCATCCGACCGTTGCGGCGTGGCTGACGACCGACGGATTGATCATGAATTTCGTCATGGTGACGGCGCGGATAGCGAACGGCGAGACCCCGATCGGCGAGCTCAAGGCGCTCGGTCCGATTCCGCGCTTCGCGTACAAGAGGGCCAGACGAGAAGCGTTCAATCGATCCGTCGAGCTATCGACGGTACGACCGCCACGCCGCGGCAGTCTCGGCGCTCGATGCGCGCGGCGCCGCACGGTTGTACGCCACGCTGGAGCCGCGTATCGCCGAGGGGTATAAACGGCTCGGATCTGCGGACGGCGAATTCGATCGTGTTCTCGAGCGCGCGATTGTCGAGCTCCTGCGCGTGCCGGTTATCGACGGTGAGATTGCACTGGTCCCGCATGGACTCGTGTATGCGTTTGAGGATCCGCGGCTGCAGGAGCTATCGGCGCCGCAAAAGCAGCTGCTGCGTATGGGTCCGCAGAACGTGCGGGCCATCCAGGCGAAGCTGCGCGAAATCGCGCCGCACATCGGCATCCCCGAATCGAGGCTGCCGTAGGTGGACTGCCGGAACTGCGGTGCGCCGATGGAGCTGTTCGAGCGACGGCGCTACTACTTCTGCACATACTGCGGCACGTTCCATTTTATCGAGACGCCGGCGATCGAAGGCGTTCACGTACTCGAGCGGTCGGCCACTGCGCTGCCGTGTCCCCTCTGCACCGCGCCGCTTGCCAAGTCTCTCCTCGACGAGGCGTACGTGATCGAGTCGTGCGAGCGGTGCCGCGGGGTCCTGATGCCGCGTGCAGAGTTTGTGGCAGCAATCGCGGCGCGGCGCGCCCGTGAATCGGGGCCGCTGTCGTCGCCGGCGCCGATCGATCGCCGCGAGCTCGCGCGAAAAGTGACATGTTCATCGTGCCGCGCGCCAATGGATGTGCACCCGTATTACGGGCCGGGAAACGTCGTGATCGATACGTGCAGCAGATGCGACCTCATCTGGCTCGATTTCGGAGAGCTGAAGCAGATCGCCGACGCACCCGGGCGCGACCGCGGCCGGCAGATATTCGAGCCGCTGTATTGATGTAGTCCGTGAACCCTGCCATCCAAACGATCGGCACACGCGTCGCGCCTGCGCTGCGTGTGACAAGATGAAGAGTGGCCTCTGGGTATCAGCAGACCGTCGAAGAGGTTCTTGCTGCGCTCGGGACTGATGCGTCACGGGGACTCACCGACAGCGAGGCGCGGTCGCGCCTCGAGAAGCACGGCAGAAACGAGCTCGCCGCGTGAAACGCCGATTCCCGCATGGAAGAAGCTTCTTGCGCAGTTTCAGGATGTCCTCGTCGTCCTTCTTCTGATCGCGGCCGCGATCTCTGCAGCGCTGTGGATCTACGAACGCGATGCGGCCCTGCCGTACGAGGCGATGGCCATCTTCGCGGTCGTGCTGCTGAACGCCGTGATGGGCTACGTGCAGGAATCGAGGGCCGAGTCTGCGGTCGCGGCGCTGCGGCAGATGGCCGCGGCGCACGCGCACGCGATACGGGACGGTCAGCAGCGGGAGCTCTCATCAACTGAGATCGTTCCCGGCGACATTGTCGTGGTCGAGGAGGGGGCCACGATTCCCGCGGATGCGCGCGTCATCCATTCAATCGCTCTGCAGGTGGCGGAGGCCGCGCTCACCGGCGAAAGCGTGCCCGTGTCAAAGGACACGGCACCTATTTCCGGAGACGCCGCACTCGGCGATCGCCACAACATGATCTTCGCCGGAACCGCGGCGACCTACGGCAGGGCGCGCGCCGTCGTGGTGGCCACGGGCATGAACACCGAGATGGGGCGCATTGCCGGACTGCTGCAAAGCGCCGTTGCTGAAACGACGCCACTGCAGAAAGAGCTCGACCGCGTTGGAAAGATGCTTGGGCTCGTCGTCGTCGTGATCGCCAGCGTCATGATCGCGACGATCCTGGTGATTGAAGACATCAGGGGCGTCTCGGCCCTGTTCGAAGTGCTCATCCTGGGCGTGGCGCTTGCCGTTGCCGCGGTGCCCGAGGGGCTGCCGGCAGTCGTGACTGCGGTCCTTTCGATTGGCGTTCAGAGAATGGCGCGCAGAAACGCCATCGTACGCCGGCTGAGGGCCGTCGAAACCCTGGGCTCGGCCGACGTCATCGCCTCCGACAAAACCGGCACGCTGACGAAGAACGAGATGACGGTGCGCGCCGTGGTGACTGTAAGCGGGGAGGTCACGCTGACCGGCACGGGATACGCGCCCGAGGGGGAAGTGCGCCGTGAAGGAGGCGGCCCAGTCGACGGAGCGCTGCGCACCGAATTGGAGCGCGCGCTTTGCGTCGCCGATCTCGCGAACAACGCCGTACTCCAGGAACGGGATGGAAAGTGGAGCGTGCAGGGCGACCCCACCGAAGGCGCGCTCCTCGTAGCTGCGAGAAAAGCCGGCCTCCAGCGACGAGACCCTCGAGGCACGCTTTCATCGCGTCGGTGAGGTGCCGTTCTCCTCGGAGCGCAAGCTCATGAGCACGGTGCACACCGACGCCGAAAGGGGCGAGCAGCTGCGAGTCTTCACGAAAGGCGCCCCGGACGTGCTGCTCGGACGATGCTCGCACGAGCTGGTGGGAGCAGAGGCGGGGCCTCTGAACGATGACCGGAGAGCTGAGATTCTCAAGAAGGTAGATGCGCTCGCAGGGCAGGCGTTGCGGACGCTTGGGATTGCCTTTCGCACGTTGTCGGCCGATGCAGCGGATTCTGGGAACGTCGACGAGCGAGTCGAGCACGATCTCGTGTTTGTCGGATTGATCGGCATCATCGATCCGCCTCGTGAGGAAGCCAAAGAGGCGGTCGCCCGCGCGAAGCACGCGGGAATACGGCCGATGATGATTACCGGCGATCATCCCATTACGGCCGGCGTCATTGCCGCGGAGCTTGGCATCGCGAGCACGGCGCAAGCCATGACCGGCGCCGAGCTCGAGCGGCTGAGCGATGAGGAGCTGGGACAGGCGCTGCGAAACGTGTCGGTGTTTGCGCGCGTCAATCCCGAACACAAACTCCGAATCGTCAAGGCGCTGCAGAGCCAGGGCTCGGTCGTGGCCATGACCGGCGACGGCGTGAACGATGCGCCGGCCCTGAAGACGGCCGACATCGGCATCGCGATGGGCATTACCGGCACCGACGTCTCCAAGCAGGCGGCCGACATGGTGCTCGCCGACGACAACTTCGCATCCATCGTCGCGGCAGTGGAAGAGGGGCGTGCGATCTTCTCGAACATCCGCAAATTTCTCCGATATCTGCTGTCATCGAACATCGGCGAGGTGATGACGATGTTTTTCGGCGTCATCCTGGCGGGCGCGATCGGTCTCGACGGAGAAGGCGATGGCGTTGTCCTGCCGCTGCTCGCGACTCAGCTTCTCTGGATCAACCTCGTGACCGATGGAGCGCCGGCCCTTGCGCTTGGCGTCGATCCGATGGAGCCAGGATTGATGGACGTTCCTCCGCGTGACAAACGGGAAGGGGTCATCACGAGACAGATGTGGCTCGGCATCGGTTTCGTCGGCGTGGTGATGGCCGCTGGAACGCTGCTCGTGCTCGATGCGTCGCTGCCAGGCGGATTGATTGAAGGCGACGGCGACCTGCGGCATGCCCAGACAATGGCGTTCACGACGTTGATGCTGTTTCAGTTATTCAATGTCTTCAACGCGCGCTCGGATGCGACGACAGCGTTCAGAGGACTCTTCACGAACATGTGGCTGTGGGGAGCGGTGGGATTGTCGCTCGCGCTGCACGTGGCGGTTATCTACACGCCGTTTCTGCAACAGGCATTTTCGACCTCACACCTCAGCCCCGGCGATTGGGTGCGCTGTGCCGTGGCCGCGAGCTCGGTGCTGTGGTTGCGCGAGTTGAGCAAAGCACTCAGTCGACATCGCGCGGCTACGCGTACATCGGACGCCGGGCGTTCAGCGCCAGCCAGCCTCGCACGACCCGGTAAATGAACCAGATCGTGATGAACGCCAGCGGCAGCCAGGCGATGAGGATGCCGATGCCGAGCGTCATGATGACGAAGAGCACGCACAAAATCACCCACAGCAGCCCGAACCAGAATGTCCGGATCTGCCAGCGGAAGTGCGACTCGAGCCACGTGCCTCGCGCCTCGTCTCGCTTTACGTAATTCAGAATCACCGCGATGATCGACGGCCAACCAATGAGGAAGGCCATGATCACCGTGGCGGCGCCGAGGATGCCTGTGAGCAGGCTGAATGCATGGAGCAGATAGATCACGTGCGTCCACGTGACGAGGGACCCTTCAGATGCGCTGCTGGCCGGTAGGGAAGTGGTCATGGCCGGATTCTAACTCGCCACTCGTGTATCCGAACTGACACGGGATAAAAACGTTCGTCTCTCACGAAATTCGTAATCGCTGTGAAGGCGCCGATTCACGAAACGGCGCGATTCTACTCAGTATTTCGTCATAAAACAGGTCGGCTTGATGTTTGCGTGGGCCTCAGCCCCGTACCAGTCTGCGTTGGAGCAGGCTGTTCAAAGGCGAGAAAAAATGGTCACGCCGTCCGAGATTCTCGTAGTCGATGATGATGTTCCTTCGCTCGCCGGCCTGTTGAGCCTCTTGCGCAATCTAGGCTACCGGTCGACGGGCGCGGCTGAGGTCGAGGGCGCGCTCGCGCTTCTCGATGCATTCCCATTCGATGTCCTGATTGCCGACGTCCATCTCCTTGGTGAGAGCGGTTTCAAGATGATTCGCCGCGCGCGCGAAGTGCAGCCGGCCATCACCGTCATCGCGATTACGGACTTTCCCGATCCGGCGGTGGAAGAAGAGGTCACAAAGCTCGACGCGATTTTCATGCGCAAGCCCCTGGACGTCGGTACAGCTCCGGGACATCCTTTCGGAGAAAGTGACAAGCGGCCGCAGGCAGCGGCGATGGAACCGCAAGCACGTCGCCGGCGGATTTGGTGCGCAGTTCGCGGGCGCGGCGGCGAAAATCGTAGACGTCAGCTACGGCGGATTTCGTCTGGAGATGTCATCGCCGCCCGATCCCTCGAAGTCTTCCAGCATCAACATGGACCTGCTGCCGTTCGGCTTCACCGTCAACGCCGACCTCGTGTGGGTGAGCCGTCATGAGCCCACCGGATCCTGGAATTGCGGGGCGGCGCTGTCCGAGCTCGATCCGAACATCGAGCGCGCGTGGCGCACGGTTGTCGATGCGCTGCCCGAATCGTTCCGCTAACTTCACGGCATCAGCAGCACGAGCCTCGGATAGATGAGATTCTCATTGGCCACGCGGTCGCGGTTGAGATCCCAGATCTCCCGCCAGCGGTTCATGTCTTTCAGCTGGGTGCCGGCGATCTTGCTCAGCGTGTCGCCCGCTTTCACGGAGTACGTTTTCCGTCCGGCGATCGGCTTCATGAAGATCTCGGACGTGCTCGACAGGTACTCGCGTACCAGATCGGCGTACGCCGGCGTGGCCTTGAATCGATCGAGCGCCGCATTGACTTCGTACACCAGGTCGTAATTGCCAGACGGAATGGCCACCGCGTATTTCGACTGGTTGAGGTTGTACTGAACGATGACCGTCCGGGGATGTTCTTTGATTTCCTCGGCCGCGAATGGGTAGTCGTAGATCAGCGCATCAGCCTGATCGCGCTCGACCGCTTCGAACCAGCCATCATCTCCTGAGAACTTGCTGATCCGCGCGTTTGGAATATTCTGCTGCACCCAGCGCTCGGCTGCCGGGTCGTCGTAGATCGCGATGCGTTTGCCGGCGAGATCCTTCACCGACCTGTAGGTCGCAACCATGCCTTCCTGCACGATCATGCAGAGGCCAAAGTCGAGGTACCCGTTCGACCAGACGACGCCCTCGATGGAGGGATCCGGCACATAGCCGGCCATAATCACGTCGATGTCGCCCGCGCGCAGACGGTCTGGCAGATCTTCGTAATCCGCCTCGACGACCTGTATTCGTTTCGCGCCCAGACCCTCGGCCACAACGCCGGCGAGACGGAAGTCGAACCCATCTTCCTGTTTTTTATCGTTGATGAAGTGCAGCGGCGGCGCATCGTCTTCCATCCCGACGCGCAGCACGCCCGTTTGCCGCACGTTCCCGAGCACGCCTTTGCGCTCGGCGGCCGGTGCCGGCGCAGGTGCCGGCGTCGTCCCCGGCGTGGTGGACGTCGATCGGTTCATCCCGGGAATCTGTGTGGGCAATTGGCCGCGGTAGGTCCACACCGCGTAGCCCAGCACACCGAGGCCCACCACGAACAACAGGAATTTTCCAGCACCAGTCAGGCGCATACGGTCTCCTTTTGATTACGCGATCCGCATGAACGACCTGCGAGACTGCAGTCGAGCCGCAGCCTTCGTGCCGCTCACCTTCGACATGACGGCCCGTGCCGTATCGGCGCCCGATTGCGCGGCGCCGTTCATATATCCCTGAAAGTCGTAACTGCAGTGCTCGCCGGCGAAGAAGAGATTGCCGACCGGCAGTCCTTCGGACCCGGCAATCGTCGTCCACTGGCCAGGTTTGTAGCAAGAGTAGCTGCCCTTCGTCCACGGGAACGTGGGCCAGTGCATCCGCGAGACCTTGCCGTTACGCTCGCGTGAGGCGCCGGGATAGGCGCGGTCGATTCCGCGCATCAATCGAGCGGCCACCACCTCGGCTGTGCCTTGTCCGGCATCGTGCGCGAGTTTTCCGCCGGAGTACAGCGTCATGCCGCCGGCCGTCCCGGGCTGCAGCAAGCTGTTGGCCCACGCGAGCTGGAACATCTCGTCGCTGTATGTCGCCCCGGAGTATCCCAGTTTCTCCCACGGCCTGCTGCGGAATCCGACCAACACCTTTGCGTTCGCGCCGTAGCCCAGCTCGCGAATCGCTCGGGTCTTGAGCTCTGGCAGTTCGACCTGCATCGCCACGTCTCGAAGGATCGAGAAGGGCACAGTGAGCACAACGACGTCCGCGTCGTGCTCGACCGCCTTCCCTTCGTTCTGGAACGTCAGCGTGTAGCCCTGACCCTTGGTCCGGATGGCTTCGAGCCGATGCAGCGGCCGAATCTGTGGCTGCACCCGGCGGGCCAGCTCGTCGACGATCTGCTGGTTTCCGCCGCGCACCTTGTATCGTTCGTCGCTCTCGCCGAGCAGCGCGAAGGTGTCGGCGTCCTCGAGGTCGCCGGTCCCGATGAGGAACAGGAAGTTCAGCGCGGACTGTTCGCTGCTCTCGAGGCCGTACTCCGTCACATAGGCGACGTCGATGAGCTCGCGCATCCAGCCTGTCACTCCGACACCGTCCAGGTACTGAGTGATCGTCTGGCGATCGAGCTTCGATCCGCCCCCTTCGGTCTTGTAGTCCACCACCTCGCCGAGCGCGTCGTAGTCTTCGAACAGCCGTTTGGCAATAGGCACGAACGCGCGGACCGCCTGCGCATGCGTGTAATGACGGCCGTTGATGAAATAAGTTTCAGCCTTCAGCGAGACGGCCTCAGGTGCTCGGGTGTCGAGCCGCTCGAGGCCGAACTCGGTCATCAGGTTCAGGACCTCGACGTGATTGCTGTCGATGAACTCGCCGCCGAGCTCGGTCGTCAGGCCGTCGGCCAGCAGATCCTTGGCCGTAAACATACGGCCGCCTGTGCGGCTGGCGCCCTCGAAGATGGTCGCCGTCAAACCCGCCTGCTTGAGTTTGTAGGCCGCGTTGAGGCCCGAGACTCCGGCGCCGACGATGGCGATGCGCGGGGCCTGCGGTCCGGTTGGGCCAGGGGGTGTCTGAGACGCCGGTGGCGGCGTTTCTGCTCGCGTACAGCCAGCAACCACAACGGCCGCAGTTGCGGCTGCCGAGTCGCGGAGGAAACGCCGGCGCGTGTAGGCCAGCTCGAGGAGCTCGTCGATGCGCTCATCGGACGATTGCCCGCTCGGCCGTTCGCGGGACGCGATGGCTGCCACTCGGAAGGCGCGACGCAGTGAATCAAAAAGTGGGCTTCTCGACACAGTCACCTCTTCTCAGGTTTTCAGCAGGGCGCGAAGCTCGTTGACACGGGCCAGCACGACCCCGCGGTCCATCTCGCGATACGGCTCGGGCAGCACCTCGCGCGAGGTGCACTCCTGCACCGCGACGAGAATCTGCAGCTCCCGCTCGAGTTGGCTCGTTGCCGGAATGAAATCCTGGAACGTCTGCCGCAACGCTTCGGCGGAAATCACCGGCTGGTCGCCCCCGGTTTCGTCCGCAACCAGGAGCGCGCGAGCCAGGATGGCTTCGATGTCGGCCCCGGACAGCCCGGTCGGATCGTCGATCACTTCTTTTATCGACCGCACAGGGGTTTTAAGACCGCTTTTTTTGATCATGATGTGAAACAGCGCGTCGTGCTCCTCGTCGTTCTGGGGATAGAACAACGCGAGGTGCTCTTCGGCCCGCCCCTGCCGCTTCATGTCGACGGGCAGCAGATCGGGGCGCGACGTGATGAGGAACCACACGATCTTCCCGCGGTACTCGGTGTTGCCCATGAACGTCGTCAACTGCGCAAACACGCGATTGGACGTGCCGGAATCGCCTTCCTGATTGCGATCGCCGAGAAACGCGTCGGCCTCGTCGATGATGACGCCGACCGGCCACATCGCGTGCAGCAGCTTGAGAATTTTCTCGAGATTGCCTTCTGTGACACCCTGCCACTGCGATCGGAAGTTGAGAAACTTCACGCAGGGGAAGCCGAGCTCACCCGTGAAGCAGTTCACCAGGAAGGTCTTGGCCGACCCGACAGGACCCGCGATCAGATAGCCCATCGGCACGCCGCGCAACCGTCCGGCCAGCACGGCCTTCGCTGCGCGACGCAGCCGGGCCTTCACCCCCTCGTGGCCCGAGACCATGTCGAGGCCGAACCGCGATTCGACGTACTCGAGCAGTCCGTAGCACTCGGCCTCGATGACTGCCTTTTTCTGCTCGCGCAGCGCCTGCGCATCGAGTCGCGTGCCATGTTCGTCGGCCGACGAGAGAATCTGGCGCAGCTGGATGCGGGTGAGCCCCGATGTCAGCTGCGCGAGACGCTCGACCGGCAGCTCGGACCGCGCCTGGAACCATTCGGGGTTGCGAACCGCCTGCAGGAAGTGCAGTCGTTCGGCTTCGTTCGGACGGTCCACTTCGATCTCGATCGTTTGCGGCGACCGGATGACCCGCGAGCTGACGTCCGCGAGATTCTCAGTCACGAGGACGACGGTGACGTTGGCCGCGAGGAGCGCCGGATCAGTAGACCATTTCTGGATGAAGACGCGCACGGCACGATCTTCTGCGCTCGATTCGCCGGCTGATTCCGGGATGAGGGTCTCGGCGTACGGGAACACCACCGCCACTCCGAGCGAGGGCTGGCGCTGCACGAGCTGTTTGAGAAACGAATCGAGCAGCGCGCAGAACTGCACGGGCTCGCGCGGCAGCCCGGTGGCGAAGCTCGTCCCATGCACGGCATCCACGATCGACACGGCGTCGGTGAAGTGCTTGTGCGACTCGCGCGTGTGGAAGATCGCACCGTTGGCGCGCTGATACTCGATGACGACGTCGCGCTGTCCGAACACCCACTTGGCCAGAAACGGCACGATGGGCTCGAAATCGGCAAGCGTACGCGGCGCATCCTTCTGCTTGGGTGCAGGCGCCAGATCGAGCGTATTGCCGTGGAGCACGAACGTATTGCCCAGCCGCGCGCGAATGCTGTGCGCGAGCTTGCGGGCCCAACGCGGATAGTCGTCGAACGCGTTGCTCATCGTCCTTTCGCCTTCGTCCGGACGTTGCCCGTATCGGGCGCGCGGGTGGACGCGGCCGGCGGCGCCACTCGCGTGCGATCGGGCACCCAGCCGCCGGTATCGGCGCTGAGCATCGACTCCACTTCGCGCACGATGCGGTCGGACTCCTCGGACTGCCGGACGATGGTGTCGAGATCGTGCGCGATGGCCTGCGGATCGCGCAGCGAGATCGAGTTCTGGTGCAGCATCTCGAGCAGCGATTCGATGGAATCGAGCTCGGTCACCAGCGCCTTCATCGTTCCGCCAACTTCCGAGATCGACGTCAGCAGCTTGCGCTTGAGCTCG
The DNA here is from genome assembly GCA_963730445.1 of Vicinamibacterales bacterium. Taxonomy (GTDB): domain Bacteria; phylum Acidobacteriota; class Vicinamibacteria; order Vicinamibacterales; family JAMQPK01; genus JAMQPK01. Next base: position 375,027 of record CAVSRX010000002.1, on the reverse strand, counting down.
AGGTTCTTCTCGAGGGCGGCGGCGGCCCGCTTCGGCAGATCGGGTTCCGCCAGCTCCTGCTCGAGCACTTCGATTTCCTCCGTCACCTCGTCGGTCGTGCGGCCCGCGGGCAGCCGTTCGTACCGCTGCACGGCCATCAGCCGGTTGAGATACCCCTGAAGAATCGTGTCGAGTTTGCCGCGCTGCTCACCGAGGTAGGCCTGCGAGATGCCCGTGAGGCTCTGATAGTTCGTTTCGATGAGCGCGCACAGGTTTTCCATCGCCGCATAGCGCTTGCCATTGGCGGGTGTGAGGTCGGCAATCGAGTTCGCGCGATTGGCGGCAGCCTCTGCACGGGCGATCTCCAGACGGCGCCGGGCGACCAGACGTCGCAGCGGTCCGGAGTCGAGCACCGGGAGCAGAACCAGCTCCGTTCCCAGGAGGAAGAGCAGGGGCAGCGGGTTGAGCGCGATCAGCGAGACGAGCGCCGTGCCCCCCAGCACGATGGCCTGATACTGATTGACAACCAGTTCACGGAGAATCGAGCCGGCCGACACGTCCTTGTCGGGAGGTGCCATCGGTGCGGCTACGAGCCGGGCTTCTCGGTGACCCGGCTTCCGACGCTCGGCGCCGCTGTCGAGGTGGTGGTGGGCGGCGCGCTGATGCCCATCTCCGTTTCAAACTGCTGAAGGATGCCGGCTGCCTTGAGCTTCCGCGAGGTGCGATCGCGTTCGATAGCCTGCGTATCGATGCCGCCGGTCGCCACTTCGACGGCCGCTTTCGATTCGGCGACCTCCTGTTTGATCTGCTCCAGAAACTTGTCGGCCGTCGACGCGACACCATACGACTGCAGCTCGACGATCGCATCGGCAGCGACCTTCATGACCTGCGCCTTCCGGCGTTCCTTCAGCGCACGCTGGCTCGTCTCGATGCGCTCCTTGAGTTTGCCCTTGAGGGCGTCGACAGACATCTTCGACGCGTCGTGCGCTTTCGCAGCGGCGCTCAACTGCTCCTGCGTGCTGGCCAGATCGGTCCGAAGCTGTCCGCAGCTGCAGCGCGTCTTCCTCGGCCACGCTTCGCGCAGCCGCAGAGCCATCGCGAAGTGCGGCCTGAATCGACGCCGTGAGGGTGCGCTCCTGCCTCAACAACGCGTCCCGCTCTTCCTCCAGCCTGATGACCGTGGCCCGCGTTGCGACGAGCACCGAGTTCAGCTTCGGCATCGTCATCCGCATCTCCTCGATGGCGTCCTGCAGCATGACCTCGGGGTCTTCACCCACCGAAATGAAAAAGCCCATCCAGGCCCTGAATAGACGACTCAACCTAGCGAACATCGGCGTCTCCTTTGCCCTTGACGATTGTGCTCGTCGTGATCGGATTCTCCGACACGAAGTAGCTCACCGCCTCGGCGATCGTCTCTTCTTCCTGGCGCTTGCGTGCCTGCCAGGCGTGGAACTCGTCCTGTTCGGCTTTCGTCCGCTTGTTGTTCTCGGCGATTTTGGCGCGAAGCTCGGCGACGCGCTGAGTAATTTCGTCTTCGATCTGCTTGTTCTCGCTTGAGGTCTGTGCGCGAAGATCCTCGAGAGATTTCAGCAGCACCCGCTCGTAGGTGTCGAGCGCCCGGTCGCGCCGCACGGCGTCCTCGACGACGTCGGCCACTTTCACGCCGGCGGCATCGAGCGCCACCATGTACGGATTTGCGCTTGACCTCGCCCGGCAAAGAGCGGATGTGTTCGCTCTGGAGCATCTCCGCCACTTTGAGAACGGTATACCCGTGTGCGGGCGCGGCGATTTTCGCCGCATCGTACACGGCCCCGAGGTTGGTGGACGCGACGGCCGGTGCGGCGGGGAGTGCCGCCTCTGCCCCCGCGTCAGGAAAGGCGTCGGAGACCCGCTGCGGCGCCGCATCGACCTCGGCTGACGGATCGGCCGGGTCGACCCGGTCGTCGGTGACGACAAAGTAGCTGTACCACTTCTTGTCCACGGCCACCCCAATTGTGGGGGCATTGTAACAGATGCCCTTCAGGGCTCCTTTCGAGTTCGTGCCCTCAGGTAGTCGACGACGTGTTGCTGCTGATTGTGTTCGGCCCAGTTGAGTGGTCTCCCGTTGTACGTCGGATCGCGCAGGTTCGGATCGGCGCCGAGATCGAGAAGAAGCTTCACCATAAAGCGGTCGACGGCGGAACAATCTTCGGCGGCAGGATCCTCCGACGGATCCCAGATGAACTCGTTCACCACGTCGTTAAGAGAGGGATTGGACGGGAGTGGACGTGTTGGCACAGCGACCCTCCGCAGGGATCGGGGTAGCGTTTCACCTACTCGGCCCACGCGACCCTCGAACCCTACGCGACCATGCAACGCGACCCTTGCAGAGAGTTTTATTTCGCCGGTACCGGCGTGCCCACCGACGGTCCGATGCGTGTGGTCTGCCGCGCAACGATCTGCCAGCCATGCGGACCCTGTGGGCGGCGCACCAGCACCCAGAGGATGTTCAAGTTGTTGTCGAGCATCTTGCCAGGCTGGCCGTTGCGGAAATCGACGACGCCTTTTGCAAGCGCCGTGTCGCCGTAGATGCGGATCGTCGTGTCGCTGAACTTCATGAACTCGGCGATGCTCGTCCCCTGCACGTTCTTCAAGACCGTGGCCTTGTCTTCCGTCAGCGCTGACGAATGGGCATACGTGAGGTCGTCGCCGTAAACCCTGCCGAGCGTGGCGACGTCTTTCGCAATCGTCGCTTTGGCCATCGCCTCGAGCGTCGCCATCACTGCCTTCTGATCGGCCGCCGTATCCGCCATAACCACCCCTCCAAAGACAGCCAACGCCGCAATTACCGCGAAGATGTGTGTTTTCATCCCTCCTGTGTATAGGAGAGCGGGGGAGTGGCGCAAGGTACTTTCATTTTGCGTCGTTGCCATCACAAAAGCGTCTGAACAGTTCCGTTATCTGGTGACAGCTTCGGGGATATACGCGCGCAATCGCGGTGGTCTGAAGCTTGCTCGCCCTAGGGCGGGAGAGACTCGCCATGTTGAAACGCCTCGTCAAACGGTCGCTGCGGCTGTGTGGGATCAGGCTGCCGTTTTCCGATTTGATCTGCGCCGAACACGTCAAGTCGATCTGCATCGGCCCTGACGGGAAGGCGAAGGTGACCGTGCAGGAGAAAATCGTGTTTCTCGAGGCGCCCGAGATTGGCGACCTGCACGACACCTGCACGGTCGATCAGGAGACCACCTTCGAGAATTTCATCCGCCAGTCGCCGGACTCGGTCGAGGGCAGCCGGCGGCGAGTCGGATCGACCACGTTCGTCATGGACTGGATGCCGAAGGCTCTTGTCACCCGCTACGCGCTCTACGAGCACGAATACACCTGGTTTCCTGCCGGCTCGCAGCTCCAGCCCGCGCTGTTCACCGAGTACCAGTGCGACAAGCGGACCGGGCACTTTCTGTGCGAGTTCATCACGCCGCAGATGTTCGAGGCGGCGGTCGTGTTCGAGCGGCCGCGCTGGCCGCTGTTGAACACCGAACGGCGGCTCATGCGATACGCGCTGAAGCAGATCGAGGCCGGGGGAGGGCGCCCGAACATCTGCGACAACGGCCAGCGGATCGAGTGGCGGATCGCCGAGCCGAAAATCGGCACGCGCTACATGTGCGTCGCGTTTCACGGCAACGGCTTGCTGCTCTGGAACGACAACCTTCAGAAGAATTCCTTCGCCGGCCGCGTTCGGCGGCTGGTCGGCCGGTTCGCGCCGGGCTGACCGCGCCACCAGAAACACATTTTCACTTGACGTCCAAGTGGAAGCGGGCGCAATATGCGCGTGACCACTTGGACGTCTAGTGATGACGAAGCGAGACAGGAAGGAACCGCCGGTCGAGCTGCTGCAGGGCACGCTCGACCTCATCGTGCTGCGCGCGCTCTGGACCATGGGGCCGCAGCACTGGTCCGGGCTGGCCGCCCGTCTCGAACAGGTGGCGGACCATCCGCTGATGCTCAACCAGGGCACGCTGTACCCGGCCCTCGTCCGCCTCGAGCAGAAGGGCTGGATCAAGGGCAGCTGGCAGCGCACCGAAACCCACCGCGACGCGAAGTACTACGCCATCACCAAATCGGGCACGCGCGCGCTGTCGCAGCAGACCGAGCGCTGGCGGCGCCTTGCCGGCCTGGTCGACAAGCTGCTCAAGGAAGGCTGATCGCGCCCGGGCTCACATCAGCACCGTAATCGCCGCCGGATCGATCCGAATCGATATCTCTCCCAACTCGCGCGCATCGACGCGCTCGTCGTCGATGTGCAGCTCCGCGCAGCCGGCGATGACCACTTCGCGTGCGCGGTCCTGTGGCAGCGCCAGCCGCGTGTCGCGTCCTTCGGCGCGATGCGCGAAATAGGTGAGCAGCTCTTCGCGATGGCATTCCTGCGCCAGGATGACGTCGAAGTACCCGTCGGAAGGGTTGGCCTCGGGCGCGAAGACGACGTTCGGTCCGACCGATCGGATGTTCAGCACCTCGACGAGCAGAAACTCATCTGAGATCTGTCTGCCATCGATCGTGATCGTCCACGGACGTGGCTTCAGATCGGCAAGCGCATCCCGGAATGCCTGCACGGCGGCGGCGACCTCGTCCGCGGGCGTCATCTCCTCGCGATGTTTCTGCTCGGCTTTCGCCCTCGCGATACCTGCGGGCATCAGCCCGCCGCCGACGCCTTCGACGACCAGCCATGCTTTCGATTGCGCGCGCGCGCACCCGAGATCGAAGGGCACGCGGGGGGCGGTAGACCACGCTGCGATGAGCTCGGGCACCGGCGCGTTCACGCCCAGGCTGCTGCCGATGTTGTTGGCGGTGCCGAGCGGTAGAAGCGCAAGCGGCGCCGACGTGCGCGACGCAACCGCTGCGCCAGTGGCCACCGTTCCATCACCGCCCGCGGCGACCACAAGATCGAGACGTCCGTCTGGCAAGGGCGTTCGATCGTCGTATCGTTTGGCGACACCGAGGACCGTATGTCCCGCTCGTTCGACAAGGGTCCGCAGATCGTCAGCCGAAAGACTGCGCCCCGCCTCCTCGTTGCAAAGAATCCAGACGTTCACGGCCCCACTCAATTCAAAATCGAGGCCGCGTCTGGCCGTTGGTTTGCACGTCTTTGCCATATGCGTATTCTGGTCTCGAACGATGATGGGATCCATAGCCCTGGCATCGCGGCGCTCGCACAAGTCGCCTCAGAGTTCGGCGACGTGCGAGTCGTGGCGCCGGACGTGGAGCGGTCGTCGGCAGGTCATTCCATTACCTCAACGCATCCGATGGCGTATCGACCGACGCGCATCAGCAATCTGACGGCGTATCGCGTCAACGGCACGCCGGCCGATTGCGTGGCGCTGGGCACGCATCACTGGGACAGCGTCGATCTCGTGCTCTCTGGTTTGAATCTCGGATTCAATCTGGGCAACGCCATGTGGCATTCGGGCACGCTCGCCGCTGCGAAGCAGGCCGTGCTGCTGGGCATCCGTGGTGTCGCGCTGAGCGTGCCGGCAGGCGTTGACCAGGACTTCGAACCTGTGAAGCCGTGGATCCGGCGTGTGCTGGAGATCGTGATCGCTGAATCGTCACTGTCGCTCATCAACGTGAACCTTCCCGCGCGAGCCGCGCGGCCTGTTGTGGACCCGAGTGTCGGTGCGGCAGTACGACGGGCGCATCGTCCCCACCAAGGATCCGTTCGGCCGCGATCTCTTCTGGTTTACGGTGAAGCCGCTCGAACCGGCCGAGGAAGGCACCGATCGCTGGGCGGTGGAGCAGAACTGGATCTCCATGACGCCGCTGAGGCTCGACCTCACCGACGAGGCGCAGCTCAGCTCGGTCGAACAGCGCCGTCCGCTCGACCGCGCTCTCGCTGCCGCAACGTCGCCCTCACGATCGTCGTCGGAGGCCGCGAAGGCGGTAGTAGCCGAGGAAGCGGCGGCGCCTCTGAAGCAGTAGATTCGAAGGTGTGTGCGTTACCGCGCGAACACGAGGACACTGTTCGCCGGCAGCGTGAGCGCGGCAGAGCAGTCGAGCTCATGCATCGGCTGCGCGTGCGCGAGCACGCGGCCGCCATTGCCGACCGTGTTCGGATTGACCCATTGCTCGTACACATCGCTGTTGAAGACTTCCCGCCACTCACCGCCGCGAGGAAACCCGATGCGATAGTCGAACCGATTGAATGGCGCGAGATGGATGACAACCATCACGTCGTGTCCGGCGCCCTCCACCCAGCGGTGAAATGCCAGCACGCGATTCTGGTCGTGCGCATGCACGACGCGGAAGCCTTGTCCGCGTAACCCGGGGTGCCGCCAGCGCAGCTGAATCAACTCGCGCGTGAATCGAAGATGATCGACCATGTGCCGGTCGCCCTGGTCCAGCCCGGCCCAGTGCAGCAGCAGATCCTTGTGAAACTCGAAGTTGTCCGACCACTGCTTGTCTTCGAGAAACTCCTGACCCATGAAGAGCATCGGAATCCCGGGCGCCGTCAGGCTGATGCCCGTCGCAACCCGCGCGCGGCTGCGCGCCGTACCAGGAGCGCGGATTCGCCGGGTCACCGAGGCGCGCGACCCGCTGCTCGCGATCGCGATAGACGATGTCGTGATTCTCGGGGCCTTGCACGAACTGCCAGTGCTCCTGGAATCCGTCTGGCCACAGGCTGCGTGCGAGTCCAGTCATGTCGAGTGGCCGTTCATCGGGAGCACTGGCATCGCTTATCACGCGACGAATGGCGATGCGGAGCCCATCGGTCAGCGACGTATCGAACCCGGCGCCGGCCGGCGGAGACTTCACGACGTACGGATTGACATTCCAGTATTCAGCCTTGTCGAACGAACCGGGCCGATGCGCGTGCAGGGTCGAGTTGAGGTCCTGGCAGAAACGCCAGCCGTGGGGCGCGCCGTCGTGGTCGATGACGCTCACCTGGTCGTGGCGGAAGCCATCGACGCGGTACTCGTCGAGAAAGAACTTCGCGTTCTGGATGAGGAAGTCGCGCACCTCCGGTTTGCCGAAGTCGAACACCAGCCCGCCGGCATGTCCCTTATCGGTGAAGTACAGCGAATTGCGGTGCCCGCCGTCAGTCGATTGCCGATCGAAGAAGTACAAGCTTTCGTCGCCGAAGTCGCCGCCGGCGTGGTTGTAGACGAGATCGAACACGACGGCGAGCCCGTGAACGTGGGCCAGGTCCACGAGCGCCTTCAGCTGATTCGTCTCGCCGTGCAGGTCCGCGTTGCGATAGCGCGGCAGCCCCTTCGCGTCGAGGAGACGATTGACTGCCTCGGCATACGGCGCCAGCGCGGCGTCGTTGACCGCGAAGTCCATTTCGGGCGAGAAGTAGTCGGTGCCGTTGTATCCAAGGCTGAACTCTGTCTGAAATTCCTGGATCGGCATCAACTGGATCGCTGTCACGCCAAGCTCGGCGAGATAGGGAATCTTGCGCGCCACGTCCAGAAACGTCCCGCCTTTTGCCGGCAGGTTCGGCGTGAAGAACGTACCGACGTGAAGCTGATAGATGACGAAATCGTGAAACATCGGCGTGACGAAGCCGCAGTCATGCCACGGAAAGTCCGCCGACCTGAGACAGCACTCGCTGGGAAACGGTGTCTGCAGCTCGCGTGCGTACGGGTCGCGTTTGAGGCCCTCGCTCCCCTCGCCGACCACGTAGAACATGTATCGCTGCCGATCGCGCGCGCCGGAAATGAATCCACGCCAGTGTCCCTGCGCGTCGCGTGTGAGCAGGCTCGCGTCAGTCCGCTGGCGGTCGTTGAAGTCTCCGACGACGTGAACGGTGCGCGCATTTGGCGCCCAGACGCGAAAGGTCGCGCCGTCTGCCATGAGAGTGGCGCCCATCGGCGTGCCGGAATGAATGTGCTGCAGGGAGGCGGGCATCACGCACCTCTAGGGACCGTCACGCTAGCGTAGCGCAGCTTCGAGTGGGCTCGCGGGTACAATTGCACACGCGATGAACCGCTGGACGAGCGACACCTACCGGGCGAATGCCGCGTACGTGCCTGCGCTCGGAGCGGCGGTCTTCGATTTGCTGAATCCACGGCGTGGCGAGCGGATCCTCGATGTCGGCTGCGGTGAGGGTTCGCTCACTGAAAAAATCGCCGCGGCGGGCGCGACGGTCGTTGGAGTCGATGCGTCGGCCGAGATGGTGGCCGCGGCCATGGCGCGGGGGCTCGACGCGCGGGTGATCGATGCGGAGCGGTTGCCGTTCGAGCGCGAGTTCGACGCGGTGTTTTCGAACGCGGCGCTGCACTGGGTGCGCGACCACGATGCGATGCTCGCGGGCGTCCATCGCGCGTTGAAACCCGGCGGCCGCTTCGTCGCCGAGTTCGGCGGGCACGGCAACATCGCCGCCATCCAGGTCGCCATCCGAAGCGTGCTTGCGCATCGAGGGTGGGACACCAACATCCACCGCTACTACGCGACGCCGGCGGAGTACTCCGCGCGTCTTCAGACGCACGGCTTCGCAGTAGGCCAGATCGATCTCATTCCCCGTCCGACACCGCTGCCGACCGGCATGCGCGGCTGGCTCGAAACCTTCGAGCGCGCGACGCTCGATGGCATTCCATCTGGACAGCGCGAAGCGTTCATCGAGGAGGTCGAAGAGCTGCTCCGGGAAGAGGTGTGCGACTCACAAGGAAACTGGACCGCTCACTACGTACGTCTCCGCTTCCTTGCCACGGCTATGCCCTGAGCCCTGCTAATCCCCAATCCCTAATCCCTAATCCCTAATCCGTGGATAACATCACGCATTCATTAGTCGGCGTCGCGCTTGCCGATCTCGCCATGGGCCGACGCGCCACGCACGCGCAGCGTCCGCTGTTTGTCGGCGCGCGGCATCATCGCCGCGAATCTGCCGGACCTCGATCTCGCGTATTCCTGGATCACGCCTTCGCCGATCGGCTACCTGCTGCACCATCGCGGCCACACGCACACCGTTGTCGGCCTCCTCGCGCTGGCGATCGGGCTCGTCGCGGCGTACTGGTTTTTCCCGGCCGTGCGCAAGATGCGGCTGTCGGGGCGCGTGCGCTTCTGGCTGCTCATCGCCATTGCGCTTGCCAGCCATCTCGCGCTCGACTAGCCTGAACAGTTACGGCGTCCATCCGTTCTATCCGTTCGACAACACGTGGTACTTCGGAGACTGCCGTCTTCATCCTGGAGCCGTCGCTGTGGCTCATCCTCGGCGTTGCGGTCGCCTGGAATGGACGGACTCGTGGGGCGAGGCTCGCCGTCGCGCTGCCATTGGCGGTTCTGCTTTGCACGATCGCGTCGACAGGCGAGATGCCGGTCGAGTCGCTGGCGGTGCTCGCGATCGCCGGTGTGCTGTTTGCCTGGATCACGCTCCGACTGTCGCCCCCGGCGCGGGCCGCCGCGGCGCTCGCTGTGCTGGTGCTGATCGTCGCCGGCTTTGCCGGCACGTCGCGTCTCGCTCGCCGTGCCGCCGTCGATGCGTTGACGCCCGAGCTGCGCGGCCAGATTGTCGATGTCATCCTGACGCCGAATCGCTCGTCGCCGCTGTGTTGGGCGGTGATTGCCATCGAGTTGCGCGAGGCCGATGGAGAGTACGTGCTCTGGCGGGGCACCTTGTCAGTGATGCCGGCGTGGAAAATGCCGACCGACTGCGCCTCTTACCAGCGCCGAGGCGCGCGCGACGGGCGCATCCTGGGCGATGGTCGATTGGCGGTGCGAGATCAACTTCATCAACCGCTTCAACGGCTGCGCACGCTCGCCGCGCGAGATTGCTGGGTGCGCGCCTGGCTCCGATTCGGCCGCGCGCCTGTGATAGAAGGGGATTCGATTTTCGATCTGCGATTCTCGGAGCGCCCCGGCCGGGAGTTCACCAACGTGCCTTTTGGTGCGCGCGAGGGATGTCCGGCCAACGTGCCCGGCTGGGGAATGCCGCGAGCGGATCTGCTTAGATGACGCGCGGCGAGGTCGGCGCCCAGTCGACGAGCTCGCCGTTGCGGGGAATCTTCAGTGTGAGCAGCTTCGAGCCGGGAGGCAGCGGCACCGCTTTCTTCGGGTTGGCATACACGGCGTGCTTGCCGTGTTCTTTATACCAATCCGCGACGCTGGCGTTGTAATGCATGTTTTCCACGATCTGCCGCCAGCCCACGCCGGTGTTGTACGCGCAGAATGAGATTTCTCCCATCTGCGTGGCGTAGGGAATGATGCACATTTCGGTGCGGCGGAAATCGTAGGTCCAGAGATCCTGGAACCACATGCCGGCGACGAACATCAGCAGCCACTCGTCCTGCCGGCGGTCCGTGAGGTCGCCGTTCAACTTGCCGCCGAGCTGTCCGCCGCTCTGCTTGTCGTATTTCCTGATCAGATCGATCAACCGGAAGCCCTTCGGCGCCTTCAACGGGTTGTAGTTCCTCAACAGGCTCATCGCGGTCTGAATCTTGGTCAGCAACGGACCGCGCGCAGCGTCGGAAATGACCTTCGCATCTTCGAGCATGCGATCGACGTTCACGAAGCTGGCGAGTGGCGCCCACTGCTTGGTCTTCTTGCTCACCATGAACGCCGTGCCGATGCCGCAATCGGGATGGCAGCCGCATTTGAGCGAGCCCCAGTCGGCCGGCGGGCCCCAGCATCAGATCGGTGACGTCGGACATGACGCTCGACGCCGACAGCGGATACCAGTCGCGCAACGGTTCGGTCACCCCCGTCTGCCGCTTCAGATCTTCCGCGAGATGCGAGAGCGTGTAGCGCTTCGCGTGCCTCTCGGCGTCGCTGATTTCTTCGTCCCGTCCCGTGAACGACACCGGCTGGAACGAGACGAAGCTGATTTTGTCGCAGTTCTCGAGCGCGAACTTCACGATCGGCCCGACCTGATCGTTGTTCACGGTGTTGACGATCGTGACGACCAGGCACACGTCGATGCCCGCAGCGTGCAGGTTCTCGATGGCTCTGAGCTTTACGTCCAGCAGGTTCCCGACCTTCCGATGGGCGTTCGCCGCTCGGTGACGCCATCGAACTGCAGGTACGCGATTCGCAGCCCGGCCTCGCGAGCCTGGCGGGCAAACGTCGGCGTCCTGCGCGAATCGGATACCGTTGGTCGCGGCCTGGACGCTGAAGTAGCCCACTTCGCCCGCGTAGCGGACGGCGTCGAGAAAAATCGGCGAGATCGTCGGCTCGCCGCCGGAGAACTGCACCGTCATCTGCCGCCGCGGCTTCACGCTGACCGCATCGTCGAGCAGTTTCTTCACCTCGTCGAGCGTCAGCTCGTGCACGTAGCCGACCTGGTTCGCATCCATGAAGCACGGATCGCACATCATGTTGCAGCGGTTGGTCAGATCGATCGTGAGCACCGAGCCGCGCCCATGTTTGATGGACGAGGTGCCGTGGTTGTGCAGCGTGTCGGTGACGGCGGGAAAATCGCGTCCGGGAAACAGCGATTCCATGCGTTGCAGAAACGCCGGGTTAATCGCCATGGTGTCGGTGAACGTACCGTGAATCGGGCAGGTCTTTTCGATGATGACCTTGCCGTCCCGCTCGACGATATGCGCGGCGATTTCAGCGGTGTGGCCGCCGACCAGCGATTCGAGCGACTGCTCGCCCGAGAGGACGCGCGCGCGGGTCTCGCGCACGCAGACCGGGCAGAACGAATCTGTCGTGCGGGGCCACCCAAGTTGCGGTCGACTGCGCTCGTGGCTCTTCAGAAGTGGCGCCGGGCGCCCAGGCAGGTTGAAATGTCTGGCTCTTGAATTGACGATTGGCGCCTTGAAAACCGGGCCATGCTAGCTTCGCGGCGGTGCTGACGAAGAGCTCAACTGGTTTCCACACGTTCATTTGGAGCGCGAATATAGCACATCCACCTTACTTGCTCTCGTCGTCGAGGCGCTCCAATGCCAGCGACAACAGCCGTGCGCGATCGGTTTTTCCGCGCGGCGTGAGCGGCAGCGACGGCAGAAAAATAATCGCGCGCGGCACTTTGTGCGGCGCGAGCCGCGCGGCGCAGAACTGGCGCACCTCGAGCGCGCTCGAGAGCTGCCGGCTGATGATGCACGCGAGAATCTGCTGCCCCCGTCGAGCGTCTGGCGCCGCGATCACGCACACGTCTTCGACGCCGTTCATGCTCCGCAGCACGCGCTCGACCTCCGCGGGATGCACCTTTCGTCCGGCCACGTTGACGGCCGGAGACGCGCGGCCAGTCAGCGTGACTTGTCCACGACCGTCGACGAAACCTAAGTCGCCTGTCAGAAACCCGCCATCGACGAACGCGCTTTCTTCGTCGTCTTCGGTATAGCCCGATCGCGACAGAATCGCTGCGGACGAACAGCCGGCCGCTTCCCTCTGCCGCTTCCTCGTCGGGCCGCAGCGAAATTGTGACTCCGGGCATCGCCGTTCCGACCTGCCCGTCCGCCATCAACGCATCGCTCGCATCGTACGGCAATGCCGCCCGTTTCGCTGGCTCCATAAAACGAGTGGATTTTGATGCTGAACCGATCGTGAAATGCGCGGGCCGTCTGCGTATCGAGCCGTGCGCCGGCAGAAATGAGCAACTGCAAACAGGGCGGCCAGCCGTCGGTCGGCGGGTTCGCCGCCAGGTAGTTGAACATGTACGGCACGCCGGCGAACACGCGCGCCTGAAATCCGTGAGCGTCGACGAGCACCTGGCTCGGAACAAATGAATCCCTCAATACCATCGCCGTGCCTTGCAGCAGCAGCGGCATCACGAGGTTGCCGAATCCATACGAGTGCGACAACGGAATCACGGCCAGTTGCGTGTCGCTTGTCGGCGATTCCCATCGTTCTGATAATGCGTTCCCCGTCGGCGACCAGGTGAGATTCGGCGGTCAGAATTGCTTTGGGAAAACCGGTCGATCCTGACGTGAGCTTCAGCAGCGCGGCGTCGCCGTAGGTTGCCGGCTTCGCGTGTTGCCGCACCAGGCGCAGATTGCGATCCATCGGGCACGGCGACGACGAACGCGCCAAACCGATCGGCGAACTGCTCGACTTCCGCGGCCGTCGCGCTTGCGTCGATCGGCATCAGCGGCGCGCGCAGCGACAGGCATGCCAGCAACAACGAAATGGCCCCCGGACGATTTCCGGCGGCGGATACGACGAGCTGCCCCGGTTGTATACCCAGCGCCGACAGTTGCTGCCGCACGTCCAGATGGGACTGCCACACCTGCGAGGCGCTCAGCCTCTCGTTGTGACGCCGGCACGTAAATGATGGGGCGATCGGGTTGATCGGCGGCGATGCGCGCAAAGCGCTGGACGATGTCGCTCACGACGTCGGCCAGTATACTGGCGGGCAATGCAATGGCTCGATCTGCTGCCGCATCAGCCGCCGATGCGCCTGCTCGAAGATGTCGTATCAGTCGGCCCCGGCAAGGAAGCGGTGGGCGGGCGACTCGCGAAGCCCGACGACTTTTATTTTCAGGGACACTTCCCGCAGGATCCGGTCGTCCCTGCCGTCATTCTGATCGAGATGGTGGCGCAGGTCGGCGGGCTTGCCGCCGGCGCTCCAAACCCCGGCGAAGAGCCACGCCCGCTGCAGTTGCGCGTGGCGGCGATCGGTCCGTTCAAATTTCCCGCGGCAGCACGACCGGGCGCGCGCCTCGAAGCATCGGCCCGCGTGGCCGGCAGCCTCGGCGGGCTCTACAAGATCGATGGTGCGCGTGACCGCTGACGGAATTGTCGTGGCGGCGGGAAGCCTGACGCTCGCCGGTTAGAGCTCCGCAATCACCTTCGATTTCCACCAGCAGCTCAGGGCGGCAGACTTGCGCGAGCGCGACAGCGATGTGTCTCGCGCGCGGGCAGCGGTTCACGAGCACCTCGCGCACGCGCTCGGCCTGCGCGGGCGAAGTCACATACACACGCAGATCGACGAGCCGATGCAGTGCGTGCACGCCGTCAGGAATTCCCGTCGGCCGTGCGGATGAGCGCTTCTAGATTCAACAGCGTCTCCTCGACCTGCGCGTCGAACTGGCCGGCGTGCCGTGAATCTTCGCCGACGACGCTTGCGGTGCCGCCAATCAGCAGCGTGGGGCGCCCTGCGAGGTCGACGATCGTCGCGCGCGAAAAGCAGGGAGGCAGCGGACCGTATCGCGCTGAGTACTGCCACGCAGGAGTCTGCCGCGGATTTTCAACAGGCGTACCCGGTTCTTCGAGTGCGAGGCAGTGGATGGAGAGATCCGAGCCTTTGATACCAACCGCCGACGCGGTGCCTAATGCGCCACATTGATCGCTGTACGCGTCGTGACGGCCGGCATTGAACACCATGTAGCGGTCGAGCCCGTCGACCATCGGCGCGCCGATGTCGGGAATGAAGTTCCAGAACCGCGCAGGATGCCGGCCGATCGCGTCAAGCGACTGCGATGACGGCTCGATACGCGGACGCAACTTTCTCTCTCAATACCGCCGCATCCAGATGAACTGCATCATGAATGCGCGTGGTCGCATGCGCAGCCGGGCCTGATGTGCGAACGTCGACGCCGCCGTTGCGTGCACCGCCAGGTGCGGAGCTGCCGAGCAGCTCGTCGACCCAACGAGGCGGAACGGGCATCAGCGGCAGTGCTTCGGGATGAGCGAGATCGTGAGACACGTCGGTATCCGGGCGTGATCATAACTGATACCGGTGTCACAATAACGGTCGTGTTCGCTCCGATGAAGGCGCTGCGGCGGACTTTTTACGATTTACGCACCGAAGGGCAGGGGCGTGTGCGCGAAGCGTGCGCGATCGGCGTGGGGCTGTTCATCGGCTGCATGCCGTTCTATGGGTTTCATCTTCTGCTCTGCTGGCTGGTCGGCCGGTTACTCGCGTCTGAACCGTTTGAAAGTGTACCTGGCGGCGAACGTGTCGAATCCGATCGTCGCGCCGCTCCTCGTGTTCGTCGAGCTCCAGGCCGGCGCGTGGATTCGCACCGGCTCGTTCCTCGCGCTGACGCTCGAGACCGCGCGGACAATTACGCCGTGGCAATTCGGCGCACATCTCCTGGTCGGCAGTCTGGCCGTCGGCGGCGTGCTCGCGGCGATCGGCGGCGTCGCGACTTATCTCGCGCTGGGTGGCGAAGCGCACGATCCGTTCTTCGACAGTTTGGCGCGTGCGGCCGCCGATCGTTACGCGACGACGAGCATCACGGCGTGGGAGTTCGCGCGCGGAAAGCTGCGCGGCGATCCCGTGTATCGAGACGTGCTGCTCGGCGGATGGCTGCCGTCGGGAGGCACACTGCTCGACATCGGATGCGGGCAGGGTCTGATGCTCGCTCTGCTTGCCGAGGCGGACAGCGAGTCGAGGGAGCTTCCGCGCTTCGAGCGGTTGGTTGGCGTCGAGCTGCGGCCGCATCGCGCGCGGCTTGCGCGAGCGGCGCTTGGATCAGATGCGGAGATCGTCGGAATCGGATGCCCGCACCCTTTCCGCGAGTACCTGCCGCGTCGTGTTGTTCTTCGACGTGCTGCACATGATGCCGCGGGCCGATCAGGACGCGCTGCTGGCGGCCGCCGTTCAGTGCGCTCGAGCCTGGCGGCATCATTCTGGTTCGTGAGGCTGATGCCTCAGCGGGATGGCGGTTCCAGGCGGTGAAGATCGGCAATCGGCTGACCGCGCTTGACTTCCGGCGCCTGGCATCAGACGTTTGCGTTTCGCACCGTGGGTGAGTGGCGCGAATGTTTCTCGCGGCATGGCCTCGAGGTGGAAGGCGCGCCCGCTGGGCGCAGGCACTCCGTTTGCGAATCATCTGTTCCGCCTTCGCGCCGCCGGCGCTACGGCGAGACAGGCCGGGTCTGCTGCCACTGTCCCACACGAACAACCTGCGTGACAGGGCGCCCGTCGCGATCGAACACCCCGCCGAACCACAGCGCGCACTCCGTGCTCGACCAGCAATACCGGATATCCGACCAGAGCACCTGTGTCTCGTGTTCGAGCGGAGTGGTAACGGCAAATCCCAGATCGTGCACCCAGAGAAAATTCTGAACGGTGTCGAACGACCGGGACGCTTCAACAAGAGGTGAGTCGGTGCGAAGCGGTATCGAGAACAACAACGCGGGCGTACCTATGGCATTCACGTGCCACTTGCGAAGCGCATGCGGCGTGCGATCGGCGACCGTCCCACTCCGTCAGTGAGCTCCACGACGCTTCCACGGCATGATGAACGATGGTGTCGGCGCTCGTGGCCGCACGCCACTGCGGCACGGCGATGGCCATCAGCACACCTTTGAGCGTCAGGAACGTTGCGATCGCCGCAACCACCGTCGTTGCGACAGTGAATGCGCGGCGGCGCAGGACCCATAACGCGCCTGCTCCCGTCGCGCAGATCGCGATGAGCCACGGATCGGCCATCGCAACGAGCGGAAGGCTCGCGCGCCCATGGAGAAGCGGCCAGCCGAGCTTGATGCTCGCGCCCGACACGAGATCGAACACCACGTGGCTGAGCGCGCCGACCGATCCAGCCAGTGCCAACGCGGCGTACCTGGCGCCGCGCTTCAGCAGATACACGAGCGTGCCGGCGGCCGATCCCATGGCGACGCTGCCCAGAATCGAGTGCGTGCCGATCTCGTGGACGCGCAAGTACACGTCCCAGCCTCTGAAAATCGCGAGCGCATCGATGTCTGGAGCAATCGCGCCGAGTGCGGCCGCCGCAATCAGCGCCGGCGCCGAGACGGCCGCGCCGATCGAGCGCGATCAGTGTCCGGCCGAAAATGACGTGCGAGACCGGGTCCATGCGGCGCGAGCGGTTAGTCGAGCCCTTCGTAGGAATCGCGCTGCGCGTCCCAGTATCGATAGAAGTGATACCAGTGATCGGGATGCTCTCGCAGGCGGTCGCCGAGTTGATCGGCGAACTGCCTGCGCCGCGCCTTGAATCGCCTCGTCGCGGGGACGGTCGCGCGAGACGCGAATCGGATCGCCGAGATGAACGGCAAACCGTCCTGGCTGCACGCGGTTGATGAAGCACGGCAGTAACGGCGCGCCGGTCAGGTAGCTCAGCAGCGCCGGCGTGCGCAGGAACCACGCGTGCCGCCCGAGCAGCGTCACGCCCACGCGATCGCGGCCGAGATGCCTGTCCATGAGAACGGCGACCATCTGGTTGTCGCCGAGCCGGCGCCGTATCTGAAGCGCGGTATCGAGCGATTGCCGCACTTCGAGCGTCTCCGCGCCGAGACGCTCGCGAATGGAATTGCGAATGCGATTGACGTCGGGGCTCGCCTCCGCCATGGCGATGATCGTGAGCTGCGCGGCCACGGTGCGCCGCATCAGGAAGCTCCCCATCTCCCAGTTGCCGCAATGTCCGGTCACGACGATGATGCCGCGCCCTTCGGCGAGGAGCCGCTCGAACAGTTCGTGGCTCTGCGTTGTGTGATCGAGCAACTCTTCGGCGTCGGGCGTAGCGAGCGCGCGAAGGAAATCGATGCTGTCGAACGCGTAGGCGCGGAAGGTGGAAAGCGCCCGGCGCTGCAGTGCCTGCTCGGTCTCCTCGGGAAAAATCGCGCGAAGGTTGTCGGCGATCGCGGCGCGGCACGTGCGCATGAGCTTCCAGGCGATCCACGTGCCGATCGTGCCGATCGCGTACGAAACCGCTCGCGGCAGCACACGCACGCCGTGATAGGTCGCGCTGAAAATGAGGCCGTTGTTGAGGCCGTGCAGCGTCCAGCGCCGAGGCACGACGCCGTCGCGCCCGGTTGCGGCACCGACGCCCGTATCGGGGAGACGACTAGAGGGGTTGGAGGAATCGATAGTACACCGCTAGGAAACAGGTGCGCGTCGTATCGCGGATGGGACGCAGCTTACTCCGCCGGCCGTTATAGACGGCCGATACGGGAACGCTCGCGACACGGCCGCCAAGCCTGCGCAGTTTGATCAGCATTTCGGTCTCGATGTCGTAGCCGCGCGCGGACAAACGCATCTTGCGGAGCGTGTCGGCCCGAAATATCCGGAAACCGCACTGCGTATCGTCTACCGGAACACCCACGAAGCTGGACAACGCGCGGCTGCCGATGCGATTCGTGTGATAGCGCGATGCCGGCATGCCGGCTGGGTCGAACTGGCGCTCGCCGATGACGACATCGGCGCCGGTTGCGCGCGCCGCATCGAGCAGCCGCGGCGCTTCCTGCGGCAGGTGCTGCATGTCGCCGTCGAGCAGCAGCACGTGCGTCGCCTCGCCGCTCAAGAGACGCGCCAGCCCGGTCCGCACCGCATGTCCCTTGCCCAGATTACTGGCGTGCGCGACGACATCCGCCCCGGCCGCTCGTGCCTCGTCTGCGGTTCCATCGCTCGACCCATCGTCAACCACGAGCACGCGCGACACGAATGGACGCACGCCGCGCACGACATCGGCGATCGTCGCCGCTTCATTGTACGCGGGTATCAGGGCGGCGATGTTCAGCGTCACGCCTGCTTCCTCATCATCAACGCGGGAAGCAGAATCACCGACGCCAGCGCGAGGGCGCACACGCTGGTCGCCGAGACGACCCCGATCGATCGCAATGGCGGGTACGAAGACGTGATGAGCGTGCCGTAGCCGAATAAGGTGATGGCGGCAGCTGCGAGGATGACTGGCGCGAGCTCCGATACCGTTTGCGACCGGATCTCGTCGCTCGCGATACCGATGGACCATGTGGATGCCGTAGTCGACGCCGATGCCGACGAACGTCACGACCGCGAAGACCGCGAACAAATCGAGCTCGACGCCGGCCAGCGCCAGCACCCCTGCGGTCCAGATGAGGCCTGCGAATGTCGGGAGCAGCGCGAGCGCGCACAACCGCCAGTCTCGAAACACGAGCACGAGCGAGACGAGCACCATGATGGTGCCGATCGTCAGGCCTTTGAGGAACTGCGGCATGAACCGCCTCGACAGCTCCTGGTTCACGAGCGGAAGCCCGGTCAGCGTCTGCGCCGGATCGACCGCATCGACGACGGTCTGAACGGCCGTCAACTCCTCGGGCGTTCGTGGAAACACATACGTGGCGAGCGTCCATTCTCCTGCGCTGTGGGAGATGAACCGGCTGATGAGATCGCGAAATCCGTTCGACACGTATTCGTCGTACGTGAGCCTGAGGCTCGAATCCAGCAATCGCGGGACACGTTCTGCAAACGCATCGAAGGCGCCGGGCTGAAAACCCGCCGTCAGAGCCGCGTCGGCGAGCGATGCCTGCACCTGTGCAGGCATGATGCCTGACGCAGTCGATGCGCTGCGCGCGGTGGGCTTGAGTGGCGAGCGACGGCAACAGACGGGACGCCGCTTCCACGCGGACAGCCGGCAATTCCTGAGCGAGCCGCGCGACCAGCGCTTCATTTGTCGTCAAGCAATCGTTCGAGATCGCGTCCCTGAGCGACAATGACGCTGACTTCACCGGGCAGTCCGAAGGTGGAAGCGATGCGCGCTTCGAGCGCGGCGGCATCGGTGGTCGATCGCAGCCGTTCGAGTGTCGGATTGATCCGGATGCGCGCGGCGGCGGCGCCAAGCAGCACGGTCGCGACGAGCGATCCCGCGAGGATCGCGGTTCGGTGCCGGAGGATCCATGCTGCGAGGCCGGGCAGCACGAGCGCGCGCTGCACCGTGCGAGCGTTGCGCGGCAAGCGTCGCCGGCACGAGAAACAGCGTCGCCAGTCCGCAGACCACCATGCTGTGTCCGACCAGACGCCCCAGCTCCTGAAGGCTCGGAAAATCCACGAACATCAGCCCGTAGAACGTTGCAGCGGTCGTCCACATGCCGAGCAGCATGCTCTTGGACGGCTCGGCGATGGCCTGAACGGCCGCAGGCGAGTCGAGTCCTTTCGCCAGAGCGAGGCGATGCGAGACGTACAGCAGAACGACGCCGTCGACACCCAAGCCGAACAGCATGGCGGCCGATCCGGTTGCCGCAGCCGACAACGTGGCGCCCGTAAAACCGAGGATGCCCAGCACGACAATCAGCGACAACGCGGAGGGCAGCGATCCGACGCCACCAACCACGGCTTCTGAACACGAAATACAAGAGCGGCAAGAATCAGCGCGAGCGATCCAAGCGTGTTGACGATGCTTTCGCGCCGGATGAATGCTTCGGTTTCGACGGCGATGCGATGGCCGCCGGCCATCTCGACCCGCAGCGCGGGCTCCACCTGGATTTGTTGCGAGGCGATGCCGCGCAGCCGCGCATCGAGGGCGCGCGAAAACTCCGCATCGTAGGGCGGCCGGTTCGGGCCGCGCGATGACGAGCCGGCTCGATCCGTCGGGCGTGACGTATCCGCCGTCGATGCCGATGGGCGCGTTTCCGCCGAACGCCTTCTGCGTCAGCTCGAACAGCCCGGCCGGATCGTGACGCACGAGATCGGCCACGTTCGAGGACGGCAGCGTCAGCAGCTCACGCCTGCTGGCGACCGCCGCGCTGAGTCCTTCGGGACGAAGCCGATTGAGCGCCTCGTCCAGCGTTCGGTCGTCGAGCAAAAGCAATTGGCGGTCCGCGAGCCAGCCCACATTGCGCGATTCGTCCGCCATCGCCCGCGTCAACGCGATCGATTTCGGGAGACGCGCGCAGCTGATCGATCCATGCGTCGACGCGATCGCTGTAGTCTGCGATGGGATATCCCTCTGGAGCGGTGAACACGACGTACAACTGGTCAAGGCTGCCGAACATGGAAAGAAACGTACGGAACGCCGGGATCACGCGCCCGTCGCGAGGGAGCAATGTGAGCACGTCCGTCTCGAACGACAGCCGGCGTGCGCCTTCAGCGGAGACGGCGAGGATGCAAAACGCGGCGCCGATGACGAGCGCGCGTCGACGGTAGGCCCACGTAACGAGGACGTCGATCAAACGGGGTATGTTACCCTCCTACGCGACAGAGATGCGAGTCCTTCTCCTTCGTCCGGTACCCGCGAACGAACGTTTTGGTCTGGGTCCTTTCTTCCGAATCGAGCCGCTCGGCATGGAGTACATCGCGGCCGCGCTCGAAGCGCGCGGGCACGAGGTTACGCTCGCCGATTTGCGCTTCACGTCGCTCGACACGCATCTCCAGCCGCGCGCGCCCGGGTCTCGTCGGCATCGCGGCGATGCACGCGCTCGAAACGGATGACGTGCTGGCGCTCGCCAGGCGCATTCGCGCGTGGTCGTCGGAGGTCACGATCGTCATCGGCGGCCATACCGCGGCGGCGTATCCCATTCCGTTTCTCATGCCCGAAGTGGCCGCGGTGGTCACCGACGATGGTGAGCTGGTGCTGCCTCGCGTCGCTGATGCGCTCGAACGCGGCGTTCCGCTGAACGAAGTCGGCGGTTTGTGCCTGCAGGGCAGCGACGGCGAGCATGTCCACTCCGCAGGCAGAGAGCGGAACATTCGCGCTCGACGACGTGCCGCTGCCGGCTCGTCATCATGTGGACGGGTGGCGAAAAGAGTATGCCTGCCTCGCACATCGTCCGGTGTGGTTGATTGAAACCGCGCGCGGATGTCCGTTCCGTTGTTCGTTCTGCTCGATCTGGCAGCTGCATGCGCGGGCGGTGCGCGAGCGCTCCATTGAATCGGTCTGCCGTGATTTTGAGACGGTCGGCGATGAGGTGTTCGTTGCCGACGATCTCTTCTGGCATCATCCGTCGCGCAGCCTGGAGCTCGCCACGGCGCTGAGGCGCCGCGGGATCAAGAAGCGGTGGGTTCTCGTCCAGAGCCGCGTCGATCTTGTGGCGCGCCATCCCGAGCTGCTCGAAGCGTGGCGGCCGATCGCGAAGGACTTCGATATTTTCTTCGGCCTCGAGGCGGCGACCGATCAGGGATTGAAAGATCTCACGAAAGACGCGACGGTCGACGAGACCGCACAGGGCGTGGACGTCGCGCGCCGGCTGGGTTACGGCGTCACCGGTAACTTCGTCATCGATCCGGCGTGGGGACAGCAGGACTTCGAGCGGCTATGGGCGTTCGTCGAGCGGCACGCGCTGTTTCAGGCCGGCTTCACCATCCTGACGCCGCTGCCGGGCACCGAGTACTTCGAGAAGATGCGGCCGGTGCTCAGGCCGCGCAAGTGGTCCGATTTCGACATGCATCATCTCTTATGGCAGCCCGCGCTCGGCGCCGAGCGGTTCTTCGAGCTCTACTGCGAGACGTGGCGCCGGTCGGTGTTGAACCTGCGGGGCCGGAAGAGCATCTGGAAATGGCTCAGCGAAGTCGATATGCGCAATGCGATGTTCCTGCTGCGCGCGCTGAGCCGCACGCAGCGCATGATGGATCCCGTCGCACTACCTGGCGGAGTGCGACTTCGCGTCGCCCTTAAGCTCGTTCACCGCGTCGTTTGCGGCGGATGCGCGAAGGTCCCTGGAGCGATCGGAGCGTTAGGCACCACGTCCTCGAGCGTCATCAGCTTCGTCTCGCCGCCGGCAAACGTCATGCGCATCGCGGTGAGCAGCAGCGACGAGTGATCGATCCACAAGTCGAGCAGCGTCAGCCCTTCGCGAATCTGCTTTCGCTTCGGCACCAGCACGACGTGGTCCGCGCCGGCGCGCTTCTCGGCGTCGGTCACCGTGATGTCGAAGCTCTTGCGCAGCTCCTCCGGATTCCCCTCGACAAAATATTTCTGAATGCGGCTCTGCATCTGCCCGATGTTGCTGGTCTGGTAGATGTTGCGTCCCGGCCAGCTGAGCAGCAGGCGCTTGTCGTCGATGAGGACGGTTCGCGCCTCGGGCGCGTCGTACTGCAGCACCACCGTGGACGGACGCTGCAGTGCGAGCGTGCCGCGCGCGACGAGCGGCCGCGTCAGCAGGGGAGAGGTCGTCGTTTCGGTGAAGCGCGCGGTCAGCGTCTTCAGCCCGCCGTTCGCTTTCTGGCCACGCTGGTAGAGCTCGTCGAAGGCCTGTGTCTCTTCGATGGCGTCGACTGCGCGCGCACGATCGACGCGCATGCGATAGCGGCGCTGCAGGCGACGAACAACATCAACGCGCGCGCGTAGACGGTGCGCCGGCTGCGTTGATGGAGCATGGGGCCAATGGTAACATCCGCCCGGATGCAGCGTCGTGTGCGCGTCGTCGGGATCGGCGTCGTTTCCCCGTTCGGTACTTCACTCGAGACCTTCAGAGACGCGCTGCTGCAGGGACGGACCGGCATCGCACCCATTACAGACTTCGACACGAAGGATTGCCGTTCGACGCTGGCCGCGAGCGTGACCGACTTCGACGCGCCGAAGTGGATTCCTCCGATGAAGCTGCGGCGCATGGATCGCACAGGCGCGTACGCGATCGCGGCGTCCAGTCTCGCGATGGATGATGCGCGGCAGCCGCGCAGCGATGACGGCGTCGACGACAGCGGTGTGATGCTCGGCACGTGGACCGCCGGCGGGCAGGCGACGCAGGACTATCTCTCGGCGCTGTTCAAGACCGGACCCACGGGCGCGCCCGCGCTGCTGTTCAACAGCACGGTGGCGAATGCGGCCGCGAGCCTCGTCGGACTCGAGTTCAAACTGCGCGGCCCCAACGCGACCGTCAGCTACAAAGAGGCATCGGGACTGGCGGCGATTGTGTCGGCCACCGAGATGATTCGCGAAGGACACGCGTCGGCGCTTGCAGCCGGCGGCGTCGATGCGGTGTATGAGATTTTCTTCAAGGCCTACGATCGTTTTCGCGTGATGTCGCCCGCCACCATGCCTGACGCGCGACTGGCGCCGTTCGACGCGTCGCGCAGCGGGTTCGTGCTCGGCGAGGGCGGTTACATGCTGTGGCTCGAGCAGGACGGTGCGTGGGAGTCGCGCGGCGCGACGGCGCACGGAGAAATTCTCGGCGTGGGTGCAGCGAGCGCGTCGGTCCCGCTGAACGAGTGGCCCGACACGTCCGCACCGCTTGTTCGCACGATGCGCCTCGCACTTGATGACGCAGGCATCGAACCGGGCGATGTGGATGTCGTGTACGCCTCGGCGAATGCGACGCCGACGCTCGATCGCGTCGAAGCCGAGGCGCTCGCCGACGCTGTTTGGATCGGAATCGTGCGTGGTGACCTCAGTGAAAGGATCGCTCGGCGAGTCTGGCGCATCGGGCAGCGCGGCGTGCATCGCAGCGCTGCTGTGCGGCAAGGCGGGCCGCGTGCCGCCCATCTCGGGCCTCGCGAAGCCGGACGCGGCCGCCGGCACGTTGCGGCTGGCAGTCGAAGCCGTGGACGCTCCTGGACCCATCGCGCTCGTCAACAGCTTTGCCTCAGGAGGCGCGTTGTTCAGCGTCGTGCTGCGTGTCAACTGATCTATTCCTTCACGGCCGGGTCGCCATCGTCACCGGCGGTTCGCGCGGTATCGGTAGAGGTATTGCGGAGCTCCTGGTCGAGCGCGGAGCGGCCGTCGGCATTGCCTATCGCGAGCGAGAAGACGATGCGCGCGCGTTCGAAGAGGCGATGCGCGCCGCCGGCGGACGCGCATGGGCAGGGAAGTGCGACGTGGCCGACGAGAAGAGCGTCGCGGCGTTTTTCGAGCACGCCGTGGCGGAGCTCGGTCCCGTCGATATTCTGGTGAACAACGCCGGCGTGTCGCGCGACGCGCACATCGCGCTGCTCGGATTGCCGCAGTGGCAGCAGGTGATGCACGTGAACCTCGACGGCGTTTACCACTGCGTTCGCGCCGTCGTACGCGGCATGCTGCTGCGGCGCTGGGGCCGCATCATCAACGTGTCCTCGCCGAGCGCGCGCATGCCGCTGCCCGGGCAGAGCGCGTACGCCGCGTCCAAAGCCGGGCTCGAAGGGCTGACGCGCGCGTTGTCGCGCGACCTCGCCGGCAAAGGCGTGCTCGTCAACGCCGTGTCGCCCGGACTCGTCGAAACAGAGATGCTCGACACCATGCCCGCCGCCGCGCGGGAGGCGCATCTGCGCGCCGTCGCGATCGGCCGAATCGGCACACCGCGTGAAGTCGCGGCGCTGGTGGCCTTTCTGGCGTCGGAGGCCTCGAGCTACATCACAGGGCAAGTCATAGGGGTTGACGGTGGCCTCTTGTAAGATCGGAGGACATGAGTAGCGCGCCCGATGCACTGAAAGAAGAGATCAAACGAGCCATCGTCGAGAGTCTCAGGCTGCCGATCTCCGTGGACGAGATCGAGAACGGCATGTCGCTGTTCGGTGAAGGCCTGGGTCTCGATTCGATCGACGTGCTGGAGCTCGTGCTGGAGATGGAGCGGCGATTCGGTGTGTCGATTACCGACGACGAGACCGGACAGCGAGTGCTGCGTTCGGTCGATACGATTGCAGACTTCATCGTCTCCGAGCGTGCCAGGAAGACGGCGTGACGAATATTTTTACCGTCGATCTGGAGGACTGGTTCCACGTCTGCGGCGTCAGCGCCCTCTCGCGCGACAAGTGGAGCGCCCTTCCGTCGCGAGTCGGCGACACGACGCGCTGGCTGCTCGATACGCTCGATGCGGCGGGAGTTCGCGCGACGTTTTTTGTATTGGGATGGATCGCCGACGAGCACCCGGAGCTCGTCGCGGCCGTCCGGAGCGCCGGCCATGACATCGGATCGCACGGCCACGATCACCTGCGCGCGTACGAGTTGACCGCAGACGGCGTTCGCCGCAGATCTTCAGAAGAGTGTTGCCGCCTTGCGGTCCGCCGGCGTGATGCACGTGACAGCGTTCCGCGCGCCCGAATGGTCCATCAACGATCGCTCGCTCTGGGCGCTGGATAGTCTCGCGAACACGGGATTCACGACCGACGCCAGCATGGCACCGGTCAGGATCGTCGGATCAACCGCCTACCCTCGTCTCCCGCACGTTCGTCAGACCGCGTCTGGTCCCATCACCGAAGTTCCGCCGCTCGTCGTCGATCGGTTCGGCCAGGTGATGCCCCTTGGATGGGGTTGGGGTCTCCGCATGAGCTCGCCGCGCAGCGGTGCTTCGGAGAATCGAAGAGGTGAATCGCGCGCGGCAGCCCGGCCGTGCTCGCGGTGCATCCATGGGAATTCGATGTGGACCCGCCGAAAGTACGGCTGCCCGCGTCGTTGCATTTCGCGCATTACTTCCGCCTGGACGGTTTTCGGAATCGCCTTCGGTCGATTCTCGCGAGCGCGACGTTCGGTCCCGTGAGTTCACTGCCACACCAGAACTCAGACGCAGTGATGAACGTGATGTGGTTTCCCCTGGTCGGGTTTCTGTTGAGCGCGCAGCAGCCCGTTCCGGCCGCGCCGGCTGTGTCGGTACCGCGCATCGCGGTCGAAGACAGCGCGCAGGTCGATCCGGCACAACTGCGTCAGGTCGTCGACGGATATTTCTCTGCCGGTCGCGCGTTCG
The DNA here is from genome assembly GCA_963730445.1 of Vicinamibacterales bacterium. Classification (GTDB taxonomy): domain Bacteria; phylum Acidobacteriota; class Vicinamibacteria; order Vicinamibacterales; family JAMQPK01; genus JAMQPK01. The sequence continues at coordinate 348,891 of CAVSRX010000002.1, read as the reverse complement.
CGTGCACGTGCCTGCGGCTGCCGATGCGATGACGGAGTTCGGCGGGAAGCTCACGTCGTATCGTCGCTCGGGCGTGCCCGTGTGGCTCACCGTTCCTGCCCCCGCATCTGTTCAAGATGCTGAGGCGTGGCGGCAGCGGCTTGCTGCGCTCCTGCAAGAGCATGGTGAAGGCATCGCCATTGTCGAAGTGGCGCGTCAGCCGCGAGCAGGCGGCACTTGGGCGTGTTTGCCGTGAAGCTCGCCGCGACGGAAGCGCGTTCCGCGCGATCGGCGATTCGCATCGCACTCGGCGGATCGCTCGTTGAGGATGCTGCGGCGCTGGCCTCCGTCTATACGGGAGATCTCGCTCCATACATCGACGTGCTCGTTGTGTCGGATGCCGCCGCCGAATCTGCTCGGCCAAATTCAGGCGCGCGTCGATCGCAGCGCGACGCAGGCGGTTGCGGGGACGCGGCGACCTCCTCATCGATTCGCTGCTCGACGATCTCGGCACCGACGTGTCGCTTCGGGCCTGGCAGGCCGCCGACGCGGTGGAAGAGCTGCGGGCGCTGGCGCCGATTGCTTCGCTGCTGACGTCGGAGATCTCGCGTCTCGACGCCAGCTGCGCACGCAGCTGCGCCTCTCGATCGGCGAGAGAGACGTGACGGGCACGCAGCGGTTCCGCATGCTCTTCGACGAGCGCACGTTCGCGACGCTATCTCGTGTACTGGGGAGACGCGACAGCCGAACCGCTGCAGGTCGCAGCGACCCTGTCGATGGGCGGCACGGCGGTTGTGCGCGATCTGTCTGAAACGGACACGAACGCCCGCCGGCAATTACACGCGCAATGACGTCACCGGGTCGGTACGTTTGCAGGTGCCGTTGACGGGCGGGCCGATGGTGCTCGATTTCAACGAGGGCGCCACCGAGGTGTTCGCGGATCGCAGCGACGTGTCGGCGGCGCAATCGCTGTCGGTCGCGGAGATCGTCGCGCGCCATCAGGAGCAGCAGCGCGCGCAGGATTTTGCCGTTCGGAATTACTCGGCCGATGCGCGCATGGAGCAGCACTTCAGGCCGACGATGGCCGATTCGGGCTACGACGTCGTGACGGAAAACCGTTACTTCGTCAGCGGCACCGACATCGAATGGGAAGAACTGTCTTTTTCTGTCAACGGCGCGAAGTGGGGAGCCGACCGGCCCCCGTTTCCGCTCCTGCAGGCCGAGAAGGTGCTGTCGCTTCCGCTGCAGCTTCGATTCGACACCGACTACCGCTACGAGCTGCGCGGGACGGAGGTGGTAGACGAGTTCGACTGTTATGTGATCGAGTTCGAGCCGGTCGTCAGCGGAAAGGCGTTGTATCGCGGCACCGTGTGGATCGATCGCACGACCTTCGCGCGCGTGCGCGTGCAGACGGTGCAGAGCGGGCTTCCCGCGCCGGTCGTGTCGAACGAAGAGACGCAGTACTACACGCCGGTCGCGACCATCGGCGGCCGTCCCATGTTTCTGTTCACCAGGATGTCGGCCCGGCAGATTCTGATGGTCGCCGGCCGCAATGTCCTGGTCGAGAAGAGCGTCGTGTTCACGAACGTTCAGGTGAACCAGCGCGACTTCGCCGCGGCTCGCGACGCCGCTCGCGCGAGCAACAGCGTGATGTACAAAGAAACCGATCAGGGGCTGCGCCACTACATCAAAGAAGGAGAAGTGCGGGTCGTCAGCACCCGGCCGAGCAGCAGCGTCAAAGCGATGGCGATGGGGATTACGATCGATCCGTCGTACGCATTTCCGCTTCCGATTTTCGGGATCAACTACCTCGACTTCGAATTCGGAAACCCCGACACGCAGCTGGCTCTGCTGTTTGGCGGCGTGCTCGCGGCGGGAAATATTCAGCGGCCCAAACTCGGATCGACACCGCTGGACGCCAGCGTCGACTTTTTCGCGATTGCGGCGCCGTCATCGGATCGCATCTACGGGCCCGACGGCGAGCGCGAAGACCAGCGCGTGCTGACGTGGCCGCTCTCGTCGGGCGTCAATCTCGGATGGCAGTACACGGCGTTCCAGAAAGCACAGTTTCAGTATCAGTTCCGATTCGATGCGTTACGTCCGCGATCGCACCACATCAGAGAGCTTCGAGCCCCCGCCGAGCACGATCACGAACGGCTTCGGCGGTGCGTGGGAATACCGCCGGGCCGGGTACAGTTTCGTGGCCAACGGAACGTGGTACCGACGGCTCTCGGGCGAGCAGCCCACCTACACGAAATACACGGCGAGTCTGTCGCGCGACTGGTACTTCAAGGCCGTGCACAAGATTCATCTGAACGGCGCATGGTTCGGCGGACAGCGTCTCGACCGGTTCTCGAAGTATCAGTTCGGCATGTTCGACGACACGCGCATCCATGGCGTTCCGGCATCGGGCGTTCGATTCCAGGAACTGGCGATGGCGCGCGGAACGTACTCGTTCAATCTGCTGGACCTGTACCGCCTCGACCTGTTCCTCGAGCAGGCGTGGGGACGCGATCGCGATGTCGCGCGCGCGTGGCGGCCGGTGACCGGCCTCGGCGCCGCGCGCGAACTTACGCGTGCGATGGAATATGATCTTGCGCGCGGAGGCGGGGAAGAGCCTCCTGCCGTCCGGCTATCGAGACGTCGGATCGACAACCTTCCAGATTCTGCTGCTGAAGCCATTGCGATGATGATGCGCGCTGACCTGCACGTCCACACGCTGCATTCGACGCGCAGCGGCAACATGCGGTTTCTCCGCAGCCGCGATTGCTACTCGCGCCCGATCGACGTGTACCGCCGCGCCAAGTCGCGCGGCATGGATCTCGTCGCCATCACCGATCACGACAGCATCGACGGCGCGCTCGAGCTGGCCGCCCGTGCCGAGAATCCCGCCGAGGTGATCATCGGCGAGGAAGTGTCGTGCTGGTACAAAGACATCCAGGTGCACCTCGGCGTGTACGGCATGACCGAGGCGCTGCACCGCGACGTGCAGCCGCTGCGCCGCAACGTGTTCGACGTCATCGCGTGTCTGCGATCGGCCGGCGTCTTTTTCTCGCTGAATCATCTGCTGCATTTCTATCGAGGGCAGACGCCGCTGGCCGACTACTTGCGCCTGCTGGACGAAGTGCCCGCGCTCGAGGCCAGGAATGGCGCGATGCTGCCGGCGCATAACCTGCTCATCGAAGCGATCGTGGCGCGGCGCACGGCCGGCAACGAGACCACGCTGTCGGCCATCGGCGGAAGCGACGCGCATACGCTTCGCCGCGTCGGCCGCACGTGGACCGAGGCGCCGGGACGGAACCGCGAGGAGTTTCTGGATAGCCTCAAGCGCGGGCTGGGCCGCCCTGGCGGTGAGCACGGCACCGCGGCCACGGTCGCCGGCGATGCCTATGGCGTCATCCGCTCGTACCTTGGGAGCCTGATCGGCATCGGCCCACGCGATCACGCAGGCGTGCATCGCGCGGGATGTCTCGCGTTCAGCAGCGTGTCACTGCCGTTTCAATTCGTGCCGATGCTGATTACGCTCAAGGGGAAGCGGCGGGAAGCCGAGACGGTTCGCAGGGTCACCGCCGAGCTCAACGCGAACGTCGCCCGCGCGCCACGCCCGACGGTTCACGTCGAAGACGCGCCGTGGTGAACGAGACGGTCGTCATTACGGGCATCGGCATGGTGACGTCTCTCGGGAACAGCCGAGAGGCGACATGGGAGCGGATGGTGGCCGGCGAATGCGGCATCCGCGACGCGAAGCTGTTCGACACCGACGGCTACAGAAGCCGGCTCGCCGCTGAAGTGCAAACGAACGAGTTGAACAGCGAGCTCACGCCGCTCGAGCGGCGCCGTCTCTCGCGCAGCGACCACATCGGCGTGGCGGCGGCAACCGAGGCGCTCGCGGATGCGGGGCTGCTCGATGGCCTGCTCGATCGATCGCGTGTGGGCGTGGTGCTCGGCGCAGGCACGGCCGATCTCTTCCGCAACGAAACCTTCTACAGCAAGTGGATGACATCGGGCATTGCGCGCGCGCGCAAGTCGGATGTGTGGAACCATTTTTCGAGCACGCCGGCGGACGCAATCGCGCATCGCTTCGGCTTCGAGGGACTGCGATCGTGTCTGGTGGCGGCATGCTCGTCGAGCACGATCGCCATCGGCCAGGCGGCCGATGCGATTCGCCGCGGCCGCGCCGACGCCGTGCTCGCCGGCGGCACCGATGCGCTGTCGCGCCTGACCTTCAGCGGCTTCAACGCGCTGCGCCTGATGGATCCGAATCCATGCCGGCCGTTCGATCGCGGCCGTGCCGGCATGAGCATCGGCGAGGGGGGCGCGATTCTGGTGCTCGAGTCGCTCGATCGCGCGCGCCGGCGAGGCGCGCACATTTACGGCGAGCTGGCGGGCTACGGGTTCGTGTGCGAGGCGTTCCATCCGACAGCGCCAGAGCCTGAAGGACGGCCGGTCGCATCGGTCATCACTGCCGCGCTGCGTCACGGCGCTGTCAATGCCGACGAAGTCGACCACGTCAACGCGCACGGCACTGCCACGCCGCAAAACGATGCCGCAGAATCGAAGGGGTTCCGGCGCGTATTCGGCGATCGGACCGCGCATATTCCCGTCACATCGGTGAAATCGATGATCGGTCACTGCCTCGGTGCGGCCGGCGCGATCGAAGCCGCCGCGCTGGCCATGTCAATCGCGCGCGGCGTCATCCCGCCAACGATTAATCACGAATCGGCCGACTGCGACGTACTGGTCGTCGCGAACCAGCCGCGCGAGCAGCGCCTGCGCGCGGGCGTCTCGACGTCGTTAGGGTTTGGTGGGAACGACGCGGCGCTCGTGATCCGCGCCCTGCAGTAGCTATCCCAACACGGAGACACGGAGTCACGGAAACGCACGGGGGTTTTCTTTTTTTAAAAAGAATCTTCCGTGTTACTCCGTGTCCCCGTGGCTCCGTGTTGAGATACCTACACCGTCACGCGCGTGGGGGTCAGGCGCGCGGGGGCGAGATTGAGCGTCGCGGCATCGCTTTTGGCTGGCACGAAGCGCCCCAGCTCCGGGTAATCCTCACACGCCACAGCCTGCCAGCTCTGCGCGAAGGCTTCGAGCAGCGCGTAGTTTTCCTCGAGGCGCGCCCGTAGCGAGTCGTCATCCATCATCGGATCCTTGAGGCTGCTCTGCAGGTGCTTGAGGAAATCCAGATCGAGCACGTTCCGCTGCGCATCGGCGTAACTGCGCTGGTCGGCGTGATCCCATGCGCGAAAGAACGACTGCATCCGCGCGTGCAGGACGAAAAACCGCCGCATGAGCGGCTCGATCGACGCGATGAATTCCGGCCGCCGGTACCGGCGCTGAAAATAGAGCAGGGCCGTAATCGCCCAGTAGCTCCCGTTGTCCCAGGTGATCTTCGCCGTCATCACCTGGGCATTGCCCATGATCGGATACTGCCCCTCGTAGAGCCGTGTGAACGCATCGAAGAGGCGCAGATAGGTCTGGTTGAACGACTCGGCTCGCGCCGAGATATCTTCGCCGCGCACATCGCGTGCGATGAGATCGGCGATGCACTCGTTGCCCATCGCGATGAAATCAGACCCCGGTGAATAAAACGGATCCGTGAAGACACCCGATTCGCCTGCCATCGCCCAGCGATCGGGAGAGAAGACCCGCGCGCAGCCGTGCGCGAAGTGCTGCAGGGCGAGGAAATCCTCGAGCACGCCGTGGTGCGCCTCCACGACGTCGGCCGCCTGCGGCTCGAACTCCCGCAGCCAGTCGAGCGCCCGCTCGAAGCGATTGATTCGGTTGAAGGGATGCAGCGCCGGGTCGGCCACGATGCCGACGCTGTGGCTTCCCGAACCGAGCGGGATAAACCACACCCAGTATCCCTTTCCCATCATGTGCACGGTGCTGAGCCAGCGGCGGCGCGTGGGGACGCGCGCGTTCCAGTCGGGATCGTCGGACCAGTCGTCGATCTTCAGGCGCGTTTTGTAGCGCCACCACGACGCGTTCGCGGCATGTCCCGACGGGCGCGCCAGGCCGAGCTTGCGCTTCAGCAGGCTTGCGCGGCCGCTGGCATCGACGACCCATCGCGCCGAGACGGTCCGCGTCGTGTCGCCGGTCGTCAGCGTGACTTCGTGATGCGTCTTGCCAAGCTCGATCGCCCGCACGGCGCACGCGTCGAGCACGTCAGTTCCAGACGATCGTGCGAGCTGCAGGAGATAGTTCTCGAATCGTCCGCGGTCGAGCTGGAAGGACGGCACGGTCGAGTACTCGGGCGCGCCCAGCTCGACCCGCCGCGTGAGGTCGCGATTGTCCGCATGCGGAAAAAAGTATCGCAGGCCGAGCTTCTCGAGCTGCGCGCTGCGCAGGTGCGGTTCGAGATCCAGCACCTTTTGAAAATAATGCGCCCCGATCTCGACCGACGATTCACCCACCTTGAACGCGGCCTCCCGGACGGGATGCTGGCGCTTCTCGGCCACGAGCACACGAACCGAAGGCGCCTCCAGGTGCAGCTGCCGCGCGAGGCTGAGCCCCGCGAGCCCACCGCCCAGAATGACGACGTCGTATGCGGGTCTCGCCGTGGGATCCATGCAGCGGAATTCTAAATCATCAGCCCGTCGGCGTGCGGCCACAGTGGATAAATCAGATGCGCAACTAAAGTTGCGCCCTACCGGAACCTGGAACCGGAACCTTGAGCTACTTCCAGGTCACTTCCATGCCGAAGAAGTGCAGGAACACCTCGCGGTTCGGTTTGTTCTTGGGGTTGGTCTGCGGGCTGCGGATGTAGAAGTCAATCTGCTGTGTTGCCGGATTCACTTCGCCGCCCGGCAGTTTTTTGTTCGCCATCGGATAGTTCACCTTCAGCGTCTTCCGATCGCGGATGCCCTGCGTCACCATGAAGTGCATTTCATAGTTGTCGTAGAGCGGCTTCCCGTTGAGCGTGGCGCGGCCGTATCCCCAGCCGGCGAGGTAGCCGAAGGCCTTCGGCCAGTTGTTGTCGCCGCAGCCCGAGTCGGTGCCGTGTTCGTGCAGGAATCCGGCGATGCCGCCGTTCTGACACGGATTGAACTCATGGAACCGATCCATCGCGAGCACGAGATCCCCTTCCGGGATCTTCAGCCGCGCTTCGAACCTCCCAGTGTTCTTGATTTCGTCGATGTCGATCTCCGCGCTGCCGGCGACGGGCTTCACGGTGGCGGCATTATTGTCGAGATGGTCCCATCCGGGCGCATCGTTCAGCCCGCCCACCATGTAGATGCGGTTGGCCGACAGGATGTAGTGGCCGTCGTACAGGTCGTGCTGCTCGGGCGCGAACATCATCACTTGCGCGCCGGGCTGCTGGCGGGGATTCGGCGCAGGCGCAGCCTGGTCCGCCTTAAGGCGGGCACTACCGGTAAATGCTGCCGTCATTATGGCCAGACCAAGAAGGATTTGGGTCCACATACCTCCGATCATATACTTCGCGGCATGAAGAAAACATTTCTGGTCGCGCTGTTCGCCGTTCAGGTTCTGGCCGCTCAAACTCCGGTCGCGCCAACCAACGACGCGCCGAACCCGTACAAGACCGTCGGCAATCCATTTCAGCTGCCCGACGGCCGTGTGTGGGGATCGATCAGCACCGTCGAGCCCGACATCGACGGCAAATCCATCTGGATTGCCGATCGCTGTGGCGCCAACTCCTGCGCCGGATCGAATCTGCCGGTCGTCATGAAGTTCGATGCGGCGGGCAAGCTCGTACGCAGCTTCGGCGGCGGCATGTTCGTCTTCCCGCACGGCATCCACGTCGATCCGCAGGGGAACGTCTGGGTCGTCGATGGGCTGCCGCCGGGCGGCGGACGCGCGGGCGCACCGGCACCCGCCGTCGCCGGCGGACATCACATCGTCAAATTCAGCCCCGAGGGTAAAGTGCTGCTGCGCCTCGGCATGCCGGGGATGACCGGCAACGACGCGACGCACTTCAATCAGCCGTCCGATGTCATCACCGCGCCGAACGGCGACATTTTCGTGGCCGACGGCCACGGCGGCGAGAGCAACGCGCGGATTGTGAAGTACGACAGGACCGGCAAGTTCATCACGACGTGGGGCACGCGCGGGTCCGGTCGCGGCCAGCTCGACGCGCCGCACGCGCTGGCGATGGATTCGAAGGGGCGGTTGTTCGTCGCCGATCGAGCCAACAACCGGATTCAAATCTTCGATCAGAACGGCACGTACCTCGACGAGTGGCGCCAGTTCAGCCGGCCGAGCGGGGTCTACATCGACAAGAACGATGTCATCTATGTTGCTGACTCGGAGTCGAACAAGTCGCGCAAGACCAGCGAGTGGAAGCGCGGCATCCGCATCGGCAGTGCGCGCGACGGCAAGGTGACGGCGTTCATTCCCGACGACAACCCCAACGTCGACGAGGGCCCGCTCGCGGGCACGAGCGGTCCTGAAGGAGTGGCGGCCGACGCACAAGGCAATGTGTACGGCGCGGAAGTTGGACAGAAGGGAATCAAGAAATACGTTCGTAAATAGCGCCACACCTCTTGCGATCGCGGTTGCCGCGACTGCGTGCGTGAGCGGGCAGTCGCAGCCGCCTGTGAGTCCATGCACGCAGGTCGGGTCCGCACAGTTTCTTCAGGCCGTGCCCGAAGCGAGCGGAGTCGCGTATGCCGGCGGCGTGCTGTGGACGCACAACGATTCGGACGCGCCGGTGTTGTACTCGAATTGATGCGTCGGGGCGCGCGATGCCCGTGACGATCGCTGGCGCGGATGTCCAGGATTGGGAGGATCTCGGGAGCATGAGTGGCGGCCTGTGTGCCGACGGAACCTGCCTTTATATCGCCGACATCGGCGACAACCGGGAATCGCGCGAGCGCATCACGATCTACGAGGTGCCAATGCCGCCTGCCGGCAGCACGTCGACAAAGCCGGCGACGGCGACTCACGTCAGATATCCCGATGGACCGCACGACGCGGAAGCACTGCTGGTCACGAAAAAGATCGGCATCTTCGTCATCACGAAAGAAGTTCCGCCGCGCGTCTACACGTTTGGCGCGTCTCAGAATCCCGGCGAGACGGGTACGCTCACACTGTTTCGTACGCTCCAAGAAAAGGTTCGCATCACCGGCGCCGCGGTCTCGCCTGACGAGGGCTGGGTTGCCCTGCGCTCGAACAACACGCTGCTTCTGTATTCGCTCGATGACTTCACAAAGGGCGGCAACCCTGTCCGCGTCGATCTCAGGAGCTTCAAAGAGCCACAAGGTGAAGGTGTGGCGTTCGGATCGGGCGGCGAGTTGTATCTGGTCAGCGAGGGCGGCGGCAAGAACGCCGCCGGAATGCTGACGCGGATTCATTGCGCCTTCCTCAAGTAACCGGTACAATTCGTCGCCATGAAACGCATATTTCTCGCGCTTGTGCTTACGTGTGTCGGTGCGGCCGGTTCAGTCACGCTGAACAGTCAGGGGCCTGGCGCGCCGAAGCCGGCGGCGAAGGCGGGATTGCCATCCTGCGATGCGAACAACGGCGGCCTGACGCTGCCTACCGGATTCTGCGCGCTCGTCGTGTACGAAGGCGGCATCGGCGCGGGCCGCCACATTGTCGTCAACGATAACGGCGACATCTACGTGATTCTGCGCGACAGGGGCATCGTCGGACTTCGCGACACCGACGGCGACGGCAAAGCCGATGTCGTTAGTGAGAAGTTTGGTGACGCCGGCGGTACCGGGCTCGAGCTGCGGAACGGCTATCTGTACTACGCAGCCGTCACGCACATCGGCCGGTTCAAGCTGACCCCTGGAGAATTGATGCCCGCGGGCGCCGCGGAGATCGTCGTCGATGGATTCCCGGTGGGCGGCGGTCACGCCCAAAAGGACATCGCCTTCGACAACGCCGGCAACGTCTATGTCAACATCGGCCTGCCGTCGAATGCCTGTCAGATTCCCGATCGCCGTCCAAACGCACCCGGCATCGATCCGTGCCCGCAGCTGGAAGATCGCGGCGGCATCTGGCGCTTCAAAGCGGACGTCGTCGGCCAGAAATTCACGAAAGAAGCGCGCTTTGCGAGCGGCTTGCGGCAACCCGTCGCGGTGGCGTGGCACGACGGCCACCTCTACGTGGCGATGAACAGCCGCGACTCGCTCGACACGCTGTTCAAGGACAAGGGCTATACCGCCGAAGACAACGCGTTCGGACCGAGCGAGCCGATGCTGCAGGTCGAGCAGGGCGATGTGTTCGGCTGGCCGTACTGCTATCACGACTCCCGCGTCGACAAGATGATTCTCGCGCCCGAGTACGGCGGCGACGGCAAGGCGATCGGACGCTGCTCGCAGTTCAAAGCGCCGTTCGCGAATTTCCCGGCGCACTACGCGCCCGTCGATTTGATGTTCTACACGCACACGCACTTTCCAGCGAAGTATCGCGGCGGCGCGTTCATGACCTCGCACGGCTCATGGAACCGCGCGCCGTTTCCGATGGCCGGCTACAACATCCTGTTCCAGCCTGTGGTGAAAGCGAAGAACGCCGGTCCGCATGAAGTGTTCGCCGACGGCTTCAAAGGCATGGAGCCCATGAAGAGTCCAGACCTGGCCCTCGCGCGCCCGAACGGGACCTACGTCGGTCCCGACGGAACGATGTACATCACTGAAAGTAACAAGGGCAAAATCTGGAGAGTCATCTACAGGGGTAAGTAACCTGAAAGAGCAGAGAGCCAAGAGCAGAGGGCGACGGCTGCGTCACGGCCGTCCCCTCTGGCTCGATCAACCCTTCCGCAAGCGCAAATATCCCATACACCGAGGCACGCTAGAGGTCGACGTCGTCATCGTCGGCGGCGGCATCACCGGTGCGATCTGCGCGTACCTGTTCGCCGATGCGGGCGTGCGCGTGGCGCTCGTGGAATCCAAGCTTGTCGGTCACGGCAGTACCGTCGCGAGCACTGCGCTGCTCATGCAGGAGCCCGATCGCGACTTCACCGACCTCACAAAACGTTTCGGGCGCGCCGCGACGCGTGAGATCTGGAAATCGCTCGCGCGCGCAACGCGCGATGTGGCGAAGGCGATACGCGCGCTGAAGGCCGATGTCGGCCTGTGCTCATGCGACTCGGTGTACTTCACGTGCGATCCCGACAAAGTGAAAGAGCTTCGACACGAGTTCAGCGCACGAAAAGCGGCCGGGTTGCCGGGGCGATGGTTGTCGGCGTCAGCGCTGTATCGAATGACGGGCATCAGGGCGCAGGCCGCGATCGCGACGTCGGGAAACGCGCAGGTGAATCCGCTGCGCACATGTCACGCATTTCTGGCCGCCGCCGCTCGTCGGGGCGCGCGTATTTTCGAGCGCTCGCAGGTGCGAAGCGTGAAAGCCTCGAAGGCGGGCGTCGACGTGCGAACTGCGGGCGGCACGATCTCCGCGTCGCACATCGTTGTCGCGACGGGATACGCCACGCGCGAATTTCGAGCGCTCGTCGGACGCTTCAAGATGAAAGACACCTACGTGCTCGCGACGCGCCGCCTGCGCAGAGCGCGCCGGCCTCGCGCGATGGCGTGGGATACGGATCGTCCGTATCACTACCTCCGGTGGACAGACGAGGGACGGCTGCTCGTCGGCGGCGAAGACACGAATCACCGCAGATCGAAGGGATCGCGTCAGCGCATTGCGAACGCGCGCGCGCGGTTGATGACCTATCTTGCGCAGATCTATCCAGAACTCGCTGGCGAGAAGCCCGACCATGCCTGGGAAGGGCTGTTCGCGGAGACGCCGGACGGCCTGCCGTATGTGGGCGAACATTCGCGCTATCCCAGGCATTTATTCGCGCTCGGCTACGGCGGCAACGGGATGACCGCGTCGTTTCTGGCGGCGCAAATCCTGGTGGACTTGTATCAGGGGCGCGACAAGGGCGCCAAAGCCCAGCGTTTGGGCAATTTGTTTGCCTTTGACCGGGCCCGCAGGTAATCTAGCGCCACATTTCCAACCAGACCCGGGCAGCCCGTTCGACTTCGCTCAGGGCAGGGAGGCATCCATGAAGAGAACTCGAAATTTCTACGTCGGCGCCACCATCGCGGCGGTTATTGCCGTGCTGGCGATCGCACAGTACACGTTGCAGACCGTGGCGCGCGCGCAGGAGAACGGCGGCGCGAACCGGGCGGGCATCTACCAGGTCGATCCCCTGTGGCCGAAGCCGCTGCCGAATAATTGGGTGCTCGGATCCACGGTTGGCCTCGCGATCGACGCGCGCGATCACGTGTTCATCGTGCATCGCGGCCAGTCGTCGCTCGACATAAAGTTCGCCGGCCAGATGAGCTTTACGCCTCCGCCACCTCGCGGGGGTGGCGGCCGGGCGGGCGCTGCGGCGCCTGCACCTGCGGGCGGCGGCTTTGCGCCGCCGAGCGCCGGCAACACAGTGGCCGGTTACGCCCCCGTGGATTTGACCAAGCCGATTTCCGAGTTCTGCTGCTCGGCAGCGCCTCCAGTGCTCGAGTTCGATCCCGCCGGCAACCTGGTGAACCACTGGGGCGGACCCGGAACAGGATTCGAGTGGCCGCCATCGATGCACGGCATCACGATCGACGGGAAAGACAACGTCTGGCTCGCCGGCAACGGCGGGCACACGCATTGTCAAATTCTCGAAAGCTGGAAAGTTCCTGCTGCAGATCGGCAAGAACGGCGCGAGCAAGGGTAACAAGGACACCGCCAACCTGAATAACCCTGCCGAGGTCGAAGTCGACATGGCCGCCAACGAAGTGTATGTGGCCGACGGCTACGGCAATCGCCGCGTCATCGTGTATGACGCCGACAAGGGCACGTTCAAGCGCATGTGGGGCGCCTACGGCAAGCCGCCGACGGACGATCCGAACGTCCCGTACGATCCGGCGGCGCCGCTTGTCGACCAACTGGCGGACGGTGCACTGCGCCTCGCTGGCCAACGACGGTCTCGTCTACGTCTGCGACCGCGTGAACGATCGCATCCAGGTGTTCCGCAAGGACGGCACGTACATCAAGGAAGCGCAGATTGCCAAGCGCACGCTCGGCGACGGCGTCACCTTCGATATCGCGTTCTCGAAGGACCCGCAGCAGCGGCTGATGTATGTGGCTGACGGCGCGAACCACCGCATCTGGCAGCTGCTCCGCGAACCGATGCAGGTGCTCAACCACATCGGCAACGGCGGCCGCTATCCGGGACAGTTCTACGCGGTGCACAACGTCCATCTCGACTCGAAGGGCAACATCTACACGGTCGAGACTTACACCGGCGCTCGTCTGCAGAAGTTCTCGTACAAGGGACTTGGAGCGGTTGCCAAGCCAGAGGGCAACCATAACTAACTACTGATCTAGCAGATCTAAGGATCTACTGATCTAGGAGGGCGCCGGCTTACGCTGGCGCCCTTTTTTTGTACCTGTATAATTCGCGCGTGCTTGTCGGGCGCCGGTTCATCGTCAAAGGCCGAGTGCAGCGCGTCGGGTTCAGATACTTCGTCGAGAATGCGGCCGAGCGCGAGGGCATTCAGGGCTACGTTCGCAATCAGCATGACGGCAGCGTGGAGGTGGTCGCCGAAGGCGATGCCGACGCGATGCAGCGATTCGAGATGGCGGTGCGGCGAGGGCCATCCGGCGCGCGCGTGGACGATGTCGACACGGTAGAGGTCGAGCCGTCGAGCCGCTTCGCCGGATTTCGTGTGACGGGATAATCAACTATGGAATCACTGAAGACGAAGATTCGCAGCGTTCCGGACTTTCCGAAGGCGGGCATCCTTTTCTACGACATCACCACGCTGCTGCGCGATCGGGACGGGTTTCAAATGACGATCGAGGCGCTCACGCAACCCTTCGAAGCGCGCGAGATCGATGTGGTGGTCGGCGTCGAGAGCCGTGGCTTCATCCTGGGCGGCGCGGTCGCAGACCGGCTGAGCGCGGGGTTCGCACCCGTTCGCAAGAAAGGGAAGCTGCCGTCAAAAACAGTGCAGGAAACCTACGACCTCGAGTACGGGACCGACTGTCTCGAGATTCACTCGGATGCAGTCGAGCCCGGGCAGCGGGTGCTCATCATCGACGACGTGCTGGCAACGGGCGGCACGGCCGCGGCGACGACCGCCCTCGTGCGCAAGCTCGGGGGCGACGTGCAGGCGCTCGCTTTTCTCGTCGAGCTCGAGTTCCTCAATGGCCGCAGGAAGAGTTCCGAACGAGACGGTTTACAGCGTGCTGAAATATTCCGCATGATTTGGATGGTCGGCACGGCGCTGTTTTACGCGGCGCTGCTTTACATGGTCTGGCGCATCGGCGACGAGCTGCGGCGCCAGCGGCGCGAGGCCACCGTGCAGCAGCTGCTCGCGACGTTTGCGCCGGCGGCCGCCGCCGCTCAGCAGGACCCGAAGCAAATGCTCGTGTGGCATCCCCTCGCGCAGACGAGCCGCAAGCTGTTCCCTGACGCGTTCAAAGAGCTGGACGCAGCGGCTGGTGGAGCGTTTCCATTTACCCGGGAGCAATTGAAGGCGGCGCATTCGAGGTGGACCGCGGACTGGCTTGCGTGGGAGCGCGCCCACGATGCCGAGTACTCCCTGAAGACGGCGCAGGTGCAGGACGAGATCGATCGCGTGCAGGGGCAGGCCTCGCCGCTCTTGCGCACCCGCCTCGCTGCCGTCGAGCAGCAGAAGCTCGAGCGCTATCAGCAGCGCTACGAGGAGTACATCAAGACCGCCAAAGCGCTCGCCGCATTCGCGGAATAACGTGAAGATCCTTCACATCGACATGGATGCGTTCTACGCATCCGTTGAACAACGCGACGACCCCTCCCTGCGCGGCAAGCCGCTTGTCGTCGGCGGGCAGCCGAATCGCCGCGGAGTGGTTGCCGCCGCGAGCTACGAGGCGCGCGCGTTCGGCGTTCGCTCGGCCATGTCGATGGCAAAGGCCGTGAAGCTGTGTCCGTCGCTCGTCATCGTCCCTCCGGATTTTCCGCGGTACAAAGCCGCCTCGACGACGATCTTCAACATCTATCGGGAAGTGACTCCGCTCGTCGAGCCCTTGTCGCTCGACGAGGCGTACCTCGACGTTACCGAAAACAGCTGGAACGAGCCGCTGGCGATGACTGTCGCGAAACGCTTGAAGCAACGGATTCGCGACACGACCGGGCTGACGGCGTCTGCCGGCGTCGCGCCGAACAAGTTCCTCGCGAAGATCGCGTCGGGATGGAAGAAGCCGGATGGCCTCACGGTCATCGCGCCCGATCGCGTCGAGCCGTTTCTGCAGCGTCTGCCAGTTGATGCGCTATGGGGTGTCGGGCCCGTCACCGCAACGCGGCTGCGCGCGCAGGGCATCAATCGACTCGTCGATGTACGCGCGATCGACGACCAGACACTGCGCGAGGCTGTGGGCAGCATGGCCGACTGGCTGAAACAGCTCGCGAACGGGATTGACGACCGTCAGGTGGTCGCAGACAGCGAGCCCAAGTCGTCTGGATCCGAGAATACGTATCCGGAAGATCTGACCGACATTGATACGATCCGTACCGAGTTGGATGATATGGCGCGCCACGCGGTCGCCTGGCTCGAACGAAAGTGTCTCTTCGCGCGGACGGTGACGATTAAGGTCCGGTACTCGGACTTTACAACCATCACGCGAAGCCACACGGCCGCGGCGAGCCGGGATGCTGCGGATTTATCGAAACGAGCCCTGCAATTGCTGGAGAAAACCGCGGCTGGCCAGAGGCCGGTCAGGCTGCTTGGCGTGAGCGTCCACAACCTTTGTACGGCGGTTGACGTACAAACAGGGTCCGACAGCTGGCTCCCCTTTGTTGTCGAGTAGTTCTGGCCCGCTGATTGCACTAAAACGGTACGCGAGGAGCAGATTGATTCATAGAATGGCGCCGCTCGGAAGCGGACGCGATACAGAAATAGACATGATCGAGCGAGAGATGGAAGGCGGCGTTGTCGTCATTCAGCCGCCGGAAGTGCACGAACACTCCACCGAGAGTGCGTTTGGCGGCCTGGTCGGCATCGAGGAAGACGTCGAGGTTCACGCGCTGAAGGCTACACCTTCGAGGGTGCCCAAAGTTTAAGGTCTTCCGCGCCTCGCGCTTTGCTGAGTAGGATAATCTGCCCCGTGTGCATAGAGAAATGCTCGACGACGTGGTAAATCGCTTCGAGGACCGTCACGTCATACCCCTGAATTTGCCGTCGGCTCAGTAGATCGTCCGGCTTGACGGCGCTCATCACTTCATCGGCCTGCTGCACGACGACGCGGAGGCGCGCACGAAGTTCCGTGGCTGGAATCTTCCTGCGCTCGTCGAACTCTCGTTGGCGGTGACGCTCGAATGGCAGCGCGCCAACCCCACCCACGATCCACATCGTGACATTTCCACAGAGATGCAAAATAAGATTGCCGATGCTGTTCGACGCCTCGTTCGGGCGCCACCAGATATCGGCGTCCGACAGCCGATCGAGGCAGCGCTCGATTTTCGGCACGTAATCGGCCGTGATAAGTGCACGCGATTTGTCGACGAAAGCAAGGGCGAGGGCGTCCATCGCTAGCTAGTGTATTACTTCAATATGCAGGTTAATCGTTTTCGCGATCCCCAGTCGTTTCTCGAGCGTGCCGGGTCCTTCCTGCTTCGCGCAGAGGCAGAGAATAACCTGATACTCGACATCGCGGGAACGGCGCGGTCCTTCGGAGAAGAGGCGTATCTGGCAACCGTCGAGCATGAAGGCGCCGTCGTTGCTTGCGCGGTCCGCACGCCGCCGCGGAAAGCCGTGATCAGCGCCGGCGAACCGCCCGCGATCGCGTGCCTTGTGGCCGATCTGGCGGAGGCGTATCCCGACCTGGCGCAGGTGCATGGGCCCGAGCCGGCTGTTTGTCATTTCGCCGACCTTTGGGCGGAACGAACGGGTGTGCCGTCAATCGAGGCGACCAGGCACCGCCTCTTCGAAGTTCGCGAGGCTCCGCGTGTCACAACGACGCCTGCAGGCCGGTTTCGGGCTGCGACCGAGCGCGATCTCCCGATCATCGTCGAGTGGCTCACGGCATTTATTGCGGAGGCTCTTCCCGGTGATCCCGCGGATCCGGAGACACTTGCGGCCAAGGCTATCGCCGCGCAACATCTCTTTGTCTGGGAGGTTGAAGAACCTGTGTCGATGGCTGGATGGTCGGGCAAAACGCCGCGAGGCGTGCGCCTGATTTTCGTGTACACGCCACCGGAGCGCCGAGGCCGTGGCTATGCCACCGCATGCGTGTCGGCGCTGACGCGGCAGTTGCTCGACGAAGGGCGCGCCTTCTGTTGCCTCTACGCCGATCGGTCCAATCCCACGTCGAACAGCATTTATCAGAAAATCGGTTATCGCCCTGTCGCTGACTCGAGCGATTACCTTCTGAACTCACGAAAGGCCGGCTACATCCGATAACTGGGGCGTGGCCGATCATCATTCGGTGTACGTCGTGTACCTCAAGGATCCGAAGGGCGATGGCCGCGCGGCGTACTATGTCGGCATGACCGGACTGACGCCGGAGGCACGATTTCAGAATCACAAAGTGGGGCTGAAGGCGGCGCGCGTCGTAAAGAAATTTGGCGTCAGACTGGTACCGAAGTTATACGCGCACCTCAATCCGATGCCGTACAAGAAAGCAGTTGAAATGGAAGTGATGCTCGCCGACAGTTTACGCAAGCGCGGCTACGTAGTGTATGGCGGACATTAGGAAGAAATCAAAACGGCGGAAGATCTTCGGTTCCGTCCTGATCATTCTGGGTCTGCTGCCGGTGGTTGCGCTTGTTAAAGGCCTGACCTCAGCGGGGGTTGTCGTGTTTCTTCTCGGCGCGGCGACGTTGCTGCTGGGTGGCCCGATTATCCCAGTCACAGTGGTGGTGTTTCCGATCGTGTGGTCGAAGCGTCTGAGCCGGAAATGGCGAGTCATCGCCTCCGTGCCTGCGGTCACGCTGGCCGGCATCGTGATTGGCTACGTGCTGCCCAGCGCTGGAATTCTGCCTGCCGTCGCATTCGCGAATCTGGGCCCACCATTCATTGCAGGCGTGTGGGTGGTCGTCATCTTCATCTACATCGGCGTTCTTGCGTGGACAATGCCGCCGCCCGCGCCCACGAATGAGTAATATCTGAATCTGGAGGTTTCCTTGGCTAAGAGACGAGCACCGAGTCTGGAAGAAATCGCGGGAGAAGTGGGGCGGCTGTTCGGTACCACCGAGGCGCATGCCAGGAGATGGCTGCAACAGCGGAATACCATGCTCGAGGCGCTTCATCTCGTTCGCGCGAAGGCCACCGATCTGATCGACGAGCTCTCGGGAGAGAACCGGCGTCAGCTCAAACGGCGCGCGAAAATACAGGCGCAGCGCGTGCAAGTGCCGACAGGGCACCCGTCCGAGATGACGATGGGGCGCAAGAAGCGCCGCATGTCGGCGGCGACGCGGGCAAAGATGCGCGCGGCGGCGAAGAAGAGGTGGGCTGCGAAGAAAAAGGCCGGCTAGATCGTCACTTGCGCGTGCTGAAGTTGACCGTGACGGTCATCTTCACTGGGACAGCTTTGCCGTCGACCATCGTTGGGTCGTAGCGCCATTCCCGCACGGCCTTCAGCGCTGCTTCGTCGAGCGGCGGAATCGATTTCAGCACTCGAGCATCGGCGACGATGCCCGATTCGTTGACCACGATTTCGGCAATGACCACGCCGTCGATGCCCGCCGCGAGCGCGTCGGGCGGATAGGCAGCATTGCCGAATCGGCGCGGTGGAGCGATGCTGTCGCCGACTCGATAGAAGCCGTCCTTGTCTGGCGTGCCTGCCGGTGTTTGTTCCGCAGGCTCCTGTCTCTTCGCCGCCGTATGCATCGCGCCGGCGCGCCGCGTGTAAAACTGCGCGAGCATCTTGAGCGGCTCGATGTTGTCGGGCTGGAGCCGCCGTGCCGAGAGAAGCGTCTCTTCGGCCGCGTCCGCATGTCCGCGCGATTCCTGATACTTCGCCAACCGCAACAGCGGAGTGACCTCGTGTGGCTGCAGGGTCATCAGCTCTCGAAACGCCGAGAGCATTTCCGCCTCGTTATTCAACATCGGCGCGTCGAAGAGGACGAGCAAGCGCTCGACGATGACGCCCTTCAGTGCGTCATCGCCAGGCAGTGCGATCGCCTTCTTGTAGAGCGCGGCTGCCGCGTCCATATGTCGCTTCCAGTCCGCGCTTTCCCTGGCCACCGCCTGCGCGCGACCCAGTTCGGCCTCGGCGAGGCAGACCTGGACGGTTGCGCCCGATGCGCTGCGCGCCATCGCGATGGCGCAATCGGTTGGCGGGTTCGGCGCCTGGGCCAGCGCGGTTGCGAAAAAGAGGGTGGCGGCCAGCATATGTCGCTCTCCTGAGTCGGTTAGACACCATTTCGGAAGGTTGGCTCCTCGCGTCGTTACCGCCTGACTTCGACGAAGAGATCGGAGCACCCATTAATCACTTTCGGATGTTCGGCGAATTCAGGCACGGCGTTGACGAACCCTGTGACTTTTACGATGCGGACGACGCGATCGAGAGACCCTAGCTCCGCGACGAGTGCCGATAGCAGGATCATTCCGGTTGCTCGCGCAATCTGGTACGCCTGCTCCACGGAAATGTCGCGTCCAACTGTGCCGATCGTGTCACCGGCGCCCTTGCCGGCAAGAAGCATGAGATCGCCGACTTGCACGGCGCGCATGCCCGTGGTGCTTGTTCTGGAAGACGACCCCGCAGTGCAAACCACGCTTTGCACGATGTTGGCGCATGCGGGGTTCACGGCGCATCATGCGGTGACCGTCGACGAAGCCATCGCGATTCTCCGGCGCGAGCACGTGGACGCGGTATCGCTGGACGTGAAAGTGCCCGATCCGAAAGGGCTCGAGCGATCGGGACTATCGCTGCTCACCGCCCTGCGAGCGATGCCCGGCTACGCGAAAGTTCCGCGCTGATTTTCACAGGCATGCCGTTGTCCTTTGAGGAAGAGGACGCGGCGCGCAAGCTGAACGCGTCGATCTTCTATAAGCCGCAGCCGTACTCAGTCCTCATCCAGCATCTGAATCGACAGCTTCAGCCGCGCCCTGTGCCGGCACGCCTCGACAACTAGTTGTCGATCTATGCGAGCCCTGTCAACCGTCCTCGCGCTAGGCCGGAAGTCGACTATGACGGACAGGTCTCGTCATCGATGGGGCGTGAGCCGCGTTTGGCGACGCGCGCATACGTCCAGCGGCTGACGCCGGTCCCGACCAGCGTTACCACAACGACGAGAAGCATCGTCGAGCCAATCAAACGAGTAACGGCCAATCCGGGCGGGACAGCCACCGCAAAGCCGACTGCCAAGGCAATCATGCAGGCCGTCCAGTCGTATCGCCTTCGCGCGCCCCCTGTGTGCTGAATCACGCGCCGAAATCCTAGCACGGCGGCCCGTGCCTGAAAACGCGTGACCGTCCGTCCTTGCCTCCCAGGTCCATGTCCGTCGGTCGAGATTTAAGTGGTTTTACATGAGCGACGACAAGCAAAGTACTTGACAGCGTTTTCAGTGACGCGCGTCGCGGCTCGTGATGCGGCAACTCGTTCCGGAACGAGTTCGGTCTGAATTAGAATTTAGCTCTGCCGTGCGCGCCCGTAGCTCAGCAGGATAGAGCACCGGTTTCCTAAACCGGGGGTCGCAGGTTCGAGACCTGCCGGGCGCACCAACCCTTACCGAAACGAGTCCGAACGAGCACCGACCTACCCGCGTAAAATAGGGCCGTATGCCTACATCGATGGCCCTAATGTTTCCTGTCGTCCATCTACGGCATTCGCGTCAATCACCAGCTCGAAGGTACAGATCGACGGGTTCGGCGTCTCGAAGCGTAGCTACGCCGAGGACAAGGAGCAACTTATGAGTGCGCTAGGACGGGTCGGCCGACTGTTTCTTTTCGTGGTCGCAGCCACGCTGGTGATCGTCAGCCAGTCGCAGGCCGCAGAATCCTGTCACAAGATCAACGCCAAGGGTGTCGGTCTCGATAATGGCGATTTCACGACGGACGCGAAAATAATTGGCGGCGGGCTATTGCACGGAACGACACACGCTGCATTTACGCCGACCGGGATGGTCGGCACAATTGTCTCCTTCGCAGGGACTGTGACAGTCACCACTAAGAACGGAACCTTGACCGTGTCCATCGTAGGGACCCTTGACGTCTCTAGCGGGGAATTCAGTGGGACTGGCCCAGTCACAGGCGCGACCGGAAAGCTTGCGGGCGCGACCGGCATCCTCACGTTTGAGGGAGTCCAGGATCTCTCGACTGGGGTGTTCGTCGAAGACGTCACTGGAGCAATCTGCGTCGATTTAGCGCCGTAGGGTCTTGCGGACAATGAAGGAAGGCGCTGATGTTTACCCGCATCAGCGCCCCCGCCTAGCGCTTCGGACCGAGAAAGGTCGGCAGACGCTGTTTCAACTCAGCCAGCGGTGAAGAGAACGTGTCGCGGCAAACGGGCGGCCGCAGCGCGCGGAGCGTGAACGTTCCCGATGGTGGGGTCTTGGCGATCTTCGGATCGATGCTGGAATCGGGGTGGAACACGCGGGTACCGCATAGGATCGACGTGCGCGGCTGAGTATCGGCAGAACGTGGGGAAGGCGCAGAGCGTGTTACTTGGGCAAACCCCACGGTTCCAGTCGCCAACACGAAAAAAGCCACCAACGCACGTGTAGCCATACCCGCCTCCAAGCACATTATGCGCCTGGCAATTGCCGCCGCACAAACCGACAGATGTGCCGATAGCGAGTACTTGCATTGCGCTTTGAGAGGCCTACAATCACTGGCCATGAGTGCTGCACTCTCGACGGCGCGACGCCCACGACGACGATCGTGATGCTGAGGCCGGCGGAACGATGTCGTTTCTCGATCACCTCGAAGACCTCCGCAAGCGAATCATTTATTCGTGCATCGCACTCGGCGTGGGAATGGCGGTGTCCTTTGGTTTCATCGACCGCCTGGTGTCGTTCGTTCTGGCGCCGACGCTGCAGGCGTTGCCCCGCGGGACCGAGCTGATCGCGAGTCGCCCCACGGAAGGATTTTCGGTTTATCTCGACGTCGCGCTCATGGCAGGGCTCGTGCTGGCAGCGCCGGTCATCATGTTCCAGATCTGGCTGTTCGTGGTGCCGGCGCTCTACGCAAATGAAAAAAAGTTCGTCATTCCTTTTGTCACGCTGGCCGCCATCGGAAGCGTGGCTGGCGCGGCGTTCAGCCATTACCTGCTGTTCCCGTCGATGATGGGCTTCTTCGCGACATTCACAATTGCTGAAATCAAGTTTGTGCCGCGAGTGGAGTACGTGTTCGAGTTGTATGTCAGGTCGCTTATTGGAATGGTCCTGGTCTTTCAGATTCCGACGCTGGCCTTTTTTCTCGCGAAGATCCGCCTCGTCACGGCGCGCTTTCTCTGGCGCAACATCAGGTATGCGGTGCTCATCATCTTCATTACGGCCGCCGTCCTGACGCCGTCTCCCGATCCGTGGAACATGGCCATCTTCGCGGCCCCGATGCTCTGCCTGTACGCGATCGGTATTGGCGTGGCGTGGGTGGCCGAGCCAAGACGCCGCTCCAACTCGTCGGGACTTCGCCTGGTGTTTACTGCTGCGGTGCTCGATCGAGCCTGGAAGCACCACGCCGCCCCACGGTCGCACCGTAGATAAGACCTCACAACCCGGCAGAAACGCGTGAGCGATGAAACCCGTTGACGCGAACGCTGGTTCCGTGCACACTCACATAGACAACTATGGGAACACAAAAGAAGGACCATCTGCAAGGCTCGCTCGATTTGCTGGTGTTGCGGACGCTGGCGTCGTACCGCGAGCCGCTGCACGGCTACGCCATCACCGACCACATCCATCGCCTGTCGAAAGACGCGCTGAGAGTGGAGGAGGGCTCGCTGTATCCGGCGCTCCACCGCATGGATGAGGCGGGCTGGATACGCTCCGAATGGGGTGTGTCGGAGAACAACCGGCGCGCGCGGTACTACGCCATTTCAGCAGCCGGCCGCCGAAGGCTCGCGCGGCTCGAACAGGAGTGGGCCGACCATATCAAGGCGGTGAAGCGCGTGCTGAGGCCGGCCTGATATGCGCGACGACGATCTGCACAGCGAGGTGCAGTTTCACATCGACATGCGGACCGAGCGCCATGTGAACGCCGGCATGACGCCGGAGGACGCCGAAGCTCTGGCGCGCACACAGTTCGGAGATGTGGAGGCAGTCATGAACGAAATGCGTCGAGCACGTCTGAGATCATCGAGAGTCGCTTTCATCACCCTGGCTTCCGCGTCGATCATCGCCTCTGCAATCTGGACATACACATCGTCGCTCGCGAATGCGCCCATCGACTTTCCTGGCATCGCTGACGTTCCGCGTCCAATGCAATTCGTCAAGCGGCCGCCGCCGCCACGACCCGGGCCCGGTCCGACGTGGGAAGAATTCGTCGCCAAGGTCAATACGTTTGGAGATGGAAAGCGTGAGAAGAGCCCTCGCCGCTAGCTTTGCGGTTGGCCCTACTTCGGGCGCGTAATCAGTTCGATCGCCCACACGGTCAGCGAGACCAGGACGATGATGACGGTGGCGAGGGTGAGTCGCCATCGGCGTTGGCGGCGCTTGAAGGCTTCTTCAGGGGTCATGGGAGGACCGTTAGGTATTATCGGGCATTCCCGGATAACTCCTTAGCTGCCCCCGTTTGCGTGCGTACGCCGTGCTACCATCGCCCGGAAACGCTGGCTTCCATGCGAATCGCGCTATCCGCGCTCGTCGCAACCATGGCGATGCTGTATGCGCCGCCAGGCGCACCGGCCCAGGTTCCGGCGCCCCCTGCATCCGCACCGACCATCGAATGGTCCTCGACACAACGATTGTCGCGCCTCGATTTCAGAGGCGAGATTCCGGATAACGCGAAATATCAGTCACGCAGCTGGATCAGAATCGAAGCCTCGTGGCGGTGCATCAGCGGTGTGTTGAATACAACGATTAGGGCCGTGTTCGATCCGGCTCGGTCCTGGTGGGTCGGTAGTCAATGGAATCCGTGGGAAGACGTCGACAGTCGCCGGAAATGGCTCTCTCGAAGCCGAGCCGATGTCGAGAACAAGCGCCATATCGCGCTGAGCGAGGCGGATTTGCTGCGGCACGAGCAGCTGCACTTCGACCTGGCGGAGTTGACGGCCAGTAAAATCAGGCGCCGTCTGTCCGATCTGCAGGGGCCTTGCGCCGTGCCCGACAGAGACGCGATTGTCGAAAAAATCGTGGTGCAGCTCACCGATGAATTCGGCAAGGAACAGTCGGTCTACGATGAGGAGACCGCACACGGCACCAAAGCGCCGCTCCAGCAACAGTGGGAGGCGCGCGTTGAGCGCGCCTTCAAAGACCAGCGCTGAGAGTCGGGGAGTCGGACATTACTTCATCTCCAGTGGGATAACTCGACCACGCTTTGGCGAACCATAAGCCTCGACCCACTCACCGTTTTTGAGGCGTACCACCAGGGTTCCCACGACGCCGCCGGGCGTTTTGTCTTCGACGCGGAAACCGATGTCCGCGCCGCTGAGGATGTTCGGATCGATCGGAATGCGATACGGCTGCACCTGCGCCGTCTGTCCCGCCACCCAACCCCCACCGGCCAGAAGAAGTGCCACGATCACTGCGAGCGCTGTCCGTTGCATCACAACCTCCTCATGAAATCGTTAGACGGCGCGCGCCAGTGTTTGGCCGTTCGTTCGGGTCTCCTGTAAAGTGCTGCCGGCATGGATACTGTCGATTCGCTCGAGCGCTGGCTGCGCGAACTGGTGTCGCGCGGTGCGGCCGATCTGTTTCTCGTGGCCGGCTTCGCGCCCGCCATTCGCCTGAACGGCGTGGTGACGCCGATGCCGGAACCGCCGCTCGAAGGCGACGCCATCGAGGCCGCAGTGCTTCCCCTGCTTCATCCGCAAGCCCTCGAGCGGTACCGCAACGACGGCTCGGCCGACATCTCGTTGCGCCGGCCGGGACTGGGACGCTTCCGCGTCAATCTGCATCGCGAACGGGGCCACGCCGCGGCGACGATTCGCGCGCTGCCGGCGAAGCCGCCGCTGCTGGCGGAGCTGGGGCTTCCGTCACAAGTCGAGCAGATCACCCGATTGCATCACGGGCTCGTCCTCGTCGGCGGCGCCACCGGCTCCGGAAAGACGACGACCGTGGCGGCGCTCGTCAACGAGATCAACCGGCGCGATGCGAAGCACATCATCACGATCGAAGATCCGATCGAGTACGAGCACCCGCACCAGCAAAGCGTGATCGAGCAGGTCGAAATCGGCATCGATGCGCCAGATTTTCCAACCGCGCTGCGCGCCGCGCTCCGCCAGGCGCCCGATGTCATCGTGATTGGCGAGATGCGCGATCCGGAGACGATGAAGATTGCGTTGACGGCGGGGGAGACCGGCCATCTGGTGTTCTCGACGCTGCATACGACGGACGTCACATCGACGGTGGCCCGTGTGGCGGATTCGTTTCCGCCCGAGCGGCAGCCGACCATCCGCCAGGACCTGTCGATGGCGCTCGGCGCCGTGCTGACGCAGACGCTGCTGCCGCGTGTCGGCGGCGGCCGGGTGCCGGCCGCTGAGCTATTGATGATTGGGTATGGCGCGCGCCAGCACATCCGCAAGAACGCGCTGCAGCATCTGCATCAGGAAATTACGATTACCAAGCGGAGCGGCTCGGTGACGCTCGAGGAATCGCTCGCGCAGCTCGTCCACCGAGGATTGATTTCGGCAGACGAAGCGCGCACGCGCACCGGGCATGCCGAAGAGCTCGAAGGGCTGCTACGACACTAGGCTCTTTCTGACGGCATACAACACGATCTCGGCCGTGTTGTGCAGTCCCAGCTTCTGCATCAAGTTCGCGCGGTGCGTTTCGACGGTCGAGACGCCCACCTCGAGGATGCTCGCCACTTCCTTGTTCGTACGCCCTTCGGCGAGCAGTTGCAGCACTTCCTTCTCGCGATCGGTCAGCAGGCGGTAGGAATCTTCCTGACCGCGCTGCTGGAGATGCCGCATGTAGTCGGAGAGCAGCATCGCCGAGATCGTCGGGCTGAAGTACGGCCGTCCCTGGCTGATCGTGCGCAGCGCCGGCAGCAGGTCCTGTTCGGTCGACTCCTTCAGCAAATATCCGCGAGCGCCGGCCGAGAGCGCGCGCAGCACATACGATTCGTCCGCGTACATGCTGAGGAACACGACCTTCAGCTGCGGGTGATGCTTGATGGCGCGCTCGGCCACGTCGATGCCGTTGAGCCGCGGCATCGCGATGTCGAGAATGGCCACGTCGGGACGATGCGTCTCGCACATCTTCAGTGCTTCGAGCCCGTCGCCCGCTTCGCCGACGACTTCGATGTCGTCTTCTTCATCGAGCAGCGCCTTCAAGCCGCGCCGGACAATGCCGTGATCGTCACCCAGTACTATTCGCAACGAACTCCTCCTTGCTGTGGTCGGAAGCTGGCACGGGCAGCGTAATGTGGACCACCGTGCCGCCGCCGGGGCTGGTTTCAATCGATGCCGCGCCGTTGATGTCCTTCACGCGCTCCTTGATGCCGGTCAAGCCGAGCCCCCGATGGCCGGTCGTCGATGCCATGCCGACGCCGTTGTCCCGCACGGACACATCGAGCGTCGTGCGTCCCCGGACGACGTTCACCTGAATCTCGGTCGCGGCGGAATGCTTTGCGCAGTTGGTGAGCGCCTCCTGCACCACGCGGTACACGCAGGTGCGCTGCGGATCGGGCAGCCGCTCGAGATCGCCGTCAACGGCGAGATCGACCGGCACGTTGTAGCGCCGCGAAAATTCGCGCGCCTGCCACGCGAGCGCCGGCTCGAGGCCGAGATCATCCAGCATGCTGGGGCGCAATCCCATAGCCAGATCGCGCACCACGCGCATCATCCGATCGACAAGCGTCTTGCTCTCGGCCATGGTCTGCGCAAATGCGGGGCTGCCGACGGCCTGCGCCCGTTCTGCGCGCCCCATCTCCATGCGCAGCGCCGTGAGCATCTGGCCCACCTCGTCATGAAGCTCGCGCGAAAGACCTCTGCGCTCCTCCTCTTGCGTCCGCACGAGCTGATTCGAAAGCCGCCGCAATTCTTCTTCGGCCTGCTGCGTGCGTCCGTGTTGCACTTCGGTGCGCCCTTCGAGCACGCGGATGCGGATGACCGCGATGATGGCCACCGCGAGGCCCAGCGTCAGGCTTGCCGCAAGCGTCGCTGTCAGATACTGGTGCAGTTCGCGCTGGCGAGCGGCCGCCGCCTCCTGCTGCGCGTGCAGCGTGCGGTTGTTCAGTGCCTCGATCTCGGCCGAGATGTTCATGACGGCATCGCGCCGCGGCACGATCTCGCGGCGCAGAAAGCCATAGCGGTCGATTTGGGTGCCCTCAAACAGCGGCGCGTACGCGCGCCAGTATTCACCGATCTGACGCCGCAGCTCGCGGTACTGCTCGGGGTCGCTCTCGCTCAACAGCGGTTCGAGCTCCCGAATCATCTGCTCGCTCTCCTCGTGGTAGGCCACGAGCCTCGATCGGTATTCGGATGCCGGCGTCGTCGTGTCGAGCAGATAGTCGCGCACGAGAATGCCCGACAGGTGCAAGCCCGAACGGACGCGTCGCAGGCGCGTCTCGACGTTGCGATACCGCGTGTTGAGGCTCTCGAGGTGGGCGTATGCGAAGTCGGCTTTGCGCTGCGCGGCAAGAATCGACCCCACGATCAGCCCGAGGAGTCCCAGCAATGCGAGGGCGACCACCGGCCACGTCCGGAACCGTTTCACCCCTTCATCCTAACCCCTTGTCCGGTCCGGGAACATCCTGTCTGGAGGGGATATAATCATCCACCTATGAAGGGTTCAGAACGTCATCGTCTCAAGGAAAACGAACTGTCTCACGTGCTCGGCGACGCGACCGCGCGTCTGCAGGAGAATCGCAGCACGTTCGGTCTCGCCGCAGGCATCGTCGCACTACTGCTCGTTGCGGGCGTCGGATACTGGGCGTGGACCACGCGCAAAGAAAACCGCGCGCAGGCCCTGCTCGGCGACGCCATCGTCGTCATGCAGGCGCCGGTGGAGGAGCCGAAGCCCGGAGCGAAGCCGGGCGCCACCAGCTATCCGACGGTGCAGGCGCGCGCGGAAGCGGCGCTCGCGAAATTTGCCGAGGTCTACAACGCCTATCCGTCGACCGGCGCCGGCATTGCGTCGCGCTACTACGCCGCATCGGCGCTGGCCATGCTCGGACGCCACGAGGAGGCCGCCGCGCGCTTTCAGGAAACCGTCGAGCGGGCCGGAGAGAATACGTTCTACGGACGCATGGCGCGACTCGGGGTCGTCGAGACCAACGCCCAGGCGAAGAAATACGACGTGGCGATTACCGCGGCTCAGGCGCTCGTCAACAACACGAGCGACGACACGATTCCGCGTGACGCGCTGCTGATGGAGCTTGGCCGCGTGCAGCTCGCAGCCGGGAAGAAAGCCGACGCCAAGCAGACGCTCGACAAAGTGATCGCCGAGTTCCCCGAGTCGCCGTACATCGAAGAGGCGAAGCGAATGTTGACAGAGCTCACGTAACTAAAGATCTATAGATCTTAGATCTTTAGATCTCTAGTTACATGAATTTGTACGTGAGGATCTTGTAGAGCAGCTTCGCGCAGAGGAAGTTCGGCGCGGCGACGCCGGCGAGCGGCGACAGCTCGACGATATCGCATCCCACTACGTTGCGTGCGGAGATGACGGCGCGCAGCAGCGACAATAGCTCATACCAGCTCAACCCGCCCGGTTCCGGTGTGCCCGTGGCCGGCATGATGGCGGGATCCATCCCGTCGACGTCGATCGTGATGTAGACGGTCTTCCCGAGCGACTCCACGACTTTCGCAATCCAGTTTGTGTCCTGGCGCATGTTGACGTCGTAGAAGATGGTCGTCGGTAGCGCCGGCGCGGCTTTCGCTTCTTCGGTCGACAGGCTTCGGATGCCAACCTGCGTGCAGCGCGCGTGCTCGAGGACGCGGCGCATGGCGCACGCGTGGTTGAAGCGGGTGCCCATGTAGGTGTCGCGCAAATCGGCATGCGCGTCGATCTGGAGGACCGACACGCCGGGATACTTCGCCGCCATCGCGCCGACGACCGGCGAGGTAATCGAGTGTTCGCCGCCGAGCACGATGGGAAACTTGTCGTGCTCGAGAATCGCCGCCGTCACGCGGCCGATCTCCGCCATGATGTCCTTCATGTCGTCGAAGGGCAGTTCCATCTCGGGCAGCGTGTAGATGCCGATCGGATGGATGTCGGTGCTCGTTTCTTCGTCCCACAACTCCAGGTGTGTCGAGGCGACGAGAATTTCGCGTGGACCGTTCCGCGTGCCGGGCACGTAAGACGTGGTGCTCTCGAGCGGCACTGGAAGAATCACCGCTTTCGCGTCTTCGAAGGTCGACGAGTGGGGCAGTGTGCCGCCGAATGCGAGCGGCTCAATGTAGTCGTACTTCACCGGGCACTCGCTCATTCGGTCTCCTGAAACGCCTCGCATGAGACCGACTTGCCGTCGATCAGCATCTCGCGCTGGCTGGGGTCGATATTGGGCCGGCTACGCTTAGCCGCGAGCGCAGACGAGCTGCGAGCGAGCGCGGTGGCGAGAATGGGCAGTGCGATCGTCGCGTCGGCGTGCACCGTCACTTGCGCGGCATCGGCGGCCAGCTTGCCCCAGCTCTGCGCCTCTTCGAGCGACGAGCCCGATGCGCCGCCGAAGTGCGGCACGTCGGTAACGATCTGCAGCGCGTATCTGTGGCCGCCCACGGCGGGGCTGAAAAATTCGGCCTGCACGCTCGCCTGATTGATGAAATTCTTCGGCGTGCCTCCGCCCAGCACAACCGTGGCCGTGCGAGGCCGGCGGATCACCAGGTTCGCCGACTCGACGATGTCGCCGATGACGTCGATGTGGCCCGAGCCGGGTCGCTTTTGCCGGCCCTGCGACAGGCCCATGCCGATGGACGAGTCGGCGATGGCGGGACAGAAAATCGGCACGCCGGCGCGAAACGCCGCGGTGAGAATGCCGTTTTGCTGCGTTTCCTTCCAGAGGTGGCCGCCAAGGCGGTTGAGGAACTCGCGCGAGGTGAATGGGCGCTGGTCGAGCGTGGCGACGAAATCGCCGATCCATACGTCGTTGTCGCAGAACTCTTCTTCGCTGGCATACGTGTCGTAGACGCGATCGATGCGGTCGTCGGCGAGGGCCGCGTCGTTGACGTGCGCGGAGCCGAGATAGTGATGACGGCCGCGGGTCTCGTGTAAGTCGTGGTACAGATTCGCGCCGGTCGACACCAGGCAGTCGATGTAGCGGTGCTCGATCAGATACGCCACGACCATGCGCAGGCCGCCCGCGCTGAGCGCGCCGGCCATGCCCATGAAGATCGTCACATCGTCGCCGAGCATCTTCTGCCACACGCGATGCGCGACGCCGAGGGAGCGCCCCTGAAATGAAATGCGCTCCATCTTTTCGAGAAGCTCGTCGGCTTTCACTTCGGGATCGACGGTGAAGGGCTCGATCGGCACCTGCAGGAAGCGGGAGCGCTTTTTCATGCGAGGACGATTCTACCGCGAGACGTTTCGCAGAAACGTGAAGTCACCCTGCGGCGTGAGGCGGATGCCTTCGAGCTCCGGCCGGGCGAGCGCGAAGTTGGTACGGTGCCAGAGGCTGATGTACGGTGCGGCGTCGGCGAGCAGCTGCTGAACCCGCCCGTAGAGTTGCCGGCGCGTCTCGTAGTCGGTCGCCTCCGAGGCTTCGTCGATGACGCGATCGACTTCCGGATCGCTGAAATGGCCGCGGTTGAATCCGCCGGGCGGCACCTGTTGCGAGTGAAACACGCGCCGAAGGATGTCGGGATCGGCCAGTGCGCCCCCGACCCACTGCAGCGTGTACATCTGGAAATTGCCCTTGATGATGTCCGCATACAGCGTCGCGAACTCGTACGATCGCACGTCGACCTCGATGCCGACGGCGCGCAGATTCTGCTGGATGACGGCCGCCTGCAGCCGTGGGAATTCGGTGCTGGTGGTCTTGTACGACAAGGACAGACGCGGTCGCGGGCCGTCGCCGTCGGGATCGCGGTAGCCCGCCTCGTCGAGCAGCGCTTTGGCCCGTTCGGGATCGTAATCGAGCACGAGGACGTCGGGCTCGTACGCCCAGTTGGTCGGCGGCATCATGCCGTCGGCTACGGTCGCCAGCCCGCGGCGCAGATAGTCGACGATGGCCTGGCGATCGATGGCGTGGCCGATGGCTTGCCGCACGCGCACGTCCTTCAACACGGAATCGCGCATATTGAAGCCGACGTACTGATAGTCGACGCCGGGCGCCTTCGAGAGCGACAACCCTTCTTTTTCGAGCTGATACACCATGTCGGGCGGAAGGTCGTTCACCACGAGATCGGCGGTGGCTTTGCGCAGCTCGAGGCCGCGCATGATGTCGTCGGGAACGATCTTCATCACGAGGCCGAGGTTGCGCGGAAGCCCCTCGAAATAATCGCGGAAGGCGCGC
Organism: Vicinamibacterales bacterium; assembly: GCA_963730445.1. Classification (GTDB taxonomy): domain Bacteria; phylum Acidobacteriota; class Vicinamibacteria; order Vicinamibacterales; family JAMQPK01; genus JAMQPK01. Next base: position 317,470 of record CAVSRX010000002.1, on the reverse strand, counting down.
ATCTCGAGCCGGTCGTCGACCGCATAGGAGACAAACTCATACGGGCCGGTGCCGATGGGCCGCTGCCGCAGCTCGCGCCCCGCTCCGGCCGGCACGATCTTGAAGACGAGATTCGGCAGAAACGATCCCGACGGCTGCTTCAGAATGAAGTCGACGGTGTAGCGATCGATCGCGACGACCGAGGCGAGGTCGCGAAATGCGCCTCGCCATGGCGACGCGAAGGCGGGGTCCATCATGCTCGTAAAGGTGAAGACGACGTCCTCAGACGTGAGCTCGTGGCCGTCGTGGAAGCGCACACCTTCGCGCAGCTTGATGTGATAGGTCTGGTTGTCGGCCGTGTCCCACGACAAGGCGAGTCCCGGCGCCAGGCGGTTTTGCTCGTCCCATCGCAGCAGATCGTTGAAGAGCAGCTGGTGCGCGCGCGCGGAGTTCTCGTCGGTGCCGTACCGCGGGTCGAGGTTGTTGGGCGACACCGGGATGGCGATGGTGATGATGCCGGGTTCGGGCGCAGGCTGAGCGCAGCCGACCGCGAGCAGGAGAGACAGGGCTAAAGCCCTGTGCCACCGCATCACTCCAGCTCCTTCTTCAATTCCGCCAGCAACGACAACGCCTGCAACGGCGTCAGGTTGTTCGTGTCGGTGTCGCGCAGCCGCTGCGCGAGCTTCTCGGCCGCAGGATCCGCAGACGCCATCTGAAACAACCCGAGCTGCTGCTGCGGCTCCGACGGGGTGCCGCTAATCGACGGGCGGCCGCCGCGCGCCAGCTCGTCGTGCTCGAGCGCTTCGAGAATCGCGCGGGCGCGGGTGATGACCACCGCCGGCATGCCCGCCAGACGCGCGACCTGAATGCCGTAGCTGCGATCCGATCGCCCGGGCACGATCTTGTGCAGAAACACGATGTCGTCCTGCCATTCGCGCGCGGCGACGTGCGCGTTGACGACTCCGGGCAGCGCGTCGGCGAGATCGGTCAGCTCGTGATAGTGCGTCGCAAACAGTGTTTTCGGGCGCCCGCGCTGGTTTGTCGCCAGATACTCCGCCACCGCCCACGCGATGCTGAGGCCGTCGAAGGTCGCCGTGCCGCGGCCGATCTCGTCGAGCACCACGAGGCTCCGCGACGTCGCGCCGTGCAGGATGTTGGCGGTCTCCTGCATCTCGACCATGAAGGTCGACTGACCGCGCGTGATGTTGTCGGACGCGCCGACGCGCGCGTAGATGCGATCGACAATCCCGAGTTTTGCGCGCGTGGCCGGCACGAACGATCCGGATTGCGCCATCAGGCAGACGAGCGCCGTCTGCCGCAGATAGGTTGATTTACCGCCCATGTTCGGCCCGGTGAGAATCACCAGCTGGTTCGCCGTGCCGTCGAGCATCGTGTCGTTCGGCACGAACGCGCCGTTGCAGCGACGCTCGACCACCGGGTGGCGGCCGTCGACGACCGCCATCTCGTCGCTCTCGTGCACGTGCGGCTTGATGTAGTTCGACAGCGCGGCGGTTTCCGCGAGGCCCGCAAGCACGTCGAGCGCGGCCAGCGCGCGCGCCGTCTCCTGAATGCGCGTCGACTCGGCCGCGACACGAGCGCGCAGCTCGTCGAACAGCTCCACCTCGCGCTCGAGAATGCGCTCGTCGGCGCCCAGCACCTTCTCTTCGTATTCTTTCAGTGCCGGCGTGATGAATCGCTCGCCGCCGGCGATCGTCTGCTTGCGGTGATAGTCGGCCGGGACCGCGTGCAGATTCGACTTCGAGATCTCGATGTAGTAGCCGAACACGCGGTTGTACCGCACCTTCAGCGAGTTGATGCCGGTGCGCGCGCGCTCGCGCTCCTCGAGCTCGGCGATCACCTGTTTGCCCGATCGGCTGATGCGCCGCAGGTCGTCGAGCCCGGCGTCGAGGCCGTCGCGAATATAGCCGCCGTCGCGCACGAGCGCGCCCGGCTCGTCGATCAGGCTGCGGTCGATGTCGTCGCGCACGTCGATGAGGTCGTCGAGCGCGCTGACCAGTGACCGGGTGAGCGGCGCCTCGCACGCCTCGAGGATGAGGCGCACGCGCGGCACGACCGCGATCGACTGCTTCAGGCCGACGAGATCGCGCGGCCCCGCATTGCCGAGCGCGGCACGCGCGACGAGGCGCTCGAGATCCTGGACGTGTCTTCAAGACCTCGCGGAACTTGCCGCGGTCTGTACTGCGAAAGGCGAACTCCTCGACGGCATCCAGGCGGTCGCGGATGCGATCGAGCGAGACGAGCGGGCGCAGCAGCCACGCGCGCAGCAGCCGCCCCGCCATGGCGGTGACCGTCCGATCGATCTCGTGGAGCAGGGTGCCCTCGCGGCCGCCATCCATCGATTCGACGATTTCGAGATGTTTGAGGGTGACCGCGTCGATGAGCAGGCAATCGGCAGATGTCTTGTAGGCGATGCTGCGGACGTGCGCGAGGTCGGCTTTCTGCGTGTCGCGCAGATAGTGGAGCAGGGCGCCCGCGGCAGACACGGCGGCCGCGTGTCCGTCGAGCCCGAAGCCTTCGAGCCCGTTGGTGCGGAACTGGTCGATGAGCGTGCGCCGCGCCGATTCGTGCTCGAACGTCCACGGCTCGACGCGTGTCACCGGCAGCCGATCTCCGGCGCCGTCGACGAGCACGCGGCTCAAATCGAGATCGATGGCCGCGACGATCTCGCGCGGCCGCAGCACCATCACTTCGTCCGCCAGCGCCTGCAGGCCCGCGGCCCCGGCGTATTCCGCGCAGGAAAATTCGCCGGTCGTCAAATCGAGCAGAGCGACCCCAACGACGCTGTGGTCGGATTGGGTCAGCGCCAGCAGAAACGCGGGCGACCGTTCGTCGAGATGCTGCGAGTCTGTCAGCGTTCCCGGCGACACGACGCGGACGATCTCGCGCTTGACGAGACCCTTGGCTTTTTTCGGGTCTTCGACCTGATCGCAGATGGCGACGCGGAACCCTTTCTTGACCAGCCGAGACAAATACGTATCGAGCGCGTGATATGGCACGCCGCACATCGGAATCGACGTGCCCTGACCGTCTTTCGAACGCGACGTGAGCGTCAGATCGAGCGCGCGCGCCGCGACGAGCGCGTCCTCGTAGAACATCTCGTAGAAGTCCCCCATGCGAAAAAACAGGATCGCATCGCGATATTGCTGCTTCGCGTCGAGATACTGGCGCATGGCCGGCGTGACGCTCGGTGCGTGCCTGCCTCGACTCGCGCTCGGGCACCCTGAGCCGTCGAAGGGTGGGAGACGTAGACATGTAGAATTGAATTTTACATGCTGGTGCTCGCTCTCGACACGACAACCCGCCAGGGAAGCGTGGCGCTCGCGCGCGACGGCGGTGTCCTTGCGGCCGACGTGGGCGAGCCGGCGTCGCGCATGGCGCACGGTTGCCCGGCGATCTGGTGCGTCTGTTGGACGCGCAGCGCGTCCGCGTCGCCGACGTCGATCTGTTTGCCGTGGCAGCGGGTCCTGGATCGTTCACCGGATTACGCATCGGCATCGCGACCATGCAGGGGCTCGCGCTGGCCAATGGCAAACCGCTCGCCGGCATCTCCGCGCTGGACGCGCTTCACGACTCTCTTCGCTCACTCAGCCCTGAGCCCTCAGCCCTCAGCCCTCGCGACGCAGTCGCCGTGTGGATGGACGCCGGGCGCGGACAGGTGTTTTCTGCCGTCTACACGAATGGTGAGGTGCACGAGGCGGCGCTCGTGGACAAGCCGGCTGAGATCCTTGCGCGATGGGCTCGCCAGCGGGCGCAGCCGACGGTGTTCGCCGGCGACGGCGCGCTCGCGTATCGAGATCTCATTCGCGCGGCAGCTCCCGGCGCACACATCGTCGACCCGGTTCCGCCGCTTGCGCCGAGCGTGGCCAGGCTGGCCGAGGCGCACGTCGAGCAGCACGGGGCGTCTTCGCCCGATTCGGTCGCGCCTATCTATGTCAGACGGTCCGATGTGGAGCTCGCGCGCGACAGGTCCGCCGCCGCACCAACGGTGCTTCGGCACGATTAACGGCGATGACCTGGACCATCGAGCGTACGCTGTCGGACGGCGATCTCGACGAGATTGTCGCCATCGAACAGGCGTCGTTCACCAATCCCTGGACGCGCGAGATGTACGTCCGCGAGCTGCAGAACCCAGACGTCTCCTTCCTCTACGTCCTGCGCATCCCGGGCGAGGGCGTGGCCGCATTTTGCTCGTTCTGGCTGGTGCTCGACGAGCTCCACATCAACAATCTCGCGGTTCGGGGGGAGTTTCGGGGGCGAGGAGTCGGGACGGCGCTGCTCGATCACGTCATTCAGGCCGGTGCGAGCCGTGGCGCCGACCGGGCCACCCTCGAGGTGCGGCGGTCGAACGCCCCCGCCAGGCGTCTGTACGAGCGGCTCGGGTTCGCAATCGCGGCGACGCGGCCGAATTATTACGTCAGCCCGCCCGAAGATGCGCTTATCCTATGGAGAGGAGAGCTGAAAACGACGCGCTGATTGCTTGAACGGGCCGTCGCCTTGTGTTACGGTTCGCTTCTCATGAATCCAACTATTCCTCGCACAAAGGAGGCCGGGCATGCACACCGAGAATGTCCAGGAGTTGAAGGAGCTTCTGCTCAAAACTGACGAGGAGTTCCGACAACTCGCCACTCAGCATCACGAACTCGACGATCGCCTCCACGAACTTTCGGCCAAACCATACCTGTCAGCAGCCAGAGCAAATCGAAGAAGTCACGCTCAAGAAACGCAAGCTCCACCTCAAAGACAGGATGGAAGATATATTGCGCCGCCACCGCGGCGAGCCATCAGGTCCGTTTACGCCGGCGCCCGCGATCTCCCATTGATTGAACGGGATTAAGTAAGATCGTCCGGTGACGATCGATCGCGCGGGTTACCCTTTCATCGGTGGCACGGCCGCTCTTGCGATTGCGGCGGCTCTGACCGTCGGCTCCGTCGGCGCCGTGCCACTGTTTGTTCTCGCCGCGTTCTTTCTCTACTTCTTCCGCGATCCCGACCGCGACTCGCCGCAGGATCCGGCGCTCGTGCTGTCGCCGGCGGACGGCCGTGTGCTTGTTGCCGGACCGGCCGACCCGACGGCGACGCCGCCAGGGGAGTGGAAGCAAATCAGTATTTTTCTCTCGCCGATGGATGTGCACGTCAACCGCACGCCGGTATCGGGGCGCGTGACGAAGGTTGATTTCCGCAAAGGAAAGTTTCTGCCGGCGTACCATCACGACGCCGCGGCGGCCAACGAGCGCAGCGAAGTCTGGATCGATCACGGCGGCCTGCCCGTCGTCTTTCGGCAGATCGTCGGCATCCTCGCGCGGCGCGTCGTGTGCCGCGTGCAGCCGGGGGCCGAGCTGAAAGCGGGCGAGCGGTTCGGCATCATGAAATTCGGATCGCGCATGGATGTGTTTCTACCGCCGAGCGCCGAGCTCAAGGTGAAGGTCGGGGACACCGTCATTGGCGGCGTTACTGTGATTGCCGTCCTAATCCGATAGACTCAACAGCATGCTAGGCCCCCATCGGCGACACACCGACGTCCAGCAGCGAAGGCTTCGTCGCGGCGTGTACCTGCTGCCCAGCTTGATGACGCTGGGGAACCTGTTCTGCGGGTATGCCTGCGTGATCTACGCCATGCGCGGCGAGTATGCGGTGGCGGCGCCGTTTGTCGGCATCGCGATGGTGCTCGACACGCTCGACGGCCGCATCGCGCGCATGACGGGGACGACAAGCGAGTTCGGCCTGCAGTTCGATTCGATGGCCGACATCATCTCGTTCGGCATCGCTCCTGCCATTCTCACGTTCTCCTGGGGCCTGACGGCGCTCGGCAATTGGGGATGGGCGGCCGGTTTCGTGTATGTCACGGCCGCGGCGATGCGTCTCGCGCGTTTCAATATTCAGGCGGGCTCGGTCGACAAGCGGTACTTCGTCGGCATGCCAAGCCCCGCGGCTGCCACGGTGCCGGCCTCGACCATCTTCGCGTATCCGTCAGGATTTCAGGAACCGATCGGTGCGATCCCGGTGCTCGCGCTGGTGCTGGTTCCGGCGTTCCTGATGGTGAGCACGATCAAATTCCGCAGCTTCAAGACCTTCGATCTCCAGGCGCGCCGGTCGTACACGGTGCTGCTGGTCATCGCGTCGCTCATTGCCTTTGTCTCGGCCCACCCGGCGCTCGCACTCGTCACGCTGTCGTATGGCTATATGTTGTCGGCGTTCATCGAGATGCTGCTGGCGCGCTGGCACCATGGAAAGCCAGAGCCGACGCAGCCTGCGCAGAATGTGTTCGCGATAACGAAAAACGAAGAGCGGAAAACGAATAACATGTGACGCGCGCGTTCTCTATTCGTTCTGCGTTTTTCGTTTATCGTTGCTGTGTTCACCGATTGGCAGCTCGATCACCACCGTCGTTCCCTTACCCAGCGACGACTGCACGTGAATCCTGCCCCCGTGTAATTCCACATTCCGTTTCGCAATCGTAAGCCCCAAGCCTGTGCCCGTCGCCTTGGTCGAGAAGTACGGCTCGAAGATGCGGCGCAGCGCTTCCGGATCCATGCCGCTGCCGGTATCGGCCACGGACAGCCGCATCGTGGACGGCCGTTCGACCTGGCTCAGGGCAGGCCCTTCGACTCCGCTCAAGGCAGGCCTGGCTTCCGCTTTGATCGTCAGCGTGCCGCCGCCAGGCATGGCGTGCAGCGCGTTCTCCATCATGTTGGTGATCGCGCGGGCGAGCAGCGTGCGATCGACGACCACCATCGGCAGTGAGGCCGGCACGTCGACATCGATGCGCACGCGGCCCGCGAGCCCTGTGATGTACGGCTCGACGACGGATGGAATGAGCTCTGCCAGCGACGTCGGTGCGGGATGCGGCGTGGGGCGCGACGCGAAGCTCGAGAACTCAGCCGAGATCTGCCGCAGCAGCTTCACCTGCGAGAGAATCGACGTGACGCATTCCTCGAGCACGGGCGAGAGCGGTTCTCCCTTGTCCTTGTGGACGCGCATGAGGTGTTCCGACGACAACTGGATCGGCGTGAGCGGATTCTTGATCTCGTGCGCTACCTGCCGCGCCATTTCGGCCCACGCCTCCAGCCGATGCGTCCGTTGCAGCTCGTTGCGCTGCCGCTCGAGGTCGGCCGCCATCTGATTGAAATCGGCGACGAGCCTGCGCAGCTCGTCCGACGAGGTCTCCGCGACCCGCGCGCCGAAGTCGCCGCGTGCGATGCGGCGCGTGGCGCGCGTCAGCCGATTGACCGGATCGCCGATGCGCTCGGCCATCGAATACCCAATCGCCGCGCCAAGCAGCGCGAACAGCACGGCGGCCAGCAGCACCCGGCGGTCGAGCGTGTCGATCTGCCGATCGACTTCCTGCTGCCGCAACGCAAGCGGCACGGTCAGAATCGCGCGCCCTTCCTCGAGCCGCACGGGCGCGGCCGCGAGCATGTGTGGCACCGAGCCGATCACTTCCTGGCCGACATGGCTCGACAGCCGCTCGATCTCGATCGCGCGATACACATGGCCCGGTGTCCGTTCGGGCAGCACGCCCGAGTCGAAGAGGTCGCGCTCGCTCGTCGCAAGTAGCGTGGGACCTTTGTAGATGTTCACGTCCTGATCGATGGCGCGGCTGAGCCACACCATGATGTCGTCGCTCGGCGAGCCGCTGGCCTCGCGCTCCTGCAACGCCACGTATTCCTCGATGACGCGCTGCGCCACGGCGGCAACGCGGACGGCGTCAGACTGCACGCTCGATTCCAGCTGCAGTTCGAAAAACGTGCGTGTGGCAAACGCGAGAACCGTCACTGGGATCACGGCCAGCGAAGAGGAACGCGAGGAACAGCTTGCGGTAGAAGCTGGCGCGCACCTCGCGCAGCAGCGCGCGGCCCGAGGCCGCCGTGGTGCCGCCGAGCGCCGACACCGACCACGCGAGCGCCAGCAGCCCCACGTACGTAAGCCCGACGAGCGTCGCCAGCTCCGCGAGATTGATCAGGTGATCGAGCCGGGTGACGACAGGGTAGCCGATGACGTAAATGCCGACGCGATCGTTCTGAATGTAGGTCGAATACTCCCGCTCGCCATCGTTCATCGTCGTCCAGAATGGCCGCCGCGATTCCGCGATGAGATCGAGCAGCGTGTCGTCGAGCGGAAACGCGCGCGCGTTCGACGAGTAGAGCGATCCGCGGCCCCATCCGTACACGACAAACTGCACGGTGCGGCCCGCAGATCCTTCAGGCGGCAGCGACTCGGCCGGGCGAATCAGCTCGTTATAGGGATTGCGCGCGGTGATGAACGGCAGCGTGTCGTAGTCGAGCATCACGTTGACGACGATCGAACCGCCGGTCGGCTCGTCGGAATTCGGCTCGCAAATGCCGCGGCCGGCGTGGAACAGCCGGCGCTCCTCCGATCCGAACAGCGACGCTTCCTCGAAGATCTCCCAATCGCAGCTCGGCTCGTGCCAGGTCTGCGCCGTCGAGACATAGTCCGGAAGGTTCAAGGCGAAGCGGCGTCCTCCGAGCTGGCCTTGCGCGTCGTACAGCTCGAGAGAAGATGCGAGGCGCTCGGTCGCCAGGCTGGTGTTCGCCCACGTGTCGAACGCGATACTCGATGGTTCCCGCTGCGCGGGCGCCGGCGCTGAGAGGTTCGGAATCTCGAGCGCATCGATCTGCTGCAGCACGGTGCGCAGCTTCGCGTGCAGCTCGGGCCGTTGATCTTTGGCCTGGCGCGCGTACTCCTCTTCGATAAGGCGGCGCAGGCCGCGATCGGCGAAGTGGTGCACAGACGGGTACAACACATAGGCAGGAATCAGCAGCACCAGCGCGCCGGCGAAGAGCCGCAGCGCCTGCGACGCGTGGCGGTAGCGCGGCCGCACCCAGACCATCCCCCAGGCCAGCGCCAGGCACGCGAGCCCGGCGAAGGCGGTCGGCAGCGCCGGGACCGTCGAAGGCGCGGCGCCGATGGCGCGCGGAAAGAGTGAGATCGCAAGAACGGGAAGCGCTTGCAGCGCGAAGCCTGCCAGCGCGATGCTGCCGTCGCGTGGCGCGCGCCACGGCAGTGTCATCAGCACCACGATGACGATGCCGGACCAGAAGACGACCGCTTGCGCGAGGAGGAGTCCGAGCGCAAACGCGAGACGGGCCGACACGAGCGGGTGAAGAGAAAAGTGCAGGGCATCGACCGATGTGGCAGAAATCGCGTTGCCGAGCAGCACCTCGTAGCCGACGAGCAGCAACGCGACGGCCGCGCCTGCGCCGAGCTGAGTGACAGCAAAGATGGCCCACTCGTGACGGGTGTCGGGCGGCGGCAGGCGATGACGAAACGTTCGCCGCATACGTTCGACGAGATCGAACGCCAGCACGACGACCGCCGCGATTGTGGCCATCGTCAGCAGAAAATCGATCGGCGTGCGAAGCAGCGTGCGAAGCCCAGGGCCCAGTGTGGTCAGCCGGAACACCTGATCGGTCCATTGCGCGGTCGGTGCGAACCACAGCAGCACCCTCGCGGCGGCAAGCATCGCGAGAATCACGCCAACCGCTTTGAGATGGTCTTTCAGTTTCGGGAACGCCTGGCGCCACCGCAAGAGCGGCGGCAGCGCGACGATCAGTGTGAGCGCGAGTATTCCGAGCACGATTGCGGAGATGTTTCCGCGCCAGCGGGCGCGCGTCTCCTGAATCGCGTCCGGTGTGACGCGTGCGACGAGTAGCGGTTGTCCGAGCGGCGACTGAATCACGAAGCCGGCTGCGCTGGGCCCCGCATCGTGCGGACGTACCGTGACCGGCACCAGTGTCGGCAACGACAGCACACCCTCTTCAGGCGCGGCCGTGCGGATGCCGCGCGACGACGAGACGAGGCGCTCGGCGGCGATGACGCCTACGCGATGGCCGGTCACGGGATCGAGCACCGGCCTGATGTAGATGAGCCGGAGGCCGAGCGCTCCGTGCGCCACAAAAAATGTTTCGGGACCGGCCATCCGGTGGTCCTCGATTTCAGACGGGACGCCACTCCACGCGAGCGGCGTGCCGCTTGGGCGATACGCCGTCACCGCGAACACGCCGGCGGTGCGCCCCATCAGCGCTCGATCGGCGCGATCGAGCAGATCCCGCGCGCCGGCCGGATCGGCAGCCGCAGTATCGAACAGCGCCGGCTCTCGTGCCACCGACGTAGCGATGTCACTGAGCGCCGCGGAGACGGCGTCGATTTCCGCGCGTACCGATCGCTCCACACGCGCGAGCGCCTCGTTCTGATCGTTCGGTCCAAAACGCGCGCGCTCGATCGAGATGCCCGCGATCGCTGCCAATGCCGCGCACAGCAGGCCGGTCAGATAGATGCGGCTGAGCGGGCGCGCGACGGGAGATGTGTTCACGGTGTAGGGGTTGCCGCGCCGGCGGCCGGTTCGGGCCCGGGCGGTGCGTTCGGGTCGGGCTCTGGCGGCGCGTCAGGGTCGGGCGCGGCTGCGGGAGTTTCAGCAGGCGGGGCGGGCGCCCCACTACCAACCGCGCGCACCTGCCCACCCTTCGTCACGAGAATGAACAAGTCCTGTGCGGTCAGATGCGGCGGCGCGGCTAGCAGCATCTCCTCATTCTCCGCGCCCTTCAGCTCGAACGTGGGCCCGGGTTTTCCGTCGGCCTTGTTAATCGCGTGCAGCTGAGCGGCGACGCCCGCCACGATGAGCGTTTCTCCGCTCATGAGCGGACCGGTGAACGGTCTGAACGGAAGCACTTGCTTCCACATCATGTCGCCATTGTTGCGGTTGTTCCCATACAAGATGTTGTCGAGCGCGATGAAATACACGCGCCTGGCGTCGAGCAATGGCAGGCCGAGCAGGTCGGCGCCGGTGCGCCACTGCCAACCGCCGCGGCCGTTGTCAGCGTTCAGCGAATGCAATAGATTATCGCGCGCGCCGACGAACACGCGGTTGCCGACCGGTAGAATGCCGGAGGCCGATTCGTCGAGTTTCTTCATCCAGATCTCGTCACCGGTCTGCAGCGAGAGCGCAACGACCCTGCCGTCTTTCAGCGGCAGGTACAGACGCTCGCCGGCCGGCGCCGGCGGCGCGCTCAGCGGCGATCCGAAATCTTTCTGCCAGATGATTTCGCCGTCGGTCGCGCGAATCGCGAAGAAGAGACCCGGCTCGGTCTGCGCAAACAGCCAGCCGGTGTTCCAATACAGGGCGACGACGCGTCCTTGAACCGGACGGCGCCATTGCGCCTTCCCGTCCTTGTCGGCCCTGGCTTCGATCAAGTCCTCGTTGCCGGAGTAGACGAGTCCCGCGCCTGCAGCGGGCGGCGCAGTCATCGGGCATTCGACCGACCACGCCACTTTGCCGTCGCTAATCAACAGCGCGACGAGCTGTTTAGTTTGCAACGACACATACATGCGGTCGGTGTCGAATGCCGGGGCAAACTCCGGCGCCGCGGGCAGGGTCGCGCTCCATTTGGCTTCGAGCGGAAACGTGACGGCCGCCGTTGCCGCGCGAGCGCAGACGACGGCCACAAAAAATGCCAGGGCCACACAAGATATGGTGGTGCGACTGAACGGCACCCCGCTATAATAGCGTGTAATCAACGTTCCCTCAGGCTTCCGCTTTGGCTGATCAAAACTTCGTTCACCTTCATTGTCACACTGAGTTCTCCCTGCTCGACGGTGCGTGCCGCATCGACGAGCTGCTCGACCAGGCTGCGCGCCTGAAGATGCCCGCATTGGCGGTGACCGAGCACGGCAACATGTTTTCGTCGGTCATTTTCCACGACCATGCCAAACAGCGCGGCGTAAACCCGATTCTCGGCTGCGAGGTCTACGTCGCTCCGGGCAGCCGCCTGACGAAGAGCGGCAATATCGGTGAGACGGCAAACCACCTCGTTTTGTTGGCCGAGACCAACGAGGGATACCACAACCTCATCAAGCTGGTGTCATCGGGCTACACCGAGGGGTTCTACTACAAGCCGCGCATCGACAAGGACCTGCTCGCGCAGCACGCGAAGGGGCTGATTGGGCTGAGCAGCTGCCTCAAAGGCGAAGTGGCCAGCGAAATCCGCACGGGGCGCGAGCGGAAGGCGCTCGAGGCCGCCGCGCAGTTCCGCGACATCCTCGGCGCGGGCAACTTTTTTCTCGAGATGCAGTATCAGGGCATCGACGAGCAGCTGGTCGTCAACAAAGGGCTGGTGCCGATCGCGCGCGATCTGAACATGCCGCTCGTGGCGACCAACGACGTCCATTACCTGCTGCACGGCGATCATCGCCCGCACGACATCCTGCTTTGCATCGGAACGGGCAAGAACGTCAACGATCGCGATCGGCTGCGGTACCACGGCGATCAGTTCTACCTGAAGACCGCCGCGGAGATGCAGAAGGTGTTCGGCGAGATCCCCGAGGCGCTCGCCAACACGCTGCGCATCGCCGAGCGGTGCCATGTCGATATTCCGAAAGACAAGAACTACCTGCCGAACTTCGCCGTGCCGGCGCCCTACACGCTGAACGATTACTTCGAGCATGTCGTGCGCGAAGGATTTCACGCAGCGGCTGGTCCGCCTGAAAGCGCTGCACGCGTCCGGCGCGCTGCGACATCCGATCGAGGACTACGAGAACCGCCTGTCCTACGAGATCGCGATGATCAAGCAGATGGAATATCCCGGCTATTTCCTCATCGTCTGGGATTTCATCCGCTACGCGCGCGAGAAAAGCATTCCGGTCGGGCCTGGCCGCGGATCGGCGGCCGGCAGCCTCGTGGCGTACTGCCTGCGCATCACCGACGTCGATCCGCTCGACTACGACCTCATCTTCGAGCGGTTCCTCAACCCCGAGCGCGTGTCGCTGCCCGACATCGACATCGACTTCTGCGAGCGGCGCCGCGGCGAGGTCATCGAGTACGTCACGCAGAAATACGGCCGCGAGAACGTCGCGCAGATCATCACATTTGGCACGATGAAGGCGCGCGCCGTCGTGCGCGACGTGGGGCGCTCGCTGGACATTCCGTTTGCCGACGTCGATCGTGTGGCGAAGCTGATTCCGCCGGCGCTCGACATGACGCTCGAGAAGGCGCTCGAGGAAGTGCCGCAGTTGAAGGCGCTGAACGACCAGGACGAGCGCGTCAAAGAGCTGATTGCGGTGGCGCGGCGCCTCGAAGGGATGACGCGGCATGCGTCGGTGCACGCTGCAGGCGTCGTGATTGCGCCGAGAGCGATCTCGGACTTTGCGCCGCTCTACAAAGGGAAGAACGACGAAATCACGACCCAGTGGGCGATGAAGGAGATCGAGCGCATCGGCCTCCTGAAGATGGATTTCCTGGGGCTCAGCACGCTGACGCTGCTGAACGACGCCGTCGAGGAGATTCGCGCGACTACAGGAACGATCGTCGATCTCGACACGATTCCGCTCGATGACGCGAAGACCTACCAGTTGTTCGGCGAGGGGGCGGCCTACGGCATCTTCCAGTTCGAGAGCTCGGGCATGCGCGACATTCTGCGCAAAGCCAAGCCGCAGCGGCTCGACGACCTCATCGCGCTGAACGCGCTGTACCGGCCGGGCCCGCTGCGCAGCGGGATGGTGGACGATTTCATCGCGCGCAAGCACGGCCGCGTCAAGGTCAGTTACGAAGTCAAAGAGCTCGAGCCGATCCTGGCCGATACGTACGGCGTCATCGCGTATCAGGAACAGGTCATGCGCATCGCGCAGTCGCTCGCCGGCTTCACGATGGGACAGGCCGACATGCTGCGCAAGGCCATGGGAAAGAAAGATCCCAAGGTCATGGCGAAGCAGCGCGAAGCGTTCATGGACGGCGCGAAGGTGAAGGGCATCAACGAAAAGAAAGCCGCGAAGATTTTCGAGTTGATGGAGTACTTCGCCGGGTATGGCTTCAACAAGTCACATTCCACCGCCTACGCGCTGCTCGCGTATCAGACCGCCTATCTGAAAGCGAACTATCCGTGGCATTTCGCCGCGGCGCTGCTGACGATCGAAGCGCAGAACACCGACAAGCTCGCTGTGTATCTGCAGGAGTGCCGCGATCGCGGCATTCCGGTGCTGCCGCCCGACATCAACAAGAGCCAGCTTGCATTTACGGTGACGCCGGAAGGCGTGCGCTTCGGCCTGACGGCGGTGAAGAACGTCGGCGAAGGTGCGATCGCGTCGATCCTCGGCGTGCGCGCCGCGCAGGGGAAGATTACGTCGCTGCACGCGCTCTGCGACGAGCTCGATCTGCGCCTCGTGAACAAGCGCGTGCTCGAGAGTCTGGTGAAGGCGGGCGCGTTCGACTCGTTCGCGACCGGAAAGGAAAAATCGCTCGGTGAGGCGCGTGCCCGGCTCATGGCGACGATCGATCTCGCGTGCGAGTATGGTACGCGGCGGCAGCGCGATCGCGCGGACGGGCAGGCGCAGCTCTTTGGCGGCGCGTCACAGGATGAAGGGGGAGCCGACGAGGCGCCGATGGGCCCGGTGAACGTCGAGCCGTGGACCGAAGTGCAGCAGCTCGCCTATGAAAAGGAATCGCTGGGACTGTATTTCAGCGGTCACCCCATCGATCGCGTGGCGGCCGAGCTGAAAGGTTTCGGCGCGAAGACGACGGCGGAAATAGGGGCGATGGGTGCGGCGGGTGCGTCAGGGTGCAATGGGTGCGTGGGTGCGGTGGGCACGGAGGGGCCTGTCTCGCCGAAGCAGACTGCGGTAGGTGCTGCGAAGGCGGACTGGCGGCGCGACAAGGGTGTCGCCGTCACCATCGGTGGCATCATTGCGTCGATTCGCCAGTTGAAAACGCGCAAGGGCGACCGGATGGCCGTCATCATGGTCGAGGACGCGCACGGCACCGTCGAGGTCGTGATTTTTCCAGAGGCGTTCGGGAAGTGTGGGTCGGTGCTCGACGTGGGCGCGATGGTGGTCGTCAAAGGGAAGGTCGAGGTCGACGACGAAAGCATCCGCATGACCGCGGACGAGGTGATGCCCATCGAAATCGATGCGGCAGAAGATGTCGCGCGAGCTGTCGATCAAGCTGACGTCGCCGCCGCACGGACGGCAGACGTTCGAAGCGCTGGCCGATCTCTTCTCGCGCCACCGGGGCGACCGTCGGGTGGTGCTGGAGCTCGAGCTGCGCGATCAGCAACCGCCGCTGCGCCTGCGTGCGCCGCTGGCCGCGGCCGTGCGCGTGCGGCCGTCCGAGCAGCTGGCGACGGAAGTCGAGCGCATCTGCGGCGCCGGCACGGTTGTGCTTCGATAGTCCTCACCGCGAGACGCTGACGCAACGAAATACTATTCTTTGCGCCCTGCGTCTCCGCGGTGAGACATGAAAACAATGCCTACAGAGACATTAGAGTTCGAAGAATCGCTCGCGCCGCTGTTGAAGGAAGTGGACGCGCTGTCTGCGCTGCCGCGCACCGACGCGCGCGAGCGCGAGCTCGAGCGCCTCAACCAGAAGCTTCGCGCCGCGCGAACTGAAATCTACGGAAAGCTGACGCCCTGGCAGCGCGTGCTCGTCGCGCGTCATCCAAGCCGCCCGGACATGCTACCATTACGTCGATCGGCTGTTCACCGATTTCGTGGAGATGCACGGCGACCGCCGATTCGCAGACGACCATGCCATCGTGACGGGGACCGCCTGCTACAAAGGGGAGCCGATTATGGTGGTCGGCCACCACAAGGGCGGCGACACGAAAGCGAAGATCTACAGGAACTTCGGATACGCGCGTCCCGAAGGCTATCGCAAAGCCATTCGGATGATGCGCATGGCCGAAAAGTTCCGCCGGCCGGTCGTGGTTTTTGTCGACACGCCGGCTGCGTATCCCGGCGTCGAATCTGAAGAGCGTGGCGTGGCCGAGGCGATCGCCTACAACCTGCGCGAGATGTCGGTACTGAAGATCCCGGTTGTCGTGGTCATCACCGGCGAAGGGGGCAGCGGCGGCGCGCTTGGAATCGCCATAGGCGACCGCATCCTCATGCAGGAGTACGCGATCTACAGCGTCATCCCGCCCGAAGGGTGCGCCGCGATTCTCTGGCGCGACTCTGGGAAGAAGGTCGAAGCGGCGACCGCGCTGAAGATTACGGCGCCAGATCTCCTCGCGCGCGGCATTGTTGACGAAATCGTCCGCGAGCCGATCGGCGGCTCCCACACGAGCTACGACGAAGCCGCCATGCTCCTCGATGGTCCGCTGCGCGCCGCGTTGGAATCGGCGAGCGCGCCCGACATCGAAGCGCGCCTCGCCCGCCGCTACGACAAGTTCCGCGACATGGGCCGCCTGGGCGCAGATTTTACGGACGAAGAGAGCGTCTGACGTTGCAGATACTTCAATGTCTCACCGCAAAGACGCAAAGACGCCAGAGATCTAAAAGTTGTTTACGACTTGCCGCTTATGCCCTGCATCAAGACGTGGGACTTTGAAATTCAGCAGGAGGCCAAGCCGCTTGTCCGTGAGCCTGAGATATGACAGCAGCTGCGCTTCGTGAACCGGCAGAATGCTTCTCAACCGTCTTTATTTCAACGATTACTGCGTCGTTCACCAGCATATCGAGGCGGTATCCGTGATCTAGTTGGAGCTCGCGTCATAGACAACGGGCACGATCTGCTCGGCAACGACTGTCTGCGCCGGCCTTGCGCAGTTCGTGCGTCAGGCATATGCGGTAGACGCTTTCGAGTAAGCCCGGCCCAAGTTTTGAGTGAACGACGATTGCTTTGTCGATGATGATACGTGGCGGTTTTATCGAGAGAATTCTCTATCCGTGCTCTGCGTCTCTGCGTCTTTGCGGTGAGACGTAGAAGACATGCCAATTCCTTTCCTCTGGGAACGTCTCACTTGCAATGACGAGGCCGCGGCAGTGCTGGCGCGCGAGCTGAAGATCAGCCCGGCGATCGCGAGGCTGCTGGTGATTCGCGGGATCGACGATCTCGAAAGCGCGCAGAGATTTCTGCGGCCGTCGCTCGATCATCTGCACGATCCCTTCTTGCTCGCGGACATGGCGCCGGCGGTCGAGCGGATTCTCGCGGCGATCGAGCGGAAAGAGCGCATCGCCATCCACGGCGATTACGACTGCGACGGCATCACCTCCACGGTCATTCTTCGCCGCGCGCTGGAGGTGTTCGGCGCCAATGTCGTCCATTTCCTTCCCGATCGCATCAAGGACGGTTACGGCCTTCAGCCCGAGACGTTCGATCGTCTGCAGGCTGATGGAGTGACGCTCGTCATCTCGGTGGACTGCGGCATTCGCGGCATCGAGGCGGCGAAGCGCGCGCGCGAGCTGCGCATCGATCTGATCATCACGGATCACCACGAGCCCGACACCGAGCTGCCGATTGCCGTCGCCGTGATCAACCCGCGGCGCCACGACTGTCATTACCCCGACAAGAATCTCGCGGGCGTCGGCGTGGCCCTGAAGCTCGTGCAGGCCCTCTGTCGCAAACGCGATCGCGAGCGGATGTTGCCGGCGTTCATCAAGGTGGCGGCCATTGGCACGCTGGCCGACGTCGTTCCGCTGGTCGGCGAGAACCGCGTGATTGCGAAGCTCGGCCTCGAGCTGCTCTCGCAGGGGCCGCACAAGGTGGGGCTGCGCGCGCTCATCGAAGTGGCCGGGCTGGCCGGCAAGCCGATCGACAGCGGCCACGTGGCGTTTCAAATCGCGCCGCGGATGAACGCTGCCGGACGGATGGCGAGCCCCGATATCGCCGCGCGCCTGCTGCTGGCCGCGGACGAGACGATGGCAGCCGAGGCGCAGGACCTGGCTCGTCAGCTCGACGGGGAGAACGTGCGGCGTCAGGAAGAAGAGGCGGCGATCCTGTCGAGCGCAAAGAAGGTCGTAGAGACCGATCCGGTGGTCGGTGCCCGCAGCATCCTCGTGGTGGCGGGGGAAGGCTGGCATCGCGGCGTCATCGGCATCGTCGCGTCCAAGCTCGTCGACGCGTTTCATCGCCCCGCCATCGTCATATCCATTGACGGGGAGATGGCTCACGGATCGTGCCGGAGCATTCGCGGGTTCAACGTGCTGGCGGCGCTCGAACACAGCGCGTCGCACCTGAGCCGCTTTGGCGGCCACAAGCAGGCCGCCGGCCTGACGCTGCCGTCGGCGAGCGTGGGGGCGTTTCGCGAGACGATCGCAGATTATGCCGACAACCTGTTAGGGCCCGACGATCTGAAGCCGCGCCTCCGCATCGACGGATGCCTGGGCTTTCGCGATATCAACGGCGACTTTGCCGGCGAGATGGCGATGCTCGCGCCGTTTGGGACGGGCAATCCGCGGCCGTTGTTCGAAGCGCGGGGCGTGGAAGTCGTCGATGGCCCGCGCCGGCTGAAGGACAAGCACTTGAAGATGGCGTTGAAACAGAACGGACGCATCTTCCGCGCGATTGCCTGGCGCGCCGTCGAGCGGGAGCAGTTCATCACAGACAACCGCGCGTCGTTGGATTTCGCGTTCTCGCTCGAACACAATAGATACCAAGGCAATGAGTATCTGGAGTTGTCGGTCAGCGACGTGCGGACGGCGCACCGAGACTAGCTAATGGTCGGCTGGCAGAAGCGTGCGCGCCTGTTCGTGCTGGCCATCGCCATCGGCGTCGTCGCCGTCGTCTTCTTCACGACACGCCGGCGCGAACCGCCACCTCCCGCCGCGCCAATCGAGCGCGGCGATCCCGCGGCAACCGTCGAAAGCTCCGGCGCATTCCTCGTTCAGATGAAGGGCGAGAAAGAGACGGTTCGGGTCGAGGCCGAGAAGAACTACTCATATCCCGACGGCAGCATGCGGCTCATCAAGGCAAGAGTGACGTCGGTTCGTCAGGGCGAGACCTTCGTGGCGACCAGCGACGAAGCGAGAGTCGGCGAGAACCAGACCAATCTCGACATGAAGGGGAACGTCGTCATGACGTCGAGCAACGGGCTCGAGGCGAAAGGGGACAGCGCCGCGTACAACCAGGGCGAGGGGATTGTGCGCGCTCCCGGCCACGTGACGTTCAAGCGCGGCCGCATGAGCGGAAGCGGCGTCGATTTCAGCTACGACGAGAAGCGCGACATCCTGGGGTTGTCTGACCAGACGCACGTGATACTGGCCCCTGAAAAAAAGGGCGGCGACGTGACGGATATCAGGTCTGGTGCGTCTGTCCTCGCGCGCACCGACCAGTTCATGAGCTTCGAGAGGGCCGTGCACATCGTGCGCGGCACGCAGGTGATCGACGCGGACAGCGCGCTCGGCGAGTTCACCGAGAGCCGGGAGCACCTGACGAGTCTCGAGCTGACTGGAAGTGCGCGCATCGAAACGCCGAACCCCAAGCCCGGCGAGCTCAAACTCATGTCGGGCGATGTGATTAACCTGACCTACTACGAAGACTCCGACGTGCTGCAGAGCGCGATCGTTACCGGCGGGTCCGCGCTGCGAATTGCGGCGGAGAAGGGCTCGGCCGAAAGCGTGCTCCACGCCGACAACATCGAGATCGGCATGGCACCCGACGGCACGACGCTGACGTCGCTGAATGCCCGCGATCACGTCGTCTTCGATCTGTCGACAGCCAAGGACCAGCCCGCCAAAAAGGTGACATCGAACGCGCTCGTGGCGAGCGGCGCCGAGGGAAAAGGGCTGACGGTCGCGTCGTTTACCGAAGGCGTCGAGTATGAGGAGACGGGTGGAACGCCGCCGGTGAAGCGCACGGTCACGTCGCGGACGCTCGATACGTCCCTGAAAGGCGGCCTCGGTCAGATTCAGGATGCCACGTTCATAGGCTCGGCGCGCCTGCGGGACGCGGGTGACTCGGCCATGCAGGCAGCTGGATCGACGATGCGCTACAACATGGACACCGGACAGATGTCGCTGACAGGCGCGACGGGCGAGCCGGTGCCGCGCGTCGTCAACAGGCAGATTCAGATCGATGCGACCAACATCGAGATGAACGTCGAAGGCTCGAAGATGCGGGCGTTCGGCGAGTCGAGACGCGTGCAGTCCATCATGTTTCCGGCCAAGCCTGGCGCGAAAGGCGCCCACCGTACGCCGGGCCTGATGAAGCAGGATCAGCCGGTGCAGGGCGTCAGCAACGAGCTCGTCTATACGGGAGGCGAGAACGGCTCGATCGAATTCACGGGCAACGTCATGCTGGTGCAGGGTGAGAAGAGCGAGACGCAGATCAAGGGCAACAAAATTTCGATCGACGGCAAAACCGGCAACCTCGTCGCCCAAGGGTCGGTGATCTCACAGATGGTGGTGCAGGACGTCAACCCGACGACGAAAGTGCGCGAGACGACGCGCTCGACGGGATACGGGCAGCAGATGCAGTACGACGACGCGCTGCGCAAAGTCACCTACACGACCAAGGCGCACCTCGTGGGGCCGCAGGGAGATTTAACCGGCGAGACCATCGTGCTCACGTTGGGCCAGAACGGCCAGGACATCGAGCGGCTCGAGGCGTCCGGCGAGGCTCGTGATGCAGGAGATCGACCGCATCACGCACGGAGATCAGCTCACCTACGACGCCGCGAAAGAGGAATACACCGTCGTCGGCAAAGAGAAGCTGGTGCGAACATTCCGCCGGACAGAGGAGGGATGCCGTCGCAGCGAAGGCAGCGTTTTGACGTATGTGAGAGGCACTGATAGTCTCCATCTCGAAGGGGGCGATCAAACGCGAACGCAGACCGCCGCCGACACCGCCTGCCCGCCACCACCACCACAGAAACGCTGAATGGCGACGCTTCGCACCGACAATCTCACCAAATCGTACGGTGGCCGCACGGTTGTCCGCGGGGTCAGCCTCGAGGTGCAGTCTGGTGAAGTCGTCGGGCTGCTCGGTCCCAACGGCGCCGGCAAGACGACGACGTTCTACATGACGGTGGGGCTGACGTCGCCCGACTCGGGGCGCGTCATCTTCAACGGCGAAGATGTCACCGATCTGCCGATGTACGCGCGCGCGCGCAAGGGCATCGGTTACCTGCCGCAGGAGCCGTCGATCTTCCGCGGCCTTACGGTCGAGCAGAACATCATGGCGATTCTCGAGACGCTCGATCTCGATGCCGCCGGGCGCCGTGCGCGCTGCAAGGAGCTGCTCGCCGAGCTCAACCTGACATCGCTCGCGGCGTCGCCGGCCTATACGCTCTCGGGCGGCGAGCGCCGCCGCGCCGAAATCACGCGGGCGCTCGTCATCTCGCCGAAGTTTCTGCTGCTCGACGAGCCCTTCGCGGGCATCGACCCCATCGCCATCACCGACATCCAGAAGATCATTTTTCACTTGAAAGATCGCGGCATCGGTGTGCTGATCACCGACCACAACGTGCGCGAGACGCTGCGCATCACGGATCGCGCCTATATCGTGCACGACGGCGGCATCTTCCACAGCGGGACGCCCGAGACGCTGGCGGCCGACGAAGAGGTGCGGCGGGTCTATCTCGGCGCGGAGTTCCGTCTCGACTGAAAAGCGAAAAGTGACTTAAGATGGGATAAGGAATGGCGATTCAGCAGAAACTCCACACGAAGCTCGTTCAGAAGCTCATTCTGACGCCGTCGCTGCAGCAGGCGATCAAGCTGCTGCCGATGTCGACGCTCGAGCTCGCCGACCTGCTGAACCAGGAAGTCGTCGAGAACCCGATGCTCGAGGAGGTCCCGACCGAGGACCTTCAGCCCACCGAAGCCGCCCCGCAGGTCGAGAAAACCGAGGCCGACGCCAAGGAAAAAGGGGACGCCTGGGACGACAGCGACTACGAATATTTCTTCGGCGACTATCTCGACGACGGCTACCGGCCGCACACGCCGCAGGAAGTCAAAGAGCTTCCGCCGATCGAGAACACGCTCGCCACCTCTTCATCGCTGTCCGATCACATGCTCTGGCAGCTCTCGCTGCTTCCCGATGACGACCAGACACGCGACATCGGGTCCGCGATTATCGGCAACTTGAACGACGATGGCATGCTGGTCGCGTCGCTCGACGAGATTGCCGCCATGGGGCCGTGGCCCGTCGAGTCGGTCGAGCGCGTGCTGAAGATCGTGCAGGGCTTCGACCCGATCGGCGTCGCCGCGCGCGATCTGCAGGAATGTCTCCTCCTGCAGCTGCGGCATATCGGGCTCGAGGGGACGCCGACCGAAAAGATCGTCACCGAACATCTGCGGCTGCTGCAGAACCACCAGGTGCCCGAGATCGCCAAGCGGCTCGGCATGTCGATCGAGGATCTCAAGGAGCACGTCGAGATCATCCGTCATCTCGATCCCAAACCCGGCAGCCGATACAACCCGTCGCAGTCGCACTACGTCATCCCCGATGTCTACGTCGTCAAGGTAGAGGACCAGTACGTCGCGGTGCTGAACGAGGAAGGGCTGCCGCAGCTGCGCATCAGCCCGGTGTACCGCCGGCTGCTCGACAAGAACGCCGACAACACCACCGAGACGCGCGCGTACGTGAAAGACAAGTTCCGGTCGGCGCTGTGGCTCATCAAGTCGGTCGAGCAGCGCCAGAAGACGATTCACAAGGTCGCGACGAGCATCATCAACTTTCAGCGCGACTTCCTCGACCACGGCATCGAGTACCTCAAGCCGCTCGTGCTGCGCGACGTCGCGAGCGACATCGGCATGCACGAGTCGACCGTCAGCCGTGTGGTCACCAATAAATACATGCACACGCCGCAAGGCGTGTTCGAGATGAAGTATTTCTTCCACAGCGGCATCAGCAGCTCCTACGGCGAGAGCGTCTCGTCGGTCACCATCAAGCAGCGCATCCGCAAAATTATCGAGGCCGAAGACCCGCGCAAGCCGCTGAGCGATTCGAAGATCGTCAGCATCCTGCAGCACGAAGGGCTCGTGCTGGCGCGCCGCACGATCGCGAAGTACCGCGAGGAGC
Organism: Vicinamibacterales bacterium; assembly: GCA_963730445.1. Classification (GTDB taxonomy): domain Bacteria; phylum Acidobacteriota; class Vicinamibacteria; order Vicinamibacterales; family JAMQPK01; genus JAMQPK01. The sequence continues at coordinate 294,729 of CAVSRX010000002.1, read as the reverse complement.
TGAAGATTCCCACTTCCAACCAGCGCAAGGTGCTGTACTGATTGAGTCCATGCGTCTACTGCTGACCGGCCGACAAGTAGAAATCACTCCCAATCTCAGACGACTCGTCGAAGCAAGACTCGCCAAGCTCGACCGCCGCTTCGGCGAAGCGCTGATGTCGGCGCAGGTCGTGCTGTCGCGCGAGAAGAACCGCGTCGTGGCGGAAGTGGTCGTTCATGCGCGGCAGGATCGCATGCTGGCCGGCATCGGCACGACGCAGACGTGGAGCACGGCGCTGACCGCGGCGGTCAAGAAAGTGCTGCAGCAGGCCGAGACGCTGAAAGGGAAGTGGCAGGAGCGGAAGCGCGTCCGCCCGTCCGTGCCCCACGGTCGCGTAAGCGCGCATGAGCGCCGCATGAGCGTGGCCGGAGGCGTCACGGTCGGCAAACTCCTTGAAAGCCGTCCCGAAACGCTGGGCCTCGATCTCGAGATTCTCGCCGGCAGCGGCGGCCTCGATCGCCGCATCCTCAGTCCCTACACGCAGAAGACCGGACTCGCACTCGCGGGTTTCCACGAGTATCTTCGCGAGGGGCGCGTGCTCGTGTTCGGCAACAGCGAGATTCGCTATCTCGAGAGCCTGAGTGCCGCCGACCGCGCCGACACCATGCAGAAGGTGTGCGAGCACGACGAGGTGCCGTGCATTCTCATCACGGGCGGGCTTCGCGTGTTCGGCGAAGTTATTTTCGAGGCCGAACGGTGCAAGCTGCCGGTGCTCAGGACGCTGGTGCCGACGCCCGTGGCCGTGGCGAAAGTCACCGCCATTCTCGAGGACAGTTTCGTCGTCCGCGAGCTGCTGCACGGCGTGCTGCTCGATATTCTCGGCCTCGGCGTCCTCATTGCCGGCGAAAGCGGCATCGGGAAGAGCGAATGCGCGCTCGATCTGATCGTGCGCGGCCATCGTCTTGTCGCGGACGACACCGTCGAAGTGAGGCGGCGCGCCGAGACGATTCTGATCGGCACGTGTCCCGAGCTGACGCGGCATCACATGGAGATTCGCGGGCTGGGCGTCATCAATATCCAGGATCTCTTCGGCATCGCGTCGACGCGCACGTCGAAGCGTATCGAGCTGGTCGTGCAGCTCGAACGGTGGGAGACGCGGCGCGACTACGATCGACTCGGCCTGAGCGAAGAGCGGTATCACATCTTGAATCTGCCGCTGCCGCTCATCCGCATGCCGGTTGCGCCGGGACGCAACCTCGCGATCCTCGTCGAGATCGCGGCGCGCAATCAGCTGCTGCGCGCGCGCGGGCACCACGCGGCGAAGAAGCTGGCCGACAGGCTCGAGCACCAGCTGCAGCTCGCCGGGCTCGACGACATCGACGAGTCGGAGATCGAAGACCTGCCTGACAGCGGAGAAGAGCAGTGAGGCGCAGCCGGGCACAGAAGGTGAACCGCGGAGGTGGGACTCAGGCGCGCTTCATCGTGTTGACGGGCCTTTCGGGGTCGGGCAAATCGCAGGCGATTCGGGCGCTCGAAGATCTCGGCTACTTCTGCGTCGACAACATCCCGACGACGCTCATTCCGACGCTGGCGGAGCTCGTGCGCCGCGAAGGCATCGCGCGCGTCGCCATCGTGGTGGACATCCGCGAGAAGAACTTCGTCGCCGAGTTCCCGAAGTCGTACCGGAAGCTGCGAAGCATGAAGGGGCTCAATCCGGCCCTTATCTTTCTCGAAGCGACGCACGCCACGCTCGTGCGGCGCTTCAGCGAGACGCGACGGCCGCATCCTCTGGCGCCCGATTCCTCGGCGTCGGAAGGGATCAAGACCGAGCGCAGGCGGATGAACAGCATCCGCGCGATGGCCGATCACATCATCGACACGTCGGACCTGACCGTGCACCAGCTGCGCCAGGCGTTCAAGACGTTCGCGTTTTCCTCGGGCGACGCGAAAGGGCAGAGCGGCAGGCTCGCCATCACGATGGTGAGCTTCGGCTTCAAGCACGGCATTCCGATGGACGCCGATCTCGTGTTCGACGTGCGCTTCCTGCCGAATCCGCATTTCGTGCCGCGGCTGCGCCCGAAAACCGGCCGCGATCGCGCGGTCATCAAGTTCATGGAAGACAGCCGCGCCACCGGCGAGCTGCTCTCGCGGCTGAACGATCTCCTGAAGTTTCTGATCCCGCAGTACGTCGCCGAAGGAAAGAGCTATCTGACGATCGGCATCGGCTGCACCGGCGGGCGGCATCGATCGGTGATGATTGCCGAGGCGCTTCGTAAAACGCTCGGCGGAGTAGCCGGCGCGCGCGTGCGCGTACACCACCGGGACATTACGCATGAATGAAGATCTATCAGGGGAGATGGGCGAGGGGAGAGGGAAGAAATACGTTTCCCTCACCCCTCTCCCCTCACCCCTTCGAGAAAAGTACTGATGATTGGTGTGATTGTTGTAACCCATGGGCAGCTCGCCCACGAGCTCGTCAATGCGGCGCAGACGATTGTCGGGCCGCTTCCGCAGTTTGTGGCGGTCTCGATCGGCTGGCACGACGATCCGACGGTCGCGCGCGAGGCAATTTCCGGCGCCATCGCGCGCCTGCAAGGCGCGGACGGCGTGCTGATTCTGACGGACATGTTCGGCGGCACGCCGTCGAATCTTGGCCTCACGTTTCTCGAGGCCAACCGTGTGGAGATCATCACTGGCGTCAACCTGCCGATGCTCATCAAGCTGGCGCACCTGCAGAGCTCGCCCGATCTGCTGGGCGTGGCGCGCGAGATGCGCGAGGTTGGGCGCAACGCGATCTGGGTGGCGTCGGATTTATTGCACGCCGAAGTGAAGTAAGGGTTCGTTGGGTCGCAGGGCGCGTAGGTGCGATAGGTGCGATGCTATCGCGATCTGTGACTGTCGCGAATAAGCTGGGGCTGCATGCGCGGGCGGCGGCGCGGTTCGTCCACCTCGCGTCGCAGTTTCAATCTCACGTCAAAGTATCGTGCGGCTCGCAGACGATGGACGGCAAAAGCATCATGGGCATTCTTCTTCTGGCGGCGGCGAGCGGTGCGGTGCTGAAGGTGTCGACCGAGGGCGAAGACGAGCAGGCGGCGCTCGATGCGCTGTGCGGCTTCATCGAGACCGGATTCGGCGAGGACATGTGCAGCGTCTAAGCGGCATCGGCGTGTCGGGCGGCGTGGGCGCGGGACGCGCCGTGGTGCTGATTCAGCGGGCGCAGGTGCTCCGCTTTTCCATCTCCGCGTCGCGAATCGACGTCGAAATTGCGAGGCTCGAGGATGCGCGGCGGCGATCGGTGGCGCAACTCGATCGCATCCAGCTTCGGCTCCCAGGCCGCGACCTGGGCACACTGTTCGAGGCGCAGCGGCTCATGGTCGACGATCCGATGCTGCTGCCGCGAGCGGCCTCGATCATCGGCGAGCAGCGCGTGAACGCGGAATGGGCGCTGCAGCAGGTCTTCGACCAGCTCGGCGCGATTTTCGACGGCGTCGAAGATCCGTACTTGCGCGAGCGCAAGGGAGATCTCGCAGACGTGGTCGGGCGTCTTCGCATGAACCTCACGCCAGGGGGTTCAGGATTCCGCGACGTGCTTGGCGAGTGCGAAGCGCCCTGCATCCTCGTGGCCGACGAGCTGCCTCCCTCGATCGCCGCGCAGCTCGACTGGAATAAATTTCAGGCATTCATCACCGACGCCGGCAGCCGCACGTATCACACGGCGATCCTCGCGCGGTCGCTGCATGTGCCCGCCGTCGTGGGGCTTGCATGATGCGACGGCTCGCATCCTGCCAGGCACGCTGATCGTGGTCGACGGAGACGAGGGAACGGTGTCTCTCGACATGCCGCCGCACGTTGTCGAATCGGTCGTGTCAGGCTTTAACCGAACCCGCAGCTCGACGGTCCGCCTCAGGGCGGACACGACGCTCGCGCTGAAGACCGCCGACGGTGTCGACATTCGCGTGGAAGCCAACGTGGATCTGCTTGGCGATGCGACGTTCGCCATGTCGCAGGGCGCGGAAGGTATCGGCCTGTTTCGATCGGAGCTGCTGCTCGCGGGCCGCCCCGCGGACGAGCTGACCGAGGACATGCAGTACGAGGTGTACCGGCAGCTGCTCGAGGACGTGCGTCCCGCGCCGGTCACTGTGCGGACATTCGACATCGACGAAGATCAGCTCGCCAGCGGCGAGCACCGTCGCGACACGCTCTGGGCGAGCGGATACGAAGTGCCGCGCAGCCGTCTCGGGCTGCGCTCGATTCGACTCACGCTGAAACGCCGCGAGCTGCTGCGCGCGCAGCTGCGCGCGCTGGTGCGGGCAGCGGCGCACGGCGACCTGCGCGTGATGTTTCCATTCGTGTCGGGCATCGAGGAGCTGCGCGAGGCGCGAAGCGTGCTGGCCGAGGCACGACAGGAAATCGAGGCACGGGCCCTGGCGTCCGGCGCGCTGCAGGTTGGCGTCATGATCGAGGTGCCGTCCGCGGCGTTTACGGCCGACCTGCTCGCGGCCGAGTCCGATTTTCTGACCATCGGCACCAACGATCTCATTCAGTGCTGCCTCGCCGTCGATCGCACCGACGAGCGCGTGTCGCATCTGTACGAGCCGCTGCATCCGGCCATTCTTCGCCTCATCCGGCATATCCGGCGCGCGGCCGCGAAACGGAAGGTGCCGTTGTCAGTGTGCGGCGAGATGGCATCGGACCCTGCCGTGCTGGCGCTGCTCGTCGGCATGGGGCTCGTGCAGTTCAGCATGACGCCGGCGGCGATTCCCATCGCCCGGCAGGTGATTCAGGAAATGGATGCACGTGAGCTGCGCCTGGTGGCGCTGCGCGCATTGAGACTCGAGACCGCGCCGGAGATTGAGCAGTTCCTCACCGACGCGCTGACGAAGCGGAGGATGCTTGAGCGTCACTAAAGTCGACAAACCGTGGGGCCACGAGCTGCACTGGGCCAAAACCGAGCGCTACGTGGGGAAGGTGCTGCACGTGAAGGCCGGGCACGCGCTCAGCCTGCAGTACCACAACATCAAGGACGAGACGATCTTCCTGTGGAAGGGGAAGATGCTGTTCGAGATCGGCACGGCCGATGCGCTCGAGAAGCGCGAGATGCTCCCAGGCGAGAGCATTCACATCACGCCGCACACCGTGCATCGGATGACGGCGATCGAGGACTGCGACATCTTCGAAGTCTCGACGCCGGAGTTGGATGATGTGGTGAGGTTGGAGGACAGGTACGGACGGAAATAGAGCAGATGGCTGAGAGCAGAGAGCAGAAAATTCTCTCTGCTCTTTGCTCTCGGCTCTGTGTGCGTTAGAACGGAATGTCGTCGTCGGTCAGCTCCACCGACCCGCCCGGCTCGGCGTGACCGAAGTCGTCGGCCGCCGCGGCCGGCGTGGAGCGGCCACCGCCGCCTTCGCCGCGGCCGGCGCCGTCACCACGGCCCCCGCCGCTCAACAGCACGACACGATCGCCGCGGACTTCGGTGGTGTACTTGTCGTTGCCGTCCTTGTCTTTCCACTTGCGCGTCTGCAGCTTGCCCTCGACATAAATCTGCTTGCCCTTTACAGGTAGTCCTGCAGCGTTTCCGCGGTCTTGCCCCACAGAATCACGCGGTGCCACTGCGTGTCTTCCTTCTTCTGGCCCTCGCGGTCCTTGAAGACCTCGGTGGTGGCGAGATTCAACGTCGCCACGGCCGCGCCGCCCGGTGTGTAGCGAAGCTCGGCGTCGCGCCCGAGATTGCCGACGAGAATGACCTTATTCACGCTTCCCATACTGTGTCCGCTCCTTTGGAGTAGGCCGCCTATCTGGTCGGCCGATTCGCCGGTTCGAGCCGCTGCTTGGCCAGGACCGCCTGTTGTGAATCTGGAAATTGCTTGATGAGCGCCTCGTACGACTCTCGCGCACGCGCGGATTCTCCGAGCCGCTCGAATGCCATCCCGCGCTTGTAGTACGCCGTCGGGACCGATGGGGAACCTGGATAATTCGCAATCACCCGCTCGTAGGCCGTGACCGCTTCCATGTCTTTCTTTTCCCACGCCAGTGATTCCGCGATGTAGAGCTGGGCTTCGTGCGCCTGCGTGTGCTTTGGAAATGACGCGAGGAAGGCCGCAAACCCTTCGATGGCGATGGAATAGTTGCCGCCGGTGTAATCCCCCCACGCCGATCGCCCAGAGCTGCTGCGGCTGAATGCGCGGATTCGCCGGCGTCGTCGATGTGGTCGGCGATGGTGCCGAGCCTCCCGGAGTCGTGCCGGGCGCCGCAGTCGGGTCGGTGTTCACCGGCAGCTGTTGAAACGCCCCCGGTTCCGGAATCGCGTCGCGGATCGACTCGAGCTCCTGGCTAATCGTTCCCAGCCGCACGTTGGTCTCGTCGACCTTCTCGCGGACGATGCGGAGGTCGCCCGACATCGTGTCCATCTGCACTTTGCCGTCCGCAAACGCCTTGCGCTCGAGCGACGTCTGATCCTCGATGCGCGAATTGACCGCCTTCAGCGCCTCGCCAAGATCGGTCATCAGCGCCTGCAGCTGCTGCGTCTGCTCCTGCAGAATGCGCAGGTCCGCCATGATCTGCTGATGCTCGCGATCGGCCGCAGCCGGCGTCGCGGGCGTGAGCGCCACGTACGCCAGCGCGAGCACCAGCGCAGCAACAGCGCGTGTCGTAGTGATGTGAATCGTCATGAGATTGTCCTCTTACTTCGCCGTAATCACAAAATGCGCGCGGCGGTTGCGGCTCCACGCGCTTTCCTGATGCGCCGGATCGAACGGAAACTCGCTGCCGTAGCTGACGGTGCGCAGCCGACCCGCATCGACGCCGAGCGACACGAGATATGTCCGCGCCGCGACGGCGCGTTTTTCGCCAAGAGCCAGATTGTACTCTGCCGTTCCGCGCTCGTCGCAGTGGCCTTCGATGGTGATCACCCAGGTCGGGTATTTCTTGAGCACCGCGGCGTTCGCCTGCAATATGCCGCGGCTCGCGTCGTTGACGTCAGAGCTGTCGAGTTCGAAGAACACCGGCTGCAGCGGTGAGTCGCGGTTCAAATCGTCGAGCGACCGCGCCGACACATCGTCGGTGGCCAGCGGCGGCGGCGGCATCGGCTCGCGCATCGGCGCAGGCGGTTCGGCCGGTTTTGTGCCCGCCGTCGGCGGAGGAGCAGGCGGCGTCGGTCGCGCCACAGGCGGCTGGCCCTTCTTGCACGCCGCGGCGCCCATCAGCAGCACTAAGCAGATGCAGAGCAGTGATCTCAGTCTCATAAGTGTTGTTGTCTCAATGTTCAATTCGACCAGTTTGGATACGTGTTGTTGCCGGTCCGCGTCACCTGCCGCAGGCCCCTGCCGTCGCGGCCAATCGTGAAAATGTGCTGTTTTCCCATCCGGGTCGACATGAATGCCAGATGACGGCCAGTGGGTGAAAACGCCGGGCTTTCGTTGCTGCCTGAGCCGTCCGTGATGGTGCGCGTCTTCTCGGTGGCGACATCATAAATTCTGATGTCGAAGCCAGGGCCGGATTGCGCCGCATAGGCGATCTCGTTGAACGGGGCCGGCGACCACGTGGCGCGATCGGCCCAGGACTCGCCGAAGGTGAGCCGCCGCTGGTTCAAGCCGTCGGCGTCCATCACCCAGATTTGCGCCGAACCCGACCGGCCCGACGTAAACGCGATTTGCGTCCCGGTCGGCGACCACGTTGGCGTCCCTTCGATCGCCGTATTGTTCGTGAGGCGGCGCACGCCCGACCCGTTCCGATTCATCACGTAGATTTCGGAGTTGCCGTCGCGCTCCGACATGAAGGCGATGCGGCTGCCGTCGGGCGAGAACACCGAAAAGTAGGCGCCCGATTTCTCGTCGGTCAGCGTTTCTTTCGTGCCCTGGTAGATGTTCGACACCATGATCTGCGGCTGGATGCGCGTATACGCCGTGTAGGCGATGCTCCGGCCATCGGGCGACCACGAGGGCGCGACGTTCAACCGGCGCTGCGTGGTGACGCGCGACTGGTTTGCGCCGTCGTAGTCGCTGACGTAGACCTCTTTGCCGGTGCGCGGTTCGACGGTGTCGATGATGCGCTCGTTATCGCGGTCGGAGACGAACGTCAGCTTCGTGCGCGCGACGCCGCGCAGGTTGGCCTGCGTCTGATGAATCTCGTCCGAGATCGTGTGCGCGGCGGCTCGAGGATTCCTGAGCGACACGTTGTCGTACACGCGGCCGAGCGCCACAGCCCGCGCCCGCACATTGAAGAGGCGCATCTCGACCTGGAACGTATTGCCGGTCTTCCGCACGGAGCCTTTGATGACGCCGTCGGCGCCGAGCTCGCGCCACCGATCGAACGCGATGGTTTCGGTCGTCAGCGTCTGTTCGATGGTGCGGTACGTGTCGCGCGGAATCATGTCGAACTCGCGCTCGAACGCCAGGTCGTCCCACAGCACCTGCGTAATGAGCCGTGCGGCGTCCACCGTTTCCTTATCGTTTGTCAGCGCGATGAAATCGGGCACCGCGTAGTGGGGAGGCGCGCCCGGCTCGCCGGAAATTTTTGTTCGAATTCCGACCTCGGTGTCGGTTGATGGCGGCGGCTGTTGTTGCGACGCGGGAGGCGCCTGCGCCGTGAGAATTCGCCACGGCGCCAAGGCCGGCCACCGCGACGCAGAAGTTTCGAACCGTGTTCTTCATGGTTGCCCTTATCTGATGTACACGAACTCGAGCTCGACCGGCAGCCGCTGACCGGAATAGCCTTCCGGCAGCGGCGCCAGCATGCGCGTATTGATCAACGCCCGTTGCGCCGCCAAATCCAGGAGAGGATTTCGACTCGACGTTCCGACCTCGATATCCGTAATCTGTCCGTTTCGCTGGATCATGTATTTCATGATCACCGTGCCATCGACCTTCTGATTCTGGTTCCAGTTCTTTTTGATCCGGTCGACCATGTCGGCGATATATTCCATGCAGCAGAATCCAGCAGGGATTTTGACGCCGCCTTGGCCGCCAGTGCCGCCGCTCGACAGCCCGAAGCCTTCCCCCTTCGCGCCCGTCTCGACCTTGGCCGTGCCCGCCTGCGTTTCGAATCCGCGGCCGACCGCCGTGCCCTTCGGATCCTTAGACGACACAGTCGGCTTCGGTGGCGTGCGCGGCTTCTGCTTCGGGTCGGGCAGCGTCATCTTCGGCGGCGTCGCCGTCACGGCGGGGAGGATGCTTTTCGCGATCTGCGGATCGGTCGACGGCAGCGCGGCCTGAATGGGCCTCCCGCCAATCATCTGCAGGCCGCCGGTCTTCGGCCCGGGCGATCCGCCAAGGCTGATGTTCATGATCACGCGCGGCGTTGCGCCGCGCGCGGCATCACGCTCGGAATCATCAGGATGGCGGCGATCGCGGCCGCGTGCGCGGCAAGCGAGATGGTGGCGGTCTTTTTCAGCCCGCCCGGCTCGCGCTTCCGGCTCTTGAGAATGTCGCTGACTACCGCTTCCATGTACATCAATAAACGCTCATCTCACCGCGTCCGGTGCATCCAACGCGACGAGGCCGATGGCTTCGACGCCGCCAGCCTTCAGCATGTCCATGACGTTGAGAAATTCCTGTGCGTTCACCCCGGCGTCCATGCGGAGAAAGACCTGCTTGGTCTGGCGCGATACCAGCGCCTGGCGCGCGCGCTCGCCGAGCACGTCGATCGGCACCGGTTCCTCCTTGCCCGAGCGGCCGATCGACACCCGCTTGTCCTTACGATACGACAGCGGCAGCGTGACGTACACAGGTTCTGCGCTGATCGGCTGACCTCTGCGTGCGACAGGAAGTCGAATCTCCAGTCCGCGCTGCATCATCGGTGCCGTCACCATGAAGATAATCAGCAGCACGAGCATCACGTCGACGAGCGGCACCACGTTGATCTCGGCGAGCGAGCTCGACGTCCGCCGGCCGCGCCGCGAATGGCCGCCTTTTTCGTGGTCGAAGGATTGAACTTTCGGCATTTACGTAAAGTTGCGCTCGACGATGTTGAGAAACTCGAGGGAGAAGTCGTCCATTTCCGACGCGAGTCCTTTCACCCGCTGCGTCAGCAGGTTGTAGAAGTAGACCGCCGGAATGGCCGCCGCCAGTCCGGCCGCCGTCGCAATCAATGCATCGGCGATGCCGGGCGCCACCACGTCGAGGCTGGTCGACCCCTGGGCGCCAATCCCCTGAAACGCCGAGATGATGCCGAGCACCGTGCCGAACAACCCGATAAACGGCGTCACCGCCGCAGTTGTTGCAAGAAACGTGATGTGCTTTTCCAGCTTGTTCGTCTCGACGTTCGAGGCCCGCATCAGCGCGCGGTCGACCGACACCAGCGACTTCAGCACCGGCCGTGGTGCCGGCGTGCCCGGCGCCTGTGCAGGATTTGCCATGACAGCGGCCTGCCGAAGTTGCAAATTCAGCTCTGCGTAGCCGGAAAGAAAAATTCCTACCAGCGGGCTGTCGTTCAGCGATTGGCAGACGGCCTGCACTTCAGAGAACTTCGCGCTGCGGCGGAAGATTTCCAGAAACCGGGTGCTCTGCGACTGAATCCGGTTGAACGTCCAGAGCTTGTAGAGAATGATTCCCCACGAGACGATCGAGAAAATCACGAGGACCGCGAGAACGAATTGAGAAATCGGCGACGAGTCTTTGATGAGGTCGAGGAAGCCACCACTGAGCGCTGTGGGTGGAGCAGTGGCGCCTTCGACCTGCGCGGCGAGCAGCAGGTGTCCGAGCGTGCGCAAACAAGCCTCCGGGCAATAATGCGCCGCTGGGACAGCGCGGAGTCGTCAGAGTACCACGCGTCCAAACGGCTGTCAAACATATGGTAGCATTGGAGTTCCCCGCCTTCGTCCGCCTCCGCTTCAGCTACGGCGCGACTTCGGCCAGGCAGGCCTTTTAACGATGCTTCGCCTCCTCCGCATTGAGCACCTCGCCGTCATCGATGCAGTCCAGGTCGAATTCGAGCCCGGTTTGAACGTCCTGACCGGCGAAACCGGGGCAGGGAAATCGATGCTCGTCGAAGCCGTCGGCCTGCTGATGGGCGGCCGCGCATCGGCCGATCTGATCCGCACGGGCGAAACACAGGCCCAGGTGCAAGCCGAGTTCGATGTGGCCGAGCGACACGCTGATCGTGCGGCGCGACATCAACGCGCAGGGGCGCAGCCGCGCGTTCGTCAACGACACGCTCGTCACCGCCGCGTCGCTCAACGAACAGACCTCGCCGCTCGTCGAACTGCACGGGCAGCACGAGCACCAGACGCTGCTCGATCCGCAAAGCCATCTGTTGATGCTCGACGAGTTCGCGGGGCTCGCGGCGGCGCGCGAGCAGGTCGGCGGCGCGTTCCTGGAATGGAAACGGCTGCAGTCCGAGTTCGATGCGTTTCAGATGGACGAGCGCGAAAAAGCCGCGCGGCTCGATCTGCTGAAGTTCCAGGTCGGCGAGCTCGAGAACAGCCAGGCTGCGTCCAGGTGAAGACGAGGAGCTCGACACCACGAGGCGCGTGTTGAGCAGCGCCGACAAGCTGCAGCGGCTTTCGGCCGAAGCGTATGCCGCGCTCTACGACAGCGACGAGGCCGCGCTCGCGCGGCTTGGCACCGTCTGGAAGCGGGTCGCCGAGCTGGCCGAAGTCGATCCCGACGTTTCAGCCGCATCTCGATGCGCGCGATGCCATCAAGTCGCAGCTCGAGGATCTCGCCGAGACGCTTGCGCGCGTATGGCGACACCATCGACGCGTCGCCCGCCCGTTTGCAGGAGGTGGAGGACCGGCTCGCGCTGCTCGAGCGCCTCAAACGGAAGCACGGTCCGGCGCTCGCCGACGTCATCGCGAAGCGGGACGCGCTTTCCCGGCAGCTCGACGCCCTGGAACACGCCGATGAGCGGCGCGCGGGTCTCGAGGTGGAAATGCGCGCGGCAAGGGACGAATTTCTCACGCGCGCCCGGGCGCTCTCGCGTCAACGCCGCGCAGGCGGCGAAGCAGTTCAGCACCCGAATCCAGGCGCTGCTCGGCGAGCTGGCGATGGGGCGCACGCAGTTCGACGTGCGATTCGAGGCGGAACCGCCCGAGAGCGCGTGGACCGAAACCGGCGTCGATGTGGCCGAGTGCTATCTCTCGGCCAACGTCGGAGAAGACGTGCGGCCGCTCGCGCGCATTGCGAGCGGAGGAGAGCTCTCGCGTGTGATGCTCGCGATCAGAACGCTGGCGGCCGCGGCCTCGCCCGGCAAGACGCTTATCTTCGATGAGATCGACGCGGGCATCGGCGGGCGGGTCGCCGACGTCGTGGGGAAGCAGCTCCGCGGCCTCGGGGAGTCGTTCCAGGTGCTGTGCATCACGCATCTGCCGCAAATCGCGGCCGCCGGTCACGTGCACTTCCATATTTCGAAGAGCGTCGCGAACGGCCGCACGCACACGCAGGTGGTGCGGCTGAACGAATCGGGGCGGGTCGAAGAGCTGGCGCGTATGATTGGAGGAGCGGCGCCCACGGACGCCGCTCGCGCAGCCGCGCGGGAGTTGCTGGGCGAAAGCGAACATAAACCAAAAGCGAAGGGCGTTCGAGGCGAAAGCGAAACCTTGAAATATTTCATCGAGACGTACGGCTGCCAGATGAACGTCCACGACTCCGAGCGGATGGCGGGGTTGCTGGAGCAGGCCGGCTACGAGGCGACGGCGGAGCCGCGCGATGCCGATGTGGTCGTGATCAACACGTGCAGCGTGCGCGAGGGGGCCGAACACAAGCTCCACACGCGACTCGGGGAAGTGCGTCAGGCGAGTCGAGAGACGGGCCGCACGCCCGTGGTAGCCGTTGCCGGCTGTGTGGCGCAGCAGGAAGCCGGGGCGCTGCTCAAGCGCTCGAACCTGATCGACGTCATCATCGGCACGCAGAGCCTCAAGCAGTTGCCTGCGCTCGTCGAACAGGCGCTCGCGGACGCCGATGCCGCACCGCGCATCGACGTCAACACCTACGAAGACGTCTCGTTTCCGCTGGGCGTCGCGCGGCGGCACGATCCGGTGAAGGCCTACGTCACCATCATCGAAGGCTGCAACGAGTTCTGCTCGTTCTGCGTGGTGCCGTACACGCGGGGCAGCGAGCGGATGCGCCCGAAGCGCGACATCCTCGACGAAGTGACGGCAGGCGGCGGGCGAGGGGCATCGCGAGATTCAGCTGCTCGGCCAGATCGTCAACCACTACCAGGCGCCGGACGATCCCTCGTGCGACTTCGCGGCGCTGCTCGAGGCGGTGCACGAGGTGCCAGGTGTCGAGCGCATCCGGTTTGCGAGCCCGCATCCGCGGCACGTGCCGATGCGCCTGGTCGAGGCGGTCCGGGATCTGCCGAAGGTCTGCAAGCATTTCCACCTGCCCGTGCAATCGGGATCGACGCGCGTGCTCGCCGCCATGCGCCGGCGTTACACGCGCGAGAGCTATCTCGAGCTCGTCGCGACGCTTCGCGACATGGTGCCGGGCATCGTGCTGACGACCGACATGATCGTGGGGTTCCCGGGCGAGACCGACGCCGATTTCGACGACACGATGAGCCTGACGCGAGCCGTGCGCTACGAGAGCATGTATTCGTTCAAGTACTCGCCGCGGCCGAATACGCTGGCGCAGAAGCGGTATCCGGAAGACGTCACGGACGCGGACAAGACGCGGCGGATCGTCGCGCTCCAGGCGCTGCAACGCGATATTCAGATCGAGATGCACGAAGCCGAAGTCGGCTCGCGCGTGGAGGTGCTGGTCGATTCGGTGAGCCGGCGCCGCGACTGGGAGCTGTCCGGCCGCACGTTCGGCAACACTGTGGTCAACTTTCCGGGGCCGCGCGAGTGGCTGGGGCGGACCGTGGCCGTGCGCATCACCCGCGCCGGCGCGTACAGCCTTGCGGGAGAAGCACTTCAACTTGACACTGCCTGTGTCGAGGCCTAGCGTTACAGAGACAGGGCCATGCAAATCGAAATGACAATCAAGGGGCTGATGGTCGATCCCGTCACCAACATGCCTATCATCCTGCTGCGCGATTCCGAGGGGCAGAAGGTCCTCCCGATCTGGGTGGGGATTTACGAAGCCAACGCCATCGCGCTGCAAATCGAGAACGTCAGCACGCCGCGCCCGATGACCCACGACCTGCTTGAAGAACGTCATTGCCGACCTGAAGGGCACCGTCCGCAAGATCGTCGTCTCGGACCTCAAAGACAACACGTTCTTCGCGCTGATTTATCTGGAAGTGAACGGCGAGACGGTCGCGATCGACGCGCGCCCGAGCGACGCCATCGCGCTGGCACTGCGCGCGCGCGCGCCCATCTTCGTGGAGGAGTCGGTCATCGACAACGCGAAGCCCTTCGACCCGGGCGGCGACAAGCCCGACACCGATCGGCTTCAGAAATGGCTCGAGAATCTAGACCCGGACGAGCTGGGGAAGTACAAGATGTAGTGGGGGATACGCGTTCGGCCGCAGCGTATAGCCTCTTATTCCTTGCTTTCGTCAGAACCGCCCCCTAGAATAATCGCGCGTCCCGAATGATTGTTGCCATCGCCAATCAAAAGGGCGGTGTTGGAAAGACCACCACCGCAATCAACCTCGCCGCTGGCCTGGCGCTGCGCGGCAAGGCCACGCTGCTGATCGATCTCGACCCACAGGCCAACAGCACCATGTCGTTTCTCGACATGGGTCTCGTTCAGCGGAGTGTCTACGACGCCATCGCCGACCCGGCTGTGAAGATGGCGGACGTCATCATGCAGTCGCCGGTGAAGAACCTCTCGGTGGCGCCCTCGCGCATCGCGCTGGCGAAGCTGGAGGCCAAGCTCATCGGGGAGATCGACGCGCACTTCCGCCTCAAGGACAAGCTCGAGCCGGTCCGCAAGCAGTATCCGAACATCGTCATCGACTGCCCGCCGACGCTGGGGTTGTTGACGGTGAACGCGCTGGTTGCGGCGACCCACTTGCTGATTCCGATTCAGTCGTCGTATTTTGCGCTCGAGGGCACGGACGATTTGCTCGAGACCATCGAGAAGGTTCGGCAGCGCCCGAATCCGTCGCTGCAGATACTTGGCGTGGTCATCACGATGCACGACAAGCGGACGTCGCTCGCGAAGGACATCCGCATGCAAATCAAGAAGGTGTTTGGTGGGAAAGTCTTCAAGACGGTCATCACGAAGAGCGTCCGCCTCGAAGAAAGCCCGGCGTACAAAGAGTCGATCTTCACCTACGCGCCCGACTCAACGGGCGCGAGCGAGTACTACAGTCTCTGCGAGGAGGTCATTGACCGTGCCTAGGCGAGGGCTCCCCGAAACCGTCCGGATGCGCCACGACGAGCATTACGTAGAGGCGCTGGCCGCCTCCGCGGGCGCGCCGATTGGACGGCAGATTCCCATTGACCGGATCGACCCGAATCCGAACCAGCCGCGGCAGGTCATGGGAGACCTCTCAGAGCTGATGGCCTCGGTTGCCGAAAAGGGGGTCATCGAGCCCCTCATCGTCCGATCGCGCGGGGACCGATTTCAGATCATCGCCGGCGAGCGCCGATACCAGGCGGCTGTCCAGGTTGGTCTGAGAGAGCTCCCGGTCGTGATTCGCGACGTGGACGATGCCGAGGTGATTGAGCTCGCGCTGGTCGAGAACATTCAGCGCAAGGACCTGACGGCCTTCGAAGAAGCGGAGGCGCTGCACCAGCTCGCACAGAAGAGCTCCTATACGCACGAGGCGCTCGCGCGGAAGCTGGGAAAGTCCCGCACCTCCATTACCGAGTCTCTCGCGCTGAACGCCATGCCCGAGGAGATTAAGAACCTTTGTCGGCTGGCCGACATTTCCTCTAAGTCATTGCTTCTGCAGATAGTTAGGCAGCCGACCCCGCAGAAAATGACTGCGCTGGTCGAGAAAATTGCCAGCCAGGGCGGCGCCACGCGCGCCGAGGTTCGCCAGGACCTCGCGAAGCCGAAACCGGGCCGGCCGAAGGCGTACGTCTTCAACTACAAGCCCGAGAATAAAGCGTTCAACCTCAAGCTGAAATTCCGCAAGGGCAACGTCCCGCGCCAGGAAGTGATCGAGGCGCTCGAAGCGATTCTGAAAGAGCTGCGGGACCAATAGGCTGCTACGAAGAGTCGGAAGAGTCCGAGAGTCGAAGGAGTCAGAGTCTGAGAGTCCAGGAGTCTGGGAGTCTGGGAGTCTGGGAGTCCGCGAGTCTAGGAGTCCAGAGTCGAGGCGTCCGGAGTCGAAAGGCTTCGGATGTATGTCCGAACAAAGGCCGTATCCGCGTTGGTCTGCGCCATTGGTTAACATAACATCCATTATAAGACTCAGTGGAAATAGCCAGAAAAGCGGCCCTGTGGAAATTCCGCGCGGCGGTTGGGCGGGGTTTGGCCGGCAAATCCGGGGAATCCCCTAATCGCCTAATTCCTCTCTCGCGAATCTTCCAATCTGCCTATCTACCAATCTGCCAATGGAGGGTCTGATTAGGCTTTCCAGTTCAGCTGTCCGAAGACCGCCTCGGGGACGCGGCTCTCGATGGGTCTGTGCGCAGGGTGCCGTTCCAGCTCGACTGAGGCGTGGTGAATCGTCACGAAGAACGCGAACGGGCTATTGGCCCGAAGACCGAGATCCGCGAACGGGATGGACGCTTCAAGAATCTCCGCCGCTGCGACGGCCGGAGTGGCGCGGTACCGAGGCACCCAGGTGCCGTCCGAGCCCTTCTGGTGCAGCTCAGCGGTTGGGCCTTGGGCAGTCCCCATAATCACCAGGCGCTGGTCGGAAGGGGTCGTGAAGCTCACGCTGCACCGAAGCCCCTGCGCCAGCCTGAGGGCGGCAGGGCCGTTCAAATCGAGTCGAAGATAGAGCCGCTCGAGGTCGAACCCGAAGAGAAGCGTCCGTACCTCCGGTTCGCGGTGCTGGGTCATGGTGCCTGATGGCGCATCCGTTTCGACGACCCCCGCCGGCAGCCACTCGAAGTAGCTCGTCGACCGCCCATCGAGCACGGGGCTCATGAGGCCGACCGGCGGGGCGACCGAAACCGGTACGTGGCTCGTGCTGATGTTGCTGGCGAAGAGCTCCTCGGGTGCCGGCTGTCCAAGCATCTGATAGACGTTCCGCAGATGGCGCCGGAACAGCTCGTCGAACTCGAGGTCGTGATCCGACGAATGGTCGTCGCCGTACCACCAGAACCAATCGCTGCCCTCGGCGATGAGCAGCTCCTTGAAGGCCTGCTCCCGGTCCACCATATTGGCTGACGGCGAGGCGTGGTCGAACATTTGCCGCGCGTCCCGGAGCTGCCGCCAGCCGCGCAGGTCGTCGGCGTGGCCGACCCAGATGAAGAAGTTGCCATCGATCCACGAGCCGGGAAAGATGCCATTGAGGATGCGCCTGGGGCGCGAGGCGGCCTCGCGCATGGTGACGGGCCGAAGCTCGGGATGCGCCTCCAGCATGCCGTAGAGCGCACGCAGGAACGGACGTCCGCCCTCCTCGAAGTGCTCCCACGCGTTTTCGCCGTCGAGGATGACCGAGATGGTGGCCTCTTCCCCGCCGCTCGACTCGGAAAAACGCCGGCCCGCTTCGACCAGGCGGTGCACGAAATCGGCGGCGGCCGCCTCGGCCTTCCAGCCGGCGTAGACGAAGCCGATCAAATCTGAGAGGGTGTGATCCCGGAAGAGGCACGCGATCTCCTGCGAACCCGCTCGGACGCCATACGGCCGGTAGAGCGGCTCCGGTTCCTCGACCCGACCCTGCGCATCGCGGCGAAACTCGCGGCCGATGGTCCGTCCCAGAATCGCTTCGTCGGTCGCCATCCACTGGAAGCCCGCCTTTGCGGCAAGCTCTGCCGTCTCGTCCGAGACCGACCCTTCAGACGGCCATAACCCAGCCGGCTCGTGGCCAAACATCCGCTGATGACATTCTCGCGATCGCACGAGCTGCTCCGCCGCATCCTCCGGACGCCGGAACGCGGGGCGCGGCACCGCCGACGCCGGGTGCGTCTTGAGATAGATATCGGTGTCGCATAGCAGCGGAAGAATCGGGTGGTAGAACGGCGATGTCGACAGCTCGACCTGCCCTCGGTCGGCAGCATCGCGGTACTCCGGGATGACGCGCCGGAGTATCTCGAGCTCGACCTCGCGCAAATCCCCTTTGTCGGCCTCGCTGAAGCCGCGCTGCTTCTCGACGAGCCTCCGCACGCGCGCGTCGTGGTCGAGATAGAACGGATCGACCCACGCGAGCTTGTGCCACACCTGCAGGTCGAGAAAATCCTGGTTGGTGTATCCCCCGCCCGCGTCGCGCTTCCGCAGCAGCTCGGCATAGCGCGGATAGCGATCGATCATCCGCCCGCGCGGCGCATGAAAAAATTCCGACAGCGCGGTTGCGCGCTCAGATTCGGTCAGCTCGTCCGCCGGCTTCAGGCCGAGCTCGAGGTGCCAGTCGCGCGCCCGTCCTTCGGCGAAGGCTTCGAGCTGCACGAGCAGCGACGGCACGAGGTTGAAGGTCAGTTTCATCTGCGGAAACTCGCGCATCAGCGCGGCCATCCCGTAGTAGTCCTTCAACCCGTGCATGCGTACCCACGGCAGCACATGCTCGCCCGTGGCGAGGTCTTCGTAGTACGGCTGATGCATGTGCCAGAGGATGGCGACGTAAGTCATTGTTTAGTGGTATCTTCGAATCGATCCGAATGCTGAGGATTCTCGACCGTTATGTGCTGCGCGAGCTCATGGCTCCGTTCGGGCTCTCGCTGATCCTGCTCACCTTCGCGCTGGAAATTCCGCCGATCCTGGATTACGGAGAAGCGCTGATCGCCCAAGGCGCGTCGTGGGACATCGTCGTCCGGGTGCTGGCCACGCTGGTGCCGCAGGCGCTCGGCATCACCATTCCGATGGCGCTGCTCATCGGCATCCTCATCACGCTCGGGCGGCTCTCTGGCGACCGCGAAATCGTCGCGATGGAGGCGTGCGGCGTCAGCCTCGCGCGTCTGCTGCGTCCCCTGCTGCTCGTTGCCGTGGTGGCGACCGCCGTCACCACCTACGTCATGATCGTCGCGCTGCCCTTCGCAAATCAAGCGTTCCGCGAGATTACATTCAAGCAATTGATGATGCGCGGCGAAACCAAGATCAAGCCGCGCGTGTTCTACACGGAGTTTCCGAATCTCGTCATTTACGTGCGAGAGGTGACGCCGGGCGTCGGATGGACCGATGTGATGGTATCCGACAACACGCTGCCGATGCAGCCGAAGACCTATCTAGCCAAGAAGGGTCGGCTGCTGCTCGACGAATCGAAGCGCTCTGTCCAGATGCTGCTGCTCGACGGTACAACGCACTCCGTCAATCTCGACGAGCCCGAAAAATACCAACAGGGCACGTTCGACAAGACGGCGCTCGCCATCGATCCCGAAAGCGTATTCCCACGTACGGGACCGCTGAAAGGCCCTACCGAGATGACGATTGCCGAGCTCAAGGTCGAGATGGCCGAGTTGCTGAAGCAGAACATCTATCCGCACAACCAGGTGATGGCCTGGCAGCAGAAGTACTCGATTCCAGTGGCCTGCCTTGCCTTCATGTTGGTGGCGCTCGGCATGGGCGTCAGCTATCGACGTGACGGACGCCTGGCCAGCTTCGTGCTCGGCATCGGCGTGGTGCTTGTGTATTGGGTTCTGATGTACATGTCGCGATCGATCGCGAAGGCCGGCGTGCTGCCCTACTGGTTCGCGTGGCTCGCGATGTGGGTGCCGAACATTGTGGTGACGATCTGGGGCGTGGTTCTCATCGTCAAGAAGCTGAGCGGGCCGGAGCAGTCATCGATGAGGTTTGCGCTGCCATTCGTGCGCCGCCGCGCGCGCGAAGCCGCGGCCCAGGATGGTGCAGCGTCGGCCGGCCGGGGCACGCGCGTCGTGGTGGTCATTCAAGATCCCACACATCGCATTTCCGCGGCTGAGCATCCTTGATTGGTATGTGCTGAAGCAAGGCTTGCGCGTTTCCATTCTCGCGGGAGCCGGGCTGCTGGCGCTCTTCTACGTCGCGACCTTCATCGATCTCTCCGACCATCTCTTCAAAGGGCTGACATCGGGATTCACCGTGCTGACGTACTTGTGGTGGGCGTCGCCGCGATTTACGTATTACCTCGTACCGCTCGCAGTGCTCATGGGGGCGCTCGTCACCATCGGCGCGCTCACCAAGAACACCGAGCTGGTAGTGATGAAGGCGTGCGGCATCAGCCTGTATCGCGCCGCCGCCCCGCTGTTGATTCTCGCGCTCATCGGCAGTGCGATTCTGATGGTTCTGGAGGAGGGCGTGCTCGCCGTTTCCAATCGGCGCGCCGACGCCATCAACAACCAGATTCGCGGGCGATTTCCGACGACCACCGATCTGAATCGGCGTTGGGTTACGGCGAATAACGGCGACGTGTACCAGTATCTGTATTTCGAGCAGGGAAAGAACCGATTGAACGGACTGTCGATTTACCAGTTCGGCAAGGATCCGTCGACCCTCGCGCACCGCAAGTATTTCTCGTACGTGACATTCGACGGCGATCGCGAAACGAAGGGCCTCGTGATGTGGCAAGGCAGCAAGGGATGGGAGCGTGATTTCGGACCGAAGCGGCAGTTCTCATCGTTCACGGGCCAGGCTGTCGCGATGGAAGGGCCAGGCTACTTCGCCGGCGAGCAACCTGATGAACAATACATGTCTGTACGGCCAGCTCAGCGAGCACGTGACCTCGCTCCGGGCCGGCGGCTTCGACGTCGTGCCCTATGTCGTCGCGCTTCACCGGAAACTGGCATTTCCCTTCGTCACGCTCATCATGGCGCTCATCGCAGTCCCATTTGCGGTGACGACTGGCAAGCGCGGCGCGATGTACGGCATCGGCGCCGGCATCGTGCTCGCGATTCTCTACTGGACCGCTATCAGCGTCTTCGGTGCCGTCGGCGCCGGCGGTCTCATGGCCCCCGCGCTCGCGGCCTGGGCCCCCAACATCATCTTCGGCTGTGCGGCGATGTATCTGCTGCTGACGGTTCGCACGTAACGACCGTTTCGTTTGCGCGCTTAAACGCCGAGGCGCCGGGAAAAGATGGAAAAGGCTGGCTTCCACGGCGTCACGGCGTTGAAAACGCGCTTTAACGCTCCACGCGCAGATTTTCCAGCGTGAAGCTTCCTGCCGTGCCCGGCAATGTGTTGGTCGTGTCGACGACGAACAGCAGCGTGTCGGCCAGTGCCGGATCGAAGGCGCCGCTCGATCCGACCGGCGTCATCTCGGCAAACCGAACAATCACATCGCGCGGTTCGGCATCGAGGTAGATCGAGCGTTGCCATCGCTCGCCCGATTGGGGGTGTCGCGCTTGAACCGACACGCGCATGGGGCGCGATGCCTGCGCGCGGAAGGCGACGTGCGTGCGCTCGGTGAGCGCTTTGCCCACGCCCAGGCCCAGCGCCGCGTACCGCCCGGCCCGGTCGCCGCCCGCCAGGCGAAACGTGAACTGCACGGGGCCTGTCGGATAGTCCTTCTGAGAAATCTCTGCAGAGGACTCATCGTCTTTTTCGGCGTGCCATGGGCCGCCCTGAGCGCCTCGCGTGATCGTCGGGACTTCGACGGCGATAGGCACAGGTGCTCCCCATCCGCTTGACCGAACGTAGATGGGATTGCTGACGATCCACGGAATCGGCGGCTCTCCTGGCGCGTGCGAGAGGTACACCTCGACGCGATAGGTGCCCTCCCCCGCCGTTTCGAACGTCAGCGCCGGCACCGGGTTCTGCGTCAGGATGCGCCCGCCTTTTCGAAGGACGATCACTCCGCCGGTTGGCGCATTGGTGCGAGCTGTGAACGTGAATGCCGTGGAGGGCTCACCGAACACGTCTCCCTGGCCGATGATGCGGCCATTACCGGTCGCCGAAAACTCGAGCGCAACGGGAGCGGCAAGCGCATCGATCGCCGAGTACACCGCGCCGCGCTTCAACGCTGCGATAATTTGCGCTGCATCCGCCGCCGCATCATGTGCCAGCGGGCGTTCGAGCGCCACCCGCATCGCGAATGTTCGAAATGACGCGTCGTAGGACGGCATTCTGAGAAACCATTCGCGGCGGTACCCATATTCATCGTCGTCATTCCATCCCAGGCGCGCATGCGCATCGGCGCCGGCGAGCGCAACGACCGGCCGCCGTTCGGTAATCGCGTCCCATCGCGCGAATGTTGCGTCGGGACGATCGAGCAGCGACGCGAGGGTCTCGGCCGGGCGGAATGGATAGCGCGCGAGCGCGCGCAGCAGCTGCGGGCGTCGCTCGTCGCGCCATTCGGTATCGGCGTTCAGCCATTCCATTCCGTCGAAGTTGGCCTCCCAGTCGTGCCAGCGCAGGCCCGATTTCGCCGAATGAGGGTGCGCGACAATGCCGAAACCGCCGAGCCGCCTCACGTCGGCGGCGACGTCCCGCGCGTCGCCACGCAGCGGATAAGGCGCGCGCGGCAGGCCGATCGCGATGTAATGCCCCGCCTGCGTGCTCAGCTCGACGGCGTCGATGACAAGGACACCGCTTCGATACTGCGGCGCGTCCGGCTCGCGCGTGCCATCTCCATGATCGGTGAGGACGATGAACTGCAAGCCAGCCCGCGCCGCGGCTGCGGCGACGGCATCTGGAGATCCGGAGCCATCAGAGCGATCGGTGTGGATGTGAAACGAGCCGCGAGCCGTCAGCGATTGCGATGCCGCTGCGGGCATGACGCTCGGCCGCGCGGGCAGCGGAAGCGCCACAAAAAGAAAAGCGGCGGCCAGAACGGCCGCCGCCATCAGTGCGAAGCGTAACCTGCGCACGATCGGGAAGTGCTAGAGCCCCGCCGCTTTGCGAAGCGCGTCCGCGCGGTCTGTCTTCTCCCACGTGAAGCCGTCTTCGTTGCGGCCGAAGTGTCCGAACGCGGCCGTCTTTCTGTAAATCGGTCTTCGCAGGTCGAGATCGTCGATGATGCCCTTCGGTGTCAGCTTGAAGTGCTCGCGCACGAGCTCGGTCATCTTCGTGTCGGCGATCTTGCCCGTGCCGTAGGTCTCGACCATCACCGAAACCGGATCGGCCACGCCGATGGCATAGGCGAGCTGCACCTGGATCTTTTCGCCGAGGCCGGCGGCCACCAGATTTTTTGCGATGTAGCGCGCCATGTAGCACGCCGAGCGGTCGACCTTCGTGGGATCTTTTCCCGAGAAGGCGCCGCCGCCATGCGGTGCGGCGCCGCCGTAGGTATCGACGATGATCTTGCGTCCGGTGACGCCGGCGTCGCCATGCGGGCCGCCGACGACGAAGCGACCGGTCGGGTTGACGTAAATTTTGGTGTTCTTATCCATCAAGCTCGCGGGCACCACGCGATTGATGATCTTCTCGACGATGTCGCCGCGCATCTGATCGTTGGTGACGTCTTCGCGGTGCTGGCTCGAGACGACAACCGCGTCGACGCGAACGGGCTTACGGCCTTCGTATTCGACCGTCACCTGCGATTTGCCGTCCGGACGGAGGTAATCGAGCACGCCGTCGCGGCGGGCGCACGACAAACCCCTGACGAGCTTGTGCGCGAGCATAATCGGCAGCGGCATCAGTTCTTCGGTCTCGTTGCACGCGTATCCGAACATGAGGCCCTGGTCGCCGGCGCCGCCGGTGTCGACGCCCATGCTGATGTCGGGCGACTGCTTGTGCAGCGACGAGAGCACCGCGCACGTGTCGGCGTCGAATCCGTACTTCGCCCGGGTGTAGCCGACATCCCGAATCGCGGCGCGCGCGACTTCCTGGAAGTCGACAATCGCGTTGGTCGTAATCTCGCCGGCCATGATCACGAGACCGGTGGTCACCAGCGTCTCGCAGGCGACGCGGCTTTTCGCATCCTGCGCCAGAATGGCGTCGAGGACCGAGTCGGAAATCTGATCGGCAATCTTGTCGGGATGTCCTTCGGTTACGGACTCCGACGTAAAGAGATGGCGGCCGTCACGGCTCATTACAATGCGCTCCTTCGAGTGACGCTGTAGCGCAACTAAAGTTGCGCCCTACAGCAGCTTGGGCGGTGCCGACGCATAACGGTAGGGCTCAACTTCAGTTGAGCCACGCACGTGGCAAAGATCCGCGAATTCTATCATGCGCGGGGGTGGAACCGATCATAAACCGCGCGCAGCCGCGCCTCGAGGACGTGCGTATAAATCTGGGTCGTCGACAGATCCGCATGGCCCAGCATCATCTGGATCGATCGCAAATCGGCGCCGTGCTCGAGCAGGTGCGTGGCAAACGAATGGCGCAGCACGTGCGGGCTCAGCGAGCGCGGCAGCCCGGCCTTCTGACCGTATCCTTTGAGAATTTTCCAGAATCCCACGCGCGACAGGCTGCTTCCCTGCTTGGCGTTGACGAACAGCCACGGCGACGTGCGCTTGCCCATCAGCGCCGGACGTCCCTCGCGGATGTACTTCATGAGCCATTCAACGGCCTGATCACCAATCGGGACGATGCGCTGTTTGTTACCCTTGCCGGTCGTCGACAAGTACCCGGCTTCGAGGTTGAGATCGCTGGCGCGCAGGTGAATCAGCTCGGAGACACGCAAACCGGTGGCGTAGAGAACTTCGATCAGGGCGCGATCGCGGAGGCCGCGCGGCGTGGCGACATCGGGCTGCTTGATGAGCCGGTCGACCTCTTCGACGCCGAGAAATTTCGGCAGGGCCGGCCACGCGCGCGGCGCTTGAAGATCGTCGGCGGGATTCGTGCTGAGGTGTTGCGTGAGGACGGCGAACCGGTAAAAGCCTCGAACCGCAGCGACTGTACGCGCCACCGAGCGCGGCGAGAGCCCTTCGTTCATCAGCCCGTCCACGAAGCTTTCGAGATCGTGGCGATCCAGGCGTTGAACAGGTTTTTCGAAGGCCGCGGCGAATTCTCCAAGCCGTTGGAGATCGCGGCTGTAGCTCTCGAGAGTGTGATCGGCGAGGCGCCGTTCGACGCGCAGGTGCGTGAGATACGCATCGACGAGATCGTGGGCGGTTGACACTGTCGAAGCCTGAGAGTAGCATCCGGCCCTTCGTTGCGCTAAGGTTTCTTCATACCCGATGTCCCATCGTCAGAAATATCAACAGCTCCCAACCGAAGCCATCAATCCCGCGACGCTCGGCATCGACAAGGCCTCGTCGGCCGATATCGTCGAGCTGATGCTGAACGACGATCGCAAAGTGCTCGCGGCGGTGCAGCGCGAGAAGCCGCGCATCGCCATCGGCGCCGACATCATCGTCGAGGTGCTGCGCAAGGGCGGACGGGTCATCTTCGTGGGCGCCGGCACGAGCGGACGTCTCGGCGTCGTCGAGTCGGCGGAAATGCCGACGACATTCGGCACCAATCCCGACTCGATTCAGGCCGTCATGGCCGGCGGCAAGACCGCATTTCTCCACACCAAGGAAGGCGCCGAGGACAGTTACGAAGACGGCGCGCGAGCGCTGCAGCGCCTCAAGCCGACGAAGAAGGATGTCGTCATCGGCGTATCCGCCAGCGGCATGACGCCGTATGTCAGAGGCGGATTGACCCGCGCGCGCAAGGCGAGCTCGAAGACCATCTTCGTCACGTGCGATCCGCGGACAGAGCTGCAGACGTTCGTCGATCTCACGATCGCGCCGGCTGTGGGCCCTGAAGTGATCGCCGGGTCGACGCGCTTGAAGGCGGGCACCGCAACCAAGCTCGTCCTCAACATGCTGACGACGGCGGCGATGGTGCGGATTGGCAAGACCTACGGCAACCTGATGGTCGATCTCCACACGACCTCGGAGAAAGCGCGCGAGCGGGCGCGCCGCATCATCTCGATGGTGACGGGGCTCGACACCGAGCAGGCCGACAAGCTGCTCCAGAAGGCCAAGTGGAACGTGAAGGCGGCCATCGTGATGCAGAAAACGAAGGGCGGCTACACGCAGGCGATTGCGCGCCTCAAGAAGGCGCACGACTCGGTACGCGAGGCGATCGGCGAAGACATCGAGCCGCGGCTGCGCGAGCTGCTGCACCTCGACCCCGCCGGAGACAATTCGTAGGTACATTTTCCGCAGGTTGCCAAGACTTCCCCGCGTAGTTGTCCTCGTTGCGCTTCTGATTGCGCTCGTATCGGTAGTGTCCGCCTTCAGGCGGACCGTGATTGCGCAGTCCTCAGAAGTTCGCGCCCTCTGGGTTCAGCGCGGAAGCCTCGCGTCTGCCGCCAGCGTCATCTCCGTCATCGACATGGCGAAGCACGGCCGATTCAACACGCTCATCGTGCAGGTGCGCGGACGAGGCGACGCGTACTACAACAGCCGCCACGAGCCGCGGCCGGCGCTGCTGGCGAAGCAACCCGTTTCATTCGATCCCTTCGAGCTGATGGTCGAGCGCGCGCATCGCGCCGGTCTGAAAGTGCACGCGTGGGTCAACGTGAATCTCGTGTCCGATGCGGAGCCGCCGGCGGCTCGCAAACATCTCGTGTACCTGCATCCCGAGTGGCTGATGGTGCCGCGGCCGCTTGCGGAAGATCTCGGACGCATGAACCCGCGCGATCCGCAATATCTGCGACGACTGTCGGAGTACGCGCGGGCCCGCAGCGATCGCGTAGAGGGGATCTTCCTCTCCCCCATTCATCGGGGCGCCGTCGATCACGTCACGAGAGTGATCGGCGACATCGTGTCGCGCTACAACGTGGACGGCATCCACCTCGACTACATCCGATTTCCCAACGACGAATTCGATTACAGTGCCGAGGCGCTCGACGAGTTCCGCTCGGAGGTGACGTCGAAGATTACCGGCGCCGAGCGACGGGAGTATGCCTCGCGAGCCCGGGGACGCCCGCTGTTCTATACCGAGATGTTTCCCCAGCGCTGGCAGGAATTCCGGCGCGCACGGTTGACGGCCCTGCTCACCCGAATCCGCGCGACCGTCAATGCGCGCCGCCCGCGCGCGATGCTGACCGCCGCCGTGTTTCCCGACGCGAACGACGCCGCGAACCGGCGCTTTCAGAATTGGGGCGGCTGGCTCGAGACGGGCCTCCTCGACGCGATTTGTCCGATGGCCTATACGACCGATCCTGCCCTCTTCCGCACGCAAATTGCGAACGTCGAGCAGCTTGCGGGCCGCCGGCCCGTGTGGGCGGGCATTGGCGCGTATCAGCTCTCTCCATCTGCCACGGTCCAGAACATTCGCGCGGCGAGACAACTTGGTGTCGAAGGCATCGTGCTGTTTTCGTACGACAACCTCGACAGCAAATATGTCGAGGCGGTTTCGAAAGAGGCGTTCGCGCCATGAGCGACTTCGCTCGCGCCGCCGACGTTGTGCAGCGCGGCGTCGAAGCGCGTGCGTTTCCCGCAGCGGCCGTCGAAGTGGGCACCAGCAGCGCGGTGCTGTGGCAGCAGGCGTTCGGCGCGCTCGATTACGATCCCGACTCGGCACCTACCCGAAACGACACGATCTTCGATCTGGCCTCGCTGACGAAGGTGATCGCGACGACAAGCCTCGTGATGAGGCTCGTCGAGCGCGGCGCGCTTGCGTTGAATCACCCGATTCGAAAGTGGATTCCCGAATGGCGCGGACACGATCGCGAAGACGTGACGGTGCGATCGCTCCTGACGCACAGCTCGGGGCTGACGGCGTGGCTCCCTTTTTATCGCGATCACTCGGGACGGCAGGAATTTCAGCACGCGATATGTGCGCTGCCGCTCGAGTACCCGCCAGACACGCAGGCGATCTACAGCGATCTCGGTTTCATCCTGCTGGGGTTCATTGTTGAAGATGCGGGCGCGACAGCCTTTTCCGTCGCAAGCCGCGCAGTTGTTGAGCACGCTCACGCCGGCGCCGCTCGTGTTCAATCCCCCGCCGGAGCTGCGGCGATCAATTGCGCCGACTGAAAACGATCCGTGGCGAGGACGCCGCCTCGTCGGCGAGGTTCACGACGAAAACTGCTGGGCGCTGGGCGGAGCCGCGGGGCATGCCGGGTTGTTCGGCACGGCGCACGCCGTGGGAGATTTCGCGCGCGCGATGCTCGGTGCGCTCAAGGGCACCGATGCCCGGCTCGCCTCCGCGGAAATGGTTCGGCTGTTTGTGACGCGCGCGGGGGGCGCGACTGGATCGCGCGCGCTTGGGTGGGACACCATGCTGCCGACATCTTCGTGCGGCACGACGATCTCGCCATCGGCATTTGGCCACACGGGATTTACAGGGACGACGCTGTGGATCGATCCGGAGCGCGAGGTGTACGTGGTGTTCCTGACGAATCGTGTGAATCCGACGCGCGAGAACACGGCGATTCAACAGATTCGGCCCGCGTTACATGACGCGGTGATGTCGGCGCTACGGTGACGGATTTCGGCCGGGCCCGCGCCCTGCTCCGCGCCCGCCGTCCGATCCGCCGGGGCCAAAGCCGCCTCCGCCACCTCGGGGCCCGATGAGCGTTCCGCCGGGGCCTGTCGTGATCGTGCGGCCGCCACGCCCGTCCACTCCGCGACCGTCTCCGCCTCCGCGCGGTGGTCCGCCGCGTCCGCCACCGGAGATGGAGCCGCCCTGCGACGACTGCTCCAGGCCGACGAATTGCCACTCGTTGTACTTGGTCTTCTCCTTGTAAATCTTGATCGAGGTTCCGGTATTCTTGCTCGCCACGCCGACGATGCCGCCGGAGGGTGTGGTGCTATACACGGCGGTGCCGGTTCCGGTTCCAGTCCCGGTTCCGATTCCTGTTCCGGTTCCCGCTCCTGTTCCGGTGCCCCTTCCGGCTCCTGTCCCTGTTACTGTTTGCATGCCCGCGCCAAGACCGCGGCCGCCAGGCCCCGCGCCCATGCCGGCGCCCGGTCCGGCGCCGGCACCCCGGCTGTTCAGGTACAACATCTGAAATTCGCCCTCTTTGGTCGTCGAGAACGGATCCCTGAATTTCTTCCGTAACAAACGCTGCTCGATGAGCACGTCGAGGTTCTGCGGCGATGCGTTTGCAAATTTCCGCTGATACTGGTTGATGGCTCGCGCGTATTGCGTGCCGCGGAAGATCAACTCCTCTTCCTTCTCGCGGCGGATCATGTGCGACCAGGTGGGCATCGCCACGCTGAGAACGACGGCCATGACCGCCAGCGCGACCAGGAGCGCCGCCATGGCATATCCCGCCTGCGCGCGGACGCTCCGGCGCGGCAAGCCTGCGCTTGCCTTAGGCGCTAAATTCATGGGACTATTGTAGTTAGACATTTCTATCTTGATGCTTTCCATCATAACAGGGCTCGGCCGATCGGGGAACATCTGCCTGTGGGCGCTCGTCGCCTGCGCCGGGTATTTGACCGTTGCCTGCGACAAGATGCCCCTGCTCGCGCCACAGGCATCGACCATCACGTTGTCGACCGCCAGCACGGTCGTTCAGGCGAATGGAACGACCGATATTCGCGCGACGGTGCTCGAGTCGAGCGGCACGCCTGTTCAGAACGGCACGACCGTCACGTTCACCACAAATCTCGGAAGCATGTCGCCGGTCGACGCGCGCACGATGAATGGCGTCGCGTCAGCGCAATTTGTCGCCAACGGCCAATCAGGGACTGCGGCAATCAAAGCCATTTCTGGCGGAGCTGCTTCGGAAGCGTTGACACTGACGGTGGGGGCCGCCGCCACGAATGGCGTCACGCTAAACGCTAATCCGACGAGAGTGGGGGCGGGCGGGGGACAAAGCGTAATCACAGCGACTGTGACTGATATCTCAGGCAATCCGGTTCAGAGCGTCCCGGTGACGTTCTCGAGCACAGCGGGATCATTCAGCGCGACATCCGTCAACACAAATCAGAGCGGCATCGCAGTGACGACGCTGACCACGAACCGCGAGGCGACCGTCACCGCGACCGTGGCTGGAAAAACGGCAACCGTCACTGTCGGCGTTGCGCTTCGTCCCACCGTGACGATTTCTACGAGCGGCGAAGCGACTGTCGGAGGACCCACAACATTCACTATCAGTGTGACCCCGGCGGCTGGAGGGGCTCCGATACAGCAGGTGACGATTACATATGGCGACGGGGATACTACGAATCTGGGTCCGGTGAGCGGTAGTGGTATCACGGTGCAACACATATACGACGAACACGACACGTACACGGTGACCGTCACCGCCACCGATCTCGCAGGTGAATCTGCGTCAGCGTCTACTGTCATCGTCGTTCAGCCTGTCGTAGTCGTCAGCCTTGCGGCATCGACTTCTGGAAAAAATGCTTCATTTACCGCGACGGTGAGTCCTTCAGACACAGTCGTTGCTGCCTACTCCTGGAGTTTTGGCGATGGTCAGAGTGCAACGACGTCAACGAACCAGATAACGCACACCTACGCCATCGGTGGCTTCTACAATGTCACTGTGCAAGTGACAACGTCCAGCGGGCGCCGGGCGTCAGCAAGTACGACCGTCAACATTCCACAGTAGGCGCCAGAGCCGGTTCAAACTTTGCAAGGTCGGAGCATATGAGGCTCCGCTGTCTCCTTTTTGCCAATCTCCTCGCCCTCACGCTGACCGGCTGCGCATCGCTCCAAGGACTGCGCGCGCTGATTCAACCGCCGCGGTTCGTGCAGACATCCGACCGGCCCAGCGAAATACGTCTGTCGCCCATTCAGTCCGGTCGCGGCATGGGCGGTGCGACAGTTCGTATCTGGACGGACGTCACCAACCCCAATCCATTCGGCTTCACGTTGAGCACCGTGCAGGCCACGCTGCTGCTCGACGACGTCGAGGCGGCCGATGCCGACTTTCCTCTCGGATTGCCACTGCAGGCGCGGCAGACAGAAACCATTCCGTTCGATTTGACGGTGAGCTTTGCGAATGTGCCGCGGCTGGCCAATGTCATTCGTCAGGCCGCGTCAGGCGGTGCACTGAGCTATCGACTCGAAGGAACGGTTGGAGTTGACGCGGGACGGTTTGGTCAGCCGACGTTCGGGCCGCTGACGCTCGTGAGCGGCGAACTGCGCGCGCGTTTCTAGCGGACCTGCTACTGGAAGTCTGCGTACGGCGTGCCGTCGAGGCTGACGCCGGGTGCCCCGCTCTTGACGTCGTACACACCGGGCAACGCGCTAGGGTTTGCCGGATCGGGCTCCGCCATCACGATCTGCCACGTGTCTGCTGATTCGGTGAACGGATCCCTGGGAATCTGTCGCAGGTAACCAGTGCTGACGAGCGCCGTGAGATCGGGCGGGTACTCCGCTTTATCGGCGTAGTGCTGATCGATCGAGTCGCGCATGATGCGCAGGTTCTCGCGCAGCACGGCTTCCTTCGCGCGCGCCACGCTCGTCGAGTACGTCGCCAGGCCGATGCCGGCGAGCACGACGATGAGCGTCACGACGATCAGCAGCTCCATCAGCGTGAAGCCGCGCTCGTTTTTACCAATCGTCACGGTAGCTCGTGCCATCCAGCGCTTTGCCCTCAGACTTCGTATACACATCGAAGACGTTCTGGCCTCCCCACGATTTCGACGTTGGTGTGTCGCGCGTCGAGCGCATCCCCCAGTCGGTCGATCGCGTCATCGGATCGTAGGGGATGCGGCGAAGAAACCGCAGCTTCTTCTCCTTGTCGTTGAGCGCCGGCACGCCTTCCACCAGCGTTTCCAACGTCGGAGGATACCCGTCGGTACTGCCCTCGAGCGCGCTCTCTGCAATCTGATTCTGGTCGACGGCGTCCTTGTAGTTGTCGATTGCCGTGCGAATTTCCCGCAGGCTGCGGCGCAATTCGATTTCGCGATTGCGCTGCATGGTGACCTTGGCGAGCGGCAGCGCAGCCGAGGCCAGAATCCCGACGATCGCCGTGACGACGGCGATCTCGATGAACGTGTAGCCGCGCTCTTTGCTCTCGGCTCTCTGCTCTATCAGATGCACTTCCCTATCGTACGACAACCGATGCGGGGATGAACTGCACCGGAATCGCTGCACCCGTGGGGCTGGCTATGACGCCGCTGATGGCGAGCTGCGAGTTGCCCGGCCCCACGGCATCGAATTGAAGGGCACCCAGCAGTCCCGTTCCGGACGCGCCGACGCTGTCACCGGTGCGCACGAACGCGAGATCGACGCGGCCCATGGCGGCGTCGGTTTTCGGCGTGAACACGACGTTCAGACCGCCCTGTCGCAGGAAGCTTCCCTCCTGCACCGTCCTCATCCGAAGCACCGCCGGGTTGAAGGTCACCGTCAGGCTGACCGTCGACGCGCGCGACACGTTGGTCGCGTAGATCGGCACCATGTAAGGTCCGGCTCCGACGCGTACGTCGCCAACCGGCGCGGTCACGGAGATCTGGCCAGGGGGCGACAGCGTGGTCGTATTCGGCGCCGT
Source organism: Vicinamibacterales bacterium (assembly GCA_963730445.1). Lineage (GTDB taxonomy): Bacteria > Acidobacteriota > Vicinamibacteria > Vicinamibacterales > JAMQPK01 > JAMQPK01. The sequence goes on along the minus strand of CAVSRX010000002.1, from coordinate 262,565 downwards.
CAAATCGCGCTGGGGCTCGGCGAGCGGTGGCAGCTGAGACTGCGGCTGCGACTGGGGTTGCGGCATTATTTGCCCAGGCAATCCTCCAGGTGGTGCTGTCGGGACAGGAGACGGGACGGTTGGCGCGGGCGTCACGGTTCCAGGTGGAGGCGTGGGCCCAGCTTCGGGGCGGCGCCGCGATAAGCGGCGGCGGACCGGTGAGGCCGAAATTCTGATTCGTTCCCACATAGATCGGGCTCAGGTCGCGCGCGGTGTACTCATGCGTGCGGATAATCCGTGGCGTCAGCAGCATGACGATATCGGTCTGCGAAATCGTCGTGTCGTCATTCGAAAACAAGCGCCTCAGCCCAGGGACGCTGAGAAGCCCGGGGAGCCCTCGCATCGAGCGCCGCTCTTCGTCCTGGAGCAATCCCGCCAGCAGATGCGGTTCGCCGTCGCGCAGCCGGAGATTCGTCGTCACCTCTCTGTTTGTAAACGAGGGCGCGGGACTGCCACCAACCGTGCGCGTGGGACCCAGCGCCGAGCTCTTCAGGATGAGGGACATCATGATGTCCCCCTCATCGGTCACGCGCGGTGTTGCCTGCACACTGATCCCGACCTGCTCAAAGGTGTACGACGAGAGCGGATTCACGTTTGCCCCGCCGCCGGCAATCGGGGAGAACACGGTCGCCAGATACGGCTCGCGCGCACCGATGTTGAGCAGTAAGCTGAGCACCTTCAGCGCCACGCAGCTGGGTGTTTGCCAGCAGTTTCGTGTCCGTATCCGCCTGCAGGAAGTTCACAAAGGCCTGCGGCACCGTCAGATAAAAGTCGGCGGTGCTGACGCCCTGCGTGATCGTGTTCAGATTGAAAGGCTGGGAGTCGGTCGAGCCTGTCGCTGGCGGCGCCTTTTCCGGTGAGAAACTTGCACCAATCACATACTGGGTGAGGTTTATGCCGAGCTGCTTGACGCGCGTCGCTTGCCGACTTCCAGGATTTCGACGTCGAGCGTAATTTCGGCGCGCGGCTTGTCGTTGGTGAGCACCAGCTCGCGAATGACCGCGATGACGGGCTCGGTCGCCCGCACGGTAATCGAGTTGTTCGTCTTGTTGGGAATAATAACGGGCGGAATCGTCGCGCCGGTCGTCGTCCGCGTAATCGCCGTCAGCATCGACGATCATCTCGGCGACATCGGCGTACTGCAGCGGAATCGTGAGGGCCACCTGCCGCTCGTACTTCAAGCGGTTGGGCGCCGAGTCCTGCGCGACGACGATGGTGCGCTCGTCGAGCACGGTGTAGAACATTCCATTCGACGACAACAGCGTGTTCAGCACCTGCTCGATCGAACCCTGCAGCGTCACGGTCACCGGACGATCCTGGAAGCTCGCATCGTAGATGACGTTGATACCGGTCGCGCTGCCGATGAACGTGAGGATGTCGCGCAGGTTGGCCTGCTTGAAGTTGTAGTCGAGCGGAGCGCGCGACGCCGGGTTCAGCAGCGGCGCAGCCGAGACTTTGCGCGCCTCCTCGCGCAGCTGCACGATCGCAGGCTTGGGGCGCGACGCCTCGAGCCGATCGCGAATGATTCTTTCGAGCTGCACGACCCGGTCGAGCGCCTGGGTGTTGCCCGGATCGAACTCGACTGTTCGCCGATACTCGAGCAATGCCGCATCGAGCTGGTCTTTGGCTTCCAGCGCGCGGGCGTTGTCGAAATGCAGGCGCGAGGCGTTCAACATCGCGCGTTCGAGCGCGATGCGGTACTCGCCGCGATCGGGATTGGCCTGGAACGCGGTACGGTAATAGATGACGGCGGCGTCCCAGTCGCCGACGCGCGCACGGCTCTCGCCGCGGCGGAACGCGCGAGCTGGCGGTGCACCCGGTCAGCAGGGCGATGACGAGCACGAGCGCGGAGACTTGTGTCAGTCGTCTCATTCGGCGGTTTATTGTCCTGTTTGTCTGATGGTTTGGCGCCCGCGTCCGTCGAGATACGCGAGCTCGATGGATTCTACGCCGATCCGGATGATCTGATAGCGCCCTTCGATGATTTCACCTTCGCGGCCGAAGTACGAGCCGCGTGCATCGCTCAGGATCGCAATCTTCTTTCCGGGGTTCTTCGGGTCTGTCATGTCGCCGATATACTTCAGCGGAATCCGCGGCGGTGGTGGCGGCCCCACTGGAACGGCCGCCGCGGCCGCAGCCGCCGCGGCTTGCTGCTGCTCTTTGATGACGGACGGCGATGGCGGCGGTGGCGCGGGCTTTGGCTTGAACCTGAATGGATTTCTGGTTCCCTCTTCCGGCTCGGGACGTTCCACTTCGAGCGATTTGAGATCCACTTCGGCGATAGAACGTTTCGGCCCTGCCTGTGCGCTCGCCGCCGGCGCCGTGCCCGTACGCGCTGCGCCCGAGGGTGACGATGAGCCGCGCTGCATGCTCCACACCGCGATCGCAACGAGCAGCACCGCGGTTCCACCGAGCGCGATCTCGCGCCGGCGTTTAGGGTCCATCGGGCCCCGCCTGGTAATAGGTCGAGAGCGCAAGCGCCAACACAAGGGGCGAGCCCGCTTCTTCGCCCTGCCGCAGCGAGACGCTGTCGATGACGATGAAGTCGCTGCCCGACTCGACGTGATAGATGAACCGACGGATGTCCTCGTAGTTTCCCTGCAGCGTCATGGAGATCTGAAGCCGCGCGAGATTCGAGTCTTTCTCCTGCTTGGGATCGGTGCTGCGGCGCGACGGCTGGAGATGGTGCTGCTCGGCAAGCTGCGTCAGCCGAAGGAACGTCGCCTGTCTCGCCTGCGCGTGGCTCGGCGGAAGCACCTCTTTATAGAACGCCTTCAGTGCCAGGTCGGTGCGATCGCGCCCTTCTGTAAGACCGCGTGCTTCGGCGTCCTCGCGCTCGGCAGCCTGCAGCTGCTGCGTGGCGGCTTCTGCGCGGGCTTCAGTGCTTCGCATGCGGGCGCGGAGCGGATACACGACGCCGGCGAACAGCACGACGTTCAGCGCGAGGCCTGCGAGCACCGGAATGACCAGCCGGCGCTTGTCGTCGAAGACGCGCCTAAGGGGCAGGTGCATATTTTCCTTCGAGGCTGGCGCGTACGCCGCCGCCCTCCACCGGTTCGTCGCTAATCGGATAGACCTCGCTGAAGGCCGTCGACTGTTCGAGGTTCGCCATGAACTGCTCGATCTCGTCGACGCTTTCGGCGAACACGGTCATGGCGACAGTGACTGATCCGTCGCGCCCGACATCCGGTCGCAGTGCCGTAATGCGCACGCTGTCGGGAAGCGCGTCGCCCAGGCGGTTCAGCAAATCGGTCCACGAGAACAACCGCTGCCCGATGATGGTGTTCGCTTCCTGCGCGGCGCTCGATATGGTGTCGATCTGCTTCGCGTTCACTGCCTGCCGCGTTCGGACCGCACGCGCCCGAAGCTCGGTCGCGCGCGTCTCGGCCGCCGTCGCCTGGCTGCTGAGCGACGATTGGCGGCGGGTCAACAGGACGATCTGCGTGACGTTGAAGATCGTCAGGACGACAACAATCAACGCGGTGACGCCGAGCACGCCGTGAAGGGCGCGCTCGTTATAGAAAGGACGAGTGGAGAGGTTGGTCCGCAGCATGTCAGGCCGCCCGCTCCCGCGCCAGCAGGCCGACGAGCGGCGCGAGCGCGTCCAGCAGCTCGCTGTTGGCGGTAATCCGATCCATCAGGGTCGCGGCATTCCGCGGATCGACGGCGTCGACTTTGGTGCCGAGCCGCTGCTCGAGCGCGCGGCGCAGATAGTCGGCGTCCTGGCCGCCCTGCGCGGCGGGCGATCCGCCGCCCGCGAGCACGACGCGGCCGAACCCCGAGCCGCTGAGCCGATCCTCGTAATACATGGCGGTCTGATGCACCATGTCGGCGAGGCCGGTTTCCCCGTCGGCGATGCGATTGCGGAAAAACACCAGCGAGTCGCCGCGGAGAATCGCCATCGTCGCGTCTTCGTGCGTGACATGCACGAGCAGCCAGTCGTCGGTCGGCGTCTCGGGGCCGGCGAGGAGCGCGTTGATGACATTGAACGTGGTGAGGTCGACGATGCCGGCCTGCGCGCCCGCGTCTTCGCACGCGGTCTCGTATTCGCGAATGATGTCTTTGCGCGCCATCACGACGACAAACTCGGTGCCGTCGGCCGCCGTGAGGCTGGGCATGTAGCTGAGCTGCGCGTCCTCCATGCGGAACGGCGCCGACTTGCGGATCTGCCACCGCACCAGCTCCTCCAGGTCGCGCGGGCGCGGCGGAACTTTCTCGAACCGCAGTAGAGACACCTTGGCCACGCTGTCGGGAATGGCCAGCGCCACGCGCTTCGGCCGTGCGCCTATCCGCTCGAACACCCGGCGTAGCGCGGAGGCCACGGCCTTCGGGTCGGCCATGTTGGTGGCGTTCAGCGACGGCGTGACCGCGCCTGCGGGCAGCGGCTCGGTGGCGTGGGCGGTGACGGACAGCCCGCCGTCGCGTGTGGCGATGGTCGCGGCCGACACCCGATGCCTTGCGATTTCGACCGCAACGGTGGGCGGCGCCGCCGACAGGAATGTTTTATTCAACAAAGGTGACCTTGTTGATCTCGCGAAGCGTGGTGTTGCCCTGCAGCACCTTCTCCACTGCCGATTCGCGCAGGAATCGCATGCCTTCTTCGTGTGCGAGCTTCTTGATTTCGGATGAAGGGCGCCGCTCGAGAATCATCTCACGGATCGAATCGGTCAGGTCGAGCAGCTCGCAGATGGCCATGCGTCCCTTGAACCCGGTGCCGCCGCATTCGATGCAGCCCGCGCCTTCAAAGAACGGCTGCGTGTCGGCGAGCTTGACGTCCATCGCCGACTCTTCGAGCATCGCGCGGGTCACCGTCGCGGGCCGCTTGCAGTGCATGCAGATGATGCGGACCAGCCGCTGCGCGAGCACGCAGTTGAGCGCCGAGACGAACTGATACGGCTCGACGCCCATGTTCAGGAAGCGTCCGAGCACGTCGATGACGTTGTTGGCGTGGACGGTCGTGAACACGAGGTGGCCGGTCAGCGCCGACTGAATGGCAATCTGCGCCGTTTCGGGATCGCGAATCTCGCCCACCATGATCTTGTCGGGATCGTGGCGGAGGATCGATCGCAGCCCGCGCGCGAACGTCAGCCCTTTTTTCTCGTTGATCGGAATCTGCGTGATGCCGCGCAGCTGATACTCGACCGGATCCTCGATCGTGATGATCTTGTCCTCGACCGATTTAATCTCCGACAGCGCCGCGTACAGGGTGGTCGTCTTGCCGCTGCCGGTCGGGCCGGTCACGAGCACCATCCCGTAGGGCTCGGCGATGTATTTCCGGAACCGCTTCAGCTCTGCCTCGGGAAACCCGAGGATGTCGAGGCGCAGCTCGCGGAACTGCTCGCTGATCGATTCCTTGTCGAGGATGCGGATGACGGCGTCTTCGCCGTTGACGCTCGGCATGATCGATACGCGGAAGTCGATCGTCTTGCCCGGCACCTTCAGCTTGAAGCGGCCGTCCTGCGGCACGCGCTTCTCGGCGATGTCGAGCTCGGCCATGACCTTGATGCGCGAGATGATCGGGCTGTGGAACTGCTTTGCGATCGGGCGCATCGCCGGCTGCAGCACGCCGTCGATGCGGTACTTCACGTGAACCGCATCGTCGCCGGTCTCGATGTGGATGTCGCTCGCACGCCGCTGAATCGCCGTGAAGATGGTGGAGTCGACGAGCTTGATGACCGGGCTGATGTCGCTCGTGAGCCGCTCGACGGTGAGGTTCTCGTCGAGGTTGTCATCGTCCTTGAGGAGCTGAATCTGAAAGCTCTCGGTGGCCTCTTCGAGAACGCGCGTCGAGCTCTCGCTCTTCTTGAGGATCGACTCGATCGCCGACCGGGCGCCGACCGTCACCGTGATGGGGGTGCCGAGCAGCTGCGAGAGCTCGTCGAGCATCGGCAGGTCTGTCGGATCCGGGACCACGATGACCAGCGCCTTGCCCTGGCGCTTGTACGGCACGAACGAGTACCGCAGCATCAAATCCGCGGGAATCGACCGGAACAGTTCCTGGTCGATCGGGAAGTGATCCATGTCGACGAATTCGAGCCGATACCGCTTGGCCAGGCGCTGCGCGGCCTCGTACTCGGCGCGGCGCTCTTCGGCGGAGACGGCTGTAAGAGGTTCAGACATAGATATCTAGTTATCGGCTGACCTAAAGGTCAGCACTACGTACTGTCGTAGTGCCGACCTTCAGGTCGGCCTTTACCTGTTTACAACGTTGCTCAACTGGAACAACGGCATATAGAGCGCCAGCACGAGCACCGCGATGACCAGCCCCATCAGCACCAGCAGCGCCGGCTCGATGAAGGTGACGAATCGCGAGACGGAGGTTTCCACCTCTTCGTCGTAGAAATCGGCGAGGCTGCTCAGCATGTCCTGCAGCGACCCGGTCTGCTCGCCCACTTCGATCATTTTCAGCGCGACGTCGGGCACCACCGCCCTCGCCGTCAACGACGCCGCCAGCCCCTGGCCTTCGCGCACGCGCTGCGTCACCACATCGAGCTCTTTGGCCATGTGGTGATTGCTGACCGATCGCGCCGTCACCTCCATCGAATTCACCAGCGGGATGCCGCCACCAAGCAGCGTCGCCAGGGTGCGCGCCATCTGCGCCGTCACGAACTTGCGAGCGGTCGGCCCCACGAACGGAATCTTCAGCAAGGCATGATCGAACCGCGCGCGCTGCCCCGGCCGACGAATCCATGCCGCGAACGCGGCGCTCCCCAACACGACGCCGGCCGTCACCAGCAGGTACTGCTCCTGCGCGAAGTTCGAGAAGCCCAGAATGATGCGCGTCGATAGCGGCAGCTCGGCGTCGAAGCTCGCGTAAAACTCGCTGAAGGCCGGCACGACGCGAAGCACGATGATGCCAACGAGTCCAATCGCCATCACGATGAGGATGACCGGATAGATGAGCGCCGAGATCGTCCTGCGGCGCACCGTATCGATCACCTTCTCGTACACGACATACCGCCGGAGAATCGCGTCGAGGTTGCCGCTTCGTTCGCCGGCGAGCAGCGACGCCGTGTACACGCGCGGAAACAGGTCGCCGTGGTCGCCAAACGCATCGGACAACGCCATGCCGCCGCGCACCTTCTCATGCACATCGTCGAGCACGCCCCGGAACACGGGGTTGACGACCTGGTGCCGCAACAGATCTATAGACTGCACCAGCGGCATTCCGGCCTTGAGAAGGGTCGCGAATTCCTGGTTGAAGACGAGAAATTCGTGATGGGAGACTTTTCTGCGTTTCGGGAGGAAGCTGCCGCCGGTGAGCGCCGTTCGCTTTCGGAGCGAAAGCACGTGCAAACCCTGCGTTTCGAAGTCGTGGCGCAGGCGCGCTTCGTTCTCGGCCGCGTAGGTTCCTTCGACGATTTCCCCCGCAGCGGTCACTAACCTACAACGAAATTCCATGCTAAGTGGCTGAAATTATAGCACTTGGAGGGGGGAGCGCCCGAATCGGAATCTGGAAATCTAGAATCTGGGATGCCCCAATTCTAGACTTTAGACTCCAGATTTTAGATTCTAGTTTTTAGATTCCTGAACGGCCGAGCAGGCCCAGGATCTTCGTCACATACGCCTGCGTTTCGGCGTATGGCGGAATGCCGCCGAAGCGGCGCACCGCGCCCTCGCCGGCGTTGTAGGCGGCCAGCGCGAGGGGAAGCTCGAACTCGTCGAGCAGCTGTTTGAGGTACTTCGTGCCCGCGTCGATGTTGCTGGCGGGATCGTACGGGTTGCGTGCCTTGTACTGCCGCGCAGTCTTGGGCATCAGCTGCATCAGCCCCATCGCGCCCTTCGACGAGCGCGCGCGCGGCTGGAACGCCGACTCCACCTGGATGACCGCCTTCACGATGCGCGCGTCGACGTCGTGTTTCGTCGCCGCGCTCTCGATGATCGGATCGTAGGCCGTCTTGCCTGCAAGGCCGCGACTGGCGGCCACCGGCACAACCCTTTCCTTCGTTTCGGAGGTGGCGTCTTCGGTGAACGGCACTTCGTCGGGCGCAATCTTCGAAATGAGCGCGCGATCGAACGACATCTCTCCGCCGCCGCGCAGCGCGACGATGATGCGGTCGCCCTCGAAGCGGTGGCTGGCGACCGACATGGAGCGCTGCTCCGAAAAAAAGATCAGCTCGGCCGACGCGGGCGTCGCTATCGCAAGCGCGATGAGGGCAAAGAGATATTTCATATCTAGTTCAGCGGCTGCACGTAGGCGTGGAATACCCGCACGCCGAGCTCGCGTGGGTCCCTGTTCGCGCCGTTTGTAATGACCGCAGGCACATATGACTTATCGACCGAAATCTTCAAGTCCACTACATCGGCGGTTCCGAGCTGGGCCGCAGTGATGGTTGGCTTGCGAATCAGCTCTTTCTTCGGCTCGAGCGTGAACGAGTCGATCGTCTGATCGCCGAGCGTCACGGTTACCTGCTGCGACTCTGTAAAGAGACCCGGATGATCGAGGTGCAGGTATAGCACAACGTCCTTTTTCGGGTTCCTCACCGACAGAACTGCCTCTTTCCTCGACCACTGCCACTCGACGGCGGCGTTGTCGGGCGGCGTTTCCGCCGAATGCCAGCCCTCCTTGAACATCACGAAGATGCCCGCGGTGCGCGGCAGCAGCTCGAGCTGTCCGACGATGTAGGAACGCTTGTCGTGATTCTTTCCCGCGAGCGGCAATCGCGAATCCGATTTCATCGAATAGAGACCCATCAACACTGTGGTCGTGCCCTGATACGGATAGACGGGCACGAACATCGTCCGCGCATATTCGATGGTCTGCCCCGGCTTCCACGCTTTCGTCGGAATCGGAGGATCGTGATCGTCGGTCCACATGCGCTCGTTGTCGGCATCGAGAAAATGCACGAACACGCGGAAATCTTCAGGAATAGGCGGCGCGTTCTTCTCAACGACGAACTTGTAGGTCACTTCGACCGGGCTGCCGAGCGGTACGCGCGTCTGCTTCACGGAAAACGACGGCGTCGCGACGGGCGGCGGCTCCGGCTCTTCTTTGCGGCACGCGGCGGTGCTCGCAAGGCCCACGATCACGAGGGCCAGGCAGGCCTTTTCAAGGACTGTTTTCTGCATCGTCAAAACGGTGTCGGTTATGTCGGTTAAACCCGAGAGGAATCAACATTATAACCCGGTTGCCGCTCCCTGCCTAATCTGTTAGAGTCGCGCTCACATGTCCTTAGAAGCGCTTGGAATGGTGGAAACCAAGGGTCTCATCGGATCGATCGAAGCGGCCGACGCGATGGTGAAAGCCGCCAACGTGGTGCTCGTCGGCAAGGAATACATCGGCGCCGGTTACGTCACCGTGATGGTGCGTGGCGACGTGGGCGCTGTCAAAGCCGCCACCGATGCAGGCGCCGCCGCGGCTCGACGCGTCGGAGAGCTGGTGTCGGTGCACGTCATTCCGCGGCCGCACGCGGAAGTCGAAAAGATTCTGCCCAAGACCTAACGGGCGCGGGACATGGCGAGTCCTCAAGCGGTTCCCTCTTCCAAAACATCCGATCGCGATCTCGCTTCCATGGCGGAGGCGCGTACTCTGGCGCGCCGCGCGAAGCAGGCGCAGATGGAAATTGCGGAGCTCTCGCAGGAGCGCATCGACGCCATTGTCGACGCGATGGCTGCAGCGGTGGCGCCGCACTGCGAGTCGCTCGCGAAGCTCGCGGTCGAGGAAACCGGATTCGGGGTCGTCGCCGACAAGGTCCAGAAGAATCAGTTCTCCGCCGACCGCGTGTACCGATTCATCCGGCCGATGAGAACGGTCGGCGTGCTGCGGCGGCTCGAGGATCGCAAGATCATCGAGATTGCCGAACCATTCGGCGTCGTCGCCGCGATCGTGCCCACGACCAATCCGACGTCGACCGCGATCTACAAAATTCTCATCTCGTTAAAGGCGCGGTGCGCCATCGTCATCAGTCCGCATCCATCGGCCGTTCGCTGCATCACACGGGTCGCCGAGATCATGAACGAAGCGGCGCGCGGCGCCGGCGCGCCTGACGGCAGCATCAACTGGATGACGACCGTCACGCTCGAAGGCACGCAGGAATTGATGAAGAGCCGCGACGTCGCGGTGATTCTGGCGACCGGAGGCATGGGTCTGGTGCGCGCGGCGTACAGTTCGGGCAAGCCTGCGTACGGCGTCGGCCCCGGCAATGCGCCGTGCTATGTCGAGGGGTCGGCCGACATCAGGAAGGCGGCATCCGACATCATCATCGGCAAGACGTTCGACAACGGGCTGCTCTGCTCGTCTCCGAATTCAGTGGTGGTCGACAACGCCGTCGCGGAAGAACTGAAGCGCGAGTTCGTCCAGCAAGGCGCGTATTTTCTGAACGCGGCGGAGATTGACGCCGTCGCGAACATTCTCATCACACCGCAGCGATTGCCGAACCCGGCGTTGGTCGGCAGGCCTGCCACGTACATCGCCGGGAAGGCGGGCATCACGGTGCCCTCCACCACGCGCGTGCTGGTGGCGCCGCTCGCGGGCGTCGGCCGCGACTACCCGCTGTCGATCGAAAAACTGTGCCCGGTGCTGTCGTGGTACGTCGTGCAGGACTGGCGCGCGGGCTGCGAGCGCTGCAAGGAAATTCTGCGGTACGGCGGCATGGGGCACACCATGTCGGTGCACTCGCGCAACGATCAGATCATTCTCGAATTCGGTCTCAAAAAACCGGCCTACCGCATCGTTGTCAATACCCCGACGACGCATGGGTCGGTGGGCATGACGACCGGGCTCGATCCTGCGATGACGCTGGGGTGCGGCGGATGGGGCGGCAACATCACCTCCGACAACATCTCGCCGAAGCATCTGCTGAACATCAAGCGCGTCGCGTACGAGACGCAGCCGGCCCAGGGCACCGTGGCGTCTGCTGACGTCGTGATGTCGGCCGGGACCGTCGCCGCACCCACCACGCGCGCCGGCCTCAACCCCGACGTCCTCGGTCCGCGCATCGATCAGTTCCTCGCCTCGCGGGGGATCCCGAACCCCGAACCGGGAACCCAGAACCGGGAACCCGAACGTGGAACCCGGAACCCGGAACCCGGAACCCGGCCTGCCGAGTTTGTATGCGAAGAAGACGTACGGCAGGCCGTCCGGGCCGGCGTCAAAATTGTGCTCGGCAGCCGCACCATCGTGACCCCCGCCGCGCGCGATTTGGGTGACGAAAAACGCGTCTTCGTTGACGCGCGCTGATACACTTTTTCTGTAAGATTACATCCCTGTTATTGGTGACGTGGTTGGACTTAACGGTTGACCCATAACTGAACGGCGTGTTACGCTCTTGTCGGCTTTACGGCTTACCCCCAGATACGGTCCTGCTCGGTTACGCTCGTCTCTGTAAGTTCGGTCGCGGCGGGGACGAAACGTCGTTTAGAGAGACTTATGACTGTGCGGACCATGCTGCCCGTGGCAGCTGCAATCGGCGTCAGCCTCTCGATCGCCGGGTGCGGTCGCGGACCGAAGCCTGTTCAGGTTACGGTCACTCCGCCGGCGCCCGTCGTCGCGGAGGTGCGCACGCCCGAGCCGGTCCCGGCTCCAGACCCGATTGCCGACCTCATTGCCGAGTCGCAGCGCCATTTCGCCGCGGGCGAGCGCGAGCTGGGCCTGGGGCACCTCGAGCAGGCGCGCGCGTCGTTCGATCTCGCCATCGAGGTGCTGCTGAAGTCGCCGTACGGCGCCCGGACCGAGGCGCGCATCCGCAAGCATTTCGACACGCTGGTCGAGCGCATCAGCGCCCACGAACTGATGGCCTTGGCCCAAGGCGACGGCTTCGTCGAGAAGAAGACCGAGCCGGCGTCGATCGACAAGCTGCTCGCGATTTCGACGTTCGATCCACCGGCGCCGACGACCGCGACGGAAACTGCCGTCGCGAGCGACCTGAGCCAGACGACGCACGACGTCGACATTCCTCTCAATCGCAAGGTGCTCTCCTACATCGAGCTGTTCCAGGGCAATCTGCGCGAGTTCATCGGCGAAGGGCTTCAGCGCGGCGTGAAATACCTGCCGATGATTCAGGAAGAGTTCCGCAAGCAGGGGCTGCCGCTCGACCTCGCTTACATCCCGCTTATCGAGAGCGCGTTCAAGAACACTGCGCGCTCGAGGGTGAGGGCGCAAGGCATGTGGCAGTTCATGAGCTACACGGGCCGCGAGCATGGCCTGACGCTGAACTGGTACGTCGACGAGCGCTCCGATCCTGAGAAAGCGACGGAAGCTGCCGCGAAGTACTTGAAGACGCTCGGCAAGATGTTCGACAAGGACTGGCATCTCGCGATGGCGTCGTATAACGGCGGCCCCGGCCGCGTGCAGCGGGCCATGCGACGGTCGGGCAAAAAGGATTTCTGGGCGCTGACGGCGACAACGAGGTTTCTGCCGCGCGAAACGCGCGAGTATGTGCCGATGATTCTCGCGGCGATCGTCATCGCCAAGAACCCGTCGCAGTACGGTTTCCAGGTGGAACCCGAGATGCCGCTTATCTACGAAAAGGCGCAAGTGAGCGATCCGATCGATCTGCGCCTCATCGCGGAGTGGACCAACGCACCGATCGATCAGATCGAGGCGCTGAACCCCGAGCTTCGCCGCTGGACGACCCCCGTGCGCTCGCCGAACTACGAGATCAAGCTGCCCGTCGGCACTGGTGATGCGTTCCGCGCGCGTCTTGCCGAGACGCCGGCCGAGAGCCTCAACGCGTTCCAGTGGCACTCGGTGAAGCGCGGCGAAACGCTGCTCTCCATCTCGCGCAAGCTCAAGGTGAAGCAGGCCGATCTGGCCGAAGCCAACTCGCTGACGCTGCGCTCGCGCGTGCAAACGGGCCAGCAGCTCATTATTCCGCGCGCGCCGACGACGCTGCTCGCGGCGCGGCCGGAGAATCCGGCGCCCGAAACAGTGATGGCCGCCTCACGGCCGGTCGTGTCGGAGAAAGCGATGCTCGTCGAGACACCGGCGCCGACCGAGCCGGTCGAGCCGCAGCGCATCGTGCACCGAGTGAAGCGCGGTGACACGCTCCTCTCCATCGCGAAGCTCTACAACACGACCGTCGCGTCGCTGAAGTCGTGGAACACCCGCACCATCCGCGGCACCCGCATCAACATCGGCGACCGCCTCACGATCCTCACGACACGCGCCGCCAACTAGCTGGTAGCTTGTAGCCGGTAGCTGGTAGCGATCACGGCTGCAGCCCTGCCCTCACAACCACGAAGACAAAACCACGAAGACACGAAGACACGAAGATACGAATACACGAAGACGTCGGATCTCCATCCGGTCAGACACGATCAGCCATGACCCTAATGATCCGCGGCGCGTACTGACGTTCATGCCGGACGGCTGGCTGCGTTTTATCAGTCGGTGCTCGGCTGCGTGCTCGTTCCGCCGGAACGCCATTTCTCGGGTCCGACCTCGAAGCCGGCACCGGCGTGCGCGGTTCGAATATCGACGGCGTGCACCTGCGCCTTCCCGGCAATGGCGACAAAGGACCGACAATCGAAATCTTCACGTACTCGCGTCCCGCAGATGGCCCGCCGCCCGTGGTGAATCGCCCAGGATTCGGTCACATCGCGTTCGCGGTGGATTCCGTATCCGATGCGCGTGCGGAAGTGCTCGCCGCCGGTGGACAAGCCGTTGGCGACATCGTCACGCTGACGACGGCCGTCGGCCGGCACGTGACGTGGTGTTACGTTACCGATCCCGAAGGCAACATCGTGGAACTGCAGTCGTGGGCGTGATCGAGATTCGCCGCGAAGATCTCATGTCGCCGGTCGGGCAGACGCTGATTGAAGCGCTGAACGCCGACCTTCGGGCGCGGTATCCGGGCGACGGCTCCGAGTACTTCCGGCTGGACCCCGAGGAAGTACGCCCGGGCCGTGGCGCGTTCGTCGTGGCCTATGACGCGGACACGCCGGTGGGTTGCGGTGCGGTGCGGGTGATCGACAGCGGCGTCGCCGAGATCAAGCGAATGTACGTGTTGCCCGATCTGCGAGGACGTGGAATCGCGCGGAGCATGCTGGAGGCCCTTGAACGTGAAGCGCGTTCGCTCGGAGTGACGAAGCTGCTGCTCGAAACGGGTACCCGCCAACCCGAAGCGATCGCGCTGTACTCAAAAGCGGGATTCTTCCCTACCGATCCGTACGGCGAATACCCACCGTCGCCGTTGAACGTATTTTTCGAGAAGCGGTTGTAACACCAACCACCAACCACGCGTTAGGCCGTCTTGGACTCGGCGCTTTCGCCCGGCAGCGATCGCGACCGCAGCTGCTTGATGCCGTGCTCGATGCGCTCGGCCAATTCGCGCTCGCGCTGAAGCGACTTCAGCGTGTTCTGCGCTTCCTGCGTCATGAAGTCGAGCCGCGCCAGCTTCTCCGACAGGTGATCGACCAGCGACTTCTGCTCGCCGAGCGTCTCGAGATTGACGCGCACGTCCGCGAGCAGGTTCGTGATCATCTGCGTCTTCACTTCGACCTCGTCCACCAGCTTCTTGCGCGACATGATGACGCCGAGCTTCTCTTCCGTCTGGCCGATGTGCGAGAGCACTTCGTCGACGCTGGTCTTGATGGCGGCGACCTCCGCGCGATGCTCGGCCACATACTGCAGGTCGGCCTTGCTGCGCGCGCCGATGTCGTGGACGCTGTCGACCTCTGCCTTCACCGCCGACACCACGCTCTGGCGTCCGGCAATGCTGTCGATCTGCTTGTCCACATGGTCGGTCAGCTGCTTGAGCTCGGTGATGCGGTTCTCGAACGCGCCGATCTTCTTCTCGGCAAACGCGAGCTGCGATCGCCGCTGCTCGAGCTGCTTGAACATCGTCTCGACGCGCTTGAGCTGATCGTCTGACGCGTCGATGTGCGCCACCGTGTCGCGCTGCTTCGCCTGGATGCGCGCGAGCTCGCCCAGCAGCTCTTCCTTGACCGAGGCCGAGCGCGTGAGCTCTTCCGACATGCTCTGCACCTGGCGCTGGCGTTCGGTGACGTCGCCGGACATCTGCCGGGTCGACTCGAGCAGGCTCGTCAGGCGGCTTCTCCTGCTCGGCCAGGACCCCTTCCTCGCGCTGCACGCTCTTGAGGTTCGTAAACGCCCTCTCGATTTCCGCTCGCAGCATCGAGAGCTGCGCGGTCATCGGCAGCAGCTTGTGCTGCAGCGCGTTGACCCCGTCCAGCTTGTTCTGGGCATCTCCGATGAGCGCGCCCACCGTGTCGATTTGCGTCTTGATCGTGTCTACCTCGGCGCGGCGCGCGAGCTGATCGCCGAGCTTGCGCTCGACATCGGCGAGGACGCCGTTGAGTCCGTTGATACGTCCTTCGACCTGCTCCACGAACTGCAACCGGGCCGCCACACGGTTCAACTGACCGTCGAGCTCGCTCGCCAGCTCGCCCACGCGGGTGGCCTTCTGCGTGCCCTCTTCGATGAGGCCGAACTTGGACTGGATGGCGTCCATCTTCGCCTCGATCTCGGGCACGCGCGAGTTCAGCAGCGTGACGCGCTCGATGAAGCCCTCGAGCGCCACGCGATCGGAGCCGAGCTTGTCGCGCAGCTGCGCAGACTCGGCGTACGACTTGTGGAACTCGATGATCTCCTTCTTCAGCCCCTCGAGATCGCGCCGGCTCTGATTGAGCGCCACGAGCTGCGAATTGGTGCGCTTGGACAGCTCGTCCACCTGGTCGAGCCTGGTATGCAGGGACTCGAGCGCTTCCTGTTTCTTGTTGAGCTCGTCGCTCTGCGTGAACAGCTCCTGGTATCGCTTCGCGAGCGTGTCGACGCGCTGGTTCAGCTGCGTGACGTTCTTGTCTTTCGCGGAGAGCGATTCCATGCGCCCTTCGGCTTCGCCGACCGATGCCTGCAGCACGCGCAGCCGCTGATCGAAGATTTCGAATTCCTTCTTCTCGACCGTGAGCCGGTCGACGTGTCCGCGAATCGAATCGTTCAGCGCGTGCCCATCCTTCTCGACGCGCGCAATCTCGCGCGTGAGCTCGTCCTTCGCCTTGGTGGCCGAGTCGAGCTGGCTGATGGTTTCGCTCGCCAGCTTCTCCATGCGCGCGAGGTTCTCTTCGGTGCGCGCGATCTGCTTGTTGCCTTCGTTCAGCTTGGCAATCTGCGAGTCCATCGACCAGACGAGCTCGTTCAGTCGATTGGCTTCGACCACGGCATGGTCGATGGTGTGCTTCTGGCTCTCGAGCGCTTTGGCCTTGTGCGTGACGTGCTCGGCCAGCGCGTTGAGCGACGCGAGGCGCTCTTCGGTGTTCTTGCTGAGCTCGTGCAGCTGTGCGAGCGGGCCCATGCGCTTTTCGACGTCCTTCACCGCTTCCATCGCCGAGCCGCTGTCTTCGCGTGCCTCGCGCGATATCTCGCGGATGCGGGCGTAGTCCTGGCCCAGGATAGTGGCGGCGGCGCGCACCTGCTCGAGATCGGTCTTCAGCGAGCTGGCGGAATCGAGCGAATTCTTGAGATCGCCCTGCGTCTGCCGCAGCTGCGATCGCAGATCTTCGAGGGACGCGCGCTCCTTCTTCAGCGTGTCGAGGCTGGCCTGCGTTTCGAGCGTCTGCGATGAAAGCTGCTTCACCGCTTCGCGATGCTTCTGCAGATCGCCTTCGGGTCCGACCACGCGCTCGGCAGCCTGCTGCGCCTGGCGAACGGTCTCGCCGAGGTTCTTGATCTTTTTATCGACGTCTTCCATCGCCTTGGTGCGCTCGTCCAGGCTGGTGAGACGCCGTCCAAGCTCGTCGACTTTGCCCATCGTGGCGGCGGCGGTCTTCTCGATCTGCTCGAGGTTCTTATGGGTCTGCGCCAGCTTCGAGGCGCGCAGCGTCACCTGCGTCAGCATCTCGCTAAGCGCGCTGCGCTCTTCCCTGGCCGAGTTGACCAGCTGCTGAAGGTCATCGGCGGCAGATTTCTGCGCTTTCTTGTTGCCCGACCCGATTCCAAATGCGTCCAACATGTCGTTCTCCCAGAGTGCTTTCGAGTGACCGGAAATGACCCGTTCAGCAATCAGCCGCGGGCGGTGAGCAAGTTTTGCGCCGCTGAGACTTCCCCGAGATCGCAGTTATTAACGCGCCGGGAAATTCTGCATCCGTATGTATCGGATTTTCGAGATCTTCTCCATAGACCTTTCGGAAAAGAATTTGCAGCTCTCGCAGCCATGCTCGCCAGCCTTCGGAGTGCGGCGGTTCTCGGCGTCGAGGCCCTCCCCGTCATCGTCGAGGTCGACGTCTCGTTCGGCCTTCCGGTTTTCACGATGGTGGGCCTTCCGGACACCAGCGTCCGTGAAAGCCGCGATCGGGTGCGTACGGCCATTCGCAATTCCGGCTTCGAGTTCCCCGGCCATCGAATCACGGTCAACCTGGCGCCGGCAGACATTCGCAAGGCCGGGGCGTCCTACGACCTCCCGATTGCCCTTGGAGTGCTTGCCGCCAGCGGCGTTATCGAGCCGCGCCTGGTCGAGGGGGTGGTTCTGCTCGGCGAGCTGTCGCTTGATGGAACGATTCAGCCGATTCGCGGCGTACTGCCCGTTGCCGTGGCCGCGAAGCGCGAAGGCAAGGCGGCGATCCTCCTGCCGCGGGCGAACGCACCGGAGGCCTGTGTTGTCGAGGGGCTGAAAGTGCTGCCGGTGGACTCGCTGGTCGAGGCGGTCGAGGCGCTGAATCGTGGGGCTGGCCTAAAGGCCAGCACTACGACGGAAGCGGTGTCATCTGTCGTAGTGCCGACCTTCAGGCCGGCTGCGGTATCGGCCTCTCCCGCCGACCCCCAACCCGACTTTGCCGATGTCATCGGCCAGAGCATGGCCAAGCGCGCCCTCGAGATCGCCGCAGCGGGCGGTCACAACGTGCTCCTGATTGGCGCGCCGGGCGGCGGCAAGACGATGATGGCGCGGAGACTGGCGGGCATTCTTCCGGCGCTCGAGTTCGACGAAGCGCTCGATTGCACGTCGGTCCATTCCGTCGCAGGCACGCTGCCGCCGGGAACCGCGCTGATGCACCACCGGCCATTCCGCGCGCCGCATCACACGATCTCAGAGGTGGCGATGGTCGGCGGCGGATCGATTCCGCGCCCCGGCGAAATCAGCCTCGCGCACAACGGCGTGCTCTTTCTCGATGAGTTGCCCGAGTTCGATCGCCGCGTCCTCGAAGCGCTGCGGCAGCCTCTCGAAGAGGGGCGCGTGACGATCGCGCGCGCAGCGCGCACGTCGTCCTTCCCTGCTCGATTCATGTTCGTCGCGGCGATGAATCCGTGCCCGTGCGGGTTTCTCGGCGACCGCCGGCGCGCGTGCCGCTGCTCGGATCCGCAGATTCAGCGCTATGCGAGCCGCATATCAGGCCCTCTTCGCGATCGCATCGACCTCGTTGTCGAGGTGCCGGCGATCGGTACGAGCGCGCGCGACGAAGGTGCTGCGAACGGCCGCGACACGTCGGCGGTTATCCGCGCTCGCGTCGTCGATGCGCGGACACGCCAGCAGGTGCGATTCGGCGATGCGAGCCAGAGACTCAACAGGCAGCTCGAAGGGGGCGAGCTGAATGAACATTGCCGGCTCGACGCGCGCTCGACGTACGTGCTCGAGGCGGCCATTCAGAAATTCTGCTTGAGCGCGCGCGGCTGCGACCGTGTGCTCCGCGTCAGCCGGACAATCGCGGATCTTGCCGAGTGCCGCGCGATCGCCACCGAGCACGTGGCCGAGGCACTTCAATATCGATTCACGGAAGGGACGACACGAGGAACAGGCTGACCTGTCCATCCGGTGTCTTTGCGATCGGGGACCCGTTGACGGACTTGACGCCATCCGCCTCTGCAAACTGCCTGCGAAACGCTTCTTCCTCCCATTTCTCGAGAAATAAATACACGGGCTGGCTGGACGAGAGACGCGATACACCGTCATCGAATGACGCGGCTGCAATATAGGGAAAGCGCAGCGTGCGGCGGTTGCCGTAAAACCGCACACTACCGCTGTGCTGGTCGGCGATGACGATCGCGTTCGGCGGCGTGTTGTCTGCCACCATCGTCGCGGCGGCGATGTAGCGCCGCTCGGACTGTCCCACGTCGAACACGCCGAGATTAATCGCCGCGCGGAAACTGGGAACGACCAATGGGGAGCACAGCAATCCCGCCACGACATACGCTTCGCTGCGCGACCGGGCATGGCGTGCGGCCAGGACAAGAAATGCCGCAATCATCCCGCAACACAGTGGCCACACCGGCAGGAGAAACCGCAGGTACCACCAGGCGTCGAACGGTTGATAAAACAGGTACGACAAGAGAATCGCGCCGATCGCGATTCCGCTGACGAGATCGAGTCGACTACCCTGACGAACCCAACGGCGGCTTGAGGCTGCCGCAAGGACGATCGCAATTAAGAACAGGATCGTCTGAGTCTCGCGTATCCACGTGGCATACAGCCGCAGGTTTTGCAGGGTATGCCCGAGCGCGAAGAGACTGCCGACGTCGCCGTATCCACTCACCCAGGGAGCTCCGTACAAGAAAGTATTGACGACGGCGACTGCTGCTACTGGGAGTGCCATTGCGGCCGTGAACTTACCTGTCTTTCGCCATGGATGCTGGTCTGCAATCATCCACACCGCGGGCAGGACACACGCCATGAGCGCGAGGTTGGGCCGGCTCATCAGCGCGAAGCCCGCGCTCAAGCCGGCAGCCAGTGGCATCGACATCACACGAATTGCGCCGAGCCAGAATGCGAGCGTCCAGAAGGCCGTCGTGGGCACATCGGCCATCGTCCACATGGACTGGTGAAGAAATATGGGGCTCGTCGCGAGAACCAGTGCGGATACCAGTCCAGCGAGCGCATCGCCCGTGGCATCGCGTCCGATCAAGTACGTAACCCAAATAGTGATCCCCGCAAGCAGCGGAACCACGAGCATCGGCAACCCAAGCGGTTGAAAGAGCGCAATCAGTATGGGCAGGCCAATCGGGTATGTTGGCACGATCGTGTGCGGTGTAAGCCCGGGTTTGTACCCGACAGGCGCGGCAATCCAGTCCACGTCGGACCATGGCAATGATGCCGCCCATGGCTGCGCGATGTGCAGATCGCCGTTGAGCCACAACCGTGCTTGACTGATGTAGCCGTAGGAATCTGAACCGCCGGCGACAAATGAACCCCACAACAATGCGGCGCCTGCCACTGCGCAGGCGACGACGATACTTCCCGCGTATTCGTACGGGCCGGAGCCCGCTTGCAACGGTGCCTCCCGCCGCCGTTTCCATACGTAAGCGGCCGCGCAGAGCGCGCCAATGAGACACGGCCGGAATGGGTCGCGAGACGAAATGCGCAGGCCGAACAGCACGATGTGAAAGCCGCCGAGGATGGCCGTGGCCAGTCCCCAACAGGTCAGCAACAGCCCAGCGCGAAGCAGGTTCGAATTCATACGGTCCACGCGAATTTTCGCCCAGTGTTCGCCACCTTTAAAGTTCTGGTGACGGTTCGTCGATAACCTATGTTAAAGTGCTCAGGCCTTTCGGTTTCCAGGCTGTCAGGCGCTCCCCCCAATAGAACGCGGTTCACGTCCGACACCAAGACGGATACGTATTGATGTCTAAACGCTACACGATTGTGCTCGCAGACCGTACAGACCGGCACCGTTCGCCGGCTCACGATTCGTCTGCGTCCGTTTGCGATCGCGCTGTTCGCCGTGCTGGCCTTCCCCGTTCTCGTGGGGCTCGGTCTCAGGCTGAGCGCGACGACCGAAGTGAATCACCTGCGCGCGTCGAACTCGACGCTCGAACAGGAAAACTCGAGTTACCGTCAGGCCACGGGCGCGCTCGCCGCGCAGATCGAATCGCTGCAGTCGGCGATCAGCGAGCTCGGTCTTCGCTCGCGCCTCGACCCCGTGTCGTCGCGTGCGATGGAGAAACTGCCGGCGAACGTGAAGAACCGCGCTGTCGGCGGAACGTCGATCGAAGGCGCGAGCGCGATGCTGACGCCCGATCTGAACACGGCATCCGTCTCCTCGCTCGACCAGACGTTTACGATGCTGCGGAATGTGCTCGGCAGCCTCGAGGGGCATCTCAGCACCGTTCGCCGCAACGTCGAAAAGCGCGAGTCGCTGATGAACGCGACGCCGTCAATCTGGCCGGTCCACGGATGGCTGTCGGCAGGCTACGGTATGCGCGCAGATCCATTCACGGGCGATCGCGATTTCCATCCCGGGCTCGACATCTCTGCCGACAAAGGCACGCCTATCATGGCCACTGCGGCCGGCAGAGTGGAAATCGCAGCGCCGAACGGCGACTACGGCAACCTGGTTGTCGTCAATCATGGATTCGGACTGGTCACACGCTACGGCCATCTGTCGAAGTTCGCCGTCTGGCAGGGCCGCGAGGTCAAGCGCGGCGATGTGCTTGGGTATGTCGGCTCCACGGGCCGAGCCACCGGTCCGCATCTCCACTACGAAGTGCTCTCCGACGGGAAGCTGATTAACCCGATGCAGCTCCTGACGGGTAGATCGGCCAACGATTAATCGGCAGGGCTGAAGCCCTGCGCTACCGCAGTACCCCACGCGCCCCACAATCCCTGCGCGACCCACGCGACCCTACGACGCAACCTTTCCCGTGTTAGAATCGTCCGAATATCCACGGACGGATTCCCCATGCTGGGCACTCTCCTCGCAAAAGTCATCGGAACCCAAAACGAGCGCGAACTGAAACGGTTGCGCCCGCTCGTCGACCAGGTTAACGCGCTCGAGGCGTCGATGAAGGCGCTCTCGGACGACCAGCTTCGCGCCAAGACGGTCGAGTTCCGCGAGCGCCTGGCCAAGGGCGAGACGCTGGCCGACCTCATGCCAGAGGCGTTTGCCGTCGTTCGCGAGGCCGGCCGGCGCGTGCTGAACATGCGGCACTTCGACGTGCAGATCATCGGCGGCGCGGTGCTCCACAGTGGCGCCATCGCCGAGATGAAGACCGGCGAAGGCAAGACCCTTGTCGCGACCCTTCCCGCCTATCTGAACGCGCTCGAGGGCAAGGGCGTCCACGTCGTCACCACCAACGACTACCTGGCCCGACGCGACTCGGAATGGATGGGCAAGATTTATCGTTTCCTCGGGATGACCGTCGGCGTCATCCAGCACGATCTGAACGACGCCGAGCGGCAGAAGGCCTACGCGGCCGACATCACGCACGGCACCAACAACGAGTTCGGCTTCGACTACCTGCGCGACAACATGAAGTTCGAGCTGTCGCAGTACGTCCAGCGCGGGCACCATTTCGCGATCGTCGACGAAGTCGACAGCATCCTCATCGACGAAGCGCGCACGCCGCTCATCATTTCAGGCCCGGCCGAAGCGTCGACCGATCTGTATTACGAAGTCGATCGCATCATTCCGCGATTGAAGGCGGGCGCGAAGACCAAGGGCGACACGAAAGCCGAGGAGCGCGAAGCCCTCGAAGCGACCGGCGACTACATCGTCGACGAGAAGCACAAGACGGTGACGCTGACCGAGAGCGGCATGCAGGCTGCCGAGAAGCATCTCGCGAGCCGCCTGAACGGCGGGCACCTCTACGACATGGAGAACGCGCACATCAAGCACCATGTCGAGCAGGCGCTGCGCGCGCACGCCATCTTCAGGCTCGACGTCGACTACATGATCAAGGACGGCGAGGTCGTCATCGTCGACGAGTTCACGGGCCGCCTCATGCCGGGACGCCGCTGGAGCGATGGCCTGCACCAGGCGGTCGAGGCCAAGGAAAAGGTGAAGATCGAGCGCGAGAACCAGACGCTCGCGACCATCACCTTCCAGAACTACTTCCGCAAATACAAGAAGCTGTCGGGCATGACCGGCACCGCGGAAACCGAAGCGGAAGAATTCGCGAAGATCTACAAGCTCGACGTGATCGCGGTTCCGCCCAACAAGACCTTGCGACGCGTCGAAGAGCCCGACTCGATCTACCGCACCGGCGAGGAGAAGAACGAGGCGATCGTCAACGACATCCTCGCGAAGCAGGAAGCCGGACGGCCGGTGCTGGTCGGCACGGTGTCGATCGAGAAGTCCGAGAAGCTGTCGTCGAGGCTGAAGCGCCGCGGCATCAAGCATGTCGTGCTGAACGCGAAATTCCACGCGCAGGAAGCCGAGTTCGTCGCGCAGGCCGGACGCAAGGCCACGGTCACGATTGCGACGAACATGGCCGGCCGCGGAACCGACATTCTGCTGGGCGGCAACCCCGAGTTCATGGCGCGCCAGCAGCTGCTGGGCGAGCAGAAGGCCGAGCGGCTGCCGAAGGGTGAAGAGCGCTTCACCGACGACGACGAGTTCGTGCACTTCTACCATCTCGACGGCTTCTACAAGGCGGCGCGCGCCGACTGGGACCGCGTCTTCAACCACTTCAAGCAGCAGACCGACGCCGAGCACAAGGAAGTGGTCGACGTCGGCGGCCTGCACATCATCGGCAGCGAGCGCCACGAGGCCCGCCGCATCGACAACCAGCTGCGAGGCCGCGCGGGGCGCCAGGGCGACCCGGGCTCGTCCCGGTTCTACATGTCGCTCGAAGACGACCTGATGCGCATCTTCGGGTCCGATCGCATCGCGGGCCTCATGCAGCGGCTGGGGATGGAAGACGGCGTCCCCATCGAGCACGGCATGGTGACGAAGGCGATCGAGCGCGCGCAGAAACAGGTCGAGGCGCAGAACTTCGGCACCAGAAAACACCTCCTCGAGTACGACGACGTCATGAACAAGCAGCGCGAGAACATCTACGCGCTGCGCCGCGAGCTGCTCGAGGGCAAGATTCGCGTTCAGCACGAAGAGGGCGAAGAGTTCGAGCAGGTCGACACGCGCGCGTATCTGCTGATGCTCGCCGAAGACATTCTCGACGACGCCATCGAGGCGTATGCGGGCAAGGACATGGAGCCCGAGGAATGGGATCTCGACGCGCTGAAGATGGACATGTCGCGCGTCTTCGGGCTCGACGCGGTCGATTACGCCAGCTCTCGATTTCAGCGACAAGAGCGCCGACGAAATCCGCGACGCGCTGTGGGAGCGCATCGTCAAGAAATACGAGGCGAAGGAAAAGCTCGTCGGCGCCGAAGCCATGCGGCAGGTCGAGCGCTTCGTCATGCTCGAGACGGTCGACCGTCAGTGGAAGGACCATCTCTACAGCCTCGACCACCTGAAGGAAGGCATCGGCCTTCGCGGCTACGGTCAGAAGGATCCGCTGGTCGAGTACAAGAAGGAAAGCTTCGAGCTGTTCCAGGACATGAAGCGCCGTGTCGACGAAGACATGGTGAACAGGCTGTGGATCGGCCAGTTCAGCGTCGTGGGCGATGACGCGCCGGCGCGCCAGCCGCGCCGCGCCGCGGCGCCGATGATCCTGAACGAGCCGAAGGCCGAGCCGGGAGGCGCGTTTGCGCCGCGGCCCGCCGGCCCGCCGCCTGGCTTCCTCCCTCGCGCCCTGCGAGTCTACCCTCGCGGCCTGCGGCGCCGCCGCGCGTCGGCGGCGACGATGCGCCGGTGCAGACCGTGCGGCGCGACGAGCCGAAAGTGGGCCGCAACGATCCGTGCCCGTGCGGCAGCGGCAAGAAATACAAGAAGTGCCATGGAGTAGCGGCCTGACATGGAGAACAGAAACCCATCGTCAATTCTTCAGCTGGGCGCGGTCGACCTCATCACCGACCTCCCTACCGCCCTGACCTTTGACGATGTGCTTCTGGTGCCGAGACACTCCACGGTCGTGCCCAGCCAGGTCGACGTCACGAGCCGCTTCACCCGCAACATTCAGTTGAACGTTCCGATCGCCAGCGCCGCGATGGATACCGTCACCGAGTCGGGGCTCGCCATCGCGATGGCGCAGCACGGCGGCATCGGCGTCATCCACAAGAATCTGTCGATCGAAGAACAGGCGTCGGAAGTCGATCGCGTCAAGCGATCGGAGAGCGGCATGATCGTCAATCCGATCACGCTGTCGCCCGAGCACCGCATCTACGAAGCGCTCGAGCTGATGAAGAAGTACCGGATTTCCGGCGTGCCGATTACCGAAGGCGGGCGCGAAAGAAGGCCGGCTCGTCGGCATCCTCACGAACCGCGATCTGCGGTTCGAAACGAACGTCGACCGCCCGATCTCGGCGGTGATGACGCGCGAGAACCTCATCACGGTGCCCGTCGGCACCACGCTCGACGCCGCGCGGGAGATTCTTCACCGCCACAAAGTCGAGAAGCTGCTGGTCGTCGATCGCGATTTCAAGCTCAAGGGGCTGATCACCGTCAAGGACATCCAGAAGCAGATCAAGTATCCGAACGCCAGCAAGGACGGCCTCGGCCGGCTGCGCGTCGGCGCGGCCGTCGGCATCGCGCGCGACACGCCCGAGCGCGCCGCGGCGCTGGTGGCTGCGCACGTGGACGTCATCGTCGTCGACACCGCGCACGGCCATTCGCAGGGCGTGCTCGACATGGTGGCGCGCATTCGCCGCGAGCATCCGAGCATCGATCTGATTGCCGGCAACGTCGCGACGGCGGAAGCGACCGAAGCGCTCATCGAGCGCGGCGTGGACGCCGTGAAGGTCGGCATCGGCGCCGGATCGATCTGCACGACGCGCGTCATTGCCGGCATCGGCGTGCCGATGATCACCGCGATCATGGAGTGCTCGCGCGCGGCTGCCGCGCACAACGTTCCGGTGATTGCCGATGGCGGCATCCGGTTCTCCGGCGACATCACGAAAGCGATCGCCGTCGGCGCCAGCTCGGTGATGATCGGCAACCTGTTCGCGGGCACCGACGAGAGCCCGGGCGAGCTCATCCTGTATCAGGGCCGCAGCTTCAAGGAATATCGCGGCATGGGATCGATCGGCGCGATGCGCCGCGGCAGCCGCGATCGATATTTCCAGGACGAGTTCGAGCTCGAGTCCGACAAGGGCGCGCAGGAGAAGCTGGTGCCGGAAGGCATCGAAGGCCGCGTCGCGCACAAGGGCAGCGTCCAGTCGATGATTCACCAGCTGGTCGGCGGGCTCCGCGCCGGCATGGGCTACTGCGGCTGCGCCAATATTCCCGCGCTGCAGAAGGAAGCGCGGCTCATCAAGATTACGGCAGGCCGGCTTCCGCGAGAGCCACGTGCACGACGTGACGATTACGAAGGAAGCGCCGAACTATCGATCAGAGTAATCCGCCGGGCGTCGCCGCCTAGTCTTCGATCTTCACGGTCACACTGCCGTCCAGCGGCCGAGGCAGCCGCTCGGCCCATTCGATCGCGACCACTCGCCCATCCGCCAGCTCCTCCAGTCCCAAATCGTCGACTGCGGCGCCGCTCTCGAGGCGGTACAGATCGACGTGCACGAGGGGCATGCGCCCCTTGTAGTGCTGAATCAGCACGAACGTCGGGCTCGACACGTCGTCGGGATTTGCGCCGAGGCCGGCGGCCAGGCCGCGCACGAACGCGGTCTTGCCCGCGCCGAGATCGCCGTGCAGCAGCACGAACGTTCCGGGCGTGCAGCGCAGCCGCCACCTTTTCTCCGAGCGCGAAGGTTTCCTGTTCGGAATTTGTCGTGAAGATCTCAGGACTGGCCATTGGATGGCTTCACGCGCCGGCGAGCCGTCAGCTCGAGCACGGCGTCGCCGAGATGCGCCGCGAGGTCGCCGGCCGTCATCGCCACTTCCCCTTCGTCGGCCTCGGTCAAATCGCCGGCGAGCGCGTGCAGGTACACCGCGATCTTGCACGCCGCTTCGGCGTCGAGCAGTTGCGCGAGCCACGCGGCCAGCACGCCCGTCAGCACGTCGCCGGTGCCGCCGGTGGCCATGCCCGGATTGCCCAGCGGGTTGATGAACACCTTGCCGTCCGGCGTCGCGATGAGCGTGCGATAGCCCTTCAGCACGACGTAAATCTGATGCTGCACGGCGAAGTCGCGAGCGACGTCGAGGCGGCTCGCCTGCACCTCGTCGACGGACGTATTCGCCAGGCGCGCCATCTCGCCCGGATGCGGCGTGATGACGATGGGACGCGTGCCTTCCCCGCCGCTCTGCAAGCGGTCGGGATCTGACGCGAGCGCGTTCAGCGCATCCGCATCGAGCACGAGCGGGCTCTCGCTCTTCTCGACCAGCTCCTGGACGAACACGGTGACGTCTGGACCCGTGCCGAGGCCAGGGCCCGACGGCAATGACGTCCTGCTCGAGATCGAGAACTGCCTCCAGCGCGCCCGCTGCCAGTGTTCCGTCGGCGGTCTCTTCGAGCGGCCACCGTCATGTATTCGGCGCCCATCGCGGCGACGATCGGCTGGGCGCTGCGCGGCGTCGCGACGCTGACGAGACCCGCGCCGGATCGCAGCGCGCCGACGGCCGCAAGATGCGCGGCGCCCGTCTTGCCCGCGCGAGCCGGCGATGACGAGCACATGCCCGTAGTCTCCCTTGTGCGAATCCGACTCTCGCGGCTGAAGGATCTCGCGCATGCCTTCGCGCGTCAGCAGCTCGAGGCGCGGGCCCGCGAGATTGTCGATGACTTCGGGCGGAATGCCGATGTCGGCGACGACGATGTTGCCCGCGAGCGCCTCGGCTGGCGGCAGCACGAGCGGAAGCTTCGGCGCCGCGAGCGTGACCGTCATCGCCGCACGGATGCATTCGCCGATCGGCTCGGCGTGATCGGCGGACAGGCCGCTCGGTAGATCGATGGCGACGACCGGAATGCCGGACGCGTTCACGTCGGCGGCGACGGTTTCCATCATCCCGGCGAGCGGCGACTTGAGGCCGGTGCCGAAGATGGCGTCGATGATCAGCTCGCACTGCGAGATTTCGGAGAAGTGAAGATCCCACGCCTGCTCGTCGGAGATCTCGACGACCGTGAGACCCAGCCGCCCGAGGATCTCGATGTTGAGCCGCGCATCCCCTTTGATGGCGGCCATCGTCGCGATGACGAACACCGAGACGTCGACGCCGCGCTGATGCAGCGTGCGCGCGACGACGAAGCCGTCGCCGCCGTTGTTGCCGGGCCCGCACAGCACGGCGACGCTGCGGTCGGACAGGTCGTCGTACGCGGCTTCGAGCGCCGCGACGACCTGCCGCCCGGCGTTCTCCATCAGCACCATCGACGGAATTCCGATCTCGTCGATGGTCTGACGATCGGCATCCCGCATCTGAGCGGCGTTCAGCACTCGCATTTAGGGTACTGACGTACTCCGCGACGTCCGGGCAGGTGCAGATGAGATTGCGATCGCCGTGGGCGTTGTCGATGCGGCCGATCGGCGGCCAGAACTTGTCGGCTTTGACGAACGGCAGCGGAAACGCCGCCTGCTCGCGGCTGTACGGATGCGCCCAGTTGTCGGCGGCGATCGCCGCGGCGGTGTGCGGCGCATTCTTCAGCACGTTGTCTTTCGGATCGGCCTTGCCGTCGACGACCGCCTGAATCTCCTGCCGAATCGCAATCATCGCGTCGCAGAAGCGATCGAGCTCTTCCTGCGATTCGCTTTCCGTCGGCTCGATCATCAGCGTGCCCGCGACCGGGAACGAGACGGTCGGCGCGTGGAAGCCGTAATCCATCAGCCGCTTCGCGACGTCGAGCTCTTCGACGCCCGAGGCCTTGAAGCGCCGCAGATCGAAAATCATCTCGTGCGCGACCGTGCCGTTCGGGCGCGTATACAGCACGTCGTAATGCGGCTCGAGCCGCTTCTTGATGTAGTTCGCGTTCAGAATGGCGTGCTTCGTCGCGTTCGTCATGCCGTCGGCGCCCAGCATGCGGATGTAGCCGTAGGAAATCAGCAGGATGCTCGCCGATCCCCAGGGCGCGGCGGATACGGCGCGAATCGCCTCGGAGCCGCCCACGCGCACGACCGGATGACCTGGAAGAAACGGCGCGAGATGCGCGGCGACGCCGATCGGTCCCATGCCGGGGCCACCGCCGCCGTGCGGAATCGCGAATGTCTTGTGGAGGTTGAGGTGGCAGACGTCGGCGCCGATGGTCGCCGGGCTCGTGAGCCCGACCTGCGCGTTCATGTTCGCGCCGTCCATATACACCTGGCCGCCGTGCTGATGAATGACGGCGCAGATGTCCTGGATGGCGTCCTCGAACACGCCGTGCGTGGACGGATACGTCACCATCAGCGCCGCGAGGCGATCGCGATGCTGCTCCGCCTTTGCTTTCAGGTCGGCACGTCGATGTTGCCGTTGGCATCGGTCGCGACGACGATGACTTTGAGCCCGGCCATCACGGCGCTGGCGGGATTTGTCCCGTGCGCCGATGCGGGAATCAGCACGACGTCGCGCTTCGCGTCGCCGCGTGAATGGTGGTACGCGCGGATGGCCATCAGGCCGGCGAGCTCGCCCTGCGCGCCCGAGTTCGGCTGCAGCGAGACGGCCGCGAACCCGGTGATTTCCGCGAGCGCCTGCTCGAGCTCGCTGATGACCTGCGCGTAGCCCTGCACCTGCTCGAGCGGCGCGAACGGATGGATGGCCGAGAACTCCGGCCACGTGACCGGAATCATCTCGGACGCCGCATTCAGCTTCATCGTGCACGAGCCGAGCGGAATCATCGAGCGGTCGAGGCCGACGTCCTTTCGCTCGAGGCTCTTCAGGTAGCGCATCATCTTCGTTTCCGACCGATGCGCCGAGAAGACCGGATGCGTCATGAACGGCGACTTGCGCACGAGCGCATTCGACACTGCGCGCGGCGATTCGGCATTCGTGATGCGCGGGGCCGGCTTCCCTGCCGCCTCCGCGAGCACGGCCGTAATCGCCAGCACGTCGGCGAGCGTCGTCGTTTCGTCGAGCGCGATGCCGATGTGCGAGCTGTCGAAGTACCGGAAGTTCAATCCCGCGCGCTCGGCGATCGCCTTCACGGCGACGGTCGTCTCGCCGATGCCGTCCGGCACGTGGATGCGCAGGGTGTCGAAGTACGTCTCGTTCTGCTGTTTGTAGCCCAGCGCCTTGGCGGCGGTTTCGAGCGTCGAGGCGAGCGCGTGCGTGCGCCGCGCGATCGCCGTCAGCCCGTCAGGCCCGTGATACACGCCGTACATCGCGGCGATGTTTGCGAGCAGCGCCTGCGCCGTGCAGATGTTCGACGTCGCCTTCTCGCGCCGGATGTGCTGCTCGCGCGTCTGCAGCGCCATGCGATACGCGAGGTTGCCGTGCGAGTCGACCGACACGCCGATGATGCGGCCTGGCGCCTGCCTGACGAACGTTTCGCGCGTCGCGAGAAACGCCGCGTGCGGTCCGCCGTAGCCCATCGGCACGCCGAGCCGTTGCGCGCTGCCGACGACGACATCTGCGCCCATTTCGCCTGGCGGCACCGTGATCGTCAGCGCCAGCAGATCGCTCGCGACCGCGACGAGCACGTTCTGTTCGTGCGCGCGCGTGATGAACGCGCGCAGATCGACGCAGCGCGCCGTAGTCGTCTGGCGACTGCACGTACGCGCCGAACACATCGCTCCGCCGAACTGCGCCGAGGCCGGGTCGCCGATATACGATGGTGATGCCGAGCGGCTCCGCGCGTCCCTTCAGCACGTCGAGCACCTGCGGATACGTGCGCTCGGACACCCAGAATGTGTTGCGCGCCGCCGCTCCCTGTCGTCCCTGCACGCGATGCAGCAGCGTCATCGCTTCGCCGGCCGCGGTCGCTTCGTCCAGCAGCGATGCTGTCGCGATTTCCATCGCCGTCAGGTCGCGCACCATCGTCTGGAAATTGAGGAGCGATTCGAGGCGTCCCTGCGCGATTTCGGCCTGGTACGGCGTGTAGGGCGTGTACCACGACGGATTCTCGAACAGATTCCGAAGAATCACGCTCGGCGTGATCGTGCCGTAGTAGCCCATGCCGATGAACGACTTGAACCGCTGGTTCTTCGCCGCGACCGTGCGCAGGCGATCGAGATACTCGTGCTCGGTTTCGGCCGGCGGCAGCTGCAGGGGCTTCTTCAGGCGGATGCTTGCCGGCAGCGCCGCGTCAATCAAGGCGTCGAGCGAGCGCGCGCCGATGATGCGAAGCATCTCGGCCTGCTGCTTCTCGTCAGGGCCGATGTGGCGTTGTTCGAACTTGTCCGGAGAATCGATGGGCATGTCGGCGCGTTACTTCACGAGTTCCGCGTACTGATCATTATTGAGCAGATTGTCGACCTCGCCGGGCATTGCTCAGCTCGATGTCGTACAGCCAGGTGCCATGCGGATCTTTGTTGACCAGTTCGGGCTTTGCGTGCCAGTTCTGGATTCACGGCAACGACCTTTCCCGACGCGGGACTGTAGAGCTCGGACACCGCCTTCACCGACTCGATCGTGCCGGCGGCCTCGCCCTGCGACACCGCGCGTCCGACGTCGGGAAGCTCGACGAAGACGACGTCGCCGAGCTGTTTCTGCGCGTAGTCGGTAATGCCGACGCGGCCGAGATTGCCGGTCACGATGATCCACTCATGGTCTTTCGTATAGCGGCGGTCGGAAGGATACATATGTCAGCTCCGGGAACGTTTATAGAACTGCCGCGGGACGACGCGCGCGGGCACGCGGCGGCCGCGAATATCGATTTCGAATTCGGTGCCGATCGGCGTTGCGGCGATCGGAAGATACGCAAATCCGATCGCCTTCTTCAGCAGCGGCGTCTGCGTGCCGCTCGTCACGATGCCCTCGGCGCCGCCCGCATACGCCTTGTAGCCGATGGCGGGCGATGCCGGGGGCCGTCATCTCGAATCCGACGAGCTTGCGGCTCACGCCCGCGCGCTTCTGCTCGTCGAGCGCGGCCTTGCCGATGAAATCGTTTTTCTTCCAGCCGACGATCCATCCAAGATCGGCTTCGAGCACCGTGGTCGTTTCGTCGATGTCCTGGCCGGACAGATGCATCCCGGCTTCGAGCCGCAGCGTGTCGCGCGCGCCCAGGCCGACCGGCACAATCCCAGCCTCGGCGCCCGTCTCGAGAATCGTATTCCACACGCGCTCGGCCGATGCCGGCGGAATGAACAGCTCGAAGCCATCCTCACCCGTGTAGCCGGTCCGCGAAATGATGCTGCGCACGCTCGCCACTTCGCCGTGCGCAAACCAGTAGTACTTGATCGACGCAAGATCGACGGTCGTGAGTTGCTGAACGATTTCGACCGCCGCCGGGCCCTGCACCGCGAGCAGCGCATATCGAGAGCTCGAATTGACGACCGCGACGTCGCCGATCGCGCGCGTGTGCTCGGCGATCCATTTGTACTTCTTCTCGATCTCGCCCGCATTGACGACGAGCAGGTAATGCTCGGTCGCCAGGCGATACACGAGCAGGTCGTCAACGAACGTGCCCTCCGGGGTCGTCAGCGCTGAATACTGCGCCTGGCCGACGCTCAACTTCGCCGCGTCGTTGCTGGAAATCGTCTGGACGGCTGCCAGCGCATCCTTGCCAGCCACTTCGATCTCGCCCATGTGGCTGACATCGAACAAACCGGCCTTTGTCCGTACGGTGAGGTGCTCGTTGACGATGCCGGAGTACTCCACCGGCATGTCCCATCCGCCGAACGGCACCATGCGCGCGCCGTGCGCGCGATGCCGGGCGTTCAATGGCGTTTTCTTGAGCTGTTCGGTAGTGGACTGGTCCATGGAGAGGCGCGGAAGATGCCTGCCGAAGCAGTGAAGGTCACGTATGCGGGCACGTGCGGGTCAAGCGATCTGACGGGTAACCACTCCGTCAGATCGACCAGTTTGTATTCGCGTGTGGCTCAGCGTTTGATGCGACGGTGTATCGCGCTGCCAGGCCGGAAGAGGGCGATGGCGACGGCGACGACGAGCACACCGACGATGACGATCGTCGACGTCAGATCGTTCGCCCCGAGCAGATCGGCGGAATGCAGCAGTGGGGACGGCATGCGCCAGAACCACGCCGGCGAATGACACGCCGATGATGACCTCAACAATGACGCCGAGCAGAAGTTTCATGGGATTCCTACACAAGGAAACATGAAGCAGCCGATGAACTGCCACACGTACTGCTGCGATCGGATCGCCCATTCCCACTCGCACAGCGTGAAGACAAGGTTTCTGTTCCACCAGTAGTAGCCGGTCGCGTCGACATAGCACGTCTCGGTACTGACCGTTATGGCGCTCATCAGCGCGAACTCATACGACCCGATGCAGTCGATGAATGTGGCAGGTGCGCGCCTGGCCTTGACGGCGCGAAGCCCCGCGCGCTGCTTTCGCGTGATCCGTTTGGCGATGCGCCGTGCCGCCTCGGCGTCACCGTCGAGCAACTGCACGATGGCGCCGTCGACGAGGGCGCTGAGCGCGAGCGGGCCATCCTCTTCGCCTTCATCGCGATCTTCGAGCGACGCGACCAGCCGCTTGAACGATCGAACGGCCTGCGAGCCGAGGAGCACGGAGCGGACGGCGTCGATCTTGTCCTCTTTGTCCGATCGCGGGTCCACCCGAACCGCCTTCTGCCCTCTCGCGACCTCGAATCCGCTCTGGCTGAGTGCGATCGTCACGACATCCTTCCCCTGAGACAGCCGAAGCGTCGCGTCCCCTGTGTGGGCCACGACTTTCTCGAGCACGAAGTCGCCGCCCTTCAGCGTCAGCACCGCATTGCCGGCGGCGTCGGTTGTCGCCGTAAACGTGGTTCTGGTGGCCGCATCGTGCTCCTGATACGCGCGTCCCTGCTGTCGGTTGCCCTGCGCCGCGGTAAGGGCGGGTAAGACAACCAGTACCGCGACGAAGGCCATCACCTGTGTAGTCCGAGACATACGTCCTCCTGACAGACCTGCGCATGACCTCACACGGCACCTGCCGTGCCCCGCTTCCGCCTGTCCCGTTATGCCGGGTGCGTCCGGCCTAGCTCTCTCGCGAATAGTCCGCCCCTCGACTCGCGCTCGCCCCTCGACTTCCGCTCGGGGCGCCCTGAGCGCCGTCGAAGGGCGGGGCATCCTGAGCCGCGCCGAAGGACGGTGACGTTTCATGAACGCTCGCCACCTGCAGTCGATGCGCGTATCGCAGATATGCCTGCAGCGTGTGATAGCTGATGCCGAGCGCGCGGCACGCCTTGCGCTTGTTGCGCCCGCTTCGCTCGAGAACGAGCCTGACGTAACGGCTTCCCCACGCGCGCAACGTGTCGTTGCGCATCATCGACGGCAGCAGCACGTCGCCAAAGCCGTCGCGTATGCGGATGGGCAGGTCGTCCACTTCGATCGTGGCGTGGCGCGCGAGCGCGAGCGTGCGCTCCATCATTCGCTCGAGCTCGCGGACGTTGCCTGGCCAGTCGTAGGTGAGCAGCGCGTCGGCGGCCCCGCGCGACAGCGTGAGCCGCCGTGTCTGGTCGTGCCGCGCGAGGAAATACGACGCCAGCTCGAGAATGTCTTCGCGGCGTTCCCTCAACGGCGGCACATGGATCTCGATGCCCGCCAGCCGGTAGAACAGATCGGCCCGAAATAACCGAGCCTCGACGAGGCCGCACAGTTTCTTGTTCGTCGCGGCCACCACCCGCGTGTTGACCCGATGCAGCCCATTGCCTCCGACTCTCTCGACCGCCAGGTCCTGGAGCGCCCGCAGCAGCTTCGCCTGCGCCGAGAGCGACAGGTCGGCGACCTCGTCGAGAAACAGCGTGCCGCCATCCGCGCATTCGAATTTCCCGCGGCGTCCGCGTACGCCGGTCGCCGTCCGATCTTCGATGCCGAAGAGCTCGGCCTCGAGCAGTGTCTCGACGAGCGCCGCGCAATTGACCGGCACGAACGGCCCGCGCCGGCGGGCGCTGATCTCGTGAATCTGCCGCGCCACCAGCTCTTTGCCGGTGCCGCTCTCTCCGTCGATGAGCGTGATGAAGTCTGTGGCTGCGACGCGCTCGATGCGATCGCGCACAGCCCGCATGACCGCACTGGATCCGATTAAGGGTGCCGCGCCGTCTCGTCGCATGCGCGGGGCGAAAACAAGCGGCATGCCATCTGACGATCGTGCGCGATTTTCATTCGTTCCATGGCCTGTTCCTTCCGATCAGCGTTTCTCACGCCACGAAATGCCGGGTAGTTCCTTCTCAAGACCGTGGGTCGGCGCTTCCCCGAAGGGCACCTGCTCTTCGAATACCAACGCGCCGCGATACCGGATGCGTCCGCGATCGAGCAGCGCCACATGACACCGGAGGATGCGGCCGGCGACGCGAAACAGCGGAATCGGCTCGCCCACCTGCATCTCGACACGCATACCAGGCAGCAGTCGCCAGTCCGTTTCGATGAGCGCGCCGCCTGCCGACGAGATCGACGATGTGCGCCGTGCGCCCCGGCCGCAGGCGCGCCCGCTCCATGCCCTCCATCGCGAGCCCCAGCACCCGCGGTGACGCGCGTCGCTCCGGCGCTACCGCACCAGCCATGTGCGTGCTCCGAAGTTGAATTCCAGGATGCGCGTCCGTCCGGTCGCGCCGAGCACGCGCACGGCGAACTGGTTGCCCCGAAGTCCTCGAATGAACAACGTGCCTGACGTGGACGACCCTGTCGGGCTGAAGCTGAGCAGCGTCGAGCTGCCGATTTGAATCGGGTCGCTCGCGTTGAACGGGCCCGGATCGATGCCGCTGACGTCTGGGCTGAATACCGAACTCGACTCCCGAGAAGTGATAGTCGAGACGTTCGTCGGCCGTGATCGGGACGTCGATGCCCCGCACGATGTCGCGCGGTGAGCACGCCGTTGCGATTGCCGTCGACGTAGGTCTGCAGCCAATAGCCATCGGGCTGCGCGACGAATCGAATGGCCACGTAGGCCGAGCGCCTGACGGCCTCGAAGCGAGCCGACGCCATGCGCCCGGCCACGTAGCTGGCTGCTCCGGCTGCTCTCGATCGGTCGATGCTGCTGTGCGCCAGCGGAATGGCGGCGCCGCCGACGATGACCATGAGGGTCATCGCCATCAGCACCTCGAGCAGTGAGTAGCCCTTACTTTCCACTTTCTTCCACTTTCTACTTCTGCGGCGCAGCTACCGTGAGGCGATCCTTGATCTTCAGGAAGCTCTTCTCGCCGATGCCGCGCACGTTCATGACCTCCTCGATTTTTTTGAAGGGGCCGTTCTTTACGCGGGTACTGCACCACGAGCTCGGCGGTCTTCGGACCGATGCCCGGCAGCGACGCAATCTGCGCGACGGTGGCGCTGTTGAGGTTGACGACCTCGGTGGAGACGACGGTAGCGGTGACGGGCGGCTTCGTGGCGCGTTGCGCGACGAGCGGCGATGAGACGAAGACGAGAGCGGCGACGAGCACGAGCGCTGAACGATTCATATCTGTCCTCCTTCAATGTGTCGCGGGGCCCCACCCCCGCGACCTGTACCTCGCGGCCTTCGGCCGCTCGGCGGGTGAATGTGAAATGGCCCCGACGGATAGTTGCTTTCGCGTAACCGATGGTGGTCAGGCACCGGTGCGCGCGCCGAGTGTCGGGGCCG
This sequence comes from Vicinamibacterales bacterium, assembly GCA_963730445.1. Classification (GTDB taxonomy): domain Bacteria; phylum Acidobacteriota; class Vicinamibacteria; order Vicinamibacterales; family JAMQPK01; genus JAMQPK01. The sequence goes on along the minus strand of CAVSRX010000002.1, from coordinate 226,289 downwards.
GTCCGTCCCATGGCAAGAGGCGCACCGCCTCGCGCGCGCCGCGGACCGTCGTTGAAAGTTCTTGAGGGCACGCGAGTTCGGCGCGCACGACGAAACGTCAGGAAGGAGGAGCGCTCGTGGCGAGATGCGAATGACTACGCGAGTTGCCGCTATAATGTGGCAATCCCTTGACGAACGATTCGCGCCCTCGGCGTTTGCTCACTGTTTTGTGTCCGGCGCTTCTGGTGCCCCTGCAACTGCTGTTGTTCGGCCCTCACACGATTTACTCGAGCAACGTCCAGGAGTTCAGCGCCCCGTTCTGGAGTCTCGTCGTGCATCTCGTCCCGATGATGCTCGCGATCACTGCGGTGCTCGTGCTCATCGGCGTCGCGCTGCCGGCAAAAGCGTTCCAGTACTACGTAGTTGGCCTCGTGGCGATTGGCGTCATCCTGTGGGCACAGGGCAACCTGATGGTCGGCGACTACGGTGTGCTCAACGGGCAGGACATCGATTGGAGCGGCCACTCATGGCGCAACGGCTACGAGCTGGCGCTCTGGCTTGTGGTGCCTGTCGTCCTGGTGTTCTTCGCGCGGAAAGTCTTTTCGACGGCGGTCTTCGCTAGCCAGATTCTGCTCGCGCTGCAGATGGTGCTGCTGGCCTATACGGCCGTGCAGGCCGATCCGGAGGCGCGCGCAAAGTGGGAGGGAGCGCCCGAGGCTATCTTCGAGCTCTCTTCGAAGCAGAATGTCTTCCACTTCGTGCTCGACGGGTTTCAATCGGACGCCCTTGACGACATCATCAAGGCCGAGCGCGCCGAGATGGACCGCCAGTATTCCGGCTTTACGTTCTTCAAGAATCACCTGGGCTCGTTTCCGACCACGATCGTGAGTATTCCGGCGATGCTCACTGGATCGGTCTATCGGAATCAAGAGCCGATGCGCAGGTTCATCGCGAAAGAGTTCAAGCGCGCGTCGATCTTCCGGGCGATGCGCGACCAGGGGTACCAGGTCGACGCGGTGTCGGGCTTGATGTACGACAAACCGTCGACGACAAACTATTACCGGTTGCCGACGCCGTATGTCACCTACGACGCGTACGTGCGGTTTGCCGGCTGGCAGCTTGGCGACCTGGCCCTGTTCCGCTACTCGCCGCACATCCTCAAACCGTGGGTGTACAACGACCAGTCGTGGCGGCTGCAGACGAAGTTCGGCCACTCTATCGATACGCCGGGCCGGCGGTATATGCCGGTCAATGGGCAGGCGTTTCTGGCCGACTACACGGCCAGAATGCATGTCGGGCACGACCGCCCGAGCTACAAGTATCTGCACGTCGGCATCCCGCATTGGCCGGTCTCGGTGAATGCCGATTGCGAATACATTGGCCCGAGGTCACTGCGGCGGCCGAACTACACCGCCCAGGCTCGCTGCGGCATCAGGCGGGTCGGCGCGCTGCTCGACAAGCTGCGCGAGCTCGGGCTCTACGACAGCAGTCTCATCGTCATCTCGTCGGACCACGGCGTCGCACTGCCCCCGCAGGGGTTCACCGGCGATCGCGACGTGTTCGGCGGGCCCGCTGTCCGAGACTGTCGGGCAGCGCGCTGGCGCTGCTGGTGGTGAAGCCACCTCAGGCGACCGGCCCGGTCCGCATCTCGGAGGCGCCGAGCGCCATCACCGATATTCCCGGCGACTATCGTGGACACGCTGGGATTGAAGAACCCATTTCCGGGCACCTCGGCGTTGAAGCTCGACGAGCACGCGCCGCGCCCGCGCCAGTTCGCCGTCTATCTGTGGAGCTCGGCCGAGTGGCAGGCCGATTTCTTTCCGTACATGGATGTCTTCACCGTCGATGGCGCGTGCGACTGACGGCAGCGCGTGGAAGACAGAGGAGCCCATCTACGCGCCGAACACGACCGGCCGAATTTCGCATCGCGCGGCTTCTATCGGCCCGAGCGCGGTGCGCCCGGCGGCAGGATGTTCAGATGGAGCACACCTCTGGCGTTTCTGCACCAGCCTGCCGATGCGCGGGGCGTGGAATTGAAGGTGCGCTCCACTGCGGACAAGCCGCAGACACTAACGGTCGAGCTGCGCGGCAAGGTGATCGACAAGCGGGTGCTCAGCGATCACGAATGGCATACGCTGAATATCTCGATCCCGCCGTCCACGAGCACGCCGGGTGAATGGCTTGTGCTGCGGGTCGATCCGCCGTGGAAGGTTCGCGGCGACCGGCGCACCTTCGGCGTGATGACGCGCGATTTGAAGTGGATTAACTAGCGCGCTTCCGTACCAGTCGATCGTCTTCTTCAGCCCTGCCTCGAACGACACCGACGGCTCGTATCCCAGCAGCGTGCGGGCGCGCGTGATGTCGGCCAGCGAATCCTTGACGTCGCCATGCCGGGTCGGGCCGTACGCTCACCTCGAGCCGGCTGCCGATCAGGCTCGCGCATCGACGTCAAACAACCTGTTCAGCGAAATGCGCGAGCCGGTGGCGACATTGACGACCTGGCCCGATGCGCCCGGCGCCTTCACAGCTCGCAGCACGCCATCGACGACGTTCGCGACGTAGGTGAAGTCGCGCGTCTGCTCGCCGTCGCCGTAGATCGTCGGCGCTGTGTTCTCCGAGCAGCGCCCTGGCAAATACCGAGATGACGCCGGAATACGGCGAAGATGGATCCTGCCGCGGTCCGAACACGTTGAAGTAACGGATGGTCACCGTCTCGAGGCCGTAGAGCGTCGTGAACATCTGCATGTACTGCTCGCCGACGAGCTTCTGCAGCGCGTACGGCGACAGCGGGTTCGGCGGCATGTCTTCGCGCTTGGGCAGCGTGGGCGTGTTGCCGTAGGCGGACGACGAGCCGGCGTACACGACGCGCTTGACGCCCGCGTCACGCGCCGCGACCAGCACGTTCAGCGTCGAGTCGATGTTTGCGCGGTTCGACGTGATGGGATCTTCGACCGATCGCGGCACCGACGGAATGGCCGCCTGGTGCAGGACGTAGTCGACCCCCTCGACGGCGTGCTTCGCGATCGCGAGATCGGCGAGATCGCCTTCGCGGAAATCGATGCCGGACAGATGCGCGAGATTCTTGCGATGGCCGGTGATCAGGCTGTCGACGACGCGTACCTGTTCGCCGCGGCGAATGAGCTCTTCTGTAAGGTGGGATCCGATGAAGCCCGCGCCACCTGTGACGAGGTATAGGGACATTCAGTAAGTAGAAAGTAGAAAGTGAAAAGTAAGAAGTAAAAAGTGCCGCAGTCTGCCGTAAGCCGAATTCTGTCCGCCTTCGCTCGCGCTTGCGCGCGAGCTTCGGCGCGACGATCATTCCTCTAGTCCCGGCATTGCTGACGGGATCAAGCGACCTACCCGGAAACTTCGGACGGGCCGTCCTCTCATCCGCCTTCGCCCGCAATACGCGGACATCGGCGAACATCGTTTCCCTATTTGGTCTTGCTCCGTGCGGGGTTTTGCCTGCCATCTGCCTTACAGCAGACGCGGTGCGCTCTTACCGCACCTTTTCACCCTTACCGCGCTTCGTAGCTCGGCAAGCCTTGCGAGCGCCACGGCGGGCGGTATATTTTCTGTGCCACTAGTCCTTCAGGTTGCCCTGACCGGGCGTTACCCGGCGCACTGCCCTTTGGAGTTCGGACTTTCCTCCCCGCCTTCGCGCCTTGCGGCGCGCCAGCGCGGCGATCATCTGGCCGACTGCGACACTTTCTATTGTACTTCACGGGCATTTCGCATGCGCTAATCCGGAATCCCTAATCCCCAGTCTCTGAGGAAGCGAAGCTATCCGTCGGTCTCCTGGCGGATCGCGTACTGCTCGAGCTTCTTGTAGAGGTTGCTGCGCGGTGTGCCGATGACTTCGGCGGTCTTCGAGATGTTCCACGCGTTCTCGCGCAGCTTCTCCACCAGCCACGCGCGCTCGGCCGATTCCTTGAACTCGCGCAGCGTGCCCGCCTCGGAGCCCGCGCTCGCGCCGCCCGGCGCGGCCGGACCCGGCGCGGCCGCAGGGCGCGGCGCACCTTTGTCGCCCTTCACCGACTCGGGCAGATCGGGCACGTCGATCGCCTCGCCTTCGGTCATGATGATGAGCCGCTCGATGGTGTTCCGCAGCTCGCGGATGTTGCCGCGCCAGCGATAGCGCTTCAGGATATCCATCGCCGGCAGGCGTAATCTGCTTGGGCCGGCGGTTGTTCTCGCGGCCCAGCTGATTCAGGAAATGCTTGATGAGCAGCGGAATGTCTTCCGGGCGCTCGCGGAGCGGCGGCACGTAAATCGGAATGACGGCGAGACGGAAATACAGATCCTCGCGGAAGTTTCCTTTTTCGATCTCCGCTTCGAGATTCTTGTTCGTCGCGGCAATCACCCGCACGTCGACGTTCACGGTTTTCGCCGAGCCGAGCCGCTCGACCTCGCCTTCCTGAAGCACGCGCAGCACCTTGGCCTGCGTCTTCAGGCTCATGTCGCCGACTTCGTCGAGGAAGATCGTCCCGCGGTCGGCCTGCTCGAACTTGCCCACCTGCCGCTCGGTCGCGCCCGTAAACGAGCCCTTCTCGTGGCCGAACAGCTCCGACTCGATGAGGTCTTCGGGAATCGCGGCGCAATTCACCTGCACGAACCGCTCGCGGCTGCGCGGGCTGAAGCGGTGAATGGTGCGCGCGACGAGCTCTTTGCCCACGCCGCTCTCGCCCTGCAGCAGCACGGTCGCGTGCGCAGGCGCCGCTTTTCGGATCGCTTCTTCCACTTTCCGCAGCGCCGCGCTGTTGCCGACCATCTGATACTTCGAGTCGACTTCCTGCCGCAGCGCGCGATATGCCGTGTCTCGTGCGATTGCCCTCGAGCTCTTTCTCGATCCGCTCGAGCAGCACCGGCTCGGAGAACGGTTTCTCGATGAACCCAGACGCGCCCTTGTCGCGCGCCTCGAAGGCGTTTTGCGCCGTGCCGTGGCCCGACACCATCACGACGGGCACTTCGGGATGCCTGGCCTTGATTCGTTCGAGCACTTCCAGCCCGTCCATGCCGGGCATCTTGATATCGAGAAACACGAGATCGGGCGGATCGCGATCGATGAGGGCGAGCCCTTCCTGCCCCGTGGCCGCGCCGATGAACTGGTAGCCCTGATATTCGAGCGTCCGCCGCATCGAGTCGCGAATGCCGACTTCATCGTCGATGACGAGAATGCGTGATTTCACGTTAGCGGGCGTCGACACGGACCGCGCGAATCGATCGCTGGTCCGTTCCGGGAGTGTAGACGTAGACGGCCAGCACGTCGCCAGGGTTGGCGGCGCGCGCCAGGCGGTTGTAGGCGTCGGCCGAGTTGACCGGACGCCGGTTGATTTCCATGACGATCTGGTCGCGCTGAATGCCGGCGTCGTACGCCGAGCTCAGCGGATCGACGCGCGTGACGACCACGCCGCTCACGCCGATCGGCAGCCGCAGCCGGCGGGAGGTCGCGTTGTCGATGTCGCGCACGTTCAGGCCCAGCGGCATCACCGCATTGCTGGATGGCCGCACCGGGTTCGCTTCGTCCAGCGTGCGCCCGGCTTGCCGGCTCGGGCGCTCGCCCAGCCGGACGGTGACAGTCTGCGCGCGTCCGTCGCGCACCACCTGCAGGCGCGCCAGCGTGCCGGGGCCCCGCCGCGCGACCTCGCGGATGATCTCGTTGTTGTTCGCGACGCGCTTGTCGTCGATGCCGGTGATGAGATCGTAGGCACGCAACCCCGCACGATGACCGGGCGAGCCGCTGGTGACATCCTGCACGAGGGCGCCGCGCGTCGAGGTGAGCCGCAGCGAGCGCTGCAGATCGGGATCGACGTCAGACAGCGTCACGCCCATGTACCCGCGCGCCACGCGCCCTTCGGACTTGAGCTGCGGCAGTATCGAGCGCGCTTCGTTGATCGGCACGGCGAAGCCGATGTTGCTCGCCCGCTGACTGATCGCCGAATTGATGCCGACGACCTCGCCGCGGCCGTTGATCAGCGGCCCGCCGCTGTTGCCGAAGTTAATCGCGGCGTCGGTCTGGATGTAGTTGTCGAGGCTGGTGTCGAACAGCTTGCGTCCGAGATAGCTGACGACTCCGACGGTGACGGTGTGCTCGTACGCGAGCGGATTGCCGATGGCGCACACCCACTCACCGACCCGCAGCGTTTCCGAATCTCCCATCGGCGCAACAGGCAGGTTCCTGGCGTCCACCTTGATCAACGCGATGTCGGTGTCGGGATCGATGCCGAGCACGCGCGCCTGCAGGCTGCGGCCGTCGGAGAACTTCACCATGATCCGCTCGGCGTTCTGGATGACGTGGTAGTTGGTCAGTATCTGTCCGTCGCCTTCGATGACGAACCCGCTGCCCGATTGCGGCCGAACGACGCCCGGACCTGGCGGAGCGGGATTGATTTCGTCGAAGGGAGAGGGTTCCTGCGTGCGCCTGCGGCGGCTGCCGGATCGCGTGATGGCCTCGATGTTGACGACCGCCGGGTTGAGACTCTCGGCGACGTCGGCAAAATTCACGAGCCCGGGCGCAATAGCGGCCGGACGATTGATAGCCGGCGTTGGCAGTCTCGATGACGGGTGGAGGCGGATCCGGCGGCCACGAACTCCATCGGTAAGGGCGGAGACGGCGCGCGCAGGCCGCCCGACGTGACGCCCAGTAGAAAGGCCATCACAGCCGTCAGCGCCAGCGTGACCAGGGTAAAAGGCCGGAACACTACGAGAATTATAAGCCGACTAGCTTCCGGAACGCGGCTTCGTCGAGGATGGAAATGCCGAGGGTCTCGGCCTTTGCGAGTTTGCTGCCCGGGTCGGCTCCCGCAACGACGTGATCTGTCTTCTTGCTGACAGATCCGGTCACCTTTCCTCCAAGCGACTGGATCGCTTCGGTGGCCTCTTCACGCGACATCGTCGGCAGCGTGCCGGTGAGAACGAATGTTTTTCCGCTCAACGGCCCGGGCGCCGATGCCGCGGTCATCGGCGCGTCCATCTTCAAGCCTGCGACCGCGAGCTCTTTGATGAGCGCCTGGTTCTGCGGCTGGTCGAGATATTCGCGAACGGCGGCGGCGACAACGGGGCCGATGTCGGGTACCGCCTGCAGCTGCTCTTTCGACGCGGCCAGCAGGGCATCCATCGTGCCGAACGCACCAGCAAGCGCCTGCGCGCCGCGCTCGCCCACATGACGGATGCCGAGGCCGAAAATCAACCGCCAGAAGTCTCGCGTCTTGCTGCGCTCGATCTGGTCGACGAGATTCGCGGCCGATTTCTTCCCCATGCGCTCGATCGGCTCGAGACGGTCCGCTGTGAGCCTGTACACGTCGGCGTAACTTGCGACGAGCCCGGCGGCAATGAGGAGCGCGATGCGCGACTCGCCAAGCCCTTCGATGTTCATCGCATGGCGCGCGGCGAAATGCTCGAGGCCGCGCTGCAGCTTCGCCGGGCACGACGTGTTCTCGCAGCGCCACACCGCTTCGTCTTCGCCGCGGACGAGCGGGTTCTGGCATCGCGGACAGTTCGCCGGCATCTGCCATCGCTCGGCGCGGCCCTTTCGATCGGGATCGACGACGCGCACAACCTGCGGGATGATGTCGCCCGCTTTCTCGACGATGACGCGGTCGCCGTCGCGAATGTCCTTGCGGGCCACCTCGTTCGCGTTGTGCAGCGTCGCCATCGACACGGTCGTCCCTGCGATGAACACCGGCTCGAGCTCGGCGAACGGTGTCACCGCGCCCGTGCGGCCGACGTTGACGCTGACGCGGATGAGCGTCGTCTCCGCCTGCTCGGGCGGGAACTTGTAGGCGATGGCCCATCGCGGAAACTTCGATGTGGTGCCCAGGCGGCTGCGAAGCGCGATGTCGTCGAGCTTGACGACTACGCCGTCGGTGTCGAACGGCGAGCGCGCGGGCGCCTGACGATCGCTTCTCGCTCCACTCGCGGCAGTACTCGGCGACCTTGTCGATGCCCTTCAGCGGCTTCCAGTGCGGTTCGACCGGCAATCCCCACTGCTTCAGCGATTCCAGAAGCGTGTGATGCGTGTCGGGCGTGCCGTCCTTGCTGACGAGCTGATAGAGAAACGCGCGCAATCCCCGTTTCCTCACCTGTTCGCGGATCGATCTGGCGAATCGCGCCGGACGCCGCGTTGCGCGGGTTCGCGAACCGCGGCTCGCCCGCCTCTTCGCGCTCCTTGTTGGTGCGCTCGAACTCTTTGCGCGGCAGATAGATCTCGCCGCGAATTTCGACGGTGCCCTTCGGGCCGCCTTTCAGCGTGTGAGGAATGTCTTTGATGGTGCGGATATTCGCCGTGACATCTTCACCCGTCGTGCCGTCGCCGCGCGTGGCCGCGCGCACGAGCCGTCCGTCGCGGTATTGCAGCGCGATGCCGAGCCCGTCGATCTTTAGTTCGGCGACGTATGGCACGGGGCCTTCGAAGTTTTCGAGGCCGCGGCGCAGCCGTTCGTCGAACGCTTTCAGCTCGTCTTCGTTGTACGCGTTGTCCAGGCTGAGCATCGGCTCGGCGTGACGTACCGACGCGAAGTTCTCGGCCGGCCGGCCACCGACGCGCTGGGTCGGCGAATCGATGCGTGACGAGATCGGGATGATCGCGCTCGAGGTTCTGCAGCTCGCGCAGCAGCGCATCGAACTCGGCGTCGGAGATCTCCGGCGCGGACTCGATGTAGTAGCGCTCTTCGTGATGGCGGATCTGTTGGCGAAGTTCTTCGATGCGAGTGGCAGGGTCCACAGGTGTAACCGCTGATCTACGGATCTAGAGATCTATTGATCTACCTGTCCCGCGCGAGGATGTAATCGGGCAGCGCCATCAACGCATCCCGAGCGTCGGATGGCGGGAACAGATACAGCTGCTTCTTTGCGAGCGCGGCCTGTTCCTGCGCGCGATCCATCGCGTACTCGACCGATCGCGTTTCATGCAGCAGCCGGCAGATGTCGCGCCAGCGCTCCGGCGTTACGCTGCGCTCGCGGACGACGTCGTGAATCATCTCGGCAGTGGCCGCATCGCCGCGTTGCAGCAGGCGAATGACGGGCAGCGTGACTTTGCCTTCGCGGAGGTCGCCGCCGACGGGCTTCCCCAGGGCAGTTTCGTCGCCGGCGAAGTCGAGAAGGTCGTCGATCAGTTGAAACGACATCCCCAGGCTGATGCCGTACTGCTCGAGGGCGCGCTCCTGCTCCGGCGTCGCGTTGCCGAGGATGCCGCCGATGCGCGCGCAGCCGCCGAAGAGATACGCCGTTTTGCGGCGGATGATATCGAGGTGCTCCTCCTCGCTGATCATCACCTCGCCCTTTTTGGAGAGCTGATACAGCTCGCCCTCGATCATCCGCAGGGTGACGTCGCACAACTGCCGGACGATATCGAGCCGGTCTGGCGTCAGCGCCAGGCCCATCGACTTGATGTAGAGATAGTCGCCGAGCAGGACCGTGACGTCGCTGCCCCACCGCGAATGCACAGACGGCTGCCCGCGGCGCCACTGCGAGTCGTCGATGATGTCGTCGTGCACCAGCGTGGCGGTGTGGATGAACTCGACGACCGCGGCGTACAGCACGGCGAGATCGCCCGTGTAGCCCGTCAGGCGCGCAGCCATCAGCAGCACGGCCGGCCGGATGCGCTTGCCCCCGCCGTTCTGGATGTATCGCCCGATCTTCGGGATGAGGTCTACCTGCGATTCGACATGCCGGTAGAACTCTGTCTCGACCTTCTCCAGGTCTTCCCGGATGGGTTCGAACATCTGGACGAGAGTGGCGTATGAGGGGTGCTGCTCGACGGCGTCAGCGTTCTTCAAAACGTGTTGATCTCACCATATTCATCGACGGGGTGTCAACGTATAGACAGTTGCGCTTCAGGAGTTTACGGCCGAAACAAGGCGTCAAAATTCGCGCTGGTCTGCCGGCGGAGGTCGTCGAGCGGCACGCCTCGCAGCGTGGCGAGCTCTTCGGCGACCCTCACAACCCACGCAGGCTCGTTGCGTTTGCCCCGGTGCGGCGTCGGGGCGAGGTAGGGGCTGTCGGTTTCGCACAGAATGCGATCGGCGGGCACGACCGCCGCCACGTCGCGCACATTGGCTCCTTTGGGAAATGTGACGATGCCGGCGAAGGAGATGTGCATGCCGAGCGCCAGCGCCTCTTCAGCGAGCCTCGGCGTGCCCGTGAAGCAGTGCATCACGCCGCGCACCGAGCCGCCGCTTTCTTCACGCAGGATGGCAAGCGTGTCGTCCTCGGCTTCACGCGTGTGAATGATGACGGGAAGATCCAGCTCGCCCGCGAGACGAATCTGTAACCGGAAGACGTGCTGCTGCACGTCCTTGGGCGCGAAGTCGTAGTGATAGTCCAGCCCGATCTCCCCGACCGCTCTGGCTTCGGGAATCGATGCGATGACGCTGCGGACCAGCGGCACCACGTCGGCGACGCGGCCGCTGAATGGTCCCGCCTGATGCGGATGCAGACCCACCCCGAAGCGCAGCGCGGGCCACATGCGCGTCAGGTCTCTCGCGCGCTCGGCTTCGATGGGATTTTCCGCCGCGAGAATACAGAGCGCCTGCGTCAGTCCGGCCGCCTGGGCTCGTTCAATGACCTTCTCCAGGTCCTTCACAAACGCGTCGTCCGCCAAATGGCAATGCGAGTCGACCACTTCGCTGATCCTATATCTAGGGCTCGTCCTAGTCCCGAATCCCGAGTCCCCAATTCCTGATCAGGATCACATGCGGCATACTACGCGCATGCGCCGGACTCAGACCCTGGGTCTCCTGGGCGGTTGCGCACTCATCGTGCTGGCGGGTCAGGCCGGCTGGACGCAGCAATCTGCGCCGCAACCGGGCGGCGACTGGCCGATGTATCGCCACGACTACGCCGGCACTGGCTATTCGCCGCTCGCGCACATCACCACAAAGAACGTCTCCGGCATGCGAGAAATCTGGTCGTATCGCCTGGGGGAAGACGCCAACTCTCAGGCAACCCCTATCGTCGTCAATGGCGTGATGTACCTGCCCGCCGCAGACCGCGTCGTCGCACTCGATCCCGAGACCGGCGCCGAACGTTGGCGCCATACCGTCTCGGACGCTGTGCCGTCGCGCCGGGGTGTGGCGTACTGGTCTGGTGATGGCGGTGGGTCTCGCATCATCTTCATGGCCGGCCGCCGGCTCATTGCGCTGGATGCGGCGACGGGCAACCCCGCTTCGGCATTTGGAAAGAACGGCGAGATCGATATCGTTGTGCCCTACAACTCGGTGCCGCTCGTGTACCGGAACGTCGTCGTGGTCGGCGCGAATAATCCTCCCCGATCTGGCGGCGCGCCAGGTAACGCGCGGGCGTTCGATGCGCGCAGCGGCGCCAGGCTCTGGGAATTCAGCTCCGTGGCGCAACCCGGCACGCCCGGCCATGACACATGGGAGGGCGAGAGCTGGAAGGGGCGCTTTGGCGCCAATGCGTGGCCGTTCTACTTCACGCTCGACGAGCAGCGCGGGCTTGTCTTCCTGCCGCTCGCATCGCCGATCCCAGGCGGCTATGGCGGCGATCGCGCAGGCGCCAATCTCTACGGGAACTCTGTCGTGGCCGTCGACATTCAGACGGGCGCGTACAAATGGCACTTTCAAACGATTCATCACGATTTGTGGGATGCCGATCCGCCTGCCCCACCGGGACTCCTCGACATCGTACGAAATGGACGCCGCGTTCCGGCGATGGCGCTGACCACCAAGTCGGGTTACATGTATATCTTGAATCGCGAGACGGGACAGCCGATTTTCGGGGTCGAAGAACGCCCGGTTCCGGAGAGCGACGTCCCGGGTGAGCGCACCTTTCGCACGCAGCCCATTCCGACGAAGCCGCCGCCTCTCGCACGTGTTGGATACAGGCCGGAAGACCTCGTGAGCGGCGCCGATACGACGCCGGAACATGCGGCCGCGTGCCGCGATTTGATCGAAAAGGCCGGCGGCGTCTTCAATGCTGGGCCATTTACGCCCTGGAAGTATCGTGAGGCGGGGGCGACAACGCCGATGTCTCTGGTGTTTCCGGGTGGGCTGGGTGGCCCGAACTGGGGAGGAACGGCGTCCGATCCCGCGTCGGGATATGTCTTCGTCGCGACTCAGGATGTCGGAGCGCTGGGTTTCGTTCGACGAGCCCGCGAGGGCGCGACGGTCCCGTACGAAAGGCCGCGCCGCAACGCAGCACCTTTGACGTCGCGATCGCCAATGAGAGTTGGCCGTGCCAGAAGCCGCCATGGGGCAGCCTCGTTGCGGTGAACGCCGCAACTGGAGATTTCGTGTGGCGCGTGCCGCTCGGCATCACGGAGCAGCTTCCCGCAAGCCGGCAGAACACCGGGCGGCCGGTACTGGCAGGTCCCATTGCGACCGGCGGTGGCGTGTTGTTTGTCGCGTCAACCGACGACAATCGTTTTCGCGCGCTCGACTCGCGAACCGGCAGGCAACTGTGGATGACGAAGATGGAACGCCGCGGGAACGCGGACCCTATCACCTACCAGGGTCGCAATGGCAAGCAGTACGTCGCCGTTGTCGCCACCGACACGCTCAGGGTGTTCTCGCTGCCGTGAAATACGCCGGCAGACCTTTTTTCGTCTCTCGCAGAATCTCGATAATGGCGCGGCGATCGGCTTGCGAGAGCTTCGCGTACTCGCCATCGGTTGCGGCGCCCGACAAAATCGCCCACATCCGCTCGTACACGATTGCCAGGGTTGCGGGCGGCAGCGCATCGAACGCATCTGTATAGATCATGTAGCTGCACGGATAGCGCAGCAGCCGGCGTGTCAGGTCGAGGTCGCGCAGCGAGCGCCCTTTGCTGTCGCGCGGCCCCTTCGACGGAAACTCCTTTGTAAAGCCCGACGCACCTCGCACCGCCGACGGCAGCGGCGCTTCGTCCACGAACAGCATGTAATCGACGAGCTCGTGCGCGGTCTCGCGAACGTATGGCGGCAGGACTCCCGCTTTCGTTCCGTCGTGCGCGGCGATGCGCGACTGCCAACCCAGTCGCGTCAACAGGTTCACCATGCGCGTCTGATGATTCAGTACCATGAGCGCCGCGACATCGCTGTGCGGTGTCAGGTGCGCGGCCGTATCGAACGCTTCGGTCGCCGCCGTCAGCTTCGGCGCGGCGTCGGCCCTGACGTACGAGCGTGGGACGTGCAACACGGGCACATTGCCCAGATGCCTCGCGGGGACCTGCGCACCAGTGACGTACCAGCCTCCCCATCGATCTTCGATCGGAGTGCGATGATCGACCTCCCACCCCTGCGCGTAATCGTTCTTGTTGTCCGACAGCGGCAGCACGCTCATCGTCAGCACGCCCGGCACGCCGTGGGTTTGAGGCAGCAGGTGGCATTGCAGGCAGTCGGCATTGCGGCGGACGAACTGCGGTTTCGCGCCGCCCGTCTGCGGTATCGAGTAGAAGTGAACACCCTGGGTCGGGTCGAGCGCCGTCGCCTCGATCGTGTCTGCGCCCTTCGCCCACGCAACAGCAACCGTGTCGTTGAAATACACCGCGCGCGGTGTGGCCTTGCTGATGTGCGCGCGTTGCAGGCTGTTCTCCGAGAACACCAGCGTCTGGGACGAGGGTGAAATGTCGAGCGCCTTCAATACAGACTGCGAGATAGCCGCGCGGCATCGCATCGAACGCGAGCGTGACCTCACCCTTCTGAATCGACTGGTTCAGCCTGACGATGACATCGCGCGGCGGCCGCGACGAGTACTGGATGGCCGGATGATCACGCGATACAAACACGCCACTGCCCTGCGCCAAGACCGCAGTGATGCCGAGCGCACCGATCAGCGAGGCGATGATGAGTGATGCAAGGCGGCGCATTTCACTCAGGGTACCCCATTTCGATAGAACGCTCAGCCCCTAAGCCCTTAGCCCTAAGCCTTCAGCCCTCTTTGTACGCCCATGCGCCGGCCATGCCGGCGACGATGAGTTCAATCAGGCCCCAGACCGTCACCATCACCATCATGTCGCGGGGAAAAATATTCATGATGATCATGAAGAGGTTCGGGTACAGGTACCCCAGTCCCCACACCAGCATCGACGCGCAGATCGCGGTCTTGACGCCGGCGCCGAATCGCGGCCGCATGGCCGCGTACGTCCACACGATCGTGCACCCCAGACCAAACCCCAAAAGCACAAACCAGATGATCATGCCCTGATCGACAGGCGGCTTGTTGAGCGCAGCCATGGCTGCATTCATCTCTTCCATGAGCAGCACGCCGTTGAGGATGAATTCGCCAAAATTGATGATCAGGCCCGCCAACAGTCCGCCGATGACGACGCGACCGAGGTTGATCCGGCTCATGTAGTTACCTCCTTGACGAAGGTTAACGGTGGGTCTTTGCGCGGGATTATACGCTCAGCGCGGGATCGGTCAGCGAACTCGCCAGCCCGGTTCGGCTTCGACCGTGAGGAGCACCGGTTTCCCGCCTTCCGGGCTTGCCGCGAGCACCATACCGTTCGATTCGATGCCCATGAGTTTTGCCGGCTTGAGATTGGCGACGATGACGATTGTTCTGCCGACGAGCGATTCGGGCTGATACGCCTCGGCGATGCCGGCGAGAATCGTCCGCTGCTCTGTTCCCAGATCGACTTGCAGCTTGATCAGCTTTTTCGACTTGGGCACGGCTTCGGCGGCGATCACTTTTGCCGTGCGCAGCTCGACGTTCATGAAGGCGTCGATGCTGATTCGCCCATCGACAGCGGTTCCGGGTTCTGGGTTCTGGGTGCTGGGGTTCTGGTTCTGGGTTCCAGGTTCAGTCGGCACGTGCTCGGACACAATCTTCTCCTTAGCGGGTTTCTTGTCGAAGCGGGGCCAGAGCGATGCCCCCTGAATGAGAATGCGCTCGCCGTCGGCGCGCCAGCGGCCGTCGCGATCGAGAGTGATCGAATTCGATGCCGCGCCGACCCGACGCAGAATCTCCTGACTCGACTTCGGCATAATCGGCGACAACAGGACGGCGATAAGGCGAATAGCCTCGGCCGCGTCGAACAGGACCTGCGTCAATCGATCGGCCTGCGACGGATCTTTCGCGAGCGCCCAGGGAGCCGTCTCGGCAATATGCAAGTTCGTCGCGTCGATCAATCGAAAGACAGATGCTGCCGCGTGGGTAATCTCGAGCGCGTCCATCGCCCGTCGATATGCCGACGCCACTTCAGCCAGGTAGATCTCGGAACTTCGCCGAGGTCTCCCCCGTCGGAACGAGCCGGCCCTGACGGTACTGATGCGCCATCGCGGTGACGCGACTGACCAGGTTGCCGAGGTTGTTCGCGAGATCCGCGTTGTAACGTTCGTCGAACCGCTCCCACGCAAAATCTCCATCGTCGCCGAACACGACCTCCTTCACGAGGTACAGCCGCAGCGGGTCCACGCCATGTCGCGCGGCGGCGTCGAGCGGATCGATGATCGTTGCGGGGTTCGACTTGCTCATCCGCTGATTGTTGACGGTCATGAAGCCGTGAGCGAACACTTTTCGGGGGAGCGGCAGCTTGGCGCTCATCAGCATGGCGGGCCAGATGACCGTATGGAAACGCGTGATGTCCTTGCCGATCAGGTGCAGATCGGCCGGCCACCGATCGCCCGCGGCCGAGTAATAGTTGATGAGCGCGTCGAACCAGACGTAGACGACGCTGTTGGCATCCCAGGGCAGAGGAATGCCCCACGCCTGACCGGCCCTGCTGATGGAAATGTCGTCGAGCCCGCTCTCGAGCAGCCGGAGCTGCTCGTTGCGGCGCGTATCGGGCTCAGAAAAGTCGGGATGCGTCTGAAAGTGCTCGAGCAGCGGCTTCTGGTACTTCGACAGCCGGAAGAAATAGTTCTTCTCTTTGATCCACTGCGGCTCGGTCTGCGGGTGCTCCGGGCAGCGGCCGTTCACGAGCTCTTTCTCAGGTTTGAAGGCTTCACATCCGACGCAGTACCACCCCTCGTACACGCCCTCGTAAATGTCGCCGGCGTCGTAAATCCTCTGAACCATCTCCGTGACCGCCGCCTTGTGTCGCGGCTGCGTCGTCCGGATGAAGTCGTCGTACGACAGATCGAGCGAACGCCACGTCTTCTGAAAGATCTCCTCCATCCGATCGCAGTACGCGAGCGGATCGAGGCCCTGCTCCGTCGCACTCTTGTAGACATTCTGCGAGTGCTCGTCGTTGCCCATCAGAAAGAACGTGTCGACGCCGCTCAGACGCTTATACCGCGCGATGACGTCGGCGCACACCTTCTCGTAGGCCGTTCCCAGGTGCGGACGGCTGTTGACGTAATCAATGGCTGTGGTGATGTAGTAGCGCGGCACGTGCCCTAGCTTTTCCCGTATCCAGATAGGCCTTGTTGGCGGACGCCTGCACGTCCTTCACAGGCACGCCGCGCTCGGATGCAATTCTCAGGCAGTCCTCAAACTCGGGCGCGGCGTTGACGATGGTGTCGCCGAGGCGCGCGACTTTGAAGCGGACCGTGCCGAGCGGCGTGTTGACGGCGATAATCTCGCGCTCGAGCCGCTCGCGCAGCACCTCGTGATAGCGCACGCCAATCGTCGTCGTCTCGCGAAACACGATCGCCGATAGCTCCTCGCGCTGTTCAGGCCTGGAAAGGATCGTCAGCAGCGTGCCGGGGCGGTTCTTCTTCATCTGAACCGAGGCGAAATACACCTCGAGCGCACCGGCCGCATACAGCCGCTCCATGACGAGGCCGAAGAGCTGCGGGTTCATGTCGTCGAGCTCGCTCTGCAGCACGACGATGCGCTCGGTGTGCGGCTGGTCGGTGCTCTCGCCGACGAGCACGCGCAAGACGTTCGGTGTGTTGGGTAAATCGCGATCGCCGGCGCCGTAGCCGACACGCTCGATCGTCATGGCCGGGACAGGCCCGAACGACGTCGCATAGCTCGTGACGAGCAGCGCGCCGGTTGGCGTCACCAGTTCCATCTGGACGCCGGACGAGTACACCGGCGCCCCGGCAAGAAGCTTGACGGTGGCCGGCGCGGGAACCGGAAAGTGGCCATGCGCCGAGTTCACCATGCCGCCGCCGACGTTCAGCGGCGAGCTGACGATGCGATCGGCATGGAACCACTCAAGCGCGAACACCGCGCCAACGATGTCGATAATCGAGTCGAGCGCGCCGACCTCGTGCAGATGGATCTTCTCGATCGGTATCTGATGAATGGCCGCCTCGGCCTCGCCCAGACGATGGAACAGCTCTTTGGCGCGTCCTTGCGCGACCGGCGAGAGCGCCGAGCGCTCGATCAGCGTATTGATTTCGGCAAGGCTGCGATGCGCGTGGTGATCGGCGATCGTCGATCGTCCATCGTCGATCGACGTTGGACGATGGACGATGGACGATCCGTGAGCATGATCGTGCGCGTGCCCGTGGTCGTGATCGTGATGATCGTGTTCGTGGGTGTGGGCGTTGTGGCCGTGCTCTGTCACGATGAACTTCGTCGCCGACACGCCGGCGCGCAGCACCCGCTTCGCCGAGACCTCGGCCCCGTCGAGCGCGAGGCTCCCAAGCGCCCGTCGGAGTTCTTCGAGCGGCAGCCCTGCATCGAGAGCGCCCCCAGCACCATGTCGCCCGACGCGCCGTTGAAACAATCGAAATAGAGAATGCGAGACATTCGTTGTCGTTGCCCTTTGCTCTCTGCTCTTTGCCCTGTCAGGGAACAGCGTTTCATAGTTTACCTGCTTCGCGGAAGCTGAAGTAGCGCGTGTCGGCCAGGATGACATGGTCGATGACGTCGATGCCCATAATCTCCCCCGCCTGCACCAGCCGCCTCGTCAGCTCCACGTCATCCCGGCTCGGCATCGGATCGCCGGACGGATGGTTGTGAAAGAGCACGATTGCGGCCGCGCACGCCGATGCCGCCTCGCGAAAAATCTCTCTCGGATGCGCCGGGCTCGAATCGAGCGTGCCCACCGAGACCACGGACGTTCGAATGAGCCGGTGTTTCGTATCGAGCATCATCAGGCCGAACTGCTCGACCGGCCGCGCGCCGAACTGCGGCAACAGGTATGCGGCGGCATCGCGCGGATGCGCGAACTGCAGCCGCGCCGGCGGGCATCGCAGCAGCGTGCGACGCCCAAGCTCGACGGCGGCCAGCACCTGAGCGGCCTTCGCCGTCCCCATACCGTCGATCCGGCGCAGTTCGTCCACCGACGTGCGCGGCACCCCATGCAGTCCACCGGTTGTCACCAGGATGTCGTTGGCCAGCGTCAGAGCATTGGCGCGCCGCGAACCGCTGCCGACGACGATGGCCACCAGCTCGTTGTCGCCCAGGCCGGCAGCGCCGAGCCGAAACAGCTTTTCGCGCGGGCGATCGTGCGCCGACAGAGTTTTTAGGGCCACGATATACTCAGGCAGATGTCGCGTCGTGCTCCGCTCGTGTGTCTCGCACTTCTCTGTTCCTGTTTTCTTGCCATTGGTTGCGCAACGCCTCCGACGCGCGAAATGGATCAAGCCCAGGGCTCGATTGATGCCGCGCGGGCCGCGGGCGCCGATCGCTTCGCCACCGAGCAGTACGAGGCCGCCGTCAAGGCGCTGCAGAACGCGCAAGATGCCGTCGCGCAGCGCGACTATCGGCTGGCGCTGAACTACGCCCTCGACGCCCGCGATCGCGCGCAGCGGGCGGCAAAAGAAGCGGCCACCGAGCAAGCCGTTCAGCGCAGCGCGTCGGAACGCCGCCTCGGCCAGGTCACTGCGTCGCTCGATCAAGCCAAACAGCAGTTGAAGGCGGCCGAAGGCGCGCGAGTGCCCCGCCGCTTGCTCGCGGCCGCGCGCGCCGCGATCGCCGAGGCGGAAGCATCTCTGCAAAAAGCGGGCACGAGCATTCAGGAAAGCAATTACCGCGTGAGTCAGGAACAGCTGGCGGAATCTGCCAAGAAACTTCAGTCGGCGATGGCAGAAATCGACACGGTCATGAAGGGCCGAGGCAGACGACGATAATTACAACCACCGTCCCTCGAATACCAGCTTCGCCCAGCCGGTCAGATAGATCCCGTCATCGAGCCACTCGACGCGCTGGCTGCCGCCCGGAGAGATCACTTCCACGTCTCGCGACGCGCCGCCGTATGACGCGGCCGCCACCGCCGCGCCGCACGCGCCGGTGCCCGAGGCCTGGGTCGGGCCGACGCCGCGCTCCCAAATCAGGATGCGCACCCGATTGGGCGCTTCGACCTTGGCGAACGACACGTTCGTGCGGTCGGGAAACTTCGGATGGTGCTCGATGGCCGGGCCGAGCTTGTGGAGCCGCGACTCGAGCGAGCGGATCGTCGAGCAGCACGCACTGCGGATTCCCAACCGACAACGCGACGGCCTGCACTTTCTCGCCGGCAGCCTCGATTTCGATCGGACCGAATGTCCTGCGGCATCCCCATCGCCGCGCGAAACGTCAGGGCATCGCCGTCCTGCCCCTTCAGCTCGAGCACTTTCTGCCCGGCGGGCGTGTCGATCGTGACGTGTGACGTGCCAGGACGCTCGCGCACGGCGAGCGCCGCCAGGCAGCGGATGCCGTTCCCTGAGACTTCCGACGGGCTGCCGTCGGCGTTGAACAGGCGCATGCGCACCGCCGACGGGCCGAACGCGTAGATCATCAGGCCGTCGGCGCCGATGCCTTCGTGGCGGCTGCACATCGCCTGCGCGAGCGCGGGCAGGTCGCGCCCTTCGACGTCGGACTCGGGCGCGAGGAGGAAATCATTTCCGTACGCGTGTCCCTTGACGATCGAAATCGCCCTTCGGCATCACCTACACCTCACAGAATGCGAGCAGGTGCCAGCCGAAGCGCCTCGTCAGCGATCGCGGCAGCGCATTGAACAGTCCGACGAAGCACGTGTTGTAGATCGTGCCCTTCAGCCCGCCGTGCAGCCGGGTCTTCACCGGGAAGCGCTCGGGCACGATGCGGACGCGCGAGAAGCCTTGCAGCAGGTCTCGAAATTCGCCGATGGAATATTTCTTCAGCATCGGCGCATCCACGTGCTCGAGGTCGACCTTCGTCACCTGCGACAGCGCGTTGAGCCACGAGATGCGGTTGTAGACCTGAAATACCGCCATGCCGCCCGGCCTCAGCACGCGCCGGCACTCGCGCACGAGCGCGCGATCGTCCGTCGTGTATTGCACGACACCGTGCGCGTAGACGAGATCGAACGCTCGCTCGCCGAACGGCAGCGCCTCGCCATCGGCGACGACGAGATTCGCCGGCAGCTTGCTCGAGCGCGAAATTCTGCGCCGCCAGCGCGATCGATGAGGGCGCGAGGTCGATGCCGGTGACCTTCGCGCCATGCCGCGCGAATCGAACCAGATCGGTGCCGGCCCCGCATCCGACCTCCAGGACACGCCGTGCCGCGGAACTGGTCGAACGGCACGAGCCGCGGCAGATGATGCAGCTTCTCGAAATGATACTGCTCGAGGTCGGCGAAAAAGCCGGGCGAGCCCGGCGCATGCGTTGTGATGTCGAGGTCGTGAATGTGCGTGTCCCAGTACGCGCGCACGGCGCGCTGGGACGGCGAGTGATCCGGACGTGTGGGCACGAACGCCTACTATAAGATAAGTCCCGCTTGATTCGAGATCTCCCTCGCCTCGCCGAACGGGAATTCGACGTGCTCGTGGTGGGCGGCGGCATCTACGGCCTGACGATCGCCTACGACGCGGCGCAGCGCGGGCTGTCCGTTGCGCTCATCGACGCGCGGCGATTTCGGCGCCGCGACGTCGTTCAATCATCTCAAGACGATTCACGGCGGTCTGCGCTACCTGCAGTCGGCCGATCTTCGCCGCATGCGCGAGTCCATTCGCGAGCGGCGCGCGTTCGCGCGCATCGCGCCGCGCTGGGTCGCGCCGCTCGCGTTCGCGATGCCGACCGGCGCCTCGTTGACGCGCAATCCGATGGCGATGAGAGCGGCGCTGGCGATCGATGCGTTCGTCGGCCGCGATCGCAACGACGGCGTCGATCCCGCACGTCATCTTCCCGCCGGGCGCGTCGTCGCGGGTGCCGAATGCCGAGAGCTGTTCGAGGGCGCCATTCGCACGGTCGCCTCGGCGGCGGTGTGGCACGACTACCAGACGCTCGAACGGAGATCGCCTCACGCTCTCCTTCGCGCTCGCGGCCGCGGCCACGGCGCAGTGCTCGCGAACTACGTCGAGGCGATCGGACCGCTGAAAGCACGGAGATCGCAATTGGCGGGCGTCAATGCGCGCGACACGCTGACCGGACAGACATTCGAGATACGCGCGCGCATGATCGTGAATGCCGGAGGACCGTGGGCCGCGACGCTGTTCGATCGCACAGGCGTGCGCACGGGCTGGCCGCTGTTGAAGGCGATGAACCTGGTCACGTCGCGTCCGGCGCGGAAGGCCGCGCTTGTGGCAGCGACGCGCGCGGGGCGCGCCCTCGTGCTGCTGCCCTGGAAGGGGCGCACGCTCGTCGGCACGAGCGAGTCATCAGACGCGCGCCAGCCCGACGATCAGGACGCCAAGCGAACGCGAAGTCGACGCCTTTCTTGTCGATGTCAACGCCACGTTTCCTGCGCTTGGGCTCAAAGCCGATGAAATTACGCTCGTGCATCGGGGTATCGTCCCCGCGGCCGCCGCGAACGGCCAGCTGTCATTGCTCGGCCAGTCGCGCATCATCGATCACGGCATGGGCGGACACCTGCCAGAGCTCATCTCGATCGTGGGCGTGAAGTACACGACGGCGAGGGTCGTCGCCGAGCGGGCGGTCGATCTCGTGCTCACGAAAGCTCGGCCGCGCGCCGGTCGCGTGCCGAACCGCCGACACGCTGTTGCCTGGTGCGGGCTTGGAGCATGCAGATCCCGCCGACCCGGTCGCCCATGCCATTCGCGATGAAATGGCCCACACGCTTTCCGACGTCGTCATTCGGCGCACCGGACTCGGGGCCGCAGGCAAACCGGCAGATTCAGATTGTCAACGACGTCGGCGCGCCGGATGCAGAACGTGCTTGGCTGGTCAGAGCAGCGCAAAACGCAGGAGCTCGAAGCGCTGAACGGTTCTACGACATCACCTGACACGATGACGCCGGAACGCGATCGCGATCTGCTCGACTCTCTCCTCATCGGAGTCGTCATTGCGGGGGCGCTGGTCCTTGCCGCTGGCTTCGCTGTTTGGAGCGGGCATGTCGACGTCCGTCGCCGGAATTCGCATCTCGGCCGCGAACGTTCTTCCGGCCCCTCGTCCTTGCCGTCTCAGCCGCTCTCATCGCGGTATGGCGCTCGCAAACGCCGCGCCCGACAATTTACGAGCTGTGGGCCGCAGCCCAGCGTCACGCGACGGCGGTTGCGCGTGTGCATCGCGATCGTCGTGTTCGCGATCGCCATGCGCATGTCGCTGTTCGAGGCCCGCGCGTCCGATCAGTGGGGCTATGTCAGTCAGGCGGCGCTGTGGGCGCGAGGCGATCTCGTCGACGCCGATGCCGCTCGCCGCGACAGCCCCGTGGCCTGACGCGACCTGGACTTTGTCGCCTCTCGGTTACCGCCCGGTCTGCGTCCGGCGACCATCGTGCCCGACATATCCGCCGGGGCTGCCGCTGATCATGGCGGGCTTCATCAAGGTCTTCGGACCGTTCGGCGCGTTCATCGTGGTACCGCTTGCTCGGAAGCCTCGCCGTTGTTGCGACATTTTTTCTCGGCAGGCGCATCGGCGGCGCTGCATGCGGACTGCTGGCGGCGATGTTCCTGTCGACGAGCCCGATATTCCTGTATCAGTTGCGGGAGCCGATGAGCGACGTGCCGGTCACCGCCTGGTGGTTGGTCGCGACTCTCCTTGTCGCGACGCCGACCGCTGCATCGGCGCTTCGGAGGAGGGCTCGCTGCGTCGGCTGCGATTGTGACGAGGCCGAACCTCGTTCCGCTGGCAGCGGTGCTCGGGGTCTTCGTGCTCTGTTGCTCCGTCAGCTCGTTCTTCGCACGCGACTCCGCAATGCGTCGGCTTTTGCGGCGGGCGTCGTGCCAGGCTGTGTCGGTCTGGCGCTTCTCAATCGAAGTCTTTATGGTTCTCCGTTCGAATCGGGATACGGCTCGACGGCGGAACTGTTCAAGCTCGAATACCTCAGCTGCGAATCTGTCCAGCTATCCGCGATGGCTCATCGAGACGGAAACGCCGTTGATTCTTCTCGCGTTCGTTGCGCCGTGGCTCATCCGCACGTCCCTGTCCTGGTTGTTCGTTGCAATCATCAGCGACGCTCTTTGTCTCTTACGCGTTTTATCTTCCGTTCGATAACTGGACCTACCTTCGCTTTCTGCTGCCGGCGATACGCGCTGCTGCTCATCCTGAGCGGCGCCGTCATTCTGCATCTTCTCGCAGCGCCTGCCGTCGCGCTCCGCACGATGGGCTGGTGGCCGCCGTGTGTCTCGCGGTGATGGCGTGGCGATGGGACAGCGCGGGAATGCAGCCGCCTCACCCAATGAACGCCGGTTTGCGGTCGTCGGCGAGTTCGTGCGAGATGAGTTGCCGCCGAATGCGATTCTTCTCTCGATGCAGCACTCCGGCAGTGTCCGGTATTACTCCGGCCGTTTGACGCTGCGCTGGGACTTATTGCCTCCCGAGTGGCTGGAGCGCTCGTCTGACGTTCCTTCGGACGAACGGATATCACCCGTTGCTGCTGCTCGAAGAGTGGGAGCAGCCTCTGTTCACGCGAACGATTTGCCGCGCACACGAAAGTTAGGCGCTCTGGATTGGCAACCTGTCGCCACGTATTCCGGGGAAATTCGAACCGATATTTTCGACCCGGCAGATCAAGGTCGGGTCGCCGGACGACCCGACGATTGCGGCCGCTCGCCGATTCGAAGGCGCGATAGCGGCTATCGCGTAATCACGTATGTCGCGCCGGCGGAAATGCCGAAGCTCGGGTCGCGCTCGGTGATGCCGGCGAGCACGCCGAAGTCGAGCCGCAACATCGCGTAGGTGTAGCGGCCCGCGAAGCGCATCACGCCGCGGCTTTCGAGGCCCGCCGGCACGATCTTCTCGAACGGCGTCAGCCGGCCGTTCACCTCGCCCACCACTTCGAATGCATTGGTCACGCGCGCGCGCACCGAGAGCGCCGAACCCCAGCGCCGTCGCGGGATCGCGCGGCGTCTCCGGATTGCCGAGCACGATGCAGGCCGACGTTGCCGACCGTGCGCACCGATCGCACTGTCTTCGCGACGAGGAACGACGCGAAGAAATCGGTCGTGCCGAGGCCGATGCCCTTGTCCGGCGACGCGGTCGGCAGCTTGGTGCCGAACCGCAGCCCGAACGCCGGGCGGGACGCGGTTTCAGACGCGAGCCGAATCTTCGTGGCGACGATCGAAGTCCTCGCATGCTCGACGCGCGGTCGCCGCGAGAAGAGAGCGTGATCGTGCCGAGCGGAGCGTTCGGAAGCCGCTCGGTCACGGTGAGGCGCTGAACAAGCCCGCCGTCGATCTGCACTTCGGCGGTCGGGCCGATGCCGACGCTGACGCCGAATGAAGCGAGGCGTGCGATATCGCCTTTGAGGCCGTTCGCGGAATGGTCTGATCCGTATCGAGCGAGAATCCGCCCTCGAGCAGGACACGCCCCGCGCCGATCGTTTCAGGATCTTCGGTGACGAGCGGCCGCTGCTGCGCGTACGCGGTCCCGCTCAGCATCACGCAGACCGCGCAACCAAAGATTACAGACTCAGATTCAGATTCAGTTTCATTCGATGTCATCGGTTCACCATCGGCGCCGGCTGTCGAGAAGAATCGTCACGGGGCCGTCGTTGGCCAGCTCCACTTCCATGTGCGCCTGAAACTCGCCTGTTTCCACCTTGAGATTCAGTGCGCGAAGCGCGCTCACCAGCCCTTCATACAGCGGCCTCGCCGCGGCCGGCGATTCGGCGGCATCGAACGACGGCCGCCGGCCCCTGCCGGCAGTCGCCGCACAACGTGAACTGCGAGACCACCAGCACCGCGCCGCCCGCTTCCTCGACGCGACAGGTTCATCTTGCCTGCGGCATCCTCGAAGATGCGCAGATCGCTCACCTTGCCGGCGATGTACGCGATGTCGTCCGGCGCCGTCGCCCTTTTCCACGCCGGCAAAGACCAGCAGCCCGCGGCCGATCTCGCCGACCATGCGATCCGTCGACGCGCACGCGCGCGAAGGTCACACGTTGGACGACGGCGCGCATGCGTTTAGTCCGTCCGTCGACCGTTTACGACGCGGGTACGCGAATCTGCAGCAGCTGGGGGGCGTCGCTGCTCTTCGAGCATTTCGGCTCGCCGGATTCAGCCGCGTGTCGAGCAGATGCCGCGGCGACACATTCGACAGCGCCTTCAGCATCGAATTCTTCACGCCGACGTTCTCGCGCTCGAGATCCATCAGCAGCTGCTTGATGCGCTGGCGCTGCAGGCTCAGATCGCCGCACGCCGGACAGCAGCACCCGATGACCGGCAGGTTCATCGACGTCGTGTAGTCGCGGCAGTCGGCTTCGCTGACATAGACCAGCGGACGAATGACGACGTGCGCGCGATCGTCGGAGACCAGCCGCGCCGGCATCGCCTTGAGGCTGCCTTCGAAGAACAGATTCAGCAGCAGCGTCTCGATGAAGTCGTCGGCGTGATGGCCGAGCGCGATCTTTGTCGCGCCGACCGTGTCTGCCAGGCGATACAGCGCGCCGCGGCGCAGGCGCGCGCAGAGCGAGCACGGCGTGCTGTTGGCCGCCAGCAGATCGTCCATCACCTCGCCGATCGTCGTGTGCTCGACGTGGCATTCCCAGCCGTGCGCGTCGCAGGTGCCCTTGATGGTGCCGTGCTGAAAGTCTTCGTAGCCCGAATCGATGTTGACGCCGATGATCGAAAAGCTGATCGGCGCGCGCTTGCGCAGCACGTCGAGAATCTGAATCAGCGCCCAGCTGTCCTTGCCGCCCGAGAGGCCGACCATGACGCGGTCGCCGTCCTCGATCAGGTTGAAGTCGTGGATCGCCTTGGTGACTTTTCTCGCCACCTTGGCTTCAAGGTGTGTCGAGTACCCCACTCGCGTCTTCCTTTCCCGGTACGACGGCGCCGCCGGGCGGCACCCAGCCGCGCGTGATATCTGCGTCAGTGTACTCCGGGATGACGTGGATCATCGCGCCGAGAAACCGCGGATCGTCGCTCGGGCAGTTGCCGGCGCCTCGCACGGGATCTCGAGAAACGGCACGAACCCGGCCGTCGTCGTCACCGACAGGTTGTAGAGATAGCTGGTCGGCTGAACGTCGCGGCGGAACGGCACGCCGGCAGGCACCGCGAGCGTGACGACCGCTGCAGCTCGCCAGGCGCCATCTCGAACGTCTGCGATTCGCTGCCGGTCGTCACCGTCACCTGATTGGCGCGCCGCCGTTGCGCACCTCGACGGTGAGGCGCGTGATCGTCTTTCGTAGACCCAGTTGTTGCCGCCCAGGCTCGCGACCGGCGCGCGCAGCACGATCTCGG
Organism: Vicinamibacterales bacterium; assembly: GCA_963730445.1. Classification (GTDB taxonomy): domain Bacteria; phylum Acidobacteriota; class Vicinamibacteria; order Vicinamibacterales; family JAMQPK01; genus JAMQPK01. The sequence goes on along the minus strand of CAVSRX010000002.1, from coordinate 199,933 downwards.
CCTTCGCGTTGCCCTTTCACCCAGAACCACCAGTCATTCGACCTGCGGAGGGTCTTCCTCGGGAACGAACGCATTGTCGTCCATGAAATACGCGATCGTCTGCGGGCTCGGATTCGGGCGGCCGACGTGCCGCCTCATCCGGTCGCGATCCTGCGCGACCGGGAGATCGTGAAGCAGCGTCAGCTCGATCGGCAGCAGCCGCAGCGCGCCCGATTTGGTGTGCTCGCCCGGCGCGAGCGAGACGTAGAACGGGTTCAGCACGATCTGCGCCGTGAACAGCGCGCCGACGACGAACGCCGACGATCGCGGCGCCGACGCCGGCCGTCGCCGGAATGAGCACGAGAAACAGCGCGTAGAACGGCAGGAAGTACCGGCTGCCGACAGGCCCGCCTCCGCCGTTCCACGTGAACGGCCAGACGAAGACGTGCATGACGACGACGCCCGCGATCGTGGCGAGCGACGAGCCACTGCCAGGGCTGCTTCTGCTTCGAGAACAGGAACAGCGCCAGCCGCGAGCATGCCGGGAAAGAAATACGGCAGCAGCCCGGCATTGCGTCCGACGAGGAAGTACCACAGGTTGTGGCGAAGCACGGTGCCCGAGTGCGTGTTCACGAGCACGTCGCCGACCATCAGATCTTCGCGGCCGCGCACCGGACCGATGTTGTCGAAGGTCTCCCAGGTATTCGCGAACGGAAATCCGGTGTAGTGAGTAGAACGTCTTGCGATCGCCGCCCTGGTAGTTGAACTCTCCGGTGATCGCCGCATTCAGCGCGAACAACGCGGCGGTGACGGCTCCGCAGATGACGATCATCGCCGCGGCGCGTTTCCATTGGCGCCGGCTGGCCGCGAGCAGCACGATCGGCACCAGCACCAGCAGGTGCGGCGGCTTCGAGAACGTCGCCAGGCCGACGAGAACCGCCGCAATGTAGTCCGACGCCGGGCCGGCCAGGATGCGCGACTGCACGGCTGCGGGCCGCTCGCGGCGCGACCTCCTTGTACGCCCAGAAAAACACGGCGTACAGCACGAGCGAAAAATTGAACAGCTCCGGCATGAGCCAGACGAAATACACCGGGCACGACCGACGCGCCGAGGAACGCGATGGCCATCGGCAGCGCGACCCAGTTCGATTTCGTCGCCGCGAGAACGAACAGGTAGATCACCAGCAGATCGAACGCGATGAGGATCGCGTGCAGGACGAGAAAGCCGTTCGTGCCGAACAGCACGACGAACGGCGCCGCGACGAGCGGATAGATGTACGACTTCGAAAAATACAGCCGCGTGTCCCGCTCGGGATCTTCGCGCTTCACCCAGCGGAAGAACGGAAACGCGCTCGAGCCGCGGATCTCGACGTCCTTGCCCGTCTTCAGGAAGATCCCCTCGGGCCCGGGAAACTCCTCCCAGACGCGCATGAGATCCTTGCGCTCGTACTGGAAGTCGAAGTCGCGCGCCAGGCTGTGCGCGAGCACGTAGTAGGTCGACTCGTCGCCCTTGAAGCCGCCGCCGTTCGCCTTGGGAAAATCGACCGACACGGCGAACGCCAGCAGCAGAATGCCGAGCGAGCGCCGAAGCGATGATGCCGGGCTTGCGTCGTCATGTCGGTCAGCAGTCGATTGACGGCGCGCGACCATGTCATCTCGGACACCTGCTCGAGAGCCGGCCTGCCCAAGCCGCTCGGCAGTCGCCGCATCGTCCATCAGCTCGCGCAGCGCCACGGCCAGCGCCTCTGGCCGCGGCGCGCACACTTTGCCGTTCACGTCGTCGACGACCAGCTCCGCGGGGCCGCCGCTGTCGGTGCAGGTCATGACCGCCTTTCGCGACGCGAACGCCTCGACGGTGACGAACCCGTAGTCCTCGTCATAGGGCGGAAAGCAGACGGCGCGGCATTTCGCCAGGTGCTCGAGCATCTGGCTGTCGTCGATCCGGCCGATCAACGTGACGCGCGACGACAGGCCTCTGGTCGACGATCGCGTGCTCGAGCGCGCGCGTGCTCTTCGCCTTCGCCGGCGATCACGCAACGGATGCCCGCCGCTTCCGGATTCGCCAGCGCGTCGATCAGCAGCGACAGACGCTTCAGCGGCGCGAGCCGCGACACGGCAAAAATATAGTCGCCGTAGCCGTCGCAGCGATACGCGCGCTGTGGCGGCGGCGGATAGAGCGGCTCCGGACGCGATGCCGCCCCAGCGCTCGAGCCGCGCCGATATGGTGCGCGACTGCGCGTACACCTTGCGCACGTTCTTCGTCAGCAGCTAGCGATCGGCCGCGTGGATCAGCTGCCGGCGGCGTGCCTTCCTTGATGCGCCCCTTCCAGCTCAGCGGCGCGCTGAAGGCGTCCCACTGGTCGTAGTACTCGCGCATCGTGTGGTTCAGCCAGACGACGTGGTTGGGATGGCGGACGGCGTAGCTCGGATACCGCAGCGAGATCACCTGATCGACGGCGCGATTGTGGTCGCCGAGGCCGACGTCGGTGAACCAGGTCGCCAGATACGCCGCGCCCTGCCGCCCGAACCGATTCTGCGGCGTCAGGACCAGCTCCGCCTCGTGGCCCTCTTCGCGCAGCGCCTGCACGAGCGCGCGCGCGATCACCAGATGCCCGCCTTCGACGAACAGCGGCGTCGACGTGACGACGGCGACGCTCATTCTCATGCGCAGAAACGACAGGTCGGCCTCGCAGACGCGGCTCAGCGCGCGCCGCTGCCGGCCTTCGTCGCGCGCGAGCCGTCGCACAGGAGCACGTACAGCTGCTCCATTTTCCGCACGAAGGCGGTGATGTCGTAGCGCTGCGCCGTCACGCGCGCGGCGGCGGCGAGCCGCGCGCGTTCGTCCGGGCGATCGATCAGATCGACGATCGCATCCGCCAGCGCCGGCGCGTTGCGCTTGGGCACGATGCGCGCGTCGCGGCCGTCGGTGAGGATGTCGAGCAGGCCGTCGGCGTCGGTCGCCACGATCGGCTTTCCCGACGCCAGCGCCTCGAACGCGGTGAGCGGCGTGCCTTCCCAGAGCGACGGAAACACGCTCAGATCGAACGCGCTCAGCACGGCCGGCGACGTCGCGCGCAAACCCGACGAACACGAACCGATCGCCGAGGCCGAGCTGCCGGGCCTGCGCTTCGAGCGGCTCGCGGAGCGGCCCCTCGCCGACCAGAAAGAACTTCGCGTTCGGTTTCCGATCGAGCACGAGCCGCGCGGCATCGACGAGATACGAATTGCCTTTCGACTCGTGCAGCCGCGTGACGGTGCCGATGGCGAAATCGCCGGGCGCGATCCCGAGCTCGCGCCGCGCGGCTGGCAATCTCGTCGGTCGATCGCGGACGGCTGAACTCGTCGTGCGGCGCGCCGAGGTAGACGACCTTCACCTTCTCGGGCTGCACCAGCCGCGCCTTGATCGACGAAGTCGGCGGTGCTCTTCGACACGGCGATGGCGATGTCGGTGTAGCGCTCGAGCAGGCGATCGGCGACCTTCTGAAACCACGGCGTGTCGGTCAGGTTCGCGTGCTCGTGCAGAATCGCCGGAATGCCGCGCATCGCCGCCGCCATCCGGCCGAACGTCGTCGCGCCGTAGCCGTGCAGATGGAGCACGTCGATCTTCTTCCGATCGATGATCTTCAGCAGCGCCGGCAGCGTCGCCGGATCGAACTTCGACTTGTGCAGGTACGTGATGTCGATGCCGAGCGCGTCGAGCGTTTCTTCCGAGAGGTCCTTCTTGCGCAGGCTGACGAGCGACACCTCGAAGCGCGCGGGATCGAACCGCGGAATCATCCACGCGAACAGGCGCTTGACGCCGTGCATGCGCGACCCTTCCCAGCCGAGGTGATCGCAGACCTGCAGGACGCGAATCTTCTGCAGGGCTGCCGTGTCACGCAGTGGTGGCACAGTCGCATTCCACGATGCCGCGCGCCGGGCACGCCGACCGGCCGGTCGCGCGCGTCGCGGCACCGATGTCGCGCACGACGGCGCCGGCGCCGATGACGGCGTGGGCGCCGATCTCGACGCCGTCGAGCACCTTCGCGCCGGCGCCCAGCCATGCGCCGTCGCCGACCGTGATGCCGGCAGACGTGCGCGCCTGATCGAGGACCGGCCGCGACGCGTCGCTGAAGTCGTGATCGCCGCCGATGAGGTAGCAGTACGCCGCCATCAGCGCGCTGCGCGCCGACGCGCACGCGGCTGGCCGAAAAAATCTCGCAGTTGAAGCCGATGTTCGCGCCGTCGCCAAGCTCGATGTCGCCGTTCTTGCACGACAGAATCGTGTTGCGGCCGATGAACACGCCGCTGCCGATGCGGATGCCGGCGTTCGACTCCCCCTTTGCGTCGATCAGGCAGTTGTCGTCGATCACCACGTTGTCGCCGATCTGAATCTTGTGAGGATGGCGAAGCACGACGTTCTGTCCGAAGACGACGTTGCGGCCGCATGCGCCGAGCAGAAGCGGATAGAGACTCTTGCGCAGCGCGAGCCCCAGCGCGCCCGGAACGCTCTGCGACAGCAGCACGACGAGCTCGTACTTGATGAGCGCGTCCCAGTCCGGGCTTGCCGACGATGAGCGCCGAGTATTTTTCGCGCGCGGAGACGCCCGGTCTCGACAGCTCGTCCTGGACGCGCGGAATCTGGTTCACAGCCACCCGCGTTCCTTGTACCACGCCAGCGTTCTGCGGATGCCGTCCCGGAGGCCGACCTGCGGGGCGTAGCCGATCTCCGCGCGCGCGCGGCTGATGTCGAACGCGCGGCTCTTGGTGAAGAAATCGACCCGGCGGCGATAGATCGGCGGCTCGATGCCGAGCGGCACGCAGACGGCCTCGCACGCGGCGCCGGCCAGCCAGAACGGCCACACCGGCAGCTTCAACGCCGGCGGCGCGACGCCCGCCTCGCCGGCAATCAATGCCATCAGCTCGTTGAGCGTGGTGACCTCGCCGCCGGCCAGGATGTAGGTCCGGTTGGCGGCCGCCGGCACTTCGCCGCACAGCCGGAACCCTTCGACGAGGTCGTCGATGTACGTCAGATGATAAAAGATGTCTCCCGAGCCGAGCACGACAAATCGCCGCCGCGCCATGCCGCGAAACAGCTTCAGCAGCCGGCGATCGCCCGGGCCGTAAATGCCCGATGGACGCGCGATCGTGACCGGCAGGCCCGTTCGCGCGGCCGCCTCGCGGGCGATCCGCTCCCCTTCGACCTTCGTCACCTGATAGATATCGCCGGGCCGCAGCGGCGCATCTTCGTTGGCAGGCGGATGCTCGATGTCGCCGTGCACGCCGACGGTGCTGCAATGCACGACGCGTCGAACGCCGGCGCCGGCGGCGGCGTCGATCAGCTCGCCGACGGCGGTCGCGTTGACCGCGCGATAGGTCGCCTTCGAAATGCCCGCCTGCCGGTAGACCGCGGCGATGTGATAGACGACGTCGACGTCCTTCACGGCGCGCGCGAGCGCCGCGCGATCCTCGAGCGCGCCGATCGCCGGCTCGATGCCCGAGGCCTCCAGGTCGCGCGCCTGCGACGCTCTGCCGCGCGAGGCCGCGAACCGTGATAGCCGCGCCGCGCGAGCGCGCGCGCCAGATGGCCGCCCGTGAAACCGGTCGCGCCGGTGACTAGGACGCGCACCGCTCTGCTGCGATGGTGACAGGCGAACCGGCGAGCCGCAGCATGCCGGCGCCGCGCCAGAGCGCCTTCGACGCCTCGCGTGAAGCCCGCAGATCCGACGGCCTTGTGAAGGGCGATCGGAAGCACGAACTGTTTGTGTGTCGGACGTGATGCGAAACCCGTGGCGATGCGAGCTCGCGCGCGACGTCGCGCGCCGCGGAACACGCGGTACGCCTCGACGTTGCGTCCCATGCTGCAGCGCGGCCCTGCGCCACACCGCCTGCAGCGCCGCGGCGCTGCCGAGCGCCGGATAGTCGAAGACCAGCCGATGCCGCGGTCACGCGGCACAGCTCCGACAGCGCCTTCCGCCAGTCGGGCACGTGCATCAGCATGCGCAGGCAGACCGACGCATCGAACGACGCGATCGGGAAATGCGAGCGCGTGCGCATCGCCTTCGGCGAACTCGATCGACAGCCCTGCCTCCGCCGCTCGCGTGCGCGCGACGCTCAGCATCTCGCGCGACGCGTCGACACCGGTGACGAGCGCGCCGCGTCTGGCGAGCGCCAGCGCCGCGCGTCCGGTGCCGGTCGCCATGTCGAGAATGCGCCGGCCGGAGACGTCGCCGAGAAACTCGGCGAGCACCCGCTCCTGATCGTGCGAGCAGCATCTGTCCGATCGGCCCGCCGAACCGCTTCGCGTCGAAGCTCGCCGCCATCGCCGGATCGGCGTACGCCGAGTAGCTGTAGTGATTTTCGCTTTTCGTAAAAGAGGGTCTGACCCCATTCACGCGACCAGCGCGGCGCAGGCTTCGCGCGTGCGCTGCAGATAGGCCTCGTAGGTGTAGCGCGTGTCGGCGAGCTGCTTGGCGGCGTCGCCGATGCGCTGGCGGCCGCCGGATCGTTGATCGCCTGCAGGATTCCGCGCGCGAAATCCTCCGGCAGTCGGCGCCGTCAGAATCGCCACCTCGTCGGAGAGCACCTGCGTGTGCGTCAGCAGCCGCGTCGCGACGATGACGCGGCCCGAACGGAGATACTGATAAATCTTCAGCGGCGTGTTGGTGCCGGAGCTGCGCGGCGACACCAGCACGTCAGCGGCGTCCAGATAGCTCGGAATCGACTTCGGACGGCAGCTCGCCGGTGAAGATGAGCCCGTCGGCGCCGACCGCCGCGGCCTGCGCCTTCGCGCGTGCGACCTGATCGGGTTTGCCGCCGGCGAGCACGAACCGCACGTCGGGCCGCTCGCGCGCGGACGACCTTCGCCGCGGCAAACAGCAGGTCGAGCCCCTGATAGGCCTCGAACGTCCCGGTGTAGAGCACCATCGGCGCCGTCGCGTCGATGCCGAGCGACGCGCGGATCGCCGTGCCGCTTCCCGCAACCGGCAGCATCACCCGACCCCGGCGCGTTTTCGATAAGCACGACGCGCGCGTCTGGGAACGACCTTTCGCGCCGTCTCCTCGAGATGCGGACAGATGACGATCGTGACGCGCGATCGCTTGATGGCCGTGCGCTCGAGCAGCTGAAACATCCAGCGCAGCACCGCCGATCGGCTGAACGCGAAGTTCTCGAGCTGCTGCGGCAGGCTCGAGTGCATGTCGTAGAGATGTGGAATGCCGAGCGCGGCCGAGATCACGACGCCGATCGCCGCGCCTTCTTCGTGCGAGTGCACGGCGTCGTACTGCCCTGTGCGCGCGCGGTTCAGCGCCGTCAGCGTCAGCGTCATGTCGAGAAACAGCTTGGCCGGCGAAGGACCGATCTTCACGCGCGTGATGAACGGCGGCCGGGCCGCGCGAAAAATGCGCAGGCCCGGCAGCGTGACGTCCTTGCCGAACGGATAGGTGACGAGATCGACCGTGTGGCCGAGATCGAGAAGCGCGCGGATGCGGTGATACTCGCTGAACGGGGTGCCCCGAGGCTCGAAGAACGGCTCGGGCGCGATCATCAGAATCCGCATCAAGCTCATTTAGAACCGCAGGCGCAGGCCGATGGCTCCCTGCGGTCCGCCCGCCTTCAGCTCCGTGTCGCGCGTCATGCCGGCGGTGTCGGCAGATCGAGCGACGCGCCCGCGTAGCGCACGAACCCGCCGACGCCGATGCCGACGCCCTTGATCGGTGCGGATCATGTACGTGCCGTCGACGCCGATGTTGACGCCGACCGGGCTGTCCTTCACGTCGGTCAGGCTGACGGTGTGATGGTGACGGTTGTTGAAAGGCGGCGGATCGCGTGATGTCCTGAGGCGCCTGCACGGTGGCGACGCGTCTGCCGCACGGTAAAGAATGACGGGCCGACCATGACGGCGAGCTCGAACTTGTCGGTCAGCGGAATCATCCACATGAACTGCAGATGGACGGCGTTCTCGGAGTGCTCGAGGTCGGACGCGGTCGCGGTCGCTGTTCGCGACTGGCCGAAGATCACCGGATGCGGCACTCTGACGCTGACGGTTGCGTCGTTCCTGTTCTTCATCGTCGAGTACGCGATGCCGACGGCAAGGTTCTTCCAGACCCGGCGCCGCACGCCGATGTCGAACAGTGTTCCGCCGCCAATCGAGTGTGCAGCCGCCACCGCACCCTTCTCGCTGTAAATGGTGAACGTCGAGCTGTCGGTGAACGTCTGCTCTTCCGATCTGTCCGCCCATGCTGACGTTGAAGAAAAACGCGGACTGTCGGTCGCCGTTGCGGCGCGGGCTAGGCGGCGTCTGCGGCGTCTGGCGCCTGGGCATGCCGTCAGCGCGTACCAGCGATGAAAAGGACCCCCAGGGCCAGTAGCTTGAGAGTGCGCATCAGTGTGTCCATCCTTGAACAACGTTGAAAGTAAGAAAAGATTCGCAGACGCTGCAGCGTCGCGCGTGGCGCTCCGATAAGTACCCTTATCGGGCGCACCATCCTAGCATGGCGATGCGCAGAGTTTTCGAGCGGATTCGATGCCAGAAAGCCGTTGTACTGCGACGGAAACTGGGTTATCATGCTTCGCACCTCAAGGCATCTCCCGATGCCCGACCACTGTCGAAAAATTTTTGTGGGAGTTCTTCAATGGAATTAAGGAAGTTCGTGGCATGTACTGTTTGTGCTGGTGACTGCGCTCGCAGCCGCCGGTTGCGCGGACGGAACCGGACAGGCGTTGACACCGACGCTGCCGACTGCCACAGTCGACGGCAGTCGAACGCCGACGGCACGCAACTGAAAGCGTCGGCGCCGCAGCCGTGTCGCCGCGGTCGTCGGTCCGCGTCACGAACCTGACGCCGCAACTCGTGCTTCAGAATGCGCCGGACAGTTTCGATCCGTCGGCGCGACGCTGTCGTATGTCTTCGAGATGTTCGAGGTGGCGACGACGCTCGATCGCTGGAATCGTCGAGCCGATCCCTGTCGGCTGAGCCCGCAAACGACCTTGGACGGTTCCCGCGAACATGCTGAAGCCGAACAAGACGTATGCGTGGCGCGTACGCGCGTCTACGGCGGCGTTCGGCGGCTCGCTCTCCGACTGGCGTGTCTTCAGGACGCCGCTGCCTGCCGCCGCCGCATGCGATGGCCCGGTGCCGTGCGGCAGCGCAGTCCGGTCCCGTGATCATCGCGTGCGTCGGCGATGCGTATCCGGCGTATCTGTGAAGACCGCGCAGGGCGACGGCAGCCTGGAGCGCCGTCATCACAACATGGAGTTCATCCGCGACCGCATCATCGAGACCGGCATTTGCAAGGGCTCGATCTCGGACGCAACTTCAAGCGCGGCACGCCGGTCATCAGCCACGACTTCATCGTCTTGCGCGCAGCACCGGGACAGAAGGATCGCGGCGTCGATATCGCCAGCGGTTATGACGATGTCGACAGACCGCTGAAGCTGACCTGGCAGGTGTTCGGCCCCGACAGAGACTACGGGCATCCCGTTCTACGCGAAATATCCGGCCGTCGACTGCTCGGGCGTGAACTGAACTAGAAAAGGGGTAAGGGGTAAGGGGTGAGGGGTAAATTCCCTTACCCCTTTCTCTCACCTTCGTGTTAAAATATTCGCCTCTCCCGGACTGTAAGCCGTTGGCCCCCAGCCCTTCGGCACTGACTAAACTCGCTGACAACTCGTTTCGATAAGAAGGCAGTGCCAGGCAATTGTGTGCAGCCTGCTGCTAAAGGACTCTGGAGATCTGCGTCATGACGAGACTGTGTACGAGACTCATCGTGGGGGCCGCCGCCGCCGTCTTTTTGTCGGCGTGCCAGGTGCAGAAAAGCGCCAACCCGCTGAGTCCCCGGTTGCCGGCCCGATCGCAGGGAGTCGTGATTTCGACTCCAGCCCTGCTCGAACCCGGCCAGGACTGGGAGCTGCGAACGCAGCGATCAGCCGATCAAGCTGCTGTTTCAGAACGCGAACAGCAACGGCGAGCGTCCGCTGAAGTATTCGTTCGAGCTCGCCTCTGATTCGGCGTTCAAGAACATCGTCTTCGCGCGTACCGGTGTCCAGCCGGATCGACGGGCCGAGACGCGGTTCCAGCTGCCGGACAAACTCGCGGCCGGCACCTACTGGTGGCGCACGCGCGCCGAAGATGGGGCGAACGCGAGCCCCTATTCGGCCGTCAAGAGCTTCAACGTGCTCGCCGAAGTCGTTCTGGCGCCGCCGATCCCGTCGATCGCCGAAGAACGGCTCGACCGTCTCCGGACATCACGCCCGACTTCCGGGTAAAGGCCGGCAACCGCAGCGGCGTTACGGCCGACATCGAATACATCGCTCCAGGTCTCGAACAACTCGTCGTTCACCTCGATTGCCGCGATCTTCACGACGAAGGAAACGTGGCCCGAGACGCACATCGACAACGGCTATGCGTTCCTTCACGACAGAACGTACTACTGGCGGGTCCGCGCGTGGCATACGGCCGACGGCTCCGAATTCAGCAACTGGTCGCCGACGCAGACGTTCAGGACGCCGAAGCCGCCCGTCGCCCCGCCGCCGCCTCCTCCGCCGCCGGCTGGCGGTGATGGCGGTGGTCGGCGGCGGTGGTGGCAACCCGGGCTCGTGCAACAGCAGCGCGGGCAAAGACATCGCCGAATGTATCGAAGCACGCTACCCGGCGTATCTGGCGGCGCGCGTCAGCCTCGACACGCGCAAACGGAACATGCAGTTCCTGCGCGATCGGATGATCGAGCACGCGAAGTGCAGAGGGCTCGACGTCGGTCAGAACCTGAAGCGCGGAGGTCCGGAAATCAGCAACGACTTCATCGCGTGGAAGACCGGCGGCCACCTCGAAGGGCGTCGACATCGCGTCGGGCTACGACGACACGGGCTCGCGGCTGAACCTGATGTGGCATACATACGGTCCGCCCGACTACGGCTTCCCGTATTACAAGTTCTACGCCGCATCAGCTGTAACTGATGACGCTCTATTCGGAACGACGGGGGCCGGCGAAAGCCGGCCCTTTCATGTACTCCGGTATACTTGCCCGACGTGTCGGATCGGTTCCTCGAGAGCGTCCCCTGTAATATCTGCGGCAGCATCGAGTCCCACATCCTGCAGCCCGCGCAGTACGACATCCACTCGCTCGAGCGAGACAGATTTCACGCGCACGTTCAGCAGCTCGAGCGATGAGCGCCTGAATCATCAGCTCGTGGCGTGCGCCCGCTGCGGACTGCAGTATGTGAGCCCGCGCTTGCGCGCCGAGACCGTGCTCGAGGGCTATGCCGGCGGATCCGACGAGCAGTTCGTCTCGCAGGCTCGCGGGCGCGAAATCACGTTCGGGAAATGCCTGGACGCGATCGAGCGGGTCTGGAACCGCCGCCCGGGCGGCTGCTCGACATCGGCACGGGCGGCGGCTCATTTCCCTACATCGCCTCGAAGCGCGGATGGAAGGCCGAAGGCTGCGAGCCGAATCGATGGCTGTGCGAGTGGGCGCTGAGAAATTACGGCCTGCCGATTCGGCCGGGCACGGTGTTCGAGCAGAACTATCCCGCCGAAGTCCTACGACGTCGTGACGCTGTGGGACGTGCTGGAACACACGCCGGATCCGAAGACAGAGGTTCGCGAGACCCATCGGCTGCTGAAGGATGAAGGGCTGCTCGTCATCAACTACCCCGACATCGGCAGCTGGGTCGCGCGCGCTGATGGGGCGCTCGTGGGTGTTTCTCCTCGACGTGCACCTGTACTACTTCACGCGGGCGACGATTCGGAAGCTTCTGGAGGATGCGGGATTCGAGATCGTCCGCATCCGGCCGCACTTTCAGCGTCTCGCGCTTGGATACATCCTGCGTCGTGCAATGCCGTATGTGGGCGCTCCGGCGCGAATGGCCGAGCGTCTGCTTCGAGTCTCGGGGATTGCCGAATGGCAGGTGCCGTACTGGATGGGACAGACCCTCGTCATCGCGCGCAAGCGCCCGACGGTTAACTAGGCCGCCGCTTGGTGCGCCAGGCCAGCACGATGATGGTGCGCGCCTCGGAGGTGAACCCTCGGGGTCCTCTGCTCTGCCGAAGAATGTCGGCGAGCGATTGGAGTCCTTCGCGCTCGCGGTTCTGGGGCGTCAACCGCTCGAGGGTGTCCCGAAGTTGCAGTTCCAGGCTCGAAATAGAGGTCGCCGGCGCCAGCGAGATGAGGGCCCGGCCGTCGCCGACCGGCACCAACTGGACTCCGCGGAGACGCCTCAGGATCGGGCCGGGCGTCACGAGGATGACGGCGCGATTGCCATATCGCGTCACTTCCGCCGGACGAATCGGGGCCGCGCGAACGTGGGCTTTTCGCTCGACCACGTTGACGATGGCCGAACCGACGTCGGCGTGAATGGCAGACAGCCGCGCGAGCGTGTCCTCGGGGAGCGTGACGGTGATCGCGCGCGCGGGCCTACCGTATTTTCTGGGGCGGCCGCGTCCCTGTTGGCTCATCGGACGGTATGTTAACGCACGGCGCTATTTTCTATAAATAAATTGACCCTTCGTTCATTGTTACTAGAATAACGAGGCTTACATGAGCACACTTCGTTTGATGCGCGTGGTATCGGCACTGACTCTTGCGTTGGCGGTTTCGGCATGCGGCAGCGGCGCAAGTCCTACGCGTCAGGTGCCTCTGACGCCGACGGGGCCATCTGGCCCAGGCGGCGGGGGCGCAGTGACCCTGTCGACACCTGCCCCGGTCTCCCCTGTTAATAACGAGCAGCTGACCACGCTCCGGCCGACGCTTACCGTGCAGAACGCCACGTCATCGAACCAGAGCGGCACGCGCACATATGAATTCCAGGTGTCAGATCGCAGCGACTTCACACTTGGCGCGTCGTTGACGACGTCGTTTCTCGTCGTCGGTGAATCAGACGGGCGTCGCCGAAGGCTCCGATGGGCGGACGTCCTTTACCGTGCCGGCCGATCTCCAGCCGACGACGAGCATGTTCTGGCGCTCGCGAGTCGTGCAAGGGTCGTCCACCTCCTCGTGGTCCGAGGCCGCCATGTTCCGGACGAAGCTGGTCGGATACAACCGCTCGGCGAGTTGTACGACCCGCTCGTTAGCGGCGAATCCATCGGCGAAATTCGCGGCGCGCACACCTGGGTGCCAGGCAAGGGCCTGCGACTCGAGACGGAACGGTCGTACGTGATTTATCCGTTGGCTTCGGTGCTCACCAGCGGCGAGTTTTCGGTTGAGGTCGAGGGACTTCGACCCAACGGCCCCAACCACAAGCTCAAGATTTTCTCGATGAATGACTCGCTCGGCGATATCACGAACAGCAGCATGGGCATGTGGACGATGTATCGCGGCATCGACGGAAACCCTCCGAACGCCATCTCGTACAAGGCGGTGTTCAACGGCCGGATACTCGAACCGAACCGTGGAATCCGGGACGCCTCGGTGATGTTCCTGGATCCGTCGAAGACCTACTTCTGGAAAGCAACCTGGGACAGCGGATTCAATCTGCTGGTTGCTGACGGCGGCGTCAACGGCAACGTCATCTACGACCGGGGTGAGCCGGCGAACGGCGGGATCGCCCCTCGTATGCGTTCCTCGGATCGAACCAGGGCGTGTTCGGCCTCGACGCCGGCACGTTCCCGGGCGCGACGTACAGCATTTGTATTAGCGATAAGCCGCGGCCCGCGACACTGGGCAACGCACTGGACTAAAGTCGGCGGCGTTTTGGCAGGAGGTAACCATGCACGGGTGGCTCGCGCGAGCGGTGTTGGTCTTCGTCACCATCCTTGCGACGGCATGCGCCAGCGGCGTGGTGCTCGGTGCGGCATCGGCCGAAACGCGCGTGGCCGAGCTCATGGTTACCTGTTTGGCCTGCGGCGAGCAGTGGCTCTTCGCCCCGTCGGCGACGCTTGGCGCCGGCTTGCTGTCGCTCTTCAGGCGGCGCAAGCCGGCCGACACGTGCCCGAAATGCGGCTCACGCGCCGTGCGTTCGGGCACGCGGATGAGGCCGGGAAGCGGACGTCACGGCCGCACCGCGTAGATTTGCGTGCGTGCGTTGGCGAAGACAGGCTCGAAGAGATCTTCGCGCTTCGCGAATTTTTCCAGCGATGCCGCCGGGTTGCGCTGCTGCTCCGCCGGTCCGATGAAGATGTAATCGATGCCGAGGTCGCGCGCGAACTGCGCGGCGGTCTCGGCATTCCGCTCCGCGTAGATCCTGTGCGCCTTCCGCGACCGATCCACGTAGATCGGGATATCCATCAGCGAAATCGGCCGCGCGGCGGCCATGCGGCGCCCGGCAAACGTCGGAAGCTGGCTCCACGTTTCGCGGCCGTGGGCAATCGGATCCATCTGCACGATGGCGTCGCGCGGCGTTTGGGTTCGCATCCATCGATAGGCTTCCTGCTCGTCGGGCGTCAGCGTCATCGTCCACCGAAAACCTGGCCCCATTCGCCGGTTGCCGATGTCCTGTGCGTTATATGTGTCGATGAGCGTCGTCGGCAGGCCGATGACAGTCAGCACGAGCGCGATCGCTGCTGCCGCAGTGCGCCATCTCCAGTCGGGCTCGCCACAGATCGCGCGAAGAACAGCGCCGCGAGGCCTGGAAGCGATAGCTGCAGCAACTGGCCCGCGCGGAATCCGATGTACGACGTCCTCGACCGACAAGCGCACGAGATAGAACACGAGCAAGCCCGAGCACCGTTCCGGCCACCGCCGGCCACGCTCGCCGAGGCAGTCCCATGGCGGCCACATGCCCAAGCACGGCGGGCACGACCAGCGGCCCCAGCGACAACATCAGCGTCGCAACTGGCCTGTTGCGCGCATAGCCGCCGAGACCGTACAGCACCACGGCCGCGGCTCCTTCGACCATGTCGTTCCCGACACACCAGCCGACGGCGATACCGACGAGCGCAGCTGCGATGGCGTGATACAGTACAGGTTTGATTTGGCGCGTGCGGATCGCATCGGCGAGCACCACTGCACCGTAGATCAGCGAGAACAGCCCTCCGATGAGCGGATTGAAGGTCGTCGAGAGTGCGAGCGCGAGCGCCGGCCAGCACGATCGCCCCGATGGGCGCGCCGACGCCTGCGGCGCCGACGATGGGCATCGCCAGTAACCCAAGCGCAGCCGACATCGAGTGCTGCGGGTTGTACCACATCGATCTCACGAGCTGTCGACGCGCAGCCCGCTGAACGCCAGTTGCTCATCGCGTCGATGTTCAGGTCGGTCAACGCCGTCGAGCGGCCGGCCGCGCGACACGAATTCCCACCAGGCGTAGAGCCCTTCGGCGCTTGCGGCGACCACCGCCAGCACGACCGCGAAGGCGGTGCCGACCGCAGACAGCGACGCAGCCCATGTCGCGATGATGAGCGCCGCGATGAACAGCACGCCAGAGCAGAGCGCGTTCACCTTCAGCGAATTTTCGATGTCTCGTAATCCGCCGACACCTTCTTCGCTGATGACAGCAGGCACGAGGAAGTATGTCCAGTAGTACTGAATCGTGCGGTCGCCGAGATACGGATTGACCGGCGGCATGGCGTATTTCGTCAGCTCCGCCGTCAGCGCCATGTGCCAGATGAAATCGGCGGTGAAGTACGCGCGGTAATAACGATTGCCGTCAGCATCGCGTGCGCCAAGATTTTGTACGGCAGGACGAACACGGCGGGCACCAGGAGCAACAACAGAACGAGCGTGCGCGCGTCTGGCGACAGCTCCAGCGCCGGCAGCGGCAATCGAGCGGCGTCGTCGCGCCGTAGCGGCGCAGCCGCGACAAGCGAGACCAGCGTTGCTGCCGACACCATCGCCCACGCAAGCACGAACGTCAGCGCTGACGGAACGTGCAGCGCCAGCACCGCCCAGAACGCGATGCACGTGAACGCATATCCGAGCAGTGCGCCAGCGACCCAGGCGGCCGGATGCGTGCCAAACAGCGGGCGGCCGAGAGGCCAGCCGGGAACGGTCGCAAGAACGTAGAGCGGAATGTAGGCGAGTGCCCAGGGGCCTGCGATGATGACTGCGACGATTCCGGTGGAGATGGCGACGATCGAAACGGGAACAAGCACGCCAGAGGAAAATATCACGGCGCAGGCAGCGATTTCGTAGATCCGCGTCCGCGTGTTCACGAACACGCGCCGAAACAGATCGGGCCGCCGATCGAACTTTGCCAGCGAACCGCGCACAGGTGCGCTCCTGCTCCGCCGGCGCCGATGAAGATGTAATCGATGCCGAGCTCGCGTGCGAGCGAGCACTGCGGTCTCGGCATTTCGCTCCGCATAAATCCTGTGCGCCGTCCGCGACCGCTCGGCGTAGTCCGGAATATCCATCAGTGAAATCGGCCGGGCCGCGGCCATGCGGCGCTCGGCAAACGTCGGAAGCTGGCTCCAGGTCTCGCGGCCGTGGGCGATCGGATCCATCTGCACGATCGCGTCGCGCGGCGTTTCGGTCCGCATCCACCGGTAAGCCTCCTGCTCGTCCGGCGTCACCGGCACAGTCCAACGAAAGCCACCGGGACCCTTCCCCAGGTTGCCGATGTCCTGCGCGTTATACGTATCGATGAGCGTTGTCGGCAGGCCGATGACGATCAGCGCCACCGCGATCGTTGCGGCCGCAGCACGCCATTTCCATTCCTGACGCCTGCCCCGAGCGACGTCGAGCCAGATGCGCGCAAAGAACAGCGCGGCGAGGCCGGGCAGCGCCAACTGCAGCAACTGCCCTGCGCGGAATCCGATGTACGAGTCCTCCACTGACAGGCGCACCAGATAAAAGACGAGCAGGCCAACCACCGTTCCGGCGACCGCCGGCCATGCATGCCGCGGCAGCCCCCACGGCGGCCACAGGCCCAGCACTGCGGGCACGACGAGCGGCCCGAGCGAGAGCATCAGGGTGGCCACCGGTCGGTTCTGCGCGTAGCCGGTGAGGCCATAGACCACGACGGCCGCGGCTCCCTCGACCATGTCGTTGCTGACGCACCACCCGACTGCAAGGCCCACGAGCGCCGCCGCGATGGTGTGATGCAGCACAGGGCGTATCTGGCGCGTGCGCACGGCGTCGACCAGTATCACCGCGCCGTAGATGAGCGAGAACAGCCCTCCGATAAGCGGATTGAACGTCGTCGACAACGCGAGCGCCAGGCCCGCAAAGACAATCGCGCCGATGGGCGCGCTCACGCCTGCCGCGCCGGCAATCGGCATGGCCAGCAATCCGAGCGCGGCCGACATGGAGTGCTGCGGGTTGTACCACATGGATCGCACGAGGCTGTCGACCCGCAGCCCACTGAACCTCCAGTTGCTCATCGCGTCGATGTTGAGACTGGTGAGCCCCTCGAGCGGGCGGCCACGCGAGTACAGCTCCCACCACGCGTACAACCCTTCCGCGCTTGCGGCGACGACGGCCAGCACAATCGCAAACGCGGTGCCCACCGCAGAGAGCGACGCAGCCCACGTGACGAGGATGAGCGCCGCGATGAACAGCACCCCCGAGCACAGTGCGTTTACCTTGAGCGAGTTTTCGATCTCTTGTAGTCCGCCGACGCCTTCTTCGCTGATGACCGCCGGCACAAGGAAGTACGTCCAGTAGTACTGAATCGTGCGGTCACCGACGTATGGATTGACCGGCGGCATCGCGTATTTCGTCAACTCGGCGGTCAGCGCCATGTGCCAGATGAAATCGGCGGTGAAATACGCGCGGTAGAAACGGTTGCCCTCGGCGTCGCGCGCGCCGAGGTTCTTGTACGGCAGGACGAACACGGCGGGCACCAGGAGCAACAGCAGCACGAGCGTGCGCGCCTCTGGCGGACGCCACGCCGGCAGTGGCAACGAGCGGCTGTCGTCTGCCGAATAAGCGAGCCACGTTCGCTGCCGATACGAGCGCCCATGCGAGGACGAACGTCACGACTGACGGAATATGCAACGCCACCACGGCCCAGAACGCCACGCAGGTGATGGCGTATCCGAGCAAAGCACCGGAGACCCAGGCAGCCGGATGCCTGCCGAACAGCGCGCGTCCGAGAGGCCAGCCGGGGACGGTAGCAAGAACGTAGAGCGGAATGTAGGCCAGCGCCCAGGGCCCGGCAATGATCACGGCTACAATCGCGGTGCAGATGGCGACGATCGAAACGGGAACAAGCACGCGAGAGCAAAATACCACGAGCGCGACCCGGCCGGGTGGCTTCGCGCGCGTGGCTCGCGTGGTGATTGCCGTTGGGCTCACCGCCCTGCTGCTGTGGCAGAGCGATCCTCGTGCGGTCTGGCAAGCTGCGCGCGGCGCGGATTGGCGGTTCATTCTGCTCGCGTGCGCGCTCGTCGCGGTCGATCGCGTGTTGATGGCGTATCGCTGGTGGACGCTGCTGGCACCGGTCGGCGAGAGCGCTGTACGTAGTGCCGACCTTCAGGTCGGCCGACGTCCGCCGTTGGCAACCGTGATGCGGATCTTTTTCGTCAGCACGTTTGTCGGCACGTTTCTGCCTGCGAGCGTCGGCGGCGACGCTGTGCGCGCGTATGGGCTGTCGAAAGAAGGGGTCGGCGGCGTCGACGCGGTGGCTTCGGTGTTGATGGATCGCCTGCTCGGAGTCGTGTCGATTCTCCTCGTCGGCATTGCCGGAGCGTTCCTCGCGCGCAACCTCATCGACATCCGCGCGCTCTTCCCCGCGTTCGCGGTGTTGACGGTGGCCTGCGCGGCTGCGCTTGCCGTGGTCTTCAGCCCTCGTGCGGCCGCCGGGGTTGCAGGCCTGCTCGCGCTTCTGCCGCGCGGACGCGAGACCGGCGCCCGGCTCGTCGCCGCCATTCAACGGTACGCGACTCTGCATTTGCCGATGACGAACGTGCTGCTCTGCTCTATCGCTGTTCAGGTTCTACGCGTGCTGCAGACGTATTGCCTCGGGCTTGCGCTGGGGCTTGCCGTTCCGCTGGGCGTCTATTTCGCGCTTGTGCCGATCGTTCTGCTGATTGTGCTGATGCCGATTACGATTAACGGCATCGGCACCACGCAGGCGGGATTCATGTGGCTCTTCGGCCGCGCAGGCGTCGCCAGCGCGCCGGCCTTCGCGTTGTCTGTGCTCTTCCTGGGGATTGCGGTTGTGGGAAATCTACCGGGAGCGGTGTTGTATCTGGTTAAACCGCGGCCTGCGCCGCTGCGTTAACCCTCGCGCGGTGTTTGCGCTTCTCGTTTGAGGCCCGGACGAGAAACTTCACGTACGGCGTCACCTGCTTCACGGCAGACACATTCATCTGGCACGGGCTCAGGCAGCTCGGGCACTTCTTTTCCTTCACCCAGTCGCGATGCTCCTGGCTGGTGGCCTTGAAGTACACCTCTTCCGCATCTTCCGTCAGCGCGTTGCCGACGACCTCGCTGTTCTCGCAGAAGAACATGCCGCCGTCAGGGTTCAGCATGATGCCCTGCGTCTGGAATGGGCACGGGCTGAGCCGATGATAGCCATTCGAGATCATGTCGGCGTAGTGCATGTAAATGTAGTTCTGTCCGTCGAGCAGCGGGTCGATACGCACGCGGTCGAGGAAGAACTGCCGCATCTGCTCTTCCTTCGGGCCGAGCGGCTTGCAGGTGTCGGACAGGTCGCCATTGCCGAGCATCGCGTCGGTGAAGCGCACCATGTTGAACACGATGTCGAGCTTCTCGTTGCGCGCCCACGACAGGATGTTCTCCGCATCATCGAGGTTCTGCGAAAAGATCGTCGTCGAGATGCCGAAGTTGAAGCTGAACTGTTTCTGCAGCGCGCGCATCGCGCGAATGGTTTCGTTCGCCTTGTTGAAGCCGTTCTTCACGTGCCGCACGTCGTTGTGCATGTCGCCGACGCCGTCGATCGATACCCGCGTGCTGAAGATGACGCCTTTCTTGTTGCACAGCTCGACGATCTTGGTGAGCATCGGAATCGCGCGGTGCGGCGTCATCCCGGTGGTGTTGATGCCGAACTTGCGCAGGCGCGGCAGGCGATTCAGCATCACCTCGCACAACTCGACCAGATCGTTGCGGGTCGTCGGCTCGCCGCCTGACACGTTGGCGGTCTCGATGTTCTTCCAGAGGCCGGAGGCAAACACGTTGTCGATGTCGGCCAGCGACATCTCGTGCTTCCGATCGGCGCGCTTCCAGTTATGGCACATCTCGCACTGCGCGTCGCACACCCAGGTGCAGTGGAAAATCAGCACCGTCGGATGGATCGGGCGCATGGTCGCGACGTACGCGTTGACCAGATCCCGGGGAGCGCTGAGCGCGGCTTTTGCGAGGTACTTGGCGGCGTAAACCTGAGCCATTCAGTCTTGCGATTGTACGCCGGATCGTTCAGAAGGTAAAGGATTTAGTCGGTTTTGTGCGCCACAAACGCGAGCGTTTCGAATAGATTCTTTCTGACGCGGAACAACACGTCCTCGGTTCGTGTGTAGCGCGACAGCGCGTCCAACCCCGGAAGATTGGCCAGGATGGCGCCCGCAGCGAGGGCGTCTCGGGCCGGACCAGTCGCGGCGCCGATGCTCCGCACGACGCGCGTAATGTCGAACCCGCCGTCGTAGAGCAGTTGGCGAACGCGTCGCTCCGTCGTGATGAAGTTGTGCGTGTAGTCGATATCCCAGAAGAACTGGCGCTCCTTCAGATAGTCCGGAACGACGACGAACAGCACGCCTTTCGAGCGCAGAATGCGGCGCGCTTCGGCGACGAATTCCCGCGCCGCGTCGATCCCTGACATGTGCTCGAGCACCTGATCGGCGTACACGACATCTGCGGTCCCATCCCCTGCCGGAATCGGCGGCGTCCAGGCCTGGACAATGTCGAGCCCTTCGCGCGTCAGCTCCTCCGCAAGTACGCGGCTCGCTTCAACGCCCCGATACTTCCAGCCTGCAGCGACAGCCGCCCGCGCGAGGCTGCCGTGTCCAGGGCCGATTTCCAGCATCTCGCCCGGCGGCTTCGCATATTTCATGACGAGCGCGAGCCGCGACTCCTCGATGCGCTTACGCCGAGACGCACCAGCGCCTGTGAGTTTTCGTTCAGAAAACCATCGATAGAACGTGTCGGCCATTTAGTGCATGAAGTGAAGGCCGAGGCTCGAATTGCCGTCGTAAAGGCTGTCGCAGAGCCACCACTGTGAATCGCGGTAAATACCAGTGATGGTGCTCGTCCCCTTCGCGATTTCCTCCTGCTTGGTTGCTATCACTGTCGAATTCCACTCCACCGCGGTGACGACGCAGGCATCGACGGTTCTGGATTTACAGGATCCACCAAACGCTACGGTGACGGCGGGTGTGCCATAGACATGCTTGTTGATAATGCGTGTCGCGCGATTATTAGTGACCTCTTTCAATTCGTCGGACTTGCCCTTGCACGAATCCGAGAAGTTGCGCACGGTCGTCGCCGCCGGAATCGTCGAATCAGCGAACTCGTTCAGGAATAGCAGGGCCAGATTTCCCACTTCCTCGCGCGAGTCGTGCAGTCGCACCTCAATTGACCGGACGACGACATGCGGCCCGTCCGTCACGATTACTTCGACGGTGCACCTTGAAGGCAACGGGCCGAGGGCCGGAGCGGTCCACTCAACCTGCGGTCCAGTCCCGGTGAACACTCCGCCGCATGCTGCCAGCCATCGATAGACAAGCTGCGCCGGCGCCGTCTCCGCATCCTCGACGACAACCGTCACTTGAATGGTTTCGCCGTAATCCGCATACGACGGCGGTTGCCTCAAAAATCGCCTTCCCTGCGCAGCAATCGATCTGATGACCGGCGCGGTGTTGGGGGGTGCCGGCTCGTACCTGAATCCGCCAGAAAGGACCTGAGTGCGGCCGTTCAGCGTGACGGCGACGTCCACTGGGCCGGCGACGGTACTGAGGGGCGTCTTTGCCGTCACCGTATCGCTGCCGCGCACGCTCACGTCGGTTGCGGCGCTGCCGCCAATCGTGATGGCGGCGCCCGCCGCAAAGCCGGCACCGCGGATCGTCACCTCAGTTCCGCCTGCTGCGGGCCCCGCGATCGGCGCAACGGAATGGATCGCGAGCTCGACAACAACAGGTCCGGGTTTTGTGGGAGAACTGCAGGTTGTGGAAAGAACCGCAATGGCGGCCGCAGCCGCCCGACCGAGGCCGTGGCGCAATCGCATGTTCGGGTGAATTATATCAATACATTCGCAAAGAGATCGAGCCGCCAAAAGCGCTCACATTGGAGCAGGTAAGAGCGTCAGCGCACAGAGCTCGACTTCGGTGCGGGACACGATCCATCCCTCGAGTTGGAGAACGCGGCCTTCCTGAAAATCGCGCCTCACGGCGCCGACCAGCGCGGTCATGGCGGCTTGTTGCGTGCGCGCAGACGCAATGATGTCGAGCGTGCTGCGAGTGTGCTCGAGGATCGCCTCGCGCCCCGGTTGGACGTCAAGTTGACGCAGATAGGCCTCTCCAATTGCGCGCGCCGCGCCGGTCGCGGCGCCGAAGTATCTGGCCGCCGTCTGAGAACTTGTGTCGAGCTGCGGCCCGGGCCGCGGCGTCTGACCGGCGCGTACTGAAACGGATGGCGCGATGAATGGCGTGCCGCACGCGGCCAGGACGCGCAACAGAAACTCGCGACGCGGATGCGTCTTCATGCCGTCCTCTTAATCGTGTCGGCCAGCTTGTGAGCGAGGGCCACGATCGTCAGTGTCGGATTCGCTTCGCCTCCCGTGGGAAACACCGACGACCCCGCGATGTACAGATTCTCGACCTGATGCGTTCGGCAGTCGGCATTGACGACGCTGGTCGCTGGATCAGTTCCCATGCGTGTCGTGCCCATGTGGTGACCGCCCGGCGACGGGCGCCAGACGAATCGGGACGCATCGCCGGGTATCCAGGCGCGCGCGATACCGGAGGCTCCGAGCTCGCCCCCGAGAAGCACCAGCGCGCGGCGAAGCTGCACGTCGTCTTCCGGAGCGATGCGCCAATTGAGCGCGGCTCGCGGCATCCCCAACGGATCGAGGTCATTGGTCAGGGTCACGCGGCTCTCTGCGAGCGGCGACTGCTCCGCTCGGATCGCGAGTTGCGCGACCTGGTATCCGGCGGTGCCGCGCGTCACGAGTGCCTGCATTTGTGCCGATGTCAGAACACCTGTTTCGGCATCCGCCTTCACAGGATGGAACGCCGCTGAAAAGTTGAGCAGCCTCTCGCGACGTGCGACGTCTGCCGCCAGGCCGAATGCACCCATCACCCGTACTGCGGTGCCATTCGCACGCTTGAGATCCGACGGCATTCGTGTGTAGAAGGAGAGATCGCGTTTCGCGGCGTGCACCAGCCCGACCGACCCGTAGTAATGAGGGTGTTCCATGAAATACCGGCCGACGACGTCGGAGGCATTCGCGACTCCGTGCGGCTGCTGCGATCGCGCGGCAAGCAGCACGCGGGGGTTTTCAATCCCGCCGAGCGCGAGCACGTATCGATTGGCGCGTACGTGGAATTCCGTCTTTGCGAGCGTGCGGCACGTGAACGATTGGACACGTGCGCCGTTCTCTTCGAGCCGAATGTCGGTGACGTTGGCGTGCGCAATCACGCGAACGTGCTCGGCCTTCTCGAGCGCCCCGCCATACACACGGGCAAAGCGGGTCGGCGGGCTGAACTGGTAATACCGATGATCGATCGCAGCGCCTGTCGGCAGCACCGCCGTTCCCATCGCCTTGGCGCGCGCCTCTGCGTTCCACTGAAACGGCCCGATCTCCAGCGTCTCGCACGCGCGCGCGTACCACGGCAACAGGTCCTCGTACCGAATCGGCCAGCCGCTGTTTGGTATGTAGTCGCGCACCTCAAAGTCGTGCGGCATCAAGGGGCGGCACCATCCCTCCCAGTGCCCGGTTGCCCCACCGAGCGCACGTACGCGCATCGAACGCAGGTTCCACGTGTTAATCCCGATCATGCGGCCGTCAGAGAGGCGCTGTGTCTGCGCCTCGCGGCGAAATCCTCCGCTTTCGAGGAGGATCACCGACAAGCCGGAGGCGCGGAGATCCAGCGCCAGCGTCATGCCGGCCGCTCCGGCGCCGGCAATGCAGACGTCCGCTTCGAGCGCCGTCTCTTTCAGTGTGTCGGCGTCTAGAAACATGGAGCCATCAATGCCCTTCCCCGCTCACATCTGAGCAGGGGGCGTCAATGCGCGGCGGCAGCACGTTCGGCAATGGTGCGGGATTGTAGTACACGAGGAGCTTCTCATCACGTCCATTGAAATGAAGAGGCTGCTCAGAGATCAGTTTCACGTTTCTCGTGCTGACCGGCGCCAGAAGCCTCGGGAGTCTGCCGTGGCGCGTGAACGCGTGGATGTAATCGGCATGCGCCCGCCACACGCGTCCGTCAGAGCGGCTTCCATCCTCCTCGGGTGGACAGCGGTGGCGGAACGACACGAGCGCCTCGAAAATATACGCCTCGCGGTAGGCGTACGGAAGCGCCCCGGCGGCGAATGTCCAGATGCGCGGCTCACGCCCCTTATTGAGCGTCGACCAGTGTGCCTTGACGTCTGCGGCGTTTCTCATCATCGCGGGAATGTAATCGCGTGCATATCCCGCTGTGCCTTGCTCACCGTATTCACCGAAGGTGCCGAGGCCCTGCAGCGAACGGCGATACAGCGCCTCTGCATGAAGCGGCGTGGACCAGCAGAATGAGCAGCGCCGCACCTCCCGCCGCGTACGAGGCGCGGAACGAGCCGCGGGCAGTCATGCGATCGTCTGCCCGCCGGGCGAGAAGCGCGAATGCCAGCGCCGTCGCGCCGAAATACGGCACGAAATGACGGAACGCGAACATCATGTGCACGGTCGCCATGCTGGCGCCGTAGACGAGCACCAACACAAGACCTGCATGGAGTCCCCAACGCGCGCGCAGTTCGTCACCCAACGTCGCAGCCACTCGCCTGCCGCTCACCACGCGCGCGATGGCATATACCGCCATGACGCCCACGCCGCCAATCAGGAGATGTTCGGCCATGTACCGCACGTTGACCGCGACGACATCGAGCTCTGCCGTGGGAGTCTTGATGTAGAAAGAGGTCGGCAGCACTGAACGGTAGTGCAGCCACGCGTACATAAACCAGATAGACGGCGGCACACCGGCGAGCGCCACGGCTATCAGTCTCTTCTTCCACGATTGGCTCGCCTGCGCCAGCGCCGCGAGCAGCACAGGGCCGGCAAAGAGCACCGCGTCGTAGCGCGTCAGCACGGCAAGACCGGCAAGCGCGGCGAGCACGGGCAGCCTTCGGGCGTTGCCAGCGTCCATCTGCGTGTAGACCGCAGCCATGACCATCACGATGGCCGCAAGCAGCGGCGTCTCGAGTCCCGCGAAGGTCCACAAAATCACGCTCGGCGCCACAAGCACCGCTGCCAGCGGCATCGCCTCGCGACGTTCCATGCCGTAGCTCGCCAGCAGCAGCGTCGATGCTGCCACCATGGCCATCAGCGCGAACGCCTTGTAGAGCGGCAGTGGATTGGACGCAAGGAAAGACAGACCGGTGAGCACCATGCCATACAGCGGAGAGGTCAACGCGCTGACAGGCTCGCCGGGATTGAAGGCCCAATCGCCAACATCGCGCGCGTTCACAGCGTACCGGGCAACGATGTACGCATCATCGGCGGTGAACGCTGCGAAATACCACGAGGCGATCGCGCCGAACACGGCCGCGATGAGGTAGAGGCCGAGACAAAGGGCCCGCGCGGGCATGGGGAATATCACGAATTATGGCACACTGTGCCCGTGAAAACGGGTGCGACGTCGCCGGAGTCTCCGAGCGAATGGGGTCCGTTCACCGTATTCGCGTGGCTCTGGGCGGCGGGGATCATCTCGCACATGGCGTCGTACTCGGAGCCAGTCGAGCTGGTGACGATCGCCATGTTCGTGCTCGCGCTCGCCGTCGTGTTCGGCGTCTACAAGATGCCCGCGTTTTTCACGCTGGTGGCCGTGCACGTGATTTACGTGTACATCCGTCTTCCCCGCGTCCCGAACCACTCCGTCATTGCGGCTGCTGTCGATCTCACAATTCTGGGTGCCGCCCTGTGGTCGGTCATCTCGACGCGAACCCTGCACATCGATACCAAGGCGCTATACCAGATGTTCGCGCCGGTCGTCCGTATCGAGCTCCTGATCGTGTACTTCTTTGTGGTCTTTCACAAACTGAACAGCGGGTTCTTCGATCCGCAGCATAGCTGTGGTTCGTTCATGTACCTTCGACTCGCGCGCGAATATCCGCTGCTTCCCACAGGAGACTGGTTCCGTCCATGGGCGATCTCTTCGACGATGCTCGCGGAAACGGCGATTCCCGTCATGCTCGTCGTGCGCCGGTGGCGGCTGGCAGGCGTCCTGCTGGCGTTTGCATTTCATTTCGCGCTGGCGATGGATCCCGGAGACGTCGTATTCAACTTCTCGGCGATACTGCTCGCGTTTTTCTTCCTGTTCCTGCCGGATGAGTTCGCCGCATCAATCGCCACCACGCTTGGCGCGGTGCGGCACCGTGTCGTCGGAATCCGTCGCGTGAGCCCGATTGCCGTCAAAAGCGCCGTGTTCGCCGTGGCCGCCCCGCTGCTCGCCGCGCTCATCTTTCGCGATGCGATAGCCACCGGGCTGACATTTGAGGCCTCACGCAACGTCTGGGTCGTCTACGCCGGAGTAATACTCTCGATCTTCCTCGCGACGCTTCGACGCAATCGCATCGAGTTCCCGGGCGCCCGAGAGCTGCTCACGGTGCGCACTCCGGGATTACTGATCATTCCGGCGTTGCTCTTTGCGAACGGCCTGCTGCCGTATGTCGGATTGAAGACCGAAACAAGTTTTGCCATGTATAGCAATCTGCGAACAGAAGGCGGCTACAGCAACCATTGGCTCCTCCCGGCGTCGTTGCAGATCTGGGATTACCAGCGCGACCTGGTCACAATTCATCGCACCTCGGTATCGCGCATCCAGCGCCTTGTGAACCGCGGTTACCAATGGACGTATTACGAATTCAAATGGCTGATGCACGAATACCCGAATGCGTCAGTTGTCTACGAGCGGAACGGCGTCGTCAAGCGGGTGCGCCGCGTCCATGAGGATCCGGAACTGACGCCGGACGATGGTGTCATGCGCAAGTTCCTGAGATTCCGGCCCGTTGCAGGCGACCCGCTTCGGACGCCCTGCATCCACTAGCGGATGAACCCTGAAGCGCCGAAGAGTGATAATATCTGCGCCTGCAATACTGAGTAACTGAGTAATAGTGGCAACCTTCGCATCATCGAAATTTCCACTCCGGTCCCGGTTTGCTTCGGCGCAGCCTCAGGACGCCACGCCGAGTGCGGAACGGGCGGAATCCACGCTCATCACGGGCAGCTTTCTCGTCATCTTCACCTACGTGTTCCTTGCCAATGCGTGGATCGGCGATGACGCCTACATCACCTTCAGAGTTATCGATAACTTCATCAACGGGTACGGGCTTACCTTCAATCCCGACGAGCGTGTACAGGCCTACACGCATCCGTTGTGGATGCTGGTGCTGAGCGCGGCGTATGCCGTGACATCGGATTTGTTTTATACGACGCTGGCCATTTCCTATGGCTTCTGCGTACTGGCGCTCGCGGTGGTTTTCAGAGCCCTGAACAGCGTTTGGCGAAGCGCGCTGTTCCTTGGCCTGCTGCTCAGCTCCAAAGCATTTGTCGACTACACCTCATCGGGTCTCGAATATCCGCTGAGCTTCTTCCTGCTCTGCGTGTTTTATTGTCGATTTCTCGGCCTGACGCGAAGCGCCGCGAGCGTCTCCTCACGGGATCTGGTGATGTTCGGGGCGCTCGCCTCGCTCGCGTTTCTCAATCGCAGCGACTCGATTCTGCTCTACGCAGGACCGCTGGTGTACCTCGCGTGGATCGCATGGCCGGTGTACCGGCTGCGGCTTGCGATGTACTTTGCGATCGCGTTTTCGCCGGTCGTTCTGTGGCTGGTGTTCTCGTATATCTATTACGGATTTCCATTTCCCAACACTTACTACGCCAAAGTCGCGACCGGAATTCCGCGAAGCCTGCAGCTTCGGCAGGGGCTCGCGTACGTGGCGAACAGCATCAACTTCGATCCCTTCACGCTTGGGCTGATTGGGCTCACCGCTGTGGTTGCGGTCCAGTTGCGGCGGCTACCGGAAATCGCGGCAGCCGCGTCCGCGCTTCTGTACGTGCTGTACACGATCTCCGTGGGCGGCGACTTCATGAGCGGCCGGTTTTTCGCGATGCCGCTGCTTGTGTGCGCAGTCGTGCTTGTCCGTATCCTCCAGCGCCGCGAGATCGGAGCCGCGGTCGGTGCCGCGCTCGTGGCGTACAACGTGATTGCTCCGCTCGCGCCCGTGAAAACACGCGCCGACTATCCCGACGGCGCATGGGCGTGGCGATTGCAGAACGGGATTAAAGACGAGCGCGGTCATTACCACCAGATTTCGAACGTGCTGTTCTACGCGCCGTTCAGGGCGCTCCCGGATCATCTGTGGTACCGCGAGGGAATCAGCTTCCGCAACAGTCCCGAGAAAGTGTCGGTGCAGGGCAGCATCGGCTTCTATGGCTTCGCCGCAGGTCCGACGAAATACGTCCTCGATCGCAACGCGCTGTCCGATCCGCTGCTGGCACGGCTGCCGGTGTCAGAAAGCCTGTACTTCGAGTTCTACGCCGGCCATTTCTTTCGCGATCTGCCCAACGGCTATATCGAATCGCGCCGCGAACGGCGCAACCTGCTGGTCGATCCGCTGCTTCACGACTACTACGACAAGCTGATGAACGTGACCGCCGGCCCGATTTTCAGTTCCGCCCGTGTGCGTGATATCTGGGATCTCAACTTCGGCCGCTACCGCCGGCTTCATGAGCTCGTGACCGCACAGCGGCCAGTCGCCGTATCGGTCGCGGCCGACAACGAACGGTTTTCAACGGACGTCGGCGTGCGCAACACACGCGGTGACGGCGCCCTTATCGCCTCGGGCGCGCGCGCGGGCTACCTGCAGATGGGCCCGAACATGCCTCTGAAGGCCGGCCGTTTCAAGGTCCGCTGGATCGGCACGACACAGGCCGGAGCAGGCCAACCGTTGGGTCAGGTAGAGGCCTGGACCGACGGCGAACGTTTGATCGCCAGGCGCCCCGTATTCTACGGAGAGTTTTCTGCCGAGGATAAGACTCTGGCGGAGCTGACCTTCGCACTGGAAGAACCGACGACCAATCTCGAGTACCGCTTCTTTGTCGAAAAAGGCGTGAAACTCGTCATCGAGCGTATTAACCTTGAGTCAACCAACTAGTGGAGATCAAATGAAGAGGCTTGCGCCACTCTGCATTCCCCTTTTGCTCGTGCTCGCGGCAGAGGCCCGGGTCGACGCGTACCTCGATCCCGGCAGCGGCAGCATGCTCGTCCAGCTGCTGCTCGGCGGTGTCGCGGGCGCCGCGGTCATCATGAAGCTCGGGTGGGAGCGATTCAAGGACATGTTCCGCTCCTCGACACCGCCGCGAGAGGCGCGGGGCGAAGGGGCCCCGCACGACACGAAGCCTAATGAGTGACATCGCGCTCGAGCCCGGATCGTTCCGGGATCGAACGGCCAGGGTTTTCTATTACGACGGCAGAATCTTCCGAGGCCTGAACGAGACGGCGCTCAAGGAATGGCAGGCGCTGTCGTCTACCAGTTTTTTCAAGCGTCTCTCGGACACCGGCGCCATCGTCCCCACACACCAGCGCGATTGGTCATCCTTGCCCGCCGAAGCGCGCAGCGCGAAGGCGGGCGATCAGCCGTGGGCGGCAGTCCTCGAACACGAGAAGCTGCCGTTCGTGTCATACCCCTACGAGTGGTCGTTCGAGATGCTCAGGGACGCGGCGCTGCTGCAGCTCGACCTCGTGCTTGCCGGGCTGGATGAAGGCATCGGACTGAAGGACGCCTCGGCGTACAACCTCCAGTGGAACGGCGCGTCACCGGTGTTCGTCGACGTGGCGTCGTTTTACAAACGCGCCGAGGGCGAACCGTGGGTGGGGTATCGGCAGTTCTGCCAGATGTTCCTCTACCCTCTTCTTGTGCAGGCCTACCGCAACGTGCCGTTCCAGCCGTGGATGCGCGGCAACATCGACGGCATGGACGCCGAGGTCTGTCTCAATCTGCTGAGCGCGCGCGACTACGTGCGCGGCGGCGTACTCGCGCACGTCTATCTTCAGGCCAAGGCGCAGAAGGCCTACAACGCCACGACGCGCGACGTGCGAAAGGATCTGAGCAAGGCCGGGTTCGACAAGCGCATCATCAAAGCCAACGCGCAGGGTCTTCGGGCGCTTGTCGCCGGCCTGCAATGGAAGCCGAAGCAGTCGACCTGGTCCGACTATCTGAAGTGCGGCCACTACGAGGCGTCGGATGCCGAGCAGAAGCGGGCGTTCGTGCGTGAAGTCGCCGGCACACGTGACTGGAACCTGGCGTGGGACATCGGCTGCAACGTGGGCGTCTTTTCACGCATCGTCGCCGAGCGCGCGAAGAATGTCGTCGCCATGGATTTCGATCATCTGGCAATCGACAAGCTGTATCAGGCGCTCAAGGCCGAGAAGGTGACCAACATCCTTCCGCTCATCGTCAACGTGACCGATCCGTCGCCGAATCTGGGCTGGCGGAACATGGAGCGCAAGCGCATCGACGAGCGGGGCCGTCCCGATCTCATCCTGACGCTCGCGTTGATCCACCACGTCGTCATTGGCGGCAACATCCCGATGGCTGAGTTTGTTCAGTGGCTGCGCGATCTCGGCGGCGAGTTGGTGATTGAGTTCGTGACGCGGAAAGATCCGATGGTCGTCACGCTGCTGCGCAACAAGGAAGATCACTACGCCGATTACAACGAGGATGTGTTCGAGCGCGAGCTCGCGGCGCGGTTCCGGATTGCGAAGCGGCTGCCGCTCGGATCGGGTACGCGCATCATGTACCACGCCCAATGATGACGAGCTCTTCGTAGCCGCTCAGCTCAATGCGGTCGCCTGGGGAGACCTTCAGACTTTTCACAATCTTCCCTGTCGCTAACTCCCTGATTTCAATTGCGGCGCTCGCGTGCGCGCGAACAATCGCCGGCTCCTTGATTCCAACCGCGAGCGCGACGAAATCCGGCCCCTTCGCCGCGGAGTACAACCCATCGAAACCCTGGAGAGGGGCTTTGGGCGCATTTGGCGCGTGCCGGGTCCAGTTCGCGAGCCCCGGCGGCAGATACTGTTTCGATGCGCCGAGCGCAACTACGATGGGCTTGAAGGACGGCAGCTCGTCGAAGTGCGCGTGGCGGCGCAGCTTCGAGGAGACGTCGGCGGCCCCTCCGCCTCGGATGCCCGGACCCGAATGCAGCACATAGGCTGCGTTTCCTGCAAGAAACGTCATGACGTAGCCGGCCGCAATGCGAGACGGCGAGTCGTCTTGTTGCACCGAGCTCTCCGGGCCGATTGGCTCGTTATTGAAAACGACCGGCGGAAGCTGACCCTTGCACGCGCGATCGTACGCGCCGGGAAAGCTCCACGGCCGCCGCAACGGCTGCAGCGGTCCTTCGCGGCCGAATCCGCGCGCGTAGTGGAGCGTCATGGCGTCGGCGCCCGACCCCGCGTACGTCGCGCAGGCCTCTCCATTCCTGGGCGAGCTGAGCGCGACAAGCACACTCGTTTTGTCGTTCAGCCGTTTGCCGAGACTCCGCAGCTCTGCGAGCCCATCGGGACCGCTGAACCCGTTCTGCCATGCCTCATTCGCAACCTCGAACGCAAAGACTTTGTGCTCGCGTCCCTGCGCCATCTTCGCGAATCGATCGACGAGCGCCTCGCGTGCGGATCCGCTGGGCGTGAACGGCGCGCCCCCGAAGAGCGTCCACTGCGACGCGCAGACCGTATCGGTCGTACGCCAGGTCTGTCATCCCGGCGATAATCGCGTCATAATCAGGCCATTGCGGGTTGGTCAGGCGATCTTCCCAACTCGCGCCGCCGACCGATCCAAGCACCCGAACATAGTCGACGCCGCTTGCGCGCAAGGTTTCGAGATTGCGTTCGAGCCGGGGACGGTCAAATTTATACGCCCACGCGCCCCAGAACAACGTGGCGCCGAGCGCGTTGAAGGGACCGGCTGCGTCTGCGACGGCACGACCCTCGGCCCGCACAAGCCCGTTGCGGGCCTTTAGAGGCGCGTCGAGCACGATTAGACCGATAAGTAGGACAGCTGCGTATTTCATGCGTCTTCATTCGAATATCACGTTTCTCATCGCGGTGCTAGCAACTGTTGCCTCGTGCAGCAGTCCTACTCAGCCGCCTCCCCCACCGCCGCCGCCGCCCCCGCCGCCGCAGCTCGAACTCTCGTGCCCGACGGCCTTGACCCGCGAGGCGACGAGCCCGCAAGGGACAGATGTCCATTTCGACGCGCCTACACCCGCGGGCGGCCGCGAGCCGTACAGTGTTCAGTGCGAGCCGGGTTCGAGCAGTATTTTCGCCATCGGTGAAACGGCGGTGCGCTGCACCGCCACCGATGCAGACATGGCGCAGGCATCGTGTGGATTTGCGGTAACGGTCCGCGTGTCGCAGACGATCGCGAAGACGAAGTTCATGGCGTTCGGCGACAGCATTACGGCAGGTGCCATATCGCTCGCGCCGCTTGTCATGCTCGACGGCCCGGAGACTTATCCGTTCAAGTTGGAACAGATGCTTCGGGAACGGTACCCGTCGCAGATGTTTCTCGTCACGAATAGAGGAGAGGGAGGAGAAAACACGCGCAGAGGCCTGACCCGTGTGCCTGTAGAACTCGACCGGGACAAACCGGAGGTCATGCTGTTGCTCGAAGGCGTGAACGCATCCTGGATCCTCAGTACGTCAGAACAGGCGTCAAACCTTCGGGCGCATGGTTGTGGCAGCGCAGCAGCGAAATGTGGACGTCATTATCGCGACGGTGATGCCTGTGGCACCCGTATGGGAGGCAGGGCACGTGGGGGCGACGGACCGGATCCGTGCGCTGAACCCTCGACATTTTCCAGATCGCGGCTGAACTCGATATTGCACCGGTGGTTGACCTGTACTGCGTTGTTCGACTCAAACATGCACCTGATCGGGAAGGATGGAATTCACCCCACGCCCGAAGGCCAAACCCGCATCGCCGAAGCGTTCAGGGATGAGATCGTGCGCCGCTACGGCGGCGGGTCTACGACGACGCTGCGATATTCCACTCTGAGGCGCACGCGATGACCGACGATCACTGGAACGGCCGACTCACACTCGTCATCGCCCCTGCCCTGCTCGTCGTCCTTCCGCTCTGTCTGTTTGGCCCCTACACAGTCTTTTCCGGCAACGAAGCAGAATTCAGTGCGCCGTTCCGCGTGCTCGTTCGTCCGTTGCTGCTCGCGGGCGCGGGAATCGCCCTTGCGCTGATCGCTCTTGGGCTCGTGCTTCGCGGAAAGGCGTTGCGCGCGTACGTCGCGCTGCTCTTCGGGCTCGGCCTCGTCATCTGGATCCAAGGCAATTTTCTGGTTGCCGACTACGGCCCGCTCGACGGCACGGCGATCGATTTCGCGCTGCAGTCGTGGCGCAATCCGTATGAAATCGCGCTGTGGACGATCGTTCCGCTATTGTGCGTGGCCGCCGCGAAGTACGTTGCCCGCATCGCACCGTTCGCCAGCGCCATGCTCGTCGCGCTGCAGATGACCGCGCTCAGCGTGTCGGCCTTCAATGCCGGCGGGCGGGCGACGGCGGAATGGAAGGGGCCCGACGCCTCGATGTTCGAGTTGTCGCGAAAGCAGAACATCATCCACATCGTCCTCGACGCGTTTCAGTCGGATTTCTTTAATGAAATCCTGAACGAGGACCGCAAGGAGCTCGACCAGAGCCTTTCGGGGGCGGTGTTTTTCGCCGATCACACGGGCGCGTTTCCAACGACGATGGTGAGCATTCCGGCGATGCTCACGGGAGCGGTGTACCGCCACGAGCGGCCGCTGCCCCGTTACGTCCGCGAGATTTTCGACAACGGATCGCTCTTCAAGGCGCTGCGCGCGCACGGTTACCGCGTCGACAACATCGCAGACATCGTCTACGACACGAAGTCGGCGTCGAGCGTTTATCGGACGCGGCGTCCGTATATCGGATACGACGAGTACGTTCAATTTGCAGGCTGGCAGCTCGCCGATTTGTCGTTGTTCCGGCACGCGCCTCACATGCTCAGGCCGCACATCTACAACGACCAGGCGTGGCGTCTTCAAACACGGATGGGCCCCGGCGATACCGCGGGCCGCCGGCACTTGCCCGTCAGCGGTTCGGCCGTTCTGCTGGAGCTCTCGCAGCGCCTGATCACAGCCGTCGACGAGCCGGTCTACAAGTTCATTCACGTCGGCATTCCGCACCGCCCCGTGACGCTGACCGCAGAGTGCGAATACGTCGAAGGCATGAGCCGGGCGCGCGAGTACTACAAGGGGCAGACGCGATGCGCCGTTCGGCGCGTCGTCGCGCTACTGGATCGGCTGCGAGAGGTTGGCGTGTACGACAACTCGCTCATTGTGATCACATCCGACCATGGCATCGGATACGCGCCGCAGAATTTTGTGAATGACCGGCAGACCCCGGCAGGCGCGTTGTCGATTGTGGCGGGTAAATCAAAAGCACTACTCATCGTGAAAACGCCCGGCAGTCGCGGGCCAGTGCGGGTGTCGAACGCGCCGACGACCATCAGCGATGTCGCGGCAACCGTGCTGGACGCGGCTGGCATTCCTCGCACGCTTCCCGGTGAGCCGGCCCTGAAGCTGGCTGAAGACGCGCAGCGCGTTCGGGGCTTCGGCATGTACGACTGGGAAGACGATGGCTGGAAACAGCCTTATTTCGACGCCCTGGATGTGCTGGAGATTCGCGGACCGGCGGTCGACGGGAATAGCTGGAGGTTGGTCGACAGCCTCTATCCGCCCGACGTGGACGCGGACAAACGCACGCGCGGTGTGCACGAGGTGCAGCGGAGCCGCTCCGGGTTCCAGTACCGCTGGAGCAGCCAGCACGGGTTCTTTCACGCGCCACCACAGGCGCGATCGTTCGAGATCGAGATTCGATCGATCGCGCCGAAACCGCAGACCGTCACGTTCGCAGCCGCCGGTCGCGTGCTCGACACGATCACGCTCAGCGATCACGAGTGGGTGACGGTGAAGGGCGCGCTGCCGTCGCCGGCCACGCCGGCCACGAATTGGCTCGAGCTCCACGTCGATCTGCCCTGGCGGCCGCGAGGGGAAGCGCGCCAGCTGGGCGTCCAGACGCGCGACCTCAAGTTCGGCCCCTGAACCTTGGTATGATTGCCCGGCATTGATGCTTAGTCCTGAAGCGACACGAGGTGTCGCCCCCCGGCCGGCGCCCGGCGGGGTCCCTGGCGCGGGTGAGCGCGAACTCAAGTTCACCCTGCCCGCGAGCCGCGTGCACCTCGCGCGACGACGGCTCGACAGTCTCTGCCGCCGCGATCCGGAATTTCCGGCCGCTGTCGTCTGGACGATTTACTACGACACGCCCGCACTGATCTCGCTCGGCGAGAAAATCAACAGCGACTATCTGAAGCGGAAGATCCGGGTGCGCTGGTATTCCGATCTCGAGGGACGCGTCTCCGGACCGGCGTTCGTCGAAGCCAAGCTGCGCCTTGGCACGCAGCGATCGAAAGTGCGCGCGCGCCTTCCATATGCGGCGGATGAGATTGCCAGGTGGGATCTGCAGGATCCGCGGCTGCTCGCATTCCCGCTGCTGCTGAGGGATAACGGCATTCTCCATCAACAATCGTGGCAGCCGATCATGCTGCTTCGGTATCGCCGCGATCGGTTCGTCGAGCCGCTCACGCGCTCGCGCGTCAGCCTCGACGCCGATATTTCCGGCTCGGCGGCGAATCCGCGGTTCGTCTCCGCACCTAATCTGTCGCCGTTGGCGACCGCTGTGCTCGAGGTGAAAGGGAGCGGCGACGAGCTTCCCGCCGCGCTACGCCCGGTTCTGGGGCTCGGTCTGCACAAACGCTCGTTCTCGAAGTTTCTGGTGGTCTACGCTCACATGACTCGTGGTGTGTTGTAGGTGGTTGGTGGTTGGTGGTTGAGGTCGGGACCGTGGGTAACTAATGCAGCAGCAGTTGGACAATTTATTCGGAGCGCTCACGCAGGGAACGGGCCCTCAAGTCACGCCGCTTGCCTTCCTGCTCTTGATGGCGGTGTCGCTGCTGTCGTCGATGTTCATCGCGTATCTCTACGTGCACTTCTATTCGAACCGGGCGACCGGCAGCCAGGTGCATCGCGCGTTTCCGCTGCTCGGCATCTCGATTACGGCCATCTTCGTCACGATCCAGTTCTCACTGCCGCTCTCGCTCGGCCTGCTGGGCGCGTTGTCTATCGTCCGCTTCAGGACGCCCATCAAGGAGCCCGAGGAGATCGGATTCATCATGCTCGTGATCTCCACGTCGATCGCCGTGGCGACGTTCAAGCTGTCGTTCGTCGGCATCATCTTCATCGTCGCGCTCGCGGCGCTGTTCGGGCAGGCGCTCGTGCGGCGATTCACGGGCGCGGAGTCCGACGGCACGATCGTCATCTCGCTGCCCGCGAACGGTAAACCCGCCGACCCCGGCGCGATCACCACACTGCTCCGCAAGCGCTTCCCGAAAGCCAAGCTCGAGAGCGTCTCGCAAACGGATCGCGAGACCGTGGTCTCCTATAACTTCCAGGACATTTCGGACACGGCGTTGACGGGACTGCAGGCTGAGCTGAACGCAGCGGTCGGTCCGTCCACCTATAACGTCTTCCTCAACAGACCGGGCGCGTTGTAGATGCTCGCAGTACGGCGCATCCCCTCGTGGCTGCTCATCGTCGCGACGGCCGCGATTTGTGTCGGGACGCTGAAGCTGGAATCGGCCGACCTGTTTCCGTTGTGGCGGTTCGCCGTTCAGTGGAGTCCCGAAGCCCTGCCGAGCTCGCGCGCCGTGCCGATCAACGAGATCGCGAGCGGCGTGCCGGTGCTGTCGCTCACGCTGGACGACGCCGACCTGAACGATCCGGCGAAGGGGTCTGCTTCCCAACAAACGCGAACACGGCGAAGAATGGGAGCGCGAAGGCAGCGTGTCGTACTTCGAAGACGGCAAGCTCCGCTTCGCGTCGGGCGTCGGCGTGCGCATTCATGGCGGAGGCAGCCGCATCACGGCGCCGCGCCCGGGATTCAGGCTCTATTTCCGGCGGAAGTACGGCCCGCGTGAGGTTCCGCCAGGCGTGTTCTTCAGCCCGGCCGCGCAGCCGGTGCGCCGCATCGTGATCCACGACGACGTGCGGCGCGATGGGAAGATCGATTGGCATTTCGCGAACCCGCTGGCCTACGACATCGCTCGTGCCGTTGGCGCGATTGCGCCGGAGACGAAGCCCGTGCGCTTCTTCCTGAACGGCGAATACTACGGTCCCTTCGTCGTGACTGAGCGGTTCGATGAGAGATTTTTCGCCGCGCATTGGGGCTACGACGACATCCTGCTGAGCCAGGAGGAGATGAACAAGCTGTGGGACTGGGTCAAGACGACTCGACCATTGACGATGGCGAACGTGTCGCAGCACGTGAACATCGACAACGTGACGCGCTGGTTTCTTGCGGTGGCGTTTACGGCAACAAGAGACGCGTATCAAGGGCCCGGGCAGTTTCTGGATCGGACGAAGACGACCGGCGAATGGTTCTGGGTCAACTGGGACATGGACCAGAGCTTTCGCGATTGGAATCTCGACAGTTATCAGTACTTATTGGAGCGGGTCGCTGAAGGCCGTCGCGGCCGCAACCCCGCGGAGCCGCGCTCGGTGATTCTGTCGCAGCTCATCGCCGAGGACCCGCAGTACCGCGACTATCTCAAGCGCGTCGTGCAGAAAGCGCTGAACCATCAGCTCACCCAAGCGTTTCTGATGGAGCGCTACGAGCATTACCTGACCACCGCGATGCAACTGCAAGTGAAGCGGCTCGACTACCTTCCACGCCTTCGCCGGTTTCTCGAACGGCGCCGCGAGTTTTTCAGGTTGACGAGCGAGCAGTGGCTGAACACCGCGCCAAGCCAGCGAGTGGCGATCGTCGCGCCGGCCAATATCGATGTGCTGATTGAAGGCGAACGCGTGAAGAGCGGCTACGACGGACGCTATTTCCCTGACATCGAGCTGACGGCTGAGATCCCCACCGAGCAGCGCCAGGGCTTTACAGGCTGGAACGTCAACGGCCGGCTCATTCCGGGAGCAGCGCCGCTCAAGTTCAAGGCAGAGCGGGACACGCAGATCGAAGCGGTCTTCAATAACAACATCACGACGCGCGGCGAGCCGGACGCACCCATCGCCCCGTCAGACTGCGCCCTTCGACTCCGCTCAGGGCAGGCGTGCGGTCTGGCGTCCCATACCTGCGGGCGAATCGTGGATGGGCTGCGTGCCGGGCGATGACCGCTGCGACGAGGCGGAGAATCCGCGCCTGCGCAGTTCTTTCGCGCGGCCGTTCGAGATGCTCGACCGGGAAGTATCGGCGGATGACTTCCGCGCGTTCGCCGCCGCCTCTGCGCGCCAGATGCCGCGGCAGCCCGAGTGGTACGCCGACGGCACGCATCCGGTGGTCAACGTGACCTGGGACGAAGCGACGGCGTACTGCGAGTGGGCTGGCGGCCGCCTGCCGACTGAAGCGGAGTGGGAACATGCCGCGCGCGGCGGGCTCGATGGAAAACTATTTCCGTGGGGCGACGAGTTCACGGGCCAGGCCAACGGGCGACACAACCTGAAGACCGAACAATTCAGTTTCACCTCGCCAGTCGCGACGTTTGCGCCAAATGCGTACGGCCTGTACGACATGGCTGGCAACGTGTGGGAATGGACCGCGAGTGCCTTCACGCTGACGCACGCGGCGAAGCCCGCGAGCGACGGCTACGACCTTCGCACAATCAAGGGCGGCGGATTCGACAACCTCATTTCACGCCTGCGCGTGTCCGAGCGCGCCGCGCTGTCGCGATCGGGCCGGCATAACCTCTACGTCGGCTTCCGATGTGTTCGATGAAGAAACCCCCTATTTCGTTCCTGGCGCCCATCTGCGCGGCGACGATTGCAGGCGTTGCGCTGTGGCTGAGCCGCGCGTCGTTCGATGTCGCGGGCACGACGGCGGCGCCCATTCGTGTGGCGATGCTCCCGTCGCTTGCGGAGTTGATGGGATTTATCGTCCTCGCGCTGCTCATCGCGGCCGGCCTCGCCTCTATGGTCCGCAACAGTCGATCCTTCTGGGAACCCGCAACCGACGCGCTGCTGCCGCTCTTCTCTCTCTCGTTG
The DNA here is from genome assembly GCA_963730445.1 of Vicinamibacterales bacterium. GTDB lineage: Bacteria > Acidobacteriota > Vicinamibacteria > Vicinamibacterales > JAMQPK01 > JAMQPK01. The sequence continues at coordinate 160,817 of CAVSRX010000002.1, read as the reverse complement.
TTGATCCTTCCCTATCTGCCGTGGATCGCCGACTGGATGCCGGCACTGCGACTGTTCGCGGGCCCCGGTCGAATCCTGATCTGGATTGTCGTCATCGGCCAGGTGCTGTGGTTGTTTCTTCCACAACTCTCGCAGCGAATCGGTTTGCCTGCGCCGGTCGTCAGCCGATCCACGGGGGCTGCCCTCTTCGGCATCGCGTCGGTCGCCCTGAGCGCACCGTTCGTGCTCAATGTGCGCGCCTTTCCTTCCGCGTTTGTGGACGTGTTCAACACAGTCAGGCGACTGCCATCTGCCACGCTGTCTACGTTGCCTGCGGGCAGCCTCGGCGTGTTGTTCGATCAGGAATACGGCGTCGTGGCATATGCGCCGGTGCTGGCGCTCGGTTTCATCGGTCTCGCCGGCATGCTGCGCGATCGGTCGCATCGGCGGCTCGCGATTGTATTGAGCGTGGCGGCAGCTCTTCTCATCGCGCTTCCGGCGACCGTTGATCCGTGGTGGAGCAAGTCGATGATGCCGGGGCGTCCAGTGTTGCTGTTGCTGCCTCTTCTTGGGGTGCCCATCGCGTGGCTGTATGCGCGCCTCGAGCCGAGCTCGCCCGCGCGAGCCGCCGCGCAGGCGCTGCTCCTCGTCAGCGTGGCTGTCACACTGACGCTGGTGGTCTTCAATTCTCGCGTTCCTGCGCTACAGGAAGGGGACGGCTCTTCGGCGCTGCTCCAATGGATGTCACCCACGTGGCAGTTGTCGCGCGAGGCGCCGACGTATGTGGCGGGCGTGTCGCGCGCATCGTCACTCCGCGTACTTTTATGGCTGGTCGCCTTCGGCATGGCGGCCTGGCTGCTTGCGCGACGATCGACGATGTCGGATGGGCGCGCCGCGCTTGTCGCAACGCTGAGCTGCGCCGTACTGTTCATCGCCGTGGCCACCACGAGTGCCGCCATCGTGCCGGATGCCACGCAAGCGGTTCGACGCCGAGGGGCGCGTGATGTTTCCCCTGCTCGAGACATTCGATCCGATCGCGCGCCCGATTGCGCTGCGCTACGATGGCCTGTCCCGCGTCCAGCCCGGCGAATTGCCGCCATTGTTCGCCCTGTCTGCGGTGCCCGGACAGCGAACCGCTCGACAGCCGGTCCGCGTTGTGTTGAACGCACGGTTCCGGCTGCCCGCAGGCCGATATGTGCTCGATCTCAAAGGATCCGACGCCGCAGGATCGATGCCGGCCTCGTCGATGTCGCTGCAGCTTGGCCGCGAAGGCCGGCCGATCGAAAGTTGGCCCCTCGTGATCGGCCCCGGCCAACACAGCCAGCGCGACTTCGACGTGCCGCTCGACGCCGAGTTCGTCGGCTTTCGTGCGACGAGACAGGCTGAAGCATGCGATTGCCGAGCTTCGTCTCAGCCCGCGCGCGATCGTGGAATCGCGTCAACGATTCGCCGCCGGGACGGTGCTGTCGGCCGCAGCATTCGCGCCGGCGCGCATCTTCTTTCATGACAGCTCTGCATATCCCGAAGCGGAAGGCTTCTGGGTGCGAGGCCGCGCAACGCTGCGGATGACGCTGCTGAAGATAAGGGAAAGCGATCCTGGCGTGCTGCTGGCTGTTCACAGCGGTGCGCGCGCAAACGTCGTGACGTTGGCAACCCCAGGCTGGTCCCAGACCCTCGAGTTGGTACCGGGCGTGACCGAGCGCGTGACCGTGCCGTCGAAGGTTGGCGAGCGATTCATTCCGCTGACAATCTCGACCACGAACGGATTCGTTCCCGCGGAGATCGAACCGAGCCGCGATCGCCGGCTCCTGGGCGCGTGGATCGCGTTTATCCCCGACGATATCGCCAGAACGTCCGCAGCCCCCTGACCCAGTCCTTCGCGCCGATCTTCTTTCCCTCTTCTCGGCTTCGCGGAAAATACTGAATCGGCACCTCGAGGATGCGGCATCCGCGCGCGAGCACCTTCGACGTGATCTCGTGGTCGAGCTCGAACCCGCTCGTCTCCAGGTTGAGCTCGTTGAGCAGCGGCCGCGGAAACAACTTGAGCGCGGTGACGGTGTCGGTGAGGTACCGCCCGGTGCACACGAGCGCCGCGAGGCTCAGGCTCCGCCCGCCAAGGTAGGCCGCCCACGACTGCTGCGGATACTTGCTGCCGAACAGTCCGTTCGTGTATCGGCTTCCGTACACCACGTCGGCCCGCTTCGACAGCAGCGCCATCACCATCGGCACATAGTCCTGCGGCTCGTATTCGAGATCGGCGTCCTGGATCATCAGGTAGTCCCCCGTGGCGCGCTCGATGCCCGTCCGCACGGCCCGCCCCTTGCCGCCGTTGCGCTCGTGGCGGCAGAGCACGACATCAGGGAATCGCGTGACAATGCCGACGGTTCCGTCCTTCGAGCAGTCGTCGACGACGATGATCTCTTTCTCGAGGCCGTGGGGTGTGAGATCGACTGCGCGAATGCGCTCGAGCAGCGTGCCGATGAACCGCTCTTCGTTGTAGGCCGGAACGACGATCGACAGGCGCTTCACCGCTGCTCCAGCTCGCGCAGATACGCCTCGAGCCGGCGGCGATCGTCCGGTGTGTTGATGCCGATGGCCTCAATCTCGTGGGTCGACGGAAACGTGAGCACGGAATGCCCGCGTTGCACCAGCCACGGCAGGAACGGCAGAAAGTTTCTCTCGCGCGTGGATGTCGCCTGGGTCGCCTCGCGGCCGAACTGCGGAAGCAGGTTGAAGTACGCGTCCGGCGACAGCGAGAACAGCCCCATATCGCTTTCGCCGATCTCGGGCATCTCGTCGGCCTCGCGCCGCTGACGGATTGCCGTGATTCGCCCGCCGGGATCGCGCTCGAGGTGGATGTACGGCGGCGCCTGCCGCGTGGTTGGCAGAATGGCGGACGCGTCGGAGTGCTCCTGCGACATGCGGCCCAGCGTGGCAATCGTGTCTGGGTGCACGCCGATCTGATCGCACCAGGTGATCCAGACGCGCGTCGCCGGTGTCTGCCGGGCCGCGTCTGACGCGAGCATGATCGCGTCGAGCATGCCGGTGGGCTGCGGCTGCCGCGCGAATTGCACGTCGAGAGCAGGGAACATCTCTTCCACGTGGCGTCTGACATCGGCTTCGAACGACGGATGCACGACCAGCACGAACCGCCGCACCGCATGGCTGTAGCGATCGAACAGATGATCGACCATCGGCCTGCCGTTGACCGGCGACAGAACTTTCGGCGTGGTGCTTTGAAGACGGGTGCCGGCGCCTGCAGCCGGGATAATCAGGACCGTGTCAGGAGTGCGCACGCGGTGAGACTTTCAAATCCGCCGGCGCCGACGCGGCATTGACAGGCTTCCTCGGCCGCGTGAGGCGCTGCCATGCGATGAGCGCCAGCGAACGCAGGCCTTCAATCGGCGTCGTGCGGCGCACGCGCTCGGGTGACAGAGGCAGAAACTGCACCGGAGTCTCGAGCAGGTCCGCCCGATCCGCCAGGAGCGCCGACAGCAGATACTGATTCGCCAGCTTATCGTCAGGCAGCACGGGCAGGCTCGTCAGGAAGGACGCGCGGACGCCGCGTACACCCGACAGCGTGTCAGAGATATAGCGCCCGAACAGCAGGAGATACGTCGCGCTGAGCAGATGGCTTCCGAGCAAGCTCATCGAACCAAGCAGGGCGTTATGAGTGTAGCGAAGGCGATAGGACGCCTCGATGTCTTTCAACGAAAGGCGGCGGCTGCCCCAGACGGCATCGAGCCGGCCGCTCATCATCGGCGAAAGAATACCGACCAGATCTTCCCCGCGGTACATCCCCGATGACTCGAACAGCACGGCGTAGTCGAACACCCCTTCGGCAAGCGTGTTCTTGAACGCTTTGCCGGCGGATTCGTCCCGGTGCTTGAGATTCCGCAGTGCGATCGGCAGTGCTTGCATGAACACATCGTCGAGATCCGTTTCGGCGGTGTAGAAGACGGTGACGTCGAGCGCGAGATCCTGGATGCCGGCGCGGAGCATCTCGAGCACCGACTGGCTCAGCTTGTTGAGCGAGGCGGCGTCGTAGAGCCACACGGCGACGCGCTGGCGGCGCCGCTCGGACAGAAACGACTGAAGGAACGGCGTCAGCACCTTCGAGGCGTCATGCCGTCCGCTGACGCCATCTTCGTAGTGGCCGATGCGGACGAGGCGCGGATCCTCGAACGTGTCGAGATGCCCGAGCGGCACGTATCCCGCGTCCGAGTCGAGGACCTTCGGATCGTTGATGATGTAATGGGTGATGAGCGTCGGCACCGGAAGCGGCAGCTTCCCTTTCTCTTTCAGGTAGTAGACGGCGCGCTCGACGATGTCCACGGCGGTACTGCCGGAGATCTCCGCGTCGGCCTGAATGTTGGTGACGAGCAGCTTGATCGCCGTCAGATTCGACGCAATCGCCCGGCTGAGGTCTTTCGTCAGATACGACGGAAACAGGCTCGAGTGCTGCGTGCCGGGCGCGTAGATGATGAGATCGGCTGCCGCGATCCGCGCGCGGAGCCGCGGATTCAGCGGCATCGGGCTCGACCGTTCTTCGAGCCATGTCGCACACTGCTCTTGCGACAGGCGGCCCAGCGTCGTGCGGTCGGCTTCGGAGAGCGGCGCGTCGATCAGGAAGACGTCGGAGATACGGTTTTGCTTTTTGGCATCGACGATCTCGGCCTCGCTGACGAGCACACCGCGATCGCGCTCGAGTGCGACCAGAAACGCATTCGTGCCATCGGTGACGTTGTCGATGAGGCCTGCCCGAAGTCCGAGGAGCCCACAGTAATCGTCGACCGCGTCGTTGAACCGCCGGCCGCGCAGAAGGTAGCAGCCGGCAAATACCAGATTGCCGATCGCGCAGTCGGAGAATTCGAACGGCCGCCCCGTTCCGAGCTCCCGGAGCACCGCCTCGACACGCTGACGCATCTGCGGCCCGCCCGCGATGGCCACTCCTTCGAGCGCCTGCAGCGCCTCTTCGCGCGAGCAGGGGTTCGGGAGCCGCGTATCGAGCACCTCGACAATGCCTTCGGGACACGACCGAGTCTCGCGCGCCACGCGCGAGGCGTTCTTCCGAAAATCCGACGGCCCAAGGCTGTCGCCGAGAAAGCGCCGCACCTCTCCTGTCGACGCGCCGTCATCGTAGCCGTTGATGGCAATGGTGAGCGCCACATCGGGATGGCCGATGAGCTGGCGCGATAGCACGTCCGATCCGCGTCCGCCCGAAAAAAGGACTACGCTGACCACCTACATGCTCAATGAATGCGGGAGTGGTTCCGGCTTGGGTGACTCGCGGATGTCCCGAATCACGTAAATGGGCTTGTCCTGAGACTCGTGGTACGTGCGCGACATGATTTCTGCAAGCAGCCCCATCGTCACGAGCTGGATGCCAGAGAAAATCAGGAGCACGGCGAGCAGCAGCAACGGGCGGTTGGCGATCGACGCATAGCCGAACAGCCTTTCGTACGAGAGATACGCGGCAATTGCGAAGCCCAGAAATCCCATCGGCACGCCGATGAGGCCGAACATCTGCAGCGGCCTCGTCGAATAACTCAGCAGGAACTTGACGAGCAGTAAATCGAGGATGACGCGGAAGGTTCTCGACAAGCCGTATTTCGACGAGCCGTATTTTCTCGCGCGGTGATTGACCACCACTTCGTCAATCGTGACGCCCATCTCGCTGGCAATTGCCGGAAGAAAACGATGCATCTCGCCGTAGAGCTTCAGCGGTTTCACGACATCGGCGCGAAAGACCTTCAGCGAGCAACCGTAATCGTGCAGCTTGACGCCGGTCGACCACGAGATCAGCTTGTTCGCCAGTCCCGACGGCAGCCGGCGCGTCAGCCACGGATCTTTGCGATCTTTGCGCCATCCGCACACGATGTCGCTGCCTTCTTCGATGCGGCGAATCATGTCTGGCAAATCACGAGGATCGTTCTGGAGGTCGCCGTCCGCGGTCGCAATGAGACGCCCGCGCGCATGCCGGAAGCCGGCAGAGAACGCGGCGGTTTGTCCGAAATTTCTGCGGAAGCGGATGATGCGCCAGCGGGGATCGCGCTGCTGACACTGCAGCAACCGCTCGAAGCTGTCGTCGGTGCTGCCATCGTCGATGGCCAGCACTTCGTAGCTCCGCCCCCAACGTTCGAGCGCTTCCGTCATTTCGACGTAAAGCGCTTCGATGTTGGGCGATTCGTTGCGGATGGGAATTACAACCGAGAGCTCAGGGCTCATTAAAGCGCCATTATACAGACCTTTATCGCCGACCTGAAGGTCGGCACGTTGATCGGCGTTGTCGTAGTGCCGGCCTTCAGGCCGGCCGTGATTGGCGCTTCCAGAGGTAGTACGCGACGCCGGCGGCGAGCACGAGCAGGCCGAGGACGAGGCCCACTGTGCGGCTGTTCTCGTGGATGTAGTCGAGCGCCTGCTTGCCGTACATCACGGCCAGAATCCCTTCGCCGAAATATCGGACGCCGCGCCCGAACGCGATCGAGAGAATGAAGGTCTTGAGCGGGATGTTCGCGACGCCGCCGAGCAGGACGAAGATCTTGAACGGCGCCGGCGGCGGCAGCAGCGCGGGCACGATGAGCGCCATGGCGCCGTACTTCCGCATCAGGTCCGATGCGCGCTCGAGCGTGCCTCCCTTGAAGCGTTTCTCAAGCAGCGCGCTTCCGCCTTTGCGCCCGACGAAGTAGAGCGCCAGGCAGCCTGCCACCGATCCGAGCGTGGCCATCGTGGCGTAGAACACCATGCGCTCCGGATGGTTGATGACCATCAGGACGATGAGCAGGTCGTTGACTTCGGGAAAGGAGAGGAACGACGAATCGAGAAAGGCGATGATGAAAAGCCCTGGACCGCCGACGCTGAGTGCGAAAGCTTCAATCCATGCTGTGATTCGCGCCATCCGAGATTACTATTCTATTCGCGAAGTGACCGATCGTTTTCCAAAACTGCTCTCTGCGTTCGGCCTGCTGATTGGCGCAGCGGCCGCCCTCATCTACTACCAGCGGGGACTCACGCTGAGCCATTACGACGCGAAGGCGCATCTCGTCGTCGCGCGCCGCGTGCTCGACAGCCTGACGCCCGAGTACTCGCAGATTGGCGCCGTCTGGCTGCCGCTGCCCCACCTGCTGAATCTGCTGCCCGTTCAAATCGACTGGATGTATCGCACCGGCGCGTCGGGCGTCGCGATCTCGGTGCTGTCGTTCGCGCTCGCCTGCTACGCGATCGCGCGCCTTGTTCTGCGCGTGTCCGGCTCGCGCCCGGCGGCGGCGATCGCCGTCGCGATGTTCGCGCTCGATCCCGACGTGCTCTATCTGCAGTCAACGCCGATGACCGAACCGCTGCTGTTCGGACTGATGCTGATGTCGATTTCGCTTGTCTACGATTGGGTTGAGGAAACCCCACCGGTAGCGCAGGGCTTTAGCCCTGCCAAAAGGTCGCGAACACGTGCGAAGGCGGGATGGTGCCTCATCCTTGCGTGCCTCACTCGCTACGAAGCGTGGATGGTCACTGCGGCGGTGCTCGTCCTGGCGACTGTGGCGCTCTGGCGCCGAGGCCTCTCGCCGGTTGTGGCGCTCAAGTCGACCGCGCATCTCGCCATTTATCCTGTCCTTGCGATCGTCGCGTTCTTTTTCCACAGCTGGTTCACAACCGGCGCGTGGTTCGTGACGGGAGGGTTCTACGTTCCCGACAACATCGCGACCGGCAGTATCTGGGGCGCGTTCATGGCGGTCGTCTACGGCATGCGGACGCTCATCGGCACGCCGTTCGTCCTGTTGGCGCTCGCGGGCGTGCTGGCCGTGCTCTGGCGCGGGCTGACGCGCGCCGAACATGCGGCGTCGCTGGTCGTGCTTGCGCTCGTCGCGTTGATGGTGCTGCCTGCGTATGCCTTCTTCAACGGCCACCCGTTCCGCATGCGCTACATGGTTGCACCGTCGGTCGGCGCGGCCGTCTTTGCCGGCATCGCCATCGGCATGATGAGAGGCCGTTGGCGCCACGCCGCAGCCGTTGCAATTGCCGTCTGGATCGTCGCGACCGTGAAGCCCATCGATGCGCAGGCGCCGATGGTGCAGGAAGCACAGTGGGATGTCCCCTTCAGCATCGGCCGGCGGAACGTGACGGCGTGCCTGATGCGCGAGTACCGCGGCGAGCGCATTCTCGCGAGCATGGGGTCGCTCGCGCACTACATGCAGGAGCTCTCACACGCCGGCATCAATATCCGCGACTTCGTGCACGAAGGCACACTGCCCTACTGGCACGAGGCGATTGAGGCGCCGCAAGGCCGCGTCGGATGGATTCTGGTCGAGGAGCGCGCCGAGGGCGGGGATATGCTGGCAACACGCGTCCGCGAGTCGTCCGCATTCACCACGGGCTTCAGGCGTATGTGTGCGGACGGAGGGGTCGCGCTGTACAGAACTACGCACTAGGGATTCGGGATTGGGGATTAGATTCTCCGATGGGTATCCCGCGCGTACTCACGCTCAATCCGAACGGATAGAATCAAGACTCTTTGTACAGGAGGGAGTCATGAAACGAATACGGCGAGACGTGGCGCTCGTTGTGTTGGCGGTGGTGGTCGCCGGTATGGGCGCACCGAAGTTGCGCGCTCAGGTTCAGCAAGACCGGTTGCGCGCCGCTCTCGTGAATCGCATAGACGAGGCCAAGCGAGGGACGGGTGTGATGGTCGGCCTGCTGACCCCAGATGGCCGATCGTTTACTACTTACGGACGCGTTAGCGCGACCGGATCCGAACCTACCGCCGAAACGATGTTCGAGATCGGTTCCATCACCAAGGTTTTTACCGCCTTGCTCTTGGCCGACATGGTTGAGCGCGGCGAAGTCGCGCTCGATGATCCAGTGCGCAAGTATCTGCAGCCTTCGGTGACGATACCGTCACGCGGAAGCCGACAGATCAGCCTTGCCGACCTGGCAACGCATACGTCCGGATTGCCGCGCAATCCCGGAGACACGGACATCAATAACATGGACAACCCGTTCGCCACGTACAGGCCGGGTGAACTGTATGCCTTTCTTGCGAGCTACACGCTGCCGCGCGATCCAGGCGCGCAGTGGGAGTACTCGAACTTGGGTACGGGACTCTTGGGGTATGCCTTGTCGCAACGATCGGGCATGAGTTACGAGGAACTGCTCCGGCGTCGCGTATTCGATCCTCTCGGGATGAAGAGCACGACCATCACCCTCAATTCTGAAGAGCATGTCCTGAGGGCCACTGGGCACAACGAGAATTTGTCGCCTGTCTCGTGGTGGGACTTTGACGTGATGGCCGGTGCGGGTGCGATAAGGTCAACGGCAGCAGACATGTTGGTTTTCGCTGCGGCTGCAATGGGCGGTGATACGCCGTTGAAGGCGGCGTTCGCGCGTATGACGTCGGTCCGGCGACCGCATCCGAACCGTTCCGCGCAGCAGGCGTTGGGTTGGGGCATTCTTAGGCTGAGGGGGACCGAGATTTTGGTACACACGACGGCGGCACCCACGGGTTCCGGTCAGCACTTGATGGTTGACAGCACCAACAAACGGGCCGCCATCGTGTGGATTAACGCCGGCGGTCCTCAGGGCGTCGATGATCTGGCGACCTACGCCGTCGAACCGCGGAGTCAACTGCCGATGCTTCCTGTAGCGCGGGCAACGATGGCGCTCGACGAGGCTACTTTGGAGGGCTACGTGGGCACCTACCCACTGTCGCCAACCTTGGTCATCACGATAGCACGTGAAGCTGCGCGGCTCTTCGGGCAAGTGACAGGCCAACCCCGCTTCGAAATGTTCGCTGAAACGCGCGACAAGTTCTTCCTAAAGGTGGTTGACGCCCAAATCAGCTTTACGCGCGGGCCGCAGGACGAGATTAGCGGTCTGGTGCTGCACCAGAACGGGAAGGACCAGCCCGCCTCGAAACAATAGGCGCCGCCTAATCCCAAATCCCTAGTCCCAAATCCCTTCTAGTCTGTACCCGCGCGGCTGCGAAGAAATGCGCGGGTAACTCCGAGCATTTCGTCGTGAATGTGTCCGTTCGTTGCGAGAATCTGCGAGCGCCGTGACGATGCCGGCTCGCCGGCAAAGTCGGTCACTCTGCCGCCGGCCTCTTCGACGATGATCGTGCCCGCGGCGATGTCCCACGGTTTCAGATCCTGCTCCCAGAAGCCGTCCATGCGCCCGGCCGCCACGTAGCAGAGGTCGAGTGCTGCCGAGCCGAGGCGCCGCACGGCGCGCGCCTTGCCGACGAACTCGCCGAACAGGCCGACAATCTCCGTGATGCGGCTGTGGATGTCGTAGGGAAATCCTGTGACGAGCATCGACTCGACCAGGGTCGGCGCGCGGGACACGTGAATCGGCCGTCCATTCAGAAACGCGCCGCCGCCCCGCTCGGCGACGAACAGCTCTTTCCGCGTCGGATCGTAGATGGCGCCGATCTCTCCCTTGCCGTCGATCTCGAGCGCCAGCGACGAACAGAAAATCGGCAGCCCATGCGCGTAGTTGTTGGTGCCGTCGATCGGATCGAACACCCAGCAGTGCGACGCGCCGCGTGTGGCCGCGTCCTCGCCGAACTCTTCCGCGAGGATGGTGTGATCGGGAAACCGCTCCGCAATCAACTTGCGAAACATCGTTTCGACTGCGACGTCGGCTTCGGTCACGAGATCGATCGTGCCCTTGTGCGATACCTCGAAGCCGCTCTCGATGAAGCTCATCTGAATGTCGCCGGCCTTGATGACCGCCTCGACGGCCGTCGAGAGCAACAGTGGGTCTTTCGTCATTCGCTCGGGCGGATGTGCTTGGTCATCCGCACCTCCATGCCGCCCTGGGGTGCGCGCCGCATCGACACGTCGTCCATGAACTGGCGAATCAGGAAGACGCCGCGTCCGCTCGTATTCAGCATGTTCTCGGGTGTCAGCGGATTCTTGATGGTTTCGGGATCGAAGCCGGGCCCCTGGTCGCGCACCGAGACGATGAAATCGGCGGGGTCGGACTCGGACGAGACCGAGTAATCGATGAAGACGAGTTTGGCCGGGTCGCTCTCGTTGCCGTGCGTAATCGCGTTGACGACCGACTCGCGCACGGCCATCGCCGTCCAGTGCATCGACTCTTCGTCGAAGCCCAGGCGGCGCGCAATGTGTTCCGTGACCGCCTGGACCAGGTCAAGCGCTTCTATCGTGCTGTGAATCTCGAGATGCACATCCTGGTAGCCGAAGGGCATCGTGTCCGACGTAGTATAGTCTCCCGATGGCTTCAATCGCCGCTACGACGGTGAGGCCTGCCCGCCGCATCACGGGCACGGTCGGGCTTGCCGGCGACAAATCCATTTCTCATCGGTACGCGCTGCTGGCGGCGCTGGCGACGGGGCGATCCACGATCGCGCAGTATTCGCAGGGCGCCGATTGCGCCGCGACGCTCGACTGCCTCGCCGCGGCAGGTGTCGAGATCCGCCGTACCCGCTCCGCCGACCGGGGCCTGACCGTCGACATCGAGGGTCGCGGGCTGCGGGGCCTGCGCGCCCCCGCGTCGCCGCTCGACGCCCGGAATTCGGGCACGACCATGCGGCTGCTCTCGGGGGTCCTCGCGGCGCATCCGTTTTCTTCGGTCCTCATCGGCGATGCCTCGCTCACCAGGCGCCCGATGGGACGCGTCATCGTGCCGCTCGAGCTGATGGGCGCGCGCATCGAGTCGCACGACAAGAAGCCGCCGCTGACCATTCATGGCGCCGCGCTCAAGGGCATCCGCTATCGCACCGAGGTGCCGAGCGCCCAGATTAAGAGCGCGGTGCTGCTCGCGGGCCTGCAGGCCGACGGCACCACGATCGTCGAGGAGTCGGCGGCCACCCGCAATCACACCGAGCTGGCGCTGCGGGCCTTCGGCGCCACGGTCCGCGTCTCCGGCAACACGATTGAGCTGGCTGGGGGCCAGACGCTGCGCGGCGGCGAATTCGTGGTGCCCGGCGATATTTCGTCTGCCGCATTCTGGGTGGCCGCAGCCGCCGCGATTCCCGGGTCCGACGTCGAGATTCAGAACGTCGGGCTGAACCCGACGCGCATCGCGCTGCTCGATGTGCTGCGGCGCGGCGGCGCCCTGGTCGACGAACACGTCGAGCGCGAAGCAGGCGGCGAGCCGTCGGGCCGCGTGCGTGTTCGTTATGGGCAGCCTCGTGCGTTAACCCTAGGAGCAGACCAAGTTCCATATCTGATCGACGAGATTCCTGCCCTCGCGGCCTGGGCCAGCCTTGGTGGGGAGCTGCACGTCACCGGAGCCGGCGAGCTCCGCGTGAAGGAAAGCGATCGCATCAGCGCGCTCGTGCGCGGATTTCAGGCGTTGGGGGCCGATGTCGAGGAGTTCAGCGACGGATTTCACCTGCGCGGGTCGCGCCGGTTGCGGGGCGGGCGCGCGGATGCGGCGGGCGATCACCGGCTGGCCATGGCGTTTGCGATTGCGGCGCTCGGCGCCGACGCTCCTTCAATCATCAGCGGTGCCGACTCGGTCGCCATTTCCTATCCCGAATTCTTCTCAACGCTGGAGTCGCTGTGCGACCCGTCGTGACGATCCTCCCTTGAAGACGGACAAAATCTATCTGGTCGGATTCATGGCTGCCGGAAAAACGACATTGGCGCAGGCGCTCGGGCGCCGCCTCGGATGGCGCGCCGAAGACGTCGATCTGCTTGTCGAGGCGCGCGAGCGGCGAACGGTGGCGGAGATCTTCGCCCGCGAGGGAGAGCCGTACTTCCGCTCGGTCGAGCGGCAGGTCATCTGGTCGCTGCTGCCGCTGCGTCATGCCGTGGTGGCCACGGGCGGGGGCACGTTCGTCGATCCCGAAAATCGCGCGGCCATCAACGCCGACGGCGTGTCGGTCTGGATCGACGTGCCCTTCGACGTGCTGCTCGCGCGAATTCCCGCCGACGGACGCCGGCCGCTCGCGAACGATCGCGTTCAGATGGCGATGCTCTACGAAACCCGCCGGCTCGCGTACCAGCAGGCGCAGGTGCGCCTCGACGCGTCGCGCGCGCGCGCCGAAGAGCTCGTCGAACAACTCATCGAGCAGCTCGAGTAGCGATGCGCTATCTGGTCCTCAGCGACATTCACAGCAACCTTGAAGCGCTCGACGCGGTGCTCCGGGCGTCGGCTGCGCAGCGGTACGACGCTGTGCTGGTGCTCGGCGACCTCGTGGGATATGGAGCGGATCCGAACGCCGTCGTCGATCGCGTCCGCAGCCTGAATCCTGCGGCGATCGTGCGCGGCAACCACGACAAGGTCGCTGCCGGCCTCGACGATGCGGAAGACTTCAATCCGATGGCGAAATCGGCGGCGCACTGGACGCGCGAGTCGCTGACGCCGCAGACCCTCGAGTACCTGCGCGACCTGCCGATCGGACCGACAATTGTCGACGACATGATCGAGATTTGTCACGGCTCGCCGCTCGACGAAGATCTCTACGTCGTGGCCGACATCGACGCCGCGCGCTCGATTGCCGTGTCGCGCACGCCGGTCTGCCTCTTCGGCCACACGCACGTGGCCATCAGCGCGCGCATGGACAACCAGCGCCGGCTCGAGATCGAAGCGCCGCAAGGACACCCGGAGTTCCCCACGACGATCGCCGCCGATTCAAAGTATTTGATTAATCCCGGCTCGGTCGGGCAACCTCGCGACGGCGACGCGCGCGCCGCCTATGCGATTGCCGATCTGGAGCAGAAGGTGGTGACGCTCTACCGGGTGGCGTACCCGATCGAAGCGGCGCAGAAAAAGATCCTGGATGCGGGCCTGCCGCCGATGCTGGCGTACAGACTGGGAATGGGACGGTGATAGGGGTAATGGGCAAAGGGCTAAGCGGTAATGTACTCCTTGGCCCTCTGGCCCTTTGCCCCTGTCTGCTCTGTCTTCGAATTTCCATCGCATACGCATCCTGCGCGGCGCGCGAGCCGAGGATCCAGCCGATCACGATTCCCACGAACAGGACGACGGGGATGAAGATGAAGTGCGCCGACGTCATGTTCGCGAAATTCATGGGCGCTTTTTCCCCATCTGCGTGGACAGCGTCTGGAGCTCCTGATCCACCTTCCCGAGCTTCCGCCACATCATCCACACATACACCATGAATGCCAGCCAGACGAATGCGTACGCGGCAATCACGAGCGGCGCGGACGGCAGCTGCTCGCTGGCCGGAACCTCGGTGACGGGCATGAACTCGGACTGGCCGGCTGCGCGAAGACAACCGCATTCATCAGCAGCAGGACGGTGAGATAGATTTTTTTCATTCCTCGCTCTCGAGATAAAGCTGGTCCAGCATCGTGCGCTGCCGCTCGATGTCCATGCGCAGCATCATCAGCCCGATGTACAGCAGCAGAAAGCCTGCGAACGCATACCACAGCGGAAACGCAAAATCGACCGGCAGCGTCGGCACGACCGACGTCAGCGGATGAATCGTCCGCCAGATGTTCACCGACAAATACACAAACGGCGAGGTCGCCATGCCGAAGAGCGCGAGCCCCGCGGCCAGCATTTCCGATCCAGGACCGCCGTAGCGCCGCAGAAGCAGATACGAGATGAAGATCATCCACAACAGCAGCGACAACGTAAGGCGCGGGTCCCACACCCACCACACGCCCCAGGCTTTCCGCGCCCATAGCGGGCCGGTGACCATCGCCATCGCGCCGTAGAGCACCGTCAGCTCAGCGGCAGCGAATGCCATCCAGTCGTAGAACGGACGCCTCCTGACCAGAAAGATGCCGCTGACGATGCCGCAGAAAATGGCCGAGAGCAGCATCAGCATTGCCGGCGGCATGTGGAAGTAGAACATCTTCTGCACGAGCCCCATCGTCGACTCGTAAGGCGCGCGGGCGATGATGATCGGCGCGGTCATGAAGATGAGACCGGCGAGGGCGAGAATCGGGACGACAGCTTTGCGCATGGTTAATGGGCCGTCACTATTCGGTCATGAGCGCTTCGAACGTCCAGAGCGACAGCGTGACAAATACTACGTCAAAGGCCAGAAGCAGCATCACCCACAGGCGCGCCATGTCGAGCTGCGGCTCGACCGCGAGCAGCGCGCTGGTTCCGCGCACGCCGGCGATCATTACGGGGATTGTGACCGGATACAAGAGGATCGGCAAGAGCACGTCCCGGCTGCGTGCGCGCGTCAGCATGGCCGCGAACAACGTGCCGACGGTTGCGAAGCCGACCGTGCCGAAGACCAGCAGCGCTGCGACGAGCACGAAGTGATCGCCGAGCCGCGCCTGAAACAACAGCGCGACCAGCGGCACGATGACGATCTCGGTCGCGATGAGCAGCGCCACGATGCCCACGAGCTTGCCGACGTAGACGGCAGCCCGCGTGCCGGGCGCCAGCAGCAGCGCGCGCAGCGTGTCGCCGTATCGCTCGCGCTCGAACGTCCGCCCCAGCGCCAGCGTGCCCGAGAACGCGATGGCGATCCAGAGGATGCCCGCAGCGGCATCGCCCAGCGCCTTGCCATCGCCACCTTCGCCGACAAACGACACGGAGAAGACGATGACGCACGACAGGGCGAAGAAGATCGTCGTATTCAGCAGCTCGCGGCTGCGCGCCTCGATCGCGAGATCCTTGCGCGCGACAATCCACACGACGCGCCAGAACGCGGTCATGACGCCGCTCCTGCCTGCAGGCGATCCTGATACCGCTTGCGCAGGCCGCGCACGTCGGGCTCACTCGCAATCAGGCGACCATCGTGCAGAATGACGGCGCGATCGAGCACCGCTTCCCCGACGTCGAGATCGTGCGTGGCCACCAGCATGATGCAGCCCGACGCCCGCAGCTCTCGCAGCCGTTCGATCAGCGCCATGGTCGATGCATCGTCGAGCCCGGTGAACGGCTCGTCGAGCAACAGCAGCCGCGGGTTGTGCAGCAGCGCGCGTTCGAGGGCCAGCCGCTGCCGCATGCCTCGAGAAAACCCCGATACGATGTCGCCTCCACGATCCTCCAGCCGCGCGCGGCGCAGCGCATCGGTCGCCACTGCTTGAGGATTCGGGACACCGTAGAGGCGGCCGAAGAAGACGAGGTTCTCGACTGCGGTGAGCTCGGAGTACAGATGCAGGTCGTGCGAGAGGACGCCGATGCGCGATCGCACAGCCGCGCCGATTTGCTTCGCGGTGCGCCCGCCGTAGAGCACCTCACCCGACGAGGGAGCGGCGAGCGTGGAAAGAATCGCGAGCAGCGTGGATTTGCCCGCGCCGTTCGGCCCGAGCAGGCCGACGATCTCGCCGCTGCGGCAGTCGAGCGACACGCGCGTCAACGCGCGGCGGCGCCCGAAGTTCCGGCTGAGCTCGCGGATGGAAAGATCGAGAAAGTCGACGCTCACGCGACGGCGCTCTGGCCCCCTTCGGAGTCCAGATCGCGGTAGACGCGTTCGAGCTGACCCATGAGCGCGGGACGCCGTTCGGCGTACTTGGCCGCGTCGATGCTGCCCGCCCGGCGCTGCTGCTCGAGCCGCACGAGCTCGTTGAAGATCTTCTCGCGCTTGCCGGTCAGCTGCTTTACGCGCGCGGCGTTCGCGCTGGGCGATGTCTTCCGCGAAGCGGCCCAGAAACCGCCGCCGAGCATGATGATGGCGAGCATCAGCGCAATCCGTCGCGGCCACGGACTATGGTGAGGCAGACCCGACACGGTAATCGCGAGCGGCGCGCCCGCCGGTAGCGCCGGCCCCTGCGCCAGGATGTATCGGTCGCCTTCGATCGCGCGCTCCTGCACGTCCGGCAGCTGCGGCGACGTCAGTGAAATGTCGTCAATCTTTTTCATGACCAGCGCGAGGCCCGGAACTGCCAGCGGAAACGTCTGTTCGAACGTGACGTCGCCGCTGTCGACTGACAGCCGAAAGGCGATCTGCACCTCGGTCTGGCCGGAGGCAAACGGGCCCGTGATGGCGACGTGATCGCCGAGCGACACGGCCTGTGGTGCGCCGGCAAGCACGGTGGGGCTCACGGCTCCCGCCGGCATGTTGATGACGACGGCGGATGGCGGATTCACCGGCGTCCGCGCGCTGTTCCGGATGTCGAGAATGTAGTACACCTGCAGCCCATCGTCGGCGTGATCGATGATGACGCGCGTCTGGTCGCCGAACACGACGTTGCCGGGCTGCGGTTGAAACACGGGCGGAGGCGCGTCACCGCCCTTCGGTGTCGCCACGAGCATCAGGCGGATGCCGCCGTCGCCAGGCCAGGGAAATTCCTGCGACTCGAGCCGCTCGCCATCGACGGTTGCGACAGCCTTCACCGTCGTGCCCGGCGCCACGCCACTGAATTCCGCGCGGCCGTTTTCGTCGGTCTTGACGGTGTTGACGAACCTTCCCGCCGGCGTGCATCTCGACCGGATGTCCTTGAATGTTATTGGCGAGCTGCCCGCGAATCAGCCGAACGGATACGTGACCCGCAGGCAGATCGGTGACCGGCCGCGGAATGCCCGCCATCTGCCTGGGATCGGGCATCTGGAGCTGGGCGGATGCGACGAAAGGAAAAACGAAAAGCGAAAAAGGAATGAAGACACGCGAGCAGCAACGCCAGCAACTTTGAGCCGCAGGATTTGCAGAACTTCGCGTCGTCGTCGTTAACGGTCGCGCACGATGGGCAAACACCCGTCGACACGGGTACCGTCTGCCCTCTGCCCTCTGCCCTCTGCTCTGACGCGTCGGCGAGCGGAGCGGTTCCAGCTTTGACGAGCCGGCTCGCGAGCTCTCGCTCGATCAGCTCCCGGTAGCCGCTGCTGGTGTTGTCGAGCTGCTGCATCAGCCGCACGGCGCGCGATCGAAGACGCGCGCTCATTTCTTCGTAGTCCTGCTCGTCGAGCTTCCCCATCGCGCGATCGAATTCCAGCTCCTTGATCGAGCGAAGCACCATGTTCTTTTCGCGCTCGATGGCCGCGCGGGTGTGTCCGCCGACCATCTCCGGCTCGCGCGTCTCCCCCGTCGCGAGGGGACGCAGCGCATTCAGCGCCGCAAGGCCGACCAGCGCTGCCGCGAAAATCGCCAGGCACACGAAGATGAGGTTCTCGGCGCTCGTGCCGCGAATGATGAAGACCGCCGCCGTCGCGCACACGAGCGCGCCGAGCGTGAAGAATTGCCACGGCCGTAAGGAATCGGACGTCGGTTGTGTTGGAGGCAAGGGACTAATCGAGGTTTTCGAGCTCGCGGTCGAGCCGCGCCTGCATTTCCGCGTCTTCGGCAGGGGCTGCGATCGGTTGCGTCATCGCCGGCTCATCGTGCGAGCGCCGCGACCATTTCCTCACGACGAATGCCCCGCCGATGGCGGCGAATCCGCCGACCGCGTACGGGAAGAACCACGCGAGCCGATTGAACCCTTTGTCGATCGGCGACGCGAGTGGTTCCTGGCTTCCGTACTGCGCGACGAAGTACTGAATCACGTCTTCGCGCGTCTTGCCTTGCTTAACCAGGCCGGAGAGCTCTGTGCGCATGTCCGCCGCTTTGCTGCAGGTGCACTCAGCCAGGTTTTTCCGCCCACACGTGCCGCACATACAGATGATGTCGCGCTGCAACTCGCGCTCAACCGGCGAGTACACGCGCGACCGGCGTCCCGCCGCTGTTTTCCACGTGCTGCGCGCGCACCGGTACGGCGAGCGCGATCATCAACAGGAACATCCCTGCGGTCGTCGCCACCTCGGGCGCCGGGAACTTCGCCATCGCGAACGCGAACGTGCGCTCCGGCAGCAGGACGATGCCCGTGCCGAGCGCCATGACGGCGAACCCGAACCAGATCCAGTTCACCAGCGGATTGATGGTGATTTCAATATTCGCCGTCTGGTCTGCAACCTGGAAGTTGTGCATGTTCAGGTACAGGTCTTCGTGGAACTTGCGGCGAATAGCGACCTCGGTCGTCGGCTCTTCATGCTTGTTGAAGAACCAGCGCGCCGGGTACATCTTCGCGATTTCGGTGCCGCCCTGGAGCACGGTAAAGTGCCCGGTGACCATCTGCTTCTGGTTGTCCTGGGTCACCTTCAGCGCGTCCATCCGAACCGTGTAGCTGCCGAGCGCCGTCACCTGACCGGGCTTCAGGAGCACCTGGCTCGACTGCTTGAACCCCTGCCCCGCAAATCCCAGACACATCAGCACGATGCCCACGTGCACGATGTAGCCGCCGTATCGGCGCCGCGAACGGCCCACAAGACCGATCGTCGCGGTGAACAGATCGGTGCCGGTGCTCTTGCGGCGAATCACGGCTCCCCGCCAGAACTCCTGCAGGATGGTGCCGAGGACGAAGCCCGAGAAGACAAATGCGATGCCCGACGCCCAGACGCGCACGCCCAACGCATAAATGACAACCGCCGTGACGAGCCCCGACGTGACCGGCCACATGAACTGGTACTTCAGATTCGAGATCGACGTCTTGCGCCAGGCGAGCAACGGGCCGATGCCCGTCAGCACCAGCAGCATGAGGCCGATCGGCACCATCCAGCGATTGAAGAACGGCGGGCCGATGGTGATGCGCTCGCCCGTGACCGCTTCGCTGAGCGTCGGGAACATCGTCGCGAACAGCACGAAGAACGCGCAGAACAGCAGAATCCAGTTGTTGACGAGGAACGCCGCTTCGCGCGACGCCCACGAGTCGAGCTCGTTGCTCGCGCGCAGCAGGGGCAGGCGGTAGATCACCCATCCGAAGCTGAACACGAGAATCACCACCATGAAGATGCTGAACAGCATGGCGAGCTCGGGGTTGTCGCCGAACGAGTGCACCGACTGCACGACGCCCGAGCGCGTCATGAACGTGCCGAAGATCGTGAGGAAGAACGTCAGGATGACGAGCGTCATGTTCCAGACGCGCAGCATGCTGCGCCGTTCCTGCACCATCACCGAGTGAAAGAAGGCCGTTGCGGTAAACCACGGCAGCACGCCGGCGTTCTCGACCGGATCCCAGCCCCAGAACCCGCCCCAGCCCAGCTCTTCGTACGCCCAGATCATGCCGAGCGTGAGGCCGAACGACAGGAAGATCCACGCGAACATCGTCCAGCGCCGCACCGCGCGCAGCCACGCATCGTCGAGGTGCCCGGTGATGAGCGCGGCCATGCCGAAGGCGAATGGAATGGTCATCCCCACGAAGCCGATGTAGAGCGACGGCGGGTGGATGACCATGTAGAAGTTCTGCAGCAGCGGGTTCAGGCCCTTGCCGTCTGGCGGCACTTCCGTGAGATACGTACTGAACGGGTTGTTGTGGATGATCATGAGGAACAGAAAGAACATCTGCACCCCGCAGATCACCGCGACGACGTAGGGAATCAGCTCACGATGGCGGTCGCGGTTCACGTGCACGGCCAGGCTGCCGAAGCACGCGAGCAGGAACACCCAGAACATGATCGAGCCGTCGAGCCCGCCCCAGTACAGACGTAATCTTGAAAAACAGCGGCTGGAACGAGTCGGAATAGCGCGACACGTACCGGATGGAGAAATCGTCGGTGACGAAGGCACGGATCATCAGCACCGATGCCATCACCATGAGCGCAGTCACCATGTGGAACGCGCCGATGCCGCTTTCGATGAGCCGGCGCGAGCCGCGCCGCGCGCCGGCGACCGACACTGCGGCCGCGTAGCTGCACACGACGAACGTCGCGAGGAGAACTGCGTAACCCAGTGTTGCCATAGGGGGACTCTGAATCTTTAGATCTAAGATTATAGATCTTTAGATCTCTAGTTACTGGTGCTTGTTTTCAGGTTGTAATTCGGCACTTCCTCGTACTTCGACGGGCACTTGGCCATGACGCCGTTCGGGTCGACCGCAAAATGGCTGTCGCTGGTGAGCCGCCCTTGCAGCACGACTTCGGCTTCCTCCTTGAAGGTATCCGGCAGAACACCCGTGTAGGACGCGAGCACGACCTTGCCTTTGTTCTCGACCTTGAACTGATACTCGAGGGTGTCCTTCTTCTGTCCCCAGGTCCCCTTCACGACGTAGCCATGAAGCTTGAGCGACTTACCCTTCCACTGCTCCGGGCTGCTCATCACTTCGTCGACCCGTTTGTAGTACGACAGGTCCCCCTGGAGCGAATACCAGAAAAGGCCCCCGAGGGCCGAGCACAGGACGACGGCGGTCAAAGCAATTTTCGCGAATTTAGGCGTCATAAGTTGTCTTGAAATGTCGCGATTTTACTGGGATTTCTTAACTCCCAGAATATCACAGCCCAGCTCCTTCAAGAGCTCGTAAACACTGGAGATAGGCAGGCCCACTACGTTCGAGTACGAGCCGTCGATTCCCTCGATAAACCGCGACGCCAGCCCCTGCACGGCATAGCCACCGGCCTTGTCGAACGGCTCCCCTGTCGAGACATACCACGCGATTTCAGATTCTCCGAGCTGAGCCATGCGGACGCGCGTTGGCTCAACGTGCACGAGCCGGCGTCCCAGATGGCAGACACACACGCCCGTCAGCACCTCGTGCGTGCGCCCCGACAACAGCCGCAGCATGCGCGCCGCGTCTGCGGCGTCGGCCGGCTTCGCAAGCGCTTCCCCTTGAACGACGACGGTCGTGTCGGCACCGAGCACCACCGCATCGCGGTGGGATGCGGCCGCCATGCCGGCTTTCGCTTCGGCGAGCCGCGCGACCGCGTGCTCGGGTTTTTCCCCCAGGAGAAAATGCTCATCCACTTCGACGGGAAACACGTCAAAGGGAATGCCCGCCGCTCGCAGCAGATCCGCGCGCCGCGGAGAAGCGGACGCGAGCACGAGTCGCATAGGCGACGAATGTTACGATGAGTTCATGGATTCACTGCATTCCGTCGTGCCGCGCGCACTGACCGAGCTGTTCCGGCACGGGCCGATGTCGCAGGGCAAGCTCGAGGTGGCGTGGCGCGTTGCGGTCGGCGATGCGCTCACCCGCGTCACGACCGTTCGCTTGCAGCCCGACGGCGTAGTCGAAGTACAGCCCGCCGATCACCGCTGGCACAAAGAGCTGAAGCGATCGTCGTCGATGATTCTCACGCGGCTCATCGGGCTTCTCGGAACCGAAAGCGTCACCCGCATCGTCGTAAAGTGATATGCGCACCCCGGTCATCATCAGCGCCGTCCGCACGCCATCCGGAAAATTTCTAGGCTCGCTGAAAACACTGCAGGCGCCGCAACTCGGCGCAATTGCCGTGCGCGAAGCGGTCGCGCGCGCGGGTGTCGATGCCGTCGCGGTCGAAGAGTGCATCATGGGCAACGTGTTGTCGGCGGGCATCGGCCAGGCCCCAGCGCGGCAAGCGGCGCTCATCGGTGGCCTCAGCAACGAGGTCGCAGCGCTCACCATCAACAAGGTGTGCGGTTCGGGCTTGAAGGCGGTGATGCTGGCCGCACAGGGCATCGCGCTGGGCGACATCGACATTGCCGTCGCGGGCGGTATGGAATCGATGAGCAATGCGCCGTATCTGCTTCCCCGCGCGCGCGAAGGTCTGCGCATGGGCGATGCGAGCCTGGTCGATTCGATGATTCACGACGGCCTGTGGTGCGCGTTCGAGCACTGCCATATGGGCATGTCGGGCGAGCACGTGGCCGACGTGTACGGAGTGCCGCGCGAGGCGCAGGATCGTTATGCCGCCGAGAGCCATCAGAAAGCTGCACGGGCCGCTGCAGACGGGCGCTTCACGCAGGAAATCGTGCGCGTCGAGGTGCCTCAGGCCAAAGGCTCCCCTATCGTGTTCGATCGTGACGAAACGATCAGGCCCGATTCGACGGTCGATGTGTTGAAGGGGTTGAAGCCGGCGTTCAAGAAAGACGGATCGATCACCGCCGGAAACGCGCCCGGTGTGAATGACGGGGCCGCCGCGCTGGTGGTGATGTCAGAGGAGCGCGCGACGTCGCTTGGCGCAAAGCCGATGGCACGCATTGCCGGCTACGCCACGAGCGGCCTCGCGCCGAAGCTGCTGCTCATGACGCCGGTTGAAGCGATCCGGAAACTGCTCAGACGCACCGGCTGGCGGCTCGAAGATGTCGACCTGTTCGAGATCAACGAAGCGTTCGCCGCACAGATGGTGGCGATCATCAAGGAGCTGGGCCTCGATGCGGCGCGCGTCAACGTCAACGGCGGCGCGATTGCGCTCGGTCACCCAATCGGCGCGAGCGGCGCGCGAGTGCTCACGACTTTGCTGTATGCGATGAAAGAGCGCGGGGCGCGCAGAGGAATCGCCTCTTTGTGCCTGGGCGGCGGAAACGGAGTCGCGCTGGCGGTAGAGATGTAACGAAAATCGAATATCGAAAAGCGAATAGAGATCAGCGTGTCGGGCTTGCGTTATTCGTTTTGCGTTCTTCGTTATTTCGTTTTCAGCGTCTTCCCACTCCAGAATGCCCAGGCCAGAAACAGCACCGGTCCGATCAACGCGACTTCCCACATTGCCGCTTTAATGTTGCCGACGATGAATTCTTCCGGCAGCCAGTAGCGTCTCGAAACTTCACCGAAGAGATCCAAACTCGACTTGTAGTAATTCGCCGTGAACGGCCACAGTGCCGTCAATCCTGACGGCCGGGCCGTATCCTTGCTGAGCAAGTCGAGCACCAGATGCGAGGCGTACGCGGCGGTCAGCACCCCGGCGACCGCGGCGTTCGAATGACGGGCGCGGAGAAACGAGCCAGGAGACGACGCCGACGAGCGCCACCGCGCCGATGCTGTGTGTGTATGTTCGGTGCGAAAACGCGAGCAGGTCGAGGTCGGGTGCGACGGACAGCGCCGCCGACGCGGCGAGGATTGGCATGCGTAAGGCGCGGGCGGCGGGCGAAGGAATCAACGACGAACGCGGCGACAAGGCCGCCTAACGCATGGCCAACGGGAGACGGCATCCGGCTGACCGATCGTTGCAGTACTTGCCAACTTTCTTCAAGAAAACCATTGCAGGCTCTGCAATAGGGCTGACGCCCAACATAGGGGGCGAAAGTCCATGTCCTCGTAAGTTACTGAAAACAAGCTAGCTGATGGCCGTTCCAATTCTATTTTCGCTTGACATTCGCCCGGCACGTCCCTAGAATGCGGTCACCGTAAAGGAGATTCCGCATGCCCCCATCTACTGACAAGCGAGAGCAGGACGAGCGCAACGAGCGCGGCAAGGCCGTCGAACTGGCGGTCGGCCAAATCGAGAAGCAATTCGGCAAGGGCTCCATCATGCGCCTGGGCCAAAAGGGCGCCATTCAGATGATCGAGTCGATTCCGACAGGGTCGATCAGCATCGACTACGCACTTGGCGTCGGCGGGATGCCGCGGGGGCGCGTCATCGAAATCTTCGGACCGGAGTCGTCTGGCAAAACGACGCTCGCGCTGCAGGTGATTGCGCAGGCGCAGAAAATCGGCGGCGTGTCGGCGTTCGTCGACGCCGAGCACGCGCTCGACGCGGCCTATGCGAAGAAGCTTGGCGTCGATCTCGACAATCTGCTCGTGTCGCAGCCCGACAACGGCGAGCAGGCCCTCGAAATCGTCGAGCTGCTCATCCGGTCGAACGGCGTCGATGTCGTCGTCGTCGACTCGGTCGCCGCGCTCGTGCCGCGCGCGGAAATCGAAGGCGAGATGGGCGATGCGCAGATGGGGCTGCAGGCGCGCCTCATGTCGCAGGCGCTGCGCAAACTCACCGGCGCGGTGTCGAAGTCGAAAACGTGCCTCATCTTCATCAACCAGCTTCGCGAGAAAATCGGCGTCATGTTCGGCAATCCCGAAACGACGACCGGCGGCCGCGCGCTGAAGTTCTACTCGTCGGTGCGCGTCGACATCCGGCGCATCGCCAGCATCAAGGACGGCGACGCGGTGGTCGGCGGGCGCACGCGCGTCAAGATCGTGAAGAACAAGGTCGCGCCGCCGTTCCGCGAGGCCGAGTTCGACGTCATGTACGGCGAGGGCATCTCGCGCGAGGGCGATTTGCTCGACCTCGCCGTCGACAAGCGCATCGTCGAGAAGAGCGGGACGTGGTTTGCGTACAGCGGCGAGCGGCTTGGACAGGGCCGCGAAAACGCCAAGACCTTCCTGCGCGAGAATCCGGAGACGTTCAAGAAAATCGAAGACCAGGTGCGAAAAGAGCTCGGGCTGGTTCGTGACACCGAGGTCGCGCCGGTCTAGACTTCCGCCGCATGCCCGCGGAACTATCCGAAGCCATTGGAAGGCTCGATTTCGCCGCCTTCCAGTGGCTTCGCGCACATCAGTCGCCCTTCCTCGACGCGGTCATGGCTGGTCTCAGCGACATCGCGCGCGGGGGCTTCATCTGGATCGGCTTCGCCGTTCTCATCGCCTTTCTGCACCGGTCTCGATGGCCGGCGGTCGTGCAGGTGCTGCTCGCCGTCGCGCTGTCATTCCTGATCACCGATTACGTCGCGAAGCCCTTCTTCAACCGCGCGCGGCCGTTCGAGAGCTACGCAGACTCCCGCGTGTACGGCTACAAGCCCACGACGCGATCGTTTCCCTCGGGGCACGCCGCCAGCGCCATCGCCGGCGCGTGCGCCCTCGCGAGCCTCGCGCCCGAAGCGCGCGTCATCTTCTGGATCTTCGCGGTGCTCATCGCGTTCTCGCGCGTGTATCTCGGCGTGCACTACCCTGCCGACGTCCTGGCCGGTGCGGTTGCTGGGACTGGGGATTGGGAAGTTTGTCGTCGGAGGACACGAAGTGGGGCTTCGCTGAATCTGAGCGGTGATCTCACCGCAAAGATCTGCACGATCGTAGGGATCGGATCGAGTCGTGGAGATCATAGCGATCAGCCGGAACCGACGCATTCTTCAGAATCGTCGAGCACTGGGATGGTTCGCCAGTATGTGATGTTTGATACTAGTCTGAACTCCCGACCCGCGGTTTCTCGCGACCGAGTGGCCAGGTAGCTCAGTTGGTAGAGCATACGACTGAAAATCGTAGTGTCGACAGTTCAATTCTGTCCCTGGCCACCAACCTTAGCGCGAACTGCTCGTTCAGGAGCGAACTCGTCCATGCCGTCGTGGCGTCTCCGTAGCGCGAAGCGCGAAGGTGGATCTCAGTCCCAGTTCGCCGCCAACAGCGCCAGCAGCCCAATGAACGTCCCTGCGCCGATCGCGGCGCCGACGGCGGCTGCCTTCGCCATGCTCGCGCCGTTCGCCGTTTTCAGCTCGAGCTGCTGAATCTGATCGTACTGAATGCGGCGCGCGGGCTCGGGAATGCGCGACTTCAGCTCGACCGTGATGCCATCGCGATCGACCAGCGCCAGAACCGCGGTGTGACGTCTGCCGTCCGTTGTCCGCAGCCGCACCGTGGAGCCAATCGGCAACTTCTCCGCATACGCGTACCAGTATCCCGGCGTGCGATCGACCGCGGTTCCCTGCTCCGCGAGCGCGAGGCTCGGCGCGAGCATGCCCATCAATACGATCAACGTTATGAATCGCTGCATGTGTCTCCTCCGTTAAAAATCGACGCCCATTCCAAGCTTCCACACGAAGTGATCGACGTCGCGCCGCACTCCGAACTTGAGCTCTGTGTTGAAGAACGCTTTTTCGCTGACGTACATCTTCAGGCCCGTTTTCAGGACCGCGTGCGCGAAGACGGTCGTCTTGCGCTCGCTGGCCGCGGGGATCTCGACGGGAATATTCCGGTTCGGCGCCACGAACACGGTCCTCGACTGGGGCCGCCGTTCGAGCCATGCGCTGCGGCGGACGACGTCGGCGCCCGACGCCGATGTACGGGTGCACCCACTCGTTGCGCCCGAACTGGTAGAGCTGCACCACGCCGATGCGCGTGTCGTGCGCGCGGTAGTCAGACAGCGCGTACGTGTAGCCGCCGTCGCGCGCGATGTTCTGATAGACCTCGTGCCGGCCCGAGGTGTTCCAGTTCGCGTCGACCTCCGTTTTCAGATGATCGGTCCAGTAGTGACCGCCACTAACGCCCACGAGCAGACTTCCGTGCCACCGACGCTCGTCGTAAATTTTGTGTTCCGCTCCGGCCCACCCGACTGAGATAATGGCGTCGTTATCGGGAAGCGTCGCCGCCACGCTCTGGGCTGCGGCCCAGACCGGCGTCGCGCCGCACATCAACACTGTAAGAAGAACGCGCATCGCAGCCTCCTGATGAAGACTGCGCAAACGGCGCGAAACACGGCTCAACCGTTCGAGGGCGGACTTGAATTACGGGGGTACCATGAACGAACCTCTCCCTCCACAAATACTCCAGCGCATTCGCGCCGAGTATCTCGAAATGCCAGGAATCGCGCTCAAGCCTGAGCAGGTGCAGCGCCTGTGTGGGATCGACAGCACCGCCTGTCAGAGCGTGCTCGAAGCGCTCGTGGAGAGCGGCTTCTTGTCGCGGCGTGCGGACGGCGCCTACGGCCGCGACCGGAGCCCCGATATTTCGCGCGCGCGTCAGGCGAAGGCCGGCCTCGAGCCGAGCGCGGGCGCCACGCACGCCCACATCCGGTTGCGCGCCAGCTAGGAAGAACCTAAGACCACACGCACGACGTGACGGCCGCTGCCGGGTTCGATCCGAACTCTGCCCTCGGCGGCTGCCGTTCCATCAACGGTAACGGAAACGACACCACATCCGGCTCGACCGCTGTTGTCGACCTCGATTGCGTACTCCGCACCTTCGATGCGTAGCGTCACTTTGTAGCCGGGCCATTCCGGAGGCACGCACGGCTCGACGCGAAGCCATTCGCCTTCGCGCTTAATCCCGAGAATGTGCTCGATCGTCACGCGATACATCCAGCCGGCTGCGCCGGTGTACCAGGTCCAGCCGCCGCGTCCGCAATGGCCAGGAGCGGAATAGATATCGGCCGCCACCGCGTACGGCTCGACGCGATAGTGCTTCACGCGATCGCGATCGGACGACCGGTTGATGGGGTTGATGAAGCTGAGCAGCTCGTGCGCGACGTCGCCACGCCGCAGCAGCGCCTGCGCCAGCACGACCCAGAGCGCGGCATGCGTGTACTGCCCGCCGTTCTCGCGCACACCGGGTACGTAGCCTTTGATGTAGCCCGGGTTCGGCTCCGCGTGGTCGAAGGGGGGCGTCAAGAGAAGAATGAGCCGGTGCTCGCGGTCGATGAGCCACTTCTCCACCGATGCCATCGCCTGGCGCGAATGCTCAGGATCGCCAAGGCCCGAAATCACCGACCAGCTTTGCGCGATCGCATCGATGCGGCATTCCGTATTCTGCGACGACCCGAGCGGCGTGCCGTCATCGAAGTACGCGCGACGATACCATTCGCCGTCCCACGCCCATTCGAGCGCCTCCTTCAGCCCCGTGGCATGCGCGCGATACATGCCGGCCTGCTGGCGATCGCCGCGCGACTCCGCGAGCGCCGCAAATGGACCGAGCAGCGATCCCAGGAACCAGCCGAGCCACACGCTCTCGCCCCGTCCATGCGCGCCCACTTCGTCCATCCCGTCGTTCCAGTCGCCGGTGCCGATAAGCGGCAACCCATGAACGCCCGTCTGCATCGTCCGCGCGATCGCGCGCGTGCAGTGCTCGTAAATGGAGAGCTCGTCGTTCAGACGCACGGGTGTTTCATACACGCTGTGCTCGTCGGGGCCGGGGGCGCGTTGCATGATGAGCGGCGCCTTCGCATCGAAGACGCCCCAGTCGCCCGTCACGCGCGCGTATTCCAGCGCCGCGTACACGAGCCATAAACGATCGTCCTCGATGCGCGTGCGGACGCCCTCGCCGCCCGGCTCGTGCCACCAATGCTGCACGTCGCCTTCGGGAAACTGCCGGCCCGCGGCACGAATGAGATGATTGCGCGCGATGCCGGCATCGAAGTGCAGAAAGGCCAGCACGTCCTGCAGCTGATCGCGGAACCCGAACGCGCCTCCGGATTGATAGAACGCCGAACGCGCATAAAAGCGGCAGCTGAGCGTCTGGTAACAGAGCCATCGATTGGTCAGGATGTCCATCGCGGCATCTGGGGTTTCCACTTCGACCGCAGACAGACGCCTGTTCCACAGATCCACGATCGCCTGCAGGGCGCCGTCAACGGCACCGCGTACGTGATAGGCCGCAACAAGCGCGCGTGCCGCTTCCTCGTCCGTCCCTTCGCCGAGCAGGAATGTCACCTCGATCGTTTCACCTGGCGCGACGGTCATTCGCGTCTGCACGGCGCCGCACGGGTCGAGCACGGGCCCGACGCGTCCGGGCAGATGGACGAACTCCATCGCGAGCGGATCGGCCAGCGTGCCATTACGGCCGATGAAGCTCGAACGGTCGCCTGTCATCGATCGGCTCTGCGCGACGACGTCCAGGAACGCCACACGCTTGCCGAACGCGGCCCGGAACGTATTGCGCGCGAAGAGGGCTCCGCAGACGGTGTCAATCGATGTCACAACGTGCGCCGCCGCGCGCGAGCGTGTATCCGACAAACACCAGTCCACGTAGTAGAAGGCGCTCAGCTCGCGAGCCACGGTCGCGTCGTTGCGGATGCGGAGCCGCAGAATCTTGATCGGATCGTTCTCGGGCACAAACGTCGTGAGCGCCACGTCGAGCCCGGCGTGCCGGTGGGTGTAGGTCGCGTACCCCTGTCCGAATTTCGCCACGTGCCTCACGGCCCCGGCCGCCGGCGCCGGCGTTGCCGTCCAGAACTCCCCGCTCTTGTCGTCGCGCAGGTAGACGACCTCCGACGGCGGGTCGACGATCGGATCGTTGCTCCAGGGCGTCAGCCGGTTGTTGAAGCTGTTCTCTGACCACGTCGCGCCCAGGCCCGAATCCGTCGCAACGAATCCGAAGCGCTCGTTCGCGATGACGTTCGACCATGGCGCCGGCGGGCGCTCCGACACGTGAAATTCCTTGCCGTCTCTCGTGAATCCGCCGAAGCCATTGGCAAACACCAGCGCGTCCGATGCGGGCGCAGCAGGCCCGGTGTTGGCAGGCACGGCGGGCTTCATTTTGATTTTCGGCGGCGGCACCGACGGGAGCAGCGGCCGCCGCATCTGCACATCGAGGCCGCCGTGCGCGCCCTCGAGGATGGCGCGCGCAACAGCGCGCAGCAGCACACGGTCTCCCTCGGCCATCAAGTCGGCTCGCCGGAGAAACAACCCGCCTGGCCGATCGAGCCACGACTGCGACGGGCTCGCCTCGGCCATCCGCTGAAGGTCGTCCTGGACGTCCTGCCGATAGCTCGTCGGAATTTCGTTGAGGACGACCAGGTCGAACTTGAACCCACGCGCGCGGAGGTACTCCTGCGCGCGGACGAGCTCCTGCGCGAGGCTGACGTGCGTCACGTCGGCGACCGTCACCAGCACGATCGGCAGGTCGCCGGAAATGCCGTACTTCCACAAATCAGGAGGCGTGCCTGTGCTGGCGACCACGGACTCGGGCGAGCGCAGGCGCGGATCCGCATAAATCACGCGGCCTGCCAGACGCTGATAGCGCGAGCCGTCCTCCCGGGAGACGCCAAGATGACGAAGCTCGATCTCGCTATGCGTGCTGGCGAGCGCAAAGGCGCGCCCGCACACCTGCGGATCGTGGTACTTCTCGATCAACGCGCGCACGCCGTCTTCGTTTTCGGCAACGACCGTCGTGAACGAGACCCGCGCGGTCACGCCAGGGGGAACCCGCAGCCGGGCGCGAAGGCTCACGATCGGATCGAGCACGGCTCCCGTGGCGCCAGACAAGGGCTCCATCTGCGTGAGCGCGGCGGGGGCGCGGGTGCTCGCACCGCGGCCGATGAAATGCTCGCGGTCGGTTTCGAACTCGACCGGATCGCCCACGCGCGGACGGCCGGCCAGCACATGACCCATATAGAGGCGATTCTCGTGCGCGCGCGGCCGCCTCGCACACATGATCGCGTCGAAATCGGGGATGGAGGACGATTCGATGAACAGGTTGCTGAACGCCGGATGCGCCAGATCCGCCGCATGCGGCGCCAGCACGACCTCGGCATAGCTCGTCAGCTCGATTTCGCGAATGCTCCGCGAATGATTCGTGATCGAGATGCGGCGTATCTCTGCGTCGTCTTCGGGCGATACCGCGACCTCGGTAAACGTCTCGATCACATCATCGCGTCGGCGAATAATCGATCGGTCCGGCGCGAATGTCGCCTCATAGCTGTCGGCGTCGCGGCCGGACGGCTGAAACCCGACCGACCAGAATGGGCTCTCGCCGCCGTCTTTGACCGCGGTGAGATCGCGCACGTAACAGAACGTGCCCCACCCGTCGCACGTAGAGTCCTCCCGCCAGCGCGTGATCGCCATGTCGCGCCAGCGCGTGTAGCCTCCGCCGGCGTTGGTCAGCATGACGCTCAAGGATCCGTTCGACAGCAGATGCGCGCGTGGCGTGACAGTGTGCGGCGTGACGTACCTGCGCACGTGCGACTGCACGACCCGGCCCGGCGTCTCTTCGACCCTGTGCTCTTCGGGCGGACGGTCGAGTGGCACCAGATGCGGGCTGCGTTCCTGCAGCAGCAGCTCGGCCGCCTGCACGCGCGGATCGCCGTGGAAGCGCGACTGCATGATGTTGCCGTTCAGGCAGTTGTTCAGCGCCACGAGGCTCATGCCGTGATGGTGCGCCATGTAGGTGCGCACGATCGCGCGCCGCTGCCCCGCTTCGAGGCGCTCCTTCGTATAGTCAATCGCCTCGTAGTAGCCCATCCGCCCCAGTGCGCCTTCCGATGCGAGATGCTCGAGATTCGCGATCACCTCTTTCGGCCGAAGCGGCGCGGCGAGCAGACAGGCGTACGGCGCAACGACGAGGTCGTCGGCGAGGCCGCGTTTCAATCCGAGGCCTGGCACGCCGAAGGCACGGTATTGATAGTTCGCGCCGGCATCCTGCATGTTGAACGCGGACTCGGAGATTCCCCACGGCGTGCCGGCCGCCTTCGCGTATTCGATATGGCGGGTGATCACCGCATGGTAGGTCTCGCTGAGCAGCGTGCGCGGATAGCTGCGCATGACGAGCAGCGGCATGAGGTACTCGAACATCGACGCGCTCCATGACACGAGCGCGCGATGGGTCCCGACAGGCGTCATCAGCCGGCCCAGCTTGAACCAGTGCTCCTGCTCCACATGCCGCATGGCGATGGCGACGAAACTGGCGAGGCGCGCCTCCGACGCCAGGGCGTCGTAGTACGTCGAGTCGCGCCGCCCTTCGGTGACGTTGTAGCCGATCGCAAATAGATGTCTGTCGCGATCGAAGAGAAAGTCGAGCTCGGTGGTGTCAACGAGCTCCTGGAGGGCGCCGGCGATGCGCGTCGCCTTGGCGCGCAGCGTTTCCCTCATGTCGTCGTAGGATCGCTGGAACTCCGAGAGATCGCGCCGCCGATCGCGAATCATCGTTCCGGCCGCGTCGAGCCACCAGATGGCGTCGGCCACCTTCTTATCGCCGGCGGGCAGCCGGTGCTGCGCATCGTGAAGGCGGGCGGCCAGGACCGTCCCTTCAGACGATACCGATCGCAGCCAGTCGTTGCACGCCGTCACTCCGACGGGTGTCCCTTCGACCACGGCTCGGATCCGGCGAATGTCTGCGCGGAAATCGCGTGCGCTGTCTCGACCGAGGCTTGCAACGACTGGTGTGGCAGCGCGCTCGAAGAGATCGAGGACGTCCGACAGCCCGTCCTGAAAGCGGCGATCGATCAACACCTCGCCCTCGGCGATCGACGGCAGCGCGCTGATGACGGTCATCAGGTAGCCGAGGAAGTTGCCGCTGTCGACCGTGGAGACGTAGAGCGGCGCCAGCGGCACGAGCGACTGGGTGTCGTACCAGTTGAAGAAATGCCCGCGATATCGCGGCAGCCTGTGCAATGTGTCGACGATGCGATCGAGGTGCGTCAGGCACTCGGCCGCGGAGATATATCCAAGATCCCACGCCGACACGGCTGCCATCGCCTGCAGGCCGACGTTGGTCGGCGACGTGCGGTGCGCGATGGGATCGGGCCTGTTCTCCTGATAGTTGTCGGGCACGAGCCAGTTGTCGCCCGCCGTCACCACTTCCTCGAAGAACCGCCAGGTCAGCCGCGCGGTGTGGCGCAGCTCGCGCCGCTCGCGAGCCTCGAGCACCTGCCGGTCGCCTTGCCTCGGCAGGCCCGTGTGGTATGCGAAGTACGGCGAGATGGCCCAGAGCGTGAGCACCGGCAGCGCCCACAAGGCGCTCGACGGCTGCAGCACAATCACCACGGCTGCCAGCAACACCGCCATCACAGGGGCCACCCACATTCGACGCAGTACCAGCGGCCATTCCCCCTGAAGCCGCGCTGCCGTATCGGCCGCGGTCTCCCACTCCAGAAGATGCCGCTTGGTGACCAGACGCACCAGCGTTCGCCCGATGGCGTCGACCATCACGACCGACTGATGTGCGAGGAACGCGCTGTGCAGGAGCACCTGGTGCAGGCTCGATGCGAGGTTGTCGCGCTCCGATCGCAAGTGATCGCGCAGGCGAACCCCGCGCACGCGGTTGGCAAACGTCTGGCCCCACTGCACGTAGGCTGGAAAGAACAGTACCGAGGAACGCCGTTCCCGTCCACAACGACGGTCCCCCTGGCAACGCGAGCCACCCCGCGGTGAGCAGCACGATCAGCGCGAGCGGCAGCAGGCTTCGCCGAAGGTTGTCGGCAATCTTCCAGCGCGAGACAGCGGGCAGCTCGTTCCGCACGCGTGCGCCGCTTTGCGTCGGGACGGTGCGCGAGAGCCACGGCAGCAGCTGCCAGTCTCCGCGCACCCATCGGTGCAGGCGCGCAACCCATGTCAGGTAGTGGCCGGGAAAATCGTCGATGACTTCGAGGTCGGTGCAGAGCGCAACACGCGCATACAACCCTTCAAACAGATCGTGGCTGAGCAGTGCGTTGTCGGGCACCCGGCCGCTCAGCGCCCGCTCGAATGCGTCGACGTCGTAGATGCCTTTGCCGACGTAGCTGCCTTCACCAAAAAGGTCCTGATACACATCCGACACCGCAGTGGTGTACGGGTCGAGACCGACGTGTCCCGAAAACACGAGCGAGAACGTCGACGTCGCCGCGCTGACCGAGCCGATGGCGACGCGCGGCTGAAGCACGGCATAGCCTTCGGTGACACGGCCCGAGCGGCTGTCGAAGCGGGCGCGATTCAGCGGGTGCGCAAGCGTGCCGACGAGCTTGCGTCCGGCGTCGAGCGGCAAGTCGGTGTCGGAGTCGAGCGTGATGACATAGCGGATGCTCTGCAGCTCGTCGCGCTCGCCGACGAGGATGTCGAACGTCGTATCGACGGCGCCCCGCAGCACTCGGTTGAACTCGTGCAGCTTGCCCCGTTTCCGCTCAAACCCCATCCACAACCCCTCGGATGGGTTCCATACGCGACGCCGGTTCAGCAGGTAGAAGCGGCCGGTCCCATATCGCGTGTTGAGACCGGTGATGAGATCGAGGGCCACATCGATCACTTCCCGATCCGATTCAATCGTTTCCGCGTCGGCGTCGGGAAGATCGCCGAGCAGCGCGAACCGGAGGTTCTCGTCGTGATTGGCGAGCGCGCGCACTTCGAGCGCGTCGACCAGCTCCTTGACGCGGCCGGGCGACGACAGGATGGTTGGAACGGCGACGATCGTCCGCAGTTCGTCGGGGACGCCGTTGCGCAGCGCAAGCTTCGGCAGCGGCCGCGGCGGAATCAGTGTGGTGAGGATCGTGTTCAGGAAGCTGAGCGCCAACTCCGAAACCGGCAGAACGGTCACGAGCGCGACGAGCGCGATCATCCATGGCGACGCGCCGTTGTTGCGCGCGTAGAGCAGCAAGCTCGTCTCGAACAGCAGCGTGGTTACGAGGAGCGTGCCGAGGTATCCGATGGCCGGGTGCTTGAACACCAGGCGCGCGACGCGCTCACTGATGGTTGGCGCGTACCCAACCGCCTGCTCGAGCTCGAATCGCCCGCGCGAGATCAGGTAGTAGCCGACGTGATGCGAACGATCGGCGTGCGGCCGGTCACGGCGCGCCTGCTCCGCAGAGGCGATGGCCCGCTCGGCGACCTCGAGCTCGTCCGTGCCCGAGCGCCGTGACAACTGCTCGACCGACTTCCGGTACCGATCGCGCGTCGGACGATCCATATCGCCATACGCGCCGGCGGGATCGCGCCGCAGGATTCGCTCGACCCGGCTGACCGCCTCGACGAACGTCGGCCAGTCGAGCGCCGACAGCACGCGCATCGTGCCGATGATGTTGGCGATCGAGAGTTGATCGATGGCCTCGCGCTGCTGCTCGATGCGCAGCACTTCGTCCGATGACTGCCCGCGCGCGCCCAGCCGCGTCTGCAGCCATCGCCACGCGGCGGTCGAGGCGACCGACTGGTCGCGCAGGTTGTGAAGAATCTCGACGAGAAACGTCGACGACGCTTTCTCGGTAAGCTGGCGAAGCCGCCGCTCGGTCTCCGGAATCTGCAGCAGCTCGGCGGCAAACGTCCGCGCGGCGTCTCTGTCCTGCCGCGCGCGCAGCGTCTGCACGGCGAGACCGCAGAGGTTCTCGACGAGCGCCAGCCGCAGCATGATGGGAATCGCCCAGAGCTCGCCGATCGTGAGGGGCGCGATCTCCTGATACGCGTCGGCGAATCGGCGCAGCAGCTCCTGATTGAAGCGGCCGGCGGTATGGGTGACGAAATCGCGCGCGAACACATAGACGCGCGGATACCGGCGCCATCGCCCGCTGACGAGCGTGGGGAGCTCCTCGTAGTACCGGCGCGGAAGATTGCGGCGGATTTCGAGCAGCTGCGCCCGAACGACGTAATGGTTGTCGCGCAGCCATTCCTCGGACGGCGTCTCGGCCAGCTCGGACAACCCCGTTTCCGAGAGTTTTTTGTAAATCTGCTCGAGACGCGCGGCGTTGCGGTCGAGGCGCGCCAGAAGCTCGCGCCGCGGTCCGCCGCTGCCCGTCGACGAATGCTCCGCCGCGAGCTGGCGCGCATGGGCTTCCAGCTGATCCGAGCGGCAGCGGCGCACGACCCCCTTCGAAGTCGTCGTCTGCGTCGGGCGCCGGCGCCAGTGCCTGGGGGCGGTAGTTGAGATGCGGTCGTCACTGAGGACAAAGACCAACAGATCGCTTGCACAGGAAGTGCCAGGATTCGAACGCTTCTCAGGGGCCAGGAGTGCGGGGCTTTTGTTCGGCGAACGGGTGGACATGACGCGGTTTACGACACTTATTGCTGCCGCTCGAGAATCCAGGCGAACGGCTCGACGATTTTTTCGAACGAGCGGCCGTCGCTTCCACGTGTCGAGCGTCACCTCCTCGCAGCACTTCAGATCGTGCGCGGAAGTCCTCGGTCAGGCGCGCGGCCATCTCCTCGTCGCGGATCGCCACGTTGACTTCGTCGTTGTGCTCGAACGATCGGTTGTCGAAGTTCGTCGTGCCGAGCACGACCCATAAATCGTCGACGTTCAGCACCTTCGCGTGCGTCATGCCGGCGCGATACTCGTAAATCCTGATCCCCTCGCGCAGCAGCTCGTTGTATTTCCGGCGGCTCACCAGCCGCACCCACCGCTGGTCGGTGTGCGAGCCGGGCACGATGATATCGATCTTCGACGCCGCGCTTGCGCGGTGGCGATGAAGGCCTGCGCGCAGCGATTTGTCAGGAAGAAAATACGGGGTGGTGATGCGGATGTGTTTCGCCGCGCTCTCGACGAGCATCTGAAACACCACGCGGCAGGCGGTCGCGCGATCGGACGGCGAGCTCTTGATGACGATCGTCGAGGTATCGCCGGTCTTTTTGCAGATCGGGAAAATATTCCGGGCCGCAGAGAATCTCGCCGCAGCACTCGACCCAGTTCTCGGCGAAGACGCCCTGAATCGACGAGACGACCGGACCGGTCACCCGCGCCATCGTGTCGCGCCACGGCTGTCTTGCCGCGCTCCCCTTTCTGCCCATTGGTCGCCGACGCCGGCCCCACCAAGGAATGCCACCGTTCCGTCGACGATGAGCAGCTCGCGATGCGTGCGGTTGTTGAGACGCGAAAAGCGGTACCACTTGAAGCGCTGGTACAGCTCGACTTTGCAGCCCGCCTCGCGCATCTCGCGAATCGCGCGAGAATCCGAAACTGAAAGCTGCCGACCGCGTCGACGACGAGCTTCACCATGACGCCGGCGCGCGCGCGCTCCATCATGGCCGTCATGAACGTGCGTCCGATCTCGTCGGGCCGGAAGATGTAGCATTCCATGTTGATGGAATGCCGCGCCTCGCGGATTGCCGAGAGCATCGCCGGATAGAACTGCACCGCGTTGGTCAGCACCTCGAAGCGGCTGTCGTGATGCACCGAGGCTGAGCGTGACGTTACTGAGGCTGTAGATGAACTGCTTCGACGCGCAGTCGAGCCGCTGTGTGCAGCTTGTACGGGATGTGGGGCGCGAAGAGCGTCATGATCAGGAGCCAGACCACAAAGACGCACCCGATCAGCGCAAGCCATTCGCTCAGACGTGTCGATGCCGAGCATCGCGTCAATTATAAACGTTGTGCAGAGATGAACGCGAGTCATGAGCCACCGACCGTTCGCCTCGACATCTGGCTCGACGTCGCGTGCCTCTATCGCACGCGCTCGGAGGCGCAGAAGGCCTGCCAGGGCGGGAAGGTCGAGGTCAACGGCCAGAGCTGCAAGCCGCATCGGCAGCTTCGCGTCGGCGACGAGCTTCGTCTGAGCCGGCCATTCGGGCAGAAAACAGACGCTCACCGTGCTCGGCCTCGCCGATCGGCACATGCCGAAAGCGGAGGCGCGGCTGCTCTATCAGGACACCAGCCCGCCGCTTGTCCGAAGAAGAAAAGGAAATGCGCCGGATCGAACGGATGTACCGCGCGGGCATGCAGCGCTCGCACACGCCGGACAAGCGCGAGCGCCGGGCGCATGCGAAAGCTCAAGGGCCGCTAGGCTAGAGCAAATTGTTGTCCAGCTGATCGACGCTCTTCGCCGCTTCTTCTTCGTCCTCTTCGGTGTGCGGATGCTTGCGCGCATAGAAGAACGCGATCGCAAAGATCACGACGATCAACCCGAGCGACAGCCATTTCGGGTATCGCAAAGTGCAGATAGCCCTCTGGTGCCCATACTCCAGCAGCAGCTTGATGCCGACCCACGCGATGATGACGAACGCGCCGTCGACCAGCGCGGGATATCGTCTGTATCAGCGCCAGCAGTTTGCCGATTACCAGCCGCATCGCGATGATGCCGAGAATGCCGCCGGTGAGAATCACCCACGTCTTGTTCGACATCGCCACGGCGACAAGAATCGAGTCGATGGCAAACACGATGTCGGTGAGCTCGACCTTGACGACCGTCGCCCAGAACGCGGACAGGCCGAGCATCGCTTTCGCCGGTTTGGGCGCGCGCCGGTCGTGCCCCTCTTCCCCGCCGAAGAAATGCGAGTACGGGAGGTACAGCAGGTACGCCGCGCCTGCGAGCTTGACCCAGCCGAATTCGATCAGCTAGACGGCCAGCAGCGTCGCAACGGCTCGAAAGAAGAACGCGCCCAGGATGCCGTAACGAAGCGCCTGTTTCTGCTGGTGCTTCGGAAGCCCCAGAACCAGTACCGCGAGGACCAGGGCGTTGTCTGCGCTGAGAAGGCCTTCGAGGAGAACAAGAAGAACGATTGTGAGAGCGTCAGCCCATTCAAAAACCATGTGGCGCTTATCATATGATGAATTAACGCATGACTTAGGCGCTATCCTGCGGACGCTCGACGGCACATGGACTTCAAGGACTACTACGCAACGCTCGGCGTGCCCAAGACCGCCTCCCCGAAAGAGGTGAAGCAGGCCTATCGGAAGATGGCGCGCAAGTACCATCCGGACGTCAACCCCGGCGACAAATCCGCCGAAGGCCGCTTCAAGGAAATCAACGAGGCGTACGAGGTCATTGGCGATCCGGACAAGCGGAAGAAATACGACGAGCTCGGCTCGAACTGGAAGATGTACGAGCAGGCGCAGCGCGGGGGCGGCGGAGCCGGCGGGCGATTCGATCCCAGCCAGTGGAATCCCAACTTCAGCGGCGGCGCCGGCGCAGGCGCACAAGGCAGTTATCGCACCATGACGCCCGAGGAGATGCGCGATCTCTTCGGCAACGAAGATCCGTTCTCCGATTTCTTCCACGCATTTTTTTCCGGCGGCGGCGAGCCGCAGATGCGCGGCCGCGGCGGGCGCGCGGGTTCTCGCGCGCAAGGCCCTCGCAAAGGGCGCGACGTCGAGCACCCGCTCGATCTGTCGCTCGAAGATGCCTACAAGGGCACGACCCGGCGCTTGTCGATGCAGCACGACGGACAGTCGCGCAACGTCGACGTGAGAATTCCCGCGGGCGTGGGAGAAGGTTCGCGCGTCCGCGTCTCGGGCGAAGGCGAGCAAGGGGCCGGCGGCGCCACATCGGGCGATCTGTACCTCCGCATCCACATGACGCCCGATTCGCGCTTCGAGCGGAAGGGACAGGATTTGCATGCGAAGGTACGCGTTCCCGTGACGACGGCCGTGCTTGGCGGCGAGGCCGAGGTGCCCAACCCGGGCGGCAAGCCGATTCGGCTGCGAATACCTCCCGGGACCCAGAACGGGCAGGTCTTTCGTCTAAAGGGTAAAGGCATGCCCATCGTCGGCAAGCCCGACGAGTTTGGCGACCTGTATGCAACGGTCGAAGCGGAACTTCCGCGCCAGTTGACGCCCGAAGAGCGCGCCCATTACGAGGCGCTCGCGAAGCTGGCCGGCGGCAAGAGTTCAGCAGCGTAGAGGCAACCGATGAACTTGAACAAGTACACCGAGAAGGCGCAGGAAGCGATCCTGGCGGCGCAACGGCTCGCCGAGCAAAGCAACCACGCCCAGATCGATCCCGAGCATCTGCTGCTCGCGCTCGTCGAGCAGGCCGACGGCATCGTGCCGGCGCTGCTGCGCAAGATGGCGGTCGAGCCGAAGCCGGTCGCCGATCAGCTGCGAGCCGAGCTGGCGAAGCAGCCCGCGGCGTATGGTGGATCGCAGCCGGCGCTCTCTCCGCGGCTTCGCAAGGTCACGGAAGCCGCCGAGACCGAAGCCGAGCGGTTGAAGGACGAGTTCGTCAGCACCGAGCATCTGCTGCTCGGCATCGCCAGCGAGGGTGGGCGCAGCGTCTCGACGCGCATCCTTCAGCAGATACGGGATCACGAAAGATCGGATCTTCGAGGTCCTCACACAGGTGCGAGGTGCGCAGCGCGTGACCGATCAGAATCCCGAGGCGAAATACGAGGCGCTCGAAAAATACGGGCGCGATCTGACCGAGCTGGCGCGCCGCGGCAAGCTCGATCCGGTCATCGGGCGCGACGAAGAGATTCGGCGGGTCATTCAGGTGCTGTCGCGCCGCACGAAGAACAATCCGGTGCTCATCGGCGAGCCCGGCGTCGGCAAAACCGCCATCGTCGAAGGGCTTGCCGGCCGCATCGTCAAGGAAGACGTGCCCGAAGGTCTCAAGAAGAAGAAGATCATCGCGCTCGACATGGGCGCGCTCATTGCGGGAGCGAAGTATCGCGGCGAGTTCGAAGACCGGCTCAAGGCGGTGCTCAACGAAGTCTCGCAGTCCGAGGGTCAGATCATCCTCTTCATCGACGAGCTTCACACGGTCGTCGGCGCCGGCGCGTGCGGAAGGATCGATGGACGCGTCGAACATGCTCAAGCCGATGCTCGCGCGCGGCGAGCTCCACACGATTGGCGCGACCACGCTCGACGAATACCGCAAGTACATCGAAAAGGATGCGGCGCTCGAGCGGCGGTTCCAGCCTGTCGTGGTCAACGAGCCGACGGTCGAAGACACCATCAGCATCCTGCGCGGGCTGCGGGAGCGGTACGAAATTCATCACGGCGTCCGCATCAAGGATGCGGCGATCGTGGCGGCGGCGGTTCTCTCCCACCGCTACATCACCGATCGCTTCCTGCCCGACAAGGCGATCGATCTCGTTGACGAATCGGCGTCGAAGCT
This sequence comes from Vicinamibacterales bacterium, assembly GCA_963730445.1. GTDB lineage: Bacteria > Acidobacteriota > Vicinamibacteria > Vicinamibacterales > JAMQPK01 > JAMQPK01. Next base: position 120,084 of record CAVSRX010000002.1, on the reverse strand, counting down.
GCGGATGGAAATCGATTCGATGCCGGCCGAGCTCGACGAGATCAACCGCCGCGTGATGCAGCTCGAAATCGAGCGCGAGGCGCTGCGGAAAGAGAAAGACAAGGCCTCGAAAGACCGCCTTCAGAAGCTCGAGAAGGAGCTCGCCGATCTCAAGGAAGAGCACACGACGCTGATGGCCCGCTGGCAGCAGGAGAAGGAAGCCATCCAGCGCCAGCGCAAGCTCAAGGAAGAGCTCGAGCAGCTGCGCCTGGAGATCGAGCGCGCGCAGCGCGGCGGCGACTACGGCAAAGCCTCCGAGCTGCAGTACGGCCGCCTGCCCGAGCTCGAGCGCCTGATGCGCGCCGAAGACGAACGCATGGCGTCCGCCGCCAAGCAGGGTCAGGCGATGCTCAAGGAAGAGGTCGACGAAGAGGACATCGCCGAAGTCGTCAGCAAGTGGACGCACATTCCCGTCAGCCGTTTGATGGAGGGAGAAATTCAGAAGCTCATCCACATGGAAGAGCGCCTTCATCAGCGCGTCGTCGGACAGGACGAGGCGATTCGCGCCGTCGCGAACGCCATTCGCCGCGCTCGCGCCGGCTTGCAGGATCCGAATCGTCCGTTGGGCAGCTTCATCTTCCTCGGGCCCGACCGGCGTCGGCAAGACCGAGCTCGCCCGCGCGCTTGCCGCGTTCCTGTTCGACGACGAGCACGCGATGATTCGCATCGACATGTCCGAATACCAGGAGAAGCACACGGTCTCACGGATGCTTGGTGCGCCTCCGGGATACGTCGGGTACGAAGAGGCGGGCCAGCTGACGGAAGCTGTGCGGCGGCGCCCCTACTCCGTCGTGCTGTTCGACGAAATTGAGAAAGCGCACCCGGAAGTACTGAACGTGCTGCTTCAGCTGCTCGACGACGGCCGCCTGACCGACGGCAAGGGCCGCACGATCGATTTCAAGAATACAGTCGTCATCATGACGTCGAACCTGGGGAGCGCGTTTCTCGCCGATCTCGGCGATAAGGGCGTCGACGAAGGTGTGCAGCGGCAGGTGATGGACGCGTTGCGCGCGCATTTCCGTCCCGAGTTCATCAACCGCGTCGACGAGATCATCGTGTTCCATCCGCTCAGCCGCGAGCAGATGAAAACGATCGTCGACATCCAGGTGAAGGGATTGCTGAAGCGGCTCGAAGATCGGAAGATCTTCGTCGCGCTCACCGACACGGCGAAGGAGTGGCTCGTGCGCGAGGGGTACGACCCGGCGTACGGCGCGCGCCCGCTGAAGCGCGCCATTCAGAAGCACATCCTCGATCCGCTCGCCATGCGCGTGCTCGAGGCGGAATTCCGCGAAGGGGACATCGTGCAGGTCGATGCCGGCCCGGCGGGGCTGCAGTTCGTCTAAACAGCCCGCCGGCGCGGTCGTCAGGGTAACAATGCCGCCCGCATCTCACACGCCCAACCCACGCGGAGAGCGCCGCAAGGTGCCGCGCCGCCCTTCGGGCACGATGTGGTACGGCCTCGCGTTCCTTTTTCTGCTGGTGCTGGCGCAGACGTACTTCCTGGTGCCTGCCGGACGGCAGCTTCCCTACAGCGAGTTCAAGTCGCTTGTCGCGCAGGGCAAGGTTGCTGAAGCCACCGTCGGCGAGCAGATCATTCGCGGCACGCTCAAATCCAACGATGCGAACGGAAAGCCCGAGGCTTTTGTCACGACGCGCATCGAGGACCCCTCGCTCGTCGCCGAGCTCGAGAAGAGCGGCGTCAAGTACAGCGGCGAGCTCATGAACCGCTGGCTGCCCGAGCTGTTGAGCTGGATTATTCCACTGCTCCTGCTGGTTGCCCTCTGGAGCTTCTTTTTCCGGAAGATGGGCGGCGCCGAAGGCGGCGTGATGGCGTTCGCGCGCAGCAAGGCGAAGATCTACGCCGAGGACGACGTGAAGGTGCGCTTCGGCGACGTGGCCGGCGTCGACGAAGCCAAAGAAGAGCTGATGGAAATCGTCGAATTCCTGCAGCATCCAAAGAAGTACACCAACATCGGCGGCCGCATCCCGAAAGGTGTGCTGCTCGTCGGCCCTCCCGGCACCGGGAAGACGCTGCTCGCCAAGGCGGTCGCCGGCGAGGCGAAGGTGCCGTTCTTCAGCCTGAGCGGATCTGAGTTCGTCGAGATGTTCGTCGGCGTGGGTGCGGCGCGCGTGCGCGATTTGTTCGGCCAGGCCGAGGCGAAGGCGCCGTGCATTGTCTTCATCGACGAGCTGGACGCGCTCGGGAAAGTGCGCGTGCAGGGCCCGATGGGCGGTCACGAAGAGCGCGAGCAGACGCTCAACCAGCTGCTGGCCGAGATGGACGGGTTCGATTCGCGCAAGGGGGTCATCATCATGGGCGCGACCAATCGCCCGGAGGTGCTCGATCCAGCGCTGCTCCGCCCCGGCCGCTTCGATCGCCAGGTGCTGGTGGACAAGCCCGATGTCCGCGGCCGCGAAGAGATTCTCCGCATCCACGCGCGCCAGGTGAAGATGACGTCGAACGTCGACCTGAGGGTCGTCGCGCAGCGGACCGCGGGGTTCGCGGGCGCCGATCTCGCCAATCTCGTGAACGAGGCCGCCCTTCTGGCCGCGCGTCAGAACAAACAGGCGGTCGAGATGAGCGACTTCAACGACGCGATCGATCGGCTCATCGCGGGGCTCGAAAAAAAGCGCGTCATGAGCGTGCACGAGCGCGAGACGGTTGCGTATCACGAGTCGGGTCACGCGATTGTGGCCAGCGTCCTGCCTGGGCTCGATCCCGTCCACAAGATCTCGATCGTGCAGCGCGGATTCGGCGCGCTCGGCTACACGATGCAGATTCCGCTCGAAGATCGCTATCTGCTGACGCGGAAGGATCTCGAGAACCAGATGGCCGTGCTGCTCGGCGGCCGCTCCGCGGAAGAAATTGCCGTCGGCGAAATCTCAACCGGCGCGCAGAACGATCTGCAGCGCGCCACCGACATCGCCCGCGCGATGGTGACGCAGTTCGGCATGAGCGAAGAGCTTGGAACGGTGAACTACGAAGGCTCGCGCAGAAACGCCTTCCTCGATATCCCGATGGGTCCCGAGCGCGGCCCGTACGGCGACGACACCGCCCAGCGGATCGATGCCGAGGTGAAGCGGCTGCTTGACGACGCGCACGATCGTGCACGTCAGGTCATCGAAGAGCGGCGTCAACTGCTCGAGATGATCACGCGGCGGCTGCTGGAAAAGGAAGTGATCGAGGGGGCCGAATTACAGGAACTGATTGCGCAGTCGACTGCGCAACCAGTTCCTATTGATCGCTAACGCACTACCATTTCATCTGAAACGCCAGCCGTGTGAGGCGGCCCTGCAGAATCGTCTGAATCTGCCCGAGTGACGCGCCCACCGCGCTCACCTGAGAGAACACCGCGTTGCCGTTCAGCAGGTTGAACCAGTCGACCTGTCCCGAGAAGGTCTTGCGGCCCATTCGGAACGTCTTCTTGACGTTGAAGTCCACCTGGTTGTAGCGCGGATAGTACAGCGAGCCCGGCTCGTTCACCGCGATCGTTTCCGACCGCGTGCGCCCGCCAGGGAACACGCCGGACCCCGGCACCCACGTAATGACCCGCTCGCCGCCCGCATAGCTCTGCAGCACCGCTCCAAGGTCGATACCCCAACGGACGGGCACGCTGCCGGCCATCTTGAACTCATGCCGGAACGGCATATCGAAGGCCGCCTGATCGCAGAACGCGCCGCCGGCCGCAACGTTCGCACCGGTGTAGCGGTCGGCTGTGAGGACTCCGTTCGGATTGTCGTCGTTCGCACAGTAGTTGGAGATGTTGCGCTCCACCGTCCAGCTTCCGAAGATCGTGCCACCGCCCGGCGTTCTCGCCGTCGCCGCCAGATCGAACCCGTTGTACTTCGACGTGATGTCCGAATTGGTCTTGTCGCGCTGTTGCGAGGTGTAGACGGGCAGTTTCGCCGGCCGGAGGTTGTATATCGTCATCATCTGGCCCGGGCTGACGATGGCTGCGACTTCAGGATCGCGGGAAATGTCAGCCGGCAGCGGCGCCTGGAACGAGGTGTAGTCGGTCGCGGAGTTAATGAGCTCACGGTCGAGCATCTCCATGTCCTGGAACGAACGGCGATAGTACTGCGCGATGACCGAGACGCGCGAGAACAGCTGATGCTGCACGCCGAGCGTGATCTCGGTGTTGCGCTCGCGCAGAATCTCCGGGTCGAAATAGCGGTCCTCACGGATACCGAACGTCGCACCGCCGCTCCCGATTTCATGCGCCTGGGCGATATCGTCGTTGTCGGTCGGCAGCGACACGCCCGTGGCGCATGCGCTGCTGGCCGCGTTAATCGTGCAGTCGAACCAGTTGCGCGTCTCGTTTCCGGCGCCTGGCGAATAGCGATCGGCAAACCCGCCGGTCAGCGGATCCAGATACCGGCTGTAGCTGGCCTTCAGGGCCGTGCGGCCGTCACCGAACAGGTCGTAGGCCATGCTGATGCGCGGCGACACGTCCCACAGCCACTGCGGTACGTGCTTGATCTCGGGGAAGTAGCGCTCGCCGGCGAACCGGCCCGCGGGCATCGAGGTCGCCTCGATCTTCGAGTCGAAGTTGTCCACGCGCACGCCGAGATTCAGCGTGAGCCGCTTAATCGTCCACGAGTCCTGCGCGAACATGCCCAGGTCGTAGTTGACGTAACTGAAGCGGTTGTATGGCGTCGTGTAGACCGTGACGGACGAGGGGCGGCCGTTGTTGTACGTCTGGACCAGATCGGCCTGGCGATCGGTGAACACGTGGACCGGGCCGAACGAATCGGAGAAGCCGACTTTGAAGTTGTGGCTGCCTGTGACGTACGACATCGAGCTGGCGACGCGGAAGCCCGCATCCGCCGTGCGCTGATCCTGGCCGTTCGAGATCCACGCGGTGCAGCCGAATGAATACGCGCAGCGCGGCGTCACCATCAGGTTCGGCGATTCGCGGCGCGCGTTGTTCAGCCACGCCGGGTTGATCGAGCCGTTGGCGAGGAAGCGATCGAGCCGGACCTCGGGGATGTTGAAGCCGGTCCAGTGCTGGTACGAGCTCGAGTAACCGGCCTCGAACAGAATCTTGCTCGTCAGCGTGCTGGTGAACTTGCCCTGGCCGACGCCGTAGTGCGCCTTGTTCGGATCGCGCTGCGTGCCAGAGCGCGGATCCTGGCCGAAGCCGAAGTCCTTGCCCTTGCGCTTCCACGTGCGCTCGAAAAATGCCGAGAACTTGTTCTTCGGACTGACCTGCCAGGTGACCCGCCCGAGGACGTCGCGAATGTACTGATCGAGCGTGCTGCGGATCAAGGTTCCGTCAGGCGCGGTGACGTACTCGGCCACGTTCGCGACCACTTCGTCGGTCGAGATGTGGCGCGCGGACACGAAGAACCACAGTTTGTCCCGCCAGATGGGGCCGCCCATCGACGCGTTGAAATTCTGGATGTGCGCGATGCCGTTGGCGCTCGTGAAATTCTGCGCGCGCATCGCATCGCTGACGTTGTTGCTCTGCCAGTTGCCGTCGGAGCCGCCGAAGAAGATGCTGCCGCTCACGCTGTTGCCGCCGTCCTTCGGAATCATGTTCGTGCGAAGGCCGCCCGATTGAATCTCCGCCGGATGCGCGCTCGTGCTGACCGTCACCTCGGCGCTCAGCGCGTCGTTGACGTAGCTCTGCTGGTTCGAGGTTTCCTGGCTGTTCACGCTCATGCCGTCGATGTGCTGCACCGTGTGCTTCGCCGCGATGCCGTGGCCGCGCGGATTGGTCTGCTCCATCTGGCGCGACCCGCCCACGTCGGGCGTGCCGAGGCGGATGCCGGGCACCATCATGCCCACCGACATGATGTTGCGCGTCGAGGGCAGCGCGTCGATGAGGTCGCGCGTCAGCACTTGCGTGCGCGTCGCCTGCGTCACGTCGACGAGCGGCGTCTGTCCTGATACCGTGATCGTCTCTTCAAGTGCGCCCACTTTCAGGTCGGCATTCGCGGTCACCGCAACGCCGCCGGGCACTTCAAGAGCATCGCGGACGACGGTATTGAAGCCGGTCAGCGTAAAGGTGATGCGGTACATGCCGGGGCGCAGATTGGTGATGGCGTATCGACCCTGATCGTCGGTGACGGCCGACCGGACTTTCTCGATCAGCACCGGGCTGGTGGCCTCGACCGTGACACCAGGCAGCACCCCGCCCGATTCGTCGCGAATGACGCCGTTAATCTGACTCTGTGCGCTGACGATGCCAGGCACCAGCAGCACACAGACAAGCGAGAACAGGAGGATAGCGCCAAGCTTCCGAGCCATAAAGATGACCTCCATCAATCCGGCGTTGCCGTAGAGACGACAAATATTCGGGGGGCCGCGGCTACTGTCTACACTTGAGTTTTCAGCCCTTATACCATGGATTTGTTTGAATGCGCCGCCTGCTCGGAGCAAACTGTGCCGGATCCATTTCGATGAAGACCTCCCTTCGCGCCGCCGTAGTCCTTGTCGCGATTTGTCACAGCGCGTATCGCGTACACGCGCAGGAACGACTCACGTTTACCCGTGATGTCGCACCAGTCCTGTTCGAGCGGTGCGCCAGTTGTCATCGCCCGGGACAAATCGCGCCGTTCAGCCTGCTCACGTACGAAGACGTACGCCCTCGCGCCACGCGCATTGCAGACGTCGTGCGGAGCCGCGCGATGCCGCCGTGGAAACCTGAGCCGGACCACGGGCGTTTCCAGCGGGACAGGCGCATGACCGAGGTGGAAATCCTCGCGATCGAAAGTTGGGTCGCGCAGGGCATGATGCGAGGCAGTCCCGGCGGATCTCCCGCCTCTGCCCAGGTTTTCCGATGCATGGCAGCTCGGCACGCCGGATCTCGTCGTTCAGATGGCGGACGCCTACGTGCTGCCGGCACAACGCCGCGACGTCTTTCGCACGTTCGTTATTCCCATTCCTCTAAAAGCGTCCGCGTACGTCAAAGCGGTTGAGTTTTTGCCGGGCAATCCCAAGGTCGTGCATCACGCGAACATCAAAGTCGATCGCACGCGTCTTTCGCGGCGGCGCGACGACGATGAGCCGGGGGCCGGATACGACGGCGGCGGTAGCCGTGAGGCTAGATTTCCCGACGGGATGTTTCTCGGCTGGACGCCGGGCCAGTCGCCCCGCGTGTCTCCCGAAGGCATGAGCTGGCGTCTCGAGCCACAAAGCGATCTGGTGGTCGAGCTTCATCTCATGCCGGGCGACGTACCAGAGCCCGTCCGCGTGAGCGTCGGCTTGTTCTTCACCGACGAGCGTCCGACGCGAACCGGCTACATGCTGAGGCTCGGGCGGCAGGACATCGATATCGCCGCGGGACGCCGCGACTACGTCAACGCCGACACATATACGCTGCCGGTCGACGTCGATGCGCTCGCCGTGCAGCCGCACGCGCACTTTCTTGCGAAGGAAGCGCGCGCGTGGGCGACGCTGCCCAGCGGCATCGTCGTGCCGCTCATCTACATCAAGGATTGGAACTTCCACTGGCAGGACGTGTACACGTACGAGCAACCGGTGGCGCTACCCAAGGGCACCGTCATCGAGATGCGGTACACGTACGACAACTCCGCGGCGAATCGGCGAAACCCGAATCGCCCTCCGCGGCGCGTCACGTTCGGGCAAACCAGCGCGTCCGAGATGGGTTCGCTGTGGCTCCAGGTGATGCCTCGCGTCTCAGGGGATCTCGCGCGTCTCGAGCAGGACTTCGCGCCCAGGATTCTGCGCGACGATATTGCGGGCAACGAGAAGTGGCTCGAAGTCGAGCCGCGCAACGCGCAGCTGCGCGCCGAGCTCGCTGCGTGCTATCTCGAAGCGAACCGCCCGGCCGATGCGTTGGTGCAGCTGAACGAGGCGGTGCGGTTGGATCCGACGGCAGGCCGCCATTACGACGTGGGACGAGTGCTGCTGATTCAGCAGGATTACAACGCCGCGGAACGCGCGTTTCGCAACGCGCTCGCGCTGAAGCCTGCATTTGCGGAAGCCCTCTACGGGCTCGCGGTGGTCAGACACGGGCAGCACAATCTGGACGAGGCGATTGAGTTGTATGGGAAAGCACTCGGCGCCGACCCGGCGAACGTCGCGGGTCATTACAATCTCGGGCGCGCATTAGCCGAGCGCGGACAACTCGATCGCGGCGATCCAGAGCTATCACACAGCCATCGAGCTGTCGCCGGAGGACGCCGACGCGCACCAGAGCCTCGCGCGCGCGCTCGTCTTGCAGAATCAGCTTGGCGAAGCGATCTATCGGTACCGGCGCACGCTCGAAATCGAACCCGATCGCGTCGGTGCGCTGCTCGATCTCGCGTGGATTATCGCGACGGCGCCGAACGTCGAGCTGCGCGTGCCGGCCGAAGGGGTGCGTCTCGCAGAGCGCGCCGTCCGCCTCACCAACAACGCAAATGCGACAGCCCTCGACACGCTGGCCGCCGCGTATGCTGCAGCCGGCCAAACCGAGCGTGCGATTGCAACGGCGGACAATGCGCTGAAGGTGGCGATGGATGCCGGCGAGCGGGAGCTCGCCGCAGAGATTCGCGCGCGGCTCGAACGGTACCGCACGAAGTAACGGCCGACCTGAAGGTCGGCACTACGAGTGGATGGCGTCGGCGGCTACGGTGCGGGCTTGTCTTCCGATCCAGCCACGGCCGCCTCTGCCGCCTGAAATCCGATCTTCGAGTGCGTGCCGTCGCAGAACGGCTTGTTCGTCGACGCCCCGCATCGGCACAGCGCGATCGGCCGCTTTGCAATCGGATAGGGATTGCCGTTCCAGTCGACGACGGTCACCTCGTCGCCCTCGACGCGGTAGGGCCCGTTCTGTCGAACGTGAATGATTGTCGCCATTAGCCCATTTTCTGCATCGCCGAGAGGAACTCGGTGTTCCCCTTCGTCTTGCCCATCTTGTCGAGCAGCAGTTCCATCGCCTCGACGGGCGACAACGGAGCCAACACCTTGCGCAGCACCCAAATCCGCATGAGATCTTCCTTCGGTATGAGCAGCTCTTCCTTACGCGTGCCGCTCTTCTGCAGATCGATTGCCGGGAACACGCGCTTGTCGGCGAGCTTTCGGTCGAGATGGATTTCCATGTTGCCCGTCCCTTTGAACTCTTCAAAGATGACGTCGTCCATGCGCGAGCCGGTGTCGATGAGCGCGGTGGCGATGATGGTGAGCGAGCCGCCCTCCTCGATGTTGCGCGCCGCACCGAAGAACCGCTTCGGCTTCTGCAGCGCGTTCGAATCGAGACCGCCCGACAGCACTTTGCCCGACGGCGGGATGACGGTGTTGTAGGCGCGCGCGAGGCGCGTCACGGAGTCGAGCAGAATCAGCACGTCCTTCTTGTGCTCGACAAGGCGCTTCGCCTTTTCGATGACCATCTCGGCGACCTGCACGTGGCGCTGGGCCGGCTCGTCGAACGTCGACGAGATGACTTCGCCATCGACCGATCGCTGCATGTCCGTGACTTCCTCGGGACGTTCGTCGATGAGCAGCACGATGAGGAACACTTCGGGGTGGTTCTGGACGACCGACTGCGCGATGTTCTGCAGCAGCATGGTCTTGCCCGTGCGGGGCGGCGCCACGATGAGGCCGCGCTGCCCCTTGCCGATCGGCGTCCACAGATCCATCACGCGCGCCGACAGGTTCTCGGTCGTCGTCTCGAGCTTGAGCCGCTCCTGCGGGTAGAGAGGCGTGAGGTTTTCGAAGAACAGTTTGTCGCGCGCCTGCTCGGGCTGCTCGAAGTTGACCGCCTCGACCTTGATGAGCGCGAAATAGCGTTCGCCTTCCTTCGGCGGACGAATCTGCCCCGAGACCGTGTCGCCGGTCTGCAGGTCGAACTTGCGAATCTGCGACGGCGAGACGTAGATGTCGTCGGGACCCGGCAAGTAGTTGTAATCGGGCGCGCGCAGGAATCCGAACCCATCCGGCAGCACCTCGAGCACGCCTTCCGAGAAGATGAAGCCGCTCTGCTCGGTCTGCGCTTTCAGGATCTGGAAGATCAGCTCCTGCTTGCGCATACCGGTCGCACCGGCGACGTTCAGCTCTTTGGCGATCTGGGTGAGCTTCTGAATGCTCATGTCCTTGAGCTCGCCGATGTTCAACCCTTCGCCGCGTCGCTGACCCTGGCCCTGCTGACCCTGCTGCTGCGGCGGCCGCTGTGCCGGCGGCGCGGTCGCAGCCGCTGATGCGGCTGGCGTCGCTGATCCCGCTGATGCCGCCGGTGGGGCTGGTGCCACTGGTGTGGCCACAGGCGCTGATGCCGGTGGCTGCTGCACATCCACCTTCGCGCTTCGCGCTTCGGCGGACAGTTCGGCAGGCGCCTCTGTCGTCGCGGCTGGTGGCGCTTCGGCGGTGGCGGTAGGTTGATCTGGTGACGCCGCTAGTTCGTTCGCAGAACCGCGCGACGCCGGATTTTGGCGCTTGTGATTTGTGGGCATAGATTCGTGCTGGTTGTTTTGGGGTGTGATGTGCGCACGCCTAGAAACAGAAAGCGTGGGCGTTACGGTACCGGAACAAGGTTGAACGGTGTGATCAAATTGCGGGGAAATCCGTGCTTATTAACACCGCGGGTCCGAGAGAAAAAGCCCGCGTCCCATTCAGACAGGATCTAATTACTGTTTGCGAGTATAGGACCCTGTCCACACCGTGTCAAGTAAGCCGGCCTGAAGGCCGGCACTACGCACGTCACGGGGCCGGAGCAGACGTAGTGCCGACCTTTCCGCCTCCGCTAAAGCTTCGGCGGACGCGCCGTAGCCTTGGCGAAGGCGGCAGGTCGGCTATGCGTAGGGGTTCTCGCCAATCCCGATAATGCTGCACGCCAGGATGGGCTCGACGTCCAGCGAGCGCGCCAGCCGAATCAACGCGTCGCTTTCCGACCCAGGGTTCAGCCACACTTCCGGAATCTTCTTCCGGGCGACCTCGGGCATCACCTTCTCCCCCACGTCGGGTGGAACGTAGAAGGTTGCCATGTCGATGGATTCGGGCACGTCGAGGACCGATGCGTACGTCTTCAAACCATCGACCTGCGTCTCGTTCGGATTGATGGGCACGACGGTGTAGCCCTGCCGGCGAAACGCCCGCACCGCGCGGTTGCCGAACTTCCGCGGATCGGACGATGCCCCGATGACGGCCACGACCTTACCCATGTCACGCTAGCGAACAGTCGCGGCTTTGTGCTCGTGCTTCTTGACGAAGTCGAGAATCCGCGTCGTGCCTTCGCGCAGCCGATCGAGCGATGTCGCGTACGAGATGCGCAGGAACCCCGGCGCATCAAAGCCTTCGCCTGCCGCCAGCGCCACGCGCGCCTCGTCGAGCAGCATCTGCGAGAAGTCCCCCGTGTTCGCGATGCCTGTGGCTTCGAGCACTTTCGTAATGCGCGGGAACAGGTAGAACGCGCCTCGCGGCGTCACGCACTCGATACGCGGATCCTCCGAGAACCACTCCATCAGCTTGTCGCGGCGCGTCTTGTACTCGCTCAGCATCGCGCCGACAGGATCCTGCGAGCCGGTCAGCGCCTGCAGCGCCGCCTTCTGCGAAATCGATGCGACGTTCGACGTCATGTGCCCCTGCAGCGTGTCGGCAGCCGTCACGACATTTTTGGGACCCAGAATCCAGCCGCAGCGCCACCCGGTCATCGAATACGCCTTCGACGCCGAGCCGCACAGGATGGTGCGATCGCGCATGCGTTCGGTCAGCACCTTCGCGAGATTGTGCGGCACGCTGTCGTAGATCAGCTTTTCGTAGCACAGGTCGACGATCACCCAGATGCCCCGCTTCGATGCGGCATCGGCGATGGCCGCAAGGCTCTCCTCCGAGATCACCGCGCCGGTCGGGTTCGCCGGCGAGTTGATGATGATGGCCTTCGTACGCGACGTGATGGCCGAAATGATCGCATCCGGATGAATCGCAAAGCCATCGTCCGCTTTCGTCTGCACGATGACCGGCTTGGCGTCGGCGAGCTTCACCTGCTCGGGAATGGTCGGCCAGTACGGCGCGTGCGTGATGACTTCGTCGCCCGGGTTGTACAGCACCATCGCCGTGTTGTAGAGCGCCTGCTTTCCGCCCGCGGTGACGATGCACTCGGCCTCGGTGAAGCTGACGCCGTAATCGGTCTTGTAGCGCGCGCAAATCGCCTGCTTCAGGTCGGGTATGCCCGCCGGCGGCGTGTACTTGGTGAAGTTCTGATCGATCGCCAACTTGGCCGCGTCCTTCGCCGGCTGCGGCGTCGGAAAATCGGGCTCGCCTGCACCGAAGTCGACGACGTCGACGCCCTGGCGCTTCAGTTTGGCCGCTTCACCCGCGACCTTCATCGTGGGCGACGTGGACACTCTGCTCATCCGCTCAGCTAACATGGACTTTCCCTCTCTGTTTTTCGCTCAACCGGCTTTCCACAATTTCAGGCACGAGGCCGCGCACCTGGCCGCCCAGCGAGAACACTTCCTTGATGAGGCGCGAGCTGATGTAGGTGTACTGCTCGGCCGGCATCATGAAGACGGTCTCGACATGCGGGCTCAGGCGCCGGTTCATCAGCGCCATCTGAAATTCCGTTTCGAAATCCGACAACGCGCGAAGGCCGCGCACGATGACGTCGGCCTTCCGCCTGGCGACGTAATCGACGAGCAGCCCCTCGAACGTGTCGACCTCGACGTTCGGGCGCCCCTTGAACACTTCTCGTACGATATCGACGCGCTCCTCCATGCTGAAGAGCGGCGATTTCTCGACGTTGACCAGGATCGCGACGATGATCTTGTCGAACAGGTGCGTGCCCCGCTCGATGATATCGACGTGGCCGTTGGTCAACGGATCGAACGAGCCGGGATACACAGCCAGTTTCATGTTTAGTCGCGGGGGCCTTCATAAAAGGCCAGCGCGCTGTCTCCTGACAACAGATCACGCGTCTTGCTCAGGCGCCCCACCAGGTCCGGCGCCTGACGGCGGCGCGCGTGCTCGAGCACGAGCAGTCCGCCGGGCGCAATCAGCGACTCGGCCGCGGCAATCGAGACCGTCAGATCGGGTTCGTCGTAAGGCGGATCCAGCACGGCCAAATCGATCGATCCGGCCGGCAGTGATTGCGGCGTTCGGATAATAACATAGCGGTCTCGGACCCCGCAGTGACGCAGGTTCTCGTCGATGAGCGTCCGCGCGCGCGCATCGCTGTCGACAAACGTCACGTGCGCCGCGCCGCGGCTGAGCGCTTCGATCCCGATCGCGCCCGTGCCCGCATAGTGATCGAGCACCCGCGCGCCCGCCACGCGCACTGCGACGACGTTGAACAGCGTCTCGCGCAGCTTGTCCGACGTCGGACGCAGGCCGTCCCACTTCGGGGTCTTGAGACGACGGCCCTTCAGTTCGCCGGCAATGATTCGCATCTCTCAGCAGTAGATCGTAGTCGGAGGCCTTCGCTTGTCGCAAGAATTCGACTCGCTCGAGCTCCGGCTCAAGCAACATTATCCGATGTCCATCAACCCGAATCGGCTCGGCCAGGCGGCTTTCATGTGTTCGACGAGCGGGGCCGTGAGCGCCTGCTGATCGAGGAAGCGTACAGCTTCGTCGCGCGCCTGTTCCATCAGCGAGTGATCGCGCAGCAGATCGCCCGTTCGCAGCGTGGGCAGGCCCGACTGCCGTGTGCCGAAAAAGTCTCCGGGGCCGCGCAGCTCGAGATCGCGCTCGGCGATCTCGAATCCGTTAATCGTGTCGGCCAGCGCCTGCAGCCGCGCCTTTCCCTGTTTTGAAATCGGATACTGATACAGCAGCACGCAATGCGATTGATGCGCGCCGCGCCCGACGCGCCCGCGCAGCTGGTGCAGCTGCGACAGGCCGAAGCGCTCGGCGTGCTCGATGAGCATCACGGTCGCATTCGCGACGTCGATGCCGACTTCGATGACGGTCGTCGACACGAGCACATGGATGTCTCCGGCGGCGAAGGCGCGCATCACGCGGTCTTTGGCGTCCTGCTTCATCTTGCCGTGCAGCAGCGCCACGCGATATTCAGGAAAGACATCCTGCGCAAGGGTGTCGGCCATCTCGGTGGCGGCCTTGAGATCGATCTTCTCCGACTCTTCGATGAGCGGATACACGACATAGGCCTGCCGCCCTTCGTCGAGCTGCTTCCTGACCATCTCGTAGATGTCCTCGCGGCGCGACTCAGGCTTCACAGTGGTCTGAATCGCGCGGCGGCCCGGAGGCATGTCGCGGATCACCGACACGTCGAGATCGCCGTAGACCGTCAGCGCAAGCGTCCGCGGAATGGGCGTGGCCGTCATCACCAGCACGTCGGGCATTAGCCCCTTGGATCGAAGCGTCGCGCGCTGGACGACCCCGAAGCGATGCTGCTCGTCGATGATGGCGAGCCCGAGCGAGCGGAAGTTAACCGTGCCCTGCACGAGCGCGTGCGTGCCGACCACGAGATTAATGTCGCCGGCTGAAAGACGCGCGAGCAGATCGCGCCGCTTGAGCCCGGTCGTCGTGCCGGTGATGAGCTCGACGCGGAAGCGCGACTTTTCGAGGAGCGTCCGCAGGCCGAGGAAGTGCTGCTCGGCGAGAATCTCGGTCGGCGCCATGAAGGCCACCTGCAGCCCGTTCTCCATGGCGACCAGCGCCGCGAGCAGCGCCACAATCGTCTTCCCCGCCCCGACGTCACCCTGCAGCAGCCGGTTCATTGGCGCCGGACGCTGCATATCCTCGACGATCTCCTTCAGCGCGCTGCGCTGCCCTTCGGTCAGCTTGAACGGCAGAATGCTTCGCGCCGATTCGCGGATGCGATCGTTCACTTCGATCGTCCGCGGCTTCGACTCGCGGACGGCGGCGCGCTTGCGCAGCATCAGGCCCAGCTGAAAGAGAAAGAACTCTTCGAAGATGAGGCGGACTTGTGCGGGTGTCCGGAAAGCGTTCAGTTGATCCGCCGGTGTGTCCAGCGGTGGAAAATGCGCGGCCATGAGCGCCGAGCGCCGATCGGGTAGATGCAGACGCCGGCGTACCTCTTCGGGAAACGGATCGGGCAGATCGGCCGGCATGCGCGACAACACGTCGAACACGAGGCGGCGCTGCAGCTTCGGCGTCATGGCGCCGGCTTTCTCGTAGACCGGCACGATGCGCCCGGTGTGAATCGTCTGGGCCTCGTCGGGCTCGGCCTCTCCGTCGCCCTCGCTGCCGATGACTTCGTAATCGGGGTTCATGATCTGCAGCAGGCCGCCGCGCGCCTCGACCGCGCCGAAGAGCACGACCTGGACATCGCGCCGAAGGATGTCTTTCAGGAACGACTGGTTCATCCAGATCGCCACGATCGATCCGCTCGCATCGCCGATGAGCGCCTCGAAGATCTTGAATCCGGGACGGCGGGTCGTACGGAGCGCGCTGCTTTGAATCCGCCCGGCGATTGCGACCTGCTGCCCGGCTTTCAATGACGCAATCGGCTGCAGGTGTCCGCGGTCTTCGTAGCGGAGGGGAAATCGGTAGAGGACGTCTTCGACGGTGACGAGGCCGACCCGCTGCAGATCTGCAGCTCGCTTCGGGCCGACGCCTTTTAAATACTGGAGCGGGGTCTGAAGATAGTCGGATGACACGGACAGTGGTTCCAGGTTCCTGTTCTGCAGTTCCGGGTTCGTGGTGGGCGCTGGATCAGTGGCCGCCATCTTTTTTAGAAAAGACGCGCTAGGAAATTCAGGCGCCACCTCGAACCGGGAACGCGGAACCGGAACCCGGAACCGCGGTTCCTATTGAACGACCGTCGCCTGTCCGCG
This sequence comes from Vicinamibacterales bacterium, assembly GCA_963730445.1. Lineage (GTDB taxonomy): Bacteria > Acidobacteriota > Vicinamibacteria > Vicinamibacterales > JAMQPK01 > JAMQPK01. Next base: position 104,346 of record CAVSRX010000002.1, on the reverse strand, counting down.
AGCTGTGCGAATTTCGCGGATGCCATTCGGAAGCGCGAACGGTTTGTCGATGGCGACTCCGCTGGGCGCCGCTTCTGATTTCGAGTAATAGCTGACGATCTCCTGGAGCATCCACACGGGAACGGGCACGCTCGAGATCGACGCCGATTCCACGGCAAAGTTGGCGATGCCGTTCTTCGTCTTCAGCACGCCGTTCACCGCCAGCGGCAGCGAGCCGGTGAGGAAATTGAACGGGTCGAGCATGCCGCTGGACTTGCGGCTCTTCCCCACACGCGCCAAATCGACGGTCGCCTTCCCCGCGAGACGCCCTTCCTCGAGGATCGACACCCACGGTTCGGTCACCCCTTCAGGAATGCGATCGCGGAGCTCGAACTGCAGATAGGAATTCAACTCTGTCTCGGTAATGGCGGTGGTCGCCGGCGTCTTGCCCCCGGCAGGACCGCCCTTCGTAATCCGATCGAGCTTGGCCTGCAGACGCGCGGCATCCCGCCGTGAGACCGGGTCGGCGGCGAAGAGGCTACACACGAACAGGCCGGCGAAGAGTGCTATTGCGGCGGTACGTTTCATGGCAGTTACTCAGCTATCGCAATGGAAAGGCGCTATTTGCAGTGTAACCGCAAATGGCGCGGCGGGTCGATCTCCCGGGTAGTTGCCAGCGTTTCCGGTATGGCGTTTGCTGTAATTCTTTGATATTGATTAGCGCTACCACCAATTGGGGAGACGCGGCGGACACACGATGGCTCTGAAAAACTCGCTGAACCAGAATCTCACGGACCAGCAGCGGCTCGAACGGCTCGCCCAACTGTGCGAGGAACTGCAGGCGGCCGTCGATCAGGCGGGCGACCACCGCCGGTTGCTCGAGCAAGTCAAACAGACCGCGCAGGAACTGCTCACCGATCAGGAATCGAAGCCACAACGAAAGAAAGCCCGCAAGTAGCCCCAGTTCACGCTCCTGCACGGTGTTCAAAACGGCACACCTCCTGCAGTCGACTTCGGTACGTCAGGATGGGCGCGATGAAGACGCCGGGCGATACGCCGATAACGTCGAGTCCGCCTCATGGGAACGATTGCCGGTGTCATCGTCGAGCCGTATAAAATCTTCGTTGCAAAGCTGTATGCGGCCCGTCGTGTCACGCACGCAGAGGTGACTGAATTGCGCACCGCATGTGAGGACCAGATGCGGCGCCTTGCTGAGCTGGTGGATAAACGTCCGTGGATGACGCCGCGAGCGATTGACCTTCGCCTTTCTTTTGCGTATAGTTGGCCCGACTGGAGGGCCATGACGTGCTCCCGCTAACCAAACGCCAACGCGAAATTCTCGACTACCTGCAGGACTTCATTCAGCAACACGGGTACGCCCCGAGCCTCGAGGAAATCGGCCGCCGTTTCGGCCTCTCTTCGCTGGCCACCGTGCACAAGCATCTCACCAACCTGCAGGAAAAAGGCTTCATCAAGCGCGCGTGGAATCGCAGCCGCTCGGTGGAAATGATTCCGACGACCTCCGGCGGCCGCTCGGTGAACCTCCCGCTGCTCGGCTACGTCGCGGCAGGGGCGCCCATCGAGGCCATCGCCTCGAACGAGACCATCGCGGTGCCCGAAGAAATGGTTGGCCGGCGCGATACCTATGTGCTGCGCGTCCGCGGCAACTCGATGATCGACGAGCAAATCTGCGACGGCGACTGGGTCATCATCGAAGACCGCAAGACCGCGCAGAATGGCGAGACGGTCGTCGCGCTGCTCAGCGGCTCGGACGTCACGCTGAAAAAGCTCTACCGCGAGAACGGCCGCGTGCGCCTGCAGCCGGCGAACCCCACCATGCAGCCCATCTTCGTCGAGGCCGACCAGGTGCAGGTGCAGGGGGTCGTCGTCGGGGTCATGCGAAAATATTGAGATGAGCGAATCGAAGCAGATCAACTTCACGATCGTCCCCGACGAAAGCTCCGACGCGACGCGCACCTACGCCAACTTCTGCGCGGTCAATCACACGCCGTTCGATTTCACCCTCACCTTCTGCGAGATGGCGCCCCTCTCCGAGAAAGACATCAGGGCGGCCGAATCCGAGCACATCGTGCGCGCGCCCGTGAAGGCGCGCGTCGTGCTGCCGGTGCAGGTGATTCCGACTCTCATCGCGGCGCTGCAGGAACAGATGCGCATCTACACCGAGTCGGCCGGGAACGCTGATCGTGGCGGCCCGATCCACTAAGAAGAAACCCGCAAAGCGCGACTCAAGTCGAGCTTTTGCGCGTACTGCGCAAGCTCTACACGCAGCACCCCGGCGCCGACACCGAGCTCGACTACGAGAATCCCTATCAGCTCCTCGTCGCCACGATCCTCTCTGCGCAATCAACCGATGCGGGAGTCAATCGCGTGACCCCCGCCCTGTTCAAGCGCTATCCCAATGCCGCAGCGCTCGCCAAGGCAAAGGCCGAAGAGCTCGAGCCGCTGATTCATTCGACGGGGTTCTACCGTTCGAAAGCAAAATCGCTGATGGGCATGGCGCGCGCGCTCGTTGACGAGCACGGCGGCCAGGTGCCGAACACGATGGAGGCGCTGGTCGAGCTGCCGGGCGTCGGTCGCAAAACCGCCAATGTCGTGCTCGGTCATGCGCTGGGCATTCCCGGGTTACCGGTCGATCGCCACGTGCTGCGCGTGTCGAATCGCATCGGCATCGCTTCGTCCGAAGATCCCGTCGAGGTGGAACAGCAGCTCGGCAGCGCGCTGCCTCCTGCAGAATGGACGAAAGCGTCCGATACGCTCATCCTGCACGGGCGGCGCATCTGCAAACCGAAGCCGCTCTGCGACCAGTGCTTCGTCTGCGATGATTGCGATTTCTATCAGCAGGTCGCGAAGCGGAGCGGGGCGCAGGGGCCCCGCAAGCGGAGCGACCGGAGCGGGGCGGGGGGCCCCCGCGACTGATAAAGGATGCAAACTCGTAAACGCTTCGGACAGCACTTTCTCGAACCCGTCTGGGCCGACAAAGTCGTCCACGCTATTGCTCCGGAGCCCGACGATGTGTTTCTGGAGATCGGGCCTGGGCCGGGGATTCTGACGCTGCGACTGGCGCCGAAAGTGTTGCGCCTCGTCGCCATTGAGAGTCGATCGCGACCTCATCGCCAAGCTCACGCCCAAACTCCCGTCGAACGCATCGATCGTTGCTGGAAATGTGCTCGACATCGACCTCGCTGCCGCGCTGCCGCGGACCAAGACACCCATACGCATCGCGGGCAACCTTCCCTACAACATCTCGTCGCCGATTCTGTTCCGGCTGCTCGACCTCGAGTCGCGCCGCCCGGTCAGCGACGCAACCCTGATGCTTCAGCGCGAGGTTGCCGACCGCATCATCGCGACGCCGGGAACGGCAGAGTTCGGCGTGCTGAGCGTGCTTGTCCAATGGCGGGCCGACGTCGCGAGAGTGCTGGCGATTCCGCCTGGGGCGTTTCGTCCCCCGCCTGAGGTGCGCTCGGCGCTTCTTCGACTCACCTTCAGGCCGCCCCCGTTCCAGTTGAAGGATGCTGCGCTTTTCGAGCGGATGGTCCGCAGCATGTTTACGCAGCGGCGAAAGACGCTCGCCAACGCGCTGGGGCCGTTCGCCGATGACATTGGCGCCCTCCCTGCCCCTGCCCTGGCATCGGCCGGCATCGACCCTCGCCGGCGGCCAGAGACGCTGGAGGTTATTGAAATAGCTAGACTTGCCGACATTTTCGCTGCGTCGAAAACCTGACTCTGTGCTATCCTCTTGCCCTCTCCTCAGGCAGCGCCCAGCAGCCTGGTCGCGTGGTCGCGCGTAACAGCGCACCACGAGCGTAGAACGACTCCTAAATCTGTAGCTATGGCTCCATTTCTCCAGGTGGTCCCGCTCGGCGGGCTCGGCGAATTCGGTATGAATTCGATGGCGGTGTCGACCGATCAGGCGACGCTCGTCATCGATGCGGGTGTCATGTTCGCGGGACCGGAATTGCCTGGCGTGGATCTGCTGATACCGGATCTGACGTACCTGCAGCAGTGCCAGCCGCGGCCGTCGGCGCTGTTGCTGACGCACGGGCATGAAGACCACATCGGCGGCGTTCCGTATGTCTGGCCGTTGATCGAAGGCAATGTGTATGGCACGCCGCTGACGCTGGCGCTGCTTCGGCCGAAGCTCGAGGAGCACGGCATCGATCCGGGCGATCGACTCGTGGCGGTGAAGCCCCGGCAGCGCGTGCGCATCGGCGACTGCGAGGTCGAGTTCCTGCGGGTGACGCACAGCATGCCCGATTGCATAGCGCTGGCGATTCACACGCCCGCAGGCACGATCGTGCACACGGGCGATTTCAAGATCGATCAGACGCCGATCGACGGGGAGCATTTCGACCTGCATCGCTTCGCCGAGCTGGGGAGCTTGGGCGTGCTGGCGCTGTTCGGGGACAGCACGAACATCGATCGCAAGGGTTTTACGGGATCCGAGCTCGAGATTCGGGACGCATTCGAGGAGGTGTTCACGACCGCCACCGGCAAGCTGCTCGTGACGATGTTCGCGTCGAGCGTGTACCGGATGCAGATTCTCGTCGACCTCGCCGATCAGTTTCAGCGCAAAGTCGCGTTCGTGGGGCGCGGGATGCTGCAGACATCGGACGCCGCGCAGCGGCTTGGGTACCTCAAGCTGCCCGCCGGGCGCATGATCCGCGATACCGACGTCGAGTCGCTGCCCCCATCGCACGTGTTGTGCCTGGCAACCGGCTCACAGGGAGAACCGTTCGCAGCGATGTCGCGCATTGCCATCAACGACCACCGGTATGTGAAGGTCGGCCATAACGACACGGTCGTCTTCTCCGCCCGCGCGATTCCGGGCAACGAAAAGGCGATTGGCCACGTCATGAATCACCTGGCCCGTCGCGGCGCCGACGTGATTTACGAGGGCATCAAGCATGTGCACGTCTCGGGACACGGCAGTGAAGAGGAGCTCAAGCTCGTGCTGACGCTGGTACGGCCGCGGCACTTCATCCCGATTCACGGCGAGTACCGGCAGCTGTCGCAGCATGCGCGTATTGCCGAGCGCGTGACGAAGGGCATCATGCCGCCGGTGAAAGTGATGCTGATCGAAAACGGCGACATTCTGCGATTCGACGAGAACGGCGGCGCGGTCGTCGGAAAGGCGCCGACAGGCCGCGTGCTGATCGATGCGTCGGGATCGGGCGAAGTGATCGATGAGGTGCTGCGCGATCGCCGGCACCTGGCCGAGGACGGCGTTGTGGTGCCCGTTGTCGCGATTAACGGACAGACGGGCAGCATCGAAGGCGATCCGGAAATCGTGAGCCGCGGTCTCGCGCAGGACGCGGCAAGCGGCGACCTGCTGCGCGACGCCGCGAAGCTCGTCGCCGACGTCATTCAGGGAGCGAGTATTGAAGAACGGACGGATCAAGGACTCATCAAGGAAAAAATCCGCGTCGAGCTACGACGCTTCTTCCGCAAACGCTCGGGGCGGCGGCCGCTCATCGTCCCGGTCATCATGGAGGTCTAGATTGGCAGGATCGACCCTCTCGCGGCGGGTCAGCGAGTTCGTCGGCGTTGCGCTGTTCGGTGCGGCGCTCATCTGGCTGATCGCGTTGGCGACCTACGAGCCGACCGATCCCGTGTGGTTCTTCAGCGCGGGTGCGGGCGCGCAGCCGGTGAACTTCGCCGGCCGCGTCGGCGCGTTCCTCGCCGAGCTGTCGTTCCAGCTGCTCGGGTACGCGTCATTTCTCCTCCCGGCGGCGATGGTCGTGGTCGGCTGGCACAAATTCTGGTGCCGGGCATTCGACGCGCAATACACCAAAATCGTCGGCGCCGGCCTGCTCTTCGGGTGCGTCAGCTCGCTGCTGAGCCTGTCGTTCGGCAGCGTCGACGTGGCGGGCAAGCCGTTCCGCGCCGGCGGCTATCTCGGCGAGTGGCTCGCGTCGTGGATGGCGGAGTATCTGAACCGTACCGGATCGATCATCGTCATTCTCACGCTGCTGTTCCTCGCCGTGGTCCTTTCCACGCAGTTCTCGCTCGGCAGAATGTTCTCGTCGGCCACCCAGGTGAGCCGGTCAGGCAGCTCGCGCATGTTCGGCGCGTTCCGGAACTGGCTCGACGAGCGCCGCCGCGCCCGTCAACGGAAGGCGTTGCTGGCCAAACAGGCGAAGAAGGCGGAGAAGGCCGCGCCTGTCGTCGCCGCCGCGAAGAAACCGGTCGACCCGGTCTCCACGCGAGCGGTGGAAATCGAGGAAGAAGAGCGTCGCGCTGAAGAACGGCGGCCGCCTGTCATGGCGAAGCGGCCGAAGACGCTGGAGAATCCGCAGCTTCCGTTGCCCGATCCAGAACCGCGCCAGCCGCGACGCATCGGCGCATACACGGTTCCGCCGCTGTCGCTCCTCGACGCGCCGAAAACCGAGCGGAAGATCGACGAACGCGAGCTGATGGAAGGCGCTCGCCTGCTCGAGGAGAAGTGCCGCGAGTTCGCGGTCGAAGGCGCAGTGGCACAGATTCATCCCGGGCCGGTCGTGACCACCTTCGAGTTCAAGCCCGACGCGGGAGTGAAATACGGCAAGATTACGAGCCTCGCCGACGATCTCTGCCTCGCGATGCAGGCCGAATCGGTGCTCATCGATCGCATCCCTGGAAAGTCAACGGTAGGTATCCAGATTCCCAATCAGACACGCGAGCAGATCTCCCTTCGCGAGCTGCTGCAGTCGGAGATGTATCAGCGCTCGGGCTCGAAGCTGACGCTCGCGCTCGGCAAGACGATTCACGGCGAACCGTACATGACCGACCTCGCGACGATGCCGCACCTGTTGATTGCGGGGTCGACGGGCACAGGCAAATCGGTCGCGATCAACTCGATGCTGTCGAGCATTCTCTTCCGCGCGACGCCAGAGGAGGTCCGGCTCATCATGATCGACCCGAAGCGCGTCGAGCTGGGCATGTACGAAGACATTCCGCATCTCATGACGCCCGTCGTCGTCGATCCCAAGCAGGCCGTCAACGCGCTGCGATGGGCCGTGAAGGAGATGGAAGACCGCTACAAGAAGCTGGCGAAGGCGGGCGTGCGCAATATCGAGCAGTTCAACCGCAATGCTGCGAACCAGGCGAAAGATAAAGCCGCGGCGGAGTCGGAAGAGCTTCTGATACCTCTCCCCTACATCGTCGTCGTCATCGACGAGCTCGCCGATCTCATGATGGTGGCGCGCGGCGACGTCGAGGAATCGATCGCGCGGCTCGCGCAAATGGCGCGCGCCGTTGGCGTGCACCTGCTGCTGGCCACGCAACGGCCATCGGTCGACGTCATCACCGGCCTCATCAAGGCGAACCTACCCTCGCGCATCTCATTCCGCGTGCAGTCGAAGACCGACTCGCGGACGATTCTCGACGGCAACGGCGCCGAACAGCTGCTCGGCCGTGGCGACATGCTCTTCATGCCGCCGGGATCGTCGCGCGCGGTGCGCCTGCATGGTCCGTACATCTCCGAACAAGAGAGCGCAAGGCTCGCAAGCTTTCTGCGCAAGCAGGGCAAGCCGGTTTACAACACTTCGATCACGGCCGAAGAGAAGCGCATCGACGGCATCGAGATGGAAAAGGACGACCTCTACGACGAGGCCTCGCGCATCGTCGTCACCAGCGGTCAGGCGTCGATCTCGTATCTGCAGCGCCGCCTTCGCATCGGCTTCAGCCGTGCCGCACGGCTCGTCGACATGATGGAGATGGACGGCCTGGTCTCGCCCGGCGCGGGCGGCAAGCCTCGCGAGGTGCTCGTGGACAAAGCGTATTTTGATGAAGTCGATGCACAGCTTCGGTAGATATTGCGCCGTCGCCCTCGTGGCGCTCACCGTGGTAGACGTGTGCGCGCAGGCCGACCTGAAGGTCGGCCCTACGCCCGGCACGTCTGGCGCTCCCGTAGTGCCGACCTTCAGGTCGGCTGCCTCCGAGCGCTACGAAGTCGCTGCTCGAGCAGGAACTGCGCGTGTCCACATCGTCCGCCGCAACTGCCGACGACTTCCGCGTCGTCATCAATCGCTACTGGAGCTTCGTTCGCCGCTACCCTTCCAGCGGCTTCGCGGACAACGCGCTCTGGCAGGCGGCGAATCTCTCGGCCGACGCTTTCCAGCGATTCACGCAGGACCGCGATAAGTTCCGGGCCGTGCAGTTGTTTCAATGGCTGCGCGATCAGTATCCGCACAGCCCGCTTCAGGCCAAGGCCGCCGCAAACATCGAACAGCTCGAGACGATGGCCGCTGCGGCCGTAACGACGGCGACGCCCGCAACGCCTGCGGCGCCCGCGACGCCTTCGACATCAGATAGCACCATTCGCGCGGTGCACCGCGAGGTACTGCCCGACGTCGTCCGAGTAACCGTGGAGCTCGATCGCGAAGTTGCGTTCTATCAGGAGCGCATCGAAGGGCCGGCTCGGCTGTTTTTCGATCTCAAAGGAACGAGGACCGTGGCATCGCTCGTGGATGCGACGTTCCGCTACGACTCGGACATCGTCCGGCACATTCGACTCGGCCGTCACCCGAACAGCACGACCCGCGTCGTGCTCGACCTCGAAAACGTGGCTCGCTACAGCGTGTTCACGCTTTACAACCCGTATCGGATCGTCATCGATGCGGAGCGGTCCAGTACCGCAATCGCAGCCAGCACGTTCCCCGTCGTGCCTACTGCGCAGATCGCCAGTCGTGCGACAAGCCCGCACCGATCGCACCTCGTCACCTGATCGCACCCAGTCCACCTTTCCACCCAGAGCATCCACCGTCGCGCCCACTGCGAAGATCGCTTCCACCTCCGCGCTGCCTTCGCATACCGCTACGGCGGACAAGTCGGTGGACAAGGCGGCGGACAGGGCCAGCGCACCTAACGCACCTACGCACCCGTTGCACCTAGTGCACCTATTGCACCCAGCACACCCGTGATCGCCGGCAAACCGTTGCCACCTTCAGCGAATTCGAGCGGCAAGTTCTCGGTCGCGCGCCAGCTCGGCCTCGGCGTGTCGCGCATCGTCATTGATGCAGGCCATGGCGGACACGATCCCGGCGCGTCGGCGTTTGGTATTTCCGAGGCGGAGCTCGTACTGGACGTGTCGTTGCGGCTCGAGAAGCTCCTCCTGCAACAGCCGGGCATCGAAGTGGTCCTGACGCGTCGAACGAACGACTACGTCTCGCTCGACGAGCGCACCGAGATCGCCAATCGCGAATCCGCGGATCTGTTTCTGTCGGTGCATGCCAACGCCAGCTCGAACGGCATGGCGCGCGGCGTCGAGACGTACTTCCTGAACTTCGCGTTGAATCCCCAGGCCGAGGCCGTTGCGGCCCGCGAAAACGCTGCTTCCGGCAAGACGATGAACAGCCTTCCGGGCATCATCAAGGCGATTACGCTGAACAGCAAGCTGAACGAGTCCCGCGACTTCGCGGCCAGCATTCAGCGCTCGCTCGTGCGAGGCATGCGAGGCGGCAATAAGACGCTGAAAGATCTGGGCGTGAAGCAGGCGCCGTTCATGGTGCTGATTGGCGCGGCGATGCCCAGCGTGCTCGCGGAGATTTCCTTCGTCACCAACCAGCAGGAAGCGCGCCTGCTGAAGTTGCCCGGCTACCGCCAGCGCATTGCGGAGTCGCTGCTCGCAGGAATCCTCAGGTACCAGCAGTCGCTGAAGAAAGTCCAGACTGCGGCGGCGCTGCAGTAGACAGTCCGAGCTAAAGCCGGACACTACCGACACTACGGCGACCGCCGACTCAGGCAGACTCGCGACTTTCGACTGTGGACTATCGACTCGCGACTAGCTAATCCCGCAATCCGAATCCCCAGTTCCGATCAGTTCGCCGAGTAGTTTCTCGATTTCATCCATCACCCGATTCATTTTCTTGACCGTCAGCTCCAGCGGCTGGTCCGTTGTCATGTCGACGCCGGCGTCTTTGAGCAGATCGATCGGGTGCTTCGAGCCGCCGGACGACAGGAACTGGATGTATCGCTTCGTTGCGGCCGCGCCGCCCGCGCCGGTGGTGAGCACACCCTCAGACAATGCGGTGGCCGCGGTGAACGACGTCGCGTACTGGAAGACGTAATAGCTCCGGTAGAAGTGCGGGATGGCGCTCCACTCGTGCGCAATGTAGTCGTCGACGATGCAGACGCCCTGGTCGTGACCGTAGTACTTCTTGGTGATGTCGAGATAGAGCTTGGCCATCGACGTGCCGGTCAACGGCTTCCCCTGCTGCGCCAGTTGATGCACCTGCAGCTCGAAGTCGGCAAACTGCGTCTGCCTGAACACAGTGGCTTTCAGCGTCTCGAGATAGTTGCCGAGAATCGCGATCCGCACATCCTTGTCCTTCACCTGCTTCAGGACGTATTCGAGCAGCAGATCCTCGTTGAACTGAGAGGCGACCTCCGCAACGAACGTCTGATAGCCGGCCAGTTCGAACGGCTGTGCCCTGTTCGAGTGGAAGCTGTGCATCGCGTGCCCCAGCTCGTGCGCCACGGTCGACATGTCGGTGTACTTGCCGTTGTAGTTGATGAGCATGTACGGGTGCACGTCGTACGCGCTGCCGCTCATGTATGCTCCGGAGCGCTTCCCCTCGGTGGGCATCAGATCGATCCAGCGCTCGTTGAACGCGCGATTGATTGCCGCAACGTAGTCCGGCCCGAGCGGCGCCACCGCTCCGGCGATGTGTTTGTGCGCCTCTTCCGGCGTGTATTCGAGGTTTACCGATCCGACGAGCGGCGCATACAGATCGTAGTAATGCAGCTCGTCGATCCCCATCATCCGTTTTCGCAGCTTCAGGTAGCGATGGAAGGTCGGCAGATTCCGGTTCACCCCTTCGATGAGCCGCGAGTACACGGACACCGGAATATTGGCCGGATCGAGCCGTGCCTGGAGATCTGACTCGTACTTCCGCGAGGTCGCGTAGAACTGATCCCCGCGCACCGACCCGCTCAAGGTCGAACCGAGCGTCTGGCTGAAGCGTCCAAGCGCGCCAAAATAGGCCGACATCACTTTCTCGCGATCGCCGCGATTCGGCGACTGCCGGGCGTCTGCGAAGGTTTGTTGATCCAGCTTGATCGTGCGTCCGTCACTCAGCGTGACGCTTGGATACGGAAACTCCGCATTCAGCAGCAGACCCGACGTCGTGGAGGGCGCGGAGGTGGCAGACGCGGCGCTGGCAAGAATCCGTTCCTCGGGTTCGCTCAGCGTATGGGCCGCGTTGCGGATGATTTCTTCGATGTAGAAACGGTGCGAGGCCAGTCGTCGCTCCGACGACAGAAACTGCTGCAGCTTGTCGCGGCCGACCTGAAGAATCTCAGGCTCGATGAAGGCCGTTTCCGTTCCGAATGACGTACCCAGCAGGGTGACCTCCTGCCGCATCCCTTGATGCTCCGCATGCCGCGTGTCCTCATCGGCCCGGAGATTGGCATACGTCGCGACCCTGTAGAAAGTCTTTTGGAGTGCCGTCACACGCTCGAGCGCGTCTGCCAGCGCAGCAGGCGACTTGCCGAGCGTGCCCTTGAACTGCCGAACGCTGGGAATGTCCGCCTCCAGCTTCTCTTTTGCCGCGCGCCACGCTGCATTAGACGGGTAAATGTGCGTCAAGTCCCATTTGTATTTCTCCGGAATACTCGCGCGATCGCGCTGCTGCGCGGCGGCGGGGACGATGAATGCAAGCAGGGCGAACGTGACGGCAACACGACGGACCATACGGAACTCCCTTTGTGACGGTCCGGCTGAAGCCGGACACTACGTTGGCCTGCTGTACAATCGTTAGATGCAGGCGCCAGCCACGCCGATCATAGTCAAAATCGTCGAGACGGACGAGATCTCGGGTCTTGGCGACGTCATGCTCGAGGCGATCGGCCTCACGGGCGTGATCAGTGTGGGCGCTGTGCTCTTCGGCCTCGTGCTGGCCGTGGTCATCATCGGCTATCGCAAAATCAAGGCGCGTCTTCATCCCGACGAGGATGCACAGACGCAGCCCCTCGGACTGACGCCGACATCTCATCAATAGTTATTGCCGTCGCCGCGGACGGCCCAGCGGAGCTTGGCAGCTGAGGCGCGCCGGTTCGAGAACGTTTCTGCTTTCGCCGAGCGAATCACCTCAGTCGCCACGTCGGAGTACACGCCCCCTCGATGGCCTGCCTGAAACGCCTTCTTCACGCGCCGATCTTCCCCAGAGTGAAACGTCAGCATCGCAACGCGACCGCCAGGTGCCAGACAGTACGGGAGCACCCGTAAGAGCGCATCGAGGACCGCGAACTCGTTGTTGACCGCGATACGCAGAGCCTGAAATGTCCTGCGGATCGACATCTTCAGGTCGGCTTTCGTCAATCGCGGAAGCTCCGCGCTGAGGCCGGTGCGCAACAGACGATCCGCGGCATGAGTCGTCTCGAGAGGCTGCTCTTTCAGCAGCCGCGCGATGAGCTGCGCATGCGGCTCATCGGCGTTCTCGTCGAGCAGGCGTGCAAGCTCGTCTTCAGTCGATCGCGCGATCAGCTGCGTCGCAGTTTCGCCGCTCCGCGGATTCATCCGCATGTCGAGCGGCCCAACCCCTTTGTAGCTGAAACCGCGATCGGGATTGTCGAACTGCATCGAAGACACGCCAAGGTCCGCGAGGATCATGTCGACGCGTTCCAGCCCTTCCGCAGCCAACACCTTCGGTAACCCGGCGAAATTTCCTTGCCGCGCAACGAACACGTCTGGCCCGAAGCCGGCCGCCCGCAGCCGCGCTTCCGCGCGCGGCAACTCGATCGGATCGACATCGATGCCAATGACGCGCCCGCCCGGCTGCACGCGTTCCAGGATCGCTTGCGCGTGGCCGCCCCACCCGAGCGTGCAATCCACGGCGATCTCGCCGGCGCGCGGCCGAAGACAGTCCAGCACCTCGCGCTCCATGATTGGGACGTGCGTGCCTGCTGGCGTTCGGCCGGATGCGCGCACCTTCTCGACGTCCGCCGCGTACTGCTCTGGGTTGAGCTCTTTGTACTTGTCGTGAAATGCCCGCGGATTCTTGCCGGCGTAGCGCCGCCGCCGCACGTGCGCAGGCGGCGGATCAGGGGGCGCCAAAGTCGCTCCACGTGTTCGACGTAAACGCCAGCTCCACCAGCGTTCGTAGTCCCACTCCGGTCGGGCCCTTCGGCATGAACGGCTTGTTCTCCTCTGCCCACGCCGTACCGGCGATGTCCATGTGGACCCACGGCAGGCCGCCGGTGAACTCTTTCAGGAACAAGGCCGCCGTAATGGCGCCCCCAAGCCGCCCGCCCGTGTTGATCATGTCGGCGATCTCGCTGCGCAGCTGATCCTTGTATTCGTCGAAGAGCGGCAGCGGCCAGCACCGATCGCCCGCGCGCTCGGCAATTTCACGAACGTGCTCGAGGAAAGTCGTCGGCGTTCCAAACAAGCCGCTGGTGATGCTTCCGAGTGCGACGCTGATGGCGCCCGTCAGTGTCGCGACATCGACGAGATGTGTGGCGCCCATCTCCTTCGCGTACCACAACGCGTCGCCGAGAATGAGCCGTCCTTCAGCGTCGGTGTTGATCACCTCGACAGTCTTGCCCGATGCGCTCTTCAGTACATCGCCAGGCCTGATGGCATAGCCGCCTGGCATGTTCTCGGCGATGGGGATGACACCGATGACACGAATCGGAGCTCTCAGCTCGGCGAGTGCGCGCATCGCACACGCGACCGCGGCGCCGCCGGCCATGTCGCCCTTCATGCGATCCATGTCCGCCGCGGGCTTGATGGAAATTCCTCCCGTGTCGAACGTAATCCCCTTGCCGACGAGCCCCAGCACCGGCGATGGCGGCGCGCCTGGCCGGCTCGTACCGTATCGACACGAGGCGCGGTGGTTCCGCGCTGCCGCGCCCGACGCCCAGAAGCATGCCCATGCCGAGCCGCTCGAGCGCATGATGATCGAGCACCTCGACCGTCAGGCCGCCGCTGCGCGCGACTTCCGAAAGCCGATCGGCAAAGACGGACGGCGTCAGCGCGTTGCCCGGCTCGTTGTCGAGCTGCCGCGCCATGTTGCAATGTTCGCCGATGACGCGGCCGCGGCGCGCCGCAGGCTCCGCCGCGTGCTGCACGCGTTCTTCAACGATGATGCCGACCGCCGGTCAGCTCGAACGAATCGTAGCCGGCCGTCTTGTAGTGCCCGGCATCGAACTCCGCGAGCGTCAGCCCCTCGGCGATCGCCTGAATCATCTCCCCTGTCTCGAGCACGCCGTTCGCAAGAAACGCGACGCGCGCGATCTTCTTCTTGCGCGCCGTCAGACCCATCGCTGCGGCTACGCGGCGAGCGCGATCGACCGTGAAGTCGCTCTGTATGCCGAGCCCGACCGCGGCCACGCCGCCGCGCTCGGTACCCGCGGTCGACAATCGGCGTCACGAACATCTCGTACAGCTTGCCGCTGAATTCCTTCGAGTCGATGGCTCGATCGATCTCCCCGCCGGTTGGTGCGGACCATGCCGGGGCGAGCGCCGATGCAGCCTCTTCGAACGCGGCGACGATCACAAGATCGGTATCCGCCGAGCGAGGGTCGCCTGCAAAAACATCCATAGGTTTGGATTTCCGTCTGCCATTCATGTTTACTCGCGGGTCCCCTCCCGCTCTCGGCACTCGCTTGCGGGGGCCCTTCGCCCCGCGCCGCTCGCGCCGCGGACATTATGCACGCTTGCCCTCGCGAATCGCGGGCTGTAGGATGACACTTGCATGTTCCGCACGTTTGCGAAGACGGCGTTCTGCGCGGCCGCAATCCTGCTGGCAACGGGAGTGTCTGCCCCAGCGCAGTCGGATGACAAGGTTGAGAAGAAGGAACCGAAGCGCCCGTCGCTGTCGCTCAAGGCCACGCCGGGAACGGGCATGGTGCCCATCCGTGTGGCGGCGACCGCCGAGTTCAAGGGCGGAGATGACGACTTTCGGGATTACTACTGCCCCGCGGTCGAGTGGAACTGGGGCGACGGCACCGTCTCGCAAGAGGCCAAGGACTGCGAGCCCTACGAGGCGGGCGTCTCGCAAATCCGCCGGCGCTTCACCGGGTCGCACACCTACAAGCGCGCCGGCGCCTTCCGCATCATCTTTCGCCTGAAGCACCGCGACAGAGTGCTCACGTCGCAGACGACCATCGTCAGGCTTCTTGGCGGCGGATACTAGGACAGCTGACGCACCTAGGGCTTAGAGCTTAGGGCTAAGGGCTTAAAGACGCCCGCATCAATTCGATAGGCTCGCACGTCCTCATCCACCACCGACACAATCACGTAGACAAACTCTGATCCGCTGCTGGCCTCTGCGATATCCGTCGGCGATGGCACCGGCGCGCTCGATGGATGGGAGTGATATGCCCCGATCACTTCCAGGCGCTCCTCGCGCGCCGCACGAATAGCTGCGAAGTGATCTTCGGGATCGATCAGATACCGCGTCGCGTTCGTATCGAGATTTCGCGCGCGCACGCTACGCACGACGGTCTCCCCTGTTCCGATCAGCAGCCCGCAACACTCCCGCGGCGCCTCGGCTCGGGCATGCGCGAGCATCTCGCTAACGACCGCCGCTGGAAGCTTGATTGACAGAGGCCTTCCCCACGCGACCCACGAACCCCACGCGCCCTACGATCCCTTCTCCGACAGCAGCGTTTCCCGCCACAGATTGGCGGACTCGAAGACCTCGTCGATTGACCTTCCCGTCTGCAAATCCGCGCGCAACTGCCGCAGCACGCTGATCAGCGCGTCGAGCGCCGAGCCGATCTCGTCGGCGTTGGTCGCGCAGACTTCCTTCCAGATGTCCGCAGGGCTCGAGGCCAGGCGCGTCGTGTCCTGCAGACCGCGGCCGCTGAGACTGAGGCCTTCTTCGCGCGCCGCCTCTCCGACGACGTGCATCAACGCGCTGACCGTGAGTTGTGGAAGGTGGCTGATGAAGGCGAGGAGGCGATCGTGATCTTCGGGTGAGAGAATCTGGGGCACGGCGCCGAGGCCGGACACAAACGACTTCAACTTCTCCAGCGCCTGTGCGTCATGTCCCTTCTTCGGGGTAAACAGCCACGGGCGCCCCTTGAACATGTCGGAGCGCGCGTGCTCGATGCCCCCGCGCGCGGCGCCACCGAGCGGATGGCCGCCGACAAACGTAAATCGATCTGGCAGCGCCGCCGCTGCTTCAACCACCGCGCGCTTCGTGCTGCCCGTGTCGGTGACGACGGCCGACCCGGTGACGTTCTCTGGCAGCTCGCCGAGAATTTCGAGATTCTGCTGAATCGGTGCAGCCAGAATCACGAGATCCGCTTCCGCCAACACAACCGCATCGTCCGCTGCGACGTCGATGGCGTGCAGAATCATCGCGCGCTCGAGCACGTCCTTGCGATCGACGCCAATGACCAGCGCAGCCGGCCAGATCTCCCGCGCCGCCAGCGCGATCGATCCGCCAATCAGCCCCAGGCCGACGATGCCGATGCGCTGAAAGATGGGCGGCTGCCCCGGATTTTTTTCCGGGCGCAACATCGGCAGCTGCTTTCCCTCGGGCAACTACCGTCCCCAACCACGCTTGACTACGGGCTCGACGCAGATGCTGCGGCCGATCGCCGGCGCGATGATGCGGAGCTCGGCCATGACGCGGTCGAACTGCGCTGGGAACATCGACTGCGCGCCGTCGCTCAACGCCTTGTCCGGGTTGCAGTGCACTTCGACGATGATGCCGTCGGCGCCCGCGGCGACCGACGCTCGTGCCATCGGCGCCACTTTGTTGCGCTTGCCGGTGGCGTGGCTCGGGTCGGTGATGATCGGCAGATGGCTCAGCTTCTTGATGACCGGAATCGCCGAGATGTCGAGCGTGTTGCGCGTGTAGCTCTCGAACGTCCGGATGCCGCGTTCGCACAGGATGACGTCGTTGTTGCCGCCGGCCAGGATGTATTCCGCCGACAGCAGCCACTCCTCGATCGTCGCGGCAATGCCGCGCTTCAACAGCACCGGCTTGCGCGTGCGGCCGAGCTCGCGCAGCAGCGTGAAGTTCTGCATGTTGCGCGCGCCGACCTGGTAGATGTCGGCGTAACGGCCGACCAGCTCGATCTGGCTGACGTCCATGACCTCCGACACCAGCTTCATGTTGTGCTGGTCGGACGCCTCGCGCAGCATGCGCAGGCCTTCCTCGCCCAGCCCCTGGAAGCTGTACGGAGAGCTGCGCGGCTTGAACGCGCCGCCGCGGAAGACCTTCGCGCCGGCCTTCTTCACCGCCGCAGCGGTGGTGAAGACCTGCTCTTCGGTTTCCGCCGAGCACGGGCCCGCCATGACGATGACCTCGTCGCCGCCGATGCGCACATCGTCGATGACGACGACCGTCCCTTCGGGCTTGAAGGTGCGGCTCGCGAGCTTGTAGGGCTCGGTGATGCGAAGCACTTCGTGCACGCCGTCCATGACTGAAATCAACGCGGAATCCACTTTGTGCGCTCCCACCACACCAAGCACGGTGCGATTGACGCCCGTCGATCGGTGCACATCCATCCCGGCTTCAACCAGCGACGCGACGACCTTTTCGATCTGCGCCTCGGTTGCGCGTTCTTCCATTACCACTACCATGGCTATCGATCCTCTCCTTTATGAAGCCGTGGCGCGCTCGATGCGCCGCGCCTCGTCGATGATCCGTTCGAACACCCGCACGATGGCGTCCCCCTCGAGCGGGCTGCCCGTCTGCTTGCCGTGCGTCTGCACGTGATGCAGCACCTGCTTCTCCCGATCGGGCTGATACACCTCGAGCCCGAGCGCCTGCTTCAACTTGCCGATCTCGAGCGCGCAATGCGCGCGCTCGCTGAGCAGCTCGACCAGCCGTTCGTCAAGCTGATCGATCCGCTGTCTGAGCTCGTCGATTGTCATGAGTGTGTGCGTCGCCTCTTAGCCAACGAACATACGATTCTACCCTTTCGATCAGATCCGGGCTTTTTCCCGCCTCGGCGATGACGCCGACCAACCCGCTTCCGACGACCGCGGCGTCGGCGAATCTGCCAATCTGCCGCACGTGCTCCGGCGACGAGATGCCGAATCCCAGCGCAATCGGCAGCGGCGTCGCCGCGCGCATGCGGCCCGCGAGCGCCTCTGCGCCATCCGCGACGGTGTCGCGCGTGCCGGTGACGCCGAGCCGCGATATGCCATACAAAAACCCGCGCCCCAGTTTCGCCGCTTCCTTCACGCGCGCATCGGTGGTCGTCGGGCTGAGCAGAAAGATCATGTCGATGTCGCGCGCCGCCATCGCGTCGCGAAAGGTGCCCGCCTCTTCGATCGGCAGGTCGAGCACGAGCACGCCATCGACACCGGCCGCTCGAGCGCGATCGCCGAAGACGTCGACGCCCATCCTGAGAACAGGATTGGCGTAGGTGAACAGCACAATCGGCGCCTTCACCGTTGACCTGATGCGCGTGACGAGATCGAGGACGCCCGAGGCCGTGGCGCCTGCCGCCAGGGCCCGCTCCGTTGCGCGCTGAATCACGGGGCCGTCGGCGAGCGGCTCGGAAAACGGAATCCCCACCTCGAGCACGTCGGCGCCGGCGCGATCGAGCGCACACAGAATATCGGCCGATCGCGCCATATCCGGATCGCCCGCGGTGACGTATGTCACGAGCCCGGTGCGTTTTTCGGCCCGAATACGCTCGAACGCGGCGGAAATTCTAGACGCCAACTTCAGCACCCCCTTCCATCCCTAAGTGACGCGACACGCTATCGACATCTTTGTCGCCACGGCCCGACAGATTGATAAGGATCTGCCCGTCGGGTCCCAGCGCCTGCGCCAGGTGCGTCCCGTACGCAATCGCGTGGGCCGACTCGAGCGCCGGAATGATGCCTTCGGTCCGTGCCAACTGCTGAAACGCCGCGAGCGCATCGGCGTCGCCGATCCACGAGTACTCCGCGCGCCCCATGTCTTTCAGCCAGGCGTGCTCGGGCCCGACAGCGGCGTAGTCGAGCCCGGCCGAAATGGAATGCGTCAGCTCGATATTGCCGTTCACGTCCTGCAGCACATACGAGCGCGTGCCCTGCAGCACGCCTGCCAGCCCGGTCGCAAACCGCGCCGCATGGCGACCTGCGGTCAACGCTTCCCCGCCTGCCTCGACGCCGATCAATCGAACCGATTGATCCGGAATGAACGCGTCGAAGATGCCCAGCGCATTGCTGCCGCCACCGACGCACGCCACCACCACGTCCGGCAGCCCTCCGGTCAGCGTCTGGAACTGCTCGCGCGCCTCGCGGCCGATCACCGATTGAAACTCGCGCACCATGAGTGGGTACGGATGCGGCCCCAGCACCGAGCCAAGCAGGTAATAGCTATGGGTGACGTTGGTCACCCAGTCGCGCATCGCTTCGTTGATGGCGTCCTTCAGCGTGCGGCTGCCGGCCGACACGCCGCGAACCGTCGCGCCGAGCAGGCGCATCCGGACGACGTTCAGCGCCTGCCGCGCCATGTCGTCGGTGCCCATGTAGACGTCGCACTCGAGCCCCAGCAGCGCGCAGACGGTTGCCGTCGCCACGCCGTGCTGTCCCGCGCCGGTTTCGGCAATCACCCGCGTCTTGCCCATCCGCTTAGCGAGCAGCGCCTGGCCGAGCGCGTTGTTGATCTTGTGCGCGCCGGTGTGCGCCAGATCTTCGCGCTTGAGGAAGATGCGCGCCGCCCGCTTCGGCAGCGTCGCGCGCAGCCGCGCGGCCTCGTACACCGGCGTCGGTCGGCCGACGTAGTGCGCGAGGAGCCGATCGAACTCGGCGAGAAACGTCTTGTCTTTCCGCGCGTCGAAGTACGCAGCCTGCAGCTCTTCAACGGGCGCGACAAGCGTCTCGGGGACGAACTTCCCGCCGTACTCACCGTAATAGCCGCGGGCGTTCGGATCGCGCCGGCCGAATCGTGTCTCAGTCATGCAGCGCCTCAAAAAAAGTTCGCAGCCTGTTGGGATCCTTCACGCCGGGTGATGATTCGACTCCCGATGAGACGTCGACGCCATACGGCCGCACCGATCGCACAGCCAGCTTGATGTTGGCCGCGTTCAACCCGCCCGCAAGAATCGTGCGCCGGATCGCTGCGATCTCGCGCGCGGAGTCCCAATTGACGGTCTTACCCGTTCCACCAAGTCGCGCCGGATCGTGCGCATCGACGAGCAGCACGACGTCGGCATCGAAGTCGTCGATCTGTGTCGAGCCGTTGTCGGTCATGCCGATCGCCTTGATCACGGTCCGCCTAAGGCGGACACCACCGGGACCTCTCCCTCGGTAGTGTCCGCCTTCAGGCGGACCGTCAATTCTCGGCAAAACTCCGGGCTCTCGTGTCCGTGTAACTGCGCAACGTCCAATCCCACTTCGTCCATGATGCGCGCGACTTCATCGACAGGCTGGTCGACGAACACCCCGACCTTCAGCACATTCGCCGGCACGTTTACGACAATTGCTTTTGCCGCCTCCGCACTGACATAGCGCGGGCTGTTGGGCCAGAACACGAACCCCAGCGCACTCGCGCCGAGACCCGCCGCCAGCTCGGCGTCCTGAGCGCGCGTAATCCCGCAGATCTTCACGAAAAGCTGTTTCACTGCCCCGCGCCCTTCAGCAATTCCGCCAGCGCTTGCCCCGGATCGTTCGTCGCCATGAACCGTTCGCCGACGAGAAATGCGTCGTAGCCGGCGCTCGCCAAGTCTCGAAGATCAGCGCTCGTCTTCAAACCGCTCTCGGCCACCGCGATCACATCCTCGGGAATCAATTTCACGGCCTGACGGCTGACTTCTGTATCCACGGCGAGCGTTCGAAGGTTGCGGTTGTTGACGCCGACGATCGATGCTCCTGCCTCCAGAGCGATGGGCAATTCCAACAGATCATGAATCTCGACCAGCACATCGAGGCCGGCCTGGATCGCCGCGTGGTGCAATTCCTCGAGCGCCACTGGCGTGAGGGCCGCGACGATCAGCAGAATCGCGTCTGCTCCAGCGGCTCGCGCCTCGACAATCTGATAGCGATCGACGATGAAGTCTTTGCGCAATATCGGCAGAGCGGTGACCTGCCTTACGGCCGCAAGATGATCGAGATGGCCGTCGAAGAACGCCGGCTCGGTCAGCACGGAAATCGCCGCGGCTCCCGCGCGATCGTACGCGGTCGCAATCGCCGCCGCATCGTAATCTGCCTTCAACACTCCTCGCGACGGCGAACGCCGCTTGCACTCGGCAATCACGTTCACGTGATTCGCGCGCGCAAGTGCGTCCTTGAATCGTCCGGGCCGAGGCTCGACGCCGGCCGCACGGCGATCGAGCTCGTCGATCGGCACCTGCGCGGCTCGCACCTCTACCATTCGCTGCGTGGCAGCGACGATAGCGGCGAGAAGATCCGGTGTCTGTGCCGTCGACGTCATGCGTATACCTGCTTCGATGCCGCGATCATCGCGTCCAGCTTCGCGCGGACAGCGCCCGAATCGATTGCCTGCGCGGCGCGCTCGATCCCTTCACGCACCGATGCTGCTTTTCCGCCGACGAACAGCGACGCGCCGGCATTGAGCAACACCACGTCGCGGCGTGGTCCCTTGCCTCCCGCGAACACGTCGCGAAGAATCGCGGCATTGGCGGCAGCATCGCCTCCCTGCAGATCCGTACGCTCGGCCTTCGGAAGGCCGAACTCTGACGGGTGCACATAAAAAGTCGACACCGCGCCGTTACGACACTCGGACACCTTGGTGTGACCGGTCGTCGACATCTCGTCGATGCCGTCGGCTCCGTGCACGACCCAGGCACGATCGGACCCCAGCATCAGCAGCGACCGGGCAATCAACTCGGTCAACTCCGAGTGCGGCACTCCCACAAGCTGCCGTCGCGTGCCTGCCGGGTTCGTGAGCGGTCCCAGCAGATTGAACGCGGTGCGCACGGCCAACTCGCGTCGAACCGGAGCGGCATGCCGCATCGACGGATGAAACGTCGGCGCAAAGAAGAACGCGATGCCGACCTCCTCGAGGCATCGCTCGACGATTGCTGGCGCCGCCGCCACATTGACGCCCAGTGCTTCGTACACATCAGCGCTGCCGCACTGGCTGGAAACCGAACGGTTGCCGTGTTTCGCCACGCGCAGGCCCGCCGCCGCGGCCACGAGCGCCGCAGCCGACGAAATATTGAACGTGCCAGAGCGGTCGCCGCCAGTCCCGCACGTGTCGAACACATCTTCGAACGTCCTCGACAGCTGCACGGCATTGGCGCGCATCGTCCTGGCGAGTCCCACGATTTCGGCCGGCCGCTCCCCTTTCATCGTGAGGCCGACCAGGAGCGCACCGATTTGCGCGGGCGTCGCTTCGCCGCTCATGATGGCGCCCATGGCCTCGGCCGCTTCGTCGACCGAGAGAGTCTCGCGCCGCATCAATTTTTCCAGCAACCCGGAGATGTTCATACCTTCAGGAAATTCCGCAGCAAATGCTGCCCTTCGCGCGTCATGATCGACTCAGGGTGAAACTGCACGCCGTGAATCGGGTGTGTGCGATGCCGAAGCGCCATCACGGTGCCGTCTTCCACCGTTTGCGCCGTAATTTCCAACTCGTCGGGCCAACCATTCCGATCGACCACCAGCGAGTGGTAGCGCGCGACGGTCAAGGGCGTCGCGATGCCCGTGAACACCCCCTGGCCGTCGTGCGTAATGCTCGACGTCTTCCCATGCATCGGCGCAATCGCTCGAACCACGGCTCCCCCGAAAGCCATTCCAATCGCCTGGTGACCGAGGCACACGCCCAGCAGCGGCGTCGAGGGCCCGAATCGCTTGATGACGTCGAGCGTAATGCCTGCCTGCTCGGGCCTGCCGGGACCCGGCGAAATGACAATGCGCTCGGGCCTGAGCGTCGCAATCTCGTCGAGCGTCACTTCGTTGTTGCGGCGAACGAGCGGCTGCGTGCCCAGCTCGCCCAGGTACTGCACCAGGTTGTAAGTAAACGAGTCGTAGTTGTCGATGACGAGAATCACAGGCCCTCTTGCGCTAATTCAAGCGCTCGTATCAAGGCTTTCGCCTTGTCTTGCGTCTCCTGGTACTCGGCCGACGGATTCGAATCGGCGACGATGCCGGCGCCCGCCTGCACCGTTGCGCGCGTGCCTGTGATGACGAGCGTGCGGATGGTGATGCAGAAATCGAGGTTGCCGGCGAAGTCGAGGTAGCCGACGGCCCCGGCGTAGATGCCGCGGCGGTCGGGCTCGAGCTCGGCAATGATCTCCATTGCACGTACTTTTGGCGCGCCCGACACCGTTCCCGCGGGGAAACAGGCGACGAGCGCATCGAGGCGATCCTGATCGTCGGCGAGCTTGCCTTCCACGATAGAGACCAGGTGCATCACGTGCGAGTACTTTTCGAGCCCCATGAACTGCGGCACGCGCACGGTGCCGAACTGCGAGACGCGGCCCAGGTCGTTGCGTCCGAGGTCGACGAGCATCACATGCTCGGAGCGCTCTTTCTCGTTGCGCTTCAACTCTTCGGCGAGCCTCGTGTCTTCTTCGTCGGTCTTGCCGCGCGGGCGGGTGCCGGCGATCGGATGCGTCTGCGCCATGCCGCCTTCCACGCGCACGAGCATCTCGGGTGACGACCCGACAATCGAGACCTTCCCCATCCGCAGGAAATACATGTACGGCGACGGATTCACGTGACGGAGCGCGCGGTAGACCGTGAACGGGTCTGCGCTGATTTCGGCTTCGAACCGCTGAGAGAGCACCACCTGATACACATCGCCGGCCGCGATGTACTCCTTCGCCGTCTTCACCATCTCCAGGAAGCGCTCGCGCGGGACGTTCGACTTCACGTCGATGCTCTTGCCGGGCTTCGGATGCGGGTGCGAAAGGTCGCGGCGCAGCTCGCGCTCGAGGAAATCAATCTTCGTGCACGCGAACTGATACAACGCCTCGAGGTCGTCGTCCGGCGTGATGCGCGCGTTCGCGATGATCAGAATCCGATGCTGCACGTGGTCGAACGCGAGCACCGTATCGAAGATCATGAACCCCGCTTCGTCGCGAAGCGCCGGGTCCGCCTGCGCGTCCGGCTGCAGCGTAACCGGCTCGAACCACGAGGCCGTGTCGTAGCTGAGGTACCCGACGGCGCCTCCCGTGAATCGCGGCAGCTCCGGAACGAAAGGCGAGCTGAAATCCGCCATCATCTTGCGCAGCACGTCGATGAACTCCTCGGCCTTCTCGGTCGTGACGCCGGCTTTTTCGACGATGGTCTTGCCATCGCGGGCGCGGAGCATGACGAACGGATCCTTCCCGAGGAACGAGTACCGGCCGACGTGCTCGCCGCCTTCGACGCTCTCGAGCAGGAAGGCGTAGTCGGAGTGTCTCCGCGATGCGCAGGAACGCCGAGACGGGCGTCAACAGGTCGGCGACCAGCTCTTTGACGACCGGCACGAAGGTGCTTCGTTGTGCGAGCTCGGTGAATGTCTCGAACGATGTCTGTTTCATAACGACGCCAACGCTGCCTGTTTCATCAATCCTGCTGGTGGACGCCGGCCAATCCACCATTCGGATTGGTCTTCCGCCTGGGCCACGAGCATGTCGAGCCCGCCGAGCGTCTCGCAACCGGCCGCAGCTGCGTCTTTCAACAGCCGCGTTTCGATCGGGTTGTACACGAGGTCGTAGACGACGCGGCCGTCGAACGCGCCCTCGAATGGCGTCTCGTCGACATTCGGAAACATGCCGACCGGAGTGGTGTTCACCAGCAGGTCCCAGCTCTTCGCGGCCACCGGGAACGCCGCCGCCGTTCCGCCAGCGAGCGCCGCAACAACTTTCGCCTTGCCGCGATTTCTGCCGTACACGGTCACGTGGCTGCCGGCAGACGCGAGCGCCACGGCGACCGCGCGCGCCGCGCCGCCGGCGCCCAGAATCGCCGCACGTGCCCCACGCAGATCGATGCGGCCTCTGAGCGGCGCGAGAAATCCGCTGACGTCGGTATTGCGGGCCTCCCATCGCAGCGCATCTCGTCGATACGTGTTGACGGCGCCGACCTTCTTGGCCAGTTCGTCCACTGCATCCGCACGCTCGAACAGATCCACCTTGTACGGAATCGTAATGCTGACGCCCTGCACCGCGAGTGCGGTCGCGAAGATCGTGAAGTCTTCGGCACTCGACGCGACCATCGGCAGATACACCGCATCGACGCCGGCCGCGCGAAACGCGGCGTTGTGCATCGCCGGCGACACTGAATGCGTCAGTGGTGATCCAACCACGCCGTAAATCGCGGTCTGATCGGTGATGTCGCGGAACCTGAATTCGTCGAGCATCCGCGCGGCTGAAATCTGTCCGGGTGCGTACCCGTCACCGGCATAGGACCACAGCGAATCGAAGTGCGCGGCCAGCAGGCGTGTTGGCGCCCCGGCGGGCCCCATGCCGATCAACACCGTGTTCGCCGCGCGCTTGATCTGCAGCAGCTGCAGGTTGTCCGACAACGACTTGGCCATCACGGCAATCTTGACGATCTCCGCCCCGGCCGCACGCATCGCACGCATGCGCTCGATCAGATCGGCCGGCACGCCCTCGAAGGTGTGTGACGACAGCACAATCCGCTTGCCGCCGGTTGCCGCGATGAGATCGGAGGCAAACCCCGCCTTGAATTCGACGTCCACGTATTCGGCGCCTTGTTGAAGGGCACACTCGAGAATCCGCCGCCGCTCGGCCTCAGAGTCCTTGAACGCGCCGCCTTCCCATTCCGGCCGGCACGTTGCGATGACGGGCACAGTTCGGCCGGCGAGCGCGGCGGTTACGTCCGGGTCGGCGACCGAATCGAGCCGCAGCTCGACCAGATCGGCGCCCGCGAGCGCCGCAGCATCGCGGCGTCGACGCAGCTCCGCCATCGTGGGTGCCGATGCGACGATGACGAGAAGTGGTTTGGACATAAAAAAAGCCTCTTCAACCGTTTCGGCTGAAGAGGCTGTGCTGGCTCCCGATTGCGTCGGTTTCAGGCCAAGGCAGTTGCCCCTTCAGTCTGGGCGTAATACCACCATCCAAAACCAAACGAGCCCTGCGCACCATTGCTGAGCGGGCCGAGGCGCGGGGCGTGTTTGGTCGAGGCCATGAAGCGCCGACGATAGCAGGAAGCCTTTGAAATTGTCAAGACATGTGCCACTATAAGTAAACGGATTTCCCAATAGATTCAACAACATGAAGAGACTTCTTTTCGCCCTCTTTACGAGCCTGGCGCTGCTGGTTGTGTCACTTCCAGCCGCTCCGCCCTACTATTCGATCGACGAGGTCAAGCCGGGAATGGTGGCCACGGGCTACACCGTCTGGCAGGGGGACAAGATCGAAGCGTTCGACGTGCACATCATCGGCGTGCTCCGGAACGTCATCGGACCCCGCCGCGATCTGATTCTGGCCAAACTCGAAGGTGGACCGCTCGCCCACACCGGCGTCATCGCCGGCATGAGCGGCAGCCCTGTGTACATCGACGGCAAGCTTGTCGGTGCGGTCTCGTACTCGCTCGGCGCGTTTTCCAAGGAACCGATCGCCGGCATCACGCCGATTGCCGAGATGATTGACGCCGCCACGCTCGACACGCCCCGCCCTCCGATGGGGACGCGCGCGCGGCTCGAGATGCCGGTGACGCGCGACAGCGTCGCGGCCGCCATGCGCGCCTCGATGTCGTGGGCGCGCCCGTTTGCCGATCGCCCGGGCGACGTGCAGATCTTCGGTGACGGGGTCAGCGGCCAGGTGGCCACGATGCTTCGCCCCATCGCCACGCCGCTGAACCTCGGCGGATTCTCGCCTGAGATCGCGGAGATGCTCGGCGCCTCGTTCCGCGACTACGGTTTCATCCCCATCGCCGGCGCAGCCGCCGGTCAGACACCCCCGCAGGCACTGCTGAACGACATGCCGCTTCGTCCCGGCTCCGCGGTCGGGATCAATATCGTGAGCGGCGATTTCAACATGGGCTCGACGGGCACGGTGACGGAAGTGATCGGCAACAAGATTTACGCGTTCGGACATCCGTTCTTCAACCTCGGACCGATCGCGTTCCCGATGACGAAGGCGTACATCCACATGCTGCTGCCGAGCATGGCCTCGTCCATGAAGATCTCCACGTTGGGCGATGTCATCGGCACCGTCAGTCAGGATCGCGCGACGACGATTGCAGGGCTCACCGGTGCGGGGCCGGCGACGATTCCAGTCAAGATCTCGCTCGAGTCCGAGCGCGGGTTCAAGAAGCAGTTCGAGTTCCAGGTCGTGAGCGATCAGCTGTTCACGCCGCTCTTTACCTACGCCTCCATTCTCAGCACGCTCACCTCGTACGAGCGCGAGACGGGCGCGGCCACGTTCAACATCAAAGGCACGATGAACGTGAAGTCGCACGGGCAAATCAACATCGAGGATCTGTTCTCGGGCAACAGCGCGTCGATGAGCACGGCCGGCTCGATCATGGCGCCGCTCACGTTCTTGCTCGACAACGATTTCGAGCCGATTCAGATCGAAGCCGTCGATCTCACCATTCAATCCTTCGAGCAGCCGCGTACTGCGACAATCGAGCGCGTCTGGCTCGACGGCGTGCGGGCGCGCGCAGGCCGCACGGTCCCGCTCAAAGTGTTGATGCGCGGCTATCGCGGAGAGGAAGTCGTGCAAACGGTGCCGCTGGACATTCCGGCTGGCGTGAGCGGCTCGCTCTCGGTGATGGTGTCTGACGGCGCGCGCCTGGCGCAGTGGGAGCGGCGCGAAGTGCGCCAGCCGACCGAGCCGCGCAGCGTGCCGCAGTTGATGCGCGCGCTCAACACGGTGCGTAAGAACAATCGGCTCTACGTGCGGCTCCTCGCGTCCGATTCCGGCGCCGTCGTGCGTGGCGAGGCGCTCTCGTCGCTGCCGCCGTCGGTCCTTGGCGTGCTCGAAGCCGATCGCA
The DNA here is from genome assembly GCA_963730445.1 of Vicinamibacterales bacterium. Lineage (GTDB taxonomy): Bacteria > Acidobacteriota > Vicinamibacteria > Vicinamibacterales > JAMQPK01 > JAMQPK01. The sequence continues at coordinate 76,556 of CAVSRX010000002.1, read as the reverse complement.
GCACCGGCGACTTCATTCCACTTCGCAACGCGACGCTCGCCGAATGGAATCTGCCGACCGAGCATGCGGTGGTCGGATCGCGCGTGCTGACCATCAACATCGAGTAAGCATCGAATGCGCCTGGTGCCACGACATCTCCTCGTGCTCGCTCTCGTTGCGGCTTCCGCCGCGACGATCGTCGCCTCGAAACCGGTCTTCTGGCAGACCGCCACCCTGAACGACTTTCTCCGCGGCGAGGTCGAGAACCTGTCGATCGACGGCCACGGCCGTCTCGTGCTCGGGCCGGCGACAGAGCTCGTCGCCGAGACGACGTCGCCATTTCTCTGGGCGATGGCCGTCGCGCCCGATGGATCGATCTACGTCGGCAGCGGCAACGAAGGCAAAGTCTTCAAGATTGGTGCGGCCGGCAAGGCCGAGACCTTCTTCGACACGACGGAGCTCGAAGTGCACGCCCTCGCGCTGGCGCCTGACGGATCACTTTTCGCGGCGACATCGCCCGAAGGGCGCATCTACAAAATCGACCGCAGCGGCAAAGGCGCGACGTTCTTCGATCCGGAAGACAAATACATCTGGAGCCTGGCCCTCGACGCGCAAGGAAACCTGTACGCGGGCACGGGCGAGAAAGGGCTGATCTATAAGATCACGCCCGACGGCAAAGGCGCGACGTTTTACGCGACGAAAGCCACGCACGTCATCGCGCTGACGTTCGAGCGCAACGGACAGCTGCTGGCCGGCACCGAAGGACCAGGACGGTTGTTCCGCGTCGACACAACAGGCAAGGCGTTTCTGCTGCTCGACTCGACACACCAGGAAATTCGCGCGATCCGCCTCGATGCGCAGGGCAACATTTACCTTGCGGCGCTCACCGGCCGCACGACGTCAACGAGCCAGCCGCCCGCGTCATCCACATCAGACTCAACGTCCGCCTCGTCTTCGCGCGAGCCCGTTCCGACCGTGACGACGGAAGTGACCGCGATTGCAGTTGTCGAGAGCGGCGGTGCATCGGTTGGTTCCTCAGATGCGCCGGCGCGCGAGGATCGCCGAAGCGGACGCGGAGCCATTTATCGAATCAGGCCCGACGGCCTCTGGGACATCCTCTGGGAATCTGGAGAAGATTCTCCGTACGATCTCACCTTCGATTCGAGCGGGGCGCTCATCGTCGGAACAGGGCGGAATGGCAAGCTGTACAGCTTGAGCGGCGAGCCGACCACAGCCACGCTGCTGATGCAGGCGTCGGCCCAGCAGGTGACCGGCTTCGCGCGCGATTCAAAAGGCAACGTCATCTACGCCACCTCGAATCCTGGAAAGATCTTCAGGCTCTCACCGCAGCGCGCGGCCGAAGGCACCTACACATCGCTCGTGCGCGACGCGCAGACGGTAGCCGACTGGGGCACGCTCAGCTGGCGCGCGTCCGTGCCGGCGGGCGGCCGTGTGGACGTGTTCACGCGGTCGGGCAATACCGCAACGCCGGACGACACGTGGAGCGTCTGGGACGGGCCCTATAGCGCCGCGAATGGCGAAGAGATCAAGAGCCCGAACGCGCGATACCTGCAGTGGAAGGCCGTGCTGGCGGCAAAAACCGGCAACCCGGTCCTGACGTCGGTCTCAGCGGCCTACGTGCAGCGCAATCTGCGGCCGAAGGTGACGAGCTTGACGGTGCATCCCGCGGGCACGGTATTTCAGAAGCCCTACCCTACGGGCGATCCGGACATCGCCGGGTTCGCCGATCAGGCGCCCGATCGGCGCATCCTGAGCGCAACGCCGGGCCCCGGCAGTAGCTCCTCGGCGCTCGGCCGACGCGTGTACCAGCGCGGTCTGCAGACGTTCGTGTGGCGCGCCGAGGACGCCAACGACGATGAGCTGCAGTATGAGATTTTGTATCGCCGCGAAGGCGAGACCGGCTGGAAGTCGCTGAAGAGCGATATCGAAGACGCGATCTTCGTGTGGGACACGACGTCGGTGCCGAACGGCACCTACGTGGTCAAAGTGATGGCGTCCGATGAGGCGTCGAACACGCCCGGCGGAGCGCTCGAAGGCGAGCTCGAAAGCTCGGCGTTCGACATCGACAACGGCCCCCCGGCAGTTATTGTCACCTCCTCGCGTCCTGCCAACGGGCGCACCACCATCCAGTTCGAGGTCCGCGATGAGTGGTCGTCGATTTCGAAGGTGGAATACTCGCTCGATGCGCAGCAATGGCAGGTGGTCTATCCGCGAGACGGCATCTTCGACGGCCGCACCGAACAGTTCGAGCTGACGCTCTCTGACGGCGACGCCGCCAAAGGACTAATCATCCGGGCGTACGATGCCAAAAACAACTCGGCTACCGCTCGCGGGGAAGTCGCCGCTAAATAACGAAAACCGAAAAACGAAGACCGAATAGAGTCACAGCTATCACGGTATGCGTGATATGCGTCGCTCTATTCGTTTCTCGTTATTCGTTTTTCGTTTGGTGGGCGAAGCTAGAGCATCTTCCAGCCATCCACGCGCACGTGGATGTAGGCGCGGAGCGGCGCGCGCACCGTGGTGTGCGAGACAACCCAGACGACATTCTGAGAGACGGGCGCGCCGGCGGCGCGGGCAGGTTCGAAGCGCGCGGTTGCGACGGCGTTGAGCAACTCTGACAACTGCGCGTGCGTGGGTAGGCTGCTGCGACCCTGAATGCGGTCGCCGATCATTTCCACATCTTCCAGATACCCGTCGACCGTCACGAGCGCCGTGAAGGCCACCTCTTCGTCGTCGCGGTTCAGCACCGTCGCGGGCATGATGGCGTCCGCATAGGCGCGCGGCAGCAGCTCGACAGGGGGCAGGTAGATGTCGACCGTGCGGGCACGCGAGCTGAGCGTCATCGCTGCCTTCAGCGACTCGGGATGACGGATGGGGCTCTGCGCAAGTACGAACGCGCCCAGCGCGAGGCACAGCGAGGCGACGACCGACACGCTCACGCTGGCCGAGGCGCGGCGCGGGTCGTCGAAGAGATTGCGGATGGTCCGTCCGAGCGACGCGCGCTCCTCGGCGTTCCAGCGCTCCAGAATGTCGGTCTGCAAGCGGTTGAGACCGGGCATCACAGCTACGTCTTCAACACGCGCGGTGGTCTGCAGCGCCCCGCCGATCAGCTCGAGATCGTCTGCCTCGAGCCGGCAGGACGGACAGCCGTCGAGGTGATCGGAAATCGCAATGCGATCGGCGACGGGCAGCTCTTCGTCGTAGAAGGCGGAGAGATCGGCGCGCACCTGCTCGCAGCTCCAGGTCAGCATCGCAAATCTCCCAGCTCGACGCGCAGCGCCTGGCGCGCGCGTGTGAGCCTCGACTTGACGGTGCCGACCGGCAGCCCAAGCGAGAATGCGATTTCCTCGTACTTCAACCCTTCGACCTCCCGTAACACCAGCGCCGTCCGCTGCTCGAACGGCAGATTCTGAATCGCCGCCTTCAGCCTCGTGCCGATCTCCTTGCGCGTCAGCTCGCGGTCGGGCGTCGACGCGTCGGCGCCCAGCACCATTTCGCCGTGGTCGCGGATGTGCTCGTCGAGCGACACCTGATTCGACCGCTGACGCCGCCTCCACCACCGCTGCCGGTTCCGCACCTGATTGACGACGATCCGGAAGATCCAGGTGCGTAACGACGACTGCCCGCGGAAGCGGTGCAGCGTGCGGAATACCCGTAAGAAGACTTCCTGCGACAAATCGAGGGCCTCTTCGCGGTCGCCAAGCAGATGGGTCGCGAGGCCGAGGACGAGGCGGTGATGCTCGAAAACCAGAGCGGCGTGCGCGGTGTCGTCGCCGGCGATACAGCGCTCGATGAGCGCAGCTTCGCCACTGGCGACCTCGGACGACCAACCAATCGCTTCGGCGGGCTTGGCTGAAAAATTTCCTGCCACGGTGAGTACCCCCGAATATAGCAGGTTCTGACAAGTTGGACCCCTAACCCGCCGGAATGTTCCCTATTTGCCGTAAAATCAGGGCGTGAAAAAGGCCGTCGCGGGCATCATCGTGCTGGCCGGTGCTGGCCACTGCCGGCTACCTCGCCGACCTGGCAGTCGAGCGCGAGCGGGACTACCGCCGCCTGATCCTTGAGGGTGACGAAGCGCTCAGCCACGAGCAGACGTTGCGTTGCCATCGAGAAATACAGTGGCGCGATCGCTCTGAACGACGGATCGATGCTCGCGTACCTGAAGCGCGGCGAGGCGCATCAGCGCCGCGGCGATACGCCGGAGACGCTTGCCGCGGCGCGGAAAGACTTTCTCACGGCGGCCGATCTCGACCCGGGGGCCACCCGCACCCTCGAAAAGCTTGGCGACGTCAACATGAAGCTGCGGCGCTTCGCGAATGCCGCCGAAAAATATCAGGCCTACCTCGACCTGGACAATCACGCCGCGCCCATTTTCTACAAACTGGCGCTTGCGTTGCGCGGCGACGGCGGAGAGGGATGGCTCACGCGCGCGATATCCGCGCTGAAGCAAGCCGTCGCGCTGAATCCGAATTTTCACGAGGCGCACTACGTCCTCGGGCTCTGTTTCAAGGACCGCGAAGAGCTGGCCGAAGCGCGCGTGGCGTTCGAGCGCGCGAGCGCAATCGCCCCTGCCTTCATTCCCGCCCGCGAAGAGCTTGCGGAGCTGCACCGGCTGCAGCAGCAGACGCGCGACGAAATCGAACAGCTCAATGCACTGTACGCCCTCGATTCGACCAACCCCGAGCGCTTGATTGCCGTCGGCCGCGCGTACCTGCGCGCCGGCAATCGCGACCTTGCGGTCCTGACGCTCGGCCGCGCCGCCGAAAACTTCAAGGAGTATCCGGGTGTGTATGCCGCACTCGGCCAGGTGTGGCTCGATGCGGCCGAAGAGCGCGGCGACCCAAGCGACCTGCGGAAAGCGCTCGAAGCGCTCGGGCAGGTGGCCGAGCACTCGACAACCAGCAGCGAGACGCTCGGCATGTATGGCCGCGCGCTGGTGCTGGCGGGCCGGCACGAGGCGGCGGAGAATATCTTCAGGCAGGCATCGCAGCGCTTCCCTACCGACCCCGAAGTGCTGCCGCATTTCGCGTCCGTTGCACAGCGCCTGGGACATCTCGACGAGGCGCGGCAGGCGCTCGTCAAATACTCGATACTCGTCGATGAAGACGCGGACGAAGCCGTGCATGCCACGCGGATTGCGGATTTGTCGATGCAGTTGAACGACGCCGCGGCAGCGGTGGCGTGGTATCAGAAATCCGACGCGCTTCGTGCGGGCGACGCGTCGTTCCTCGCGCGGATGGCCGACGCGCAGTGGAAAGCCGGACACACAGACAACGCGCGAGCGACGCTCAAGCGGGCGGTCGAGAAAGATCCCGACCACCCGCTCGTCCGATCCGTCTCGCGCCGGCTTCAGGCACGGTAGCGCTTCGGGTCGATCGCGTCGCGCAGACCGTCTCCCAGAAAATTGAATCCGAGCACCAGCGCCGCGATGGCGGCGCCGGGAAAAATCGTCAGGTGCGGCGCATCCAGCAGATGCAGCCGTCCGCCGTTGAGCATCGTCCCCCAGCTCGGCGTTGGCGGCTGCACTCCGAGACCGAGAAAGCTGAGCGACGCCTCCGCGAGAATGGCCCCGGCCATGCCGAGCGTGGCTTGCACCATGACGGCCGGCATCGTGGTGGGCACCACGTGACGAAGCAGAATGCGCGGCGTTCCGGCACCGAGCGCGCGCGCCGCCTGTACGAATTCGAGCTCGCGTGATTTCAGCACCTGCCCTCGCACCAGACGTGCGTATCCCACCCATCCGATCACAGACAACGCCATGACGACGTTCGTGAGACTTGGACCAAGCACCGCGACGAGCGCAATCGCGAGGAGAATTCCGGGAAACGCGAGCAGCACGTCTATCGTGCGGCTAATCACATCGTCGATCCAACCACCGAAGTAGCCGGCGATCGATCCGAGCAGCACGCCGACGAAGGATGAAATGCCGACGACCGTGAGACCGACGAACAACGAGATGCGCGCGCCGGCGAGCACGCGCGACAGAATATCGCGGCCGAGCTCGTCGAGCCCGAACGGATGCTCCAGGCTCGGGCGTTCGAGCCGCAGCGCCAGCTCCTGCCCCGAGGGATCGTACGGGACGGCCCAGGGCGCGATAATCGCGCCAATGACGGTGAGCAGAACGATGGCCGCGCCGACTTTGATCACGATCGGTCCACCCGGATGCGCGGATCGAGAAACCCGTACGTGAGATCCGTAATCAGATTCACGCCCACGTAGGTCACCGCAATCAAGAGCACGCAGCCCTGCACTGTCGGGTAATCGCGAAAACTAATCGACTGAATCAGCAGCCGGCCGATGCCCGGCCACGCAAAGATCGTTTCGGTGATGACGGCGCCCGTGAGCACGACGCCGAATTGCAGCCCGAGAATCGTGACGATCGGGATCAGGCTGTTGCGCAGCGCGTGATGAAGGACAGCGCGCGTGCGCGAGACCCCTTTCGCGCGCGCGGCCAGCACGTAGGGCTCGCGCAGCTCTTCGAGCAGGCTCGCGCGGGTCATGCGAGCCAGAATGGCAGCGAGCGCAGCGCCAAGCGTCACCGCAGGCAGCACGAGGTGCGCAAGCGTCCCGCGCCCACCAACAGGCAGCCAGCCAAGCTCGACCGCAAACACAATCGCGAGCAGCGGCCCAAGCCAGAAGTTCGGTACCGAGATGCCGACCAGCGACAAGGTCATCGCGCTGTAGTCGACCGCCGTGCCGCGCCAGACGGCAGCGATGATGCCGAGCGGCAGCGCAATCAATACAGCGACGGCCATCGATGCGAACGCGAGCTCGGCGGTAGCGGGCATGCGTTCGAGAATCTGTTGCAGCACCGGCTGATCGTTCCGCAGCGACACGCCGAGGTCGCCACGCGCCAGTCCCTGCAGGAACGATCCGTATTGCACGAGCAGGGGCCGGTCGAGTCCGAGGCGCTCGCGGAGCTGCGCGACATCTTCGGGCGCGGCGCCTTCGCCAAGCATCGCCTGCGCGGGATCGCCGGGGATGAAATGGATGAGAGAAAAGACCAGCGTCGCCACGCCGAGCAGCACCGGAATCGTCAGCAGCAGCCGGCGAATGAGGTATCTATGCATCGAGATGTAGGCGCTGCATCAATTTCGCAAGACCTTGACGGCTCAACCCAAGCGCGGCCGCTGTTTGCCCGCGGTGCCCGGCCGCGCGCGCGAGCGCGGCCCGGACGAATCGCTCCTCGAACTTGAGCCGCGCGCTCTCCAACGATTCGTGCGACGAGAGTTGTGCGGCACGCGCGATGGCCGCCGGCAGCTCCGATGCGCTCACCACGCCGCGCGGCGGAACCGCGACGACGAGCGCCGTCAGCACGTTTTGCAGCTCTCGAACGTTGCCAGGCCAATCATACCGCGCGAGCGCGCAAACCGCGTTCTGTCCGAGCACCGCTTTGCTGCCGATGCGCTCTGCCGACTGCCGCCAGAAGCGCGCGGCGAGCAGCGGGATATCCTCGACGCGTTCCCGGAGCGGCGGGACGCTAATGCGAATCACGTCGAGTCGATACAGCAGGTCCTGGCGGAACCGGCCGGCATCGACCTCGGCGCGCAGCACACGATTGGTCGCCGCGACCAATCGCGCGTCGAACGGCCTCGTGAAGTTCTCGCCGATGCGGCGAATCTCCCCTTCCTGCAGCACGCGCAGCACCTTCGCCTGCGCGCGCGCCGAGAGCTCGCCGACTTCGTCGAGAAAGACCGTGCCGCCATCCGCACTTTCGAACAAGCCGAGACGCTCGCCCGCAGCGCCAGTAAACGCACCCTTGGCGTGACCGAATAGTTCCGCGTCGACGAGATCCTCGGGCATCGCGGCGCAGTTGAACGCGCAGAAGCGCCGCTCGCGGCGGCATCCGGCCCGGTGAATGGCACGCGCAACCAGCTCTTTGCCCGATCCGCTTTCACCTTCGAGCAACACGGTGAACGGCGCGTTTGCGGCCCGCGCGATAGCCCTTTTCACGTCTTCGATTGCCCGGCTGACGCCGACGAGATCGAACGCCATCTCGTGTGGCGCTGGCGCACTCTGGCGTTCGATCAAGACGTACACGAGAGGCGCGCACACTGCAGCAGCCGCGGCGCCGAACGCCAACGCACGCTCGATACTTTCGGGCCCCTCGACATTCCACCGCATCGCCACGGCGCCCACGATGCGTCCGAGGTACTGGATCGGCACGGCACTCTCTATACAACTGCCGGCGCGCTCGGGACGAATGGGCTGACCGATGTCGATCGATCGCCGCGCCATCGTCTCCCCCGCCACGCCGGAGGAAGCGAACAGCCTCGGCGCCGAGGTGTGCCAGCCGAAAATGCCGACGCCGAGGGCGTGCGTGTGGCGCCGAATCGCCGTGGCGGCGCGCGTCAGCGCTTCGCTCTCGTCCTCGAGTTGATGAGAGGTCGCCAGCAGATCTCTCAGCCCGTCGAGATCCTGCACGTCGTTTGCGATCGGCGAAAGCGGCGTCACGTGAAAGCGCGCCGGCGACTCGTGGACCACCGGAGATTTGTTGAGCCCGTTCAACACATCATCGATGCGCGACTTCAACAACGGCGGCATGGCGCCGCTGCGGATATGTTCGAGATGACGCGCAGCCGCGCGCGCGTGTGCGCGCCGCTCTGCCCTGACGAGCCCTTCGATGTACGCCAGACGAAGCTTGATGGCCTGCAGCGGCAGGTGCGCCGCACGCGCCGCCGCGAGGCCGTTGGTAACGTGGATACGCAGCGCGTCGATATCACCCAGCCTGCCCTGGATGGCGGCTTCGCACCCGCGAACGACGGATTCGATGGCAGGCGACAGATCCGATGCTGCCGGACGCGCCCGCTCGACAAACCGCCACGCATCGGCCACTGCGTCGGCGGCGATGCGCAGCCGTGCGGCGAGGCACCAGTACCGGGCACACTGCTCGACGTCACCGGCGGGGGTGACCGCTTCCAATATCGACCGTGCCTCAGCGTGCCGCTTCTGCCACAGGAGAGTTCGCGCGAGTGCCAACGCAGGGAACAGCGCAACCTCTGGATTGCCAAGAGCCGATGCCGCGGAATAGGCCGCGCGACAAGTGTGCTCGGCATCGCTCAGTTGTGCGAGGTCGGTCTGTGCGAGGCCGAGATACACCGTGGCCTCGAGCGCATCTTCGACGGCGCGGGCGCGCTGAAACCGATCGTGCGCACTCGTAAGCAGCGCACTCGCATCCGCACTTCGTCCGCGGGCCAGCATGAGCCTGCCGAGCCTGAGCGCGGCGTCACCGGCACGTCTGAACTCGCCACGCCGTTCGAATGCGGCGAACGCCCCTCGCAGGGATCGCTCGGCTGCCGCATGACGGCCGCGGTCCAACAACCGTTCGACCTCGACCATGATCTGGGCCGAGCGAAGATCTCCGGCCGGCGGGCGTCCGCCGTACGCCGCTCGTCCTTCTGCTGCCTTCATGACGTGAGCTTTCTTTGATGGGGCGCGCCGCGCCAGCACGCCGAACTCCCGCACACCAAGCTGGCGCAGGCGCAGCAACGCCAGTGCCGCACTCGACGGCGCGTCGCGCGAATCCAGCACGACAACCGAACGGCGAGTGAGTGCGGCAGACACATCGCCGCCGAGGGTTGCATCTTCGATGAGCGCGAGGTCGCACGGGATGAATCCATGTTGCCGAAGTGCACGCGCATCCGGCAGCTCGGCGAGATAGAGAACCCGCGACGAAGACGGGCGCGCATGATCGAGCCACTCGATGACACTCGCCGGCGCCTGCCGACATACCGGCTGTCGAGGTTCGCACGTGTGTGCACGCGCCTCGAACCGTTGCGTGCTTCCGATGAAACCAAAGTCCAGCAGCAGGCCCTCGGCGTGTTCGCGCGTGCACGTCTCCGTCCAGGCTTGCTGCTCGACGCGCGTGCCGGCCGCATCGACGCGAAGGCGAACGCACGCGCCAGTGGCAAGATCGATCGCGTCGAGCCCTGCCGATGTGCGTATCAGAAACCGATCTGCAATCAATGTGGCCATGCGACGCGTGCGTGATTGCAATCCGCTCGCCCGCGAAAAACAGGCCTGATTACGCGGGCGGCGGCCGGAACAGTGCAGAAACTTCGTATAGAATGTCGAGGCAATGCTGCGTTTTCTCACCGCCGGCGAGTCCCACGGCAAGGGTCTCGTCGTCATTCTCGAAGGCATGCCGGCCGGGCTGCACATCGACTTCGACGCGATCACCGAACAGCTCAAGCGGCGTCAGACTGGATACGGTCGCGGCCGGCGCATGGCGATCGAATCCGACAAAGCCGAGATTCTGTCGGGTGTGCGCGCAGGCGAGACACTCGGCTCTCCCATCTCGCTGCTCATCCGCAACAAGGATTGGGAAAACTGGCAGCAGACGATGCACGCCGAGGATGAAGCGCCGGCGGGAGCGACCGGCACGGTCAGGCCCATCGTCACGCGGCCGCGTCCGGGGCATGCCGACCTCGCGGGCGCCATCAAATACGACCGCACCGATATTCGCGACGTGCTCGAGCGCGCGAGCGCACGAGAGACCGCGGCGCGCGTCGCGGCAGGCGCGCTTGCCCGTCAGTTGCTTCGAACGTTCGACGTCGAGATCGTCAGCCACGTGTATCGCGTCAACGGCATCGGCCTCGACTCGCCGCTGCGCGTCACTTTCGAAGCGGCGCGCGACATCGGATCGGACTCGGCGCTGCGCTGTGCCGACCTCGATGCAGAGGTCAACATGATCGCCGAGATCGATCGCTGCCGCGATGCGGGTGATACCGCCGGCGGCGCGTTCGAAGTGATCGCGCGCGGGCTGCCGGTAGGGCTGGGCAGCTACGTCCATTGGGATCGCAAGCTCGACGGCCGTCTTGCGCAGGCCATGATGTCGATTCCGGCCATCAAGGGTGTCGGCATCGGCATCGGTCCAAAGGCGTCATCGGTGCCCGGCTCGCAGATGCACGACGAGATCGTGCCGGCGCCGAGCCGCACGAAGCCGCCGATCGGCGTGGCGCGGCCGACGAACAACGCCGGAGGGCTCGAAGGCGGCGTCACCAACGGCGAAGACCTGCGAGTGTCCGGTTTCATGAAGCCGATCGCCACGTTGATGAAGCCGCTGCGATCGGTCGACCTCGCAGGCATGCAGGAAGCACCGGCCGTCATCGAGCGAAGCGACGTCTGCGCCATTTCAGCCGCCGCGGTCGTCGGCGAGGCGGTCGTGAGTCTCGTGCTGGCCGACGCGTTCCTCGAGAAATTCGGCGGCGACTCCCTCGGCGAAATCCAGCGCAACTACGCCAACGCCACAGATCGGCTACAGGCACGGTTCACCACCCGAAAGCCTGCCGCGCCGAAGCGCGAGGAGCGCGAAGGCGGGTGATTCGCCCGATTCTGAAGTTTGGCGAAACCCCGCTGCACGCGCGTGCGGCCGACGTGGGCGAGCTGACCGGTGAGATCCAGAAGCTCATCGACGACATGATCGAGACGATGTATGCGGCGCCCGGCATCGGTCTGGCGGCGCCGCAGATCGGCGTGTCGCTCAGAATCTTCGTCATCGATCTTTCCCTGGGACACAAACCCGACGACCTCATGGTGTTCATCAATCCAGAGTTCGTCGAGCTCGAAGGGATGCAGCTCGAGGAGGAAGGCTGCCTCAGCGTGCCCGGCTTCAACGCGACCGTCGCCAGGCCGATGCGCGCCGTCGTGCGAGGCCTCGACCGCACCGGCGCGCCGCGCACGGTCGAGGGCAAGGAACTGCTGGCGCGCGCCTTCCAGCACGAGATGGATCACCTCGACGGCAAGCTGTTTCTCGATCGCGTGCGCGGCATCAAGCGCGATCTCATCGTGAAGAAAATCCGCAAGATGTCTCGCGCGGGAAAATGGTGACGCCGGCTGCTCCCCTTCGAATTGTCTTCTTCGGCACTCCCGATTTCGCAGTCCCGACGCTCCAGGCGCTGCACGACTCGCGGCACCCGGTTGTCGGAGTCGTCACGCAGCCCGACCGCGCGCGCGGGCGCGGCCACCATTCGCAACCGGGCCCAGTCAAACAGCTCGCAGAACAGTCCGGATTGACCGTCCTGCAGCCCGAGCGCCTGCGCGACGAGGGGTTTCTCGAAGCCCTGCGCGGCCTCCGCGCCGATCTCGGCGTCGTCGCCGCCTACGGCCGCATCCTGACCGATGCGGTGCTGGCCACGCCGAGGCTCGGCCTCATCAACGTCCACGCCTCGTTGCTGCCGAAGTACCGCGGCGCGGCGCCGATTCACAGAGCCGTGATGGCCGGCGAGACGATCACCGGCGTGACGATCATGCGCGTGGTGAAAGCGCTCGATGCCGGGCCGATGATTTCGAGCGCCGCGCGGGCGATCGGCGAGCACGAGACGAGCGCCGAGGTCGAGCGCGACATCGCGCAAATCGGCGCGCGCGCGCTCGTCGGGGCGGTCGAGGCGATGGCCGAAGGGCGGGCGTCGGAGACGCCGCAGATACGAGCCTGATGCGACCTACGCGCACAAGATCGACAAGGCCGACGGCATCATCGACTGGTCGCGGCCGGCGCGTGACATTCACAATCAGATTCGCGGCCTGCACCCATGGCCGCACGCGTATTCCGAGCTTCAGGGAGAGCGCACGATCCTTCTCCGGTCAGAAGTCGAGCACGAACTGCCGGGCGCGCGGGCGCTGCCCGGCACCGTGCTCGACGCGCACTCCGATCAGTTCAGGGTGCAGACCGGCGACGGCGTGCTTGCGTCTGCTGATATTGCAGCGCGAGGGACGGCGCCCGCTCACAGCGCGGGAATTTCTCGCCGGCAGGCGTATCGAGCCGGGCGCCCGGTTTCTCCCTTCGCCGAGCACGTCATGATCGCTCCCGCACGCACGGCCGCGTTCACCGCGCTTCGCGACGTGAATGCCGGCCGCGTCGATCTGCCGGCGGCGCTCGCCGCGGTCAGGCCGACGCTGCAGGATGAACGCGATCGCGCGCTTGCCACCGACCTCGTCACCGGCACGCTGCGCTGGCAGCGGCAGCTCGACTATCTCATCGAGCATTTTGCGAAGCGCCCTCTGAACAAGCTCGACTTCGAGGTGTTGCAGATTCTGCGACTCGGCGCGTATCAACTGCTGCATCTCGATCGCGTGCCCGCTGCGGCAGCGGTGAACGATGCCGTTGCGATGACCCGGCGCGCGCGAAAGACGAGCGCCGCCGGGCTCGTCAACGCCGTGCTGCGCGCGCTCTCGCGCAACTCGCATAGGCTGCCGCTGCCATTGCGGCCGCCCGAAGGCGATCCGCTCCCCTATCTGGAAGTCTCGCTGTCTCATCCGGGCTGGCTCGCCAATCGCTGGCTCGGTCGCTATGGATTCGACGCGGCCGAGGCCTGGGAGAAGTTCAACAACGCCGCCGCGCCGCTGACGATTCGCGTGAACCGCTTGAAGATCGATGCCGCCGCGCTGACGCGCGGCCTGGCCGAGCACGGCGTGGACGTCGAGCCTGCGCGCTATGCTCCCGACGGCACTGCATCGTGACCTCCGGCAATCCGCTGCGCACGCCGCTCGCCGGCACAGGACAGTTTTTTCTGCAGGACGAAGCGTCGCAGCTCGTCGCGCTGCTCGGCGCGCCCGAGCCCGGCATGAAGGTGCTCGATACCTGCGCGTCGCCGGGCGGCAAGACGACCGCGATGGCGGCGATGGCCGGCGATCGCGCGGAGATCGTGGCGACCGACGTGCGGAGCGCGCGTGTACAACTGCTTCGCGAAACCGTCGCCGCCAGCGGCGCGCGCAACATCCGCGTGCTGCAGGCCGATCTCGAGGCGGGGCTCCCGTTTGCGGCGGAGTTCGACGTGGTGTTCGTCGACGCGCCATGTTCGGGCCTCGGCATCGTGCGAAGAGATCCCGACATTCGATGGCGGCGGGCCGAAGCCGATCTCGCGCCGCTCGCCGCCGCGCAGCTGAACATGATTCGCAATGCCGCGGACGCCGTACGCCCAGGCGGCCGCCTGATTTACTCGACCTGTTCGAGCGAGCCGGAAGAGAACGAGCGCGTGGTTGAGACTTTTCTTGCGGCGAACGCTCAGTTCGCGCAGATCGATCTGCGGGCGGACACACCGGCCCACTTCGATGCCCTCGAACCGGTGCTCGACGAAGGGGGCGTACTGCGCACCTCGCCGCACGAGCACGGCCTCGAAGCGTTCTACGGGGCCGTCCTCCGCCGTGTAAAATGAAGGGTCGAAATGCAGCTCAATAACCGGGTTTGGAGCGCCGGCCGACTCTTCGTCATAGCCGCGTGCCTCGTCGCGACCTACCTGATCTTCGCTGTCACGGCGATGCGCGTCGCGCTGCGCGTGCGCGAGGTGCCGGTGCCCGACTTGCGCAACCGCACCGTCGCCGAAGCCACGGCCCAGATACAGGAGTGTCGGCCTCTCGCTGGCCGTCGACGAAACCGGCCGGCTCGATCCGAAGATTCCTGCGGGCCGCATTGCGCTGCAGGAGCCGGCACCCGGCGCGATTACGCGGCGTCAACGCAGCATTCGCGTGTGGGTGAGCCAGGGTCCGAGGATTACGGTGATCCCCGCATTGACCGGCGAGTCGGAGCGCGCGGCGCAAATGCGCCTGCAGCAGGATGGGCTCGCGCTCACCTCGCTCGCCGAGGTGCGATCGTCCGATTTCCCGAGCGGCACCATCATCGCGCAGGAGCCCGCGGCGAGCGCCAGCGGAACCGAGGTCGCGCTGCTCGTCAATCGCGGCGAGAGGAGCCACTATTTCGTGATGCCCGATTTGATTGGCGTGCAGGGATCGCGCGCCGTCGATCTGCTGCGCACGCGCGGATTCCGCGTGACGATCGTCGGCGAGCTCCCCTACCCAGGCGTGCCGGCGGGCATCGTCCTTCGCCAGTTTCCGTCGGCCGGATTCCAGATTGCCACCGGCGATCCGATTTCGCTGGAGGTCAGCCGTTGAGCCGCACACCAGTCCGCATCGCACCGTCCATTCTTTCGGCCGACTTCGCCGCGCTCGGAGCGGCCATCGCCGCCGCCGAAAAAGGAGGCGCCGATCTGATTCACGTGGACGTGATGGACGGCCACTTCGTGCCGAACATCACCATCGGCCCGCCCGTCGTGAAGTCGATCAAGCGGGTGGCGCGCGTGCCGCTCGACGTGCATCTGATGATTACCGACCCCGACAAGTACGCCGAAGCGTTCGTCCAGGCCGGCGCCGACATGTTGTCGGTGCACGTAGAGGTGCTGCCGCATCTGCACCGCTCCGTCGCCTTCATCAAGAGCCTCGGCGTGAAGGCGGGCGTCGTGCTGAACCCATCGACGCCGGTCGTCGCGCTCGAAGAAATCGCGGCCGACGTCGACTTCATCCTGGTGATGTCGGTGAATCCAGGGTTCGGCGGACAGAAGTTCATTCCGAAGAGCTTGGAGAAAGTCGCCGCGGTTCGCGCGATGCTCGACCGCGCCGGCAACACGGCCGCCCCGATCGAAATCGACGGCGGCATCGATTTGTCGAACATCGCGCGCGCGGTGGCCGCCGGGGTCGACATTGTCGTCGCCGGTTCCGCTATCTTCAACACGCCCGATCCGACCGCAGCGACCAGGGCCCTGAAAGACGCGGCGGCGGTCGCTCCGTGATGACCGCAAAACCCCCACAGACCATCAACATCCGCGTGCGATACGCCGAAACCGACAAGATGGGCGTGGTCTATCACGCGAATTATTTCATGTGGTTCGAGATCGGACGGTGCGAGCTGCTGCGTGCCGTCGGACGCAGCTATCGCGACATGGAGGCGTCGGGCATCGGTCTTCCCGTCATCGAGGCGCACTGCGAATACAAATCGCCCGCGCGCTACGACGATGAGCTGGTAGTGAAGACGGTTGGGAAGTTGCTGTCGCCGGCGCGCGTCGAGTTCGAGTACGAAATCAGCCGCCCGAGCGATGCGATGGTCAACGCAATCGGCCGCACCGTACATGCGGCCATCGACACCAACGGGCGCCCGTGCCGGCTGCCCGATTACATTCGGGAGCTGTTGGAATGAAGGCTGTGGTGACCGGCGCCGCCGGTTTTATCGGATCGCATTTGTCGGCCGCGTTGCTGGACTCGGGGGCGACGGTCACAGGCATCGACTGCTTTACCGACTACTACCCACGTCCGTTGAAGGACGCCAACCTGGCGACGGTGCAGGGACGCCCGGGATTCACCTTCATCGAGGGCGCGCTCGAGGAAATCGACCTCAGGCCCGCGCTCGCGGGAGCCACCCATATCTTTCACCTGGCCGCCCAGGCCGGGGTCCGAAAGAGCTGGGGACGCGATTTCGACGTCTATACAAGGAACAATGTCGAGGCGACTCAACGGCTGCTCGAAGTGCTGGTAGGCATGCCGATCCAGAAATACGTATACGCCTCGAGCTCGTCGGTTTACGGCGACCATGTGCCGCTGCCCATGCGCGAAGACGCGTATTTGCAGCCGCTTTCCCCGTACGGGGTCTCGAAGCTGGCCGCAGAACATCTGGGCCACCTCTACTGGGCCAACTACGGCGTGCCTGCGGTGTCGCTGCGGTACTTCACCGTGTATGGCCCGAGACAGCGGCCGGATATGGGATTTCAACGGTTTTTGACGG
Organism: Vicinamibacterales bacterium; assembly: GCA_963730445.1. GTDB lineage: Bacteria > Acidobacteriota > Vicinamibacteria > Vicinamibacterales > JAMQPK01 > JAMQPK01. The sequence goes on along the minus strand of CAVSRX010000002.1, from coordinate 60,004 downwards.
CCGTCAGGGACGGGAAGCCCATCTCGGTGTACGGCGATGGCGAGCAGACGCGCGACTTCACCTTCGTGTCGGACATCGTCGCGGCGAACATGGCGGCGGCCGCCCAGGGCCATCCGGGCAGCGTGTACAATATTGGTGGTGGCTCTCGGGTCACGTTGAACCACGTGCTCGAGCTGATTCAGAAGGTGACCGGAAAGACGGTTACCGTTCAGCGCGAACCGGAGCAGAAAGGCGACATGCGCCACACCTACGCCGATACGTCGGCCGCTCGCCGCGATCTCGACTTCAACCCGCGGGTCACTCTCGAGAACGGCCTCGACCAGCAATATCGGTGGCTTACTAAATGAAACGATCGTTCTCTCTGCCCTCTGCTCTCTGCTCTCTGCTCTTTCTGGCGGTCATGGTCAGTGCGTGCTCTTCCAACCCACCAGTGACCGCGGCGCCCGGCGAAGCCGATGCGCTGCTGCTCGAGCGCGGAAACGCGGCGCTGAAAGATCGATCCTGGACGAGAGCGCGCACCTATTTCGCCGAGCTGCTCGAGTCGTATCCGCAGAGCCCGCTGCGGGCCGATGCGAAGCTGGGCGTGGGCGACACGTTCCTTGGCGAAAACAACAGCGCGTCGTACGTGTATGCGCAGAACGAATATCGCGAATTCCTCGCCTTCTATCCCACGAACCAGAGAGCCGATTACGCGCAAATGCAGCTCGGCATGGTGCACTTCAATCAGATGCTGAACCCGCAGCGCGACCAGACCGAAACGAGGGAGGCGATCAAGGAGTTCCAGGTCTTCGTCGATCGCTATCCAAACAGCAAGTTGATCACAGAGGTGAAGCAGCGGCTGCGCGAGTCGAAGGACCGGCTGTCGGACGCCGACATGGTGGTCGCGAATTTCTACCTGAGCATTCGGTTTTACGCCGGGGCGGAGCCGCGCTACCGGCACGTGCTGGAAACGGACCCCGACTACTCCCGAAAAGACTCCCTCTATTTCCATCTGGCGGAAACCCTCGAAAAATCGAATAGGCAGAAGGAAGCTTTGCCCTTATACGAGCGGCTCTTGAGCGAGTACGAGCAAAGCGAGTACCTCGAAGAGACCAGACGCCGTGTTGACCGCCTCAAGCTCGAGTTGGAACTCGAGCCGAAACCCGCGGCTACAGCCGAGCGCTAGCGGAAACCCTCGAAAAGTCCGATAAGAAGGCCGAATCTCTGCCTTATGACGAGCGCAGAGCGATAACCCATGCTTCTTCAAGGACTTCTCTATGCGTAACCGTACGTCCGCGTGTGCGCTATCTCTCTTTGTGATGGCCGTGCCGGCCATGGCCCAGACGCCGCCGGCGCCGTCGGCCGACACACAGCTCGTGGCGCCGCCGGCCTGGGCGTTCAACGACGTGGCCTGTGCCCCTGCTCTGCTCACCGAGAAGCGCACCAAAGCCAACGAACCGACGCTTCGCATCGTCGGCGTGCAGGACCCCGCGATTCGCGAACTGCTTGGTCCCGGCGATACGCTCGTCATCAGCGGCGGCTCGAATGTGGGGCTTCAGCCCGGGCAGCGCTTTTTTGTGCGCCGCGTCATCCCGGCGGTGACGACCACGGGGCCGGTGGCGCGCGCGACCATTCACACGGCCGGTTGGGTGCAGATTCTGGGCGTCGATACGACGGTGTCGACGGCGACCGTGCTGCACGCGTGTGACGGGCTTCTCTTCGACGATTATCTCGAGCCTTACGTGGCACCGATGATTGCGGCACGGCCGCTTCCCGGCTCGATGCCCCAGTACGACAACATGGGACGTATCGTGACCGGCATCGAGGGGCTTCACACCGCGGCGGTTGGCAATGTGATGACGATCGATCGCGGAAGCAATGCCGGGGTCGTGCTCGGCCAGCGCTACGTCGTATTCAGAGACAAGCGCGATCAGCACATCGAAACGGTGGGCCGCTCGAAGGCATTCGCCGCCATGGCGGGCAATTCACCACTCATCGAAGTCGGCCAAGTACTCGTCGTCGCGGTGCGGGCTGACGATGCGACCGTGCAGGTTGTGGCGTCCAGGGATGCCATCAGCACCGGCGATTTGATCGCACCCATACGCTAGCTGGTAGCTGGTAGCTTGTAGCCGGTAGCAAGAAGCTTGTGCTACAGGCCGCTGGCTACAGGCCATTAGCTACCAGCTACTAGCTAGCTTTGGTTCGTGGCTGGTCGACCGGAAACGACGCCACTTTCGACGGAATGCGGCTGAAGCGGCGATAGTAATCGGCGGCCGAAATGAGCGCCGTCGCCACCACGACCCAGAGCGCTACGTAACCGACCATGCCGAGCGGTTGCAGGCGCTCTTCCTCTCCCAGAATCAGCGCCAATATCGCGACGACCTGAGCGACCATCTTCACCTTGCCGAGCGGCGAGGCGGGAATCACGACGCCGCGTGCGTATGCGATGCTGCGCAGCGTCGTGACCGCGAGCTCGCGCCCGATGATGATCGCCACCATCCAGGCCGGCGCCAATCCCATTTGAATGAGCGACACGAACGCCGCGGACGTCAGCAGCTTGTCGGCAATCGGATCGATCATCTGCCCGAGGGTCGTCACCTGCTTGCGGCGGCGCGCCAAGTACCCGTCGAGCCAGTCGGTAATCGACGCGAGGCCGAAAATCGCCGCGCCAATCAATTCTTTGCGGATGCCGAAGATGAGACGCCCCTCGAAATTCGTCAGCAGCACCACGACGAGCAGCGGCACGAGAAAAATGCGCGTCGCGGTGAGGCCGTTCGGCAGATTGATATTGAGGCGCACTTCAACGGCAATTGTAATGCAGTATCTCCAATTCGCAGAATGGATTAGATGTGATTGGGCGTATTTTTTGCGCGGGTTTCCCTGCGAGAATCCACAAAGACTCAGTGACTTGTTGTAGGTAAGTTCTGATTGATCTGGATTGGCGTCTTAGACCGATTCTTAGAGAGGTCACAAGACCGAGTCCGTGTATCGTCACTACGCGATTGCCGATGACCGCGATTTACGCGTCGCTGTGGAAAGGCTTGACGCGCTTGCTCTAGCTTCAGCTTTTCTTCCAAATGAAAACGTCGTCAGCCGCCCATTTCACCGATGACGAGCAACCGCTTATTACAGGATATGTTCTTCACCACTCTTGCGGCATTGGACGCTCAGATAGTTCATCTACCCGTCCGTATTGTCATGACTAGTCGCCCTCTGGTCGAAGATCTTGTCCAACGAACGAACAGAATGGTCGATCGTAAACGCTTTCCCCTTGACTCCACGGCTCAGCTGCTAAATACTCCGAGCCCTTCAACAACTCATCAATAGCAATGAGCGAACCGTCAGCCACCAGCCGTGATCCCGGGTGTCCGGTGGACAGGTCTGTTCACCCGTTCGTGGAGAAGAGCTAATGAGAATGAGATTTGTCTTCGCGTTGGTGTTAACGGTATGCATCGCCTCGCTCGCGGAGGCGCAGCAGATTACGAGTGTTACACTTTTCGGCCCGACCGGCCCTTTGATAGTGAACGGAACGAACCTGGGTGCCACCACCAGCGCAACTTTCGGGACGACGAACGTCCAGGTGGGGAATGTGACGCCTACATCAGTCAACGTCGGCCTGCCCTCTTTGCAGCCTGGGACCTTTAAACTCGTTCTCAAAAAGAACGCGAATTCGGTTCTCGCCGAGTTCGACGTCACCATTGGAACCCAAGGACCGCAAGGACCGCAGGGGTTTGCCGGCCCACAAGGTCTGACGGGACCCGCGGGGCCAACTGGACCCGCAGGAGCTCAAGGCCCAACGGGAGCGCAAGGGGCCGTGGGTGCCACCGGAGCCCAAGGGCTGCCCGGTAACACAGGAGCACAGGGAGAGCAAGGGCCGGCGGGTGCCGCAGGACCACAGGGCGCGACCGGACCGGCGGGGCCGGAAGGACCGGCGGGCGCGACGGGCGCCTCAGGGGCCGGCCGGACCGGAGGGACCAGCCGGGCCGGCGGGACCCGAAGGACCGGCAGGAGCTACAGGCATGGAGGGCGTCCAGGGCGTGCCCGGTCCGCAGGGGCCCGCAGGACCGGCGGGCTCAGGTATGTCCGGCTACGAAATCATCTGGCAGCAAGTCAGCGGCAGCGTGCCGGCCGGTGACACGCTGATCGGGATAGCGAGCTGTCCGACGGGCAAGAAAGTCCTCGGCGGCGGCTTCGTCCTCGAGGGATCTCCTCTGGGGTACGTCCCGGCCATCATGGGCAGCTACCCCATGAGTGACACGACGTGGCGTATCAACATGAAGAATACGACCGCGGCCGCCACGAATCTGGCCTACTACGTTTTTGTCACGTGCGCGACGGGGCAATAGGCTCCGTCTTGTCGGACGCAGACACCCCGGTAAGCGCGCTGCACTCGGCCGCCGCAGATCAGGTTTTGCCTTCGCGACACGACACGTCGCGCGTTTTCGGTCGGAAGAATTGGAGGCGCCGCCCGGATCTGAACCGGGGGTGGAGGTCTTGCAGGCGTCGGAGCGCAGCAGTAGCGGCGTGGTGCGAACGACGGTTGGTTAGGAAAAGCGTCGCGTCTCTACGTTACACATTATCGAGATAGGTCATCGGTGAGATGAAATCCCCTTGCCCCGAATGCGCCGCGAGTTAGGTGTGGCTACGGTCGGACGGGCTCTAATTCGACGGGAGTCGTTTCCAATGGGAGCTAAACGACCAAAGCGCAAAGCGGAGCGCAATCCAGCCCACCTTGCCCGATTGCTGAAGGCGAATCAACGTCTGATGCGTACGGCCAAGCAGGAGTTCGATGCGGCGCACGCGAAGGCCATGAAGAGTTTGGCGTTAGGCGACGCCCAGGCCTTTCGCGAGGCGATAAAAGACGAGGCCGCTGCCATTAAGAAGTTTACGAAGGTGCGGCTCCCTATAAGCTAAGCGATTGCGTGGGCATCGACCGAGACCCGCGGCATATCCACGGTGAAGATACATCCCTGATCAGGAAGGTTGCGCGAATAGAGCCGGCCACCGTTGGCTTCGGCGCCCCATCGGCAAAACGCGAGTCCGATGCCAAGGCCGCTGCGATCCGGGCCGCGCTGCCCTACGTCGTCCTTGGCGGTATGCCCGGTGATAAGGCCACCGCATTCGTCCTGAACCTCGATGAGGACGCGCTCGGCGCTGGCGGCAACCCGCAAAGTGACCGTGCTGTTGTCGCGCGTGAACTTGAAGGCGTTCTGTAGCAGATTGCCGGATGACGGCCGCAAGAACCTGACCGTCGGCGTCGATAGCAAGATCCTTCGCTATCGGTGGTACGAGCAGCGTGATGCTGCAAGCATTTGCGGCCAACCTGGCCGCCTCCTCAACTTCCGCGATGAACGCCGACACGAGAATCCGCTGCCTCTTCCCGACGCTATTTGTCAAACGAACTTCATCGAGTGAGTGTGCAATCAGCTCTCGCAAGCCACCTAAGCTGCAGTCGAGCACGGCCCCGGTGCTCCCGGTGACGCCGACGTTGCCGGTCTTGAGCACCGCGAACGCAACGGTCGCCGTGTTGACGAGGTTGCGCAGTTCGTGCACGAGGAACCCGATCCGCTCATTGCCTCGCTTTGCTGATTCGTCCTGAGTGGTGGAGACGCCCTGTTTGCTTTCATGCTCGAACATGGTGACAGCGCCCGCAATCGCCTCGTCCAGGCACTGGTTGAGCAGTCGAAACTCCTCGGTGCGCAACGGGGCATTCGTTTCCATCGCGAGCTGGGTGATGGTCTGGCATACGTCGCCGTAGTCGTGCACGACCTGCGACACTGTGAATCCTTGGAGGAGGAGGTCGTGCCCATGTTGGGCGGCGTTGTCGCTGATCTCGGCATTGGATGTGCCCGGGACAGACAGCCTGTCCACTAACTGGTCGCGGAAGAGGGGCACACCATGGTTGATTTCGGCTTCGGTTGGGACTGGAAAGATCCTCTTTGCTACGCTCTCCCTGCAGCGTCTGATGATCTCCTCGCGATTCATCGTAATGAACTCATGGAGCATCCCACCATGATGCCTCAGGCTGAACGCTGGAACTCTTTTTAGTTTTTGGTGGCGTATTCAACAGATGAAGATGGACAGAACGGCGTCCCGAGCGAGAACGACCAGAGACACGTGGGTGACACGTGTCTCTAGCCGGAATGTGTTTACGCCGGTCGGAACAGCACCGACCCCGTGACGTAATTGTTTTTCACTCGCGTTGGGGATTCAAACCCGTGTTCGAATTGCTGAAAGTGCTGGCCGCCGCGTTACCGTGACTTTGTTTGTTTCACTAGCTAACCCAGGCGTCGTGGCAAGAAGCGAGCGACCGCGAAGCGCCCAGCGCAGCCGCATTAGAACTTTCGTTAGAACTCTCGCTCCGAACTCGAATTGAGGGCCGTATTTAGAGGCCTTTTTTCAAAACCCAAATGTGATGCAGTATCATCACGGGTCGTATGAAAGCGCTGCTTCTCGTCGGGGGCCAGGGCACGCGGCTCCGTCCCCTTACCGTTCACGCACCCAAGTCGATCGTTCCCATCTTCAATCGCCCGTTTCTCCACTATCAACTGGACCTCATCAAGCAGGTGCCCGAAATTGACGAGGTGATTCTCAGCCTCAACTACCAGCCGCACCGCATCGAGGAGGTGTTTGGCGATGGACACGAGGCCGGCATCAAGCTTCGGTACGTCGTCGAGCCGACACCGCTCGGTACCGCGGGCGCCGTCCGCTACGCCGCGCGGGGCGTGCGCGACACGCTGGTCGTGTTCAACGGCGACGTGCTGACACAGGTCGATTTGCGCGGCCTCATCGAGTTTCACCGTGCCCGGCGCGCGCGCGCGACCATCGTGCTGACGCCTGTGGACAATCCGACCGCCTACGGCCTGGTCGAGACCGACGCCCAGAGCAACATCCTGCGCTTTCTCGAGAAGCCGAAGCTCGAGGACATCACCTGCAACACGATTAACGCCGGCATCTACGTGCTCGAGCCCGCGACATTCGACCGTATCCCTGCAGACGTTGCCTGGTCGATCGAGCGCAGCTTCTTTCCGTCGTTCATCGAGCGCGGCGAGACGTTCCTCGCGTCGATTTACCGGGACTACTGGATCGACATCGGCACGCCTGAGAAGTACATGCAGGTGCACCGCGACATCATGGATGGCCGCTACTCGATGCCGCCGTTCAATGGCGAGCCCGGCATGGCGTGGGTTGCGCCGACGGCCAGGGTCGAGGAGGGGGCGCGCCTCGAAGGGCCGCTGTTTGTCGACGAAGGCTGCGTCGTGAAAGCCGGCGCCCGGCTCGGCCCTTACACCGTGCTCGGAAGAAACTGTCAGGTTGACGAGGACGCCAACGTGTCGGGCGCCATCGTGTGGGCCGACAGCCGCATCGGCCGCGAGGCCGACGTCGTCAATACCATCATCGGCCGCTCGGGACAGATCGGCCGCAACGCTCAGCTGCACGGGGGTGTGCTGGGCGATACGACTTCCATTGCCGAATACAGTCGCCTATGAATCCAAATATTTTCAAAGCCTACGACGTTCGCGGTCTGTATCCGGCAGAGCTGGACGAGCAGATCTTTCATCAGATTGGCCGCGCGTTTGTGGCCTACCTTGGCGCGAAGCGCATCGGCGTCGGACGCGACATGCGGTTGTCCTCGCCGGGCCTCGCCGCCGCCTTCATCGCCGGCGCGCGCGAGCAGGGCGCCAATGTGGTGGACTACGGGATGATCGCGACCGACATGATTTACTACGCGGTCGCGACCGACGACCTCGACGGCGGCGCGCAGATTACGGCGTCGCACAATCCGAAGCAGTACAACGGCTGCAAGATGGTGGGCCGCGGCAACCATCCGCTCAGCGGCGATGAGGGCATTTCCGATATTCGCGACATGATCGCCGGCAACACGATTCCGGCGCCCGCGGCGACGCCCGGCGGTCTCACGCAGCGGACGATCCTGGATGGATACGTCAAGCACGTGCTCGGCTTCATCGATCCGTCGATTATCAAGCCCTTCAAGGTCGTGCTCGACGCTGGATGCGGCATGGCCGGGCTGTCGGCGCCCGCGCTCTTCAAGGCGCTGCCCTGCAAGGTCGAAAGTTTGTGTTTCACGATCGACGGCACCTTCCCCACTCACGAAGCCAACCCGCTGATCGAAGAGAACCGCCGCGACATCGTCGCCCGGGTAAAGGACACGCGCGCGGAGATCGGTATCGCCTGGGACGGCGACGCCGATCGCTGTTTCTTCATCGACGAAGACGGCGAGTTCATTCCCGGCGATTTCGTGACGGCGCTGCTGGCCGAGGCGTTCCTTTTGAAGGAGCCGGGCGCCACCGTAGTCTACGATCTGCGCGCGAGCTACGCGGTGAAAGACGTCGCGGCGAAGTATGGCGGTAAGGCGGTGATGAACCGCGTGGGTCACGCGTTCTTCAAGGGGCGCATGCGCGAGCTGAACGCGGTGTTCGGCGGCGAGGTGACCGGGCACTACTACTTCCGGGACAACTTCTATTGCGACAACGGCGTCATTCCGGCGCTGCTGCTGCTCGAGTTGATGTCGAAGAAGCAGCAGTCGCTGAAGCAGCTGCTCGAGCCGCTGCGCGCGAAATATTTCATCTCGGGCGAGATCAACACCAAGATGCCGAACATGGACGCGATGTCGGCGAAGATGGCGGCAATCGAAGCGCGGTATCCGGACGCGACGATCACGAAGCTCGACGGCATCTCGATCGAATATCCCGACTGGCATTTCAACGTGCGGATGTCGAATACAGAACCGCTCTTGCGATTGAACCTCGAAGGGACGACGGAGGAACAGATGGAGCGCAAACGCGACGAGGTGCTGTCGATTATCCGCGGCTGAACGCCCGGGATTGTGCGTCATTCGACAACCGTCGCGGCTACCGAGCCCGCGACTTGGGGCGAGTGAGCGGACTGAACTATGAGAAAGGCAATCATCGCGCTCGCCGTGCTACTGCTAATCGTTGCGGTCCTGTTGTTGTATTACCGTCCTACTATCGAGTTTGTCTATTAGCTGAATATGGGGCGACGCTCGCAAGGAATCGGCGACGTCCTTAAGAGTTGGACTTTCTGGCTGATATTGATCGGGACTATCGCGTTCATATCGTGGCTAGTGCCCGGACCGCGCCCGGCGTGGTGATCGCTGCTCGTATTTCACGCGGAACGCAGCGTAAAACAGGCCGACCGTGTGAGGACGCCAAAGCGTGCAAGCTATCCGGGTAAGTGCTTCACTTTCTGCCAAATCTTGTAGAGAAACACGAGCACGGCAACCTGCCAAGCGAGTTGCACGAGCGCTGCTAACCCTGCTAGTCCCGTGATAACGAGCGGAACGGTAAAGTCATTCATAGCGGGCGCAGTCTATACTCAAACGTCGGCTAGGGAGATCAAGTCTCAAGAACTCTTGCGATTGAAGCTCGAAGGGACGACGGAGGAACAATTGGAGCGCAAACGCGACGAGGTGCTGTCGATTATCCGCGGCTGAACACCCGGGATTGTTCGGTTATAATTCCAGGCCTGCGCAGCGAGTCTGGTCCTTCGGCTCGCTACGCTCGCTCGGGACAGGCGGGGTTAGCATAGTGGTAATGTTCTGGCTTCCCAAGCCAGCTAGGCGGGTTCGATTCCCGTACCCCGCTCCATCTAAGTTCCTATCCTACAGTTAGTTCCGGAATCGCTACCTGCTCGTCTCCACTATATCTCCAAGACATGTCCGCCCAAGGAGCTGGATCGCGCTCTCCAATGCAGCCGGACTCAGGTGCATGTAGCGTTGCGTCGTCGACAGATCTTGATGGCCAGCCAGTTCCTGAATCGCCCGCGCAGGCGCCCCGCGCATCGCAAGGTGCGAACAGAACGTGTGTCGGAGAATGTGGATGCCTCGCTCCTTAAGCCCGCCCGTGCGGCATGGTCGACATGATGCCCCACAACCTTCTCAGTGATGGGTCCACCTTCTCGATCACAGAAGACGAACGAGCCGCGAAGATGCCGCCCAGCCTGAAGCGCGGCTGTTAGTCGCTTCGTTACCGCCCTGGTAACAGCCTTGCTATTCGAAACGGATATGTCAGCATCAAATCCCCCGAATTGCCCGGTCTGTCACTCGGATGGCGAAGTGGTTTGGGTATCGCAAGTCCATCGGCACGATGCGCTTGTCTCCCAACGTTGGGTCTGCACCGGCTGTAATGTGATGATAGGCTCGGACTTCCAGTACCGGCTTCCCCAAGCGGTGGATGATCTTGGGGCTGGCGGTCCTGGTGAGCATGGGCGCCGTGGCGCGGAGAACATCGGTTTACGATAGGGGCTTGCGAGTTCTGTCCGGCCCCTCGTAGGGAATTTTTTTCGCACTTTGGTCAGCGAATGAATGCATGGTGGTCATCGATTGATTGCTCTGGATCACGAACCCAACCTCTGAGATATCGCTCCCCGTTGAAAAGTCTCTCGCCGCATCTAATCGAACTGTGCCTTGGGCAACGCGGAGCCGTCACTGAGGACTCTGGCAGACTTTATCGCACCAGTGCCTGGTAACCTGTGAAGATGGCCACTTGCTTTCTGGCTTAGATCGCTGCAGTCCAAGCACCTGACACGGCACAGCCGGTCCCGAAGTGGAAACCTACGGATTCTGCTAGGATGCGTCGTCGTGGCCGATTGGATCCTTCAGGGCAACCCTGACCGCTTTGCAGTTGACGAGTACCCTACAGGGCGCCGCAACCTTGGCAGTACGTCTCGAGGAGCGCGACGCGCCTGGTGATGCGCGCGCATGATTCCACGCGCTCACGGCTCCCCTTCCATCGACCGATTGACGAGGTCGGCCAGCGACCCCGCGGCGTCGTGCGACAGTTCGACTGACTGCGTGGGCTTGCCGAACGCGTAAGACCAGACCAGTTCCTCGAGCCGCGGCGGGAGTTTTCGGGCGCGCCAGGCCCGCTCGAATCTTGCCAGGTACGCCGAATCGTTCATCAGGCGGCGACAAAACTCCTTCGCCTCAACCGTCGCCCTGTTCGGCACCCCTCTTCTCCGGCCTGGTCCGCCACGCTGCAGCCCGCCTGTATTTCGTCTCATATCCACGGCTCTTTACGATTTCTTTTTTCGTGCCCGCCCAGGATCTGCATCTCCAAAATGTCTCCACTACTCGGGTCGATTGCCGAGGACCCGAGCGGACTCCAGTGGAGAACGCGAACGATGTAACCCGTCGAGAATCAAACCCCTGAGGCCAAAAGTCGCGCGCCATCACCTAGTTAGGTGTTAGAGAAACGCGCTCAAAGGGTTCGATTCCCGTACCCCGCTCCATCACACTTCAGCGACTCCCAGACTCTTTTCGACTCCCCGACTCTTCTCGACTCCCCGACTCTCTCCAAACACCGTGTGGATCTCCCTTTGCTATTTAGTTACGTAACAAAGGAGGCGACCACATATGGATCGCTATGACCGTCCGGATGACTCGAACGAGAACCGTCACGCACCGGGATCAGTAAGTGAAGAGGTTTCGGGAACGGGACAGCGCTTCAAGGGCGCGGTGAAGAGAGAAGTCGGCGACGCCATTGACGACGAGGAAATGGAAGAGAAGGGCGAGCGGGAAAACGAGGCGGGTAAGGATCGGCAGCGGAGAAACGACGCGGTTTAATACAACGACTTCGCCGGGGCGGCGCTCGTCGTCGACGTAGACGCCGGGGCGTCGCCCTTTGATTGCTGGACGATCTTCACGCCGGCGCTCGCACCGACTCTGCTCGCGCCGGCGTTCACAAGGCTCTTCAAGGCTTCATAATCGCGCACGCCGCCCGCGGCCTTCACGCCGATGTCTGGCCCCACCACGCGCCGCATCAGTTCTACATCCGCGACCGTTGCACCGCCGGGCCCGAACCCAGTCGAGGTCTTCACATAGTCGGCGCCGGCAGCCTTCGACAGCGCGCACGCTGAGATTTTTTCCTCGTCTGTCAGCAGCGCCGCTTCGATGATGACCTTGCTCAACACACCGCAGTCCCTGCAGGCAGACACGACAGCCGCGATGTCGCGCTCCACGACACCGAGATCGCCGGACTTGAGCGCGCCCACGTTGATCACCATATCGACTTCGCTGGCGCCGTCGTAGATGACGCGGCGCGTCTCATATTGCTTCACGTCTGTCGTCGTGGCGCCGAGCGGAAACCCGACGACCGTACAGACACCGGTCGAGCTGCCTCGAAGCAGCCTCGCGCACAGCGCCACCCAGGTCGGGTTCACGCACACCGTCGCGAAACCGAACTCGCGCGCTTCCTTACAAATCTTTTCGATTTCCTGGCGCGTGGCGTCGGCTTTGAGCAGCGTGTGATCGATGAGGGCGGCCACATCCGAGGGCACTTTCTCGCCGGCATAGAGGCCGAGTCGCGACGCACCGGCATCGATGACGCCGCGCACACGGTCGGGACAGCAATCGTAGAGCATCGAGTGACACTCACACGTGCGCGTCCGCCCCCGCGCAAGCGCGGCCGCGACCTCTTCGGCGATGATCCTCTGCAAATCAGCCCATTGCATGTGTCGTCCCATGGCTCCACCAACCACCAACCTACGGAGTTTCAAGCCCCCGTATCTTCGCGAGTCTCCGTATATATCTCGCTTCCGTCATCGCCGTGCTCAGCCAGACGTTGACGACATCCAGCGCATCCTTCGTCTGAATGAGCGTCGATCCCAGGCTCAGCACGTTCGCGCCGTTGTGCTGCCGCGCGTATCGCGCCATCGTCTGGTCGTGGCACACCGCCGCGCGCACGCCCGCGATCTTATTCGCAGCGATTGCCGATCCGATACCTGCTCCGTCGATGACAATGCCCGCGTCAGCCTCGCCGCGAGCAACCGACTTCGCTACGCGCGCAGCTGTATCGGGATAGTCCACAGGATCGGCCGTCAGCGTGCCGAGGTCGTCCACCGCGATGCCCTTTCCGCGGAGCGCTGCAACGATCGCCGCCTTCAGCGCCAGACCGCTGTGGTCGCTGCCAATCGCGACGCGCCGGATCTCGGCGGCCGGAGCGAGCCCTTCGTCCGATCGATCGAGCATGTCCCCGGAAACGACCGTCACACGCCGCGCCTTCAGCGTATCGGCCGCGAGCGGCGTGACATGTCCGCCCTTGCGCAACTCGACCGTTTCGCCTACATCGAGCAGGCGCGCGTCGGCTTCGGTGATGATATCGAACCGTTTCATGTTATCGTTCGCGCCACTGTGACGACCCTATTCACCGCAGAAGAGATTCAACATCGCATCAACGAGCTGGCCACCCAAATCAACGCCGAGTACCCCGACGGCGAGCCGCTGCACTTCGTGGCGGTGCTGAAGGGCGCCTTCATGTTTCTCTCCGACCTCGCGCGCGCAATGTCGCCACGTCCGGTGACGCTCGATTTCATCGCGGTGTCGAGCTACGGCGCCGCAACGAAGAGCTCGGGAGAGGTGCGGCTGCTCAAGGACCTCGACACCCCGCTGCAAGGGCGCGACGTCATTATCGTCGAAGACATCGTCGATACGGGCCTCACGCTCCATTACCTCCAGGACGTCCTGCGCGCCCGCGAGCCGAAAACGCTGCGGACCGCCTGCCTGCTGAGCAAGCCCAGCCGCCGCAAGGTGGACGTCGTCGTGGAATATATCGGATTCGAGATCGAAGACAAGTTCGTCGTCGGATACGGCCTCGACAATGCCGGCCAGTTCCGGCATCTTCCGTTCATCGGCGTCCAGGAATAGGCTACTTCCCCACTGCGGCACGCACCAGCACCCGCGAACTTACGCGCTTCGGCCAACACTGCCGGCTCGTCGAGCGTCAGCATCTTACGATCGCGCATCAGGACGCGGCCGTTCACCATGACGGTTCGCACGTCGTCTCCGCGAGCTGTGTAGACGAGATGTGAGACCGGATCGTACATCGGCGTCATCCGCGCGCTCGCGGTCGACACGACTATAAGGTCGGCCCGCTTCCCGACCTCCAGCGATCCAATCTGTTTCTCGAGGCCGAGCGCTCTCGCACCGTTTACCGTCGCCATCTCGAGCACCGCCGTCGCGGGCAGCGCGCGCGGATCGCCGGTCTTCACTTTATGCAGCAGCGCGGCGAATCGCATCGCCTCGAACATGTCGAGGTCGTTGTTGCTGGCCGCGCCGTCGGTGCCGAGGCCGAGGGTGACCCCAGCGGCGAGATATTCAGGCACCGGCGCGATGCCGCTCGCGAGCTTCATGTTGCTCTCGGGATTGTGCGACACCGCAACCTGATGGCTGCGCAGCAGCTTGATGTCCGCCGCGTCCACCCACACGCCGTGGTTGACGACGGTACGCGGTCCCCAGAAGCCGATCGACTGCAGATATGCAACGGGGCTCATGCCCGAGTGCGCCTTCTTCGAGCTGCCGAGCTCGGTTTCGGTCTCTGCCACATGGATCAGCAGCGGGACGCCATATTTGGACGCCAGCGCGCGCGACGCGAGCAGATCTTTCGCGTCGAGCGTGTATGGCGAGTGCGGCGCGACGGCCGGAACGATCAGATCGTCTTTGGCGAACTCCTTGATGAACGCTTCGGTGCGGGCCAGACCCTCTTGCGGCGTCTTCGCATCCGCGACTGGAAACTGGATGATGGTTTGCCCGAGCACGCCGCGCATGCCCGCCGCTTTTGTGACGCGCCCGATTTCCTCCTCGAAGTAGTACATGTCGGCGTACGCAGTGGTGCCCGACTGAATCATCTCGAGCGCCGCGAGCCGCGTGCCGGCGCGCACCATCTCGCGCGACACGGTCTTGGCTTCGGCCGGAAAGATGTACTTCTCGAGCCATTCCTGCAGGCGCAGGTCGTCGGCAAGCCCGCGGTACAACACCATCGGCGCGTGGCCATGCGTGTTGATGAGGCCGGGAACAACGATCGAACCGACGGTGTTGATTTGCTCTGCGGCTTTGAACCTCGCCGCGATTTCTGCGGACGGCCCAACGGCCACGATGGTCGTCCCATCGATCGCGACGGCGCCAGGGTTGTAGATGTTTCTTGCGCCATCGACCGTGACGACTGTGCCGCCGGCAACGATGGTGGTGACTTGTCGTGGAGTAGTCTGTGCGGCGAGACTCGCCATAAGCGCCACAACGGCGCCGCACAAGAGCAGCAATCGCATTCGGATAGTATAGTGCCGCCATGTCAGTCCATCTTGTCCCGCACCCGCTCATTCACGACGCGCTCAGCCAGCTTCGCGACATCCATACCGACACGGAGCAGTTCCGCCAGATCGCGAATCGCATCAGCGTGCTGCTGGTGGCCGAAGCGCTGCGCGATTTGCCGACCGAGCGCGCGGTCGTCGACACGCCGCTCGAAAAAGCCGAAGGGCGCCGCGTCGCGCGCGATGTGGTGGTGGTGCCGGTGTTGCGCGCGGGACTGGGAATGCTCGATGCGGTGCTGGAGCTGCTGCCTGCGGCGCGCGTGGGCCATATCGGGCTACAGCGCGATGAATCGACCGCCGTTGCCTCGCAGTACTACGCGAAGCTGCCGAACAACCTTCCATCGAGTTATGTCGTGCTGGTGGATCCGATGCTCGCGACGGGCGGGAGCGCCGTCGCCGCGCTCGATGTGCTGAAGAAAGCGGGCGCGACGACGATCAAGATCGTTTGCATCGTCGCCGCGCCCGAAGGCATCGCGCTGGTGGAACAATCACACCCCGACGTCGAGATCTACACGCCGGTCATCGATCGCGAGCTCAACGCGCAGAAATATATTCTGCCCGGCCTCGGCGACTTCGGCGACCGGTTGTATGGGACACTCTGAATTAGGCTAAAATTGGTCGTTCTGAAGGTTGGGCGCTTGGCTCAGCGGTAGAGCATCGCCTTCACACGGCGGGGGTCAGTGGTTCGAATCCACTAGCGCCCACCAATCTTCCCTCTGCCCTCATACCTCTGCCCTGTCTGGCGCGTTACTTCTTCGCCTCTGCGAGTAACGCGCCCAGGATCTTCGTGTACTCCTCGTCGGCCGCCGCAAACGCCTTCGCGTACTCGGCGTCCGAGATCTTCTGCTTGTCGTTGTCGCCGTCGAACATCACGACCTTACCGGCGCGCGTCCACGTGTCGTACATGTTGTCCTGCCTCTTGCTCGTCAGGCCGGGCTCTCCCATGTCCTGCACGAAGATCTTCGTGTCGGGCGTGACCGTTCCGCTCAGCTCCATGTAGGTATCGCGATACTGCTTGCCCGCCAGCCGCGGCTCCATCAACTGCGGCGCCGAGTAGTGCCCCGAGATGACGAGCAGCTGCACATTCGGAAAATACAGCGCGGCGGCAAAATGCCCGTCGCCCGCGGTTTTCGCAGCGATCGAATCGAGCTTCTTCGCCTCCATCACCTGCACCAGTTCTTTGGCGACGGCCGCCGATTTCGACACCTGCGCCGCGGCGACCGACGGAAGACACGCGAACATCAGGCCGACGATGGCGACGCGAAGATATGCACGGTTCATCATGTTCATCATCGGGGGAACCCCCTCTAAGCCGTCAGAGCCCTGGATTGTGGAAACGGATTTATCGCCGATTTCTATCACCGTTGGGCCACGGCGTCAATCGGGCGAAGGTGGGATCTTACCCGATAAACAGCGCTTCGTCTTCGTCGGCACGGGCGCGCTTGGCGTCGGGCCGGTTCGTGAGCTCGCGAACGACGTCGATGACTGCTTTGACGCCCGACATGATGGCGGCGCCGTCGCGCAGGGGCTTGAGAATGGCGTCCTGCACCGTCGTCGCGGTCTGCTCGATTCGGGACGTGAGATCGGTGACCAGACGGTCGACGCGCTCGACCTGGCCCGTGGCCAGTGAGCTGATGCGGGCGGCGTCGCGGGCAATCGTGTTGATGCTGTCGGCCAGCGGCTTCATCTCGTGCTCGACCTGCTTGAGCAGCCGGTCGAGGCGGCGAGCCATGCTCACGCCATAGACAATGACGCCGACCTGAATGGCCGCCATGGTAAGGGTCGCCAGCGCGATAACCCCGAGGAACACTTCTGCCCAGAAACTCACACGTTGTCCATATTCATTATCGGCCAAATACGCCTTACCCCTTACCCCTTACCCCTTACCCCTTGCCCACCAACCATACACCTAGAAGATGCTCATCCTCACGTTCAGGTACTTCTTCGGGTCCTTCTTGATTTCCGCGAGCAATTGCTGCATCTCCAGGAGCGTTTTGTTGATGTTGTCGTGGAGCGACGTATCGCTCATCAGCTTCCCCGCCGTTCCCTGCCCCTGATTCAGTTTCGCGGTCAGCTGTTCGAGGTTTGTCGTCACGCCATCCAAGCGTTTGTACAGCGCGTCGTTTTTCATGAGCTGCCCCATCGTGCCTTCGCCCTTGTTGAGCGACGCCGACAGGCTTTCGAAATTGGCGGTGACTGCGCTCAGGTTCTTCGCGAGCGCCGGATCGTTCATGAGTTGGCCGATACTCCCCTGGCCGGCGTTGATCTTGTTCGTGATCGCCGTGAGGTTTTTCAGCGATGCCTCGAGCTGCCGGGCGCTCTCGGGGTTGTTGAGGAGTTGGCCGAGCGTGCCCTTGCCGCGCGTGAGGCCGTCGGTCACCGCGCGGGCCGAAGCGGTGAACTCTCGCAGCTCGACGTATAGCTGCTCGTCGGTCACCAGCTTGCCGACGGTGCCCTTGCCGGCGCGTATGTCGTGCATCAGCGCGGTGATCTCGGCGATCCCTTTGTTGGCCTGCGCGGTGACATCGGCCAGCTGTGCCGGAGGCGCGTCCGAGGGCACGTAGCCAAATTCAGGAATTGGCTGACCTGTTGTGCTGGCGCTGATGTCGACCGCGCCTTCGCCCAGGAGCGACACCGACCCGATGGTGGCGCGCGACGTGGTCGTGATCCGCTGCTGCATGTCATCGCGCAGCTCGAGCAGCATCTCGACGTCGGAGCCGATGAACTCGAGATCGGTGACGGCCCCCACCGTGACGCCGGCCACCCGTACCGGCGACCCTACCTGCACTCCTGCGGCGTTCGAGAACTTCGTCTTCAGGTTGTAGCGCTGCCAGAAGAACCCGCCCTCGCCGCCGAGCGCCACGATGAGCACCGCCGCGATCAGCAGGGCCACGACGGCCATGATGCCGATTTTCAGTTCCGACCACTTCAGCGAGCGGGTGCGAGGCATATCTTGTTTCCTTGAAAGGTCCGGCTAAAGCCGGACACTACCTACGATTACGATAAAAACGCTTGAATGTACGGATCGGTCGAGGCGCGCAGCTCCTCGGCCGTCCCTTCGAAAATAATCAGGCCGTCCTTCAGCATCATGAACTCGGCCTCTTGCATCTTGGCCGGCCCTGCGTGCGTAAAGTTGACCTTGTTCCCCTGTCTCACGGCTTCCTGCGTTGCGACGAAGAAGGCGTCTCGCAATTGATGCGTCACGAGAATCGACGTCACTTCTTCGAGATCGCGCAGCTTGACGATTTCCTCGTCGATGGTCGTCGACGTAATCGGATCGAGACCGGTCGTCGGCTCGTCGTACAACAGGATGCCGGGCTTCACCGTCATCGCGCGCGCGATGGCCACACGGCGGCGCTGCCCGCCCGACAGCTCGGACGGCTTCCGATCGATAAACTGCGACAGACGAACGAAGCCGAGCACTTCCTCGACGCGCTTCCGGATGTCCTCGAGCGGTTGATCCGTTTCCTCGTACAGCTTGTACCCGACGTTCTCGGCGACGGTGAGCGAGTCGAACAGCGCGCCCTCCTGAAAGACCATGCCGATGTCGGCGCGGACCTTCATCATCTGCTCTTCGGTGTAGTCGTTGATGAGCTGCCCGTTCACCCAGACCTTGCCGGCGTCCGGCTTCAGCAAACCGAGAATCAGCTTCAGCGAAATCGACTTGCCGGCGCCGCTCGCGCCGAGGATGACCTTCGTATGGCCGCGGCGAAGCTCGAAGCTGACATCGCGCAGGACGACCGTGTCGTCGAACGCCAGCGACACATGGTCGAAGACGATGATCGGATCGTTCGGACCCGCGCTGCGTGAGTCGTCGATCGCGGTTCGTGTTTGAAGCGTAGCCATCTCAATAAAACAGCGTAATCATCAACCGCGTGATGAAAAAGTCCAGCACGAGCACCGTCACAGATGCCGCCACGACCGCATTGGTCGTCGCGCGTCCAACGCCCTGCGTGCCCCCGGTCGTACGCAAACCAACATGGCAGCCGATGCTGACAATCGCGAACCCCAGGAAGAACGGCTTCGCCAACCCCATCCAGACGTCCTCCATGTAGAGGCCATCGGTGATCGATTTCCAGTACACGCTCGACGGCACCTGCAGCTGCTGGATGGCAATAATGCCGCCGCCCAGGATGCCCATGAAGTCGGAGATGACGGTCAGAATCGGCGCCATCAGCACGCCGGCAATCACGCGCGGCACGACCAGCTTGCGAATCGGATCGGTGCCGAGCGCGCGCAAGGCGTTAATCTGATCGGTCACCACCATCGAGCCCAGCTCGGCGGCGATGCCCGACCCGACGCGCCCTGCGAGCATCAGCGCCGTCAGCACGGGGCCCAGCTCCTTCACCATCGACGCGCTGACGAGGCGGCCGACGACAGGCCGCGCGCCAAATTGATCGAGCGTGAGACCGCTCTGCAGCGCCAGCACGGCGCCCGTGAAAATCCCCGTCAGCAGCACGACGGTCAGCGATCCCACGCCGATGGCCTCGAGCTGCTCGATGACGTCGTGAAAATAGAACGGACGGCTGAAGGCGCCGCGCGTGGCGGCCCAGCTCAGCTTGACGTATTCCTGGACCTCGAGAAGGGCTGACTTCAGCCAGTTGGCAAGCAGACTCAGCACATCAGCTCCGGGCCCTCACACCGGCGAGCCCCAGCTCGCGGTTCTTCAACGTCTTGATCTTGTCACGCAGGGACGCGGCGCGCTCGAAGTCGAGATTGGCTGCCGCCTGACGCATGTGCGCCTGCAACTCTTCGATGCGAGATTCGAGCTCGGCCGGGCTCAAGTAGGCCTCTCGGTCTTCCATGACCACCGGCGTCCCGTAATCGAGGTTGTAAACAGTGAGCGAGATGTCGTCGATGGCCTTCACGATGGACGCGGGCGTGATGCCGTGTTTCGTGTTGTAGGCCTCCTGCACGACACGCCGGCGCGACGTTTCCTCCAGCGCAATCCGCATCGATTCGGTCACATTGTCAGCATACATGATGACGCGCCCCTCGACGTTGCGCGCGGCTCGCCCCGACGTCTGAATCAGCGACCCTGCCGACCGCAGAAACCCTTCTTTGTCCGCATCGAGAATTGCGACGAGCGACACTTCCGGCAGGTCCAGCCCCTCGCGCAGCAGGTTGATGCCGACCAGCACGTCGAACTCGCCGAGACGCAGGTCGCGCAGAATCTGAATGCGCTCGAGCGTCTCGACCTCTGAGTGCAGATAGCGCACCCGCACGCCAAGTTCCTGGTAGTACGTCGTCAAGTCCTCGGCCATCCGCTTCGTCAGGGTCGTCACGAGCGTGCGTGTGCCCTCTGCCGCGCGCGTGCGAATCTCACCCAGAAGGTCGTCGATCTGCCCTTTCACCGGCCTCACTTCAATCGGCGGATCCATCAGGCCTGTCGGGCGAATGATTTGTTCGACGACGACGCCGCCCGATTTCGCCAGCTCGTATGGGCCGGGCGTCGCCGACACATAAATCGTCTGCGTCGCGCGCGCTTCCCACTCGGCGAACGTCAGCGGACGATTATCGAGAGCCGACGGAAGTCGGAACCCGAATTCCACAAGCGTCGTCTTGCGCGATCGGTCGCCGGCATACATGCCGCGAATCTGCGGCACCGTCTGATGGCTCTCGTCGACGACCAGCAGCGAATCGTCGGGCAAGTAATCGAGGAGTGTGGGCGGCGGCTCACCAGGCGCGCGTCCGCTGAGGTGGCGCGAGTAGTTCTCGATGCCGTGGCAGTAGCCGATCTCTTTCATCATTTCGAGATCGAACATCGTCCGCTGGTGCAGCCGCTGCGCCTCGAGCACCTTGCCCACCGACTCCAGGTCGGTGCGCCGCTGGACGAGCTCGGCCTTGATGGAGTCGACCGCCGATCGCGTCTGTTCGCGCGGCGCCACGAAATGGGTCTTCGGGTACACGGCAACCTTGTCGTGCTTGCGCCCGCTTTTGCCCGTCAACGGATCGAACGACGTGAGCGCGTCGACGTCGTCGCCGAAGAGCTCGATGCGCAGCGCCTGCTCTTCGTATGACAGGTACACCTCGATGACGTCGCCGCGTACGCGGAAGGTTCCGCGCGAGAAGTCGGCCTCGTTGCGCTCGTACTGGATTTCCACGAGCTTGCGGAGAATCTGATCGCGCGGAATGCGCTGGCCGAGCTGCAGCGGCAACAGCATGCCGTAGTACGCCTCGGGCGATCCGAGGCCGTAGATGCACGACACGCTCGAGACGATGATGACGTCGCGGCGCTCGAAGAGCGACCGGGTCGCCGACAGGCGCATGCGGTCGATCTCGTCGTTGATGATCGCTTCCTTCTCGATGTACGAATCGGTCGAGGGAACGTAGGCCTCAGGTTGGTAATAGTCGTAGTAGCTGACGAAGTACTCGACGGCGTTCTCCGGGAAGAAGCGACGGAATTCCTGATACAGCTGTGCGGCCAGGGTCTTGTTGTGAACCATGACGAGGGTCGGCCGGTTCACCTCTTCGATGACCTTCGCCATCGTGAAGGTCTTGCCTGAGCCGGTCACACCCAGCAGCACCTGGCTCAAGTCGCCGCGATTGAGCCCCTGGACCAGCTCGGGAATCGCGTGCGCCTGGTCCCCCTTCAGCTCGAAGTCGGAGACGAGTTTGAATTTGTCGTACAGGGACGGCATATGTCTGTGTCACGGCACGGCCGTGAATTTTTGGCCCTGGCTGAACTGTCAATGCGTACTACAACTTCGGAGGTTCTCGGTTCTCGGTTCTCGGTTCTGGGTGCTTGGTTCTGGGGTTCTGGTTCTGGGTTCCAGGTTCGTTGGCAGGCCGTGTGCACTGTGGCCTGCATGGCTGGAATCAAAAGACCTGAAGACTTCGATGTTTGGAAGCTTGGGTGGGAGCTGAAGCGGCGTGTGTTTGCGTTTACGGCGACGTCACCTGCGTCTCAGGATCGCAGATTCTGCGACGACATCCGCCGCGCCGCGCGCTCGGGTCCCGACTTGGTCGCCGAGGGTTACTACCGCTTCAACCCGCGCGAATTTCATCGGTTTCTGAACGACGCCAAGGCATCACTCGGCGAAGTCAGAAATCAGTTGATGCACGCGAAAGACGAGCGCTTCGTCGATGATGAGGAATTTCGCGAGATGTCGAGCTTGGCGAACCGGGCGATCGGCGCCGCCAACGCGTTGCAGAAGTATTTGAGGAGCTGTCCGTCAAAGTTCACCCACCGTCCGCGGCCGCGCGCGAAAGGCGCGGACGCGGCGAACCCAGAACCCAAAACCAAGAACCAGCACCCAGAACCCCAGAACCCAGAACCGAGAACCGCCAAGTCAACATTCCACCGGTTCTAGGTCTCGCTTCTGACCTTCTACCGGCACTTCTTTCGAGTGGTCTTTCTCGTATTCCGCCACGCCAGCGTCAGGGCCTCACCGAGCGTGTCCTCGTCTATCGCTGTCAAGACCACGCGGGTGCATCCGCTGCGGCCCCATGCGCCCGCCTCGGGACTGAACGCCTTGGGATGGTCCTCGATGAATGTCGCCTGCTGGTCGGGCGTCAACTTCACCATTCCAAACTGATTGTCCCCGTGCAGCGACGCAAAGATGCGCTTGTCCACGCGGAAATCCGGATGCCCCATGTGCGCCCCTTCCCAAGCGCCGTCGAGGGCCAGTGCAATGCGCCGGAAGCGCTGGGCGGTCACGGTTGAAGTCGGCACTGCGCAGATTTTGCCATGTCGCGGCTTATTGGAATGGCAGAAACTGCACCGAGATTTCGCCGAGGTGCAGAATTGCGCGGAAATACACGGAAAAAGCAGCGTGGCCTCAATGGCAATCAAGCTGCAGCCCAAAACGGCATGCTGAGAAAAATTTACGGCGGAACCGCCCGGAACGACCAAAAGAGCCTTTGCTCCAACTGCCGCTTCGCGACCATCGTCCGCGGACAAACGCTGGACGAGGAGGTCGTCCACTGTCAGTCGGTCACGACGCGTGGCATGCGCGTGACGTTCAAGGTCACGTCATGCACCTCGCACAGCGACATGGACCAGCCAACCTACATGCAGCTGCTGGAAGACGCGTGGATCCTCAAGCCGGCCTCGAAGAAACGGCCCGCGGGCTTCGTGAAGCACAGCGAGCTCAAAGCAGAGGAGATGGAGCTCATCATGAAGGAGTTGCGGGAGTCCGGAGGGGACTGAGGGGTCGAAATGACGCGCCGAATGGCTCGAATGAAGACCCACGTGCCTATCGCAACTATGCTCGACACCGTCGGCGCGATCCAAATCGGAGGGCCTCCCAGAAAACTCACGCTGGTAATGCCTCGATCGCTTATCCAGTACAGCAAGCTGCCCATAACAAGCTGTGCGGGCCGCGTTAATAGTGCCAGTCCGGTGAACAAACCAATTCTCGAGATCGCTTCACGGCTCGTGATGCTTCGGACCATCCATACAGCGGCGACGCAAAGAATGCTGGTCCACACGGGCTAAAGCCGGACACTACGTACTGCGAACGTGGAACCCGAACCCGGAACGTGGAACTTGGAACCCGGAACCCAGAGGGACCTACTTCACCGGAGCGAAATACCCTTCCCGCGTCCGCAGTTGCAGCCGCTCCGACGCCGCCCGTTTCAACTTGATCTCCACCTTGCGCCACTTGCCGTCGCGCGCGACGTTCGTGGGCACATAGCCGAGGACGTATTGCCCCTGGATCTCCGCGGCGATGGCCGCGTACATCGGGTCGAGGTCTTTCATCGAGCTGGGAAACACCGCGCGCCCGCCGGTGAGCCGCGCGATTTCCATGAGCTTCGACTGCAGCAGCAAGCGCCCGGAGCCGCGATTCGACAGAAAACCCATGGGGTAGATCGTGACGTCCGACGCGCGGAGCAGGCGCAGCGTTTCGTCCCACCGCCGCGAGCTCGACGTGTCGTCGCCGTCGGTGAAAATCACGAGCACTTTCCTGCCGGTCTGATCGAACGCGCTGCTGAGATAGACCGTGACGGCGTCGTAAAGCGACGTGCGCCCTTTCGCCTTGCCGCTGCGAATGCGCTCGACGAGGCGCGGAAACTCTGCCTGCGCAAAGCGTGCGGCGCGCACGTCGTCGGAGAACTCGACAAGCGTGAAATCGACGGCCTTCGAGAACGTCTTGAGGAACTTGATCGCCGCGTTCCGCGAGAACGCCAAATCCCTGTCCATGCTCTCGCTGGTATCGAACAGGAGGCCGATGTGGAGGGGCACCGCGCTCTCGGCCGCACCGGTCGTGAAGTAGGTGACCGACTGCGGAACACCGTCTTCCCACACCTCGAAGTCGTCCGCCTTCAGGCCCTCGACGTTCTCGCCGGCGCGGTTGACGACCGTCACCGTAAAGCCGGCCACATCGATGCCCGTTTTATATGAGAACTGCGCCCGTGCCGATAAAGCATAGAGCCCTACCAGGACGGCGGCGGCAAAGGCGATTCGGGCAGGGCGGGTCATAAGGGGCGTATAATTGGTAGTTTACAGCGGTAGTGTGACGAGCCTTCTATGCGGTGTCTAGCGGTCTGCCAAGATGAACTGGTCATCAGGATGCTCGACCAGATCCTGGCCCCGAGCGTCGAGGTCGAGTTCCTGGTCGAGAGCCGCGCGCTCGCGCGCAAGCTCCAGGCCGCCGATTTGCCGGTCGTCGTCGGCGACCCGAAGCGGACCGACACCTACCTGAAGGCCGATATCTCGCCGCAGACCTGCGTCATCATCGAGGACAGCGGCCGCAAATTTCTGCCGAAGATCATCGAAGCGGTCCGCGACGCCGGAGGGTCGCTCATCTACGTCCTCGGGGTTGGCAAGGCGGACCGCGAAAAGCGCGCCGAGACCATCCGCAACCACTTCCCCGACGTCTCCTACCTGTCCCTTTCCGAACTCTTCGAAGCGCCGCTTCTCACCGAATTCAGCCGCGCGCTCACGCGCGCCCGCGTGCAGCAGTATCAGCGCTATCTGGCTGATGCCGATCGCATCCTCATCCTGCTTCATAACGAGCCCGACCCCGATGCGATGGCCAGCGGGCTCGCGCTGCGAACGGTGCTGCACCGCACCAGGACGACAGCCGTGATTGCGGCCCTCGAAGGCGTGACGCGCCCCGAAAACGTGCGCATGGCCAACCTGCTCGACATTCATGTCGAAACGATCACGCAGGACGCCATCGAGGAGTTCGATCGCGTCTGCATGGTCGACGTACAGCCGCATTACTTTCCCGGCCTCGACCGCGTCGATCTCGTCATCGACCATCATCCCGAGCAGCATGGCTACAACGCGGTGTTCAAGGATATCCGCGAGGACTACGGATCGACCTGCACGATTCTCACCGAGCATTTGCGCGCGATCGACGCGGGCATTTCAGAGCGAACCGCCACGGCCATGCTCTACGCCATCAAGTCGGACACGTTGTTCTTCAACCGGCAGGCCAATCGCTGCGACATCGATGCGTTCTCGTACCTGTATCCGCTGGCCGACGCCAATCTCATTCGAAAGATGGAGGGCGCCGAAATCACGGGCGAGCGTCTGCAGCTGATTACGAAGGCCACGCAGCGCGGCCTGATGGTCGATCAGATTTTTTCGGTGTTCCTCGGCGAGGTGCCGCGCGACGATGCGATTCCGTATGTCGCCGATTTCTATCTGCAGCTCGAGAACGTCCGCTGGACGCTCGTCTCGGGCATCGTCCATGGCTCGTTCGTCATGTCGGTGCGGAACCTCGGCTACACGAAGAACGCCGGAGACTTCGTGAGGAAGTACTTCGTCGACATCGGATCGGCGGGCGGCCATCGCGCGATGGCGAAGGCGGTCGTGCCGCTCGAGGCGTTCCAGTCGCGCTTCGGCCCGATCGACGATCGCGTCGGCGAGAGGATGTCGAACCTGCTGCAGGAGTTCCTGCACGAGACGCCGGACGAGAAGAAGAAGAAAGAGCCTGTCGTCAGCCACACGTAGCTAGAGATCTATAGATCTATAGATCTCTAGATCTCAAGCTACTCAGACCCACCGACAACTGGTTCGACAAATTGTCGGTACGCATCCTCATAGCCCCTGTCGATTAGCTCTGTGAGGCTCTGATTCCTGTCCGAGCGCTCGTCATACGTACCCTCGAAGTCGAGCGGGCCGATCGGGTTGTGAAGCGGCTGAATGACGAACAATCCCTTGAATCGCTTCTTGTGAAGCGCGACGGCGTCGCGAACGACGGTGGTCTCGGCAGCCGCAAGATGCTCGGACACGCGCGATCGCAGCGACCCGGTTGTCCTCGTCAGGCGATGCGGGGCCGAGCGCTCCGCGTCGGGGCACACGACAATCACCTGCTCGACACCCGCCGCCGCCAGCTCTTCGAGCAATCGCGCCACAGCGGCGATGCGATCGCAGGTGCGATGGGACTCCCCTTTCCAGTAGCTCTCGGGTGAAAAGACAATCAGGTGCGGCTCGGTCAGCAACGGCACGCACATCGCCGCCGCAAGCGCGTCGAACACCTGGCTGCGCCCGACGCCGCTCAGATCGATCAGATCGCCGCGGCCGCGCTGGAAAAATGCCTGCCGCCGCGCCTCGGCGATCGCGGCAAAGACGAGGTCGCCCCGTGTTTCCACGTCGAGCGTTGCGATGATGAGCTCTCGAAATCCGGGCTGCCCGAGGTTTTCGAACAACAGTTCCGTGTAGCGGCGGCTCAGATCGGCCGGCGGCGGCTCTTTCGCGGTGACGGGGCCCTGGAAGAGATGCCACAGCGCTGCGCGAAAATGACGGAGCCCTGGCGCCGTGCTCCACGGCGCGCCGACAATGCGCGCCCACCATCGGCCACGATCGCGATGCCCGCGCCGCCCGGGTTCGCCGTCACTCCATCCGGCCGTGTCCGGCTTCAGGCGGGCCGCTGCGACCGCCAGCACGAGAAACGCAATCGCCAGGCACAGCGTCACCAGTCTCGGAATCACTGTCGGCAGCCCATCCGGCGCAAATGCGTAGCGCACCATGTCGGCGTACGCGCCCGACAACCTGAAGCCGGCGTCGACGTTCACCATCTGCACGAGAAAGCTGAGTGGATAGGCGACGAGTGCCGTGGCGAGGACCATCAGCGGAACGGCGAGTACAGCGACGGCCGCCAACGCAAAGAGACCCGCCCAGTACAACGATCGCCGCCATTGGTAGAGGCGAGGGGTCGGGCGCCGGCGCCAGACACCGCCGTCTTCCCAGGTCTTCGCGCCCGCATCGATCGCCGCGAACAGCGCGCTCACCACTCCGATGCCGCGGCCGCTCATGACGTCGATCTTTACGCCGGCCTCGTGCAGCGCGCGCAGCACACCTGCGTGGTATGCCCCGCCCGTGCCGCTGCCGCTCAAGAGAACGGCGGTCCTCAGTTGTGGGGAATAGCTCACGCCTCGTCGTGGATGGTGATGAGCTTGATGATCTCGAAATTGCGGATGCCGTTGGGTGTCGTCACCCGGATCTCGTCGCCTTCGTTCCTGCCGACGATGGCACGCCCGATGGGCGAGCTCGTCGAGATGAACCCCTTCGCCGCGTCGGCCTCTTCAGGCATGACGAGCTGATAGACAAGGGCATCGCCGTTGTCTTCTTTCAGGTGGACGGTCGATCCGAACGCGGCGCGATCGTGCGGAATCTTGTCCATGTTCATGATCGAGATTTCGCCGATCCGCTTCTTGAGCATCGCGATGCGCGCGTTGACGATACCCTGGCGATCTTTGGCCGACTGATATTCCGCGTTCTCGCGCAGGTCGCCCAGTTCGCGCGCGCGCTGAATTTCCTTCGGCAGCTCGTGGTGCAGCTCGTGCTCGAGCTGTGCCACTTCTTCCTCGAATTTCTTCAGTATTTTCGCCTTCATTCGATAGAAGATCCTAACACATCTGCTATGCTCTCCAGATGACTGGAGCGTCGCACTCCAGCGTCAAACGCTATCGCGAGCTTGCTCGCAACTCCCCTACAAACGGACTCGAACGCGAGCTGCTGCTCGACGGTCCACACCTCCTGTTCGAGGCGCACAAATCGCGATTGTCGATCGAAAGCGCGGCCTTCGACGAGGACACTCTCAACGATCCCGAGACGAAGAAGCTCGCAGAACAGCTCCTGGCAGACGGCGCGGATGTCTTCATCGTCTCGCGGAAGACGCTCGAGTCGATGAGCCCGGTGCGAACGCCGGCCGGCGTCATCGGCATCGCGCGGCGTACGTTGCCGTCGTTGACCGACGCGCTGTCGTCCAGCAACGCGCTGGTCGTCGTCGCGCATGACGTTCAGGATCCTGGAAACATCGGCGGCATCATGCGCACGGCCGAGGCGGCAGGAGCGACGGCGTTCGTCGCGACGGCGTCGACGGCAGACCCGCTTGGCTGGAAGGCGCTGCGCGGATCGATGGGGAGCGCGCTCCGATTGCCCATCGCGCGCGGCGAGATTGCCGACGTGCTGCGCGCGCTTCGAGCGGCGGGCATCGAGACGAGCGCGCTCGTGCCGCGCGCGGGGCGGCCGCTGTTCGAGGTGGACTTCAAACACCCATCGGCGCTCATTCTCGGCAGCGAAGGCGCCGGCTTGCCAGATGAGGTGTTGCGCCTTGTCGATCGCCGCATCACGATTCCAATGCAGCAGCCCGTCGAATCTCTCAACGTCGGCGTCGCCGCCGCGCTGGTGCTCTACGAAGCCTTTCGTCAACGCAACGATGTTCCCAACGGTAGGGCTCGACTTTAGTCGAGCATCTTATGTCCCTATTCGAAGATCCCTCGACCGACACGCCCGCAGCGAACGCTGCAGGCACTCCCCTTGCCGAGCGCATGCGGCCCGCGAGCTTCGACGAATTCGTCGGCCAGCAGGACATCCTCGCGCCAGGCCGGCCGCTGCGCGAGGCGATCGAGCACGACCGCCTTCGTTCGATCATTCTCTGGGGACCTCCAGGGACCGGCAAGACGACGCTTGCGAGATTAATCGCAAAAGCGACGCGAGCGCGGTTCGTCGCCTTCAGCGCTGTGCTCGCGGGCATCAAGGAAATCAAGGAGGTCATGGCGGTCGCCGAGCAGTCGCGCCGCCAGATGAATCGCCGGACCATCGTCTTCGTCGACGAGATCCACCGATTCAACAAGTCTCAGCAGGACGCCTTCCTTCCTCGCGTCGAAGCCGGCGACATCGTCCTGATCGGCGCGACGACGGAGAATCCGTCGTTCGAAGTGAATGCGGCGCTCCTGTCGCGCTCGAAGGTGTATACGCTGCGCGGGCTCAAGGAAGATGAGATCGTCACCATCCTCGATCGCGCGCTGCACGACAAGGAGCGCGGCCTGGGCGAGGAGCCAATCACGGTCGAGGACGGCGTGCTGCAGGCCATCGCACGCTTCTCGAACGGAGACGCGAGAGTTGCCCTGAACCTCCTCGAGCTGACAACGGCCGACGGCGCCCCGCGAAGCGGACGGATCGACGCGCCGCCTCAGCCTCGAGACAGTGCAGCAATCGGTTCAGCGCCGGGCGCTGCTCTTCGACAAGAGCGGCGAGGAACACTACAACATCATGTCGGCGCTGCATAAGTCGATGCGCAACAGCGACCCCGACGCGTCGGTCTACTGGCTGGCGCGCATGCTCGAGGCGGGCGAAGACCCGCTGTACGTCGCCCGACGTCTCATCCGATTCGCGTCCGAGGATATCGGCAACGCCGATCCGCAGGCGCTCGTCGTGGCGGTGGCGGCGAAAGACGCCGTGCACTTCATTGGCATGCCCGAGGGGAACACAGCGCTCGCACAGGCGGCCATTTATCTGGCCACCGCGCCGAAAAGCAACGCAGTGTACGCCGCGTACGGCGCGGCCGCCGAGGATGCGCTCCAGCAGATAGCCGAGCCCGTGCCGCTGCACATTCGTAACGCGCCGACGAAATTAATGAAGGATCTCGACTACGGAAAAGGTTATAAATACGCGCACAACGAGGCCGAAGGGGTGGCCGATATGGACTGCCTGCCGCCCTCGCTGTCGGGCAAGACCTATTACCAGCCGACAGGCCGCGGATTCGAGGAAACTATTCGCAAACGGATTCAGGAGTGGAGACAACTTCGCAAGAAGACGTAAAGATCGTCGAAGCGGCCACCAGTGCCGAGTTCGCGCTGGGGCGATCGCTGTTCGAGGAGTACGCGCACTCCATCAATGTCGATCTGTGCTTCCAGGATTTTTCAGCCGAGCTCGACCGGTTGTCGGTGATGTATGCGCCGCCGGCAGGTGCGCTGCTGCTCGCGAGGGCCGGAGGCGAGACGGCCGGGTGCGTGGGCTTGCGGAAGCTTCGCGATGACATCTGCGAAATGAAGCGGCTGTACGTGCGCCCGGAATTCCGCGGCCGGCATCTGGGGCGCCGGATGGCCGAAGAAATCGCGCGCCGGGGCCGCGAGCTCGGCTATCGAACGCTGGTACTCGACACGCTGGGCACGATGGAAGCGGCCCAGAAGCTGTATGTGTCGATGGGCTTCACGCCCGCCACGTCGTATTACGTCAACCCGCTTCCGAACGTGAAGTACTTCTCGCTCAACCTTCAGCAGCGCTAAGGCTCAACCACTCCGACGTGGAACCCGCGCAAACCTTCTACAACCAGTCCGCGACGCATTTCACGCTGCCCTTGTTTGTGCGGGGAGACACCGAAGTGGAGGGGCGGCTCATCGCCGATTTGGCCGAGTTATTTCTCTCGACGTTGCTGTTTCCGGGCACGCGGGTGACCGCTCTCCATACCAAGCGGCCGGGTATCGGCGCCAAGCTCAACATGGGCGCGTTCACGGGCAACCGGTGGAAGGCCGCCCAGAGAAAGATTCTCAGCAACGAATACGCGGTCGTCAGCATCGAAGCGGAGACCCCGATTTTCCGAATCAGAAGATCTGGTTCACCGCGCACGTCAACCCGATCGGCCGCGACGAGTCTCTGGGTGCGGGCACGTGGAAGGTGATGTGTAGCGTCTCGTACCTGCGGCACCTCGCCGCGTCGCCAAAGAAAGTCGAAGCCCTGCTGGATCTCACAAAGCGAGCGTGGAACGAAACGCCGGGCGGGCCGGCGTACGGCTACGGGAATCTGGCCATCTCGCTCGCACGGCCGATGTTCGATGGGCGCACTCCCAGACCGCCAGGGGCTCCCCTTCCGTGGGAATTCATCAAGCCGCCGGTTGAGCGCGTGCATGCCGTGCCAATCGCGTACGTCGGCAGCGACATCGAAGGAAACCTCGAGGGGCTCTACGTCCGAGACTACGGCATCAAGGGCGCGTTCTGGGCCAATTTTCTGTCTGCCGCGCATGTCGATATGGCGGGGGGCCAGGCGTTACTGAAAACCAGGCTGAACGGCATGCGCGTCGAACCGTTACAGCATGGAGGTCTGCTGGTGGTCGCCACTGACAGCCCTCTTCCTGAAGACACCCACGACACGCGCGAACGGTTCTGGCGGCTCGACGAAGCGCTGCAGCCTGCTTTCATCGCGCGCGAGCAGGCGACAGAAATGAAGCGCGGCATGCTCGGGTACTTCTACCGGGAACGTCCGCCGGTGCGTTAAACTCCGCCCATGCATCGCAGAGATCTGCTGAAGGCAGCGCTCCTCGCGCTGGTGCCACGGCCCGCGTTTGCGGCATCGGTGTCCACGCTTATCGGCAACGGCTCACCAGGGTTCTCCGATTCCCAGGTCAATAATCCCTACGGCGTCATGATCGCGCGCGACGGCAGCTTGTATTTTTGCGATCTCGATAATCAGCGCATCCGGCGCTTCGACTTCGCATCACGCACAACCCGCACGATTGCCGGCGACGGCCAGCGCGCCTACCGCGGCGACGGCGGCCCTGCCACGGCGGGCTCGCTGAACATGCCGCACGAGATCGCGTTCGATACCCGCGGGCATATGTACATTGCGGAGCGCGACAATCACGTCGTGCGAAAGGTCGATGGCGCGACGGGCATCATCTCGACGCTCGCCGGGACAGGGGTCGCTGGTTTCTCCGGCGACTTCGGCCCCGCGTCGCAGGCGCAACTGCGTCAACCCCACAGCATCGCCGTCGGGCTGGACGACCGGCTGCTGATTTGCGACATCGGCAACCATCGAATTCGCGGCGTGGACCTGCGCACCGGCGTCATCGAAACGATCGGCGGCACGGGCGAGCGCCTGCCGACGCCCGACGGTGCTCCGCTGAAGGGCACACCGCTGAACGGTCCACGCACGATGGTGATCGATCGCGACGGAACGATCTATCTCGCGCTGCGCGAGGGGAACGCGCTCTATCGCATTGCTCCAAAGACCCGCACGCTGCATCACCTCGCAGGCACCGGCGAGCAGGGCTGGGCGGGCGATGGCGGTCCGGCTCGCGCCGCGAAGCTCGCAGGCCCCAAAGGTCTCGCACTGGCCGGACGGAATCTTTACGTCGCCGACACCGAGAGCCACACCATCCGCCGCGTCAACCTCGAGAGCGGCATCATCACCACCGTGCTCGGCGCCGGCGTGCGCGGCGACGGGCCCGAGACGGATCCACTGCAGTGCAAGTTGTCTCGACCGCATGGCCTCTTCGCGGCGACCGACGGCACGCTGTACGTGACCGACAGCGAAGCGCATCGCATTCGGGTGCTGAAGCCGTAAATGGACGCCGCCGGTCTTCTCCTGCTTGCCCTCGCGTTTGCGTTTCCGAATGAGCAGGGCACGCAGCTTCTCGTGACTGCTGAGATTGCCAAACCGGACGCGTTGCGCATCGCGCTGTGTACCGGTGGCCAGCAGCTCTCCGTTCAGTTCGAGCGCAGACAACCCGAAGGACGAAACACGACAAATAGACAGTCTCCCCATAACTTCGCGCAAACGGCAGGCGCGGTCTTTCGAATCATCGGCGGCAAGCTGAACCCTGAAGCGACGTGCGTGCTGGCGGAAGAATCGTTCCTCACCGGCGCGACGGTGGTTCCGCTCAAGCGACCGCCACGGGACGCGCGCTGCTCGAAAGCGATGTATCCGCAGTTCCAGGCGGACAAAAACCGCCCTGTCGTCGGATGCTGGCCGATTGCCGAATCTGGTGCGGGAGTTCAGGCGGCCATCATCGAGTTCTCCCGGCGCCTCACGCTCGCATTGGCCAGCCTCGTCGTCATCGATGGCGAGCGTCGGATGTATATCGACTATCAAGCCGACTTCAAGGGACCCGGCGACGATCTCTGGCGGGCCGACGACGGTGGAGAAATTCACGCGGATGGCTTCAAGGTGATCTTCTTGCTGAAGCGCGGCACGACGTATGTGCTGGCAGTCGACTGGGCCGGCGCAGAAGGCAGCGCACTGTCGGTGCACACGGCGGAAGGCGGAGGTCAGTTCAAAGAAATCATCAGCGATTCGTGGTACAGATCGCCGATGTGATGGCCCGGACAAAGCCTTGAATGTCGCATTGCTCGCCAGCGCTCTGGCGCTCGCGCTTGCCGCGACGATGGCGGCAGGTGCGCAGGCGCCGCCGAACGTCGAGGAACTGCTGGTACGCGTCGGTGAGCGCATCACCGAGTTCTACAACCGCGCGAAGAACGTCATCTGCATCGAGACGTCCACGGTGCAGGCCGTCGACCTCAACTATTCGCCGGTGGGGTTCGCACGGACCGTCGAATCGGAGTTGCGCATCGAAGCCGAGAGCGGCGAGATCCCTGGCGAAGCGACAGTCGTGCGCACAATTCGGAAAGTCAATGGCCGGGTCCCGCGTGAAAGGGACAAGAAGGACCGTGCGGGATGCACCGACCCGAATCCCCGTGTCCTCCGAGCCACTTGCGTTTCTGCTGCCGGCTCACCGTTCCGAGTACCAATTCAGGATGGCGGGATTGACGAAAGAGAGGAACCGGCCTGCCCTGCTGATCGACTTCGTGTCCGTGAATCGCAGGAGCAAACCCGAGCTGATCGAAGCCCCGAGCGGCCACGACGACTGCTTCGACTGGACAGGACACATCGCATTGCGGGGACGCATCTGGGTCGATGCCGGCAACTACGACGTGCTACGCGTGGAGCGGGGGTTCGGAGGTCCGGTCGACGTGAAGGTACCCGCGTTGATACAACGCCGGCACCGCCTCGACAACTGGGTCCTCATCGTGCGCGACGATTTGACGATTCGCTATAAGACAGTCGTCTTCAAAGACCCCGAGGACGTGCTGCTTCTGCCAGAATCCATCAACTCCTTCACCGTGGTCCGGGGAGGCCTCCAGTCAACACGGCGAAGCCAGACCTTCTCCGATTACAAGCGCTTCGTGACCGCAGGCAAGGTCCTTCGCTAGTTTCTTTCCTGCCGCGTAATCGATTACGCGCGAAGTAATTGCTTTGGCGGCCGTCTCACACATTTCCAGTCAGTTCTCTGCAGGTTGGGCGCGGCATCGGCTTTGCGCCACCAACACTTTCCAGGAGGTGTCAGTCATGCGCATCCCGTTGATGGCAGCAGTGTTCGCGAGTGTTTTCTTCGGCGGCCTGCACAGCAGTCGATAATGTCACCCGCGCAGCCAGCCATCGATCACCGTGCCCGTTCTTCTCCAGTCGGAGCCCCGTGTGGGCAGTCCGCAGGCTGTGGGATCTGCATCGGCTCAGCATGCAGCCTCTTCCCACAATCTCGGCACCCATCTGCGTGGCGATGAGGAGGTGCCGGCCAGGGACACGGCCGCGCAGGGCCAGGCGATATTTCACGTCAACGAAGACGGCTCGGCGATCAGCTACAAGCTCAACGTGGCCAACATCGAAAACGTGTTGCAGGCTCATATCCATCTTGCGCCGGCCGGTTCAAACGGAGGCATCGTCGCGTGGCTCTATCCCGCCGCGCCGCCCGCGCAACTTATCCCGGGGCGCACGCAGGGCACTCTCGGAGAGGGTGAGATCACGGCCTCATCCCTGGTGGGTGCACTGAGCGGACAACCCCTGAGCGCTCTCATCGACAGAATGCGAAACGGTGGCGCCTACGTCAACGTTCACACGTCGCAGTTTCCTCCAGGCGAAATTCGCGGACAGATCGACTGAGCAACGCTGCCGGGGTGGCCGACTGGAGGCCTCCCCGGCACGATCCCTCGTTCAATTTGTTACCGGACGTTGCCCCGGCGTAAGGTGTCGAGCGAATAGAACGTATCGCGCCACCGGACGCCGCCCTGCCGAAGGGTGACGACAGCCGAGTTCACGAGCGCGAAGAACAGGAGCGGGTACAACAGCGGTGTGATGGCCGCACTGGCAGGAGACCATCCCAATCGCCGCGCGAAAACCGCGGCTGGGAAAGCCAATGTCCACGGTGCGAGCCCCGCGGCGAGTCCTGCGGCGGTGCTCGTCCAGAGGCCGATGATCGACGTGCCGAATATCAACGTGACCAGCAGTCGCGCCCGCCACCACCGGGGCCAGCCTGAAATCCACCGCGGCGAAGTAGTTCTTCTCCATGATCTTGATCATGCTCGGCACGGTGGTTCCCCAGTGGCACTCCACGTCCGCTCCTCCGAGGAACGCGCGCGTTCGGCTTCCGGCGCGGCGCAGAAGCAGGCCGAGCTTGATGTCGTCCACAACGGTCAAACGCAGGGCTTCGTAGCCACCGCACGCGCGGTAGGCGGATGTGCGGACCAGGTTGAACGCGCCGATGCCCAGGTGTGCGCGGGGACGGTCGCGGTTCACGCCCGAGATCCAGTTCGACAGGCTTCCCAGAAACGCCAGATGCCACGCCTGGGCGCCGAGCGTTTCGGCGGCGACGCCGGGCGTCAGCGTGATGTGATCGGCGGCATCTCGAGCGGCGACGCGCAACGCACGCGCAATCACGTCCGGCTTCAGCCAGCAGTCGGCATCGGTGAACAGCAGCCAGTCGCCCGTGGCGACACTGGCGCCCACATGGCATGCGTGGGACTTGCCCAGCCAGCCGTCCGGCAGGTGCTCGACGCGTGTCGCACGCACGCGCGTATCCTCGGACGCGAGCCGCCGCAGGATGTCGCCGGTCGCGTCGGTGGATCGATCGTCGACGACGATCACCTCGAGTGCGA
This sequence comes from Vicinamibacterales bacterium, assembly GCA_963730445.1. GTDB lineage: Bacteria > Acidobacteriota > Vicinamibacteria > Vicinamibacterales > JAMQPK01 > JAMQPK01. The sequence goes on along the minus strand of CAVSRX010000002.1, from coordinate 24,016 downwards.
CGTGCCGCTGCGCGAGCAGATGACGAACCGTCGCTTCGAGGCGCGCGTCCTCGTCGCGCGCCGCCACGATCACCGAGCAGCGCACCGCGCTGGCCGGCAATCGTCTGCCGGTGCGGGAAGCGCCTCGAGCGCAGGCAGCCGCCGCGCCCACCGCTGGTGGTGGAGCGTGGCCAGCGTCAAGCCGACGAAGACGGCGGCCGTGCTGATGAACGCGATGGTTATCCACATGCGGACCGATGGCCCGAGCTCATGCCCTATTTGGCCGACGTCTGCCGCACCATCAGCCAGCCGACGATGAACATCGCGACGCCGACGTAGAACGGGTTCGGGGCGGGGCCCATCGGGCCGGCCATGAAAATGTCGACCAGCAGAATCCACATCGCGAAGGCCTGCAGAAAACGGCCGACCCACCAGAGCGCAGCACCGACGCCTGGACTCATATGCGTTGAAAGTTCTTCTCGATTTCGCGCCGGGTCAGGCGCAGCATCACCGGCCGGCCATGCGGGCACACCGTCGAATACGCGGTGCGCCGAAGCTCTTCGAGGATGTGCATCATCTTCTCGTGCGTGAGCGGGTAATTCGCCTTCACGGCCGCGTGGCAGGCCGTGGTCGCGGCGATACGGCGCAGGGCGTCGCCGACCTCCCTGCCGCGATCGAGCCCCTCTAAATCCTCTGCCAGCGCGCGTATGGCCGTCACGGCGTCCTCGCCGCTCAGAAGAGCGGGCACCCCCGTGACGCGCAGCGTCTCGCCGCCGAAATCGTCGACGCCGAAACCCAGGCGGTCGAGATCGTCGGCGTGGCTCAGCAGCGCCTGCCGCCCTTCCGGCGACAGTTCGACCAGCATCGGCTCGAGCAGCCGCTGGCTCTCCATGCGCCCCGAGCTCAGCTTCTCCATCACGCGCTCGAACAGCACGCGCTCGTGCGCGACGTGCTGATCGATGATCGCGATGCCGTCGGCGTCGACCGCGATGATGAAGGTATCGCGGAACTGGCCCAGCGGCATCATGGGTTTCAGCGATTCCGCGGTTCCGGGTTCCAGGTTCCGGTTCCAGTTCCGGTTCCTGGTTCAAGGTTCCCCGCACCCAGCGCACCTGAACGCACCCGACGCACCTAGCGCCCCCAACGCACGCCGGTCCGCCCATCGGCTCGGATAGATCCCTCCGCTCAAGCACATTCGGAATCGACTGCGCGACCGGCTCCGAATCGCGGTAGCTGCTCGGCAGCAGCTGCAGCTCCGGCACGGCGCCTTTGCCGATGGCGTCGGCGACCGCGTGCTTGACCGCCTCGTGAATGAAGGACTGATCGCGGAACCGCACTTCCGCCTTCGTCGGATGCACGTTCACGTCGATGCGATCGGCGGGAATCTCGAGAAAGAGATGCACCTCGGGGCTGCGTTCCTTGATCGACGCGTTGCTGTACGCCTCGATGATCGCGTGCGCGATCGTCTTGTCCTTCACGATGCGGCGGTTGACGAAGACGTTCTGCGCGCCTCGCGTCGGCCCCTGCTCGGCGAGCGCCGCCACGAAGCCCTTGATGCTGAAGCCGGTCAGCGCCTTCCCCACCGGCACGAGGTCGGGCCGTTCGCCGAACACCTGATACAGCCGGTCTTCGAACTTCGCCACCGCCGGCCAGTTGAACATCGTCCGCGGCCCGCTCGTCAGGGCGAAGCCCGACCTCGGGATAGCCGAGCGCGAACTGCGTGACCACGCGCGAGACCTGCGTCGCTTCGCCGGTGTCGGTCTTGAGAAACTTGCGCCGCGCCGGCAGGTTGTAGAAGAGATCGCCGACTTCGATCGACGTGCCTTCGGGCGTGCCGATTTCCTGGACGGCCGCGACAGCGCCGCCGTTGACGCGTATCTCGGTGCCGGCGATGTCGCCGCGCAGCCGCGTCTTCATCACGAAATGCGACACCGACGCGATGCTCGGCAGCGCCTCGCCGCGGAACCCGAGCGTGTGAATGGCGGCGAGATCGTCGGCGCGCTGAATCTTGCTCGTCGCGTGGCGCTCGAGCGAGAGCCGCGCATCATCCGGGCCCATCCCCTCGCCGTCATCCTCGACGCGCACGAGGCGCTTGCCGCCCATCTCGATGTACACCTGGATGCGCCGCGCGCCTGCGTCGATGGCGTTTTCGATGAGCTCTTTGATGACCGACGCCGGGCGCTCGACAACCTCGCCGGCGGCGATCTGATTGGCGAGATCGATGGGTAGAAGATTGATGCTGGCCCATGTCGCCTCTAGGGCTTAGGGCTTGGGGACTCGGGATCAGATCTGTCACGCGTATCACGCGTGACAGCGCGTTCAGACCTAATCCCTAATCCCAGAGTCCCTAATCGCCAGCAGCGTTAGTCTCCGACCTTGACCGACAGCGCAGCCTGCGCAGCGGCAAGACGGGCAACGGGTACTCGGTAAGGGGACATGCTGACGTAGTTGAGCCCGACCTTCTCGAAGAAGTGAATCGACGAGGGATCGCCGCCGTGCTCGCCGCAGATGCCGAGCTTGATGTTCGGACGCGTCGCGCGCCCCTTCTCGACCGCCATGCGGACGAGCGAGCCGACGCCGACCGTGTCGATGGTGCTGAACGGATCCTTGTCGAGAATCTTCTTGTCCTGATACGCGCCCAGGAACTTGCCGATGTCGTCGCGCGAGAAGCCGAACGTCGTCTGCGTCAGGTCGTTGGTGCCGAACGAGAAGAACTGCGCTTCGACCGCAATCTCGTCGGCGGTCACCGCGCCGCGCGGCACTTCGATCATCGTGCCCACGAGGTAGTCGATCTTCACGCCGTGCTCCTTCATCGTCTCGGCCGCGACGCGATCGACGACCGTCCTTCTGATCCTTCAGCTCCTTCACGTGGCCGACCAGCGGGATCATGATCTCGGGAACGACCTTCAGCCCTTCCTTCTTCAGCTGAATGGCCGCCTCGATGATCGCCCGCGTCTGCATCTCGGTAATCTCGGGATACGTGATGCCGAGACGCACGCCGCGATGGCCGAGCATCGGGTTGAACTCGTGCAGCTGTTCCACGCGCGCGAGCAGCTTGCGCTTCTCGTCGAGCTCGCGCTTGTCGCCGTTGGTCACTTCGAGCTTGGCGACCTCCGACCATCAGGTCTTCGCGCTTCGGCAGGAACTCGTGCAGCGGAGGATCGATCGTGCGGATCGTGACCGGCTCCCCCTTCATCGCCTTGAACACGCCGTAGAAGTCGGCGCGCTGCAGCGGCAGCAGCTCCAGCACCGCCTTCTTCCGATCGGTCACGTTGTCGGCGAGGATCATGCGCTGCACGATCGGCAGGCGATCTTCGCCGAAGAACATGTGCTCGGTGCGGCAGAGCCCGATGCCGCGCGCGCCGAACGCGTACGCGAGCTCGGCCTGATCGGGAAGATCCGCGTTCGCGCGGATGCCCAGCCGGCGAACCTTGTCGGCCCACTCGAGAATCTTGTTGAAGCGCTGGTAGATGTCCGACTTCTTCGCGTCGAGCTGGCCGTTGACGACCTGAAGAATCTCGCTCGGCTTCGACGCCATCTTCCCGAGCTTGATTTCCCCCTTGAGGCCGTCGAACGACACGAAGTCGCCTTCCTTGACGACCTTGCCGTCGACGGTGAACTGCTTGTTCTTCTCGGAAATCGTCAGCGAGCCGGCGCCGACGATGGACGGCTTGCCCATCTGGCGGCCGACGACCGCGGCGTGCGACGTCATGCCGCCCGTCGCCGTCAGGATGCCCTGCGCGACGTGCATGCCGTGAATGTCGTCCGGAACCGTCTCCTTGCGGACGAGAATGACCTGCTTGCCCTGCCGCGTCCACTCCACCGCATCATCGGCGGTGAAGACGACCTGCCCGGACGCGGCGCCCGGCGACGCCGGAAGTCCCTTGGCAAGAACCGGCACCTTCGCCCACTCGGCCGGATCGAATCCCGGCGACAGCAACTGCGACAGCGCTTCGGGATCGACCAGCAGCAGCGCTTCCTTCGGCGACACGATCTTCTCGTTCGCGAGATCGGTCGCGATGACGACGGCCGCATAGCCCGTGCGCTTGCCGCTGCGGGTCTGCAGCATGTAGAGCTTCTCGTCCTGGATGGTGAACTCGAAGTCCTGCACGTCCTTGTAGTGCTTCTCGAGCCGCGTCGTGATCTCGCGGAGCTGCTTGTAGGCCTTCGGCAGCACCTTCTCGAGCTCCTTGATCTGCTGCGGCGTGCGCACGCCGGAGACGACGTCCTCGCCCTGCGCGTTGATCAGGAACTCGCCGTAGAACTCCTTCGCGCCGGTCGCCGGGCTCCGCGTGAAGCCGACGCCCGTCGCCGAGCGATCGCCGGTGTTGCCGAACACCATCTGCTGCACGTTGACGGCGGTGCCGATGTAGTCGGGGATGTCGTAGATGCGGCGGTATTCCTTCGCGCGCGGGTTCTGCCACGAGCGGAACACCGCGTTGCGCGAGCCCTTGAGCTGCTCGATCGGATCCTGCGGAAACGCCTTGCCGGTCTTGTTCTTCACGACCTGCTTGTAGCGCGCGATCACCTCGCCGCAGCGCCGCCTCGTCGAGGTCGGTGTCGGCTTTCACGCCGCGCGATTTCTTCACGGCGTCGAGCTCGTGCTCGAAGACGTCCTTCGGAATCTCCAGCACGACGTTGCCGAACATCTGGATGAAGCGGCGGTAGCTGTCGGCCGCGAACCGGCCGTTGCCCGTTTCCTGCTTCAGCGACTCGACCGTCTCGTCGTTGAGGCCGAGGTTCAGAATCGTGTCCATCATGCCGGGCATCGAGAACTTCGCGCCCGAGCGCACCGACACGAGCAGCGGCTTCTTCGTGTCGCCCAGCTTGCGGCCGGCCGATCTTCTCGAGCTTCCGCAGGTTGTCGATCATCTCCTTCTCGATCGACGCGGGAATCTTGCCGCCTTCCTTGTAGTAGATCGTGCAGACGGGCGTCGAGATGGTGAAGCCTGCCGGCACGGGCAGCTTCGCGTTGGTCATCTCCGCGAGGCCGGAGCCTTTGCCGCCGAGCAGGTCCTTCATGCGTGCGATCGCCGTCGGCCTTGCCGTCGCCGAAGTAGTAGATGTACTTGCCGGGCTTGGCGAGCTTGGCGACCTTCTCGGTTTCGGATGCGGCTTCGGTGTCTTCTTCAGGAACTTAGCACTTTCTTCGCCATTCGACTGTTTACTCCGTCTCCGAAACGATTTCGGAAATATCTGCGATTCGTAAGATTTGCTGTTCGAGACGCTTCATGAGGCGCAGGCGCGCCTTTCGCAAGGCGGCGTCATCTACCATCACGAAGATTTCGGTGAAGAATCGATCGACTGCAGGACCGAACTGGGCTGCCTCGACAAATGCGCGGCGCAAATTTTCCCCCGATTCCAGCACGCTGTCAATCACGGGCCCGCGCCGCTCCAGCTCCTCCAGCAGCGCGATTTCCGCGGGTTCCTTGAGCAGTTCTGCGAGCGGCGGGCTCGATCCTGCTCGGCACGGTGGAAGTCGGCATCGGCAGCTCGCGCGCGATGTTCTTCACGCGCTTGAACGCCACCGCCAGCTTCTGAAAATCCGGCGACGCCGTGAACTCCGGCAGCGCTTCGAGCCGCTTAGCGCATCGGCACGGGCTGAGTCGTCGAATCCAGTCTCCTGCAGACCGCTCGAACGTTGCGCATGTCGAAGCCGCGCTGCTCGAGCACGTACCGATAGCGATCGAGCAGGAACGCCGTCATCGCCTGACGCTGCTCTCGCGGCCACTTGCGCGAGCGGCGCGAACGGCTCGGCCGCCTTCGTTGAGCAGCGGCATCGAGCGCGGGCGCGCGGGCAGGCCGGTCAGCGCCGAGCAGATCGACGAGCATCTTGAAAATGCCGTGCGCCTGCCGCCGCAACCCGAACGGATCGCGCGATCCCGTCGGCTTCTCGCCGGCGAAGAACATCCCGACGACGGTGTCGAGCTTGTCGGCGAGCGACACCGCGGCCCATGTGACGGCCGCCTCGCCGAGCTGCTGCGCGCGTCGGCGGCGCATCCGACGCCGACGGCATCGGGCAGATAGTGGTAATAGATCGCCTTCCACACGCGCTCGGGCTGCCCTTCTTCGCGCGCGTAGATGCCGCCCATCACCCCCTGCAGCTCGGTCAGCTCGGCCACCATCTCGGTCGCGAGATCGGCCTTCGCGAGCCGGCCGGCTGCCGCGGCCGCCATTCGGCGACGGCTGCGGACTCGAGCGGCTCTGCCGCGATCCACCGCGCCAGCGTCTCGATGCGCTGCGACTTCTCGAAGTAGCTGCCGAGCTTCTTGTGGAACCGAATCGTCCTGAGCCGCTCGATCCGCTCTTCGAGCGGAACCTTGCGGTCGGCATCCCAGAAGAAGCGCGCATCGCGCAGCCGCGCGGTCAGCACGCGCTCGTAGTTGCGCGCGACCACTCTTCTCGTTGCCGGCGTCGGTGTTGGTGACGACGAGAAACGCGGGCTTCAGACGGCCGGCATCGTCGACCACCGGAAAGTTGTGCTGATGATGAATCATCGTCGTCGTCAGCACTTCTTCGGGCAGCGAGAGAAACTCCTTCGAGAACGTCCCGGCCATCACCGTCGGGTACTCGATGAGATCGGGCACCTCGTCGAGCAGCGTCGAGTGCAGCATCGCGGCGCTGCCGACCCGGCCGCCGAGGCTTCGCGCCTTCGCTTCGAGGCCGCGGGCGATGCGATCCTGGCGCTCCTGCCTGTCGAGAATGACGAAGTGCTCGGCGAGCCGCGCCGTGTAGTCGTCGAACGTGCGCACCTTCACCGCGCGCCCTGCCCGGCCGCTGGTCGTCAGGAAGCGATGGCCGTAGGTGACCGCGGCCGACACGACCTCCTGCACGGTCGATGACTCGGCCAGCTCGGTTCGGCGAATCGTGAACGGCACGACGCGCCCGCCGTAGAGATAGAGAATCCAGCGGATCGGGCGCCCGAACAGCAGATCGCCCTTGCCATCTTCGAGATACGCGTCCCAACGCATCGCCTTCGGGAAAACTGAACGACCGCAGCGTGGTCGCCAGCACGTCGGGCAGCACGTCGACGGCGGCCTTGCCGCGCTGATGCCTGCGATAGCCGAGATACATGCCCTTCGGCGTCTCGACGCGCTCGAGTTGCGCGACGTCGATGTTGTTCTTGCGCGCAAACCCGACAGCGGCCGGCGTCGGCGCGCCGTCCGCGCCGAACGCGGCGGCGACCGGAGGTCCGGTGAGCAGCTCCTCGAGATCGGTCTGCCGTTCGGCGATCTTCGCAATGCGGGCGGTCAGGCGGCGCGGCGTGCTGTAGCTTTCGACGGGCGCGTCGGCGACCAGCCGATGCGCTCGCAGCGCGCCGTCGAGGCCGTCGCGAATCTGGCGCGTCAGGCCAGGCAGCCACGACGCCGGCAGTTCTTCGGTTCCGATTTCGAGGAGAAGTTCGCTATCCATCATTTCGACGGGTCCGCTCGCTCCGCCCTGCGCTACTCGGGTCGACTCGCGGCTCGCGTCTCCGTCAGCGTACGCCTGCGCGATCGCGATCGCGATCTGGCGCACCCTCAACACGTAGGCGGTGCGCTCGGTGACGCCGACGCTGCCGCTCGAGTCGAGAATGTTGAAAATGTGCGAGCACTTCAGCGCGTACTCGAGCGCCGGCAGGATCAGATTGCTCTTCAGCAGCCTCTCGGCCATGCCGTAGTACTTGTCGAACAGGTCGCGGTGAAATGCCGCGAACTCCTCGCGCGACATGCCGTCGACCTGTCCGTACACGTACTTCGACTGCTCGATCTCTTCGCGCAGCCGCACGTCGCCGTACTTCACGCCGCCGCCCCATTCGAGGTCGAAGATGTTGTCGACCTTCTGCAGAATCATCGCGATGCGCTCGAGCCCGTAGGTCAGCTCGGCGCCGATCGGCGCCAGGTTCACGCCGCCGACCTGCTGGAAATAGGTGAACTGCGTAATCTCGAGGCCGTCGAACAGCACCTGCCAGCCGATGCCCCACGCGCCGAGCGTCGGCGATTCCCAGTTGTCTTCCTCGAACCGGATGTCGTGCGCCCGCGGATCGATGCCGACCGCCTCGAGGCTCTGCAGATAAATCTGCTGCACCTCGTCGGGCGCCGGCTTGAGGATCACCTGAAACTGATGGTGCTTGAAGACGCGATTCGGGTTCTGGCCGAAGCGGCCGTCATCGGGCCGTCGCGACGGCTGCACGTACGCCACGTTCCACGGCTTCGGGCCGAGCACGCGCAGCAGCGTTTCCGGATGCGACGTGCCGGCGCCAACCTCGAGGTCGAGCGGCTGTTGAATGATGCATCCCTGCGACGCCCAGAAGGCGCTCAGTTTGAGAATGAGATCTTGGAGGGTCACAACCGCGTCATTTCCTTCAGCACTTTGATCGATCGGGGCTCGCGCTCGAGATGCATCGCGATGATGCTGCGATGCAGCGACTCCAGCTCGCGCAGCATCGCGCGATCGGCGGGCACGCCGGCCAGATCCTGCGGGCCGATCTTGCGCGCCGCGGCCAGAAACGCCTGCGCCTCGGGCGACAGGCTCGGCACGCGGCCCGCCGGATAGACACCCTGCAGGCTGAGCAACCAGAATTCGAAGTACCGCGTCAGCGGCTCTGACGGCACGCCCGCCGCGATCGCCTCGACCATCGAGACGCCGAGCCGATACAGCCGCTCGTCCTCGTGGCTCTCAGCAGCCCATTCGTCGATGAGCTCGGCAAAATACGTCGCGCAGCCGAGCCCCTCGATCGTGCCGACGACAGCGCCGAGCGCGACGCCTCCGAGTAGTTCAGGCTCACCAGCTCGCGCCGCTCCTTCTCGAAATACGCGACCCGCGCGTGCGTCAGCGGCTCGAGCGCGCCCGACGAAATTCGACTTCGTGCCGGCGCGCGCCCTTCGCCACGCCGCGCTTCTTGCCGCGATCGCGCGTCAGGAACACCACAATCCGGTCGGCTTCGCCGAGCTTGTAGGTTCTGAGGATGAGGGCGTCGGCGCTGTACAGGGGCATCTTCGCAGGGCCCCATATTCTACCCTGCGCCTTGGATGTACCGGATGTAGAGGGTCGCCAGCCCAAGGAACGACGCAAAGCCGCAGACGTCGGTAAACGTCGTGATGAAGACCGCCGACGCCAGTGCCGGATCGATTTTCAGCGCCTTCAGCCCGAGCGGAATCAGCGTGCCGACGAGCCCCGCCACGAACAGATTGATGACCATCGCCATCGCCAGGATGATGCCCAGCCGGAAGTCGCCGTTCATCACCCACGCGACGACCGCCGCAATCGTCCCGGTCACGAGGCCGTTGCCGACGCCGACGAGCAGGTTCTTGATCAGCGCCTTGCGCGAGTTGCTCCACGTCAGCTCGCCGAGCGCGATGCCGCGAATGATCACGGTCAGCGTCTGTGTCGCCGCGTTGCCGCCCATGCCGGCCACGATGGGCATGAACACCGCGAGCGCGACCCATGCCGCGATGGTGTGCTGAAACACGCCGACGACGGCCGCGGCCAGAAACGCCGTCGCCAGGTTCACGATCAGCCACGGCATGCGCTTGCGGAGCGACTCGCTCGCCGGCGTAAACACGCGCTCGTCGCTCGACACGCCGGCGAGGCGATACAAGTCTTCGGTCGCCTCGTCCTTGATGACGTCGATGACGTCGTCGACCGTGATGATGCCCGCCAGCTTGTTGGCCTCGTCGACGACCGGGATGGCGAGCAGGTTGTACGACGCGACCAGCCGCGCGACCTCCTCCTGGTCCATGTCGACCCGCGCGCTGATCGGATCGGACGTCATGATCCGCTTGAGCGGCGTTTCGGGCGACACGAGCAGCAGTCGCCGCAGCGACGTGACGCCGACCAGATGCCCGCGCCCATCGACGATGTAGAGGTAGAACACCATCTCGACGTCGCGCGAGCTCTGCAGCGCCGTGATGGCTTCGCCCACCGTCATGTCTTCGGCAAGCGCGAAGACATGCGGGTTCATGATGCGGCCCGCCGTCTGTTCGGGATACTCGAGGAGGTTCTCGACTTCGCCGGACTCCTTCCGGCCCATCAACTCGAGGACGGCCGTCGACAGCTCTTCGGGCAGGTTGTCGATCAGGGCCGCCGCGTCGTCTGACGGCAGCTCCTGGACGAGCTTGGCGATCTCTTCCGCCGATCGGCCCGGCGAGCAGCTGGGCCCCGGTCTCGGGTCCGAGCTCGCTGAGGGTCTCCATCGCGAGCCGGCTGTTGCGCTCGACGAGGACGGCAAAGGCTGCGATGCGATCGCGATCGGGCAGCTCGCTGAAAATCTGCGCGAGGTCCGCCGGATGTTGTTTTTGGAGAAGATTCGACAGGTTTGCGGTAGCGCCGACCCTGCAGGAGGCGCTTCGACCGAGTCCAGGACGAGATCGACTTTCCGCTGCGGCGGCATACGAACCCGTTAATGTAACACGTAACTTTTGATCTACTGAACTACTGAGCTGGTGATCTGGAGCGTCTTCAGGGCAGTGATGGCCGAAGAAACTGCTCTGTCACACGCGGATCGCCGTCGTTAGGCGACGGTTTCAACTCGAGCAGGGCACAGAGAAAATCGTAGACGTGGATACTCTCGAACGCCGGCACACGCACACCTTCGCGTACGCGCGGACCTGCCGCGACGAACAGACCGTGCATCGATTTGAGGGCCGGGTCGTAGCCGTGAGCACCGCCATTCGCGCGCCCGGCCACTCGGGTCGCCAACGCCATCCCACGCGTCGTGATCGTCCATCCGTCTTCCGCGAGGCCGAGAATAGGTGGGATGCGCTGATTGTTGCGATAGTGGAGGTGAGCAGGGGTTTCCTCGCGCTTGTAAATCGCGAGCGACGGGTGTTTGCCTTTCAAGGCAGCGTAAACAGCATCGACCGAGCCCGAGCGAGGCACCAACCCTAGAACAGGCGACCACTCCGTGACGTCTACCGTCGAGAGATCGAGATAGTCCTCCAGATAAATGATTCGCCGATCGCTCAGTTGAGACATGCCGTGATCGGACACGACCACGACGTTGAGGCGATCCATCAGCTTGAGCCTGCCTGCGCCGCTGATCAGCTCACCGAGCATCCGGTCGAGCCGGGCAGCAGCCTGCCGTACTTCTACCGAGTCAGGGCCATGCGCGTGGCCCGCCGTATCGACATCGCTGAAGTACAACGTGATGAATGCAGGCTGTCGATCGGCGGGCAATGCGAGCCATCGGAGCACCTGCGCGATGCGCGCCGCGTTCGGCATCGCTTCGTTGTACGGCCTCCAATACGTCGGCCGCAGGCCGCCAATCGGCGCCTCAGACCCCGGCCAGAACATCGACGCTGCTCGACGGCCCTGAAGCATGGCCGTGTTCCACAGTGGTTCGCCTCCCCACCACCGCGCGGTCTTTGCAGTCTGCGAGTCCATCGTGAACCGCTGTGGAAATCCGGGATCCACAATCGCGTTCGAGACGATGCCGTGACGCTCGGGGTACAGGCCCGTCACGAGCGTGTAGTGATTAGGAAATGTTTTGGACGGAAACGAAGGAATCAGGCCGTCTGCTCTGACGCCCCGCGCGGCGAGGGCGCGCAGATGCGGAACCTCCGCGCGATCGGTGTAATCCCATCTCCAGCCATCAAATGAAATGAGCACAACGATCGGGCCCGCAGAGGTCTGCGCGGATCCGACCATGACGGCCAGGACAATGGCCACGACCGCCACGAAGCGCGCCAGCTTGAGCCGCAATCCTTAATCCTAGTTCCTAATCAAAACGGCGCCAGCGCAAGCCGGTCGCGCGCCTGCCTCAACATGCACGAGCAAACATACGTCTGTCTAGCGCTGCCGACTCGGCAGGCTGAAGCCCTGCGCTACCGAAACCAGGACTGGTGACTGTGGACTTTCGACTTTCGACTGCTTCTAATCCCCAATCCCTAGTCCCTAATCCCCAGTCCCTAGTCCCTAGTCTTAGTTATTTATCCGGATGCTTCATCCCCAGTTCATCCAGCATCCGCTCGTCTTCGCGCCACTGCTCTTTCACGGCAACGCGCAAATCGAGAAACACGCGGTTTTGAAGGAACATCTCGATCGCATGGCGCGCCGACGTGCCGATCTCTTTGATCATCTCGCCGCCCCGGCCGATGACGATGGGCTTCTGCGATTCGCGCTCGACGAGAATCGTCGCCCAGATGCGCGTCATGTGATCCTCGGCCGTCGGCTCCTGGAACTTGTCGATGAGCACCGCGGTCGAAAACGGCAGCTCGTCGCGCGTCAGGCGAAGCACCTGCTCGCGCACCATCTCGGCCACCATGTTTCGCTCGGGCTGGTCGGTCAGGTAGTCGGCCGGGTACAGCGCCTCGCCCTCGGGAAGCGCATTCAGGATCACTTCTTCCAGCCGCGCGACGTTGTCGCCGGTCAACGCCGACACAGGCACGATGGCCTCCCACTCGCGCTCCTTGCTCAACTGGTCGAGCACGGGCAGCAGCTTGTGCTTCTTGACGAGATCGATCTTGTTCAAAATCAGAATCGTCTTCGCCTTCGTGTGCTTCAGCAAGTCGAGCAGATAGCGCAGCCCCGCCCCGGCACTCTCCGATCCGTCGATGACGACCCCGACGACATCGACTTCGCCGAGCGTGTCGACGGCGCTGTCGACCATGCGCACGTTCATCCTGTGCAGCGGCCGATGAATGCCTGGGGTGTCGACGAAGACCGCCTGGCCTTCAGGATAGTTCTTGACCCCCATGATGCGGTGCCGCGTCGTCTGTGGCTTGTCGGACACGATGGCGAGCTTCTCGCCGATGATGCGATTCAGGAGGGACGATTTACCCGCGTTCGGGCGGCCAATAAGAGAGACGAATCCCGCTTTCACGTTATTCCCGCGCGTTGCTGATTTCTTCTCGTTCGTCGTCCTCTTCGCGCGACGCGCGTGTGATGCGCACCTTGCGGACGCGGCGGCGCTCGGCGTCGATCACTTCCACGTGAAGGCCGTCGATATTGAACTTTTCGCCGATCGCCGGCACATGCCCAAGGTGGCTCAGGAGAAATCCGCCCACGGTCTCGAACCCTTCGCGCTCGATCGGTACGTGCAGGCGTTCGGCGATTTCATCGACATCGGCCGCACCGCTGAACACGAACGACCCATCGGGTTGCTCGACAACCGGCTCCGCCTCGACGTCGTACTCGTCGCGAATCTCGCCGAAGATCTCTTCGACCAGATCCTCGAGCGTCACGAGGCCCGCGGTGCCGCCGTACTCGTCGACGACGATGGCGCTCTGTATGCGCTGGTGCTGGAACTCGCGCAATAGCTCGCTCACCAGCTTGGTCTCGGGCACGAAGTGCGCGGGCCGCAGGTGATTGGTGATCGGCGCGTCCCCCTGCAGCGAATCGCCCAGCAGGATCAGGTCCTTCACGTACACGAACCCGAGGATGTTGTCGAGGTTGTCGCGGAAGACCGGAATGCGCGAGTACTCCTGCTCGCGGAACAGCGCGCGCAGGCCGTCGAGCGTCTTGTCGGCCGGAATGGCGACGATGTCGGGGCGCGGGGTCATCACTTCGCGAACCAGCGTGTCGCCGAAATCGACGATCGACTTGAGGAGCTTGCGCTCCTCCTGCCCCGTAGACGCGCCCGTGTCGCCAGCCGCGCTGCCGTTGATGACTTCGCCGTCATCATTCACGTCGTCGCGGTTCACCGAGACCGGCGCCGTTGCGCTCGTTGCGCGAACGATTCAACAGGTGCAAGAACCCATTGGTAACGGGGTTGAGCGGCCGGGTGATCATGCGGAAGGTCGGCAACAGAAGCTCGAGCACCCGCTCGGGGTCTCTCGACACAATCAGGAACGGAAGCAGAAATTCGCAGACGGCGCCAAAAGCCACCATCGCGCCCGCCAGCAGCAGGAATGATCCGGGGCCCGAAATCCCGATCATCAGCGCCAGCAGCAGGACGACAAATCCCTCGATGATTCCCAGCAGCGTGCGTAACGGCAGGAACAGAAGCATGGGCTCCTGCAGGTAGCGCTCGAGATCGGGGGCCTTGCCGCTGCCCTCGGCCAGCAGGCGGAGCGACACGCGCATCAGGGCGTTGAACGCAGCCTGAATGGTGCCCAGATAGATGGCACCGCACGCCAGCAGGAAGAGGGTTAACGGAATCATGAGGAGCGCGCGATTAGCCCAACGGGCAGCCGGGCCTTGCGTCGCAGCCGTGCTTCCGCCCGAGCCATCCGGCCGTTGTCACGTTCATGATCGTAACCGAGAAGGTGCAAAAGCCCATGTAGGGCAAGGACCCTAAGCTCGACAGCAAGCGAATGACCCAGCAATTTGGCCTGTTTTTGAGCAATTCCGCGGGATATCGCAATATCCCCCAGGTATTCGCCAGTTCCAGGAAACGAGAGGACGTCAGTACCCTTGTTTTTGCGGCGAAATTGCCGATTGAGCGATTTGACCCTGGCATCCGGAAGGATGGCGATGGCAACCGCGCCGCGCGCCGAGCGGGGGGCAATGCGGGCGAGCCACCTCCCGAGTCCTTTCGCGCCTGCGTGCGTTCCGCCCTCTTCGACCACGCTCACCTTAAGGCTCAGACCTGCCCGCCTTTTCCGGTAAACGATTCGTAGGCCTTCACGATCTGCTGCACCAGTTTGTGGCGCACGACGTCGCGGTCGTCGAAATGGATGAACGAGATTCCGTCGATCTTCGACACGACTTTCATGGCCTCGACGAGGCCCGAGATGCGGGCGCTCGGCAGGTCGATTTGCGTGATGTCGCCCGTAACGACGGCCTTCGATCCGAAGCCCAGCCGGGTGAGGAACATCTTCATCTGCTCCGACGTCGTGTTCTGCGCTTCGTCGAGGATGACGAACGCGTCGTTCAGCGTGCGGCCGCGCATGAACGCGATGGGCGCGATCTCGATCGTGCCGCGCTCGATGAGCCGCTCGGCGCGTTCGACTTCGACCATGTCGTAGAGCGCATCGTAGAGGGGCCGTAAGTACGGGTTCACTTTTTCCTGCAGATCGCCCGGCAGGAACCCGAGCTTCTCGCCCGCCTCGACTGCCGGCCGCGCGAGGATGATGCGGGTCACCCGCTTCGCCAGCAGAAACGAGACGGCCTGCGCCATCGCGAGGTACGTCTTGCCTGTGCCGGCGGGCCCGATGCCGAACACGATGTCGTTCTGCTCGATGGCATCGAGATAGCGCCGCTGGTTGACGGTCTTCGGCGCGATGCGCTTCTTGCCCGACTGGGTCTGCGTGCTCTTGAGAAAGTACTCGCGCAGATCGATGTTGGGATCGCTGCCGACGAGCTGCGCGGCGGTTTTCACGTCGCCGTTCGAGACGCGATAGCCCTCCTGGAACAGCGTGCCGAGCTGCGTGAACAGGCGCTCGACCTTGCTGACCTCGGCGGGCGGGCCGTCGATGATGACGTCGTGTCCCTGCGTCCGCACGCGGACGCCGAACTGCGACTCGAGGTATTTGAGATTCTCGTCGTAAGAGCCGAAGAGCGTTTCGATCCCGGATTCGGGAAGCGTGATTCTTGCCACGTGTATGTAGTATAGCCCCCTCTATTTGGGTCGCTGGCGAATCTGGATATGCAGCTCGCGCAGCTGCTTCTCGGTGACCGGCGACGGCGCTCCCATCAACAGGTCTTCCGCATTCTGCGTCATCGGGAACGCGATGACCTCGCGGATGTTCGGCTCTTTGGCCAGCAGCATCACGATACGGTCGACTCCAGGCGCCAGGCCGCCGTGCGGCGGCGCGCCATATCGAAATGCATTCAACATGCCGCCGAACCGCTTCTCGACTTCCTCAGGCCCGTAGCCGGCGATTTCGAAGGCGCGCAGCATGATGTCGGGCCGATGGTTCCGAATCGCACCGCTCGACAGCTCGACGCCGTTGCAGACGATGTCGTATTGGAACGCTTTGATCGACAGCGGGTCCTGTGTGTTGAGCGCCTCGAGCCCGCCCTGCGGCATCGAGAACGGATTGTGGCTGAAGGCCACCTGTCCGGTTTCCGCATCGCGCTCGTAGAACGGAAAGTCGGTAATCCAGCAGAACTTGTAGGTGCTCGACTCGATGATGTCGAGCTCTCGGCCAAGATGCGCGCGAAGCCCATCCACGGGGCGGCCGATCTTGCCGGCCTCTTCCGACACGAAAAAGATCGCGTCGCCCGGCTTTGCCCCCGTGGCTGCGGTCAGCTCGCCTCGCTTGTCATCGGACAGGAACTTCGCAATCGGGCCCTTGGCTTGTTCCGCGAGCACCAGATACGCCACGCCCGCAAGCCCCAGCGCCTGTCCCGCCTCGACCGTCTTGTCGAAGAAGCTGCGCGACTTCTCGGCCGCGCCAGGCGCCACAATTGCGCGCACGACATTGCCGCCGGCAACCGCTTTCGCGAATACGGCGAAGCCGGACTCGCGGAAAATCTCCGTCACGTCGGTCGCGCGAATCGGGTTGCGCAGATCCGGCTTGTCGGTGCCGAAGGTGGTCATCGCCTCTTCGTACGGGATGCGCGGAAAAGGCGGAGCCGTGACCTTCCAGTCGGAGAATTCCGAAAACAGTTCCGACAACACCGGTTCGATTGCCCCGAACACGTCGTCCTGCTCGACGAACGACATCTCGAGATCGAGCTGGTAGAACTCGCCGGGCGACCGGTCGGCGCGCGCATCTTCGTCGCGGAAGCACGGCGCGATCTGAAAATAGCGATCGAAGCCCGACACCATCAGCAGCTGCTTGAACTGCTGCGGCGCCTGCGGCAGCGCGTAGAACTTGCCCGCGTGAATGCGGCTGGGCACGAGATAGTCGCGCGCCCCTTCGGGCGAGCTCGACGTCAGGATCGGCGTCTGATACTCGAGGAATCCCTGCTCGACCATCCGGCGGCGGATGCTGGAGATCACCTTCGAACGCAGCACGACGTTCGCGTGAATCTTCTCGCGCCGGAGATCGAGGAAGCGGTACCGCAGCCGCTGCTCTTCGGGAATCTCCTGCGTGCCGGCCACCTGAAACGGCAGCACTTCGGCGGCCGACAGCACCTCGAGCCGTTCGGCGACGACTTCGATGCGGCCGGTCGGCAGCGTCGGGTTGATGTTCTCGTCGGTGCGGGCGATGACCTTACCGGAGACGCTGATGACGCTTTCCACCTTGACGGCTTCGGCAGCCTTGAACGCGTCCGAGTCGGGCGTGAACACGACCTGCGTGATGCCGTAGTGATCGCGCAGGTCGATGAACAGCAGATTGCCGTGGTCGCGCTTGCGATGCACCCAGCCGGAGACACGGACGTGCTGCCCCACATGCTCGGGACGGAGCTGGTCGTTCTTGTGCGTGCGGTACCTTGTTGCCTTCTGTCACGTCATCCTTTAGCGCTCGCGGGGCCCCACCCCCGCTCGCTGAAGACCCGACCTCTCGCGCTACGCGCTCGGGTCGGGCTAGTTGCTTAAAGCTCGTTCAATGAACGATGCCGCTTGCGCTCTGGGCATCGTCTCTTTTGTCTTAGTGGCAACGTTTCTGACGGTCACAGTGCCAGCCGCTACTTCGTCAGCACCGAGAATCACAATAAATTTCGCATTTCGCTGGTCGACGTGCTTGAAGATCTTGTCCATCTTCTTAGCCGGCTCCGGGTACATGTCGACGCGAAGGGCACCCGACTTACGCAACTCGGCAGCGGCCTCCATCGCCAGGGGAAGGGCCTTCTCATCCAGTGCGGCGACGATGACGTCAACCGAAGCCTTGTCCACATGAGGGGGGAACATCCCCCGCTCCTGCATGACAACCAGAATGCGCTCGAGTCCCACAGAAAAGCCGCACGCGGGCACCTCAGTGCCAAGAAACACGCCGATCAAATTGTCGTAGCGCCCGCCGCCGCCTATGCTGCCTGGCATGTCCTTGACGTTGATCTCCATGATCGCGCCGGTGTAGTAGCCGAGGCCTCGCGCTAGCGATGGATCGATCTTGAGTTTGTCGACAGCGTTCGCACTGGATGCGAGATTGACGATCTGGCGCAGATTCTCGACGCCGTTGTCACTGGCGCCCGGGAACTGCGCGTCGATCGAATCGAGCCACTGCGGCGGGTGATGGACTCCGATCCAGCCGCTGATACCCGCGATCTGCGCGTCGCTCAAATTCTTTTCGGCCAGCTCCTTCGCCACGCCGTCCTTGCCGATCTTGTCGACCTTGTCGATCGTGACGAGGACGTCGGCATGGCGATCCTGCGGAATTGGAATCTGATTCAACCACGCCGCAATGAACTTGCGGTGGTTGATGCGAATCACGAAATCGGCGAACCCGAGCGTCGTCAAGATCTCCGACACCGCCGCGATTTGCTCGGCTTCAACGACCGGCGAGGCCGATCCCACGCTGTCGATGTCGCACTGGTAGAACTCGCGGAACCGGCCGCGCGCGGGGCGGTCGGCGCGCCAGACCGGTTGAATCTGATAGCGCTTGAAGAACTTCGGCAGCTTCGACTGGTACTCCGCCACCACGCGCGCCAGCGGCACCGTCAGGTCGTAGCGCAGCGCAAGATCTGCCTGGCCGCTGGCCTCGTGCTCGCCGCGCTTGAGGATCTTGAAGATCAGCTTGTTGCCTTCGTCGCCGTACTTGCCAAGGAGCGTTTCGATGTTCTCGGCCGCAGGCGTCTCGAGCGGCTCGAAGCCGTACCGATCGTAGACGCCGCGGATGATCCCGACCACGTACTCGCGGCGGCGCACATCTTCCGGCAGAAAATCGCGCATGCCGCGCGCTGGTTGCGTCGACATTATTCAGACGGGGACATGTAATCTTTGCGGTAGCCGACGTAGCGCTCGGCGTAGTCTCGGATGCTGGCGACTTCTTCCTCGGTCAGCTGGCGCCTGAGGGCAGCGGGGCGCCCCATCAGCAGCGAGCGGGCGGGGAACGTCTTGCCTTCGGGCACCAGAGTGCCCGCTGCCACGATCGAGTCCTCGCCGATCTCGGCGCCGTTCAGCAGCATCGCGCCCATGCCGATCAGCACGCGATCGTGAATGGTGCAGCCGTGCAGAATCGCGGCGTGCCCCACCGTCACCGCATGGCCGATGCGCGTCGGATGCGTCCCGCGCATCACGTGAATGACCGTGCCGTCCTGGATGTTCGTCCGATCGCCAATCCGGATGGTGTTGACGTCGCCACGAATGACCACGTTCATCCAGACACTGCTCTCCTGCCCTATCTCGACATCCCCGATGACCTGCGCGCTCTGGTCGACATACGCGGTTGAATGGACCTTCGGGAGGATGGATCGGAACGCGCGAAGCACGGGGGGAATTATAGCGGAGCCGCGCGGATGACATGGCAAAGAGCCGAGAGCAAAGAGCCAATACGATTTTGGCTCTCTGCTCTGCGCTCTCAGCTCTTACTAATTCGTACTCTGCGAAGCCGCAGGCCGGCGCGGACTCGGACCGCCTCGAAGAGTCATTAGATGGTCTCTGATGGCTCGGATCTGCGCCTCGGCATCTCCGCCGAGCTCCGGGAACGCCGACTTCGGATACGGCGGCGTCGGCCAGAACTGCGGCATGCGCGTGCCCGGCTGAATCCGGGCGGGGTTCCGCAGCCAGTCGAGAATCCACTCCGGCTTCAGACGCTCGTGCGTCATCCGCAGGTCGGGCGCAAGGTTCGAGAGCGGTTGATCGGCCGGGATAGCGCCCAACACATGGCAGGTCTGGCACTTCAGCACCGT
This sequence comes from Vicinamibacterales bacterium, assembly GCA_963730445.1. Classification (GTDB taxonomy): domain Bacteria; phylum Acidobacteriota; class Vicinamibacteria; order Vicinamibacterales; family JAMQPK01; genus JAMQPK01. The sequence continues at coordinate 4,438 of CAVSRX010000002.1, read as the reverse complement.
AAATAGCTCGCGTCCCGGGCCGGCCATGCTCGTCAGTTCGGCGTGGTCGTAGGTGCGGAACGACCCGATCGAGTTGCCCGTCGCCTCGAAGTAATCGATGATGGCGTTCAACCGCCCGTCGTCCAGTCCGAACGTCGGCATGCGCACGTTCAGCCATGGCCGAATCGCGATCGGCGCCTGAATGAACGCATAGATCCAATCCGGCTGTACTTTCGCGCCTTCAGGCGTCAGCGGCGGCGGCGCGAGCGTCGGATCGCTCACGACCGTTCGATAGTCGCCGCCATCCCCTTCGATCTCGTGACAACCGACGCAATTCTGCCGCCGGACGACCGCGCGGCCGCGCACCGTGAAGTCGCGCTTCGCGGTCCGCGGCGGCAGCGCCGAGGCCGGCTGCACGTCGCGCTGGAAACTCATGATGGCCGTGCGCAGCCGCTCGTTCTCGACCTCGTTGAAGCGGAAGTCGGGCATCCGCAGCTTCTCGAGCGGCTCCAGGACGCGCCCCTGATCGAACGAGCGCGGATCCTTCAGTTTCTGATGGAACCAGTCGAGCTTCGAATGCTCGATGTCGACGAACGCAAAGTCGAGGCGCGTCACGAGCTTGCTGCCCTCTTCCGACAGGTCCACGCCGATCGGCTGCGTCGTCTCGAACCCTTTGATGTCGTGGCAGCTGAAGCAGCCGTACCGCGCGATGACGCGCTGGCCGAGGTCGAGCTGCTTCGCGTTCGTATCCATCTTCGCGAGACGCCCCTGCGCCTCGGCTAGCGGCATGAGATTCCGGAGATAGTCGAGCAGCACCGCGTCTGTGTGTGCCTGCGTTGGCGTCACAGGCGCTGGTGTTCCCGCCGCTCCCGTCAGCGTCGTCAGATACGTCGCGACGTCGGCCACTTGCGGGTCGGTGAGCCGCATGTCGGGCATGTACGTTCCGGGGTTGTAGTGCTTCGGATCGCGAACCCAGTTGTAGAGCCACTCGTAGGTCGTCTTGCTGCCGACGCTCTTGAGCGGCTGGCCGAACGTGCGCCGCGGGCCGACGGCGGCGCGATCGTTCTCGTCGATGATGTGACAGCCGAGGCATCCGACCGAGCGCACGATCTGCTCGCCCGCCTGCGCGTTGCCGCGCGGCGGTGCGGCGACGGCCGGGGTGTAGGTTTCGCTGTTGGAGAACAGGTATGCGACCGCCGCGCCAATCTCCGCTTCGTTGCGCGGATGGTCCGCCGGCGCGTTGCTGTTCGAGTTGTACCAGACCTTCGGCATCCAGGTGACGTTCTTGATGGCGCTCGGATCGCGCACCCAGTTCTTCACCCAGTCCTGAGTCAGCTTGCCGCTGATCTTCGTCAGGGCCGGCCCCGGCTTCCGAAGGTTCTCGAACCCCTTCGTTTTGTGGCACGCGTAGCAGCCCGCGCGCTCGAATGTCGCGTACGCGACCGCCAGCTTCGGCGCGTTCGGAACGTAAATCTCCTGCCGATGGCACTGCACGCACGACGCTTCCGTCATGTTCGTCGGCAGCATCGGGTAATCCCACATGTGCGGCTCGTGCCAGTGGTACTTCTCTTCCCACTCCTGCCGCTGCTTCACATTGCTCGGATAGTGGGACGCGTCGTTGAAGCTGGTCGAACCACCGAGCCCCTGATGGCACACGGTGCAGCCGGTGGTCGCGAGCGGGTGCGGCGAGTCGCTGCCGACGTACGCGGAGAGGTTCGAGTGTGTCCTGAACGGCTGTGGATACTTCTCGTAGCCGCGGCGATCGATGGCCAGATGGCACGTCGTGCACCGATCCATCTTCATCACGCGCGCGAAGTTCACGTCGTCGACGACGTTCGGCGTGACGACTTGACGAACCGTGAGCGTGGGCGCCATGAAGTCGAGCAGCGGCGCGTTGCGGAAGTAGTCCTTGATGAAGCTCGGCTCGATGTTGGTGACGACGCGGTTCAGGCGGTTCTGCTCGAAGTTGACCTGATCGAGTTCCTTCTGCAGCCGGGCGACTTCAGACGTGTACTTGCCGAGCTCGGCCTGCAGCGCCGTGCGCTCGGCCTCGATCTTCTGGACTTCGAGGTTCAGCTCGTGCAATCGCTGCGCCTCGGCCTCGATCTCTTTCTGCGCCTCGCCGATGCCTTCGGGATCCGTTTTCCGCCTCTCTTCGAACGCGTAGCGGTTGACGTCGTAGGTCGCCTTGGCGAACTGCGCAGCCTTGTTGGCGCGGAAGAGACGCCTGTCCACTTCCGCGAGCCGCTCGTTCACGTCGTCGATGCGCTCGCGGTTGCCCTCCATCGCCTTCTGCGCGGCGGCGAGCTGATTGGTCAGCCCCGTGAGCTTCGCTTTGTCGATGCCCTTCGAGTTCGCCGCGAGCTGCTGCCGCGTCACCTCGAGCTCGAGCTGGGTGAACGCCCGCTGGGTGTTCTTCCAGTCGCGATCGAAGTCGTCCCACACCATCCAGATCGTCGAGATGAACAGAAAGATGCTCGACGCGGCAAAGACGACGTTCAGGAAGTCGATGTTATAGGCGTGCCCGACAGCCTTTTTTTCAGCCATAGCGTCTCAGATGTTGAAGAAGATCTCAGGAATCGCCACGATGTACTTCAGGTTGAAAATCCACCGAAGCAGCATCTTGATAGGCAGCGACATCATCATCAGGAACAGGAACACGGTCACGTAGAACCGCGGCGCGCCCAGCTTGCCGTAAAACGACTTGAACGCGCCCTTCGCGAGCACTACGGGTAAGACCGCCACGTAAATCAAGCAGAGGATGATGCCGGGTAACTCTCTAATGAAGTAGTTCGTCGGCAGCCCCTGGCCCAGCATCCGCACCCAGAAGTACTCGGACAGATCGACGTTGGTCAGCGCCTCGAGCTTGTGCGTGTCCCAGTACTCGAACGGACCGAAGAAGTTCCAATTCGGACCGCGCAGGAACGTGCCCAGCACGATGAGCGACGACCAGAGAATGACGAAGCCGAACAGGAACATCGTGATCTCGACCTTGCGCTCCGCGAAAGTGTAGTAGCCGTTCCCCTTCGGGTTCTTGTCGATGTACGGGATCGCGATGAGGCCGACGATGATCAAGCTCGGCAGCACGACGCCGGCGAGCCACGGATCGAAGTAGACGAGCATTTCCTGCAGACCCAGGAAGTACCACGGCGCCTTCGACGGGTTCGGCGTGACGGCGCGGTTGGCGGGCTGCTCGAGCGGCGCCTTCAGCAGAATCGACCAGACGATCAGCACGACCGTGCACAGAATCAAGGAAATGAGCTCGGTGTAGACGAGGTCGGGCCACACCCACACGCGGTCCGACTCCTGCTTCTCGATCGGGCCTTCACCCTTCTCGATGCGCTGGTCGTTCAGCACCGCCTCGCGCATCGAATACCAGGTGAAGAAGACGAGCAGGAAGATCAGGCCGACGATCGGCACGTTATCCGGCTTGGTGATGATGAGCTGGAAGTTCGGGTCCAGGCCGCCCAACGCGAAGAACAGCGTCAGGAAGAGCAGCAGGCCGTAACCGACCGCCTTCGAGATGAAAATCTCGCGCTTCCAGACCATTCCGACCAGCAACAGCACCATCAGGGCGAAGTACGCCCGCGGGTCAGCAATCGCGTTAAAGATTCCTTTGATGAAATCCATAGTTGTCCTTAGAGAGGACCGGAAATCCCGCCGTCTTTACGCACACGCCAGAAATGCACCGCCATCAGCACCGCGATGCCGAGCGGCAGACCCACGCAGTGCAACACGTAGAAGCGCAACAGCGCGCCCTCGCCGACGAACGTGCCGCCCAACAGCGCGAACCGCGCATCGTCTGCAGCGTGAATCAGCTTGACGTCGCCCAGCGCGAGCAGCGCGGCGCCAGGACCTTCGTGGCCCAGGAACGGTGTGGCGCGCGCCATGTTCGAGCCGACCGTGATCGCCCAAATCGCGAGCTGATCCCACGGCAGCAGATAGCCCGTGAACGACAGCAGTAGCGTGAGCACGAGCATGATGACGCCGATGCTCCAGTTGAACTCGCGCGGCGGTTTGTACGAGCCGGTCATGAACACGCGGAACATGTGGAGCCACACCGTGATGACCATCGCGTGGGCGCCCCACCTGTGCAGCTCGCGCATGATGCCGAGCGGCACGTGCTCGCGCAGCCCGACGATGTCGCTGTAGGCGTACTCGAGCGTCGGCCGGTAATAGAACATCAGCAGCAGGCCCGTGAACGTCAGCGTGAGGAAGAGGAAGAAGCTGAGTCCGCCCATGCACCACGTGTAGCGCAGCTTGACGCCCGACTTGCGGATGCGCACTGGGTGTAGATGCAGGAAGACGTTCGACAGCATCACGAGCACGCGGTTGCGATCGGTGTTGGGCCGCTCGTGGCGGAACACCGACGTCCACACCTGCGTTTCTGTGAGCCAGTTCCAGAAGCGCGTGCCGTAGCCTTCCTGCGGTTTGACGGTCTTTGTCTCTGTAGCCATAA
>CAVSRX010000001.1:407500-409841 GCA_963730445.1 Vicinamibacterales bacterium | reverse complement strand
AGCTGATCTTCAACAACTCAATATTCTGCACACGATCGCTTTTTTCGAATCCACATTGCACGCAGCGGTGCAAAAAAAATATGGTCAAGCCTCACGACTTATTAGTACCAGTCAGCTAAAGCATCACTGGCCTTACACACCTGGCCTATCTACCTGGTCATCTTCCAGGAGTCTTTAGGAGCCTTATGGCTCGGGAGATCTCATCTTGTGGAGGGTTTCACGCTTAGATGCATTCAGCGTTTCTCCCTTCCGGACGTAGCTACTCGGCGCTGCCACTGGCGTGACAACCGATACACTAGAGGTCCGTCCAACCCGGTCCTCTCGTACTAAGGTCAGCCCCACTCAAATCTCCTGCGCCCATGATAGATAGAGACCGAACTGTCTCGCGACGTTCTAAACCCAGCTCACGTACCACTTTAATCGGCGAACAGCCGAACCCTTGGAACCTGCTACAGCTCCAGGATGTGATGAGCCGACATCGAGGTGCCAAACCCTAGCGTCGATGTGAACTCTTGGCTAGGATCAGCCTGTTATCCCCGGCGTACCTTTTATCCGTTGAGCGATGGCCCTTCCACGCGGAACCACCGGATCACTAAAGCCTGGTTTCCCACCTGCTCGTCTTGTAGGACTCGCAGTCAAGCTCGCTTATGCTTTTGCACTCTATGGCTGATTTCCAAACAGCCTGAGCGAACCTTCGCGCGCCTCCGTTACTCTTTAGGAGGCGACCGCCCCAGTCAAACTACCCACCTAGCAGTGTCCTCGGTCTGGATGACAGAATCTAAGTTAGAACGCCGGAACAATAAGGGTGGTATCTCACCGTTGGCTCCCCCAAGCCCGAAAGCCTGGGTTCAAAGCCTCCCACCTATCCTGCGCATATTGCGCCAGCATTCACTACTAGGATGTAGTAAAGGTGCACGGGGTCTTTTCGTCTAATCACGGGCAACCGGCGTCTTCACCGGTACCACAAATTCGCAGTGCCCCTCGTTGAGACAGCGCCCAAATCATTACGCCATTCGTGCAGGTCGGAACTTACCCGACAAGGAATTTCGCTACCTTAGGACCGTTATAGTTACGGCCGCCGTTTACCGGGGCTTCAGCTCGAAGCGTCGCCTTGCGGCTAACCTCTCCCTTTAACCTTCCGGCACCGGGCAGGCGTCAGACCCTATACGTCGTGTTCGACTTCGCAGAGTCCTGTGTTTTTAGTAAACAGTTGCTTGGGCCTCTTCACTGCAACTCTTTCATGCTTCGCGGCGCGAGGCCGCTGACACTAATAGAGCACCCCTTATTCCGAAGTTACGGGGCTAGTTTGCCGAGTTCCTAAACGAGGGTTCTCACTTGCGCCTGAGGATTTTCTCCTCGCCTACCTGTGTCGGTTTGCGGTACGGGTACCCGAAAGACTCCTTAGAGGATTTTCTCGGCAGCGTGGCGTCTGCGACTTTGCGGGCCTTACGGCCCTCGCTATAGCCCCTCAGGGAATGTGACTCACCGGATTTGCCGGGCGAGTCCCCCTACAGGCTTAAACCCACACGTCCAATCGTGGGCTCGCATAGCCTCCTGCGTCTCCCCATCGTAATAACGTCTTCCAAGTAGTTCCGGAATATTAACCGGATATCCATCCGCTACGCCTTTCGGCCTCGCGTTAGGACCCGACTGACCCTGAGCGGACGAACCTTCCTCAGGAAACCTTAGGCTTACGGCGGAAAAGATTCTCACTTTTCTTCTCGCTACTTATGCCGGCAGGGTCACTTCTCAACGCTCCACCAGTCCTTACGGTCTGACTTCACTGCGTTGAGAACGCTCTTCTACCATTGTCAGGATCCGAAGATCCTGTTCCAATCTATGGCTTCGGTTCTGTGCTTGAGCCCCGTTGAATTGTCGGCCCAGAGCCGCTTGACCAGTGAGCTATTACGCTTTCTTTAAAGGATGGCTGCTTCTAAGCCAACCTCCTGGTTGTCTAAGCGTCTCCAGATCCTTTCCCACTTAGCACAGAATTAGGGACCTTAGCCGATAGTCTGGGCTGTTTCCCTCTCGACGATGAAGCTTAGCCCCCACCGTCTCACTCCCGGGATACGTGTCGTTGGCATTCGCAGTTTGGTTGGATTCAGTAAGCTGGTAAGCCCCTTAGTCCATCCAGTTCTCTACCACCAACGCCGACCTCCCGAGGCTGCCCCTAAAGGCATTTCGAAGAGAACGGGCAATCACGAAGTTTGATTAGCCTTTCACCCCTACCCTCAGCTCATCCAAGCTGTTTTCAACCAACACTGGTTCGAGCCTCCATACGGTGTTACCCGTACTTCACTCTGGCCAAGGGTAGATCACCTCGCTTCGCGTCTAATCCCAG
>CAVSRX010000001.1:0-402500 GCA_963730445.1 Vicinamibacterales bacterium | reverse complement strand
TCCGTTATGATGGGGTCGTGTTGGTCAGCCGGCGCGCGGCGCTGAATGCGCTGTTGGCAGGAGGGGTGGGGACCGCCATTGGGGGTGGCGCCTACGGGCTCGCCTATTCGCGTCACAACATCCAGGTCGTCCGCACGGCTATCCCGGTATCAGGTCTCAACCCCGCCCTCGACGGCCTGCGCATCGGCCTCATTACCGATCTCCATCACAGTGAGATGGTGCCGGCGCAGGACGTGGTGCGCGCCGCATCCCTGATGATGGCCGAGCGCCCCGATCTGATTGTGCTCGGCGGCGACTACGTGACATGGGGCGATCGGTCGTATGTCGTGCCGTGTTCGGAAGCCCTGGCGGGGCTGAGCGCGCCGTTCGGTGTGTACGCGGTTGTCGGCAATCATGATGACGATCGCGACATGCCGGCTGCCCTCATCTCCCATGGCTACGAAGTGCTGCGTGACGATCGCACGACGGTTCGCATTCGCGGCGAACAGCTCGACCTTGTCGGCGTGCGTTACTGGACGCGCCGGGCGCGCGACATCGCAAGATTGGTCCGCGGCGCCAAGTCGACGGTCATCCTGCTGGCGCACGACCCGAGGCGCCTCGACGAAGCGGCCGCGCTGAACGTGCCGCTCGTGCTGTCTGGCCACACACATGGCGGCCAGGTCGTCCTGCCGGGACTCGGCGCCATCGCCGCGAAGAAGTTTCCGGTCGTCGCGGGCGCGGGCCGTCGCAACAACACGTCGATCTTCGTCAGCCGCGGTGTGGGCACGGTGTATGTGCCGTATAGATTGAATTGCCCGCCGGACGTGTCGGTGATTACGCTGAAGAGCAGGAGTGTGTAGGAACGCGGACTCTTACGAATGTCTCACGAAACGCCGCCCATCGATACGCCATCCACCATTCAGTAACAGTTGAATCGCCATCGGGTAGAGATGGTGCTCTCTCTCGAGGATCCGCGCGGCAAGGGTGTCGACATCGTCGCCGTCCTTCACGGGCACGGTCTCCTGCAGCACGATAGGACCTCCGTCGAGCTCCGCGGTCACGAGGTGCACCGTGGCACCGGTCCATTTCACCCCGTGCTCCCACGCTTGGTACTGCGCATTGGTACCAGGAAAGGCTGGCAGAAGTGAGGGGTGGATGTTGACGACGGCGTTTGGAAATTCATTCAGAAAGGTCGCAGTCAACACCCGCATGAACCCTGCGAGGCAAACCAAACCGACGCCTCGCGCTTTCAGCCGGCGAGCCAGCTCCCGATCGTAGTCCTCGCGCGACGCGAACTGCGCCTTATCGCGATGATCAAGAACCAGCGTGTCGATCCGCCGCTGCTTCGCGCGCTCGAGGCCGGCTGCGTCCGGCACGTTCGAAATCACCACGCTCAACTCAGCGTTCAGTTTCTTGTCAGCAATGGCATCGATGATCGCTTGCAGATTGCTGCCGCGCCCTGAAATAAGTACGCCGAGCTTTCTATTGGCGATCATCCCTGCGTCCTTTTTTATCTCACGCCCAGCGTGTCGGCCGAATACGCGAGGTTCTTTGGCGTAATCACGACACGCTTCGTCGCACTGTTCTCGACGTGCCCCGCGCGAAGCGCGCTAAACGGAAATGCCTTCGCGACATCCAGCACGGTCGCGACGTCTTTCTCTGGCACATAAATGGCGAACCCCGCGCCCATGTTGAAGTTGCCATACGCCTCAGCATCCTCGACCGCCCCAATCGACTGCATGAACTCGAACACGGGCTGCGGCGCCGGGATCTCGCTCGACGAGGTACGCGAAGGGATCAGACGCGCGCATCAGCTTTCGCCAGCCGTGGCCGGTGATGTTGACGGCATAGTGAATATCCACGCCGCGGCTCAGGCAATCTTCGATCGCACCGACGTAGATATGTGTGGGATCGAGCAGCGACTCGCCATAGGGCCGGCCATCGCTCAAGAGCGTCAGGTAGCCGTTCGGCGCGCGGTCGGCGACTGCGCGTGCGAGCGTAAGGCCGTTGGCGTGTATGCCCGAGCTCTCGAACATGACGATGGCATCGCCGTGCTGGATGTTCCCTCGAATCAACCGGCCTTTCGGCTTGATGACGCCGATCGCCGAGCCCGCAAGGACGACCGTGGCGGCCTCGACAACGCCGCTCAACGTCGGCGTCTCTCCGCCACCCCACGCACAACGGGCAAGCTGGCACGCCTTACGCCAGCCATCGACCAGGTCTCCTGCGCGCCGTTCGTCCCTGAACCAGTCTGACGAGCCGGCGCCGAGATGCATGGCCACCGCCAGCGGCAACGCACCCAGCGTGACCATATCGTTCACGATCATGGCGACCGTGTCCTGCGCGATGTGATCGTAGTAGGAACGCGAAGGAACCAGGCGATACATCGCGTCGGCGACGAGGTTCTTCGTGCCGAGCCCCTCCTCGACGTGCGCGAGATAACTGTCAGGTGTCTCGACGAGATACGCACTCTCGCCGCGGCTCATCTCGACTTCCGAAACACCGAGACGCCGAATCGCGTCGGCCGTCGACCGGCCGGCGAGCTGCGCGCGGCGCTTGAACGGATCGAGCGCGCCATAGTCGACGCCCGAACCCGCGTAGGTCATGCGTTCCATGGAAGGTCGTCAAATCAAAATTCGAGCTTGTCGATGAGCGCTTGTCCGACGCGGCGTGTGGGCGACGACTCGGCCGCCTTCCAGTAGCCGCGACGAACTGCAGCGAAGAAGCTCTCCTCTTCGTAGTCTTCTTCGAGCATGTCGAACCCCTCGCCGAGGAGGCTGATGGCGGCGTCCGCGCCCTTATAGCTCTCGAGGAACGACAAGATCAGCGGTGTATTCCGGATAGCGACGGTGCCTACGCCAAGCGCCATCGGCGCGCGCGGCGGATCAACAGCCGTGACTCCGACCTCGAAGAGCGCCGTCAGCGCCTGCGCGTTGCCCGAATTCGCGAGCGCCACGAGCGCTGCGACCGCATTGCGCAGCAACTCCTGATAGCCGGGGTTCTTGTCCGCGAATCGCAGCGTTTCGATCAAATACGGCACATGCGTTTCGCAGTTGATGCCGAGCAGGCAAATCGCCGCCGCGATCGTGGGCTGGATTTCGCGCGGCGCGTTTCGCTGCAGCGCCGCGAGCGTCTCCATCGCGCGCTGATCTTTCAGCTTCCCGAGCGCGATGACCGCATCCGGCTGCAGCGGTCCCGTGAGGCGCGCGATGGCCATGAGCGGCTCCACGGCATACCCCGCGCGGTAATCGCCGAGCGCCTCGATGACCGCGCTTCTGAAGTAATCCTGGCCGCGCCCGACCTCGACGAGCAGCGTTTCACGCACGCGCGAATCGCTCCCCTGCGCGGCGAGCGCGCGCACCAGGGCGGGACGCACGAACTCGCTATCCTCGCGCTCGAGCGCCTTCAGCAGCGCCGGCAGCATGCCCGCCGTCGGATGGTGCTCGTAATACATGTATGCGACCGTCCGCAGCCGATCGTTCGGGTTACCGGCAATCTCGCGGACAAGCTGCGGGGTGCGCGCATCGTTGAACCCGGTGAGCAACACGAGCGCGCGAAATCTCACGAACTGATCCTTGTGGCTCTCCACCGCTTGAATCAGCGCAGGCGCAACAGCCGTGGCTGACGCGCGCCTGAGCGCCCGGGACGCGTTCATGCGGACAGGAAAGTCGAGGTTGCCAAGCGAGTCGATCGCCGCTTGAATGGCTTCAGGGGACATCGGCTGCGGACCGCGCTCCTGTGCCAGAGTGCCGAGGGGCACCGCAGCCTGACCCGACGCATCTCCAGCCCAGGCCAGCGCAACCGTTACGGCGAATACGAGAACGCTAAGTTTTGACAGCATCGGTATCGAGTTTCAATGCGAGCTGCAGATACGCGGCTTCGTTGCGCGGGAATGCCACCGGATACTGCCCGGTGTAGCAGGATGTGCAGTAGGACGAGCGGCGCGTGCCAACCGCAGAGAGGAGCCCCTCGAGGCTGAGATACCCCACGCTGTCTGCGCCGATGTATTTCTGAATCTCGTCGAGCGTATGGGTCGCCGCAATTAATTCGGAACGTCGTGGGGTGTCGACGCCGTAGAAACACGGAGAAATCGTCGGCGGACAGCTGATGCGCATGTGCACTTCCCTCGCGCCGGCGGCCTTCACCATCTTGACGATCTTGCGGCTGGTCGTGCCCCGCACGAGAGAGTCGTCCACCAGCACCACGCGCCTGCCCTCGAGAATGCTGCGCACGGGGTTCAGCTTGACGCGCACGCCAAAGTGTCGAATCGACTGCTGTGGCTCGATGAAAGTACGTCCGACGTAATGATTGCGAATCAGCCCGACGCGCATCGGGATGCCCGACTCCTCGGCAAATCCGATGGCTGCGCAGACGCCCGAGTCGGGAACGGGCACGATGACGTCAGCCTCCACCGGCTGTTCACGCGCCAGGAGCCGTCCCAGGTTGGTGCGGACTTCGTTGACGCTTTCACCGAACACGTAGCTGTCCGGCCGCGCGAAATAGACATGCTCGAACACGCATTGCGTCGACGGCGCCGGCGCAAACGGCTTGAACGATTTCACTCCGGCCGAGCTGACAATCACGACCTCGCCTGGTTCAACGTCGCGAACGTAGGTCGCGCCGATGAGATCGAGCGCGCACGTCTCCGAGCACACGATGACGGCATCGCCGAGACGCCCGAGCGCCAGCGGACGGAATCCGTGCGGATCGCGCACGGCGATGAGCCGGTCTTTCGTCATCATCGCCAGCGAGAAGGCACCTTGCACGCGCGAAAGGGCCTCGATAATCGCCTCGTCTGTCGTCATCGCGCGCGATCGCGCGTACAGATGCAGAATCACTTCGGTATCGGTGCTCGTCTGAAAGATCGCCCCGTGCCTGCCGAGCTCTTCTTTGAGCTCGCCGGCGTTCACGAGGTTGCCGTTGTGGGCGATGGCAATCTGCCCATGCGCGCACTCGATAAGGATCGGCTGCGCGTTGTCGACGTTGCTGTCTCCTGCAGTCGAATAGCGAACGTGCCCGATGGCGATGGTCCCTGGCAGTTTCTCGAGCGTCTTCTCGGAGAACGCGTCTGCGACATGTCCCATCGATTTGGAGATGCGCACCACCGCGCCGTCTGATGCGGCGATGCCCGCGCTCTCCTGCCCGCGATGCTGAAGCGCATACAGCCCAAGGTAGGTGAGGTTCGCGGCTTCAGGATGGCCGAAGATGCCAAACACCCCGCATTCTTCCTTGAGTTTGTCGTGCGGCCCTGTCCCTGCATCGTCGCGGCTGTAGGGCCGCGTGGTTTTGGTTGCAGCGATTTTCTGCGTGGTCGTCATTTCGGCCTCGTTGCTATGCAGCTCGCTGCTTGAAGTGCTTCCCCAGGGCGCTATCCCAGATGGTCTCGGCCTCGCTCACGGCGATGTCGATGACGCTCTGCCCATTTATTAAGACGTGAATCCGGCCGGATCCGGTCGTGCCGATTTCCCGGGTCGGCACCCCGCCGGCTTTGGCGCGGTCCAGCAATGCGCCGACGTGCTCGCGCGCCACTGAAACCACGACGCGCGAAGCCGATTCCGAAAACAGCGTCGCGACCGAGGTCCACGCGAGGGGAGCATCGACAGGCGCCAGATCGACGTTCAATCCCACACCGCCCGTACCGAACGCACACTCCGCGAGCGTCACCGCGAGGCCGCCTTCGGCGCAGTCATGCGCCGATCGCAGCAGCCCTTCACGCGTCGCCGACACCAACAGTTGCTGAAGCGCCTTCTCCGATTTCAAATCGACATCGGGCGGCACGCCGGCAATCACGCGCTGCATCACCTTCAAGTACTCGCTGCCGCCTAATTCATCGCGCGTTTCGCCGAGCAGCACGATGGCATCGCCGCTGCCTTGGAATCCGCGCCCAAGCACCTTGCTCGAGTCCTCTATCAGGCCGACGACGCCGAGAACCGGGGTCGGATAAATCGCCTTCCCGTCGGTCTCGTTGTAAAGGCTGACGTTCCCGCCGGTAATCGGGATATCGAGCGCCTTGCATGCGGCGGTAATGCCTTCGACGGCTCGCGCAAACTGCCACATGATTTCCGGCCGCTCGGGGTTGCCGAAGTTCAGGCAGTTGGTGGCGCCAATCGGCTCGGCGCCGGCACACGCGACGTTTCGCGCGGCTTCGACGACGGCGAGAATGGCACCGCGGTACGGATCCAGGTAGCAATAGCGGCCGTTGCCATCAACCGACAAGGCAAGCGCACGATTGGTGCCCTTCACGCGCACCACACCGGCGCCCATGCCGGGCAGGACGAGCGTGTTGGTGCGCACCATGTGATCGTACTGTCGATACACCCAACGCTTGTTCGCAATGGCGGGCGAGGCGAGAAGCGCACGCAGCGCATCAAGAGCAGCCACTGAAGGCTTCTCGGGCAGCGAGAGCTTCTGGACTTCCGCGAGATATGACGGCGTCGCCATCGGGCGTTTGTAGACCGGCGCGTCGTCGGTCAGCGCCCCGGTGGGGATTTCGGCAACGACGGTCCCTCGCTCGCGCACGCGCATCAACCCATCGTCGGTGACCTCGCCGATGTGGGCGGCGTGCAGATCCCACTTCTCGAAAATCTCTTCAACTTCGCGCTCGCGGCCGCGTTTGACGACGAGCAGCATGCGCTCCTGCGATTCGGAGAGCATGATTTCATACGCCGTCATGCCGGTCTCGCGCTGCGGTACGTGCGCGACGTCGATGTCGATGCCGGCGCCGCCGCGCGCGCCCATTTCGCACGTCGAGCACGTCAGACCGGCCGCGCCCATATCCTGAATCCCGATCAGCGCGTCGGTCTTCATCACCTCGAGGCACGCCTCGAGCAGCAATTTCTCCATGAAGGGATCGCCCACCTGCACCGCCGGCCTCTTCTCCGCGGAGTTCTCGTCGAACTCTGCCGACGCCATCGTCGCACCGTGGATGCCGTCGCGGCCGGTCTTGGATCCGACGTAATACACGGGGTTGCCGGTGCCTTTCGCGACACCCTTGATAATCTCGTCGGCCTTCGCAATGCCGAGGCAGAAGACGTTCACCAGCGGATTGCCGGTGTAGCACTCTTCGAACGCAATCTCCCCTCCGACGGTCGGGATGCCGATGCTGTTGCCGTAGCCGGCGATGCCGGCGACCACGCCTTCCATGTTCCGGCGCACGCGCGGATCGTCGAGCTCGCCGAACCGCAGCGAGTTCATCAGCGCTATCGGGCGCGCGCCCATCGTGAAGATGTCGCGGATGATGCCGCCGACACCCGTTGCCGCGCCCTGATACGGCTCGATAAAGGACGGATGGTTGTGCGACTCGATTTTGAAAACCGCTGCAAGCCCTTCTCCAATATCGACGGCGCCGGCATTTTCGCCTGGACCCTGGAGCACGCGGGGACCCGTGGTTGGAAGATTGCGGAGATGCACGCGCGAGCTCTTGTAGCTGCAGTGCTCGGACCACATCACAGAAAAAATCCCGAGCTCGGTGAGGCTCGGCTCGCGGCCGAGCGCCTTTACGATGCGCTGGTATTCCTCGTCGTTCAACCCGTGGCGCTCGATGGTCGCCTTGTCGTGTGTCAGCGGCGCCGTCATGCCGACGCGCTCCCCGCCGGCGTCAACGCCCCGGCCGCATGCGCTTTCACGACCGACTCGAACATCACAAGACCGTCCGCGCTGCCGACCGACAGCTCGCAGGCGCGCTCGGGATGCGGCATCAGGCCAACAACATTGCGCCGCTCGTTACAGATGCCGGCGATCGATTGAACCGACCCGTTGGGATTGGCATCATCGGTCACCGCACCATCCGCGTCGACATAACGGAACACGACCTGGCGGTTCTGTTCCAGCTTACGCAGCTCGTCCGGTGTCGTGAAGTAGTTTCCTTCTCCGTGCGCGATAGGAATGCGCAGCACTTGCTGCGGCCGGCACGCCAGCGTGAACGGCGTGTCGGTCTGCTCGACGCGGACATGCACGTGCTCGCAGCGAAACTTCAGGCCGCGATTGCGAAGCATCGCCCCCGGCAGCATTCCGGCTTCGAGCAGAATCTGAAAGCCATTGCAGATGCCGAGAACGGGACCGCCGTCACCCGCGAATTTCCGAACGGCATCCATCACGGGCGAAAAGCGCGCGATCGCGCCTGTGCGCAGGTAATCGCCGTGCGAGAACCCGCCTGGGAGGATGACCACATCGGCGCCGCGAAGATCCGTCTCTTTGTGCCAGACGAACTCAGCCTCCTGGCCGAGCACTTCCTTCGCCGCGTGATGCGCGTCGTGGTCGCAGTTGGATCCCGGAAAGACGATGACCGCGAATCGCACTTACTGGCCCTCCACCTCGATGCGGTAACTTTCAATCACCGGATTCGCCAGCAGCTTGTCGGCCACCTCGGACGCCATCGATCGCGCCTTGTCGCTCGAATCGGCGGCGAGCTCGAGCTCGAAGTACTTCCCCTGCCGGACATCCTCGACGCCGCCATAGCCCAGCGAGTGCAGCGCGTCGACGATGGTCTTTCCCTGCGGATCGAACACCGATGGTTTCAACGTCACGAACACCCGCGCACGCATCAGGACACTCCCGCCGCGACCGGCATCTTGAAGACGCGGTCGACAATTGTGTCTACGTTCTTGAGCTGCACCTTCAGATCGAACGCATCCTCGACCGTCTTCTGGTCGAGCACGCCCATGACGTCGGCATCGGCCAGCAGCAACTGCTTGAAGTCTTTCTGCTCGTCGTACGAGCGGAGAGCGTTGCGCTGCACCCATTCGTAGGCCTGCTCGCGCGAAATGCCCCGCTGCGCGAGCTCGAGCAGAACGGTCCCCGAGAACACAACGCCGCGCGACAGCTCGAGGTTCTGCTTCATGCGGTCGACATTCACCACGAGGCCTTTCACGATGCGCGTGAACCGCCGCAGCATGTGATCGAGGGCGATGAAGCTGTCGGGGAGAATGACGCGTTCGACGGATGAGTGGGAGATGTCGCGCTCGTGCCAGAGCGCGATATTCTCGAGCGCCGCGTGTGCGTTGCCCCTCAGCAGCCGCGCGAGGCCGGTAATCTGCTCGCAGCCGATGGGATTGCGCTTGTGCGGCATGGCCGACGAGCCCTTCTGCCCCTTGCCGAACGGCTCCTGCACCTCGCCGATTTCGGTTTTCTGCAGCCCGCGCACTTCGAGCGCGAACTTCTCGAGCGACGCACCCGTAATGGCAATCGTCGTCATCAACTCGGCGTGGCGATCGCGCTGAATGACCTGCGACGACACCGGGGCCGGCTCCAATCCGAGCTTCCGGCAGATAGCCGCTTCGATGGACGGATCGAGGTGCGCAAACGTGCCGACGGCGCCCGAGACTTTCCCGACGGCGACGACAGTCCGCGCGCGATTCAGCCGTTCGAGGTCGCGCTGCAACTCGGCGTACCAGAGCGCCAGTTTCAAACCGAACGTCATCGGCTCGGCGTGCACGCCGTGCGTGCGGCCCATCATCGGCGTGCGGCGATGCTCTTCGGCCCGCGCGCGCACGGCATCGAGCAGACCTTCGACGTCCTTGATGAGCAGGTCTGTTGCCTCGCGCATCTGAATGGCCTGCGCGGTGTCGACGACGTCTGACGACGTCAGTCCAAAGTGCAGCCAGCGTGCCGACGGCCCGATGTGCTCGGCAACCGCGGTCGTAAACGCGATGACGTCGTGTTGAGTGGTTTCTTCGATGGCCGCGATGCGCGCAACATCGAACTTGGATTTTTCTCGAATATCGCGGGCGGCGTCGTGCGGAATGATTCCAGCCTCGGCCATCGCCTCGGCAGCCGCAATTTCAACCTGCAGCCAGGTCTCGAATCGCCGCTCTTCGCTCCAGATGCGCCCCATGTCGGGGTGTGTGTAGCGAGGAATCATTAATTCAGATTAAGTCGCTCTCGCGGAAGCTGTAGTCCATTCACCTGTCCCAGCACCGTCGCCGCCAGCGATCCCTCCGAGAACAACTCTCCTGCCACGCGCTGCACGTCGGCCGGCGTCACGCGCTCGATGCCCTCGAGGGTTTCATCGAGGCTGAACTGCCGATCGAAGTAGATCTCCTGCCGGGCGAGATGCGACATGCGGCTCGACGTGTTTTCGAGACTCAGCATTACGCTGCCTTTGAGATGATCCTTCGCGCGCCGCAGCTCGCTGTCGAGCACGGGCGCCTGCTTCATTAATTTCATTTCCTCAACGACGAGATCGACGACTTCTCCGACCGCCTCGTTGGCGCACCCGGCATAGACGGTGAGATACCCCGCATCGCGATACGCGTTGATGCCGGAGAACACCGAGTAGGCCAGACCGCGCTTCTCGCGGATATTCTGAAACAGCCGCGAGCTCATCGAGCCGCCGAACATCGTGTTCATCACGTAGCTCGCGTAGCGATCGCCGTGGTTCTGCGGATAGCTGGCCGTGCCGAGGCACAGATGGCTCTGCTCGAGCTCTTTGTTGCGAATGATCACCTTCGGAATGACGTTGGGCGGCCCGCCGTTCTGCTTGAGGCCTGCAGCAGGCATCGACCCAAAGGCGGTCTCGAGCGCGGCGCGCAGCTGCGAGTGCTCTAAATTGCCGGCGGCGGAGATAATCACGTTCTCGGCGGCATAGGCGCCGCGGAAATGGTCGCGCAGGCGCTGCTGCGTCAGCGCCTCGACGCTCTCTTTTGTCCCGAGAATTGGACGCCCGAGCGGGTGCCCTTCCCAGAATGCCTGCGTGAAAATCTCGTGCACGAGATCGTCGGGCGTGTCCTCGACCATCTTGATTTCTTCGAGGATGACTTTTTTCTCGCGCTCGATGTCTGTCTCGTGGAAGGCCGGGCGCAGCACGATGTCGGACAGGATGTCGACCGCGATCGGCACGTGCTCGTCGAGCACCTTCACGTAGTAGCTTGCGTATTCCTTGGCGGTGAACGCGTCGAGTTGGCCGCCGATCGAATCGACCGCCTGCGCAATGTCCTCGGCCGTACGCGTAGCGGTGCCCTTGAACAGCATGTGCTCGACGAAATGAGCGATGCCGCTCTCTTCGTCCGTCTCATGGCGAGAGCCGCGCGACAGCCACACGCCGAGGCTGACCGACCGCACGTGGCTCATCGATTCAGTGACGAGACGTATCCCGTTGTCGAGTGCGTCGCGAACAATCATGGATTGATGACTAACGCCGCTGGAGATGAAAGGGTTGAGAGAGAGCTAAGAGGATCTTAACACGAGTACAATCGAGATATAGAAGGCAAGATGCCCAACGTTCGGAACAGCTTAGCGGCAGACAGCCGTCCCGATCTGGGATCGATGGATCTCGCAGAGCTCGAGGCCGCCCTCGAGGCGCGCGGGCACCCGCGATTTCACGCACGCCAGATCTTCTCGTGGATCTACGCCAAGGGGGTGACCGACTTCGAGAAGATGACGGATCTGTCGCGGCCGCTTCGCGCCGATCTTGCCGAGCACTTCCGCGTCTCGACCCCGGCCGTCATAGCCAGGGAGACCTCGACCGACGGTACGGTGAAGTTCCTGCTCGGCCTCGAAGACAACCGGCGCATCGAATCGGTCTTCATTCCAGATACCCCGAGCCAGACGTTCTGCATTTCAACGCAGGTAGGCTGCGCGATGAAGTGCGGCTTCTGCCTGACCGGGAAAATGGGCCTGGTCCGCAACCTCAGCGCCGGCGAGATTGCCGCACAGGTTCGGATACTGGCAGGCGAGCTCGGCCTGCGCGACTCGAAATTCAACATCGTGCTGATGGGCATGGGCGAGCCCCTGCACAACTACGACAACACCATGAAGGCGCTGAGGATGCTCAACGATGAGCACGGCCTCGCCGTCTCGCCGAAGCGCGTGACCCTTTCGACTGTCGGCGTGCTGCCGGCGCTCGACCGGCTGGCGACCGAGCCGCTCATGCCGAACCTCGCCATCTCGCTGCATGCGACGACGGAAGACCAGCGTGACGCGCTCGTGCCGGTCAATCGCAAATACGGTCTCGAGGATATTCTCGCCGCCGCCAGGAGGTTTCCAGCCAGACGCCGAAACCGCATCACGTTCGAGTACGTGCTTCTCGCGGGCGTCAACGACACACCGGAAGACGCGCGGCGCCTCGTGCGCCTGCTCGGCAACATCCGCTGCAAAGTGAACCTGATTCCCTTGAACGAAGCGGCCGGCATCGCGTTCACGCGGCCATCAGATGAGCGGGTGAACGCGTTCGCAAAAATTCTCGCGAGCGCGGGCCTCACCGTGTCCGTGCGGAAGAGCCGCGGCCGGGACATCCGCGCCGCGTGCGGTCAGTTGATTGTGGAAGGGACGACGAAGTCTACCGGCCAGAAAGCCGCTGCACTTTTATAGGGTTCCGGATTCAGACGACAGCGCCTACAAGCGAATCACCGCGTCCCGTAATTGCCACGTGCACCCACTCATTGCGTGGCAGGCCGGGGGGAATTCTCACCTTCAGGTAGTTGTCGGTCACGACCAGGGAGCCATCCTCGATCGTGAGGCCCGGACGCACTGCGCCGTCTTGAGACTGATGAAAGCGTTGGTTCAGCTCGCGACCGATCGCCCGCACCGTAGCCGCGCGCTCGCGCACGATCGAGCCGTGCACTCTACCAGGCAGATCAGCCGCCGCAGTGCCCGGTCGATCGGAGTACGGAAACACGTGCGCGTGCGTGATCGGCGACTCCCGGAGGTACGCCGCGAGCACCGCAAAGTCGTCGTCGGTTTCGCCAGGAAAGCCGACGATGATGTCGGTGCCGATCGAGGCGTGGGGAATGTCGCGGCGAATGCGATCGACGAGCCGGCGGTAATACGCCAGCGTGTATGGCCGTCGCATCGCGACGAGCATCGCGTCGCTCGCGTGTTGAAGCGGTAGATGAAAATGCGGCGCGATGCACGTCGAGGCGGCCACGAGATCGACGATGTCGTCCGAGCAGTCCATCGGCTCGAGCGAGCTGATGCGAAAGCGCAAGCCTGGCGCATGCTGTTCGATCGTCTTCAAAAGGTCGAGTAGCGTCGATCCCTCTGCCAGATCGCGGCCGTAAGAGCCGAGATGCACCCCGGTAATGGCGACCTCGCGATACCCGGCATCTCTCACGCGGTCGATCTCTGACAACACCTCGCGCCGAAGCCTGCTGCGCCCGATCCCACGCGTGGACGGAATGATGCAGTAAGAGCACGTCTGATCGCAGCCGGTCTGGACGCGAAGAGTGAAGGCGGTGCGTCCCGCCAGGCCGGGCGCAATCTCGGCGCCGCACGCGCCATCGCCGCTGCCGAACCGCTGCGCCGTCGTCAAACCCGCCTCCGCCCTGTCGGGCGTCGGCGCGGCAAGCCCTATAACGTGAACGAACTGCTCCTTGCGATCGTTCGGAACTATCTGGACGACGCCAGGAAGGGCGGCGACTTCGTCCGGCCGCCGGGTCGCGTAACAACCTGTCACGACAATTCTGGCGGCAGGATTTTCGCGCGCGATTTTCCGGACGATCTGACGCGTGCCTTGATCGGCCGAGCTGGTGACCGAGCACGTATTCACAACGACCAGATCGGCGTGGTGAGCAGCCGAGGCGCTGCCGCCGGCGGCGATCAGCTGCTCTTCTATCTGAAAAGAATCAGCCTGATTGACGCGGCATCCGAACGTGACGATCGCGTATTTCATCCGTTCAGCTTCCTCGCCGCCTCTTCCACTTTTTCCGCAAGGCCGCGCTTGTACTTCTCAACGCGCGCCGCAATGTCTTTGTCCCCCAGCGCGAGAATCTGCGCGGCGAGTACGCCGGCATTCGTCGCCCCCGGCTTGCCGATCGACACCGTCGCCACCGGCACACCCGGCGGCATCTGCACCGTCGACAGCAGCGCGTCGAGTCCGTTCAGCGCGGACGAGTCGATGGGCACGCCGATGACGGGCTTGGTCACGTGCGCGGCAACGACACCGCCGAGGTGCGCGGCGGCGCCGGCGCCGACGATGAAGACGCTCACGCCGCGGGTTTCGGCTTCCCCAAGCAGCCGCATCACGCGCTCTGGAGACCGGTGCGCCGATGCAACCGTCATCTCGACGGAGATGCCGAGCTCCTTCAACACATCGACGGCGCCCTGCATGATCGGGGCGTCGTTTTGCGAGCCCATGAGAATGAGAACTTGCAATGAATTAGACAAGCGCTTTAGCTCCAATATCCTTCCGATAGTGCATGCCTTCAAAACTGATTTTATCCACCGCCTTGTATGCGCGATCGATGGCACTCCGATAATCGCCGCCGGACGCCACGACCGTCAACACACGGCCGCCGGCCGTCACAATGTCCGACCCGCGCTTCGCCGTGCCCGAGTGAAACACGCTGACGCCCGGAATGGCCTCGGCGGCGTCGAGCCCGTGAACCACCTTGCCTGTTTCGTAGGTGTCCGGATAGCCGCCCGACGCAAGGACGACTCCGACGCGCGGCTCTGAATCGAGCGACACGAGCGGCGTCTCGAGCTCGCCGGCCGCGGCACTCATCAGCAGCGTCGACATATCGTCGGTGATCGTCGGCAGAATCACCTGTGCTTCCGGATCGCCGAACCGGACGTTGAACTCGATGACTTTCGGGCCCTCGGCGGTGAGCATCAGACCGACAAAGAGAAAGCCGCGGAACTCGCTGCCCTCGATGCGCATCCCTTCGAGTACAGGAAACACAATCTCGCTCATGACACGCGCCTGCGTGGCTGCATCGAACAACGAGCTTGGCGCGTAGGCTCCCATGCCGCCCGTGTTCGGGCCCGCGTCGCCGTCGAGCGCTCGCTTGTGATCTTCAGCAGACCCCAGGGGCAGCGCGCGCGTCCCGTCGCTCAGCACGAAGAACGACGCCTCGCGCCCGACGAGCAGCTCCTCGATGACCAGTCGCGTGCCGGCCTGGCCGAATCGCTTGTCGACCATCACGGCCTGCACCTGCGATTCCGCATCCGGGAGATCCGCGGCGATGACGACCCCTTTGCCTGCCGCCAGGCCGTCGGCTTTCAACACGACGGGAAATCCAAACTCGCCGCTGCGCAGCACCGCAATCGCCTGAGCCGCCGTGTCGCACGCCTTGTAACGCGCGGTCGGCACATTACAGCGCTGCATGAACTCTTTCGCAAACACCTTGCTCGACTCGAGACGCGCTGCGCGCTGCGTCGGGCCGAACAGCAGATCGCCTTCAGCGGCGAAGACGTCGGCAACGCCGCGGCTCAGCGGGAGCTCCGGCCCGATAATCGTGAAATCGATCTCTTCGCGGCGGGCGATCGCATGGACGGCGTGTGCATCGGCAGGATCAACAGGGATGCATCTCGCCACGCGGCCAATCCCGGCGTTGCCGGGCGCGCACACGATGTCCGACACGGCGCGCTCGGACGCGAGTTTCCACACCAGCGCGTGTTCGCGCCCGCCGTTTCCGATGACCAGAACTCTCGTGGAACCCACGTTTTTACAGTAAACTCTTGGATATAAAAGGGTTAAAATGCAGGACTAATTCGTTGACGGGGCTGCAGCTTTGCGCCTAAGATTCGCAGTCCCGAATTAGCGTAACACAATCGTTATTCAAGACCGCGTGATGACACGTCAACAATCATCACGATCGCCCGAGTTGAGGGGGTGTCATCAAACGTGGCGGAAGTCAAAGTCCAGGACGGCGAATCGATCGAAAGTGCTCTTCGGCGGTTCAAACGGAAGGTTCAGCAGGAAGATATCATCAAGGATATCAAGAAGCATTCCTTCTACTTGAAGCCCGGAGACAAGCGCAGGGCCAAACAGGCGCTGGCGCGCAAACGTAACCGCAAGAAAATGCGACGCGACGCAGAGTAAAGGGCGCGAGTAAAAGGGGCGACACGATGGAGTTCCAAGACAAGATCCTGAATTGCGTGGATTGCGGCGCGGAGTTCGTGTGGACGGCTGGTGAGCAGCTCTTTTTTGCGGACAAGAACTTCAAGAACGAGCCGAAACGGTGCAAGGCGTGCAAGGCCAAGCGGGCAGCCCGGGCAGCGTCGCCCGGGATTCGCGAGCGAGTCGAAACCACGGCTACATGCTCGGCATGCGGAAAGGAAACGACCGTTCCGTTCCGTCCAACTCAGGGTCGCCCCGTATTTTGCAAAGAGTGTTTTCAGCAGAGGAAATTCGCCGGAGCGGGAGGACTTTAAGTCCTTCCGCTTCGGATGCCTAGTAGTCAGGGCCCTCGCCCCGTCCTTCTCAATCTCCTCATTTCATTGCGCCCGGATCAATGGACGAAGAACCTCTTCGTCTTCGCGGCGCTCGTGTTCGCCGAACGGCTCGGCGATGCGAACGCCGTTGTAAAGTCTGTCGTCGCCTTCTTCGTCTTCTGCGCGCTTTCCGCAACGGTCTACCTCATCAACGATGTGCTCGACCGGGAACAGGATCGGCGTCATCCCCTCAAAGCCCATCGGCCCATCGCAGCGGGTGCGCTCAGTCCTACGCGTGCGCTGGCCGCTGCGGCGGTGCTGGGCGCCGCGGCCATGATCGTGGCGTGGGTATTGGGCCTGCCGTTCTTTCATATGGCGGCGGCGTATGTCGTGCTGCTGACTGCCTACTCGGCGTTCCTGAAGCACATCGTCATTCTCGACGTGCTGACGATCGCCGCTGGGTTTACGCTGCGGGCGGCGGCTGGCGCGGCGGCTATCGCCGTGCCCATGAGTCATTGGCTGCTTGTGTGCACCACGCTGCTCGCGTTGTTCATTGCGCTGAGCAAGCGCCGGCACGAGTTGACGCTGCTGACCGAGACGGCAGTCGATCACCGGCCGATTCTGGGCGACTACACGCCGTACCTGCTCGACCAGATGATCTCGGTGGTCACCGCGTCGACGCTGATTGCCTATGCGTTCTACACAATCAGCCCTGAAACGACAGCAAAATTCGGGACCGATCTGCTCAGCTTGACGATTCCGTTCCCGCTCTACGGCATCTTCCGCTACCTCTACCTCGTCCACCGACGCGACAAGGGCGGGAGCCCCGCCGAGCTGGTCGTCAACGACCGTCCCCTCCTGGCGTGCGTGGGTCTTTGGGCGCTTTCGGTCATCCTCATCATTTACCAGTAAAATCGTGGGAATGCCCAAGGCACGCGTTGCCATCCTGCGGACGAGCCCCGAGACCGTCATTCACGACTACCACCGGCTGTTGAACCTCGCCAACTACCAGGACGTCATCGCGAAGGACGCCGACACCGCTCTGAAGGTCAACATTTCGTGGCATTTCTTCTTTCCGGGCAGCTCGACCACGCCGTGGCAGCTCGATGGCGTGATCCGCGCGATGAAGAAGGACGGCTACTCGCCCGATCTCATCCACGCGTGCCACAACCGCACCGTGGTAATCGACGCGCACCTCGGCGAGCGCGAGAACAAGCAGCTGCCGGTCGTTGAAGCGCATGGGCTTCGGAACGTGCACATCTACGAAGGCGAAGAGTGGATCAACATTCACGACGCCGTCGGCGATCTCACGAAGGACTTTCTCTGCCTCAACGAGGTGTATCCGCAGGGATTCATGATTCCGCGGCGGTTCATCGGCGAGAACATCATTCATCTGCCGACGGTGAAGACGCACGTCTTCACGACGATGACCGGCGCCATGAAGAACGCGTTCGGCGGGCTGCTGAACGAGCGCCGCCACTGGACGCACCCGGTGATCCATGAAACGCTCGTCGACCTGCTGATGATTCAGCAGAAAATCCATCGCGGCGTGTTCGCGGTCATGGACGGCACGTTCGCGGGCGACGGCCCGGGGCCGCGGTGCATGATTCCGCGCGTCAAGAACGTCATCCTGGCGAGCGCCGATCAGGTCGCCATCGACGCGATCTCGGCAAAGCTCATGGGGATGGACCCGCTGTCGATCAAGTTCATCCGACTCGCGCACGAGCGCGGGCTTGGCTGCGGCGATCCACGCGACATCGAGATCGTCGGCGACCAGGACGCCGGCGCCGAGAACTGGCACTTCGACGGCCCGTTCAAGAAAATGACGTTCGCGTCGCGCATGCAGCACCAGATCTACTGGGGACCCCTGCGAACACCGATCGAGTGGTCGCTGAAGACGGTGCTTGCGCCGTGGGCATACGCGGCGAGCGTGGTCTATCACGACAGCTTCTGGTATCCCCTGAAGGCGAAGGCGCTGATGCGCGACGTGCTGGCGAGCCCGTGGGGCCGACTGTTTCGCGGTTGGGAATCGGCGGAAGCCGACGACAATGGCTACCCGAGCTTTGGGAGCGCGTCAGCGACCGTCGAGCGCACCGGCATGCGCGCGCTCATCCGATCCATCGGTATTCTGGGGACGTGCTTGAAGGAAGCGCCCGAATTCGCGGCACGGCGCGCGCACGTGCGACCCAAATAGAGCAGAGAGCAGAGAGCACATGGCAGATTTCAACATTCGCACCGACGCCGTCGACGTCGAGCAGATCATGCGCCAGATTCGGGCGCGGATTCAGTCGAAGCGGGGCGTCGACTACACCGAAGAGCAGATTCAGGAGCTCGCCAGCGTCAAGCTCGAGCGCTTTCTCGATCCGAAAGGGGTCCGCTCCGATCTCGTCGAGCAGTTCAGGCGGGTCCGCGATCTGAAGCTCGAGCCGTTCCATCTCGAGCCGGAATTGAGGACGGGATTCGATGCCGAGATGCTGTACGGAACGCATCGCGGCATTCTGCGCACGATACGCCGGCTGTTGAACCCGCTGCTGAAGCTGTTCTTCAATCCGGGCACGCTGATCCACGCGGTCAACAAACAGTCGGGCATCAACACGCTCTTCGAAGCGCAGTTTCAGTTCCTCCGGCACAAGACACAGCAGCGCGATGAAGTCGACGTGCTCTATTACGAGCTCGTGCACAACCTCGTGCTCGAGCTGACACGGGTCGGCATCGAGAATCGGAATCTCAAGATGCGGCTCGAATCGTTGTCGAGCCGGATGGACTTCGATGAGCGGCGCGCCCGGGCGCTGGAAACGGTCGTCCAGTATCGGCCCGGCACGGGCCCATCGCGCGAGCCGGCGCAGGCGAGGCCCCGCCCGTCGCAGGACGAGCGGCCGTATCAGCAACAGCCGAGGCCGGCGCCGCCACCTGCGCCCGAACCGGTCGCGGAAGCCGTGGCAGCAGGCCCCTCGACTTCGCTCGGGACAGGTCCCACAGACGCGACGAGCGAGTCGAACACCGCGCGCCGGCGCCGCCGCAGGCGACGCGGGCGGCGCGGCGGTCGCGGCCGAACGCCCGGCGAGGCGATGGAAGCAGGCGGTACGTCGACGGAGCCTGCGTCACCCGACGATTCGGCGACTCCGCCGCACGGCGACCCGACGAGAGACGCAGCCATGGACGACGGCGCCGACACCGATGCCGACGACGGTCCGAGCGACGACGGACCCGATAGGGACGATTCCGGCGAAGAGCCGGAACCCTCAGCGCAGTGAAGCTCGCTGTCGTGGTGCAGCGCTACGGCGCCGACATCAACGGCGGCGCCGAGCTGCACGCCCGCTACGTCGCCGAGCACCTTGCGCAGCACGCCGACGTCGAGGTGCTCACGACGTGCGCGCGCGATTACGTGACGTGGCGGGACGACTATCGGCCGGGCCCTGACGTGGTGAACGGCATTTCCGTGCGCCGGTTTCGAGTCGATCACGTGCGCGATCCGCATGTGTTCGGCCGCTGGTCTCATCGCGTGTTCAACGACGCGCATTCGCATCTCGACGAGATGAAGTGGCTCGACGCCGAGGGGCCCAAGAGCACGGCGCTCCTGCGGCATCTCCGCTCCGCGAACGCGGGATACGACTACGTGTTTTTCTTCAGTTATCGCTACTATCACGCCTATCACGGCGCGAAGGCGGTGTCGTCGCGCGCCATTCTCGTGCCGACAGCAGAGCGGGACGAAGCGATTGGCCTCGCGTTGTCGCCGCGCATCTTCCGCGGCGTGCGCGCGCTGATGTACAACAGCCCTGAAGAGAAACGGCTCATCCAGACGGTCTCGGACAATCACGACGTGCCGAGCGTGGTGGTCGGCATCGGTTCCGAGATTCCGCTCAAGCCGCAGGCCGAGCGGTTCCGCCAGAAGTATGGAATCGAGGGACGCTTCGCCCTGTATGTCGGGCGCATCGATCAGAACAAAGGCTGCAAGGAGCTGTTTTCATTCTTCCTGAGCGGCATGCCGGCGCTGCCGAAGGGACTGCAGCTCGTGCTGATCGGCAAGGAGATGCTGCCGATTCCCGAGCATCCCCGCATCCGCCATCTTGGTTTTCTCGACGATCAGGACAAGTTCGACGCGCTGGCGGCTGCCGATTTGCTGGTGATGCCGTCATATTATGAGAGCCTCTCGATGGTCGCACTCGAAGCGTGGGCGCTCGGGAAGCCGGTGCTCGCCAACGGCAAATGCGAAGTGCTGCGAGGCCAGTGCATTCGGAGCCAGGCAGGGCTGTATTACGAAACGCAGGCTGAGTTCACCGAAACGCTTCGCGCGATTTCGGAGAGCCGGGGCTTGAACGCCGCGTTCAGCGCGAACGGCCGCCGCTTTTTTCAGCAGCACTACGCGTGGCCGGTCATCGAGCAGAAGTATCTCGACATCCTTGCGCGATTGAAGGAAGACGACGCCAGGGGCGTATCACATCGGGGGATGGATCCCGATCCGGGCTGGCTCGCGAAGCGGCGCAAGGTCCTGCGTCCGGCCAACGACGTGCTCGCCGAGCTGCCATTCGGACCGGTGCTGAATTGACAACGCAGAAAATCCACCAGGTGCTCGCCACCCTCGGTTACGGCGATGCCATCGGGCACGAAGTACTCGGCATCCAGCGCGTGCTTCGCGGCGCGGGGTTCGAGTCGGACATTTTCATTCAGACGGCCGATCCCCGCCTCGAAGATCAGACACGGGACTACCGCGACCTCATCCAGGAGAGCGACCCCTCGAACATCCTCATTCATCACTTCTCGATCGGGTCGCGTGCATCGCGCATTACTTACGCGCTGCCGGATCGCCAGATTCTCGTGTACCACAACATCACGCCTCCCGAGTTCTTCGTCGACGTGCACGAGCAGCTCGTCGAACAGTGCTTCAAAGGTCGCCGCGAGCTCAGCATCTACCCGGCCCGCGTCGAGCTCGCGCTGGGAGATTCCGAGTTCAATCGGCAGGAGCTCGAAGCGCTCGGGTTCAACCCGACGGGTGTACTCCCTGTCGTTCCAGACTTCTCGCACCTCGATCTGCCGCCGAACGATCTCATCGCCCAGGAATATGACGATGAATGGACCAACATCCTGTTTGTCGGGCGGATCATCCCGAACAAGCGCATCGAAGACGTCATCCGGTACTTCCACGCCTACCAGCGACACTTCAACCCGAAGTCGCGCCTGGTGCTCGTCGGGTCTTACGGAGGCTTCGACAAATATCTCGCCATGCTGCACCAGCTCGCTGCGCGGCTCGGCGTCACGAACGTGCATTTCGCAGGACACGTCTCAGATGCGGAGCTTTCGGCGTACTACGACATCGCCGATGTGTTTTTGTGCGCGAGTGCGCACGAGGGCTTCTGCGTCCCGATCGTCGAGTCGTTTTACAAGCAGATCCCCGTTGTTGCGTACGCCGCAAGCGCAGTGCCCGCAACCATGGATGGCGCAGGTGTGCTCTATACGACGCAGGAGCCGCTCGAAGTCGCCGCCCTGATCGACGCCGTTCTCGATGACACGCAGCTCTACGATCGCATCGTGCAGCAGCAAGAGCAGGCGCTCGTGCGCCTGCGGGCGAAGGACTTCGACGGCACGTTGCTGCGGTTCGTCGACCAGGTCCTGAAAAGCCCTCGGAAGCCGGTGCCGCCGGTCGCGTGGGATTTCTGGGATCAGGTCCGGCTCGCCGAGGAGCTGTTCGAGCTGCAGCAGTACCGCCCGGCCATCTTCCGCGGTCTGCCTGAGAGCCCGGAATCGAAAACGGGGCTCGTCGAGGAAAAGCGCTGATGCGCGTCAATCAATGGGTGCCCTCCGCCCACGCGGGCGACGCCATCGGGGACAGCTCCAGACGCATGCGCGATCTTCTCCGCGCGATGGGCCACGAATCCGAGATCTTCGCGCTGACGATCGACGACGATCTGCGCCACGACATCCGGCCGTTCTCCGATCCCGCATCTAAGCGCGGCGACGTCACGATCTTTCACTACGCGCTCCCGTCGCCGATGTCTGCGGCGTTCGCCGCACTTCCGCACGGCCGCGTGCTGCAATACCACAACGTGACGCCAGCGCATTTCTTTGCGCCGTACGCGCCGTCGTTGTTCCGGCTTGCGTCGATCGCGCGTGAGGAGCTTGCGGGCCTTGCGCGCGCGTCGGAGCGTGCGTTCGGCGACTCCGAGTACAACCGTCAGGAGCTCGAGGATCTGGGATTTGCCAATACCGGCGTTCTGCCGATTGCCGTGAATACCGACCGGCTGACACAGGCGCCGCCACATCCGGTACTCGAGGACATTCTCGACGACGGTCTCGTGAATTTTCTGTTCGTGGGCAGAATCGCGCCCAACAAGAAGATCGAGGACCACATCAGGCTCGCCGAACAGTACAAGCGCTATGTCGACGCGTACTACCGTTTTATTTTTGTCGGCCGCTACGATGTCGTGCCGCAGTACTATGCGACCATCCGCGCGCTGCTCTCTGAGTACAAGATGCTGGAAGATCGCTTCATCTTCACCGGCCCGGTGCCCGACGACGAGCTGGCGGCCTACTATCGCGCGTCGAGCGTCTACATCTCGCTGAGCGAGCACGAAGGGTTCTGCGTTCCGCTCGTTGAAGCGATGGCGATGGACGTACCGGTGCTGGCGTACAGCGCCGCGGCTGTTCCCGATACGCTTGGCGGCGCGGGCGTGCAGTTTGCGCCGAAGGATCTCGAATACGCCGCCGAGCTTTTGGGCATGCTCGCGTTCGAGGAAAGCCCGCGCGATGAAGTGATCGCCGGGCAGCGGCGGCGGCTTCAGGATTTCGGGGACCCGGTGATTCAACAACGGCTGGCGTCGGTCATTTCGGGCTTTTAGCTCAACCCAGTGCGAATTGCCTTTATCGTCCAGCGATACGGCATCGAGATTCTCGGCGGCTCCGAGTATCACTGCCGGCTGATTGCAGAGCGCATGGCTGCACAGCACGACGTCGAGGTCCTGACGACGTGTGCTCGCGATTACATCACCTGGGCAAATGAGTATCCGGAAGGCAGCGAGCGCATCAACGGCGTCACCGTGCGGCGCTTTGTGAACGCGGAAACCAGAGATATCGAAGCCTTCAACCGCTACTCCGACTGGATTTTCCACAACCCGCATACCCATGACGACGAAATGTGGTGGCTCGAACAGCAGGGCCCATGGTGCCCGCCGCTGCTCGATTACCTCGGGGGGCACGCGCAGTCCTTCGACGCAGTGATCTTCTTCACGTACCTCTACGCGCCCACCGTGCTCGGCCTTCAAATCGCCGCTGAACGCAGCATCCTTACGCCGACTGCGCACAACGAGCCGGCGATTCACCTCGACATCTACAAGGAGATGTTCAAGCGGCCCAGAGCCATCGCGTTCAACACCGAGGTCGAAAGGGTGTTTCTGAAAGCGACGTTCGACATCCGCGCAGTTGCCGAAGAGACAGTGGGATGCGGCGTCGATCTGCTCGCGGGCCACACGCAGGCGCCTCTTGCCTCGAGAAATGGCCTGCCCGAGGGACCGTTCCTTCTTTACGGTGGCCGCATCGACGCGGGCAAGGGCTGCGATCAGCTGCTCGATTTTTTCGAGACGTACAAAGAAGAGGGCGGGCCCGCAACGCTCGTGCTGATGGGCGCGAAGCTGATGCCTCTGCCGAGTGTGCCGTGGGTGCGATACGCCGGATTGCTCTCTGAGGCTGACCGCCTTCGAGCGCTCGAAGCCGCGACGATCGTCGTGGTGCCGTCTCCGTTCGAAAGCCTGTCGCTGCTGGCGCTCGAAGGCATGGCCGTCGGAAACCCGGTTTTGTGCAACGCGCACGCGGACGTGCTGGTCGATCACTGCAGGCGGAGCAATGCCGGCCTCTTTTATTCCACCCGCGAGGAATTCGTGGAGTGCATTCATCTCCTGCTGGCAGACCGTGAGCTGCGGGAGCGGATGGGGCGTAACGGCAAAGCCTACGTGACCGCCAACTATTCGTGGAACGTGATCATGGCCAAATACGACAAGCTGATGGCAGCGCTTCCGAAGGCATGAACGCCACGCTCCTTCGCAGAGTCGTCTTCGCGGCCATCTTCCTCACGTCGATCGGGATCTATGTCATGCGGGCGTCGACGAGCGGCGCGCTCCGCGAGCCGCCCGAAACGGGTGACGGTCACGACTACGACGCGATCGCGTTCAACGTGTGGCAGGGGCGCGGCTTCGGTTATCAGTGGAGCGACGAGGACTGGCGCAAGCCCTACGAGGGGATCCCCCGGTATCGGCTGCTGCTGACTCGACAATCCGAGTTCTATCCCACTACCTACCGGCCTCCGGCGATGCCGTTTCTGCTGTCGGCGGTCTACGCGATCACGGGCAGAAGCTTCACGGCGTGGCGCGTCGTCAACTGCGGCATCATGGCCGGCGCGGTCACGACGGCGGCCATCATCTCCGCGCAGTTTGCGGGCATTCCCGCAGCAGTCATCACTGCCGCCATTCTTCTCCAGAGCCGCGAGTTGACGCGCTATTCAGGGATGTTCATGACCGAGCCGCTCGCCACGCTCATGCTGGCGCTGCTCGCGTGGACGTGGGTCACAAACGCGCGCGACGGGTGGACCACACGGCGCGCGATCGTGTCTGGCATCGCCATGGGAGGGCTGCTCGCGGCGCGCACGATTTTCATTCTGACGACACCGATCCTGTTGATTCTGCCAGGCAGAGATCTGCTCGTTCGGCTCGAAGCTGGCGTGGAAGACAAAGGCAATCTGCTTCGCCGTGGCGATCGTCGTCATCAGCCCGTGGTGGATTCGCAACATCGTCGTGCTCGATGCGTTCATGCCGCTCGGCACGCAGGGTGGCATCAACCTGCCGATGGGCTTCGGGCCCCGCGCGCTGCGCAGTCAGGGTATCTGGGCATCGAATCCTGGAGATGGCTGGCCTGAAATCGCGGCACTGAAGCTCGACATCGTCACGTCAGAGGTGCTGCTTGCGAAGCACCGTCAGAAGCTGACCCTCGACTGGATGATGGAGAATCCGGGGCAGGTTCTTCATCTGATGCAACTGCATGTGTCGCAGGAGCTGAAGCCCGGGCGCGATTTCTATTCGCGATGGCTGCTGCCTGCCGCAGCAGTGTCCGCGCTCGTGCTCTGGAAGTTTCCCGGAGTATGGGTGCTGGCGCTGATTGTGTGCGGCAACATTCTCAGTGTGGCGATGACGTACAGCGCCGGAGGACGATTCATGGTTCCGGTGCAGCCGCTGCTCGCGGCGCTCGTGGCGGCCGCAGTGGTGTACGGGCCGCGTCAGGCTCTGAATTCGCTGCGCGGCACGTCTGCGGTGAGCCCACGCGCGTCCGCCTGATGGCTGAGGAACCATCGATAGGTCGATTCGATCCCCGACGCGTAACGAGAGGCTCGGCTTCCAGCCGAGATCGCGCAGCTTGCTCACGTCGAGCAGCTTCCGCGGAGGGCCGTCGGGCCTGGATGCATCGAACACAATGCGCGCCTGCGGATAGACGACGTCGCGGATCATGCCCGCCAGCTCGTTGATGCTCAAATCCTCGCCGGTCCCCACGTTGATGTGCTCCTCGCCGTCGTAGTTCTGCATGAGGAACACGCACGCCGACGCAAGATCGTCGACGTGAAGGAACTCGCGCCGCGGCCGTCCGCTGCCCCACACAGACACGTCCGTCGACCCCGACAGCTTCGCATCGTGAAACTTGCGGATGAGCGCAGGTAAGACGTGCGAGCTGTTGAGATCGAAGTTGTCGTTCGGACCGTACAGGTTGGTCGGCATCGCCGAGATGAAATTGCGGCCGTACTGCCGGCGGTAGGCCTGGCACAGCTTGATGCCGGCAATCTTCGCGACCGCGTAGAACTCGTTGGTCGGCTCGAGCGGGCCGCCGAGCAGCGCCGCCTCTGTCATCGGCTGCGGGGCCTCGCGCGGATAGATGCACGAGCTCCCCAGATACAGAAGCTTCCGCGTGCCATACAAATGGCACGCATGCACCACCGTCGCGTGAATCATCAGGTTGTCGTAGATGAACTCTGCGGGGCGCGTGCTGTTGGCGAGAATGCCTCCGACCGTTCCCGCAACGAGGTAGACGGTCTCCGGCCGATTCGCCCTGAACCAATCGTTCACTGCTGCCTGGTTGCGGAGATCGAGCTCGTCCCGCGTGGCGGTCAGCGGCGTGATCCCGTCCTGCTCGAGGCGCCTGACGATGGCCGAGCCGACGAGACCGCGATGCCCTGCGACGAACACCTTCGAAGTGGCGTGCACCTGTGCTCCGTTATCGCAAACTGCCGAACTTGATCCGCAAAAGCCCCGTCATCGACATTCGAAACAGAATGGCGCCGTCGTGAAAACGCCGGATGTTGGTCGTTCCGTACGTCCGCGCGCGGTAATACACGGGAATGTCGATTATACCGGTACCAGTACGGCGGCCGGAAAGAGCAGCTCGAAGTCGCCGAACGGGTCGAAGTCGCCGAAATCGCGTCGCCACCGCACGAACCGCTCGTAATCGCGACGCGAGACCAGCTTCGTCCCGCACAGACTATCGCCCAGCCGAACGTCGAGCACGAAGCTCAGCAGTTTGGCGAAGAACACGTTGGCAAGTCTGTTGAGAAACCGCATCGCCTCGCCTTCCATCGGATAGACGAGCCGGGTGCCGTTCACGAAGTCTGCGCTTCCCTGGCAGTACGCCTCGTAAAACCGCGTGAGCCGCTCCGGCGGCATGGTGAGGTCGGCATCGAGAATCGTCAACACGTCACCCGTCGCCTCCGAGAAACCGAGCCGCACGGCATCGGCCTTCCCTTTGCCGACCTGCTGAAACGCGCGCACACGCAGCCCGGCCCGCGCCATCCCACAGAGACGTCACCCGCTGGATCTCTTCCCACGTGCCATCGCTCGAGTGTCCCTCGACGAAGATCACTTCGGTGGCGGCGCCGAAATCCGGCATGCGGCGAAGGGCGTCCTCGATATTTCCTCGCTCGTTGCGGGCAGGAATAACGATGCTGAGGGAAGGACGTTCGCGATCGACGGCGACGATCGGACGCAGTACAGCGACCGTGACGAGCGACAGCCAGCGGAGTCCTGGCACCGCCGGCATCACGACATTCAGCAACGACCCGAGTCCGAAGAAATGCCATGGCACGTACGCGACCGGCCGCAGGCGGACTAGTTCGAATCCAGCGAGCCGCGCAAGCTGCTCGAGATCGGCCTGCGTGATGAACGTGATAAGAGGCGTGCCCTGCCGGAGGCCAAGGCGATCGGCAAGCCGGAACAGCCACGCGAAATACCAGTTGTAGATCGCCACGACGACGCGTCCGCGCCGTCCCAGGCAGGGGCGCACGGCTTCGAGCAGCCCCTGAATGTCGGTCGAGTGGTTGAAATTTCCGTTGAACAGGATGACGTCGGCGGCGGCGGTGCCGGGCGCGGCGTCCGCAAGATTCTGCAGTGTGCTGATTTCTTTGAGCGGCGCGTCGATGGCCTCAAGCAGCAGTCCTGCGTCGCTGGGCAGCGGATCGACATGGACGAGCCGATCGGCGTAGCGGGTGATTCGGGAGATTTCCCGCCCGACCAGGGCGTAGGTCCACTTCCTAAGATGACGGGAAAGTGCGAGACGCAAACGGCAAATGCTAGCATACACATGATTACAACGTGCGGATCGCTTTCATCGTTCAACGATACGGGACGGAGATTCTCGGCGGACCGGAATACGCGTGCCGCCTGACGGCGGAACGGCTCGCGGAGCGTCACGACGTCGATGTCCTCACTACGTGCGCGCGCGACAACGTCACCTGGAAAAACGATTACGCCGAAGGCGCCGACCGCGTGCGCGGCGTCACGGTTCGCCGCTTTGCGAACTCGCACACGCGCGACCTCGCGGAGTTCACCCGCTACTCCGAGTGGATATTTCAGAATCCGCACAGCGCCGCCGACGAGATGGAGTGGCTCAAGCGGCAGGGCCCGTGGTCTCCAGGCCTCATCGAGTACCTGAAGCGCCATTACAAGCAGTACGAGGCGCTCATCTTCTACAACTATCTCTACGCGCCGACCGTGCTCGGTCTGCAGATCGATCCGGGCCGCAGCATCCTCGTTCCTGCGGGGCATGACGAGCCGCCGATCCATCTCGACATCTATCGCGATGTGTTCCGTCTGCCGAAGGCGATCGGGTATCTCACAGATCCCGAGCGGCGATTCGTGGCGCAGACCTTCGAGCGACATGCCGTCATCGAGGAAACCATGGGATGCGGCGTCGACCTGCCTCCGCATCATGCATACCCGAAGGCTGCGGGACCGGCAGGTCGTCCGACCAGAATCAGACTGTCGAACCATCCCAGGGCGACGTCGACGAAGGCGCCGGCGGAGACAGCGGCCGGTTTCCCTCGCATGTGTCGTCGCGAGGGGCGGGCTTCAAGCGGCGTCATCGCATCCACGGGCCGTTCGCGCTGTATGGCGGACGAATCGATCCGGGCAAAGGATGCGAAGAGCTGATCGAATACTTCAGCACGTACGTCGCCGCCGAAGGGGATGCCTCCCTGGTGCTGATGGGACTGAAGCTGATGCCACTGCCCGAAGAGCCCTTCATCAATTTCGCGGGCATGCTGTCGGAACAGGAACGGCTGCAGGCCCTGGAAGCGGCGACGGTCGTCGTGTGCCCGTCGCCCTACGAAAGCCTGTCGTTGATTGCGCTCGAAGCGCTCGCGGTGGGAACGCCGATTCTCTGCAACGCGCGCAGCGACGTGCTGGTCGACCACTGCCTGCGCAGCAACGGCGGCCTGTTCTATCGGGACCGTGACGAGTTCGTCGAGTGCATGAATCTGCTCGTCGCCGACGACCGCCTCAGAGCCGCGATGGGACGCTCAGGACGAGACTACGTGCGACGGAATTACAGATGGGACGTCGTGCTGGGCAAGCTCGACAGAATGATCGCGAAGGTGAGACAGTGATGGCGTAACGAAAAACGAAGAGCGAAAAACGAATAGAAGCCTGCTTCGAAGCAATCTCTATTCGATCTTCGTTTTACGTTCTTCGTTACGCCTCACCCTGCACTTCACTCGGGCACTGTCACTGCCTCTACCCGTTCGCCCGCCTCATGCTCCACGCGCGACGAGTCCGACGTCCGCTTTCTCCGCGGGCGGATGTCGTAGCGCTTGATCATCTCGTTGAGCGTCGTCGGTTTGATGCGAAGCAGCTCGGCGGCGCGCTTCTGAACTCCGCCCGCGGCTTCGAGCGTCGACTCGATGAGCCGCTTCTCGAAGTCCGTAATGACGTCCTTGAACGAAATGCCCTCTGGCGGAACCACGAAACGCGGCATCTGAAAGATCGTCGGGCGGCCGATGTGGTCGGGCAGCAAATCCGGGCCGATTCGGCGCCCGGTTGAAAGCACCACCGCCCGCTCGATGACGTTCTCGAGCTCGCGCACGTTCCCAGGCCAGTCGTACGACATCAAGATGTCCAGCGCATCCGGCACCAGCTCGAGGTCGGGCTTGCGGTTCTCCTCGCCGTACTTCTCGAGGAAATGCTGCATCAGCAGCGGAATGTCATCCTTCCGATCGCGGAGCGGCGGCAGGACGACGTTGACGACGTTGAGGCGGTAGAACAGATCCTCGCGGAACCGTCCCTCCTCCATCGTCTTTTTCAGATCGACGTTGGTGGCCGCGATGATGCGGACATCCACCTTGATGACTTCCATGCCGCCGAGGCGCATGAACTCGCGCTCCTGCATCACGCGCAGCAGCTTCGCCTGCGTCTCGAGCGGGATGTTGCCGATCTCGTCGAGGAAGATGCTGCCCTTGTCGGCGAGATCGAAAAGCCCCTTCTTCGGATAGACCGCTCCGGTGAACGCGCCCTTCACGTGGCCGAACAGCGTCGATTCGAGGAGGTCGGGCGGCAGGTTGCCGGAGTTCACCGTCACGAACGCGCGATCCTTGCGCTGCGAATGCATGTGCACGGCGCGGGCGATGAGCTCCTTGCCGGTACCGCTCTCGCCCTGAATGAGGATCGTCGATCGGCTCGGCGCCGCCTGAATGATCAGATCGAACACGCGCCGCATCGAAGGGCTGCGTCCCACGATGTTGTCGAAGTGGCTGTAGTGCTCCTGGATGTTCTGCCGCAGCGTCCGATTCTCGTTGACCAGGCGCCGCCGCTCGAGCGCGTTCTTGATGACGACGAGCACCTCGTCGTTCTTGAAGGGCTTCGTGATGTAGTCGAATGCGCCGCGCTTCATCGCAGTAATCGCGTTCTCGACCGATGCGAACGCGGTCACCATGATGACCGCGAGCTCGTCGTCGAGCTTCTTGAGCGACTCGAGCGTCGTCATGCCGTTGATGCCCGGCATCATCACGTCGACGATGGCGGCGTCGAACGGAATGTTGCGGGCAAGCTCGATGCCCTCCTCGCCGCTCGCGGCCAGCCGCACGGCATACCCCTCGCCCTTCAGCAGGGTCTCGAGGATCTCGCGCATGATTTCTTCGTCGTCGACTACGAGAATCGAGCCGTTTTTTTGCATAATCTCAACCTTAATTCCTGGCCGCGCCGGGGCGGGCGGCCGCGATCGATGACGGCAGTGACACGGTAAACCGCGTGCCCTGCCCCACAGCGCTCTGGCACGTCAGCGTGCCTTCGTGCTCGCGAACGATGCCGTACGTGATGGACAGGCCCAGGCCCGTCCCCTTGCCGATGAGCTTGGTCGTGAAGAACGGGTCGTAGATTCGCGAGAGGTGCTCGCTCGGGATGCCCGAGCCCGTGTCGCCGACTTCCGCAACGACGTGACCGTTGTCGAGGCGCGTTTCGACCGACAGCCATCCGCCTTTCGGCATCGCGTCGCGCGCGTTCAGGAACAGATTCAGAAAGACCTGCTGCAGCTTGTGCTCGACGCCAGCGACCAGCGCCGGCGACGGGCACAACTCGCGACGCACTTTCACTTTGCTCACCATCAACTGCGGCTCGAGCAGCGAGAGCACGTCGTTGATGACGGCGTTGATGTCGACGGGCGCGTTTTCTTCAGAGCCGGAGCCGCCCGAACGCGAGAGGTTCAACAGCCCGTTCACGATCTTCGCCGCGCGGAACGTCTG
Source organism: Vicinamibacterales bacterium (assembly GCA_963730445.1). GTDB lineage: Bacteria > Acidobacteriota > Vicinamibacteria > Vicinamibacterales > JAMQPK01 > JAMQPK01. Next base: position 371,401 of record CAVSRX010000001.1, on the reverse strand, counting down.
CTGCTCGATCTTCTCGAGCATCCGCGTCTTCGGATCATCCGGGTCCGCGTTGCTCAGCAGCATCTGCGTAAAACTCGAAATGCCGGTGAGCGGCGTGTTCACTTCATGGGCGACGCCCGCGGCGAGCAGACCGACAGATGCCATCTTGTCGGAAATCTGCAGCTGTTCTTCGAGGTGCACGCGCTCGGTGACGTCCTCGATGATGATGATGTTGCCGACGACCGTGGACATGTTGAACTGCCCGCTCGGCGCTCTGAGCGGAGCAGTCGCGATATTGACGCGAAGGCGCTCTCCCGCCTTCCCCGCCCGGCCGGCCATGGAACGCGGTACAGCGATGCGCCGGCCGGTGAGTCGCGCTGGGCCGCGCGCAGCGCCTCGACGAACGGTCCGTCGAACACTTCCTCGAGCTTGTGCCCCCTCGCGTCCATCGCCGACAAGCCCGTAAATGTCCGCGAGCGCCCTGTTCCATCGGATGACTCGTCCGTCCAGGTCTTCGACGACGAGCCCGTTGTCGAGCGATTCGACGATGTTCTCGTTGAACTCCTGCAGGCGCTGCAGTTCGCCGGCCTTGAGCTGGAGTTGCCGATACAGACGCCCGTTCTCGAGCGCGGTCGCGACGTGGCTGCCGACCGCCGACAGCAGACCCATATCTTCGCTGCTCAGCGGCTCGCCCTGACCGCGCTGACCGAGCGCGAGCACCGCAATCGTCCCGCCTTTCGACACGCAGGGCACGAAATAGTGAACGCCCCGCAGGCGCCAGAACGCGAGCTCTTCGGCGGGGAAGGCGCCGTGCAGCCGCGGATCGTCGAGCGAGAGCGCCATTCCGCCGGCGAGGCTCGCGGCAATCTGCGAGTGGCGGCTCAGGCCCGAAACCGTGAGGTCGCCGAAGCCCTCGGCGCGAATCACCTCGTAGTCGCCCGACGCTTCGTCGACGAGCAGCAGCGCCATGCGATCGATGACGAACGTGTCGCGAATGCGCGCGACGAGCCGCTCGCTGAGGCGATCGAGGTCGAGGTCGCTGTTGAGGTCGCGCGCAAACCCGACGAGCGCGCGCCGGTAGTCGTACTTGTCGCGATAGAACGCGCGGTCGAGCGCATTCTGGATGGCGCTTTTGACCGGGCTGAACAGCAGCACGACCACGATCGTCGCGAGCATCGCGATAATCATGTTGTGGCGCTCAGCCGCGGCGAGGCAACAGCTCCGCGGCGACGCCGCAGAAGCGTGGCGTAGATCGTGAAAATGGCGAGGATGACCGCGGTGTAGACGAGACTGCGCTTGACGATGACTTCGACGTCCATCAGGCGATAGCGGATGAGCGCCGAGGCAAACGCGAGCGGCACGAGGCTCAGCGGAACGACCGAGAGCTCCATCGGCAGCGACACTCGAAGGCCGAGCGCATACGGCAGGGCGTAGCCGATCGCGAACGGCCCGGCGCCGAACGCGGTGCCCCAGATAATCCATCGCAGCTGGCGGCGCGCGGTTGCCGACCGCACGCGATCCATCGCGCGGGTCAGCACGACCAACCCTGCGATCATGAAGATCGACAGGTAGAGCGGCTCGATCTGATCCAGCAGCGTCAGAATGCGCGAATAAAGCTGGGTGTCGCGCGGCAGGCGCCCGACCGCAACAACGTTGGCGGCGAACAGCAGGCCGGCAGGCACATACAGCAGCGCGAAGAGCCGCTGCCCAGCGCCGCGCATCCACGCGCCCGGGCGATCGGGGAACTCGAGCGTGAAGTGAAGGAACAGCGGCGCAAGCAGAAGCGTGGCCACCACGTCGGCCCAGTAGAAATACCAGTCGAGCCGATCGAGCCGACTGAAGGAAAACGTCAGCGTGCCGAAGAACGCCAGACAGAGCCAGAAGAAGTGGAGCGTGGCGGGATCGTTCGGGCGCCGCAGACGGACGGACGCGCCGACGAGCAGCGTGAAAATGCCGATCGCGGCGCCGACGACATAGAGCGTCGGTCTGCCACCGGGAACAGGCGCCACCTCGACATTGAGCATCTGCTGCTCGCCGAGCCGAAGCACGGTATACGACAACGGATCGGACCCCGTGGCGCTGCCGAGCGCGTGCAGCACTTCGTCCACCGTCTCGATCGCCGCGCCGTCGATGGCGACAAGCACATCGCCAGGCCGTATGCCTGCCGCCATCGCACCGCCCCGTACTGCCACGTCGGCAGCGGTTACCCCTTCCGGACGCGCTTCCCACAGGACGCCGTCCTCGAGCTTGTGCGACGTCGCGCGTACCGCGATATTCAGCGCGCCAAAGCACAGGAGGACCCCCACCAGGGCGAAGAGGCCCCAGCCAGCCAACGGACGCCGTTGCGTTCGATGGATCTGATCTTTCATCGGGTTACAGCCATGCGGGGAACGCTATCGAGACTGCAAACGCTATACCCCAAAGTCGTGACGCGAATGTGGCCATAATCTATTGACTTACAGTGGTTTATCGGCTGGAAGAGACAGAAAATCCAACCCAATGGACGAAAAAATCCAAAGAGTTGAATCTATTCTAAAGGGAGAAGGTGGCTAGAACCTAACCTGCAGGCCGCCGACGATGCGCTTGGGAGCGCGGATGGCGAACACTTCGTCGTACATGGACGAGTCGGATTCGGCGTCGCGGAACATGTTGCGGATGTCGACGAGCGCTTCCCAATCGGCGTTGGAGAAACGCAGAAACGGCAGCGACTGATTGACCCGCACGTTGAAGCGCGCATTCGCGCTCGAGCGCATCGACAGGTCGGGCTCGCCGCTCCAGAAGGCGGTGTTCATACGATACTTCGCATACACGCGGGTGGCTGTCTGCGGAATCGTCGCTTCGATTGACGTTTGCAGATCGTGGATCCGTTCGCTGCCCGCCATGGGAATCGATCGAACGGCGCGCGCAATCGACATGTCCGACGCGGGATCCCAGATCGCATCCGTCACGGTGTACTCGAGCGTGCCGCGCACGTAACCCGGCACTTCGTGCATCATGGCCGCGCCCCAGCCGCGCGCGTCGATATCGCCGGCGGTCGCGACGTAGTAATGGCCCAGCGCCTTCTCGGCGCGTCCCGGCACCGTGTCAAAGATCTCAATCAGCTGATTGTCGATCTGCTGATCGAAGGCCCGCACCGACACGGTGACGCCCGACGCGAGATCGCGCTCGAGCGAGATCTGCACGTGGCGAACCTGCTCGGGTGTGAAGCGTCCGTCGTAGGCGAGCGAGGAGAACGTTCGTTCGGGCGGCAGCCACATGCCGGTGACCGACGGCGCGAACTCCTCGGCGCCAGGGACAAGTGCTTTGCGCGACGCGAGCGCCTTCAGCCGGAAGCCGTCTGTGGGCACCGTGATGCTGAAGCGCGGGCTCCACACGCCAGGGCCGCCAAGATAGTCGTAGCGGGCGTAGCCGGTGCCGTATCCCAGCACGAGGCGCGGCGACACGGTCCACTCGTCATACCCGTACACGCTGCCGACATTCCGGGCGCTGTCGCGAATGGCGCCGAGCGCCGCCGCGTTGCCGCCGTCGTAGCGCTGCGTGCTGTAGGAGAGCCCAAGCTCGTAGGCATGGTTCGTCGAGTCGATCGACTTGTACGAGCCGGCCACGATCCACGATGACAGATCGCCCTGCGTCATCGCGCCCTGCATCGACCACGCGCCACCGACCGCCTGTGTGTTGACCGAGACAAACGCCACGCTCCGCGGCGCGTGCTCCGCGAAAATCTCTCCTGGACGATCGAACGACTCGATCGTCATCAGGTTGAGCTGTCCGGACAGCGGAAGGTCGCTGAAGAACGCGATCGGCACAAGCGCCGCGGCCTGGCGGCTGAACCATCGCGTGTCCCGGTCTGCGCCGGCCGCCCGCACCGCGTCGGCCGCCGCGTCCTTGAGAATGCTGCGCGGCAAGTGCCGCAGGCGCCACGCGGTTTCGCCGTGCTCGGTCTCGTCCTCGGACTCCGCTGGCGCTGGCTGTGCGGCGGCCGCTGTCTCGGCAACTCTCGCCGGCTGCGATGTGTCGAGGCCGAAACCCGCGAGCTGCGTCGCCTGCACCGGCATGGCCGTGGCAACCGGCTCGGCCTCCGCGACCGGAACCTTCCGGGCGCTGGCGAGTTGAAGCTGAATTTCAGGAATGGAAACCTTTGATGTCGTCAGTTGAACCGTGCGCCCGCGCGACTTGAAATAGCCGCGCGAGTGCACGCTGAGAATATAGGGACCGTACAGGAAGATCGCGCAGCGTGTACCGGCCGTCTCGATCCGTTGTCGCAGCGGCCGTCGTTCTGCCGACGACCGAGACCATTGCACCCGCGACAGGGTTGTTGCTGTCGGTGAGCACACGGCCTTCGATGCTGCCGGCCGGGAATGCGCTGCGGCTGGAGCGAGCTTCCTTGGCAGGGGTCTGCGCGTACGCAGCTGTCGCGCCAAGCACGAACGTCGCGATCGCCGCCGCAGGGATCCATCGGATCATAATCCCCCGCCCCATGGCCGACCTGAAGGTCGGCGCTACGAACCTACGACACGGTGAACGGCACGTTCCGTGTCACCGTCTGCCCGCTGGCCTTGTCGGTCACCTTAATCTCGAGCCGATATTCGCCGGGCTTGAACGCGTCCTTCACCGGAATCCCCTGGCCGACGAACACCTGATGGCCGAGATTCAGGTCGAACTGCCCTGGCAATGTGGTCGCGTTGAACGACTGCGTCGCCAGCTTCGTGAAAGGCTTTTCTTCGCTCGCGCGATAGAAAAGGTACTCCACGTCCAGATCCGGCTTTCCGCTCGCGGCGATAGCCTCATTGTAGATGAAAAACACGAACATGAGCTCGCCAGACTGCTGCGAAATCGGGGCCCCGAACGACGGCACCACGCGGTAGCCCGAGATGGTGAACGGCTGCTCGAGCTGCTGCTGGCCCGTCAGCTGTTCCGGGGCCGGATCCAGCGATTTCGCCAGGATCACGGTGCTCGTGGTCAGCCCGGTGTTCATGTCGGGCACCGTCAGCGGCTGCGCCAGGACCACCGACTTCGGCTGCTGCTTGCGATCCTTCGGCTGCCGCTCGCGCATCGCGATGTATAGCGTGTATTCGCCCGCGGGCAGCTCCAGCGCGCGCCCAAGCTCGGTGACATCGCCGGTGGTCGTCACGCTCTTTTCGGTCAGGAAGTACGACATCGGCAAACGGCCAGTTGGTCTCGACCCCCTTGGCCGGGCGGGCGGCCGGCGCGGCGCCCGGTTCGGGCTTGCGTACGGCACGCACATACATCGTGACCGGATACGAAGCTGAAGGTGCCCGCCGCTGATTTCCAGCATATACGGGACGTAGACGTTCTTGCTCGACTTGAGGAAGTGATTCTGGAACTTGAGCTTCACGTCGGCGGGGGCCGGCTGCTTGCCGGCCGTCACGGCGTCGACGAGCTCGGACAGCGCGAGAAACTCCCTCTTCTCGTCGTTGCTCAGCTTTCTCTGCTCTGGTTCAGGAGCCGGTTTCTTGTCTTGCGCGTATGCGGGAACGGCAACGGAGGCGGCGAGGACCAATGCGCCGGCGATTGCGGAAACGCGACGGAAGCTCATCTCGAAAACTCCTGTAATTCCAAATAAAAACACCGGAACGCGTAATTCACGATGATAGGACGGTGCCGCAAAGCAAGTCAAACGGGTTGCGTCGGAACCCTTTCTGATCAAGGGTTTTAGGCGTGGTCGACGACTCGCTGGTGATTCTGCTCGCAGGAGGGGCCGGCGAGCGTCTGTACCCGCTGACCAGGGACCGGGCCAAACCGGCGGTTTTTTTCGGCGGGCCATACCGCATCATCGATTTCACGCTGAGCAACTGCATCAACTCGGGACTGCACCGCATCTTCATCGCCACGCAATACAAGTCGCTCTCACTCAATCGCCACATCCGCATGGGCTGGAGCATCGTCTCGGAGGAGCTCGGCGAGTTCGTCGAGATTCTGCCGCCGCAGAAGCGCGTCAGCGAGCACTGGTATCAAGGCACGGCGGACGCCGTGTACCAGAACCTGTATTCGATCGTGCAGGAGAATCCGCAGCACGTGATCGTGCTCTCGGGCGATCACGTGTACAAGATGGACTACGCGAAGATGCTGCGCTTCCACAAAGAGCGCGGCGCGGCAGTCACGCTCGCGGCGATCGAGATTCCCATCCAGGAGGCGTACCGGTTCGGCGTGCTCTCGGTCGACGAGCAGGACAGAGTCACCGGCTTCATCGAGAAGTCGAAGAATGCGCCGACGATTCCGGGCTCGCCCGACCTGGCGCTCGGGTCGATGGGCATCTACATTTTCGATACCGACGTGCTGCTGAAAGCGCTCGAGGCCGACGCGGCGAAGCCGTCGAGCCATGATTTCGGCAAGGACATCATTCCGGCGCTCATCACCGAGCTGCCGACCTTTGCGTATCGCTTTTACGACGAGAACAAGAAGGCGTCGAAGTACTGGCGCGACATCGGCACGCTCGACGCGTTCTACGACGCCAACATGGATCTCTGCGGCGTCGATCCGGAGTTCAACCTGTACGATCCTGAGTGGCCGATGCGGACGTATCAGCCGCAGGCGCCGCCGGCGAAGTTCGTGTTCGCCGAGAAGAGCCGGCGCGGCGAGGCGCTCGACTCGATCATCTCGCCCGGCTGCATCATCTCGGGGAGCCGTGTCGAAGGCAGCGTGCTCTGTCCGAACGTGCGCGTCCACAGCTACGGCGTCATCGAGCAAAGCATGCTCATGCCGGGCGTGCGCGTGGGCCGTCACGCGCGCATCCGGCGCGCCATCATCGACCGCGACGTGCTGATTCCGCGCGGCGCGGTCATCGGGTTCAATCCCGAAGAAGACCGAAAGCGACATACTGTGACAGACCTCGGAGTTGTCGTCGTCACCGAAGACGACGATCCGCTTGTTGAGCCCATCAGCGAAGAAGCGCTCCGCATCGAAGCCGAAGACGACGGGAGATAAATCTTGAAAATTGCCAGCGTGCACGGAAGAGAAATTCTGGATTCTCGCGGAAACCCCACTGTTGAAGTCGATGTCACTCTCGCGAGCGGCGCATTCGGCCGCGCGGCAGTGCCATCGGGTGCGTCGACCGGCGAGCGCGAGGCGCTCGAGCTGCGCGACGGCGACAAGAAGCGCTATCTGGGCAAAGGCGTGCTCAAGGCCGTCGCGAACGTCAACGGCGAAATCGCCAAGGCCGTCACCGGCGGCGAGTTCGACCAGCGGTCGCTCGACAGGAAGATGATCGATCTCGACGGCACGCCCACAAAGAGCAGGCTCGGCGCGAACGCCATCCTGGGCGTATCGATGGCCGCCGCACACGCCGCCGCAACGGACGCCAAGAAGCCGCTCTACATGCATCTCGCCGAGGGCAGCGGCGATCGCGTGTTGCCGGTGCCGATGATGAACATCCTCAACGGCGGTGCGCACGCCGATTCGAACGTCGACGTGCAGGAGTTCATGGTGATGCCGATTGGCGCGCCGACGTTCGCCGAAGCGGTACAGACCGGTGCGGAAATCTTTCACGCACTGCGCGCCTCGCTGAAGAAGCGCGGCCTCTCGACCGGCGTCGGCGACGAAGGCGGCTTTGCGCCGAGCGTGAAATCGAATCGCGAGGCATTGGACCTCGTGCTCGAAGCGGTCGCGAACGCCGGGTTCACGGCCGGCGGCGACGTGTTTCTCGCGCTCGACGTGGCCTCCAGCGAGATGTGGGACAACGGGCGGTATGTGTTCAAGAAGTCGGGCGAGCCGGACCGCAGCATCGAAGAGATGGTGGCCATGCTCGCCGATTGGGCGCGCCAGTATCCCATCATCTCCATCGAGGATGGCGTCGCCGAGAGCGACTGGACGGGCTGGAAGCTGCTGACGAAGGAGCTGGGCGACAAGGTCCAGCTCGTCGGCGACGATGTGTTCGTCACGAATCCAGAAATCCTCAAGCGCGGCATTGCTGAAGGCGTGGGCAACGCGCTGCTCGTGAAGGTGAATCAAATCGGCACGATGACGGAAACGCTCGAAGCGATGACCATGGCGCGCAACGCGAACTACGCGTGCATCGTCTCCCATCGTTCCGGCGAAACCGAAGACGTGACGATTGCCGACCTCGCGGTCGCGACCAATGCCGGGCAAATCAAGACCGGATCGGCGAGCCGCACCGATCGCGTGGCGAAGTACAACCAGCTGCTGCGCATCGAAGAGGCGCTCGGCACAGGCGGCCGCTACGCCGGACGCCAGGCTATTCGCCAGCTCGCGGCGCGTTCATGAAATCCTTGGACACAGCTCAGGGCAGGACCCGCGGACCGCTCGTTCTTGTCGTGCTCGACGGGTGGGGCCTGCGCGAAGAGCGCGCGGGCAACGCCATCAAGCTGGCGCGAACGCCGAGCTACCTCGAGCTGCTCGATCGCTACGCGCATTCGTCGCTGCAGGCATCCGGCGAACAGGTCGGCCTGCCCGCGGGGCAGATGGGCAACTCGGAGGTCGGGCACATCACGATGGGCGCGGGACGAATCGTCTATCAGGACCTGACGCGCATCGACAAGAGCGTCAGCGACGGCGATTTCCTCGAGAAGCCCGCGCTTGTCGACGCGATGACCAGATGCCAGGACGACAAACACGCGCTGCATCTCGTGGGTCTCGTCTCCCCGAACGGCATTCATAGCCACACGCGCCATCTGAACGCCCTCGTCGAGATGGCCGCGCGCCACAAGGTGCAGCGCGTGTTCGTGCAGGGGTTCACCGACGGACGCGACACGTCGCCCGCCGGCGGCGCCGGCTTTTTCGGCGAGCTCGAGCAGGTGATGGGCAGAGCAGGCACCGGTCGGGTTGCGTCAGTCGGCGGACGCTATTACGGGATGGATCGCGACAATCGGTGGGAGCGCACGAAAAAAGCGTACGACTCGATGGTGAGTGGACACGCACCGCACAGCCGATCGGCCGTCGAATACATACGGAAGTCTGTACGAGGCCGGCGTCTCGGACGAGTTCATCGAGCCGGGCACGATGGTCGACGCGAACGACCAGCCCATTGGACCGATTCGCGACGGCGACAGCGTCATCTTCTTCAACTTCAGATCGGATCGCGCGCGTCAGCTGACGCGGGCGCTTGCCTTCGACGAGTTCGACGGCTTCGAGCGCAATCCGCACCCGACGGTCCACATGACGACCCTGACGCAGTACGACCGGACGTTCACCTTTCCGGTCGCGTTTCCGCCGCAGTCATTGAGCGGATCGTTTGCCGAAGTGATGGCCGCGCAACACATGACGAACCTGCGGGTGGCCGAGACCGAGAAATATCCACACGTGAGCTACTTCTTCAACTGCGGCATCGAGAAGCCATATCCCGGCGAAGATCGGATTCTCGTGCCTTCGCCGAAGGTGCCCACCTACGACCTGCAGCCCGAGATGAGCGCCAAGGGGATTACCGACAACCTTGTGAACGATGTCGAAGGGCGCAAGCACGACGTCATCATCTGCAATTTCGCAAATGCCGACATGGTCGGGCACACCGGAAACATCGATGCCGCGGTGACGGCCGTCGAGACGATCGATCAGTGCCTCGGCCGCATCGTCCGCGCAGTGCGCGATGCGGAGGGCGTACTGCTCATCACGGCCGACCACGGCAACGCCGAAGAAATGTGGAACGCGCAGCTGAACGAGCCGCATACCGCGCACACGTGCAACCCGGTGCCGGTGATTGTCGTTCAGGATGTGAAGGGAATGCGTCTGCGCGAGGGCGGGTCGCTGCGGGATATTGCGCCGACGATGTTGGGGATCCTCGGAGTCCCTGGCCCACGGGAAATGACCGGGCAGGACTTGCGGATCCTGTAACGAAAAACGCAAAACGAAAAAGGAATAGAAGGTCGCTCGAGCGACGCTCTATTCCTTCTTCGTTACGCGGTTTTCGTTACTCGACTTCTTCCTTCTTCGGCTGCTCGTCGGAGGCGATCCTGAGCGAGCGCAGGAACCTGCGGTCGTTCGCGGTCATGTCGGGCGTCCGTTTGGAAGCCACGACCTTGGCCGGCGTCGGCACCTTCACCATCGCGCCGCCTTTTTCAGCAGGCTGCGTACGGTTGACGAACCCGACAACCGCCTCGAGCGTCACTTTCATTTCGAAGCCCGCGGCGCGCGCCTTTTCGCGACACGCCTCGACTTGAGGATCATCTGCGACCGAAGCAGCAATGGCATCGGCGAGCTCGCGGGCCAGCCGGTTGACGACGTCATCCATTGTTTGATCCTCCTGAATCGGGGCTTTGCGGCCCCTATACCTAGTGTGCGTCGGCGGACCTATCGCAATCGAATTCCTGTCTACACCATCAGCACGACAGGAACCTGTCCACCGGACTCGTCATTTTTTCAGAATATCGGACTCGGGAACGAAAGATGTAGGACGAGTTTCATTGTAGGGCCGTGTTTGGGTAGTGTCAAGAACGCTTAGAATCGCAGTACTGCCTTATATGGTTGATTCTTCTCGCGTTCCAGTCGATCTCGGTCGGTTCGATCCCGAACGGGACCTGGGCCGGCCGGGTGAGTTCCCGTTCACTCGTGGCATCCAACCGACGATGTATCGCGGCCGGCTGTGGACAATGCGCCAGTACGCCGGCTTCGGCTCGGCCACAGAGTCGAATCGCCGGTATCGACATCTCCTCGCACAGGGGGTGACCGGACTGAGCGTCGCGTTCGATCTGCCCACACAGATGGGCTACGACTCGGACCACGCGCTGGCCGCCGGCGAAGTGGGGCGCGTCGGGGTCGCGATCGATTCACTCGATGATATGGCGGCGCTCTTCGACGGCATCCCGCTCGATCGCGTCTCGACGTCGATGACGATTAACTCGACGGCGATCATCCTGCTCGCCATGTACGTCGCGATCGCCGATCGTCACGGCATCGACCGCGCGAAACTGTCGGGCACGGTGCAGAACGACATCCTCAAGGAGTATCTGGCGCGCGGCACGTTCATTTATCCGCCGCAGGCTTCGCTTCGGCTCGTGACCGACATCTTCGCGTTCTGCGAGCAGGAGGTGCCCCAGTGGAACGCGATTTCCGTGAGCGGATACCACATCCGCGAGGCCGGCTCGACCGCTGTGCAGGAGGTCGCATTCACGCTGGCGAACGGCATCGCGTACATCGAGGCGGGACGCGCGCGGGGACTCTCGGCCGAGGCGCTCGGCGGGCGCATGTCCTTCTTCTTCGCGGCGCACAACGACTTTCTCGAGGAGATTGCGAAATTCCGCGCCGCCCGCCGCCTGTGGGCGCGCATCATGAAGGAGCGATTCGGCGTCACCAGCCCGCGCGCGCAGCAGCTGCGGTTTCACGCACAGACGGCCGGCAGCACGCTCACGGCGCAGCAACCCGACAACAATCTCGTTCGCGTCACCGTGCAGGCGCTCGCGGCCGTGCTCGGCGGCGCGCAGTCGCTGCACTGCAACAGCCGCGACGAGGCCCTTGCGCTGCCAACGGAAGAGTCCGCGACGCTGGCGCTTCGGACGCAGCAAATCATCGCGCACGAGTCGGGGGTCGCCAACACCGTGGACCCTGTCGGCGGCTCTTACGAGATCGAGAGCCGCACCAACGACATCGAAAATGACGCCAGGCTCGTGCTGACCCGCATCGAAGCTGCGGGAGGCACGCTCGCCGCCATTGCGTCGGGCATGATCCAGCGGGAGATTCAGGAGTCGGCATACCGCGCGCAGCGGGCCATCGACAGCGGTGAGTCGCCCGTGGTCGGCGTCACAAAATTTCAAACCGGTGAGAGCGCGACGATTCCGACGTTCAGCGTCGATCCGGAAATCGAGCGTGTGCAACAGGCGCGCGTCGCGGCCGCCCGCGCCGCGCGTGATGGCGCGTCCTGGCGCGCGTCGCTCGATGCGATCCGCGACGCCGCTCGCGGCGACACGAATCTCGTGCCCCTCGTCGTCGCGGCTGTCCATGCCAACGCGACGGTCGGAGAAATCTCGGATACGCTACGAGAGGTGTTCGGCGAGCATCGCGAAAATATTACGTAGATGACCGACACCGCTTTGCTTCGCGTTCAGGACCTCACCACCACCTTCAAGATTCCCGGCGGCGTCGTGCGCGCGGTCGATCACGTCAGCTTCGAGCTGCGTCGCGGCGAAACGCTCGGCATCGTCGGCGAGTCAGGCAGCGGCAAATCGATGACCGCGCTGTCGATTCTGCGGCTCGTGCAACCGCCCGGAGAGATTCACGGAGGCCCCATCAGCTTCAACGGGCGCAGCGACCTGCTCGAGTTGAGCGAGCGCGACATGCGCGCCATCCGGGGCGCGGAGATCGGCTTCATCTTTCAGGAGCCGATGACGGCGCTCAATCCGGTCTTCACGATCGGCGCCCAGATTGTCGAGGCGCTGCGCGTCCACCGGAAGGCGACGCGCTCGGGCGCGAAGGACAAAGCGATCGAGCTGCTCGAAGCGGTGCGGATTCCCGATCCCGCGCGCCGGCTGCGCGACTATCCGCACCAGTTGTCTGGCGGCATGCGCCAGCGCGTGCTCATCGCCATCGCGCTTGCCTGCCAGCCGCTGCTGCTCATCGCCGACGAGCCGACGACGGCGCTCGACGTGACGATTCAAGCGGAGATTCTCGACCTGCTTCAGGAGATGAAAGAGAAGTTTCATCTCGCGCTGATGCTCATCACCCACGACCTGGGGGTCGTTGCCGGGCATGCCGATCGCGTCGCGGTCATGTATGCGGGGCGCATCGTCGAGGACGGGCCGATGCGGCAGATCTTCGACTCGGCGAAACATCCGTACACGCAAGGACTGCTCGAGTCGATTCCCGGAGGCGCGCCCGGACAGCGCCTGCGCGCAATCGAGGGCACCGTTCCAAATCTCGCGAAGCTGCCGCCGGGTTGTGCCTTTGAGCCCCGGTGTCCGCATCGGTTCGAGCTCTGCCCGACTGCGCCGCCGCCCGCCTATGACGTCGGATCTGGCCGGCGCGCTCGCTGCTACCTCTACGATCCGAGGCGACGCTGAGCCCTTCGACCCTTCGACAACTCAGTCTCCCGATAATCGAACTCTGCTCAGGGCGAACCGCCACTCGTCGAAGTCCGGAATCTCGTCAAACTGTTCTCGCGCCGCGAAGGGTTTCTCAGGAAGCCGAGCGTCGTCCGCGCGGTCAACGACGTGAGCTTTACGGTTGATGAAGGCGAGACGTTCGGGCTGGTCGGCGAATCGGGCAGCGGGAAGACGACGACCGGGCGGTGCATCCTGCGGCTGATCGAGCCGACCTCCGGTGCGGTGCTGTTCCGCGGCGAGAACGTGCTCGCGTATTCGCACGAGCAGATGAGGCGGGCGCGGCGACAGATGCAGATCGTATTTCAGGATCCGTACTCGTCGCTGAACCCACGCATGCGGGTGCGGCAGATCATCGAAGAGCCGCTGATTATTCACAGCATCGGCAACGCCGAATCCCGCATGGAGCGCGTGAAGGAGCTGTATGGCCTTGTGGGGCTCGATGCCGGGACGATCGATCGCTATCCGCACGAGTTCAGCGGCGGCCAGCGTCAGCGCATCGGCGTCGCCCGCGCGCTCGCACTGAACCCGTCGTTCATCATCGCCGACGAGCCCGTGTCGGCGCTGGACGTATCGATTCAGGCGCAAGTCGTGAACCTGCTGATTGAACTGCAGCAGAAACTCGGGCTTGCGTATCTCTTTATTGCGCACGATCTGCGCCTGGTCGAGCACATCTGCCGGCGCACGGCCGTGATGTACCTCGGCCGTATCGTCGAGATGGGCGATACGGCCCGGCTCTTCCACAATCCGCAGCACGCCTACACGAAGGCGCTGCTCTCGGCCATTCCTGTTCCCGATCCCGATCACAAGCCGGCGCGCGTGACATTGAATCCCAAGGACGTAAATTTCGAGGCGTCTTTGAAGGAAGTCGAGCCTGGGCACTTCGCAGCCGTCTGAAAACACTTCTCGTCTCACCGCAGAGACGCAAAGACGCAAAGCCTTTTATCGTTTTTTGATAAATGGGATCGCGCTACGTGCCGACCGTGGCGGGACGCTCTGTACGCACATCCTTTTCGACGATGCCGTCGCGGAGGTGGAAGGTGCGGTGCGCGTGCGCGGCGACGTCGGCTTCGTGCGTGACCAGCACGATCGTGTTGCCGCCTTCGTGCAGGCGCGCGAAGAGCCCCATGATTTCGGCGCCGGTCTTCGAGTCGAGATTTCCGGTGGGCTCGTCTGCGAGCAGAATCGACGGGTTGTTCACGAGCGCGCGCGCGATCGCCACGCGCTGACGCTGGCCGCCCGACAGCTCGTTGGGCCGGTGCGTCATTCGGCTCGTCAGCTCGACCTTGTCGAGCGCCGCCTTCGCGCGGGCCTGGCGATCGGCCGACGGCACGCCGGCATAGACGAGCGGCAGCTCGACGTTGTGCAGCGCGGTCGCGCGCGGCAGAAGATTGAACGTCTGGAAGACGAAGCCGATCTCTTCGTTGCGGATACGGGCCAGCTCGTTGTCGTTCATGCGCGCCACTTCGTGGCCGTTCAGCAGATAGCTGCCCTTGCTCGGCGTGTCGAGACAGCCGATCAGGTTCATCAGCGTCGACTTGCCCGATCCGGACGGGCCCATAATGGCGACGTATTCGCCGCTCTCGATCGAAATCGACACACCCCGAAGCGCGTGGATTTCCTCCTCGCCCATCAGGTACGTCTTCCACAAGTCGTCTGTTTCGATCAGTGCCATGGGTTATGGATACGAACGCGGCCGGCCGCCGGTTCCAATATTACACAGGAGAGGCTCCCGCAACCGGTTTCAGCACATTCCGTGCAGGACATCAGGGGCGTCCAAGGGCATGTGCGGCGCTCCAGTCGCGTACATCAATCGGGATAAGGGAAATGCCGCACTCCCGCGCGTCCGCTCTGCGCAGGTCCGCAATCGCCTCAGACAGCTCTTCGACCGGCGCGAGCCGGCTGCCCATCAGGAACACACAGATCGGCGCTGCGGCCACCTTGTGCGCGGCGTTCCAGGCATCCTGGACAGCGCAGCTTATCAACGCTCGGCACGATCTTCACCGCGAAACGCTGGCCGTCGTTTCGCGAGAACAGCTTTTTCGTTTTGACCGTGAAATCGAGATCGAACACACGCGAGGCCGTCTCCTCAACGGCACCCACCTCGGCCGCAGAGCGCGGTTCCGGAATCGACTCAGCGTGGCTTTGCGGACAAAGTCGTCGCGATCTTTGCGCTCTGAGGCGAACCGCGGAGGCAGGGCGTGAAGTAGCTATCTCGTCGACGCCGGCCGCGGCGGCTCCGGCGCATCCGCGCGCGGCGGCGGCGCTGACGATGGGTCACCCTGCCCGGAAACAGGCGCTGGGCGCGGCCGCAGTGTCGCCCGATGTGGCATCGCGATCGTACTCGGCGCGCAGCTCCGTGTTCATCAGCGTGCGATATGCCTCGGTCAGGCGGCGGCGCGCGACGCCGCCATCTCCTGAAACTCCTTGCCGAGATGCTGCACCTTATCGGGATGGTAGCGCGCGATCTCATTCCGAAACGCGCGCTTGATCTCCTCGGACGTAGCCGTAGGCTCGACCGACAGGAGCTGATAAAAATTTGGCACATTCTCTGCTGGGCTTCTAACCCTGTTTCTTGAATTCCGTCACGTTGGCCGCCGGCAGCTCTTTACGATCCCGGTCTTTGATTTTCTCTGCTCGCCCTCTTCGCCTCGGTCGTGCGCGAGCAGTAGGGACAGAAGTTCCATCCGGGCTGCAGGAGCGATGGCAGCTGCGGACACCCGCCGCTGAGACGGCGGCCGCATTGCGGACACGCCAGAAAATCGACACCGACCGCGGCGCTGCACCCCGGGCACAGCGTACGCATCTCGCGCACTTCGGTCACCACGCGCAGCAGCTCTTCCGCCGTCGTCTGGCCGCTCTTCACTTTCGCGAGGCCATCTTCGCCAAGGCTGATCATCCCGCCGGCAAGCGCCGCATCGCGCAGCGCGTCTTCCGACGCGCGCGAGGCAATCAACCGGCGCAGCTTGTCGGTGACGCGCATCACTTCGTAAAGCCCGACACGGCCGCGGTAGCCGGTGTGATTGCACTGGTCGCAGCCGGCCGCCTTGTAAAACGGCAGCGCGCCGGCCTCCGCCTCCGAGATATTCAGCGCCCGCAGCACTTCCGTTTCAGGCGTGTACTGCCGCCTGCACCCCATACACAGGCGGCGCACGAGCCGCTGCGCCACCACGCCGATCAGCGCCGACCCCGACAACGAACGGCTCGACGCCGATATCGGTGAGACGCGTCACCGTCGACGGCGCATTGTCCGTGTGCAGCGTCGACAGCACCAGGTGGCCCGTCAGCGCGGCCTGCATCGCGATCTTCGCCGTCTCCTGGTCGCGGATCTCGCCGACCAGGATCACGTCGGGGTCCTGGCGCAGGATCGAACGCAGCGCGCTCGCGAACGTCAGCTTGATCTTGTCGTTGATCTGCGTCTGGTTGATACCCGGCAGCTGGTACTCGACCGGATCTTCGATCGTGATGATGTTCGGTCGCTCGGTCTTCAGCGTCGTCAGCGCCGAGTACAGCGTCGTCGTCTTGCCGCTGCCGGTCGGACCGACGACGAGAATCATGCCCGTGCTGATGCCGCAGGAAATACCGCAGCTCGTTCGAGCGCGGCCGCCGAGAAGCCAAGTTCCTCGAGCGGCGGCACGCCCTTGCGATGATCGAGCACGCGCAGCACGACCTTCTCGCCGAACAACGTCGCGCAGCGTCGACATGCGGAAGTCGACTTCCGTGCCGTCATCAGTGGTCACGCGGATGCGCCCGTCCTGCGGCAGGCGCTTCTCGGCGATGTCCATGCCGCCCATGATCTTGAGGCGCGCGATCAATCCCTCGTGCACCCACTTCGGAAGGTCCATGACCTCCTTCAACAGGCCGTCGAGGCGATGACGCACGAGCACGCCTTTTTCGAGCGGCTCGATGTGGACGTCACTCGCGTGGCTGCGAATCGCGCTGCGCACGACGAGATCGACGAGGTCGACAATCGGGGCCGTCTCGCTGCGCTCTTTCAGCCCGGCCACCGGCTCGAACATGTCGTCTTCGGTGCGCCGCGACAGCGAGGTTTCCGCCGGCTGCTCACCCGCACCCGTCTTCGCGCGCGCGTGAGGGACGAGGCCCTGCCGCCGGCGCGGCCTTCGCCAGCGCCTTATCGGGATAGCTCCGTTGAATCGAGTCGAGAATTTCAGCCGCCGTCGCCACGACCTGCTTGATGCGATATCCCGTCTGGAACTCGAGGTCCTGAACGAGGCTGAACAGCAGCGGATCGGCCATCGCGACCGTGAGCAGGTTCTTCTCGAGGCTCGTGGCGATGCAGACGCGCTTGATGGAAACGTCTTTCGGAATCAGAACGACGGCCGTGGCGTCTGGCGGGTTCTCGGCAAGGTTCACATACGCGAAGCCCAACTGGTGGGCCAACGCCTTGGCGATCTGCTTTTCAGTGGCGAGGTTCATCCGTACCAGCACGGCGCCCAGGCGATCGCCCGTTCGCTTGTGCTCGGCCAGGGCGATCTGCAGATCTGTCTCGCTGATCAGCCCAGCCTGGATGAGGCATTCACCAATCTTCTTACGCAAAGTCGCCCTCTCCGCTTACCGACGGAAGTGTAAGTCTATGGACGAGCCGCACGCAATCAACAGTTTCTCCACAATGGATCACCTTGGCACACAAGGACTTAGCCCACTTCAGCGTTTCACCGTTCGAATGACAGGCCGCCGAAGCGCAAATCGCCTCTCGACGCCGCCCGCTTCGACGATGACAACGGCATCGGGCTCGATGGACCGGACAACACCAGATCGGACACGATCGCCGGCCCGCACGATCTGGCCGTCGACAATCGCAAGGCGCCGGCCGCTGGAAAACAGAATGCTGCTCACCACGGGGGCAGGCTGCGCGGCCGCCACTGGGCGATCCGCGTTGGGACGGGATTGCATCGCGAACGGGTCGCGCGTCCAATCGGGCGCCGTCACGACGTCGACCGTCCGAGTCCGCAGCGCCGACGCGGCGGCGCTGTCGTCTCAGGACGATGAAACACGAACAACGACACCTTTGCGCGCATCAACCCGCCGCGCGAGGCGAGTCCGGGCGTGAGCTCGACGGACTGCAGATCGAAAGTTGTCGGCAGCACCCGTAGATTCCAGAAAAATCGGCCAATCTGCTCGTATCGCGCGTCGAACATCACCGTAACAGGCGTATACACGACCGTCGGCGAGAACAACCGGGCCATCGAGTCGATCGGCGGCTCCGCCGGCAGCCCAGTTTCAATCGACACATTGGACACACCACCAACCGCCGGGCTCTTCAGCAGCGCGGAAAGTGCGTCCGTCACGTCGCCAACACGATCGGCCTCCGTCGTGCGCGCATCGAATGTGTCGAGGGCTGGCACTTCTGTAACACCGGTTGTGGGCGTGACGAACGCGCGCCG
Organism: Vicinamibacterales bacterium; assembly: GCA_963730445.1. GTDB lineage: Bacteria > Acidobacteriota > Vicinamibacteria > Vicinamibacterales > JAMQPK01 > JAMQPK01. The sequence continues at coordinate 353,016 of CAVSRX010000001.1, read as the reverse complement.
GCGACTCAGCTCGGCGCGCGCCGCTGCCAACTCGCTTCGAGACTCAGCCGCCGCCGCACGCTCCGGCTGCACCCGCAGCACATAGAGAAATCCGAACACCACGATCGGTGCGGCCACGGCCATGGCCGTGGTCAGGCGCGTCAGTGTTTTTATCAGCGTCGTGCTTTTCACTTTCGCACCCGATAGCCCGCGGCAATCTCGACACCACCTGCATCCGGAACGAATCGACGGGTCGGTGGCTGAAGCGGCTCGTCAAACAACGGCGACCGTGCCAGCGCGCGTAGGAAACTCTCGGCGGCCTGGCGCGCGACAGTCTGATCGGCACCCGCCGCCAACGCGTCGAAGCTGACATTCCAATGACCACCGTCCGGCATCGCGCGCAGCGACTTCACCGTGACGCCCTGCGGCGCCGCGTTCGCGAGCGCCTCGAGCACTCGGGCCATCGCTGGCCCTTGCGCATCGAGCGCACGAAGCGCGGCCCGTCGGGCGATCTCACTCTCGGCGCCCGCGCCTGTTGTGCTGGCGGCCACGACCTGCGCCTGCAGCGACGACATCTCGCGACGCGCGACGTCGATCTGCCGATCGGCGTCGAGCCGCCTCACGTTCGCCTGCGCGTACAAAAATGCGCCAATCGCAACGGCAGCCGCGGTGCCCGCCGCGACGATGTGCTGTCCTGTCTTGTTCGTCCGGCTCGCCGTCACTTCGACAGGCAGCAGATTGACGGGAGGCGGTCCGACGGCAATCGACGAAGCCAATCGAAGCATCGGCGCGCGTTCGGCAAACCCTTCGGGAAGCGTCTCGGTGTCGATGCCATCGAGCGTGTCGAGCGTCTCGACCTCGATATTCAGACGCTCGATCAGCGGCGCGGTGAGCGAGCGAATCTCCGGCATGTCGCCGCAGAGCAGCACCTGCGCGACGTCGTGTTCCCAGTACTGCTTCAGATAAAGGAACGATCGCCGAAGCTCGGCCGACAAGCGATCGGCGAGCAGCTCGCGGTCGTGCGCGACGCGCGTTCCCATCGACTGCGCCGCGTAGCCCCAGTCGAGATCTCTCGCATACAGGAGCGCGCCGTCGGAGAAAATGCCGAGCGCCGATTGCGACACTCCGAGCGCCACGTGCGCGTGTACTTCGCCCGGCAGCGATGCGCGCCGGAGCCTCGCCTGCGACCACAAGGCTCCACACGGAGTCGTGACGCCTTCGACGACAAATCCTGCCTCGACGATGGGCCGAAGGCGCGCGCGAATCTCCTCGGATCCCGCCGCGAAGAACGAGACTTCCCGCTTCGGATGGTGGCCAGGCTCGCCGCGCGTGCCGCCAATCGACGTTGCGACGGTCACCTCGAGATCGGGCATGCCGAGTACGGACGCGCCGTGTCGGCGCGCTCTCGACTCGAGCTCGGAATCGGGCGCCGACGGCAGCAAAAGGTACTGGTGGCTGCTGCGTACGTCCCACAAGTTGACCCACGCCCGGCGCGAGAAGGCGGACAGCGCCTTCAACTCCGCCGTAAGCGTCTGCGCGTTATCGAGGTGCGTGATCGAGGTGAACTGATGAACGCGCAGCATCGCCTTGCCGCGCCTGCGGCGGCGCCCCGACGACTCAGCGTCGACGACGTTGCACCTGATTGAAGAGAGGTCTATGCCAGTCCGTCGCACACGTTGTCCCACCTCGTACTTTCGGCTTGCGGCGCGCCCTGCGGTAGGTCAAGCCGTAGTCCCGGTTGCAATCGCTGGCGTCGCGCAGCGGACTTACCAATAATTGCACGGTTCTCAAGATGTTACCGTGACTAGGCGCGCCAGAGAATGCCCGAGATACCGGTCGCGCTAAAGCGGCATGATGCAACACTAAAACAGATTCGCGCGCAAGTTACTCGCGTATAAAACGCTGGTGCAATTGTGAAGCTTTCCGGTTGTGTTCTTTTTTAGAACGAGATAGGACACGAAAGGACAACACCTTGGCTCTAACCGGAGCGCCGCAACCCGAATCGCAACCAGGCCTCCGGAGACGTGCGCACCGAAGTCGCGCGTGTCCTCGCTCGAGCGCGCCGACGCCATCGTCAGCGACAGCGTCGCGATCTTCCCTTACAGCGGCCCTCAGCCTCTCGAAACCGATTACTGCGAACGGCTCGGGCGCAGGCTGCTTCAACTGATGGGCGCCAGCCTCGAGGGCGCCTCGCCGCGGAGTCGGACAATCTCAGCGACCTCCAGCGCCGCGTTGCCGACCGCAGCCTCCCTATGCAGCGGCTGTTCGATTTCGTGTACTTGATGGAGCGCACGGTGCTCGACGAGATCGCGCTCGACGGCTCGATTGGCGCAACGTCGGAGCCGTGGCCGATCGTGGCGCAGCGGTGCGGAAAGCGTCGTTCGATCTCATGGCCGCGTACTTCGAGCGCGCGCAGCACGACAACACCTCACCGACGATCACCGACAAGCTCACCACGCTCTACAGCCGCGCGATGATGGACGTCGTGCTGTCGACCGAAGTGCAGCGCGCCGAGCGCTTCTCGTTTCCGTTGGCGCTGATGGTGTTCGACGTCGACAAGCTCGCCGACGTCAATCGCCGTCACGGCTACGGCGTCGGCGACCGCGTGCTCGAGCGTCTCGGCATCCTGATTCGCAAGTTCTTCCGGGAGGACGACTGGGTGTTTCGTCACGGCGAAGATTCGATCGCCGTGCTGCTGTGTCAAATCAGCGCCGACGATGCGTTCTTTCCTCGACCTCGCGCGTCGTCGTCGATGGTCGAGCAGCGCCTCGGCTTCAAGGATCACAACACCGACGACCGCGTCCGCATCACCGTCAGTGCCGCCACCATCACGGGACAGGGTTCCCTTGGGAGAGCCATTCGACGCGGAGCGCCTGCTGCTCGAAGCCGATGCCGTCCTGAAGCGCGCGAAGTCGCTGGGACGCAACCGCGTCGAGCGCACGGCATTGCCCCGACGTCGCTCTCGTGCAGAGCGCGGCGCATTACCTGCAGTGCTCGCCCGCTGTCGTTCAGAAGCTGATCGCTGAAGGAAAGCTGAGACGACCGGCGCCGGATCGCGCTCCGAATCCACAAGCTGGGCATCGAGGATTACCGCAGCGCCAAAGTGCTCGACATCAAGTCGCGCCCCGCACTCGCGCTACCCTCGACTCCGGCTCGACTAGCCTACCTCTTCGTAATCGGCCTTCAGCTTGGCCACGACGGCGGGATCGGCGAGCGTCGTCGTATCACCCAACGCCTTGCCTTCGGCGATGTCCTTCAGCAGGCGCCGCATAATCTTCCCGGAGCGCGTCTTCGGCACATCGGCGACGAACAGGATGTCCTCGGGCCGCGCGATCGATCCGATTTTCTTCACCACGTGCTCTTTCAGCTCTGCCACGAGGGCGGGGCTGGCGGCGTTGCCTTCCTTGAGGATGACGAAGGCCGAAATCGCCTGGCCTTTCATGTCGTGGAGCCGTCCGACGACAGCGGCCTCCGCGACTTTCGGGTGATCGACGAGCGCGCTCTCGACCTCCATCGTACCGATGCGATGGCCGGCCACGTTGATGACGTCGTCCACGCGACCGAGCACCCAGAAGTAGCCGTCTTCGTCGCGCTTCGCGCCGTCGCCGGTGAAGTACGTCGCGCGATCCCACTTGCTCCAGTACCTGCTTGATGAATCGCTCGGGATCTCCGTAGATGCCGCGGAGCATCGCGGGCCAGGGCCGTGTCAGTGCGAGCAGTCCTCCGCCCACGTTGATGACGTCACCGGCCTGCCCTCGAATCTCGGCCTTGATGCCGGGGAACGGTATCGTGGCCGATCCTGGTTTTAACCGCGTGACGCCCGGAAGCGGCGTAATCATGATCATGCCCGTTTCGGTCTGCCACCACGTGTCGACAATCGGGCATCGCTTGCCGCCGATGAACGTGTGGTACCAGATCCACGCCTCCGGGTTGATGGGCTCGCCAACCGATCCGAGCAGGCGCAAGCTCGACATGTTGCGGCGCTTCGGCCAGTCGGTGCCCCATTTCATGAACGCGCGAATGGCGGTGGGCGCGGTGTAGAAAATCGTGACGCCGTAGCGCTCGACGATTTCCCACAAGCGATCTTTCTGCGGATAGTCGGGCGCACCTTCGTACATCACCACCGTCGCGCCGTTCGCGAGGGGCCCGTACACGACATAGCTGTGACCCGTCACCCATCCGATGTCGGCGGTGCACCAGTAGACATCCTCTTCCTTCAGATCGAAGACCCACTTCGATGTCGCATACACACCGGTGAGATAGCCGCCGGTCGTGTGCATGATGCCCTTGGGCTTGCCTGTCGTTCCCGACGTGTAAAGGATGTAGAGAAGATCTTCAGAGTCCATCGGCTCGGCCGGGCAGTCGAGCGGCGCCTTCGCCATCAGCTCGTGCCAGTCGTGTTCCCGCGCCTGGCTCGTCAATGTCAGATCCGCGGATTTCGCCGCGTCGGCCGCCGAGAGCCGCTTCAACATGATGAGGTGTTCTACCGACGGCGCGCCGTCGATCGCCTCATAGGCGACTTTCTTCAGCGGCACGATCGACCCGCGACGATAGCCGCCGTCCGCGGTAATCAGCAGCTTGCACTGCGCGTCATTGATGCGATCGCGCAGCGAGTCGGCGCTGAAACCGCCGAAGACGATGCTGTGCGGCGCGCCGATGCGCGCACAAGCCAGCATCGCGATGGCCAGCTCCGGCACGAGCGGCATGTAGATGGCGACGCGATCGCCTTTCGTGACGCCGAGCGATTTCAACACGTTCGCAAACGCGCTGACCTGGCGATAGAGATCGAAGTACGTCAGCGTCCGGCGGTCTCCGGGCTCCCCTTCCCAGATGAGCGCGGCCTTGTTGCGGCGAGCGGTGCGAATGTGACGATCGACGCAATTGACCGACACGTTGATCTGGCCGCCGACGAACCACTTCGCGTGGGGTGGGTTGCTCCAGTCGAGCACACGGGTCCACGTGCGGCTCCATTCGAGCTCGGACGCGAACTTCGCCCAGAACGCCTCCGGATCTCGTTCGGCTTCTTCGTACGCGTCGGCATTCTTGATGACGGCGCTGGCGCGGAACTCGGCGGGGGGCTCAAACACGCGATCCTCGTGAAGGAGCGCGGAAATCTCGGGATCTGTGGGGTCGGCCATGGACGGAAGACTACTGAATCTAGAATCTAAAATCTAGAATCTAGAATCTACCAACCTATTTGCCGAGCGCGTCGATACGTTTCCGCACCTCTGTGACCAACGTCGGCTGCGAAGCGGCGCCGTAGTTCAGGAACAGTCGATAGCGACGCAGCGCTTGCTCCCGGTTGCCGGCGTGGTCTTCCAGCCGGCCGAGGTTGTAGTGAGCCGCGGCGTTGCGCGGATCGATCTCGAGGGCGCGCATGAGCCAGCGTCGCGCTTCATCTCGCTGACCCGATTCCTCCTCCACCGTCGAGAGGTTCACCATCGACTCCACGTTCTTCGGATCGATGTTGAGCGCCGCGTGAAACTGGGCGGCGGCCGTATCGAGCTTCCGTTGATTCAGATAGACGACGCCGAGATTGTTGCGCGCGCGCGCGTAGCCGGGGTTGATGGCGATCGCCCGCTGAAAATGCCGAACGGCATCGTCGAGGAGACCCTTGTCGCGATAGAGGACGCCGAGATTATTGTGCGCTTCGACATTGAGATCGTCGCGCTGCAGCACCTGCCGGTAGCTGACGAGCGCGTTCTCGAACTCGCCGAGCCGCTGATACATCATGGCGCGTCTGAAATGATCGTCGCCTGTCGTGACGGTCGCCACGCTCGAACCGGCTGCCGTTGAAAGCGTCGTGCGAGAGGGAGCGCCTACCGGAGCAGTCGGCGCCGCATCGGGCACACTGACGCGCGGGGAATTCTCCACAACCACTCGGTCAGTGCCAGGTGCGAGGAGGGCATTGGGTGCGACAGGCTTGCCCGCCGGAGCGGTTCCCGCGGAGGTGGGTGCGCCTCCGCTACGCGCGGGTGGTGCCACGGGTGCTCCACTACGCGTACCGCTAGGTGCGTTGGGTGCGGCAGGTGCATTGGGTGCGACAGGCTTGCCCACCGGAGCGGTTCCCGCGGAGGTGGGTGCGACTCCGCTGGGCGCCGGTGGTACGACCGGCACAGCGTTCGTCACAGGTGGGGCGATGGGTGCGTTGGGCTTGCCCGCCATAGTGCCGTCAGGCGCGGAGGCGGGTGCCGGCGCCGGCGCAGTTTGAGGGGCGCTCGCAATGTCGGGCCCGGACGCGGGCGACAAGAACACCTGAGAGATCCAGATGACCACGGCCCACAGCACAATCGCCAAGACGATGCCGAGCGCGAGGATCGCGAGCAGGCGCTTAATCCGATTGAGCGGGGTGGTCGGGTTGAGCTTTCCGTAGCCGAGCGTCTGCAGAACGGCATCGGTTTGTGCCGCATTGGGATTCGGCTCAGGCGTTTGCCTGCCGCGCCCGCGCCGGAGCGCGTCGAGAATAATCGACATGCTTGCTCGCGAGTTACGCGTTCACCGCCGCACGGCGGCGGAACCAGTTGAATCGCGACGGACGCTCCTCTGCAATCTCGAGACTCTCAGCCGCTTGATACACCATGTCGGCCGCGATGCGGTTGCTGCGGCTCGAATATGCCGCGAGCAGTGACCGATCGCACACGAGATTGATCAGCCGCGGAATGCCCTGCGTGCGGCGGTGCACCATGTCGAGCGCCTTCGGCTGAAATGCCACCGACGCCGATCCGCCCGCGACCGTCAGTCGATGCGACACGTACGCCGCGACTTCGTCGCGGTTCAGCGGACGCAGCTGATACCGGATCGACACGCGCTGATCGAGCTGGCGCATCTGCGGTGCCTTGAGCAGCGGGTTCAGATTCAGCTGGCCGACCAGCACGATCTGCAGCAGCTTGTCCTTGTCGGTTTCCAGATTCGACAGGATGCGAATCTGCTCGAGCACCGGCATCGGCAGGTTCTGCGCCTCGTCGATGATGAGCACCGCGCTCGCGCGCAATGGCAGCAGACTGAGCAGAAAATCGTAGATCGCCTCGATGAGCTCCTGCTTGCTGACGTTGGCCAGCCGCCCGCGCTTGACGTCTTCGCGCGAGACGACCCCGAAATCCTGCAGGATGAGCTTCAGCAGATCCTCTTCCGACAGGAACGGGTTCAGCACCAGCGCTGTAAACGTGTTCCTGTCGATCTCTTCGAGCAGCGCGCGGCAAAGCGTCGTCTTGCCGGTGCCGATGTCGCCGGAAATGACGACGAACCCTTCGCGACGGCGGACGGCGTACTGGAGCAGCTCGAACGCGTTCGCGTGCGACTCGCTCTTGTAGAGAAATTTCGGATCCGGCGTCAGGCTGAACGGCTTTTCCGTGAATCCGTAATAGTCCTCGTACATGTGTTACCTGAGCCTTTCCAACGCATTCGCCGTCGCCTGCGGGACGCGCGCGGGCGTCATAATCGTCGGCGTCAGCAGAATGACGAGATCGGTTTTGCGGTGGCTTGTCGTCTCGCTGCGGAAGAGCCCGCCGACGCCGGGGAGGTCGCCGAAAAACGGCACCTTCCGTACCCGGGGCCGCAGCCGCTCGTCCATCAATCCGGCAATCACAATCGTTTCGTTCTCGTGGACGCGCACCAGCGTGTCCGTTTCGCGCACGCTGAGAATCGGCACCGTGTCGCCGAAGCGCGAGGTCGCCTCTCCGGTGCGCTCGGTCAGGCTCGGCGAGATGCTCATGTTGATCATGCCGTCGCCCGCGATCTGCGGCGTGACGCTCAGCACGACCCCTTCGTTGATCGCCTGCGGCTCCGTAGTCTGAAGAATCCGTCCGGTTGCCGCATCGGTCTGCGTCGTCGTCTTGAAGAACACGTCCTGCGTGCCGACGCGCATGATCGCCGGCTCGTTGTTCAGCGCGTTCACGGTCAGACCCTTCACGTTCACCTTGCCCTGGCTCGCGAATGCGCTCAGCAGTCCTGGAAAGTCCTTGATGTTCAGGCCGACGGTCATGGTGCCGCCCGAGGCCGGCGACACGTTTTGGGTGAGCGATACGGAATCTCCGGCATGTTTAATCAACAGCGGCCAGTCGATGCCCGCCGGGAACTGGTCGTTCAACACCACCTCGATGACTTTCGCCTGAATCTGCACCTGACGGGTCGCGCGATTCTGAACGGCGTCGAGATAGAGCTGAATCTGGTCGAGACGATCGGGAAAGTCGGTCGCCTGCAGCAGCGCGGCCTTCCTGTCCATATTGAATCGCCCTTCGGGCGACAGCAGCGTCTGCACGCCAGTTGCGAGGTCGCTGAAAATGTCGCCGTCGTCGGTGTCGGTCACTTCGGCCGAGGATCCCGAGGGCGCGATGCCATTCGAGGCCGACAGCGTTCGTGAACTGGTGCGGCGCGTAACGACGTAGTTCAAATCGAAACGGCGGGTCTCGAACCGGCGCTTGAAGACGCGGATCAGGTTTCCCTGCACCGAGTAGTCGTAGCCGTGCGGCTGCAGAATCATCTCGAGCGCCTGACGCAGCGTGACGTCTTTCAGCTCGCCGCGGAACGTCCCCTGCACGTCGGGATCGGGCACGACGCTCAGCCGCGTGTCGCGGACAATCATCAGCAGGAGATCCGTGATCGGCGTCGGGTCGGACAGCGTGATGGTGACGGGCCGCGTGCTGTCGAGATCGCTGCCCTGCGGACGTTCGTCGAGTTGCGTGACGGCGAGCGGGCGCAACGGGGGCTGCGCCGGTACCTGCGCAGCCCCCTGTGCCGCGGTTGCGAGCAGCACCGCAACCGCACCAAGGCGGATCCTCCGAATCAGAAACACGTCGAGCGCACTCCCACGCCCCTCGTTTCGGCTCGAAGCGCGTTAAACCTTACGAAATCTGAAGGTTGAAGGACTTAGAAATAAAAAATCTGGACGTGAACTGCACAGGGTTGCACACGAGTGCGCGGTCGGTGGTTCGTGGGTTTCCCACCAACCACCGACCACCAACCTAATCGTAGTATTCGAGCCCGAGGTGGGTGATCAATTCCTCGCCCATCATGTAACGCAGCGTGTTCTTCAGCTTCATCAACTGGATGAACAGGTCGTGCTCGGGGTACAGACCGGGGGCGTGCATCGGGCTCTTGAAGTAGAACGAGAGCCACTCCTGGATGCCCGACATGCCCGCGCGCTTGGCGAGGTCGAGAAACAGCGCCAGGTCGAGCACGATCGGGGCCGCGAGAATGCTGTCGCGGCAGAGGAAGTCGATCTTCAGCTGCATTTTGTATCCGAGCCAGCCGACCAGATCGATGTTGTCCCAGCCCTCTTTGTTGTCGCCGCGCGGCGGGTAGTAATTGATGCGCACGACGTGGCAGAGATCCTTGTAGAGCTCGGGATACAGCTGCGGCTGCAGGATGTAATCGAGCACCGACTTCTTGCTCTCTTCTTTCGTCTTGAACGATTCCGGATCGTCCAGCACCTCGCCGTCTCGGTTGCCGAGGATGTTGGTCGAGTACCAGCCCTCGATGCCAAGCAGCCGCGCCTTGATGCCGGGCGCGATGACCGTCTTCATCCACGTCTGCCCCGTCTTGAAATCCTTGCCGACGATCGGCAGCTTCTTCTGCTGCGCGAGCGCCATCATCGCGGGGATGTCGACCGAGAGGTTGGGCGCGCCGTTCGCATACGGCACGTCTTCCATCAACGCGGCGTAGGTATAAATCATGCTCGACGGAATCGTCGGGTCGTTCGCCTCGAGCGCCTTCTCGAACGCGTCGATCGACTGGTGAGCCGCAGACTCCTTCATGAAGACTTCTGTGCTGCCGCACCACACCATCACCAGGCGATCGAGGCCGTTGTTCTTCTTGAACGCGCGGATATCGGCGCGAAGCTGCTCGGCCAGATCCTTCTTGTTCTTGCCTTTTTTCACGTTCGGGCCGTCGAGCCGCTTCACATAGCGCTGATCGAACACAGCCGTCATCGGCTTGATCGCTTCGAGCTCGGGCTTGATTTGATCGAGCAGCGACGGCTCGAGCACGCCGGCCGTGCGCGCCGCTTGGTATGAGTTCTCTTCGAAGATGTCCCAGCCGCCGAAGACGATGTTGTCGAGATTGACGAGCGGCACAATCTCGTTGATTTTCGGTGAGCGGCCCTCGGTGCGTTTGCCGAGACGGATCGTGCCCATCTGCGTGAGCGATCCGATGGGGTTGGCCAGACCTTTTCGAATAGCCAGCACACCGGCGATCGTGGTGGTGCTGACTGCGCCGAGGCCGACCAGAAGAATGCCTAATTTGCCTGTTGCAGGAGCGATTTCAAGGTTTTTCACAGCCGGCAACTATATCATCTATGCGTGTTCTTCAGAGGGGCGCAGCAGAAACATTCGGTCGCGATTGCGATGACGGGCGTCACGCTCGGCGATCGATTACTGCAGGTCGGGTGCACTGATGCGTCCCTGTTAGGCGCGATTGGGTCAAAAGTCGGGTTGAGTGGGCGCGTCTGCGCCGTCGTACCTGATGACGCGCACGCCGCGCGCGCGCGCCGCGCTGCCGAGAAATCAGGATTCCTGCTGGAAGTCGAAACCGGACACCTGGAACATTTTCCGTTCGAGGACGGTGCCTTCAATCTGATCGTCGTCGACAATCAGGAAGGGCTGCTGTCGAGCATGCGGCCGGAGCAGCGCGTCGCCACGCTGCAGCAGGCGTTTCGCACCCTCGCTGCCCGCGGACGCATCGTCATCATCGAGCGCGGTGAGCGCGGCGGCCTCGGCGCGCTGCTGGGTTCATCGACGTCTGCGCCCATCGATCCGCATTACAAATCGTCGGGCGGTGCCATCGTCGCGCTCGAGGCCGAAGGCTTCCGCGCGGCCCGGCTGCTGGCAGAGCGAGACGGCGTGTCCTTCTTCGAAGGCGTACGTTAGGGGGGACACCCCCCGGAATAACCCTCAATTTTCCAAGCAATTCGAGGCGCAAGTACGGCAAGGGATTTGCCATGTAAGGGGGCAGGCATATCCCTAAATGACGTTTACACCGAAGAATCCCTCAGTGGACGTGTACTCAATTGGCGAGATCGCCCAAGCCGCCGGAGTCCCGGTGGCTCGTGTCGAGGCGCTCGTTGATTCGGGCCGAGTCCGTTCCGTTGCGATCAGCCCCGGCTACTTTGCCGCCGATCAGGCTGTTTCCGCGGTCCGTGCACTGCGCGCCGATGGCGGACGCAGCGCCACGCTTCTCTTCGACAAGCCCGAGTTCGCGCATGCCTCGGCGAAAATGCCGGTCGTCGCCGCCAGTGCGGTGCACGCGGGCATCGCCGCAACACTCATTTTGATCAGCACCATCGGGCTCCCACAGGCGGCGGCCGTGCCCGTGCGCATCGAGCCCGTGACGACGAGGCTCGTCTTCATTGCATCACCAGGGCCCGGCGGCGGCGGCGGTGGCGGCGGTCTGCGGCAGAAAGCGCCGCCCCCACGCGCGCAGCGCAAGGGCAAGTCGTCGCTTGACAGTCCCGTGCCCCTGCGAAAAGCGCCGAAGCCGGTGGAGGCAGCGCCGAGGCCTGAGCCACCACCTCCTCCGCCTCCGGTGACACCGGAACCGCTCCCACCCGTCGTAGCGCCCGTCGCAACTGTGGCTGCCAGCGAAGTCGACCGCCCCGGCGTGATCGACGAACCGGCGCCGAAAGTCAGCGAGAGCCGCGGACCTGGTGCCGGCGGCGGCGTGGGATCGGGCACGGGCACCGGTCTCGGCAAGGGCGATGGCTCGGGCATCGGCGAGGGATCGGGCGGTGGTATGGGCGGTGGGCCGTATCGTCCCGGAAGCGGAGTCATGCCGCCGCGACTTCTGCGCGAAGTGAAAGCGGACTACACCGAAGACGCCCGCCGCGCGAACATCGAAGGCGAAGTCGTCCTGGAAATTGTGGTACGTCGCGATGGGTCTGTCAGCGACGTCAAAATGTTGAACGGACTACCGCGTGGATTGAACGAGCGCGCGATCGCCGCGGTGCGTCAGTGGCGGTTCGCGCCGGCAACACGGTTGGGTCAGGCGGTCGACGTCATCGTCGAAGTCGCCGTCGAATTCAAGCTGAGGTAAGGAACATGGATACTGTCCTGCTCATCATCACACTCATCTCGGCCGCGACGGCGATCGTCGCAATGGCATCGGCGCGCCGGATGCGACGTGCCGAGCGCGAGCGAACCGAGGCGCGCGTGGCCGCGCTCGCTCACGCGGCAGACACGCACGGCGGCACCGACGGTGGCTGGACTCAAGTCGGCGGCGAATTTCAATGGAACCCCGCCGCCGACGCGACTGCGACGCCCCAAGGGATGAGGGATTCGGGATTTGGGATTAGCGCTGCTCGGGCTCCGCGCGAAGAACGCGTGGGTGTCGAGCCGCAGATTTCGGGCGGTTTGTTCGGTACCGTTCAGCGTGAGGGGACGTCAGGAAGTCGGTTTCCGATATTTGCGGCGGCTGCACTGATTGTGATGCTGGGCGGCGCGCTGATTTTTCTGAACACTTCGGCGTCGAACGATCACGCGGCGACCGTCGCTCAGGTGAACCACTCCGAGCCGCTCGAGCTGGTCGCGCTCGGACACGCGCGCGACATCAGCGTGTTGACGATTACGGGCACCGTCCGTAATCCGTCGCGCGGCATCAAAGTAGAAGGGCTCACCGCCGTCATCTCGCTGCTCGATCGCACCGGCACGCTCGTCTCCACGAAAGACGTGCCGCTCGACTACCGGGCGCTCGGTCCGGGAGAAGAAGCGCCGTTCAAGGTGAGCATTCCGGATCCGGGCTCGATCGCGCGCTATCGCGTCAGCTTCCGCGCAGGCACCGACGTGGTTCCCCATGTCGATCGCCGGGTCGATACAAAACTGGCAAGTGCGCTCCAATAAGCGCATATTTGAGTAAGGTTGTTGATATGAAACACATGCTGCGGTCGTCGATCGGTCTTACGGCAGCGCTTGCCGTTGTCGTCATCGCCGGCAGCGCGAGCGTTTCGGGGCAGAAGCAGGAAGAGTTCCGTTTCCGCAGCGGCGTCGATCTCGTCAACGTGACGGCGACCGTCGTCGACCGGAACGGGCGCTTCATTCCTGGCCTGCGGCAGAGCGACTTCATCGTGTACGAAGAGGACGAACTGCAGGAGGTCTCGCACTTCAGCAACGAGCGCGTGCCCGTCAGTCTCGGGCTCGTGCTCGACACGAGCGGCAGCATGGTGGGAGAAAAGCTCACGAACGCGCTGATGGCTGTCGATCGCTTTCTCACGAAGCTGCTGTCGCCCGAGGACGAGATCTTTCTCTATAAGTTCAGCAACTTTCCCGAGCTCGTGCAGGATTGGACGACCAATCGCCAGGCGCTCAGCCGATCGATCCGCCGCATCAGCGCGAACGGCGGCACGGCGATGTACGACGCGATCGCCGAGTCGGTGCCGCTGGCGCAGACCGGCCAGCACCGCAAGCGCGCGGTCGTGCTGATTTCGGACGGCAACGACACGGACAGCCAGGTGTCGCTGAACGAAGTGAAACAGCTGATCCGCGAGTCTGAAGTGATGGTGTATGCGATCGGCATCGACGGCCAGGCCGAAGGTGCGTTCGGGTTCCCGCCGACGACGCGCGCCCCGATGCCGCCTCCGCCGACTCCGAGTCCGTTCCCTGGCGGAAGGCGTCCGCGAGGTCCCGGAGGCGTCATTCTTCCGCAGATGCCTCAGTTCCAGTGGCCGTTCCCGCAACCTCAGGGGCGCAGGACGGTGCGCACGGCCGACGACCGCGTCAACGTGCACGCACTGCGCGAGATTACCGACGACAGCGGCGGCCGCACGGAAGTGGTGCGCACGGGCCGCGACCTCGAGCCGGCCACCGCGAACATCGCCGACGAGCTTAGCCAGCAGTACTATCTCGGCTACTCGTCGACGACGAAAAAAGACGGGCGCTGGCACACGATTCGCGTGGAAACGCGAGACAAGTCCCTTCGTGTTCGCGCGCGGCGCGGTTATATCGCGGTGCCTTAGCTAGCCGGTAGCTCGTAGCTAGCGGTAGCTGGTAGCCAAGAGCTTTTTGCTACCGGCTACCAGCTACCAGCTACAAGCTAGAGTGATAATATTCCTGCGTGCGTTCGCTCGCGTGGGCCGTCGGGCTGACACTTGCAGGCAGCCTCGGCGGCGTGCTGCTCGCTTCAGCGCTTCTCCTCTTCAACGATCGCCTCAGAACCCAGCTCGTGCCGTGGCTCGTCAGCTACGCGGTCGGCACGTTGCTGGGCGTCGCGTTGCTCGTCCTGCTTCCTGAAGCACTCGCGCATCTCTCACCCAAAGCCGTGCTCGGCTCGCTGCTGGCCGGCATCATGCTGTTTTTTCTGCTCGAGAAGCTCGTGCTCTGGCGGCACTGCCACACGCACGACTGCGAGGCGCACGGCATGGCGGCGCCGATGGTGATTATCGGCGACGCCTTTCATAATTTCCTCGACGGGGTCGTCATCGGCGCCGCGGTGCGCACATCGGTGCCGCTCGGCGTCAGCACCGCGCTCGCCGTGGCGACGCACGAGATTCCGCAGGAGATCGGCGACATGGCGATTCTGCTGCACGCCGGGTACTCGCGCCGAAAAGCCCTGGTCTTGAATCTGGTGTCAGGCGCGTCGGCCGTGCTCGGCGCCATCGTCTCGGTGCTCGCGCTGGAGTGGGTGCCGCAGGTCACCGATTACGTGCTGTCGGTCTCCGCTGCCGGTTTCCTGTATGTCGCGATGGCCGATCTCATTCCCGATCTGCACCGCGGCCGCATCGATGCGACGACGCTGCGACAGCTCGTGCTCGCGCTGGCGGGCATCGGCACGGTCATCGGACTCAACACACTCGTAGGAGGACACTGATGTACGCCCTGGCGATCATCCGCTACCGCAAGCCGCTCGAAGAAGTGCTCGTGCACCAGGATGCGCACCGCGCGTACCTGCGCGGGCTGAAGGAAAAAGGGGTGCTCATCGCGTCTGGCCCGATGAACCCGCGGTTCGGCGGCATGCTGCTGCTGCGCGTCGCAGACGAAGACGCGAAGGCCCTCGACGCCGTCCGCGACGGCGACCCGTTCTTCGAGTCGGGCGTGGCGCAGTACGAGCTGATCGGATGGAACCCGGTTATCGGGAAAGACGATCTAGATCGTTTGTAACGATCACGTAGTCCTCGACGGGCCGCCCCCCGATCAGATGCTCTTCGATGATTCGCTCGAGCACTGGCGGATCGCACCCCCGGTACCACGTCCCTTCCGGATACACCACGGCGATGGGGCCGCCTTCGCAGATGCGCAGACAGTTGGCTTTCGTGCGGAGGATGCCGCCTGCCTCGGACAGCCCAAGCTGTTTGAGCCGCTTCTTCAGAAATTCCCACGCCTCGATCGATCGCTCGCGGTCGCAGCACTTCGGGTTGGTCTGATCGGCGCAAAGAAAGATGTGGCGGCGCGCGTTCGGTACGCCAACCGACGCGGCAAGATCCTTCAGACGTGACACTTCGTCGGCTGGCATATGATTAAGGGTGAAGATGCCTGAAGCGGTGACGAGAAATGTTCGCGTGCGCGTCGATTCTGAGTTCGCTCCCGGCCGTTCGAACCCGGCGCAGAACAAGTGGTTTTTCCTCTACACCATCCGCGTCACCAACGAAGGGCGCGAGACGGTCAAGCTCGTGAGCCGTCACTGGATTATCACCGACGCAATGGGCGACGTGCGCGAGGTGCGAGGACCAGGCGTCGTGGGCAAGCAGCCCGTGCTCGAGCCTGGAGAGAGCTTCGGATACACCTCGGGCTGCGATTTGACGACGCCGTTCGGTACGATGCGTGGGACCTACCAGATGGAAACGGCGAAGCGCGAAGACTTCGAGATCGAGATTCCGCCGTTCACGCTCACCGAACCGTACACGACGGTCCATTAGGCACGACCGGCGGGGACGACCTTCGCGTATTTCCTTTCGACGTAGTCGTCGACTATCTGACGAAACTCGACCGCGAGCTCGTCGTAGGTGCCGCGCAGCGTTTTCACGTGGTGGCCGTCGATGTAGATCGGGCAGCTGGGCTCTTCGCCGGTGCCCGGCAGACTGATGCCGATGTTCGCCGCCTTTGATTCGCCAGGGCCATTCACCACGCAGCCCATCACGGCCAGCGTCATGTCCTCGACGCCCTCGTACCGGATCTTCCAGACCGGCATCATCTCGCGAATGTAATCCTGCGTCCGCTCCGCCAACTCCTGGAACGTCGTGCTCGTCGTCCGTCCGCAGCCCGGACAGGCTGTGACGCTTGGCGCGAACGAACGCAGCCCGAGCGCCTGCAGCATCTCGCACGCGGCGTACACCTCGTCGCGGCGATCGCCGCCGGGGCGTGGCGTCAACGAGACGCGAATCGTGTCGCCGATGCCTTCGTTCAGCAGCGCGCCCATCGCGGCCGAGGACCAGACGAGCCCTTTGATACCCATGCCGGCTTCCGTCAGCCCGAGGTGCAGCGGCTGATCGGTCCGCTTCGCGAGCTCGCGATACACCGCGATGAGATGCAACGGCCGCGACACCTTGCACGAGATGATGATCTGGTCCTTGCGCAGCCCCGACTCGAGCGCGAGCGCCGTCGAGTCGAGCGCGGACAGCACCATGCACTCGTTGATGATCTCTTCGGAGCTTCTGCCGAGATTGCGGTCGGTGTTGTCCTGCATCTTGCTCATGACGAGCTCCTGATTCAGGGAGCCGCCATTCACGCCGATGCGCACCGGCTTGCCGTGGTCCGCCGCGACCTGGCAGATCGTAGTGAACTGTTCGTCGCGCCGCTTGCCGGTGCCGACGTTGCCCGGGTTGATGCGGTACTTGTCGAGCGCTTTCGCGCAGTCGGGATGCTTCGTCAGCAGGATGTGGCCGTTGTAGTGGAAGTCGCCGATGAGCGGCGCGGTCACCCCCGCGTCGAGCATCCGCTGCTTGATGGCCGGCACCGCAGCAGCGGCCTCGGGAATGTTCACCGTGATGCGTACCATCTCGGAACCCGCTTGCGCGAGGTCGATACACTGCCGGGCGGTCGAATCGACGTCGGGCGTATCGGTGTTGGTCATCGACTGGACGGCAATCGGAGCGCCGCCGCCGACCTGTACCGGCCCGACTTTCACGCCGACAGTTTTATGAAGCCTGATGGGCAGCATTCAACAGATTCGTCAATATGGGGTCCGACTCTATTTTATCGTCTGGCGTGGCTTCCTCCCACAATGGGACGCCGGCGCCCGAGAGCGGGCTGATGCGGGAGCCGGGCGTGATGATGCCGGCCAGATTCAACGGATCCGCGGCCGACACGCGCGGCGCGATGCCAACGCTCTGATCGCGCCGCACTTCGCGCAGCAGTTCGACCGCTTCCGGCCGCGCAAACTGCTCCCCCACGAACCCAGACACGAACCGCCCGCCTCGAATTTCCCCCTGGGCTTCCATGCGGCGGAACGTGATGAGTAAATCTCGCCACGGCGGCGTGATCGTCTCGCGCGCAACCAGATCGCGGAACACGACGCCCCACCGCAAGAGCAGCTGACGCGCCACCGCCTCGACCGTCTCGGTGGTCAAGTCACTTGGGGTCTGACCCCCGCACTGTACGGGGGTCAGACCCCATTGCGGGTGAAGGAGCGACCAGCGGCCGGGAACGAAGCGCGGACGCCGGGACGGATGCTTGGCGGTTGCGAGGCGACGCTTCGGATCGATCAGCGCGCGGAGATTCTCAAATCCGTCGGCGGTGACAAGGCCGGCGGCAGCGAGCTCCCACAACGCATCTTCGACGACGCTCGTGAGCTGGCGCGTGTCCTTGACGACGTCGGCGAGAAACGACGCGCCGCGGCGGGTCAATGATTCGAACACCTCTCGAGCGGCGCCGGACAGTCCTTGATCTCGCCGAAGCTCCGAGGAAACCGCGGGAGCGAAGGCGGACGCTGCGGCTTCGAGCAGCCACGGCGCGTCTTCGCGCAGGAACAGCGCAACAGGCGCCGACCGCGTCGGACGGACACGCCTCGAGATCGCGCTCTTCCCTCGCTCCTGATCATCGAATGCAGGATGCGGCGACAACCGTCCCCACACAACCGCGCCCGACAGGCACAACTGATCGAGCAGCTCGGGAGCGTACCTGCCGATGCGTCGCCGAAGCACATCGCCTTCCCAGGCCGCGGCCGACACTTCGTATCCCTGCAGCTGCTTGATCACATGAAGCGCACCATCGGGTCCGTGAAGCTGAGTGCCGGGCTTCAAGTGCTGCCACTGATACAGGAACCGCATGAAGTCGCGGGAGTTCACCGGCTCGATCTCGCGCCGCAGCCGTCCGAGCGTCAGCCTGTGAATGCGCGCGAGCACGCGACGATTGCACCATTCGATCTCGGTGCCGTGGATCGCAGCAGATGACGTAAAGCGGCCGCGCAGAATCTGCCCTTCCGCTTCGAGCCTCAGCAGCGCGGCCTCCATCACCGCGGTGGGCAGGGCGAATCGCTGCGACAGAGCGGTTTGCGTCTGCGGCCCGCTCGATTCCAGCCAGCCGCGCAGGGTCTCGGTCGCCGCCGACTCCTGATCGGATGTAGGCGTGCGATCGTAGTCGTCTATGTCGGGAGCGATTGTGGAATCAGGATAAAGCAGGCGCGCGGACTTCAGCCGCTCGGCCGCGACCCAGAAGTTCGCGCCACCCGAGCTGAGAACCGTCGCACGCCGCGACTCGCGCAGCGTCCGGAAGAACTCTTCCCACTCGCGAACCGGCGGCACAACGACGAGTGTGAGGAGTGCATCGTGCAGCTCTTCCGCATCGCGGGCGACCGGAAACGACTCGGCGGCGACTTCGGCAATGGCAGCAGGGTCGAGTGCGCCGACGCCGGCGTTGTCCGATCCGATCGTGCGGCGCATCTGCACGGCCCGCGCTCGCCGCTCTTCCAGCGGCGCGTCGTCGAGATACGCGTACGGGTTCGCGTTGAGAATCTCGTGCGAGAACGGCGAGGGCTCGGGCGTGTCGATCGCGACCGTCTTCAGCGCGCCGCTGCCGATGTTCTCGATGAGCTGCTTCAAGCCATCGAGATCCATCGCCTCGTGCAGGCAGTCCTTAATCGTCTCGTTGACGAGGGGATGATCGGGGATGCGGATGTCGCCGACGATGTTTTCCTGGCAAGCGGCCTGATCCGGAAACACGGCGGCCAGCAGATCGTCGGCGCGCATGCGCTGAATCTGCGGCGGCACTTTGCGCCCGCCCGAGAAGCGCAGAACGGCGAGCGCGCGAGACGTGTCCCAACGCCACCGCACCTCGAACATCGGCGCCGGCAGCATCGCCTGCGTCAGCACCTCTTCGACGGTTTCCTTGCTCAGAAACTTGAATACGAGCTCGAGCGGGAAGCTGTGCTGATCGCTGAGCGAGATGACGATGCCGTTATCGGTCGCCGCCGCCTGAAGCTCGAAGTTGAACGAGCGGCAGAAGCGCTTGCGCAGCGCGAGTCCCCATGCCCGGTTGATGCGCGCGCCGAACGGCGAGTGCAGCACTAGCTGCATGCCGCCCCCTTCGTCGAAAAATCGCTCGGCGACGACAGTGTTGATGCCGGGCAGCGCACCAAGCGCAGCCGCGCCTGCGCGCACGTAAAGAACAGCCTGCTCCGCTCCGCGTTTGTCGAGGTAACAGTCGTTGATGAGAAATTCGACCGCCGAAGTGCCCGTTTCGAGGATCTTCGTTCGCAGATCTGAGACCGCGGTCGACAGTTCCCACGTCCGGCCCGGCGCCTCACCGCGCCAGAACGGAATGGTCGGAGCCGCTCCCTTCGCGTCTTCCACGCGCACGCGGCCGGCCTCGACTCTGCGGATGCGCCACGACGTCGAGCCGAGCATGAACACGTCTCCGGCCATGCTCTCGACGGCGAAATCTTCGTCGAGCGTGCCGACGACCGTCTCGTCGGGCTCCGCAAGGACGAGGAACTGCGCGTTATCGGGGATGGCACCGCCCGACGTAATCGCGGCGAGACGCGCGCCTCGCCGGCCTCGCACCACCCCGTGCACGCGATCGCGATGCAGAAACGCCCCGCTGCGGCCGCGTTTGGTGCTGATGCCCTCTGACAGCATGTCGATGACGGCATCGAAATCGTCGCGCGTCAAATCGCCATAGCAGTACGCGCGTCGAATCAGCGCGAACAGATCGTTTTCCTGCCAGTCCTCGGCAGCGGCCATGGCGACGATTTGCTGCCCCATCACGTCGAGCGGCGTCACCGGCACGAGCAGGCGATCGAGCTCCCCCTGCGAGATCGCACGCACCAGCGCAGCGCATTCGATGAGCTCGTCGCGCGTGGTCGCGAAGATGCGTCCCTTCGGCTTGGTCGTGTGCTCGACCTGGTGTCCCGACCGGCCGATGCGCTGCAACGCAACGGCGATCGATCGCGGAGAACCGATCTGGCAGACCAGATCGACTGTGCCGATGTCGATGCCGAGCTCGAGCGAGGCTGTGGCGACCACCGCCTTGAGCTTTCCGGTTTTGAGCTTCTCTTCAGCAGTCAGCCGCAGTTTGCGCGACAAACTGCCGTGATGCGCGAGCACCGCGTCTTCGCCGAGGCGCTCGGCGAGATTGTGCGCCACGCGCTCGGCAAGACGCCTCGTGTTGACGAAGACGAGGGTCGTCTTGTGCTGGTGAATCAGCGCGGTGATGCGGTCGTAAATTTCCCCCCACATCTCGTTCGACGCCACCGGCCCGAGCTCGTCCTGAGGTACTTCAACGCCCAGATCCATCGCGCGGCGATGGCCGTGGTTGACGATCGTGACCTTCGCGTGCTCGTCGGGCGCAAGGAAGCGCGCGACCGTCTCGATGGGCCTGACCGTCGCCGACAAGCCGATGCGCTGCGGCCGCGCACCGCCCGCCTTTTCCACGAGATCGTCGAGCCTCGCGAGCGACAGCGCCAGGTGCGCGCCCCGCTTGTCGTCGGCCATTGCATGAATCTCGTCGACGATGACTGTCTTGACGGTTCGCAGCGCCTGCCGGCTGCGATCGGCCGTAAGCAGGATGAACAGCGACTCGGGCGTGGTGACGAGAATGTGCGGCGGATGCTTCACCATCCGCTGACGCTCGGACGCGGGCGTGTCACCTGTGCGCACGGCGGTGCGGATGCCCGGCAGCATGAGTCCGCGCCCGGCCGCGAGCGATGCGATTCCCGAGAGCGGCACGTCCAGGTTCTTGTGTATGTCGTTGCTGAGGGCCTTCAACGGCGAGACGTAGAGCACCTGCGTCGTATCGGGCAAAGCGCCGTCCAGGCCCGCGCGCACGAGATCGTCGAGGCAGATCAGAAATGCCGCGAGCGTCTTACCAGACCCTGTAGGCGCCGAGATCAGAACATTCTCGCCCGACCGGATCGCCGGCCATGCACGCGCCTGTGGCTCGGTCGCGGAGCCAAAATGCTCCGCAAACCAATCGCGCACGATCGGGTGAAGGGTGTTCAAAGCCGCTCGATTTCCTGTTCGAGTTGCGTGACACGGCGGTCGAGTTGCTTCACCACTGCCTCGGCCGGTGCCGGCGTGCTCAGATCGACGCCCGCTCGCTTGAGCAGGTTCATCGGATAGTCGCTGCCGCCGGCGCGCAACAGTTCAAGGAACCGCTCCACCCCCTCGCGGCGTTCGTCGACACTTCCGGAGGTAATCGTCTGAATCAGCTGCGCCGACGAGGCATAGCAGGTCGCGTATTGATAAACGTAGTACGGACTGCCGAAGAAATGCGGCACGCGCGCCCATGTAATCTGCGCCGCATCGTCGTAGCTCATCGCATCGCCGTGATACGCCTTGAACAGGTCGAAGTACACGCGGCTGAGCGCCTCGGCAGTGATCGGCTCTCCCTGCTCGGCCAGGCGATGCGCCTGCAGCTCGTAATCTGCAAACAGGCACTGCCGGTAGAACGTGCCCGACGATGTCGTCGATGGCGTGCTGCAGCAGCACGATGCGCTCGCGCTGATCGGTCGTGCGCGAGAGCATGTGATCGAAGAACAGCATCTCGCTCAACGTCGACGGCACTTCGGCCACGAAAATCGTGTAGTCGGAGTAGACGAACGGCTGATGGGCCTCCGACAGCATCGTGTGCATCGAGTGCCCCATCTCGTGCGCCAGCGTGAACACCGAGTCGAGCGTGTCGTTGTAGTTCAGCAGCATGTACGGGTGCACGCCGTACACGGGCGCCGAGTACGCGCCGCTGCGTTTGCCGGGATTCTCGTACACGTCGATCCAGCGCCCTTCGAACGCCTGC
The DNA here is from genome assembly GCA_963730445.1 of Vicinamibacterales bacterium. GTDB lineage: Bacteria > Acidobacteriota > Vicinamibacteria > Vicinamibacterales > JAMQPK01 > JAMQPK01. Next base: position 330,892 of record CAVSRX010000001.1, on the reverse strand, counting down.
CGCACGCTTCGCTGGTAGTCCGAGCCAAGCGGTTTCATCGACTCGACGATCTCGTCGATCACTTTCGAGTACCTGGTACTTGCGCTCGCAGTCGATCAGCGGAACGAGCTGGTCGTACGCGTGGTAGGTCTCGACGCCCAGCACCTGCTTGCGCAGGCGGTGATACCGCCGCAGCGGCTCGGTGCCGGCCTTCGCCGTCGCCACCAGGTTCTCGACGACCGCCGGCGGAATGTCGTTGCCGTGAAGCGCCGCGTCGAGCGTGCTCGTGAACTGGCGCGCCTGCGCGATGAACCAGTCGCGCTGGAGAACGCCGTTGTAGACGGCGGCATACGTATTCGCGTTTGCGGCGAACGTGGCGTGGAACGCCTCGAATGCGGCCGCGCGATCCGGCTGATGGCGATTCGTCTGCAGGAGGGCGTTGTACTGGCCGTAGGTGAGCGTCACCTGCTTGCCGTCATGCAAGGTGATGACCGGATGCTTGATGTCGGCGTTGGCGAGCATCGAGTGGACGTCGTGCGGCACATCGCCGAGGCGGCTCGACAGCGACAGGAGCAGCTCCCCTTTCTCGTCGAGCACGTGCTCCTGCTGGTGATACGTGCTTTCGATGGCGAATCGATACGTCGCAAGATCGGGGTTCGTGCTCATCCACGCGCGCACGGTGCCGAGCGGGATGCGGAGCAGCTCGGGCGTGAACCACGATCGGGCTTCAGCGGCCTTCGCAAAGAGGATCTGCACCTTCTGCCGGCGCGCGTTCGCCGAGTTGTCGCGCTGATCCTGGTCGTAATTCAGGCCGGCGTAATACCAGATCCGGTACGACAGCTGTCCGAGATCGTCGCCAAGCCGAAACGCCTTCAACAATCGCTCGGGTCCCTGCGCCAGCGTGCCGCGCAGCTCGGCATAGCCCGAGAGCATGCGCTCGAACTCGCCGAGGCCCGCCTCCCAGGCGCTCCAGCTCGGATAGATATCGGAAAGGTTCCAGGTAAAGGCCTCAGGAATGTTCTCGCGCGTACGCTCACGGGGATCGATGGGGGTTTCGGTCGCCATGATTCGATCTTAGTAGATCTCGGACTAGGTCAATCTGGCGCGGACAAAAACGAAATAAATAATGAGCAAGGCGGCGATGCCGTAGGACATCTTTCCGATCTGACGGCCCCGCCCGGTTAGAAGTTTCAGCGCGGGATAGCTGATGAAGCCGAGCGCCAGGCCATCCGCGATCGAGTAGGCCAGCGGAATGCCGACCATGGTCAGGAACGCGGGTACCGACTCGGACGAATCGTCCCATTCGATGCGCGACGCGTTGCTCATCATCATCGCGCCGACGATGATCAACGCTGGCGCCGTGATGGGAAGGTAATTCCCGATCATGCCGATGAGCGGGCTGAACAGCAGCGCGACGAAAAACAGCGAGCCCGCGACGACGGCGGTCAGGCCCGTGCGCCCGCCTGCCGACACGCCGGCCGCGCTCTCGATGTAGGTGACGATCGTGCTCGTTCCAAGCGCGGCGCCGAGCACCGTGCCGGCCGCGTCGACAACGAGCACGCGTTCGGCCCTCGGCAGCTTTCCATCGCGCATCAAGCCGGCCTGCTGCGTCACCCCGACGACCGAGCCAATCGTGTCGAACACATTCATGAACAGGAACACCGCCACAAACGGCAGCCATCGCGGATTGAGCGCCGTCGCGAGATCGAACCTGAACGCCGCGCCCGTGTTGATCTGCGGAAGCCCGAACACGCCCGCGTAGTGAATCTTCCCGAGCGTCGCTGCCACCACGGCAGCAGCACCGATGCCGATGAGGATCGCGCCGCGCACGCCGCGGATGTGGAGGACGGCCGCCGTGACGAGACCCACCGCGAAGACGGCGACATCGGCGGATACAACATCGGGTGTCAGCGTCACCAGCGTGCCTGGATGCGCGACGATGAGCCCGCCGTTTCGCAGCCCGATGAACGCGACGAAGAGACCGATGCCCGCCGCGATTGCATTACGCATGCTCGGACTGATGGAATCGAGCACCGCCTCGCGCACGCCTATCACCGACAGGACCAGAAAGATGACGCCCGAAATGAAAACGATGCCAAGCGCCGCGCGCCAGGGTTCGGGGACGCCTGCGGCAGCCAGCGCCATGATGACGGAGACGAAGAAGAAATTCTCGCCCATGCCTGGCGCGAGCGCGATGGGATATTTCGCCCACAACCCCATCAGGATCGTCGCCGCTCCCGACACCACGCACGTCGCAAGCAGCACGGCGCCAAAGTCGAGTCCTGTCGGCTTTCCCGTGAAGTCGATCGACAGCACAGCCGGCTGCACAAAGATGATGTACGCCATCGTCACGAAGGTAGTGATGCCGGCAACGACCTCTGTCTTGGCGTTGTAGGCAGGGCTAAAGCCCTGCGCTACCGAATTCGCGCCGCGGTCCTGCCCTACAGGAGCAGTCACTTCCAGCCGACGAGCTTGCGGAGTTTTTCGAACAGCGAGGGGTTGGCGCGGGCCGCAGTGGCCTGAATCAGCAGATCGAGCACCTCGTGAATGTTGCGGGCCGTGCCGATGCCAAGACGCCGCGCGCTGCTCTCAGCAAGCGGATCGTCCGCATTGACGAGAAGGATGGCGCGGGTCGACGAATCCGAGAGCACGTCGACGCAGTTCTTGGGGGTATCGTCGATGAGGTAGTCGAGGTTCAGCGCCGCCGCGCACTTGCCTCTGGCGCCCGATAACGGGATGACGCTCGGTGTGCTGAATCCTTGTTCGACCAGCCATTTGTGCGTTTGCAACTGCACCGTGGCTCCGGCCGTCGCGGGCCGTTGCGTAATGAAGAACACTTCCCAGTTGTGCTCGCCGCTGAGTTGATAGAGCCGCTCGACTGCGCCGTTCTCGAGCGGCTTCAGCGTGGTCCAGAAGTTGGGCGTCTCCTCGATGGCCTGCCAGACGCGATCGCGGTGGCGGTGGCGGGTGCCGCGGCGCGCCGAACGACGCTCGACGACGCGACGCTTGTCGCCAATTGTCGCAGCCGCCGACGCATCTTCTGCGCTGTGCTGCTCGGCTTCGCGCAGTTCAGGCGCAGGCCGCTCGTGCTCGGCGAGCTCCGGGCCGAAAAGACGGTCCTCAATTTCAGCGTACGCTGAAGACAGATCGGCTAAAGTGCCGTCCATATCGAACGCGATGCGCAACGGAATCATGGGAGTACCGACCTCTATAATGGCCCTCTATAGTATGGTGTCGGCTGAATTTAGGCTATTCAATGAGGCCCCGGAATCGATAGAATGCAACTTTCCCCAATGCATCCAGTCCATCGCCTAATTTTGTGCCTCTCGGTAGGGATATGTGCGGCGCTCCCAGCCTGTTCGGCGAGCGATGCCCAAGCCCCCAGTGCAGGCTCGTCGCAACCTGCGGTTCCCGTCACGGTCGACCGGGTCGTCGAGAAGGAAATGCCGCTCGACGTGAGCGTCGTCGGTACGGTCGAGGCCTTCTCGACTGTCGCCGTGCGAGCTCAGGTGACAGGCGAGTTGAAAGCCGTCAACTTCGAGCAGGGCGACGACGTGCACGTCCGGGCAGGTGCTCTTCACGCTCGACCACCGGCCGCTCGAGGCGGCGCTGAATCAGGCCGAAGCGAACCTGGCGCGAGACACGGCGCAAGCCGCCAACGCCAAGGTCATTGCACAGCGAATGGAAGATCTCGTCGAGCGCGGGGTCGGCACACGCGAGCAGCGCGACACGGCGCGCACCACCGCCGCCGCACTCGATGCGGTCGTCGGCGCCAACCGCGCGGCCGTCGAAAACGCCAAGGTTCAACTGCAGTACGCCACGATTCGCGCGCCAATCGCCGGACGCACCGGTGCGCTCATGGTGCACGCCGGCAACCTGGTGCGCGCGAACGACCAGCTGCCGCTTGTCGTGATCAATCAGGTCAGCCCGATCTACGTCTCGTTCGGTGTGCCCGAGGGCGCTGCTTCCCGACCTGCGGCGCTACATGGCGATGCGCGAGCTCGACGTCGAAGCCCTTCCGCCAAACGAAGAGATCGCGCCTGCGACGGGCCGCATTACGTTCGTCGACAACCAGGTCGACCAGACGACGGGGACGATCAGAATCAAGGCCACGTTCCCGAACTCGAATCGCCGGCTCTGGCCGGGGCAGTTCGTCAACGTTCGCGTGAGGCTCGCGACCGACGCGCGCGCGATCGTCGTGCCGTCGGTGGCGGTGCAGGCGGGTCCGGACGGACAGTACGTCTACGTCGTGAAGGACGGTAACACCGTCGAGATGCGCCCGGTCGAAGTGGCGCGCACGGCGGGCTCCCAGACGATCTTGAAGCAGGGCGTAAAACCGGGCGAGACCGTGGTCACCGACGGCCAGCTGCGTCTCGTACCGGGCAGCCGCATCAGCATCAAAGGCGGAAACACGGGGAAGGCAGACTCATGAATATCTCAGCGCTGTTCATCAAACGCCCGATCACGACGACGCTCATCACCATCGGCATCGTTGTCTTCGGCGTGATGTCGTATCGCCTGCTGCCGGTCGCCGACCTGCCGGCAATCGACTTCCCGACGATTTCGGTCAGCGCCTCGCTGCCCGGCGCAAGCCCTGAGACGATGGCGTCGGCCGTGGCGCTGCCGCTCGAGAAGCAGTTCTCGACGATTTCCGGCCTCACGTCGATGAACTCGACGAACATGCAGGGCACCACCAATATCACGCTGCAGTTCGACCTCAGCCGCGATATCGATGCCGCCGCGCAGGACGTCCAGACGATGATCGCCAGGGCGACACGCCAGCTCCCAGCCGCAGATGCCGTCGCCGCCGACGTACTTCAAGGTGAACCCCGGCGACTATCCGGTCATGCTGCTCACGATGCGCTCGCCAACGCTTCCGCTGTCGACCGTCAACGAGTACGCCGATTCTAATGTCTCGCAGCGCATTTCGACGGTGAATGGCGTCGCGCAGGTCAACGTATTCGGACCGCAGAAGTACGCCGTCCGCATCGACGTCGACCCGCGAAAGCTGTCGGCCCACGGCATCGGCATCGACGAGGTCGTCACGGCGGTGCAAGCGTCCAACGTGAACCTGCCGACGGGCACGATTGCGGGCCGCGAGCGCATCTTCACCGTGCTCGCCGACGGTCAGCTCTTGAATGCGGCCGCCTACGCCCCGATGGTGATCGCCTACAGGAACGGCAACCCCGTGCGGCTTGCAGATGTCGCCCGCGTCTATGACGGCGTCGAGCAGGACAAATCAGCGAGCTGGTTCCAGGGGACGCGCAATATTTCACCTGTCGATCCAGAAGCAGCCGGGATCGAACGTCGTCGCAGGTGGTCGATCGACATCAAGGCACTGCTGCCGACGCTTCGCGCGCAGCTGCCGCCATCGTTGCGCCTCGACGTCAGAATGGATCGGTCGCAGTCGATACGCGAGTCGGTCCATGACGTCAAGCTCACGCTGCTCCTCACGCATCGGCGCTCGTCATCGCGCGTGATCTTCGTGTTCCTGCGCAGCGTGACGGCGACAATCATCCCGAGCTTGACGCTGCCTGTGTCGATCATCGCCACCTTCGCGGTGATGTACGTGCTCGACTACAGCCTCGACAACCTCTCGCTGATGGCCCTGACGCTCTGCATCGGGTTCGTCGTCGATGACACGATCGTCATGCTCGAGAACATCGGACGGCACATGGAAATGGGCAAGCCCGCCATGCGCGCGGCGTTCGAAGGCGCGAAGGAAGTCGAGTTCACGATCATCGCGATGACGGTATCGCTCGTCGCCGTGTTCATCCCGATTCTGTTCATGGGCGGCATCGTCGGACGGCTGCTGCAGGAGTTCGCCGTCACGATCAGCGTGGCCATTCTCGTGTCGTGCTTCGTGTCCATCAGCCTCACGCCGATGTTGTGCAGCCGATTTCTGAAGACGGCGCACGGGAAGGCGCATGGACGGCTGTACAACTTCACCGAGCGCATGTTCGATGCGTCGCTGCGCGGCTACGATGTGTCGCTGCAGTTTGCGCTGAGGCATCGCGCCGTGACGATGGCGCTGTCGCTGCTGTTTGTCGTCGGCGCCGCCTATCTCTTCGTTATCGTGCCGAAGGGCTTCTTGCCGACCGAAGATCAGGGCCGTTTCCAGGTGAGCGTGGAAGCGATCCAGGGTATCGGCTTCGATGAGATGGTCCGCCATCAGCAGGAGGTGGCGGCGATTCTCGCGCAGGATCCCGACATCTCCGGCTCCAGCAGCAGCGTGGGCGACGGCGGCGGGACGGAGCGGCGGGAGCTCGTCGAATCAAGGCCGTATCAGCGTCGACTTGAAGCCGCGGACCGAGCGTACGCGATCGGTCGATCAGATCATGGCCGGCCTGCGGCCGAAGCTGGCCCAGGTGCCTGGCGTGCGCGTATTCATGGTCAATCAGCCGCCGATCAATCTTGGCGGCATGGGAGGCGCTCGCGCGTCGTACCAGTTCACGCTCCAGGATCCGGATACCGCCGAGCTCTATCGCGCGGCGCCTGCGTTCGAAGACGTGATGCGGAAGATCGAGCAGCATCGAAGACGTCAACAGCGACCTCCGGTTGAACAATCCGCAGGTGCAGATCAATCTGAACCGCGATCGGATCGCGGCGCTCGGCCTGACCGTGAACCAGGTCGAGACGGCGCTCTTCAACGCTTACGGCACGCGGCAGGTTTCGCAAATCTACGCGTCGAGCAACCAGTACCCGGTCATTCTGCAGGTCGCGCCCGAGTTCCAGCAGGATCCCGCAGCGCTGTCGATGCTGTATGTGCGATCGTCGAACGGCAAGCTCATCCCGCTCAATACGGTCGCAAGCGTGACGAGCGGTGTCGGCCCGCTTTCAGTGAGCCACAGCGGCCAGCTTCCGTCGGTCAATCTGTCGTTCAATCTCAAACCTGGCCATGCGCTTGGCGATGCGGTGAACGCCATCGAGGAAGCCGCCACGGACGACACTGCCATCAACGGTCACCACGAAGTTCCAGGGCGACGGCGCAGGCGTTTCAGGAGTCGCTGCAGGGCCTCGGCCTGGTGCTCGTCATGGCGATCGTCGTGATCTACATCGTCCTCGGCATTCTGTATGAGAGCTTCACGCAGCCGCTGGTCATCCTGTCGGGTCTGCCGGCGGCGGGGTTCGGCGCGCTGATCACCCTGATGCTCTTCAAGACGGAACTGAGTCTGTATGCCTTCGTCGGCATCATCATGCTCGTCGGCCTCGTGAAGAAGAACGGCATCATGATGGTCGACTTCGCATCGGCCGCAGAGCGCGAGCAGGGCAAGTCGCCGCTCGAGGCCATCCACGAAGCGTGTCTCGTGCGGTTCCGCCCCATCATGATGACGACGATGTGCGCGCTGGTCGGGACGCTGCCGATTGCGATGGGACTCGGCGCCGGCGCCGAATCGCGGCGTCCGCTCGGATTGGCGGTCGTCGGCGGCCTGCTCGTCTCGCAGTTCCTGACGCTGTACATCACGCCGGTGTATTACGTGTACATCGAAGGCGCGCGTCTGCGGCTCGTCAAGCGGAAGAAGACGAAGACCCCGGACGAGATGGAACCAGCGGTCGCGTAAGGCCCGTCGGTGGAGCGCCCCAGGATTCCGCTCTGGATCCTGCCGCTCATTTTCATTCTCACGATCTGGAACCCGGCGACGCTCGCGCTGCAGGCCTCGTCGATGGTGTGGAACATCGGAACGCGATCGACGCTGTCGATCGTGTTTCTCACCGCGCGGCTCGTCATCACCAGCGTGGGCGTGGGGGCGGGCCTGGCGCTCTGGCTGCGCCACCCCGGCGCGGTCTGGCTGGCCAAGCTCTCACTGATACTGTTTGGTCTTGAAGCGGTGGTAAGACTGTCGAGCCGCGTCGACTTGGGGAACGCGCCCCCGGGCACGCGGCTGCCGCTCGCGCTGTTCATCATCCTTCACAACGCCGCGTGGTACCTGTACCTCCAATTATCCCGTCGCGTCCGCGCGGCTTATGCCCTAGAATCGCAATCCCGAAGCGGTAGTGTCCGGCTTTAGCCCCAACGGTAGTGTCCGGCTTTAGCCGGACCTAAAAGGAGTTTCCATGCGCAGAGCTTTGTTCTTGTTGGTCGTATTAGCCGTGTGCGCGATGCCGATGGCATCTTCAGCGCAGGCGCAGGCGGGCAAGACCCTCGACATCTACTACATCGACACCGAAGGCGGACAGGCCACGCTGTTCGTCTCGCCGAGCGGGCAGACGCTGCTCGTGGACGCCGGCAACTCCGGAGAGCGCGATTTGAATCGCATCGTAGACGTCTTGAAGGTGGCCGGTGTGAAACAGATCGACCACTTCTGGCTGACGCACTATCACGGCGATCACTATGGAAGCTTGTTCGAGATCGCGAAGCAGATTCCCATCAAGCATCTCTACGATCACGGGCCGTCGATCGAAGGGGATCGCCCGAACATCATCAAATTCCAGGCCGCGTATGCCGAGTTCTACAAGTCGATTCCCCGGACGATCGTCAAGCCCGGCGACAAGCTGGCCCTCGCAGGCACCGACACGACGACTGTGATGAGCGACAGCGTTCCGCTGAAAACGCCGATCGCCAAGGCACCTGGTGCCGGGCGGCCGAATCCGCTATGCGCCGATCACAAGCCGCGCGATGAAAGCAAAGTCGATCCCGACAATCACCACTCGGCGGGTTTCGTGATGAACTACGGCCGATTCCGCACGATCGATCTCGGCGACCTGACGTGGAGCCGCGAGTTCATGTTGATGTGCCCGAACAATCCGGTGGGCACGATCGACCTCTATCTGACGAATCACCACGGCCTCGATCAGTCGGGAGCGCCCGCATTCGTGCACGCGATTCAGCCGCGCGTGGCGATCATGAACAACGGCACGCGAAAAGGCGGTGCCGTGCAGACGTTCCAGACGCTCGCGACGTCGCCTGGCCTCGAAGACATCTGGCAGCTCCACTGGTCGTACGCAGGCGGCGTCGAACACAACGCACCGGGTGTGATGATTGCGAACCTCGACGAGCGCGAGCAGCTGGCGGCCATCGTCGGCGGCGCAGCGACACCGCCCGCCGGCGCGGGTGGCATGGCGGCGCACACGCCGGCGCACTACATCAAGGTGTCGGCGCGCACCGACGGCTCGTTCACGGTGACCAACAGCAGGAACGGTTACTCGAGAACCTACGCCGCTAGACCGTAAGCACGATCTTTCCGATGTGGCTGCCGGACTCCATCAGGCGATGGGCTTCGGCAGCCCGCTCTAACGGGAGCGTCGCGTAGACGACTGGGCGGATTTTTCCTGCCTCGACAAGCGGCCACACTTCCTTCTCAACACCATTCGCAATCGCACCCTTTTCGTCTACCGTCCGCGACCGCAGCGTCGATCCGGTCACGGTGATGCGCTGCCGCAACAGGCGCACGAGATTGATCTCTGCTTTCGCGCCGTGAAGCACCGCAATCTGCACCAGCCGCCCCTCGAGCGCCAGCAAATCGACGTTGCGGCCGAAGTAGGGTGCGCCCACCATGTCGAGGATGACGTCGACGCCGCGTCCGCCGGTCAACGGCATCAACGCAGCGGCAAAGTCGCCCGTCTTGTAGTTGATGGCGCGCTCGGCTCCGAGGCGCTCGCACGCCGCGCATTTTTCATCGGTGCCGGCGGTCGCAAACACACGCGCACCGAACGCGCGCGCCATCTGAATCGCCGTCGTGCCGATGCCGCTCGCACCGCCGTGCACGAGAAACGACTCGCCCGCGCGAAGCCGCCCGCGCTCGAAGACGTTCGTCCATACGGTGAAGAAGGTTTCGGGCATGCTTCCAGAAGATACGAGATCGACCGTCGAGGGAATCGGGAGGCACTGCACATCGGGTGCGACGCAGTATTCGGCGTAGCCGCCGCCCGAGACGAGCGCGCACACCTCGTCCCCTTCGCGCCAGCGCGCCACATCCGATCCACACGCCGCAACGGTGCCCGACACTTCGAGCCCTGGAATGTCGCTCGCGCCTGGCGGAGGCGGGTACTTCCCCTCGCGCTGCATCAGGTCGGGCCGATTCACGCCGGCCGCCCCAACGCGAATCAATACCTCGCGCGGTCCGGGCCTGCGGCTGCGGCATCTCGATTGGCTGAAGGACGCCAGGACCGCCCGGCTTGTCGATGCTGATGGCGATCATCTCTATTTGTATGTCGCTCGGATGGTGGGAATCAGGTACTCGTGGAACGCGCGGTCGAAGTCGTACGCCGGCGAAAAGTCCCAGTCGCGCCGCGCGGACGTGTCGTCGACGTCTTCCGGCCACGAATCGACGATGGCCTGCCGTTTGGCATCCACCTTATAGGTGATCGTTTGCGTCGGGAAATGCGCGGAGCGCCGAGGCGCGAATCTCGTCGGCCGACGGATTGAAGGCGCGCACGTTGTACGCCGATGCCGACAACCGGTTGGGCTGTGCGACCGACAGCTTCAGCAGCGCATCGATGGCATCGGGCATCGCCATGAACGGAATCCGCGAGTCGGGCCGCACGAAGCACGCGTATGCTTCGCCGCGGGCGGCCGCGTGAATCATCTCCGATGCGTAATCGGAGGTGCCGCCGGACGGCACGGTCACCGCTGAAATCAAGCCCGGGAATCGCACGCAGCGGAAATCGACGCGCGGCGCCCGCGCTTCGAGCAGCTGCTTGTAGTGCTTTGAGTAGTAGCGGCCAAGATGCTCGCAATAGAGCTTGTTGCAGCCGTACATCGTGAGCGGCTTGTTCCAGTCATCCTCGCGGACGCGGCCCGCCTTGCGTCGCATCTGCAGGTCGGGCAGGCCATAGGCCGCGATGGACGACGGGTAGACGAACACCACAGAGCGGCCGTGCGAGTCGGTTTCTCGCGCCGCGAATTCGAGCAGGTTCAGTGTTCCCTCGACGTTCACGTGATGCGCGGCCATTGGCGTGAACTCCGACCGCGTCGACAATAACGCGGCGAGGTGAAAAATCAGGTCGACCTCGAACTCCGACAGGATGCGCTCGAGCAGATTGGTGTCGAGGATGGAACCGGTGAACTCGCGGTGCACGAGCTGCGCGATGGGCGGGTCGAGCGCGTTCACGTCGAGCGACACGACCGCCTTATTGCGCTGCTGGACGAGGTTGGCGACCAGGGCGTGCCCGATTTCGCCATTGGCGCCGGTTATGAGAACAACGGGTTTTCGCATAGTAGGTAGTGTCCGGCTTTAGCGCGGACGCGGACCGTCTACGTTACTATATGTACCTACGCCCCATGGAATACCGAGCCGTTTTCAAGTGCATCGCCGGCTGCGACGGCGAATACAACCTCGAGCAACCACTCTACCGCTGCCCGACGTGCGGCGATCTGCTCGAAGTGGTGCACGACCTGACCGCGCTCCGCGGCCGTTCCGCCGACGAATGGAAGCAGCTGTTCGACAGCCGCTACAAGCGAACGGAGTGGCCCTACGGCTCGGCCGTGTGGGGCAAGAAGGAATGGGTCTGCCCCGGCATCCGCGACGAGAACATCGTGTCGATGGACGAGGGGGGCACGAACCTCATGTGGGCCGAGCGCTTCGGCCGCGAGCTCGGCATGGACGAGCTGTGGATAAAAATGTGCGGCCAGTCGCACACCGGGTCTTTCAAAGATCTCGGGATGACGGTGCTCGTCTCGATCGTGCGGCAGATGGTGGCCGACCGCAAACCGGTGCGCGCCGTCGCCTGCGCCTCGACCGGTGATACGTCGGCGTCGCTCGCCGCGTATGCCGCCGCGGCGGAGATTCCGTCAATCGTCATTCTTCCGCGCGGCAAGGTCTCTACCGCGCAGCTCGTGCAGCCGCTCGCCAACGGCGCCCTCGTGCTGTCGCTCGACACCGATTTCGATGGCTGCATGGCGATCGTGCAGCGGCTGTCGGTCGAAGAAGGCGTGTACCTGGCCAACTCGATGAACAGCCTGCGGCTCGAGGGACAGAAGACCGTGGGCGTCGAGATCGTGCAGCAGTTCGACTGGTCGGTGCCCGACGTCATCATCATCCCGGGCGGAAATCTCGGAAACGTCAGCGCGCTTGGCGCGGGCTTCGACATGATGGAGTCGCTCGGGCTCATCACCAAGCGCCCGCGCATCGTCGTCGCGCAGGCCGCCGCGGCGAATCCGCTCTACCTCGCGTACAAGAACAACTGGGAATTTCAACCCATCACGGCCAAGCCGACGCTGGCATCGGCCATTCAGATCGGCAACCCCGTCTCGGTGAAGAAGGCGATCCGCGCGCTGCAGAAATACAACGGCATCGTCGAGCAGGCGACGGAAGCAGAGCTCGCTGACGCATCAGCCCGCGCCGATCGCACCGGCATGTTCAACTGCCCGCATACCGGCGTCGCGCTTGCCGCGCTCATCAAGCTTCGCGAGCAGGGACGCATCAAGCCGCACGATCGCGCGGTCGTCATCTCGACCGCCAACGGGCTGAAGTTCACCGACTTCAAGGTGGCGTATCACTCGAGCACGCTGGCGGGCATGACGTCGAGGCTGGCCAATAAACCGGTCGAGCTGCCGAACGACTACGACGCCGTGCGCCGCGCGATCGACACCGCCGAGAAGGCCCAGACCGTCAGCCGATAGTGTTTCTCTAACCCTTGCAGCTCAAGGACAGCGTTTTCTTCGTCACCGGCGGCGCTTCGGGACTGGGCGAAGCGACGGCGCGGATGCTCGTCCAATCGGGCGCGCGCGTGGCGATTGCCGATGTCAACGAAGCGGCGGGTGCGCGGCTCGTGTCCGAGCTCGGCAGCAGCGCGCGATTCGCGCGCGTCGACGTAACCGACGAGTCGAGCGTGCGCCGCGGGTTGGAGATTGTGTCGGAGCTCGGCACGCTCCGCGGGGTCGTCAATGCGGCCGGCATCGTGCTCGCGGAAAAAGTGCTCGGCAAGAACGGACCCCACGCGCTCGACGCCTTCACGCGCGTCATCCAGGTAAACCTCGGCGGCACGCTTCAACGTCATTCGTCTCGCATCGGCGATCATGAGCGCGGCCGAACCCACCGCCGAGCGGCGAGCGCGGCGTCATCGTCAACACCGCGTCCGTGTCTGCGTTCGACGGGCAGATCGGCCAGGCCGCCTATTCGGCGTCGAAGGGCGGCATCGTGGCGATGACGCTGCCGATCGCCCGCGAGCTCGCGCGCTACGGCATTCGCGTGATGACGATCGCGCCCGGCATCTTCGACACGCCGCTCATGGCCAGCCTCCCTCAAGCCGCGCGCGAGAGCCTCGCGACGCAGGTGCCGTTCCCGCCACGGCTCGGCAATCCGCCGAGTACGCCGCGCTCGTGAAGCACATCATCGAAAACGAGATGTTGAACGGCGAAGTGATCCGACTCGACGGCGCCATACGGATGGCGCCCAAATAAACTGAATCCAGGGATTAGGGATTAGGGACTTGGGATGCTGAGGGCTTAGGGATAAACCCGGCGGGTCTAAAGATCAGAGACCCGCGACTGACGTACGCCGGGTCGCCGTAGCGATAGCAGACCGGGTCTTGCATTTGCAGAACTCCGAGCCTCAGGATCAGCCCATACGAAGGGCGAGTCTTGCTCTTTAGACCCGGCGGGTATCCGACCTTGCGAATGTGGCCGAGCGCATGTCCAGGCCACCAAGCATAGCAGGCTTCAGTTACAAGGGCTTCGCACCGCTACTTCCTTACGATCAGTACCTTCAACACGACAGAAGTTCTTCATAAACCGCGGATGTCTGGGCATCAGACACGCTGCTGCCAATTTCGCGAAAACTTCAAACGACAGAACAGTTTTCGAGATTTCCTGCGTACGTGGCTTACATGCCCGATCACGGATTTCACTCGGTCGTGTGAGGCTGCGAACTGAAAAAATGACCCTCCGGACGCATGTGGCGATATCCGATCGTGGCGGTACCGGCGGTCAAATGCATCGCCGTGCTACGAATATCATGCCCAGGCCAAGCACGAGTGGTGCTCTCCGTGGCCAATGAGCTGGTTGATCGACGTAGTCGCGCCTTGCGATGCGGCAGCAGCATGGCTCCAATCCGCAGTGTCGATTCGGGCCACGGCTACTCAGCGTTCAGGAGTAGAAGAGCCTGCTGCCGCCGAGTTCACATCGTAGTGGCGGCCCGCCTGTTTGTGCATAGGAAGGCGCCGCCAGACACACGACCAACGCGAGCGGGCAGGAAATCAGCCTCATCGTTGCCTCCATCTGCTATGCGCAAATGGGGGCGAGTAGGCGCAGGCGGGTCTAAAGGGCAAGACCCGCCCTACGTACTGAAGCGCTTTCTCCAACCGCACTTCGTCCCGAATCGGGATGCCGCCGAAGCCGACCAGGCTGACGCTCGAGGCGAGCTTTGGCAGCGCCGTTGGGAATCCATTCGGAGACGAAATATCCCCGGCGCTGATAGAAATACAGCGACGGCAGGTTGTCGTTGGTCATCGACACAATCACGCGCGGAATGTTCAGGCGGCGCGCGAGCAGCTCCGCTTCGGCAACGAGATACCCGCCCACGCCGGATCGCTGCCACATCGGATCGGTCGCGAGCGCGACGATATGCAGCCCCGAATCGATGAGGCGGTATGCGAGCGCGCCCGCAATTTCTCCGTTCATCTCCGCAACAATCGTGGGGGCGGCGTCGAGATCCATCACCTGTCCGAACGCGACGATGCCGCTGCGCCCGAAGTCGCGCCGGAACAGCTCGAGTGCCGCGGCCCGTTCGGCGTCAGCCGCTTCGCGCACGAGCACGGGAGGCAGCTCGAGCCGCGGCCGGCACTCGCACACGACCTGCGCGCGCGCTTCGGACCAGTCGACGAACGTGCCGCAGCGGCTGCATCGCAGCACGGCGGGCTTCGCGCCGAATGAAGAAGAGCTCATGCGGGCACCACGCTCCTTCCCTTGCGGCTGACCCACCAGATGACGGCGGCCAGCACCAGCATCGCCGCGATGAACGTTCCACCGAAGAGCCATAGTGTGCGGTAGAGAATCGATTCGGTCTGCATGCGCGCTTCCATGCGCAAGGGGACGCCAGACAGACGCTCGCGCAGGGTCTGTTCCCACACGAGTATGTTGCCGCGCTCAACTTTCTTCGATGGCGAATTATGGAAGTTGATGCGGCTGGGAGGATGCACGCGAAACGCAATCAGCTCGTTGCCGGTCCAACCCACGTCGCCGACGTCGATCTGCGCGGCCGGACCGACTTCCTGCACGAACCGGAACTCCTGCTCGAGGCGATCGAGGCGATAGCGCGACCACGAGAGCGGCACGAGACGCGGCAGCTGCGGTGATGTCGCTGACGTCGAGCCTGACATGCACAAAACGCCGCCCGTGGCGGCGGAACGCGCTGACTTCACGCACGGCGACGCCCGGGCCCTCGTACAGCCGCCGAAACGCCTGACGATCGAAGCGCGCCTCGGGGTCGACACTCAACGTCGCGCCGCGGAGTGCGACCAGCGCAGGAATCGACGCGCTGATATCGACAACGGCCGACCCGTCCAGCGACAGCTCGAGGCGCTCGTCGGTACTGGTACTGCCTGACGAGGCCGAGCGTCTGACACGCCGCGAGCATCAGCGCCGCCAGCGCTAGGCCGGCGCGCTTCCCGAAAGCCATAACCCCAAATGATATACTGACTTAGATAGCTTCGGACTCCTTGCCGAAACCCACCCTGTTTCTCATCGACGGCAGCAACCAGATGTATCGCGCGTATCACGCGATACGAGGCCTGACCGGGCCCGACGGCCGCTCGACCAACGCCGTCTACGGCTTCGTCACGATGCTGCGCAAGCTCATCACCGACCACAACCCGCAATGCATCGCCGCGGCGTTCGACTTGTCGGGACCGACGTTCCGGTCGGAGATGCGCGACGACTACAAAGCCAATCGCGCGCCGATGCCGTCCGATCTCGCGGAACAAATCCCGTTCGTGCACCAGGCGTGTGAAGCGCTCGGCGTGCAGGTGCTCACCTTCGTCGGCTTCGAAGCCGACGACGTCATCGGGACGCTGGCGATGCGGGCGGTGGCAGACGGGCGGCCCGTCACCATCGTGACGGGCGACAAGGATTTCTTCCAGCTCGTAGACGACTCGACAGGCGTGCGCGTGTTCAACCCGCGCGACGAAGGCGTCTGGTATGACGCCGAAGGGGTGAAGACGAAATTCGGCGTCGCGCCTGAACAGGTGGTCGACGTGCTGGCGTTGATGGGAGACTCCATCGACAACATCAAGGGCGTGCCCGGCATCGGCGAGAAAGGCGCGCGCGAGCTCATCTCGACGCACGGCTCGCTCGACGCACTCCTCGCAGAATGCGCCGTCGCTCACCGGCAAGAAGCGCGAGCTGCTGACGACGCATGCGGACGCGGCGCGCGAGAGCCGCGTGATGCTGAGAATTCGCACCGACGTGCCGCTGCCGGCCGTGGACGTCTCGTGCTTCGACTACCGCGGACCCGATCGGCAGAAATGCTTCGAGCTGTTCTCCACGCTCGGCTTCCGATCGCTCGTCACCGAATTCGCGCCGACCGCAGACACCGTCGATACCGACTACGCCGTCGTCTCCACGGAAGACGGACTCGCGGAGCTCATTTCCGAGCTCGAGGGTGCGGGGCGTTTTGCGATGAGCGTCATCGGCGACTGCCCTGGAGGCATGCGCGCGGCGCTCGTCGGTGTGGCGTTCTCAACCGGCGCGCGGCGCGCGCGATACCTGCCGATCGGACACACGGCGCTCGACGAACCGTCGGCATTGAATCCGAGAACCGCACTGGCGGCGCTGAAGACGGTCTTCGAAAACCCCGCGCTCTCGAAGATTGGCCACGATCTGAAGTTCGATTTGATGATGCTGTCGCACGAGGGCATCGCCCTCGCGGGCCTCGAGTTCGACACGATGCTCGCCAGCTACGTGCTCGATGCCACCAGGTCGAGCCACACGATCGAGGAGATCGCGCTCGAGCATCTGGGGTACAAGGCGCTCACGCAGGAAGACATCTGCGGCACAGGCCAGAAGGCGATCGCGCTGCCGCATCTGCCGGCAGCTGCCCTGCTCAGCTTCGCCGGTGAGCGCGCCGATCTCGCATGGCAGCTCGCCGAGGCGCTGCGCGCGCGCCTGCGCGACGAAGGGCTCGAGCCGCTGTTCCGCGACATGGAGCTTCCGCTGGTGCCGGTCCTCGCGGATATCGAGCGGCACGGCGTTCGGATCGATCAGCCTGCGCTCGCGAGCCAGTCGACGCGCATCGACGCCGAGCTCGCGTCGCGAAGCGCGAAAATCTTCGAGCTCGCCGGCGAGCCGTTCAACATCAACTCGCCGAAGCAGCTCTCGGTGATCCTCTTCGACAAGCTGCAGCTTGCCACTGGGAAGCGAACGGGAAAAACGAAAGTGGCATCGACCGCCGTGGACGTGCTCGAAGATCTCGCGCTCACGCACGAGCTGCCGAGGCTGATTCTCGAGTGGCGCGCGCTGATGAAATTGAAGGGCACCTATATCGACGCCCTGCCGCAGCTCGTGCACGCGCGAACGGCGCGCGTCCACACGTCGTTCAACCAGGCGGTGGCCGCGACCGGCCGGCTCAGCAGCAGCGACCCGAACCTGCAGAATATTCCTATCCGCACCGATCTTGGCCGCGAGATCAGGCGCGCGTTCATCGCCGATCCCGGCTTCGTGCTCATCTCGGCGGATTACTCGCAGATCGAGCTTCGCGTGCTCGCGCACATGGCGGAGGAAGATGCGCTCGTCGACGCCTTCCGTCGCGGCGAAGACATTCACGACCGCACCGCATTGAAGGTCTTCGGCCCGGCGAGCGGCCTCGACAAGCACGAGCTCCGGCGCCGGGCGAAGATCATCAACTACGCGCTGCTCTACGGGAAGACCGCATTCACGCTCGCGCGCGACATTGGCGTCACGCCGGCTGTCGCGCAGGAGTTCATCGACGCCTATTTCGGCGGGTTCCCGCGCGTCCGCACGTTCATCGACGCCACCATCGAGCACGCGCGGACCAAAGGCTTTGTGGAGACGATGTTCGGCCGCCGGCGCATGGTGCCCGAGCTGAACAGCCGCAACGGTCAGATCCGTCAGGGCGCCGAGCGCATGACGGTGAACTTCCCCATTCAGGGCACGGCGGCGGACATCCTGAAGAAGGCAATGCTTCGCGTAGACGAAGCGCTTCGCACTGGTAGAGCAGAGAGCAAAGGGCAGAGAGCACGCATGATCCTCACGGTGCATGACGAGCTGCTGATTGAGAGCCCTGAGGAATCAGCAACGGCGGTCGCGGAGCAGGTGCGGGAGGCGATGCAAGGCGCCGCGTCTTTGAACGTGCCGTTGACGGTGGACGTGGGAATCGGACCTAATTGGAGAGAAGCCAAGTCCTGATGCCGCAGCCTGTCATCATCCCGCGCAGCGATCATCCGATTTCACGCCAGCAGATCGACGCGGACGCGTCTGAAGGTCCTGTACCGCCTTCAGCAGTTCGATCACATCGCGTATCTCGTCGGGGGCAGCGTGCGGGATCTGCTTCTCGGCCGGACGCCGAAGGACTTCGACATTGGCACTTCGGCGCACCCCTATCAGGTGAAGCGCCTCTTCCGGAACTGCTGGATCATCGGCCGCCGTTTCCGCCTCGCGCACGTCAAGTTCGGCCTGAAAGTCATCGAGGTTGCGACGTTCCGCCGCCAGGTTCCTGCGGGTACCGAAGAAGAGCCCATGCCGGCGCCGCCGGTACCGACGCCGCCGAGCGCGGCGGTGGACGATCCCGATTTACTCGTTCACCACGACAACACGTTCGGCACACCGGAGGAGGACGCGTTTCGACGGGACTTCACGCTGAACGCGCTCTTCTACGACATCGAGACGCGATCGATCATCGACTATGTCGGCGGGCTCGACGACATCCGCGCCGGTCTCATCCGCTGCATCGGCGTTCCCGAGGAGCGCTTCCAGGAAGATCCGGTGCGCATGCTGCGCGCGGTCGCGCTGGCGGCACGGCTCGACTTCAGAATCGACGAACCCATCCTCGAGGCCATCGGCCGCTATCATGGCGAGCTCGCGCGCAGCGCGCCGGCGCGCCTGATGGAAGAAATCTACAAAGTGATGCGCGCAGGGGCCGCAGAAAAAACATTCCGCATGCTCGTCGAAACGGGATTGCTTGCAGCGCTCGCGCCGGAAGTGCCCGGGCGCATCACAGACACGTTCTGGCAGTCGCTGGCGGCGATCGACAGCTATCGGCGCGCGTTCAAGCGCAATCCCGAGTCGCTCGGCAACGCGACCCTGCTCGGCTCGCTGCTGATTCCGCTTGGGCTGCTCGACCAGCACCACGGCCGCACGAAAGAGCTCGGAGCCCGCTTCGGCATTCTGCCGCTCGCGCGCCGCGACGTGGAGTTCCTGCGGCAGATTCTCATGCTGCAGCGGCATCTCCGCGATCCCAATGCATCGCCGCGCCACAAGCGCGGCATCATGCACCGCACGCGCATTTCCGGCCGCGCTCATGTGGCTCGAGCTGCACGGCAACACGCCAGCGCTCGTCGAGTCGTGGCGCGCGCTGCAGGCCGAAGCGTCCACGCATTCTCCGGACGGCCCCGACGATTTGCCGCCCGCGTCCGATGCGCCGCCCCGCCGGAGACGCCGCCGTCGCCGGCGCAGACGGTTCCCCACGACTGGCCATGTGGCCCGCGTAGTCGTGAACAGGAGATCAGTAGGCCAGAAGAAGCTTCTTTTTGACCAGGATCCTCCTGGCCTCTTGATCTTCTGTTCTAGTCTTACGTACCGTGAATTTCGTCGATGGTTTTGTACGGTTGCGCGAGACGCAGCGCGATGAGCAGCCGGATGATCGGCCACGACGGATCGATTTCGCTGGAGTCGAAAACTGAACTTCGGGCTGCGTGGATGCCCGTGATGGTTGTTGTGAAGCCCTTCCCCGCCGGTGAGCAGCGCGACCCATCTGATGTTCGTGGCGGTATTGTCGAAGTTTCTGTACCCGATGTAGTGGCACAGACCGTTGATCGACGAGGACAGCACGAACACGTACATGAACAGGTGAACCCCCGCCGCCAGTAATCCCCACCAGAGTCCCAGCACGTAGCAGAGCCCCACGATTCCAAGTGACGGCCCCACGAAACCGAACCGGAACACCACGCGATCGAAGACATCCTCGTCGATGTCTCTCGCGTACCGCTCGAGCGTCTCCGGGTTCTTGGCTTCCTTGAGGTAATGGAACACGTTGCCGAGCTGCACCGACCAGAAGCCGCTCAGGTGCGGGCTGTGCGGATCGCCTTCGATCTCGGTGAACGCGTGATGCTTGCGATGCACGGCCACCCACTCGCGCGTGCAAATTCCGGTTGTAATCCACATGCAGAGACGGAAGACGAACGCCACCGACGGGATGCAGCTCGAGCGCCTTATGCGTCGCGCTGCGATGGAGAAAAATCGTGGTGCTGAAGACGGCGACCTGCGTCACGAGAGCAGACGCGAACAGGCACCAGGCAAGCTGCCGGAGCACGCGACAGCCTACCACATCACCCGTTGCGCCGTTCGAAGTCCTTCATGAAACCCGTGAGCGCGTCGATGCCCGCTTCGGGGAACGCGTTGTAGATGGACGCGCGCATGCCGCCGACCGATCGGTGCCCCTTGAGTCCGTCCAGGCCTGCCTTCTCGGCTTCCGTGACGAACCGCTTCTCCAGCTCTTCGCTCGGAAGCCGGAACGTCACGTTCATGAGCGATCGGCTTTCCTTCTGCGCAGTCCCGCGATAAAAGCCGGTGCGATCGATCTCCGCGTACAGCCTGCCGGCCTTGCGCTCGTTCACCGCCGCGATCGCCTCGAGGCCGCCCTGCCCGATGAGCCATCGCGTGACGAGCCCGAGCATGTAAATCGCAAACACGGGCGGCGTGTTGTACATCGATCCGTTCTCGGCGTGCACCGCATAGCTCAACATGACGGGCAGCGACGCCGGCGAGCGCGCGAGCAGATCCTCGCGGATGATGACGACCGTCACGCCAGCCGGTCCCATGTTCTTCTGCGCCCCGGCGTAGATGAGCGCGTGGCGCGGCACGTCGATCGGACGGCTGAACATGTCCGACGAGGTATCGCTGACGAGCGGAATGTCGCCGATGTCGGGAAGCGCTTTCCACTCCGTGCCGTAAATCGTGTTGTTCGACGTCATGTGCACGTACGCGGCGCCTGGCGTCAGCACGATTTCTTCGGCGCGAGGGATGCGCGTGAATTGCTCCGCCTTGGTCGTCGCCGCGACGTGCACTTTTCCGATCTTCTTCGCTTCATCGGCGGCTTTCGTGGACCACGCGCCGGTCACGAGGTAATCGGCCGTCGTCCCCTCCGACAGCAGATTCATCGGCACCATGGTGAACTGCAGGCTGGCGCCGCCCTGCAGGAACAGCACACGGTAATTCGATGGCACGCCGGCGAGCTGCCTGATGTCGGCCTCGGCACGCGCGAGCACGTCCTCGAACACCTTCGAGCGGTGGCTGACCTCGAGAATCGACATGCCCACGCCCGGAAGCGCCACGAGCTCGCGCTGGGCCTGTTCGAGCACGGGAACTGGCAGCACGGCAGGGCCGGCTGAGAAATTGAAGATGCGGTCAGATTTCATGAATGAGCAATCCATCTCGAAGTTTGGGCTCGAACCAGGTCGACTTCGGCGGCATGATCTCGCCGGCATCCGATACCTCCATCAGCTCGACGAGGCTGACCGGATACATCGAAAAGGCGACGGCCATCCTGCCGCTGTCGACCAGCTGTTCGAGCGTCTGTGTGCCTTTCGCGCCGCCGACGAAATCGATTCGCGTGTCGGTGCGCACATCCTGAATGCCAAGAATCGGCTTCAGCAGCCGCTCCTGCAGCACGTTGCCGTCGAGCGTGTCGATGACGCCCGCTCCAGATACGCCGCCGCTCTCGAGATCGACCGTGTACCACTTGCCCGCCACATACATCGACACTTCCCCCTTCTCAGAGGGAGCGGCAGGGCCGGACGTCATCGCGAAGGTGCGGGCGACCTCGCCGAGAAAATGCTCCGGCGTCATCCCCTTGAGATCTCGAACAACGCGGTTGTACGGAAGAATCCGAAGCTGATCTGACGGGAACGCAACAGCGAGAAAGTAATTCACTTCGTCCGAATCTCGAACGGCGTCGCGCGCTCGCGCCGCGCTCGCCGCGCGATGATGTCCGTCGGCGATGTAGAGCGCCTCGACGGACGTGAACGCATCGACGAAGGCCGGTGTCAGTCGCGGGTCGACCCGCCAGAGGGCATGACGCACGCCGTCGAGCGCCGTGAAGTCTATGAGCGGCTCGTCGGTCGATCGAATGCGCCGCGAAAGCTCGTCCACCTGCGCATTCGGGCGATGCGCCAGGAAGACGGGCCCGGTCTGCGCCCGCAGCTCAACCATGTGACGCGTGCGATCGTCTTCCTTGTCCCTCCGCGTTCGCTCGTGCTTCTTGATGACGTTGCTGTCGTACTCGGCGAGCGAATAGCACGCCGCCACGCCCGTCTGGCCATGTCCGTCGGCGTCGAGATGATAGAGATAGAGCGAGGGCTCCGCTTCCTCGACAAACGGCGCGTCCCGTTTGAGCGCGCGATATCGCTCTGCGGCCGTGCGGTACACGATATCGGCGTGCGGATCGGTGCCAGGGGGCAAATCGATTTCGGCGCGGGAGACGTGCAGAAAACTCAAGGGATTGCCGTGGGCAAGAGCGCGCGCTTCTTCGGTATCGACGACGTCGTAGGGAACGGCGGCGACGCGGGGCGCGGCGGCGGGATCTGGACGAACAGCACGAAAGGGTCGGATGACAGCCATCGCGAACCTTCAATTATATGGGATTGGATGATTAGTCGGCGGACGCCGGGGAACTCGACGAACTGCGCGACGCGATCGCCCCGCGTGACGTGCACCTTGAAAATCTTGGGCCTGCCGGGGCCGTGCATCTCGACTTCGTGGATGCCGCTCTCGACCTTGAGCGTCAGCGGGGTGACACCCTGCGGCTTCCCGTTCACCGACACCTTGACGCCTTGCGGGTTCGATTCGATGACGAGCGTGCCGGCCTTCGAGAACATCCACTCGGGCGCCGGGATGAACTGCGCGGCCGTAAAGGCGCCTGTCATCAAGGCCATCATCCCCGCAACCAGCAGGAGCTTTCGGAACCCGCCGCTCACAGCGCCCGCGTCCGGCCGCAACCGTCGCACCCTGCGGCGCATACGCGCGCTGATCGACATCGTGCGCCTGCCACACGTCGCGCTTCTGCGTCGGCGCAGGCGACGCTTTGACAACGTGCACGGCGGGCTTTGCGACCGCAACCGTAATCGCCTTCGGAGGCGCCGGCGGCTTCGGCGCCGCGGGTTGTGCGAGCCGCAACGTCCGCGACTGCTGCAGTTCGAGATCGCCGGGGGCGGGTTTCAGCCCTCCCTCTTTCATGGCCTCTGTCAGCGCCTGCGACGCTTCTCCGGCGTGGACGAACACGCGCCGAGGATCCATGTGAAGCGCTCGCAGCAGCCAGCTGCGGATCGGCTGGGGCACCGAGATGCTCATCAGCACATCGCCGAGGCCGCCCAGGTGCTCGGTGTCGCGCAGGGGGCGCCCGGCAAACATCGCCACAGCCATGAGCGCGGCCTGCACGACGTCGACGCGACGATCGAGACGCGCGCCGCCGGCCGACGAAGGCACTGCGACGCGGAGCTCTTTCCAGTACCGTTCGGTGGTGAAATGCAGCTGCTCGATCGCGGGGCCGAGCACGTAATCGGCGATGCGCACTTTTCCGTCGGCGAGCACGATGCGCTCCGGCGCAATCGCGCCGTGCGCCAGGTCGCCGCTCTGGCGATGGAGCTCGGCAAGCGCATTGAGTACTTCCTTGAGCAGAAACACGGTTGCGCCCGCGGTAATCGGCTGGCCGCCCGACGCTGCTTTCGCGATCACCTCAGAAAGCCTCGTGCCGCCCGTCAGATCGTAGACGAGACTGATCGACGTGAGCCGGCCGGGCGCGCGGATGATGTTGCGGACCGTGAGGAACGCAGGATGGTCGAATTTTTCGACGAGCCACAGGCGCTCGTTCAGCGCGAACTCGAAGGCCGGCACCGAGGCCAGCTCGGGACGAATCAGCAGACACTCGTGCTCAGGACGGCCTTGCGCGTCGCGCAGAAGCAGCCGATCGCCAAGTCCATCCCTGAAAAGTAGGTCTTCGGAAGGCGCCATTGATTTGACGGCCGACACGTCCACGAACCTCCGTACAGCGGGATCTGTACCGATTCGCTATCGACCAATTTAGGCCTGAAATCGCGAACTTCGCCGGAGAGGCACTTACAAGGCGGAACACGGAATCACGGATCTGTAAGCATTGGCGGGTGCCAGCGGCCGGTCTGATCGGTCAACCCCGCCAACCGATTCGCGCAGTCGACAGCCTCACGTTGGGCCGTGGCGGTGTCCGACGGCCACGGCAGCACGTACGTCCAGTTGCGGTCGCCGATCGTCGCAGGCAGGTTGATGCGATCGCGCCACCCGAACGCATCCTGTATCGGCAGCAGAACCAGGTTCGAGCCGGCGTTGTAGATTTTGCCGATGACGCCATCGCGGATCGTGGCGTCGTACTGCGGGGAGTCGAAGCCGAAGCGCCGCTGTTCTTCCGGCGTCAGCGTTTCCCACCACGCAGCCAGCGTGTCCGTGTCGTGCGTACCGGTCATGGCCACAGAAAGCGGCGGGTAGAAAATGGGATCGTCAACCTCCCAGCGCCAGACTTTATAGCCGGGAAGACCGAGGCGCGCGATCGACTCGCGCACGAACGCCGGAACGGTGCCGAGATCTTCGACGCTGACGTCGGCCTGAGTGTCGAGGAAGATGCGCATCACTGTCTCGCCGAGCGCGATTTGATCGGGCACTTCGGATGGCATGAAGAACGGGAGCTGCCCGTCGAGTGGCCGCACGTAGGTTCGATAAAAGCCGACGAGATGATCGACGCGGAACCCGTCGTAGAGCTGTGCCTGCCTGCGCGCGCGCATGCGAAGCCACGCGAAATCGTTCTTGCGCGCTTCGGCCCAGTTATAGGGCGGCAGTCCCCATTCCTGGCCGGTCTTGCTGAACGCGTCCGGCGGCGTGCCGACCGAAGCGCCGAGCATGAAATCCTCCCGTCGGCTCCAGACATCGGCGCTGTCGAGCGTCACCATGAATGGAAAATCGCCAAGGATCTCTATCCCTTCGACTGCGTGACGAATCGTCTGCCATTGCCGCGTCGCGATCCATTGAATGTACTGATAGAAGAGAATCGGGCCCGCGAGGCGCTCGCGTGCGCGCGCCATCGCAGACGACTCACGGTCGCGAAGGTCCGAGGGCCACTCTGGCCACGGCCGTTCGCCCGAATCTGCGCGGAGCGCGCGATACAGGCTGTACTCGTCGAGCCACCACGATTCGCTCTCGAGGAACGTGCGAAAGGCCTCGGCATTGCCGGTGTCGAGCAGCCACTCGCTCTTCAGAAATCGCTCGAACGACATTCTCAGCGCGCGGCTCTTCAACTCGCGCACAGCTCTGTAGTCGATTCTCGGTGTCTGACGAACATGCTCTATCTCGGTCCGCCACTCGCGCTCGAATTCCTCTGCTTCGTCCATCATCCAGATACTGATGAACTGCGGGTCGATCGCCATTGCAGACAGGGGGGAATACGGAGACGACTCCGAGGGGGCGAGCTCGTTCAGCGGGAGGATCTGCAGCACCGACTGATTCGCCGCGCGCAGCCACTCGGCAATGGCCGGAATATCGCCCATCTCGCCGATGCCCCAGCTGCGCGTCGAGCGGAGCGAAAACAGGGGCACGTTGATGCCCGCGCGGCGCGAACGCTGAATCATCGGCGCGTGCCGATCTGGCCGAAGATCGCCTGCGCCGCCGAAGAAAACACCTCGGGCTCGGGAAGGAGACTGACGACGAGAAACGCCTCGCGCTCGAAATCGAAAAAGTAGCCGGGATGCACGAGCACGCCTGTCTCGTCGAGCAGGTCGAGCACGATCGCGTCTTCCGGCGCGAGCGCCGGCACCTGCACGACCGCGTACCATCCGGCTTCGATCGGCATCACCGCGCATGCGGGATTCGCGGACGCACGCGCGATCAACTGTGCGTAGTTCTCGCGCACGCGTGCCTGAATCTGCGTTCGAACAGACGCACCGGCTGTCAGTAGCTCAGGCGCCGCCACCTGCACCGGCGTCGATACCGACAGATACGCATCACAAATGGTCTCCAGCCGCTCCAGCGCATCTGCAACGAGCGGCGCGGGGCCGCCGACTGCAATCCATCCAAGCTTGACCTGAGGGAGACCGACGGATTTCGACAGGCCTCCGAGCGCGAACGTCAGCGCCGCGTGCTGACGAAGCGCGCTGGCCGGCTGTGTGCCCGAGATCGGATAGTCGGCGAACACCTCGTCCGAGATGAGCGCGAGATCGTGCTCGCGCGCGATGGACGCCACCGCGTCGAGCTCGGCGTCGGTCACCACCGAGCCTGTGGGGTTGTTGGGGCTAATCATGATGATCGCGCGCATCCGTCCCGAGCCCGCCTTCTCGCGCAGGTCCTGCACATCGAGCTCCCAGCGCCCGTGAAACTCGAGGCGGTAATGCTGGAGGGCAACGCCGTCGAGATCGGTCAGGTGCTCCACGAGCGGATAGCTCGGCCGCGGCGCCAGCACGGCATCGCCGGGATCGCACAGCAGCTTGAACAACAAAGAATACGCCTCGCTCGTACTGGCCGTCAGTACCGATTCGATTGGCGGGCACCAGCAGACCGCGCCGTGCGAGGTCATCGGAAACGGCTTGCCTGGCGGAGAGCAGCCCGAAGGGCTCGGGGTCGTAGCAAAGGGACCGGTTCTGCGCCATCGGCGCGAGCAGCCCGCCTGGATAAGTCAGGCCTGCGCGAGTGGGATTGGAGAGCGTGAGGTCGATAACCGGATGTCCGTTCGCACGACGCCGATCGAGCGCGACGGCCAGCCGATTGCGGCCCGCCGACTGGCGCAGGCGCGACGAGAACATCACCGATCCTTACGAAGCTGCTCGCGGCTGCTCCTGGTCGCTTCGGAGTACTCGAGCATCTGCTTCGTCAGATTCTGCGGATACGTAATCGTCACGTCGCGGATGGTGCCGTCCGCATGGCGCACCGGCTCGAGCTTCGGCTGCACGAAACCCGTGTACGACGGCAGCTTCAACTTGTCGACGCGCGCGACGATTTCGTCGCGCAGCGCGGCGTCGAAATGAATGCCGTACGTCTCGAGCAGTGCCTTGGCGGCGGGGTAATCCCCGTTGGCCTTGATGCGCTGCACCTCGGCGAGGAGGCGGCCAACACCTTCGCGAAACGCCTTTGGATCCAGCATCACGTAATACGTCTTCCCATCGCGTACGCGCTTCTCGATGGCCCTGGTGTTCGCCATCAGCCAGTGCACGATCATCTGGCGATTGCGCATGTGGTCTTCCTCGATCGTCGTTCCCTCTCGAATGCGCCGCAGCTGCGCGAGCGGCGCTCGCGAGTAGTTCTCGTACTCGGCCCGCACGACGTTATCGTGGTCCTCGGCGCGGATCGAGCCCCATCTCGACGAGCTTCGGGTCCGGAAGAAAGTACAACGCGACGAGATCGGCGCGCGATTCCTCGATCGCCGAGTACTGCTCTTTCAACACGGTCTGCGGCGCGCATCCGAGCGACACGTGCATTCTCCCGGACGCGTGCCCGATCACCTCGTGCAGATCGGTGGCGAGCTCGTGCGCGAACCCCTGCCACTTCTCCGCGCGCGCGATCTCGTCGGGCGACCACGCGAACTCGCTTCGCAGGCCCGGGTCCATCGAGCGATCGTAGGATTCGTTCACATTGGAGATCGAGACCGACTTGCTGCCGTACTGCTCGCGCACTTCCTGCTCGTTCGGCAGGTTGATGCCGATCGGCGTCACCGGTCCGGCATCGCCCGTTTCGATGACGACGTCGATGACGTTGGCGGTGACACCCTGCACGTTCTCCTTGCAGTACTGCCGGTCCCACGGCATGCGGCTCTCGAACCACTGCGCTTCTGCGGCGAGCTTCTTAATCGCGGCGGTCTTGGTCGTGTTGACGTAATAGACGATCGCTTCCCACGCGCCTTTGATGCCGCGGGCGTCGAGGTAGACCTCGGTGAAACCGTTGATCGTATCGACGGGCGCGGACTTATCGGCGACCCACGCGATGTCGTAGGCACGCCGGTCGCGTTCTTCGCCGGTCCGGTACCACTGAATGAGCGCGCGCAGCGCCCTGGCCGTCGGCTCCGCGGCGTAGGGGATGGCGTTCTCGAGATGGCGCATCACATCGCGGATCTGCGGGTCGTACAAGCCACCGAGGCGATACACCTCTTCCACGATCTTTCCGTCCTTCTTCACCAGTCGCGAGTTGAGCGGGTACCGCTCGTCCACGCGCTCGAGATCCTTCATCGTCACGCCGGAGTACAAGTTGTTGGCGCTCGACTGAAGGATGTCGCGGCCATCCGCGGGCGATTTGGTCGTCACGGACGGATCGACAGAGAGGTCGAAGAACATCGGCTTCAGCCGGTGGAGGAGCCCGTCGAGCGACTCCCCTCGCCGCAAGGGAAATGTCGCGCCTTGCGCGGACGCCGCATGCGCCGCCGCCGCGAACTGCTCGGGCGTGCACTTCAGGACGAACTTTCGCGCGGTGAGGTTGTTGTATGGACCGGTGTTAATCCAGAACAGCTTTGTGTACCGCAGGATTTCGGCCTGCGTGGCCGCATCAGTTGACGGGTGCGTGAGGATGGCCTCGAGCACGTCCCGCATGTCGAGGTTGTGCGCGTACCGCTGGTCGTAAAAAATATCGCGGCCGGCGATGGCAGCCTGGTAGAGATGCCAGATCAAGATGCGCTGATCGACTGGCAGCGCCTCGAAACCGTCGGCGTACAACTGCACGACTGCAGCTTCGTCGACGCGCTCGAGCAGATACTTGCGATCGGCGTTGGCCGGCCTGAAGTGCCGACGCTTCGTAGGCGTCGTGGCGTCGGTGTGGAACCTGAACACGATATCGACATGGCGGCCACCGTCATGAACACAAGCCCTCTCACCATCAACCAGTTCAGCTTAACTCCACTTGCTCGAGATGCGTGGGGGCGTGCACCTTCCATTTCAGCTGCGATCTCCAATGTCGCTTTCAGCGCGTCCATCGGTCCTGGCTCACCGTGCACGAGATAGGTCATCCGCGGCGGAGTCTTGAAGCCGCCCAGCCATCGGAGTGTTTCCTGCGAATCGGCGTGGGCCGACATCGAATCAATCTTCTCGATGCGCGCATGCACCGGAACCATCTGCCCGCGAATCTTCACCTCGCGCGCGCCATCCACCAGCTGCCGGCCGCGTGTGCCGGCCGCCTGGTAACCGACAAACAGCACCGTGCTGCGCTTGTCTGGCAGCGCGCCGAGCAGGTGATACAGGACGCGCCCGCCCGTCGCCATGCCGCTGGCCGAGACGACGATCGACGGAATTTTCGATCGCACGAGCTCGGACGACTGCTGTGCCGACGACACCGGCTGAAATCGCGCGGTGAAGAACCGGCGGACGGCATCAGCCGATTGAATGTCCTCGTCCAGTTCGTGTCGCACGGTTGGCGTAGTAGCGCAGCGCATCGAGCGCCATCGGGCTATCGAGAAACACGGGCAGCTTCGGGATCTTGCCGCTCGTCCTCGAGCCTCTTGATCCAGTACAGGACCTCTTCGACGCGGCCGATCGCAAAGGCCGGGATGATCACCTTGCCGCCTCTCGCGACGGTGTCCTTGATGATCGCCGCGAGGCGCGCGCCCTGATCGTCGGGCTCGTGAATGCGGTCGCCGTACGTCGACTCGAGCAGCAGAATGTCGGCCGGCGGCGGCGGTGACGGATCCGGCAGCACCGGGCGCGAGTACCGCCCCAGGTCGCCGCCGAACAGCACGGTCGGTCCATCCTTGATCGTCATCCGGACGAACGCCGATCCGAGCAAGTGGCCCGCATGAATGAACTCGATGTCGACGCCGTCGACGAGCGACATCGGTTTGTTGAATGCAACGGTCTGCAGCTGCGAGAGCGCGCGAAAGGCGTCCGATTCGCGGTACAGCGGCAGAGCCGGGTCGTGCCGCGAGTAGTGAAGCCGGTTCGCCTCGCGCGCCTCCTCTTCCTGCAGACGCGCCGAGTCTGGGAGCACCAGCCTGCAGAGGTCAGCCGTGCCCGGCGTGCAATGGACGCGGCCGTGATATCCAGCGGCCACGAGCCTCGGCAGATATCCGGTGTGATCCAGATGGGCGTGCGTCAGAACCACCGCCGAGATATCCATGGGATCGATCGGCAGCTGCTCCCAATTGCGCAGCCGCAGCTCCTTGAGCCCCTGGAACAGGCCGCAATCGATCAGGATCTTGTGGCCGCCGGCCTCGAGCAGGTACTTGGAGCCGGTCACCGTGCGCGCCGCCCCCATAAAAGTGAGCTTTGTCATAATGTGAGCTCGTATGGTACTGCGTTCCGTCCGCCGGCCGCTTCTTGCCGCCGTACTCTGCCTGGCGTCGGCCGCTGCAGCGGCGCAACCCAAGCCCCTCACCGTTGAGGAAATCTACAGCCACGAAGGGTGGAGGCGATTCAACGGCAGCCAGGCCGCAACGATGACCTGGGCGCCGGCCGGCGACCCCTGGCTCAGCGATACGCATCATTTGTGGCCCTCACCGACCGTCATCCCCGGGTCTACCCCCAGCGAGGCCGGAGCCCGAGTCGAAGGGCCGTGGCTGCGCGTCGACGCCGCCTCGGGCGCGAGCGCGCCGCTCTACACCTACGCCGAGCTCGAGCGCGCGCTCATCAACGCAGGCGCCTCGGCTTCCAACGCCGGCAATGCGTCGCGGCAGCTGCCGTCGATCTTCAATGCGACGCGCGACGCTTTTCTCGTCACGCTCCTCGACGATCTCTACGTCTACACGCTCTCAACGACAACAGCGACGCGGCTGACCAATTCTGCCGGCGCCAAGAGCGAGGCGACTTTCAGCCCCGACGGCCGCAGCGTGGCGTTCATCAAGAACCACAATATTTTTGTCGCGGGCACCGGCGGCACCGGCGAGCGAGCGCTGACCTCGGACGGCAGCGCAGAACTGCTGAACGGCACGCTCGACTGGGTGTATTCCGAAGAGCTCTACGGCCGTGGCAACCACCGCGCCTACTGGTGGAGCCCCGACTCGTCCCGCATTGCGTTCCTGCAGTTCGACGAGAAAGCGGTACCGGAGTACACGCTCGTCGATGACCTTTCGTATCACCCGAATCTCGAGCGCTGGAATTATCCGAAGGCCGGCGATCCGAATCCGGTGGTGCGGCTCGGCGTCATCTCAACCACGACGGGATCCGCGCGTTGGATCGACACGACGAAGTACACGGACTTCCTCATCGTCAATGTCGGCTGGACGCCGGACAGCCGCGATGTGGTGTATCAGATTCAGGACCGCACGCAGACGTGGCTCGACCTGAACCGCGCGGGCGCCGACGCCGGCCCGCCGCGAACTGTGCTGAGGGAAACGAGCAAGGCGTGGGTCGAGCGGTGGCAGGACGCGAGCGTCGATCCGATCTGGCTCAAGGACGGTTCGTTCCTCTGGCTCAGCGAGCGCAGCGGCTGGCGGCATTTCTATCACTACGCTGCCGGCGGCACGCTCGTCCGGCAGGTCACGCAGGGCGACTGGGAGATTCGGCGGACACACGGCATCGATCCATCAGGCACGTGGGTGTACTTCTCGTCGACGACACACAGTCCGATCGGCCTCGACCTGTATCGCGTTCGGCTGGACGGAACCAGTCTGCAGCGGGTCTCGACTGCCGCAGGACGCCATCAGGTGTTCGTCAATCCATCGCGCACACTGTTTCTCGATTCCTGGAGCGACATCACAAAACCGCCCCAGGTGCGCGTGCACAATACGACCACGCGCGATCTGGTGCGCGTCGTCGATGCGAACAACGTTCCCTCGCTGAAAGAGCATGGGCTGTCGACGCCCGAGCTGATGCAGGTGAAGACGCGCGACGGGTTCGATATGGAAGCCGTGATGATCAAGCCGCCGAACTTCGATCCGGCGCGGCGGTATCCGGTGTACCAGTTCACGTATGCCGGCCCGCATTTTCAGCAGGTCGTCAACGGGTGGGGCGGCACGGAGTTTCTCTATCAGCAGCTGCTCGCCCAGCGCGGCATCATCGTGTGGATCTGCGACAACCGCACCGCCAGCGGCAAGGGCATGCAGTCGGCGTGGCCGCTGTACAAGAACTTCGGCGCGCTCGAGCTGCAAGACATCGAAGACGGCGCCGCCTGGCTCAAGCGCCAACCCGTACGTCGATGGATCGCGCATGGGCATCTCCGGCATCAGCTTCGGCGCGTACATGACGCTGTATGCCATGACGCACAGCCGCACCTTTGCCATGGGCATCGCGGAAGGCGCAGTCTCGGACTGGCGCAGCTACGATACGATTTACACGGAACGCTACATGGGGCTGCCCAGCGACAATCCCGACGGCTACCGGCGGAGCTCGCCGCGGTTCAGCGCTGCCAGCCTGAGCGGCGAGCTGTTGCTGGTGCACAGCACGCTCGACGACAACGTACATCCGCAACATGCCATGCAGTTTGCGTATGAGCTGCAACAGGCGGGCAAGCCGTTCCGGATGATGATGTATCCCAGGTCGGCCCACGGCGTCAGCGATCCGCGGCCGGCCATTCATCTGCGCCGCATGATGCTCGACTTCACGATGCAGAATCTTCTGCGATAGGATGTGTGGATGAACTCGGCCGTTCGTAGCTGGGTGGCTGACATCGAAGCCCTTACGACGCCGTCGGCCGTGGTGTATTGCGACGGGTCGAAGGCCGAACGCGATCGTCTCATCGCGGAATGCCTCGCCTCCGGAGAGCTCATCGAGCTGAACCAGCAGAAGCTTCCGGGCTGCTATCTCCATCGAAGCGCGCCGCACGACGTCGCCCGTACGGAACATCTCACCTTCGTCAGCACCACGGAACAAGACGACGCGGGCCCGACGAACAACTGGATGGCGCCGGACGCCGCACGCGAAAAGCTGACGCCGCTGTTCCGAGGGTCGATGAAGGGCCGCACGATGTACGTCGTGCCGTTCCTGATGGGCCCTCCCGGATCTCCGTATTCAAAAGTGGGCGTCGAGATCACCGACAGCCGCTACGTCGTGCTGAATATGGCCATCATGACGCGCGTTGGGCAGCCGGCGCTCGATCACCTCGGCGACGCCAGCGACTTCACGCGCTGCCTGCATTCGCTTGGCGATCTCAGCCCCGACCGCCGCTTCATCGTGCACTTTCCCGAAGACAACGCGGTGTGGTCGATCGGATCGGGATATGGCGGCAACGCGCTCCTCGGCAAGAAATGCCTCGCGCTGCGTCTCGCCAGCTATCAGGCGAACCGCGAAGGCTGGCTCGCCGAGCACATGCTCATCGTCGGCTGCCAATTCCAAGGATGGGCCGGTGCGGTACATCGCGGGCGCGTTTCCGTCGGCCTGCGGCAAGACGAACATGGCGATGCTCGTACCGCCCGACTCGATGCCCGGGTGGAAGACGTGGACGGTCGGCGACGACATCGCGTGGATTCGTCCCGGCGCGGACGGCCGGCTGTGGGCTGTGAATCCTGAAGCTGGATTTTTCGGCGTGCTCATGGGCACCAGCCACGGCACCAACGCGATGGCGTTCGACATGATCCAGCGCGACACGATCTACACCAATGCCGCGCTGCGTCCAGACGGGACGCCGTGGTGGGAAGGGCACGACGACCCGCCTCCCGCGGAGGCACTCGATTGGCAGGGACGTCCCTGGACGCCGTCATCACCTGAGAAGGCCACGCATCCGAACGCGCGCTTCACGACGCCCGCCACCAACTGCGCCTCGCTGTCGCCCGAGTTCGAGAACCCGCGGGGCGTGCCGCTCGACGCCGTGATGTTCGGCGCGCGCCGCCAACACCGCGTGCCGCTCGTGTACGAATCGAAGAACTGGCAGCACGGCGTGTTTCTCGGCGCGACGCTCTCGTCCGAGACCACGGCCGCCGCGTCGGGCAAAACCGGCGTGCTGCGCCGCGATCCCATGGCCATGCTCGCGTTCTGCGGCTACAACATGGGCGAATACTTCCAGCACTGGCTCGATATCGGCAGACATGTGACGAAGCCGCCGAAGGTGTTCCGGGTGAACTGGTTCCGCACCGACGCTCGCGGAAAGTTCATCTGGCCCGGCTTCCGCGAGAACCTGCGCGTGGTGAAATGGATTTTCGAGCGCTGCGACGGCATCGGCAAGGGCAAAGAGACGCCGATCGGCATCGTCCCCACGCCGGACGCGCTGGATCAGACGGGATTAACGATTTCGAAAGAGGCGATGGAGACGCTCGTCGCCGTCGAGCCCGGCGACTGGGCGGAGGCATCGGCGGACCAGGCGACGTTCTTCAAGTCCCTTGGATCGCGCGTACCTCGCGAGATGTTCGAGGAACAGAAGCGGCTCGCGGATGCGCTGGGAGGAGCGGCCGTAAAGTAACGAAAAGCGAAGAACGTAAAACGAATAAAGCAAAACGCGCGCGCTTGGGCTCTATTCCTTTTTCGTTATTCGTTTTTCGTTACTACCGTACGTGCCTGCCCCCGTCCACCCGTATCGTCTCTCCCAGTGACAAAGTCCATCTGTAGCAGCGCCAGCACCGCCTCAGCGATCGACTTCTCCCCTCCCCACGATCCCAGTGGGGTAGCTTTTTCAACCGACGCCAGTTCGTCTCCCGTCGTTTCAGGCGGCGCCAGAATCGGACCGGGCGCGATCGCGTTGACGCGAATCTTGTCGGGCGCCAGCTCGAGCGCAAGGGCCTCGGTGATGCCGATGACGCCGGTCTTCGCGACGTAATACGGCAGGTAGCCCGTATACCTCGGGCGTCCGCTGCGCGAGAGCCAGTCGGAAAAATTGATGATGTTGCCGCCGCCGGCCGTCCGCATGTGCGGCCACGCCGCGCGCGAGCAGATGAACGCCGACCGCATGTCGACCGCGACGTTCTCGTCGTACTCTTCGACCGTCAGCTCGCTGAACGGCTTCGCCACGTAGATCGACGCCATGTTCAAGAGGATGTCGAGCCGGCCAAGCGCCGCTGCGCCTTCGTTGACGAACGCCTCGCAGTCGGCGGCCTTCGTCAGGTTTGCCTGCTTGATGAAAACGCGTCGCCCCAGCGCCTTAATGGACGCCGCGGTCTTCTCTGCTTCGTCGCGCGAGCGGTTGTAGCAGAGCCCGATGTCGGCGCCGTGCTTCGCCATCTCGATGGCGACCACCGCACCGATCCGTTTGCCGCCCGTCACCAGCGCCACGCGATTTGAAAGATCCATCCAGACACTTTACAGCAGGTCGTTTGACACGCCATTGGAATGGGATGTATGTACGTGCTTCCAATCTTTGTATTCCAACCGAGCACAGGAGAGACGCATGCTGAAGAGAGCGTTCGGAACTGCAGTTGTGATCAGCGGGCTCGCCGTTGCGCCGGCGTTCGCTCAGGCTCAAGCACCACCGACTCCTGCGCCCGCGACTCCTGCGCCCGCCACGCCAGCGCCGGCTACAGGCCAAGCCCCGGCCCCGGGTACGGCGAAGCCCGCCGGCGGCGGCCAGAAGGTCGGCCAGACCGGTAATCCCGATCCCGGCGTGAACTTCCTCAACGTGGTCGAGAACCCGCATGTGCGCGTGCTGCAGGTGACGCTGCAACCCGGCGCCGTTCGCCGGCCGCACGTGCACAACGATGTCACCTTCCACATGCTCGTGCCGATCAACGGCTCGCTCGAGCTGACCGTTGCGAAGGATCCCGTCGTCACGACCGTCCCGGGCCAGGCGTACTACATGGTGAAGGGGCAGGAACACAGCTTCACGAACAAGTCGGGGGCAGCCGTGCAGGTGATCGAGTTGTTCATCAAGCCGGATCCTGGCCCTGTTACCGCACCCGCTGCGGCGCAGCCCCGCCGGCCGCTGCACCCGCTGCGCCGGCGCCTGCAGCGCCACCGGCGAAATAACGAAAAACGAAAACCGAAAAAGCGAATAGAGCAAAAAAAGGGGCGCCGCGATTGACTGCGGCGCCCTCTCTGTCTCTATTCGTTTTTCGTTCTTCGTTTTTCGTTAGTTCGAAGTGCTCGGTTTTCTCACCTTCGTGGGGTTCTTCGCCGCCCAGTCGCGCGCTTCCTGCGACGCCGCCCACTTGATGGCGTTGCGCATCAGCGTCTGGAACGCGGGGTTCTTCCATGCCACCGCGTCGTGGCCGTTCTGCAGATACACGAGCGGGCTCTTCTCCGCCGTTCTCACCCAACCCGCGAGCTGGCTTCCCCGTTCGGGATAGCGCCATCCGCCGGCATAGCGGCCGGGGAAGTTCTTGTCGATCGGCTCGAAGTCGGTCTTCAGCAGCGGAATCAGCCCCTTGGCTTTTTCGTCAACCGGGCACAGATATGTTTCGTCGGTGATCTCGAAGCCATCGCCGAGGCCCTGCGTGATCGGATGCGTTTTGTTGAGCACCGTGATCTGCTGCTTCACGCCGCCCTGCGCGCCCGAATTCGGATAGGTCTTGCCCTTGAACGTGACGGGGTTGCCCCAGTCGCACGCCGATCCGATCATCTCGCTGTACTCGGGCCACGTGTGGTTCCACGCGGCGGGCGAATGATGGAAGAACACGAGCCCCTTGCCCTTCTGCAGGAACGGGATCAGGTTCTTCTTCGCCGATGCGTTCGGCTGCTCGTACTGCGGCTTCCCCTCAGGCGAACCGGGTAGCACGGTGCGGCCCGGCGCATCGTAGAACGCGTAGACGTCGAACGTGTCGGCGATCGCGGGATCGAAAAACTCGAGCGCCGCCGGATGCTGCAGGTGCGTCCAGCTGATGTCCTGGCCGAGCGAGTCCCAGAAATTGAAGAACCCGTCTCTGTCGAAGTTGTGTCCCTTTGTCACGATGGCGACCTTGATAGGACCGCTGCCCCATTGTCCCTGGGCCAGCAGCGATGCCGATCCCACGGCGATCGCCAGGGCGACTGCGAACCAGATGAGCTTCCTGGAGAGAATGTTCATAATCGTCTCCCGACTAGTTTGACGAATTGAAGATGCGCTTTGGATTCGCCTTCGCCCAGGCCAGCGCCTCGGGAGATGCGGCCCACTTGATGGCGTTGCCGACGAGCTGGCGATACGCGGGGGTCGCCCACGCGGTGACGCCGTGGCCGACCTGCGTGAAGAACACCGGGCTGTTCTCGGCCGTCTTCACCCACGCGGCGAGATTGCTGTACTTCACCTTCGGGTTCAGGTTCTTCGTCGGGTCCGCCGGCTGGAAGTCGGTGCGCGCGAGCGGAATCACCGAGTCTTCGAACCAGTGGCACGCGTACGCTTCGTCGGTCACGTGGAAGCCGTCGCCGAGGCCCTTGGTGATCGGGTGGTTCTTGTCGACGTACGAGATGAACTGCGGCGTCATCCCGAAGTAGCCGTGATTCGGGTTGTCGATGCCGCGGATACGCTGCGGCGCGTACCAGTCGCAGGCGCCGCCGATCACCTCAGAGTATTCCGGCCAGGTGTGCGCCCATGCGGCCGACGCGTGATGGAGGAAGACGAACCCTTTGCCTTCGCGCAGCAGCTTCGGGAACTCGGTCTTCAGCTGCTCCGACGGCGGCGGATAGAAGCGGTTGTTCGCGGTCTTGAACGATCCGGGCGGCACGACCGGTGCCGGCTGTCCCGCGCGGCCTCCGCCAATGCCGGCGCCACCGATATCGAAGAACGCGTAGACGTCGAAGAGCTTGCTGTATTTCGGCGAGAGCATGACGTCCGCCGCCGGGTGCTCGACGTGCGACCACGTAATGTCGCTGCCCCACGAGTCCCACATCTGGAAGAACGGCTCCCGATCGTAGGTGTGCCCTTTGGTGACGACCATCACCTTGATCGGGCCGCGCCCGCCCTGTGGAATGCCGCCGCCGCCTCGACCGCCGCGCGCAGCAGGAGCGGCCGGTGCGCCGGTGCACCGTCTGGCCGCCGCCTGCGCCGCGCTGGCCGGCGAGCTCCGTGCTCGCGGCAGAGGCGACGAACAGCCCGCCCACGGCCACGACCATCAATTGCTTCAGGAGTGTTGTTTTCATGCTCGCCTCTCGCCTAATTCTTGAAGATCTTCTTCGGGTTCTTCTTCGCCCACGCCATCGCATCGGGCGACGCGGCCCACTTGATCGCGTTGTCCAGCAGCGTGCGGAACGCGGGATTCTCCCATGCGATGCGATCGTGGCCGAGCTGGATGTAGACGATTGGGCTGTTCTCGGCGGTCTTCACGAACGCCGCGAGGTTGCTGAACTTCGATTTCGGATTCAGGTTCAGCGCGACGTCTTTCGGCGTGAAGTCGGTGCGCAGCAGCGGATGCACCGAGTCTTCGAGAATCGGGCAGTTGTACGACTCGTCCACGATCTCGAAGCCGTCGCCGAGACCCTGCGTAATCGGATGGGCCTTGTCGACCACGGTGATGCGCTGCTTCGTGTTCTGGAAGTACCCTGACTTCGGATGATCGATGTTGCGCACACGAAGCGGCTGACCCCAATCGCACGCGATGCCCATCACTTCGGTGAACTCAGGCCAGCTGTGCGCCCATGATGCCGATGCGTGATGCAGGAAGATCATCGGCTTGCCCTGCCGCAGCAGCGCTTTCGTATTCGCGACGAGATCTGCCGGCGGCGGATCCCACGTGAACGCGGGGCTGCCGTCCTTGTTCAGCACGGGCTTGCCAGTCTTATCGAGGCGCGGCTTGCGGCGCTCGCCGCTGCCGTTGATGTCGTAGAACACGAACACGTCGTAATCTTTCGCCAGCGCGGGATCGAAGAAGATTTCCGCCGCCGGCTGCTCGACGTGCGTCCAGCGCGCGGTCGCGCCCACCGGAGCCTGGTCGAACAACTGATAGAACGGCTCGCGATCGTAGGCGTGCCCCTTCGTAATCAGCAGCACCTTGGTGTTGCCGCCGCCGCCGAACCCGCCACCACCACCGCCGCCGCGCCCTTGAGGCGCCGCAGGAGCCTGCGGCGCGGGCGCCGCCGGCGCGTTCTGCCGGAGCCTGGCCTGCGACCAACGGCAGCGCGCACACAGTAACCGTAGCCGCGACGAACGCGGCCCTTGCCATTATCGATGTCATCACGCGTCTCCTAATTGGTCGACGTCTTGAAAATGCGCTTCGGATTCGCCTTCGCCCACGCGAGCGCTTCGGGCGACGCGGCCCACTTGATCGCGTTCAGCACGAGCTTCCGGTACGACTCGTTGGCCCACGCGGCGGGGCCATGGCCCATCTGGATGTAGGCGACCGGGCTGTTCTCCGCGCTCTTCGCCCAGGCCGCGAGGTTGCTGTACTTCCAGTTGGGGCTGAGATTGCGATTGTGATCGGCCGGCTTGAAATCGGTGCGCAGCAGCGGAATGACGGAGTCTTCGTAGTAGGGGCACGAATACGACTCGTCGATGATGTCGAACGAGTCGCCGAGACCCTGCGTAATCGGGTGCGTCTTGTTGACGACGGTGATGCGCTGCGGCGTCATCGGGAAGAAGCCCGAGTTCGGATGCTGCACGCCGCGCGTCGTAATCGAGTTGCCCCAATCGCACGCGCCGCCCATCACTTCGATGTACTCGGGCCAGCTGTGCGGCCACGACGCCAGCGAATGGTGCGTGAAGACCATGCCCTTGCCCATGCGCAGCAGCTCGGGATAGCCCCGTCTGCAGCTCCGCCGACGGCGGGTTCACCACCAGCCGCGTGCCGTTCGGGTAGAAGGGGTTGTTCGGCGCCGGCTCGCGCTTCGAGCGGCCGAGATCGGCCTGCGCGCCGTTCATGTCGTAGAAGAACGCGACGTCGTACCGGTTCGCGTACTTCGGCGTCATGAAGGCTTCGGCGGCCGGATGGTCGACGTGCATCCAGGTGATGTCGGCGCCCATCGAGTCGAACATCTGGTAATACGGCTCGCGCTCGTAGGCGTGTGCCTTGGTGATGAGCAGCATCCGGATCGGACCCGACCCGCCCTGCGTGACGCGTCGCTGCGCTGGAGCCGCACCGCCCGCGGGATTTTGAGCGACGAGAGGAGCCGACAGGGCCGACAGGGCCACCACGGCCGCGAATGCGAGAAATTTCCTCATGATGCTGCCTCCACCAGAAAACCTTTAAGGATGCGCAAATTCTACTACGGGGAGGCTTTAACCGGCTTCCCCTCATCGTCAAAAACTTCAAGGGGCCCGAAGCCCCGCAGAATGGGCGTAATCTTGGCCGCATCCCCCACCGCGACGATCTGAAGCCGTTTGGGGTCCAAATACTTCCGCGCCACCGCCTGCACCTGGGCGGGCGTGACCGCGGCAATGCGATCGGTGTAGCGATCCCAGTAATCGACCGGGAACTTATAGAGCTGGCGCACGATATAGAGATTCAGCAGCCCCGCCGGGTTCTCGAGCGACAGCGCGAACGAGGCGGTCATCGAGCGCTGGGCGTCCTTGAACTCGCCGGTGGGAACCGGTTCGTCCCTCATCTTGTTGATTTCCACGAGCATGTCGCGCAGAGACGCCTCGGTGACGTCGGTGCGCACATCCATCTGCGCGCGCCAGTCCCCCCGATAGCGCAGCGCTCTCGCAAAGCTGTAGACGCCGTAGGTATATCCCTTGCGCTCGCGCAGTTCGCGGTAGAGCCGCCCGTTCGAACCGCCCAGAATCTGATTCAACACCATCATCGCGTCGTAGTCGGGATCGGTGCGGTTGATCGCCAGTTCGCCGATCATGAACGCGGTCTGCACGGATGCCGGCCGATTCACGAGCGAGATCTTCATCGGGCCGTGGTCGGGCGGATCGGCGACGCCGGGCAGCGGTTTGCCGCTTTTCGCCCAGCCCTTGAGCGCCGCTTCGAATTTCGTGCGCGCTTCGGCGAGGGTAATGTCGCCGGACACGCCGATGATGGCGTGATCGGGCACGTAGTTGCTCTTGTGGAAACTGACGAGCGAGTCGCGCGTCATCTTCTCGAGCGACTCGCGCGTCAGGCCCACGCTTGCCGCCGGATGGTCGCTGCCGTAGACGACCTTCGAGTACCGCTCCTGCCTGAGGAAGTTGGGATCGCTGCGCTGCTGTTCGAGCCCCGCGCGGGAGCGCGCCTTGTAGAGACCGATTTCTTTTTCCGGAAAGCTCGGGTTGAGCAGCACGTCGGACGCGAGCGCGAGCACCGCGTCGAACTGATCGGAGAGCGCCGAGCCGGTCACCGTCGCAATCTGCGATCCCTGGCTCGCCGACACGGACACCGAGGCCGCCATCGTGTCGAGCGCCTGCGCAATCTGCTCGGAGCTCTTCGTTGTCGTGCCTTCGTCCATCAGCGACGCCGTCGTGTCGGCGAGGCCCGGCATGCCGGGCGGATCGTAGTAGCCGCCGGCGCCGATCATGATGATCTCGAACTGCACCGACGGGACGCGGTGATCTTCGAGCACCATCAGGTACGCGCCGTTCGAGAGCTGTGTTTCCTGCGCGCGCGGCAGCTTCACCTTGATGACGTCGTTGCTGACGGGAGCGCGGTTCTTGAACGGCGCGGCAGTGGGAGGCGCGGGCGGTGCCGCCGCACCCTGGCCGAGGACTGGCGCCTGCGCGACGAGTAGCGCCACTGACAGAGCAGAGAGCAAATGGCAAAGAGCAGATCTTGGCTTCATTGCGCACCTCCCGCACCCTTTGCACCTGTTGCACCTGTGCGTTGCACCCGGTTTCGCCGGCACGGTCACGACCACCGCGCGATTTGCGGGCACGAGATACTGGCGCGCGACGCGCTGCAGATCTGCAATCTTCAGCGACGCGATGCGCTCGTAGCGCGTGTTGATAATCGCGGGGTCGTTGTAGAACACGGTGTAGCGCACGAGCAGAATGGCGCGCTGCAGCGAGCTGCCGAGGCTGCCGACCAGGCTGCGCCGCGCGGCGTTGCGCGCTTTGTCGAGCTCCCATTCCTGAATCGGCCCTGTCTGAATTTTCTCTATCTCGGCGTAGATCGCTTTCTCCACCGCGGCAGGATCTTTCCCGGGCCCGGCCATCCCTTCGAGATACATGAACGTCGGTCCTTTCGCGGCCACCACTCCAGCACCGGCTTGTACCGCGGCCTGCTGCTGGCGAACGAGACTCTCGTAGAGGCGCGAGCTGCGTCCCGACCCCATCACGGTGGCGAGCGCCGAGAGGGCGTCCATGTCGGGGTTGATGCCGCCGGGGATTTGATACGCGACGTCGACGAGCGGCAGACGCGCGAGCGGATCGTTGACGACCTGGCGGCGCTCTTCCTTCTGCGCGGGCTCCGTCGTGTCGAGCGCCGGCGCCGGCGGGCCGGATGGAATGCTCTCGAAATATTTCCGGACTTTCTCGACCGCAACCTTCGCATCGACATCGCCGGCGATGGCCAGCACGGCGTTGTTCGGCGCGTAGTAGGTCTTGAAGAAATTCGCGAAGTCTTCGAGTGACGCGGCGTCGAGGTCGGCCATCGATCCGATAATCGAGTGCTCGTTCGCGAAGTTCTCGAACAGCAGCTCGCCGATCACTTCAGACGTTTTGCCGTACGGCTGGTTGTCCATGCGCAGGCGGCGTTCTTCCTTGACCGCCTCGCGCTGGTTGTTGACGTTCTCCTGCGTGATGGCCGGCGCCCGCATGCGATCGGCCTCGAGGAAGAGCACCATGTCGAGCTGATTGGCCGGCACCTGCTCGAAGTAGAGGGTGTGGTCCTTGTCGGTCTGCCCGTTGTGGCTGCCGCCGTAGTTCTCGATGAGCCCGGCCAGCTCGCCATCGGCGACATTCTCGGAGCCCTTGAACATCAGGTGCTCGAACAGGTGCGCGAACCCGGTGCGCCCTTTCCGCTCGTTCCGCGATCCCACGTTGTAGGCCACGGCCACGGATACGACCGGCGCCGCGCGATCGGGCGAGACGATGACGCGGAGGCCGTTCTTCAGGCGTGTGTCCGTATAAGTGACCTTCGGAATCGTGATGGCCGCAGCGGTGGCTGCGAGCGCAACGGCGAACGACGACCGCGGCGAGAAGGCGATAGCGTTTCATGGTGTGCTCTCCAGGACGTCCAGCAATTCCTTCAGGTGGTCCAGTTGATCTTTCGCGGCGTGAATAATCGCCCGCCGCTCCTGCACCGATGGCGTCGACCAGTCCTCGTTATCGAATCGGATGCGTCCGTGCTCGTCGAACTCGACCAGAAGCGCATCCATCGTGGGCACGAACAGTCTCATTATTCGTTTTTCGTTATTCGTTTTTCGTTTCAGATGCCAGCGATGTACGACGCCCTCTGCGCATCCGCGACGGCAATGACCACTCCCACCATGGGCACGCGATCGATGCCGCTGGCATACGCGTACTCGACGTTGATGCCGGCCTCGCCGAGCAGCCGCAGCGCACGCGACAGCGAGCCCGGCTCGTTCGGCATCACGGTGTAGAGCACGTCACGCTCTTCGACGCTGTAGTGCTGCTCGCGCAGGGTGCTGATGGCGTGCAGCGGATTGTCGACGACGAGCCGCAAATGGCCAGACGGATCGATCGACATGCCGAGCATGTTGATGCGCTCGGCGCCCAGCAATTGCGATACGCGGCTGAGCGTGCCCGGACTATTGGCCAGTTTGACGGTGATTTCTCGCTGTATCGCCATTGCAGGACTGTAAGCGTGGCGGGTCTAAAGAGCAAGACCCACCTCTTTGATAAACTCGTCGCTCATGGGAACCCCAAAGACCTCCGCCATCATTCCGCCGGCGAGCCGCATGAGCGCGGTGAGCTATTCCATCCGCCGCGTCGTCGCGGAGGCGCGGAAGGCCGAGGCTGCGGGCAAAAGGATCTACTACCTGAATACAGGCGACCCGGTCCATGCCGGCTTCCTGCCGCCGGCCCACATGGTCGACGCCGTGCATCAGGCGCTGCGCAATGGCGAGCACGGCTACGGACCGTCTGTGGGCTTGCTCGAGGCGCGCGAAGCCGTCGCGGCAGAGAACACGTCGCGCGGCTGGCCCGTGTCTGCCGATCGCGTCGTCATGACATCGGGCTCGTCCGAAGCGATCGACTTCGTGCTTACGGCGCTCGCCGATCCCGGCGATGAAGTGCTCGTGCCGCTGCCCACCTATCCGCTCTACACCGCGATTCTGCACAAAATCGGCGCGCGCGAGGTGTACTACCGGACCGATCCGAAGAACGGATGGCAGCCCGATCCGAAAGAAGTGCGCAGCCTCATCACGTCACGCACCAAGGCGCTTGTCATGAACGATCCGAACAACCCGACCGGCGCGTCCTACGCGCAGTCGATCCGGCGGGATCTGTTGACGATTGCCGACGAGCACAACCTGCCGATGATCGCG
The DNA here is from genome assembly GCA_963730445.1 of Vicinamibacterales bacterium. Taxonomy (GTDB): domain Bacteria; phylum Acidobacteriota; class Vicinamibacteria; order Vicinamibacterales; family JAMQPK01; genus JAMQPK01. The sequence continues at coordinate 286,687 of CAVSRX010000001.1, read as the reverse complement.
GACGAGATTTATCAGGACGTCGCATTCGACGGACCCGTCGCGCCCATCGGCGCGCTCGATCCCGATGCGCCGGTCATTTCGTTGTCAGGGTTGTCGAAGGGATATCTGGTGCCGGGGTGGCGCGTCGGCTGGCTCACCATAGGCGGCGGCGACCGCCTGAAGGACGTGCTTGCCGCCATCACTAAGCTCGCGGAAGGACGGCTGTGCTCGACGATGCCCATGCAGCGCGCCGTCGTTGCGGCGCTCGAGGGCGACCGATCGCATCAACCGGCGTTCCGCACTGCGCTGCGCGAGCGCGCCGAGCTCGTGTACGCGCGCGCGAACGCGATACCGGGCATCTCGTCGACGCGCGCGTCCGCCGCGTTCTACGCGATGCCGAAGGTCGAGCTGCCGCCTGGAAAAACGGACGCCGATTTCATCATCGATCTCGTCCATGCCACCGGCGTGCTGTGCGTTCATGGATCGGGCTTCGGCATGGATGCGGCCGACGGTTATTTCCGCATGGTCACGCTCGCGCCGCCGGATCAGCTGAATGAGATCTGGGATTTGATTGCGGGATTTGCTGCTGAATACAAGTGAGGGGCAAAGGGTAAAGGGCGAGGGGCAAGAATCACAGGTACCCGTGAAGCTTACCCCTCACCCCTCTCCCCTCACCCCTATCAGAGCCGCCGCGCTGTATTTCGCGGTCGCCATTGTTTTCACCTGGCCGCTGTCGCTGGGGCTCACCCGCGACATCCCATGGGATCTCGGCGACTCGCTGCTGAACTCGTGGATTCTCGCGTGGGACGCCGAACGCCTGCTGCGATTTCTCGGCGGCGACATCGACGCGATCCGGAACTTCTGGAACGCGAACATCTTTTATCCGGAACCGCTGACGCTCGCCTACTCCGAGCACCTGTTCGCGCAGGCGGTCCAGATTCTCCCGGTCTACGCGCTGACGGGCAACATCATCCTTTCGTACAACCTGCTGTTTCTCTCGACGTTCGTGCTGTCGGGGCTCGGCATGTTTCTGTTCGTGCGCGACATCACCGGCAGCGCGCGCGCGGGGCTGGTCGCGGGCCTGGTCTACGCGTTCGCGCCGTACCGCGTTCCGCAGTTTTCGCACCTCCAGGTCATCTCCTCGCAGTGGATGCCGTTCGTTCTCTATGGCCTGCGGCGATACTTCGTGACGAGACGCGCCCGGGCGCTCGTCGGCGCCGGCGCCGCGCTCATCGCGCAGAACCTTTCGAATGGGTACTTCCTGCTCTTCTTCGCACCGTTCGTGCTCGCGTACGCATTGTTCGAGATTGCGACCCGAAACCTCTGGAAGGACGTGCGCGTCTGGGTGGGCCTCTCTGCAACGGCGGTCGTCGTCACCCTGGTGACGCTGCCGTTTCTGCTTCCATACCTCGAGCTGCGACGGCATGGGTTCGACGCACGCGCCTTGAACGAAGTGAGAGGGTTCTCGGCAGACGTCTTCAGCTACTGGACATCGCCCGCCCAGTCGTGGCTGTGGGGCAGCCTGATTCGCGCGTACCCGAAGGCAGAAGGCGATCTGTTTCCCTCGATTGCTGCGCTGTTGCTCGGCGCCATCGGCGTAGCTGGCAGCATGTTGCTCCCGTGGGATCGCGCGCGGGCGCAGCCCGCGGCCGCGTCGCGAGCGCTGCGGCCGATCGTGTGGGTGATCGTTGCAGCGGCCGTTGTGTACTCGGTGTTCGTCCTGCTGATCTTGACGGGCAACGGATTCACGCGGATCGGCCCGTTCCCGATCGCCGTCAGGAATCTCTGGCGCAATGCCCGCGTGCTCGTCGTCATTCTCGGGCTGCTGCTCGTGGTATCTCCGCGCGCGCGATCGTTCGCGCGCCAGTGGATCGGCAGCATCGCCGCCTTTGTGCTGCTTGCCGCACTCGCGGCGTTCCTCATGTCGCTCGGCCCCGAGATCAGAAGCGGCGGACGGCTGATCAGCGAGGTCGGGCCCTATCATTTCTTCTACTGGTACGTGCCCGGCTTCGACGGCCTCCGCGTGCCGGCGCGCTTCGCGATGCTCGTGGTTCTGTTTCTCTCGGTTGCCGCGGGACTCGGCGCCTCGGCGCTCGAGCGGCGGTTCCGCCGCGGCGGCGCCATCGCAGTTGCGCTTGGTGCGCTTGCCGTCGCCGAAGCGTTCGTCGCGCCCATCGTCCTCAACGGCACGATCGCCGAAGGTCGTTACGCGATGCCGCCGGCGCGCGTCTTTATCGGCGACGAGGTGCCGGGGGCGTATCGCTTTCTGAAATCTCTGCCGGCGCCCGGCACGGTCGTCGTCGAGTTTCCGCTCGGCGAATGGGAGTATGAGCGGCGCTACGTGTTTTACTCGACCGCGCACTGGCATCCGGTGTTGAACGGCTATAGCGGCCACTTTCCGTTCAGCTACAACATGAACGCGACCTTTCTGCGGCATCCACTCGACGATCAGGACCGATCGTGGGACACCTTGATGCGATCGGGCGCCACGCACGCGGTGGTGCATGGGCCGTACTACCGGGATGATGAGGGTGAGCGCATTGGTAAGTGGCTGACAGCCAACGGTGCAAAGCTCCTCGGCGAATTCGATGGCGATAGGGTGTTTCAGTTGAAGTAGAAAGTGGAAAGTAGAAAGTGGAAAGTGAAAAGTATGCGCAATGATCCTCTTTCATTTCTTTCCGACGAACTGAACGCCCTCAAATCTCAGGGGCTGTATCGTCGCCTGCGCGTGCTCGACGACAGGCAGGCCGCGCGCACGACGATTGACGGCCGCAATGTCATCAACCTTTCATCGAACAACTACCTCGGGCTGACGACGCACCCGCGGCTCAAAGAGAAGGCGCTGGCCGCGATTGAGCAGTTCGGCGTCGGCACCGGCTCGGTGCGCACGATCGCCGGCACGATGGCGATTCACATGGAGCTCGAGCGGCGGCTCGCGGAGTTCAAGAAAACGGAAGCGGCGGTCGTCTTTCAGAGCGGCTTCGCCGCGAACGCCGGCACCGTGGCCGCCATCCTCACGAAAGAAGACATCGTCATTTCCGACGAGCTGAACCACGCGAGCATCATCGACGGCGCGCGGCTCAGCCGCGCGACGATCAAAGTGTTTCCACACCGCGACGTCACCGCCGCGCGCGCCATCCTCCGCGACCTTCCGGCCACTGCGCGCAAGCTGCTGATTACCGACGGCGTGTTCAGCATGGACGGCGACCTCGGCGCGCTCCCCGAGCTGTGCAGCCTCGCCGAAGAGTACGGCTGCATCATGATGGTCGACGATGCGCATGCGAGCGGGGTGTTTGGGAAAAATGGCCGCGGCACGATCGATCATTTCGGACTGCACGGCCGGGTCGATGTCCAGGTCGGCACGTTGTCGAAGGCCATCGGCGCGCTCGGCGGTTACGTCGCCGGCAGCAGGAGCCTGATCGAGTTCCTTCACCATCGCGGACGGCCGTTTCTGTTCTCGACCTCTCATCCGCCATCAGTCGTCGCGACGTGTCTCGCCGCGCTCGACGTGCTTCTCGAAGAGCCGCAACTGATCGACCAGCTCTGGGCCAACACGAAGTTCTTCAAGGAAGGGCTGAAGCGGCTCGGGTTCAACACGGGATCCGGCGAAAGCCCGATCACGCCGGTCATCGCGGGCGAGGCGCCGAAAGCCATGAAGCTGTCGGACCGGCTGTTCGAGGAGGGCGTGTTCGCGCAGGGCATCGGCTTCCCCACGGTCGCGCGCGACAAGGCGCGCGTGCGCACCATCGTGATGGCCACCCACACGCGCGAGGATCTTCAGTTTGCGCTGGATGCGTTCGCCAAAGTCGGCAAGGAACTCGGGTTGATTTAGTGATTTGGGACTAGGGATTTGGGATTAGGAGTGAACGCGCGAACACGCGTGATACTCGTTTTTGCTAATCCCCAATCCCTCAATCCCCAATCCCCGTACGTGGTCTAGTACGTGTTCTAATAATGCCGTGAGGGTGCTGCTTCTCGCGCTCGCGCTTGCCGTGCCGGCGTATGCGAACGCCCAGACTACCCCTGCACCCAACGACGGCGTCTCCCGCATCATGCGCGAGCTCGAGCGGGTGCTCATGGCCGCCGATACCCGCGGCTTCGCGGCCCTCGCCGCGCCGGGCGCGAACACCAGCGAAGAGTTCCACAGTGAATGGCTACAGCCAGGCGTGACGCGCGCCGTCGTGCAGGAGCGGCTGCGAACCGAAACTCCCGAGGTTGCAAAAGGGATCGCCTACGACATCTACGCCGACGTGCTGACCGAGTTCGGCAGAAATGCGCGGGTCGGCACGTTTCTCATCAGAGTCTTCCGCGAGTCGGTCGATGCCACCACATGGCGCATCGCGCGGCTGAATGTCCTGACGACGGTGCGCGGCCTGTATCGGCTCTCCGTCAACCCCGGCAAGCAGTACCGGATCGCAAACCTCGCGCTGAGCGCGGAAGACTTCGAGCTGCGCGTGCCAAGCGGGGTGGCCTTCGTCGCCGAGACCGATGCCGGCGTCACTGGTATCGTCATTCTCGGCCGCGGCGAGATGGTCTTTTCGCCGACGCCGGCGGCCGAAAAAGGGCAGGTCAGGATCTACAGCGGCGGCGACGTGCATACGAGCCGCTTCGACTCGGTGTACTTGCGCGCGCACCCTGCCGAGTTCGATCGGCGGCTCGACGTCAGCACGTTTCATGCGCGCGAGGTCGACCCGCGCGACCTGCGGCGCGCCGAAGCGGTGTTTCAGGAAAATCTGCCGCGGTCGTTCGGCATCGAGCTCGCCGACCTCAGCCGCGACCGATGGTCGGTCATCCCGAAGTTCGGGGATCTCGTCGCAGAGATGAACACCGACCGCGCGCACCTCACCTACATGAAGTCGGCGAACGACGCCGAAGACATCCGGTTCTTCGACCGCACGCGCAGCAAGACGATCTCGATTTACCCGTCGAAGGAAAAGCTGGCGACGCGCGGACCGTTTTTCAACGAAGACGACCAGATCGATTTCGATATCGTCAACTACGACATCGACGCGAGCTTCGATCCGCGGCGTGAATGGATCGACGGGAAAGCCACACTGCTGCTGACGGCGCGCCGCGACCCGATTTCGACGATCGTGTTGTCGCTCGCCGAACCGCTGACCGTACGCTCCGTCACCAGCACGCGCCATGGCTATCTGATGGCATTGCGCGTGAGCGGCCAGGACGACATCATCATCAACCTGCCGGAGGCGCTGCGGCAGGACGAGCTGCTCGATCTCGAGTTCGTGTACGGAGGGCGATTGCCGGCCACTCCGCCCGAGCGCGAAGCGATTGACGTGGGTGGGTCGCGTTACGAACAGGCGAACGAGTTCTTCAACATTCAGTCGCTTCCGAGCTACATCTACACCGGGCGATCGGGCTGGTACCCGGCGGGAGATGTCACCGACTACGCAACGGCGACGATGCGCCTGCGCGTACCCGAAGGGTATGCGACCGTCGCGAGCGGATTGCTCGACGATGGATACCCGAGAGCGCTTCCGCCCGAGGGACGCACCGCATGGATGGAGTATCGCTTCAGCGCCACGCAGCCCGTGCGCTATCTGGGCTGGGCCACCAGCCGCTTCGTTCACATCGACTCGGCGTCGTTCGAGATCGACGCGGCGGAGGGAGACGATGCGCCGTTGACGGGCGCGTCGTATACCTTCGGCGAGATCAACGTCGAGTCGAGCAGTATGCTGCAGCGCCGGGGTCGCGAGCTGTTCGAGGAAACGCAGCGCGTGATGAAGTTCTACGGCTCGGTCGTCTCGGATATTCCGTACCCGAGCTTCACGCTGGCGATTGTCGAGCGCGAGCAGCCCGGCGGCCACAGCCCGCCGTATTTCGCCGCGCTCAGCCATCCGCCGCCGGCAACGCCCATCGCGTGGCGCGCAGATCCGGCGTACTTCGACAGCTTTCCAGAGTTTTTTCTGGCGCATGAGAGCGCGCATCAATGGTGGGGGCAGGCGGTCGGCTGGAAGAATTATCACGAGCAGTGGATCAGCGAGGGGTTCGCGCAGTATTTCGCCGCGATGTACGCGGAGCATGCAAAGAAGGAGGGCGTCTTCCGGCAGGTGATCGCGCAGATGGCGCGGTGGACGCTCGATCGCTCCGACCAGGGCCCGGTGTATCTCGGCTACCGGCTCGGCCACATCCGCAATGACGGCCGCGTGTTTCGCGCGCTCGTCTACAACAAGGGCGCGCTCACGCTGCACATGCTGCGCAAGCTGATAGGCGACGACGCGTTCTTCCGCGGGCTGCGGCGCTTTTACGCCACGTGGCGGTTCAAGAAAGCGGGCACCGAAGATGTGAAAGCCGCTTTCGAGCTCGAGGCGAACCGCGACCTCGATTCGTACTTCGATCAATGGATCTACGGATCGTCGCTGCCGCGCATGAAATTCAGCTACACCACAGAACCCGACGCGGTGGTCGTGCGCTTCGAGCAGATTGGCGAGCGGTTCGAAGTGCCGGTGACCGTCACCGTCAAGTACGGCGCGGCGTCGACCGATGTGATGGTGCCCGTCACCGAGCAGGTGACGACCATGCGCATTCCAACCAAGAGTGCCGTGCGCAGCGTGGGCGTGAATGAAGACGGGGCTGCGCCGGTGGTGTTCGTCCGGTAAAAAAACTAAGATATTCGATGGAATGGACACGGTTAAGGTCACGATCAACGGGCGGGAACTGACGGTCGACAAAGGCAAGACGGTCCTTCAGGCGGCCATCGAAAACGGCGTCGAGCTTCCCTACTACTGCTATCACCCGGGCCTCGGCGTCGACGGCTCCTGCCGCGTCTGCATCGTCAAGATCGAGAAGATGCCGAAGCTGCAGACGTCGTGCTCGACGATGTGCACCGACGGCATGATCGTCCACACCCAGACGCCAGATGTCGTCGAAGCGCGCGCCGGCGTGTTCGAGTTCCTGCTGATCAACCACCCGCTCGATTGTCCCGTGTGCGACAAGGGCGGCGAATGCCCGTTGCAGGATTTTTCGTACGAGTTCGGCCCCGACCGCAGCCGCATGGAATTCCCGCGCCGCACCTTCGACGGCGAGGGCGTTGAAGCCGACGTCGACTTCGGTCCGACGCTGATGCTGAACCGCAACCGCTGCATCCTGTGCACGCGCTGCATCCGCTTCATGCGCGAGATCGACGGCGATGCGCAGATCGGCGTCACCGACCGCGGCGCCGGCAGCGAAATCTCCACATATAAGGAAGAGGGCGTGCATTCCCTGCTCTCGGGCAACCTGATGGATGTCTGCCCGGTCGGCGCCATCACCACGCGCGACTACCGGTTCAAGTCGCGGCCGTGGGACAACCCGCTCGCGGGCGACACGATCTGCACCTTATGTTCGAAGGGCTGCAACACCACCGTCTGGATTAAGGCGAAGCCCGAGTGGGCGCGCGGGGCGCAGATGGCCCGCGTCACGCCGCGATTCAACCCCGAGATCAACAGCTACTGGATGTGCGACATCGGCCGCTTCGACTATCACTGGGTCGAAGGTGACGATCGTCTCGTGCAGCCGCTCGTGCGCGCCAGTAACGGCGTGCAGCAGCCCGTCAGCTGGCACGACGTCTGGCGCGCACTTCGCGCGCCGGTGGCCGCGGCGAAGAGAGGATTTCACATCCTCACCTCGGCGCACGCGTCGCTCGAAGAACTGCATGTGCTGAAGCAGCTTGCGAGAGGGTTAGGCGCGCCGATCACGGTCGGCTATACCGTCACAGAGAAGAAGCAGCCCGAGGGCGTGAAGTTCAAAGTGCCCGCCGCCAATGCGCCCAACGTGAACGGCGCGCGCGATCTCGGTCTGAAGGTGCCCGCAGACAATGCCACGGCGCCCGATCTCAGCGAGCTCCGCCGAGATGTCGAGAGCGGCCATGTGGAAGTGCTCTACGTCTTCGATCCCGGACCTCCTGGATCGCTCGGCGATGTGTCATGGATCGTTGCGGCGCGCGAGAGCGGCCGCTTACCGATGCTCATCGTGCACGGCGTCGTGCGCTCGGAGCTGACGGCCGCCGCCGATTGCGTGATGGCCGGCTCGACGTCGTTCGAGAAGGACGCGTCGTACACGAACGACCAGGGCAAAGTGCAAGCCGCGGCGACGGTCATCGCGGCTCCGGGAGACGCCCAGGACGATTGCCTCATCCTCGCGAACTTTGCGATGCTGCTCGGTCTCACGCTCTCCACACCGGAGCGGGCGCGCACGGAGATTGCCACCGAGCTGATTCATCTGCAGGCCTACGGCGTGCTGCAGCAGATTGCGTTCAGCCGGCCGGTGTCGGTGCGCACGTGGCTGCAGATGTCGAACCCCTCCGAACGCTGGAAGTGGGATTTCCTGTTCCAGGACCTGCCGCCCCTGAAGGGCACCCTCGATCCGAGCTCGCTGCCCCCGGCGCCCGCGTCGCGGCCGGGCGAGGGCGGGCCTCCGGGCGTGATTAGACTGAAGCCCGTCGAATAAATGCAGGAGGTTTCGCTCTTCGCGGCGTTCCTGGCAGGGATTTTGTCGTTCATCTCCCCTTGCGTACTGCCCCTTATCCCGGGCTACCTCTCGTTCGTGTCGGGCGTCACGCTCGAGGAAATGCGGGCCCCCGGCGCGGCCGCGGCGCTGGCGTCTTCCGATACAAAGCGGCGGCGAGCCGTCATCATGTCGCTGGCCTTCGTGCTCGGCTTCTCCATCGTCTTCATTTCACTCGGCGCGTCGGCCACCGCCATCGGCACGCTGCTGATGGAGCACCTGCAACTGCTCGGCAAGATTGCCGGCGTCATCATCATCCTGTTCGGTCTCCACATGATGGGGGTGCTGAAGATTGGGTTGCTCTACAAAGAGAAGCGCGTCCAGACCAACAAGAAGCCCGCAGGGTTTTTCGGAGCGATTCTCGTCGGTATGGCCTTCGCCTTTGGCTGGACACCGTGCATCGCGCCCATACTGAGCGCCATCCTCGTTGTGGCAGCGACGCAGGAAACAGTCGGCGAAGGCGTGCTGCTGCTGGCCGCGTACTCGGCAGGTCTCGGCGTACCGTTCATCGCAACGTCGTTCGCCATCAATCAGTTTCTGGCGGCGTCCGCGCGCATCCGTAAGCACTATCACACCATCGAAGTCGTCTCAGGCGTGCTGATGGTCATCGTCGGTGTATTGATCTTCACCAATAAGTTCACGATCATCGCGCAACTCCTCACGCCGTACCTTCCAGCCTTCTAAATCTCTCTGTACTTTTCATTCGGCGTCTGCTAAAGTGGCGTCCTCCATGAACTCACGACTGATACGCACGCTGATCGTCGTCATCGGCATCGCTATCGGGCTTACCGCAAGTTATCTTCTCAAGAACATCGACACCGATATCACCGGGCAGCGCTCGTCGGCGGACGTGCTGCGCGGGCAGGCGGCGGCTCTGGATGCAACAATCGCGGATGTGCGCGCCGGCCAGTTCGCGTATGTCGCGCGCGGACAGGGCGAGGCGTTCTGGATGTCGCGCGTCGAGAGCCTGATGCCCGCGCTCCAGAAGCAGGCGGCCGAATTTGGCGCGTCGCTCGCGTCGCCCGCCGCGCAAAGCGCGTTCGAGTCCGCGTCGGCCGCGCTCGAGAATTTCCGCACGCTCGACGCGAGGGTGAGGGACTTCGTGAAAAGCGGCAGCACCCTGCTCGCCGCCGACATGATTTTCTCGGATGGCCTTGAATCGACCACGACCGCCTCGGCACAGGTGGCGGCGGCACTCAATGAAGAGCTTCAACACCGCAACGCTGCCATGGCCTCGCTTCGCAACCGTCAGCTTGCAGTGCTCGGCGGCGGAGCGGGCGCCATGCTGCTGCTGATGATGGGCCTTGCGGCGGTCGGAGCACAAAGCGGTCAATCGGCCGAGGCAGAAACCGCTGCGGCGCCTGCGCCTGAGCCCGTCAGATTCGAAGCGCCGCTTCCGAGGGCCAGACCGGCCGTGACGCCGAAGTTGTTGAGCACGGCGCAGCTCTGTGGCGAGCTCGCGCGCGTGGCCGAGAGCCGCCAACTGCCGAGTCTGCTCGAGCGCGCGGCGAAGGTGCTCGACGCGTCGGGCATCATCGTCTGGGTAGCCGAGCCGTCGCGCCAGGCCCTGCTTCCGGCGCTTGCGCACGGCTACGAAGCGAAAATCATCACGCGAATGGGCAGCATCCATCGCGACGCCAACAACGCCGCGGCTGCCGCCTATCGCTCGTCCGAAATCCGCACGGTCGCCGGGGACGGAGTCACCAGCGGCGCCATGATCGTTCCTCTCATGACCAGCGATGGATGCGTCGGAGTGCTCTCTGCGGAAATGAAGGGGGGCTCTGAAAAAGACGAGAGCTCGCAGGCGCTCGCCACCATTTTCGCCGCTCAACTCGCCACGATCGTCGCCACTCCTCCCGCCCTACCCGTCAAAGCCGTCGCGCAGGGTTAGTCAGTCCGAAGGGCGATCAGAGGATCGACGCGCGTCGCGCGCCGGGCTGGGACAAGGCACGCCGCCATCGCGACGAGCGTCAGCAGCAGCGTGATGGCCGCGAACGTCACGCGGATCGGTCGGTGTGACGCCAATGAGCAGGCCGCGCATCACACGGCTCAACGCAAACGCACCCGCCAGCCCCAGCGTGAGGCCAATCGCCAGCTGCACGAGCCCACGCTTGAGAATCAACCACGACACCTGACGGCTTTCGGCGCCAAGCGCCATTCGCAGCCCGATCTCCTGCGTGCGCTGCGTCACCGAATACGCCATCACCGCATACAACCCGACGGCCGACAGCGCGAGCGCCACAAACGCCACGATCGCGAAGATGGTGCCGAAGACCCGGAACGGCCAGCGCGAATCCGCGAGCATCTCGTCGAGAGTCTGGATGGTGAAAACGGGCTGATCGGCATCGACCGATTGCACGACCTTTCGCACGGCGTCCATCACCGACGCGGGCGGCAGCCCGCTTCGCACCAACAGTGACGCGCCCGCCGGAGGTTCCTGACGATGCGGCAGGTACATCGCGGCGTTCGGCTGCATGTCGCGCGACTCGTTATGCCGAATCGACGGGCTGATGCCGACGATCGTGCGCCACATTTCAGCCGGCTCATCTGGAACCGGGTTCCGCCGGATGAAGCGGATGCGCCTTCCGAGCGGATCCTCTCCAGGAAAAAATTGGGACGCCAACCGCTCGTTGATGATCACGTTCTCGTTGCCCGGAAGCCCGTCCATGGCGTTGAAGGCCCGGCCGCGGCGCAGCGGAGCGCGCACGACATCGAAGAACTGAGGGCTGATCGTGACCACATACACGCTCGATCCGCCGTCGTCGCCCGGGCGTGGCGGACGTCCATCGATCTCGAACGAGCGCTGCCCCGAAGGAAATGGGGGCACGGCCGTCGTCACCGCAATCGCCTCGACCCCGCCAATCGCGCGCAGCTGCGGCTCGAGTCTTTCGAAAAACGCGCGGCGCTCCTCGACCTTCGGGTATTTCGTCTGCGGCAGCTGAAGGCGCATGGCCATCAGCCGATCGGTGCGTATGCCGATGTCGAGGTTGTAGAGCGACAGGAAGCTGCGGACCAGGAGGCCGGAGCCAACCAGCAGGACGATCGTCAGCATCAATTCGACGACGACCATCGTGCTGCTCAGCCACCGCACACGCTGCCCTCCGGCATTGCCACGTCCGCCCTCGTTGAGCACGCTGTTGAGGTTGCCTCTCGAGATGTGGAGCGCGGGCGCCAGGCCGAACAGAATGCCGGTCACCAGGCAGACCACCGACACATATGCGAGCACCGAATAGTCGACCTTGAAGATGATCCAGTAGGGCTTGCCAGGGTCCTGCACGGCCGCGTCGACCATCGGCACACCGACGATCGCAATGAGGACGCCGAACACACCACCCAGAAACGCCAGCACCACGCTCTCGAGGAGCAGCTGCCGCACGATGCGCAGCCGTGTCGCGCCCATCGCCACGCGTACCGCCATTTCGCGCGCGCGGTGCGCCGACCGCGACAGCAGCAGATTGGCGACGTTTGCGCACGCGATGAGGACGAGAAACGCAACGGCGCCGAACAACGTCACAAACATCACTCGAGCGGGGCCTGCCACGAACCCGTCCTTGAGCGCCAGCACTCGGACGCGGCCGTAGTCCTTGTTCGTTGCGGGATAGGCGGCCGCCAGCCGTTCAGCAATCCCGTTCATGTCGGCGCGCGCGCCGTCGACGCTCACGCCATCGCGCAGCCGCCCGAACGCGCGCAGCACGCGCGTGTCGCGTTTTTCCTGTTCCGGCGTCGGGTTGAACGGGACCCACAACTCCGCGTTGTTCGGAAACTGCATCATCCCGGGCATCACGCCCACGATCGTCGCGGGCTCGCCATTGAGACGAATCGTCTGCCCCAGCACATTCCTGTCGCCGCCGTAGCGGTTCTGCCACAGGCGATGCCCGAGCACCACCACGCGCTCAGACCCTCTGCGCTCGTCATGAGGAGTGAAACCGCGGCCGATGACCGGCTGGTGGCCGAGCAGCGCGAATGCGTTCGCCGAGACCCACGCTCCGCGCGCCTGCTCGGGCCACGAACGGTCGCCGCTGATGTTGATGCTGCCGTTCCTGTACGCGGCGATGTCGGTGAAGGATCGGTTTTGCGCGCGCCAATCCTGAAGCTCGGCGTGAGAAACCGAGGGGTTCGCGCCCGATCGCACCTGCCAGTCGAGCACGTACAGGCGGTCGGCGTCTTTGAAAGGAAGGGGCCTGAAAAGCGCAGCGTCGACGATGGCGTAGACCGTGGCGTTGACGCCGATGCCGAGCGCCAGGGCCAGCACGGCGACGGCCGTATACCAGCGTTCCTTCACAAGCAGCCGAAGCGCGAACCGGAAATCCTGGAGCACGGCAGTCCTCTAGCTAAGACGCCTGTCCGCCGTAGCGGGTTAACACTGTCTCCGAACAGTGACGTTTCTTCCGCAAAATCAACGTTTTACGGGCGTTTTTTTCGGCACACCTTTTGGATTACTTCCTGTCGGGGTCGCGCCGTATCACCGGAGTGCGCTACAGGCAGGCGCTGGCATCGCCGCATTCCGCGAACGTTCACGATGCGCGCTCGGCCCCATTGATAGGGACAAGGGCAAGGGGCGAGGGGCAATTTCCCCTCACCCCTCACCCCTGGAGGATTTTATGAATCGTATTTCTCGCGGCTTTGCAGCTTTCTCGCTCGCCCTCGCGCTCTCTGCGTGCGCCGGCACGTCTGCGGAACCCTGACATCGCCGACGTCAAGCAGAACGCGGGGCACTACTCCGACCGCACCGTCACGGTCGACGGCACGGTGACGAGCTCGTGGGGCGTCCCGCTCGTGCCGTTCAAGATGTACAAGGTCGACGATGGCACCGGCGAAATCACCGTGTTGTCGCGCGGCGGAAACCGCACCCCGTCGAAGGGCAGCCGCGTCAAGGTGAAAGGGGTCGTCCGCGACGTCGCCATGTTCAACGGCACGCCGCTCGGGCTGCACCTGGAAGAGAGAGACCTGGATATACGACGGAACTACGAAACTCAATAGGGCAGAGATACGAGGGCAGAGGGCAGAAAATGCCATCTGCTCTCTGTCTTTCTGCCCTGTTTGCGTTAGGCCGTGACTTTCACTGCCACCGCCGTCATGTCGTCGGCGCGGGCGCCCTCCTGACGGAACCCCTCAACCGCCTCGAAGATCCCGTCCACAATCGCTTGCGCCGGCTGGTCGGCCAGTCGATCGATGACCTCGATCAACCGTGCCGAGCCGAAATCCTGGCCGTGCTGATCTTCGGCCTCGTGGATGCCGTCGGTGCAGAACACATACAAGTCGCCCGCCTTCAAATCGAATGTGAGCTCCTCATACGTCGTGCCTGGGAACGATCCGAGCGGCACGCCCGGCAGCTGAATGGCTGCGGACACACCGTCGCTGCGCCTGATGGGATACGGCAGCCCCGAGTTCGCCATCACGAGCTGGCGCTTCTTGAAGTCGAACGCGGCGTAGCAGAGCACGCAGAAATATTCCTCGAGCTGGCGCTCGTGCAGAATCATGTTCATCGACGCGAGCACGCCCGACGGGCTCGACCGAATCGTCGTGAACCGCCGGCGGAACGTGCGCGAGCGCACGAGCTCGCCCGCGAACGCGCCGTAGAGCGCCGCAGGCACGCCCTTGCCCGACACGTCGCCGACAGCGACGACGAGCGTGCCCGGTTCAGGCGTCAGGTAGTCGTACAAGTCGCCGCCGATCTGCCGGGCCGGTTCGAACCGCGCGGCGAGCTCGATGCCCTTCAGCCGCTTCGGCGGCTCCGTCGGAAGCAGCGCACTCTGCACGCGTCGCGCAAACTCGATCTCGCGCTCGAGCCGAAGCTCGCTCGCCCTGACCGTCTCGTACAGCCGCGCGTTCTCGATGGCCACCGCGGCCTGGCTGGCGAGGATGCCGAGAATCTCGGCATGCCGCTGCGTAAACGCGCCCAGCTCGGGGCTCTCGAGATCGAACACGCCGAGGCATCGGTCCTTCAAGAGCAAGGGCACCACCAGCTCCGACCGCACGTCGTCCAGCACCTTGATATAGCGCGGATCCTTCGCGACGTCCTCGACGACGAGCGGCACTTTGTGCAGGGCCGAATAGCCGACGAGCCCTTCGCCGATCGCGATGTTCAGCATGTTCGTCTTCTCGCCGTATTGCAGCGCAACCTTCGGCTCGAGCACCTGCCTGGCCTCGTTGACGAGCAGGATGCCGAACGTGCGGTAGTCGATCACGCGCTTGGCGAGAATCGCGATGCGGCTGAGCAGCTCGTCGAGATCGAGAATTTCCGCTACCTCGCGCGCAATTTCGGTGAGCGTTTCGAGCGTCTCGACGTGATCGCGCTCCTGCTCGAACATGCGCGCGTTGGCGAGCGCCTGCGCGACATGGACGCCGAATTGCGAGAGGATCTGCTCGTCGCGCTCGCTGAAGGCGCCGATCTTGTCGCTCAGCAGGTTCAGCGCCCCCAGCACTTTTTTCTTGTGCCGGAGTGGCACGACCAGCTGCGCGTTCACGCCGGGCACGAGTCCCAGGTACCGCGGATCCTGATGGACGTCGTTCACCAGCATGGCCTTTTCCTCTGCGACGGCGGCGCCCACGATGCCTTCGCCGAGTTTCAGGCGGAAGTTCAGCACCATGTCGAGCGGATAGCCCTCGGCGTACGCGATCTTCAGCATCTGGCGCTTCTGATCGAACATGTAGACGGAGAACACCGTGAACGACGTCAGCCGGGCGATGAGCCCCGGAATACGCCGCAGCAGCTCGTCGATATCGAGCACCGCCGACACTTCGCGGCCGAGCTCGAACAACGTGGCGACAAGTTCCTGATCTTGCGGTTGTGCAGCGGTCTCGGACATTGAATTCAGATTCACGCTCGGACGCGTTCAGGCCAGAGCCTGAAGCCCGTCTATAATACCAGTCCCGATGGAACCACTGACGCTGCCGCTCGAGTACGCGGCGATTGAAAAGATCCTTCCGCATCGCTACCCATTTCTTCTCGTCGATCGCATCACCGAGCTCGAAATGGACAAGCGCATCGTCGGACTGAAGAACATCTCGTCGAACGAGCCGTACCTGATGCGCTCGCCGTCGGGGCAGATGGTGATGCCGCCCACGATTCTCACGGAAGTGATCGCGCAGGTCGGCGCGATCCTGATTCTCGCCAAGCCGGAGAATCAGGAGAAGCTGCCGTTTTTCGCCGGCATCGAGCGCGTCCGCTACCGGCGGCCCGTGCACCCAGGCGATGTGGTGACGATTGAAGTGATCGTGAAGCGGCTGCGCAGCCGCATGGGCGTGCTCGCGGGCAATGCCAAAGTCGACGGCAAAGTGGTCGTCGAAGGAACCATGACGTTTGCGCTCGGACCTCGCTAGCAGGTAGCTAGTAGCCGTAGCTGGTAGCAACTACTTAATCACCAACGCAACGCTGCCCATCTTCACGCCGCGCGACGTCCAGGTCGCCCAGCGCGCGTCCGGGTTGAAATAGCGGTACATGTCGAGGAGCGCGGGCGCGAGCACCATCGCGCCGATCCAGCGCTCGCTGATGCGACGCGACGAAGCCATCCCGCGCGTGTCGCGCTCGACGGGACCTGTCTTGCCGAACGCCGCCCCCGAATACACCAGCGAGGTGACCACATGAAAGGCGAGCATTCCTTTGCGGAACGGGCTCTGCTCGTTTTTCAGATTAGGGTGATGCGTGAGGATCTGCTCGCTGTAGAGGTACTGCGCCCACATGCCGGCTGACGAGACGACGTATTCGCGACGAGGCGAGAGATCGGGGGCATGCGACAGCGCGAAGAACGGAATGCCCTTGTAGTCGACCTTCTTGATCTTGACCTTCTCTTCGAACGCCCAGTTCGCGACCAGGTGTCCTGTCTCATGAAGACCCAGGCCCGCGACACCACCAAGAATGACTTTCCCGAACCTGGACGCGCCCGACTCTTCCTGCGCAAGGGCCGGCGATGCGGTGAGCAGTAGAACAAAGCTAACGGATTATCCGCGCCACAGTACCCGCCCCAGCCGCGAGTGGTACGCCGTGAATTCCCCTTCGCCGTCCTCCGCGAGCGCCAGCCGCACCTGATTGATCTTCGCGTCGAGATCGTCCGCGGCCGAGAGAATCATCGCTTCGATCGTCATCGGCTCGACCGGCGCGCCGAACTCCTTGTGCCCGTGGTGCGAGACGATGAGGTGCTCGATTTGCGATCGCAGGACGTCGGGGAAATCTGGTATCGCCCGTCATCGCCGCGCGAACCATTATGGTGCCGAGCGTGACGTGCCCGACGAGATTCCCGTCGCGCGTGTAGCTGGTCGATCGGTCGTACTCGAGCTCTTCGAGCTTGCCGATGTCGTGCAACAGCGCGCCGGCCGTGAGCAGATCCTGGTTCGCGCCGTACGACGCGCCGAGGGTGAGCGCCGATCGCGCGACCGAGAGAATGTGCTCGAGGAAGCCGCTGCGATAGGCGTGATGCACTGTTTGCGCGGCCGGCCAGATGCGCAGCTTCTCGGCGTGCTGCGTGGTGAGGCGCTGCAGCAGCTCGCGCACGAACGGATCGCGGACGTGTTGAATGAGCGACTCGAGCTCGCTCCACATTTCTTCGACCGGACGCGGCGCGCACAGGACGCAGTCTTCCTCGCGGAACCCCTGCCCCTTGTCCTGGTCGGGGTTCACCCGCCGGATCTTCTCGACGAGCAGCTGCACCCGCCCGTTGAATAAATCGGTCCGCCCCTGCACCTTCACGAAATCGCCGCTGTCGAACTCTTCGCGAAGGCGTGCGGCCTCGTTGAAGATGCGCCCCCGCACCAGGCCCGTGCGGTCCTGCAGCGACAACGAGATGAACAGGTCTCCACCACGCCCCTGCCGGACATCTTTCTGGGTGCACAGAAAGAACCCCCATCCGGCCAATTCCGGAGTCAGCACGCGGACATTCGGGAAGCGGGTCGAAGACATGCGCTGCTCATCGTAATCTACCAATCTGCCAATCCACCAATCTCACCAATTCGCGATACAATTGAAGCTCCACCATGAAGCATTTACTTGCGATCGTTGCGCTCTGCGGCGCCGTTGCCCTGAGCGCCTGTTCGAACAATGAGACGGCCGGCACCGCGACGCCTGCCGGCGCCGACTCGTCCGCCGAAGCGCAGCGCGCGAAGGCGGAAGCGGCCCAGCCCGCTGCTGCAGCGGCAGAGCCGGACTATCCGCAGCCCGCAGTCGTCATTCCGCCTCGTCCCAAGCCTGGCGCGCCGCACGGTCCCGGCTTCGACATGCCGCTGATCGACGTCGAAGGATATATGCCTGCGCGCCCGATCGACGTGCTGAAAGACGCGCATGTGTTCACGGCCGACCATCCCGAAGTCGCGAGCTACGTGCCCTGCTACTGCGGATGCGGCAGCGCCGGACACAAGAACAACGCCGACTGTTTCGTGAAAGGGCGCAACGCCGAGGGGCTCGTCACCGAATGGGAGCCGCACGGCGTCTCGTGCGCCGTCTGCATCGATATCGCTGTCGACTCGATGAAGATGAGGAACTCGGGCGCATCGGTCATGGCCATTCGCAAGAAGGTGCAGGGCGATTACCGCCCCCGCTTCCCGTCGAGCGAAACGCCGACTCCGGCCCCGCTGCAGGGTAAATAACTTGCCCGAGCACCGCGCCGACGCCTTCGCAAGGCTGTTCGAGGCGGTTCACGAAGGCGTCTACATCGGGATGCTCGGGCCCGGTGAGACCACCACTCTCGCCGCCAATCCCCACCTCAAAGTGATGTTCGGCTACGCTGCCGAAGCCGGCGACGGGCAGATCCGCCCGTTCGACGCGCCGCGCTTCGTCGATCCACAGGCGCGCGCGGCGTTCATCGATCGCCTGGCATCCGATGGCGCGGTCACCGACTATCTGCTGCGCCTGCGTCGCGTCGACAATTCACCTGTCTGGGTCGAAGTGACGGCGCATGCCGATTCGCCGGCGCCAGGACGGATCGGTCCGCATCGACGCGCTGGTGCGCGACGTGAGCGAGCGCAAGAAGCTCGAGGAACAGACGCGCGATCTCTATCACCAGCTGCTGCAGGCCGAAAAGCTCGCCGCGCTCGGCCAGACGATTTCCGGCGTGGCGCACGAGCTGAACAACCCGCTCGCGACCATCCTGACGTGGGCCGAACGGCTGTCGCAGCGCCCGCCCTCTGAGATTGACGAGAAAACCAGGCGCGGCCTCGAGACCATCCTCAGCGAGTCGGAGCGCGCCGCCAAGATCGTGCGCAACCTGCTGACGTTCGCGCGCAAGCGGCAGTCTACGCGCTCGATGGTCGACCTGAACCACGTCGTCCGCGAGACGCTCTCGCTGCGGTCGTACGAGCAGCGGATTACGAACATCAAAGTTGTCGATGCGCTCGCCTCGGGCCTTCCGCACGTGTTCGCCGACGCGCATCAGGTGCAGCAGGTGCTGCTCAACCTGATCATCAACGCAGAGCAGGCGATGCTGACGGCGAACGGCCGCGGCACGCTCGTCGTGCGCAGCTGGCACGACGTCGAGCGCGAGGCGATTGTCCTCGAGATTCGCGATGACGGGCCGGGAATCGCCGAAGAGCTGCAGCCGAAGATCTTCGATCCGTTTTTCACGACAAAGGAGGTCGGCAAGGGTACCGGCCTCGGGTTGACCGTCGCATACGCGATCGTGCAGGAGCACGGCGGCCGTATTCGCCTTGCGTCAAATACGGGATCGGGCGCGTCGTTTTACGTCGAGCTGCCCGTCAGCGGCACGCCGCTTCAGCGGCCCGCGAAGGCGACGCCGCAGGCCGACTTCGCATCGCTGGCCGGATCGACCGTGTTGGTCGTCGAAGACGAGCCTGCGCTGGCGGCCGCGGTGAGCGAAGCGCTGACCGATGCCGGGTTCGTCGTCGACCGGGCCGGCGACGGCCAGGAGGCGCTGCGCCGTGTGGCCGCGAAATCCTACGACCTGATTGTGTGCGATTTGAAGATGCCGAAGATCGACGGCATCCGGTTCTATCAGGAGCTGGCCGCGACGCATCCCGACGTCGCGCGCCGCGTCATCTTCGTCACGGGCGATGTTGCCGGCACCGACGCCGAGCGATTTCTGCAGGACAGCGGCTGCCGCTGGCTCGCCAAGCCGTTCAGGCTCGGCGATCTCCTGCGCACCGCCCGGGAAATTCTCGCGTAAAAAACAAAAGCCCGGCGACATACGCGCCGGGCTCCTCCGACGACAACCTGAACTGTCGACTAGCGACTACCGCGCCGCGGCAACTGCGACGCGCGAGGCGGGCGAAGCAACCTGCGCAGCGACGTACCGCTTCGCGCGGCTCGGCGTGATGTTGACGATCACTGCCGGAGCCTTCGCCGACATCGCCGCGGGCGTTTCCGCAGCCACGGCCGGGCGCTGCGGAAGCGCCGCCTTCGCCATCGCCGGTTTCTGATGGAACGCGAGCACAGCGCTCTTGAGCGCGCTCATCGCTTCGGCCGGCGCCATATCGGCGAGCACGACGCGGAGCCGCTTAATCGCGCGCGCATGCAGCTGCGAGACGCGCGATTCGTTCACGCCGATTTCGGCGCCGATCTGCTTCATCGTGACGTCGCCGTAGTAGTAAAGCGTAATCACCTTCTGCTCGCGCGGTGGCAGCGACCCGATGGCCGCCTTCACCTTGTCCTGCATCTCGCAGCGCTCGTACGCCGCGTCCGGCGCTTCCGGCTCGGACGGCACCAGCGCGGTCGGCAGGCACGCTTCGTCGACGGTTTCGCTGGTCGCTAAGGGCGATGTGGATTCGATCGTGTGGATGCGGACGATGGTGCGGCCCAATCGCTTCTCGTCGGTGCCGACTTTCTTGGCCAGATCCGCCAGCGACGGCTCGTGGCCAAGCTCGCGGCGTAGTATTTCACGTGCGGCTTCGAGCTCGCGTCTGACGCGGCGCACGCCACGCGGCCAGGCGTCGCGGCGAAGCGCGTCGATCATGGCGCCTCGAATGCGCCGCTCGGCGAATGTTTCGAACTTGATGCCTCGGCCCTCATCGAACCGATGGGCGGCATCGATCAATCCGATGACGCCGTCCTGCACCAGGTCTCCCACATCAATTGAGTGGGGCATCGTCGACGCCATGCGGCGCGCGAGCGCTTCCACGAAAGGCAGTCCGTTGACGATACGACGGCTTTGGGCGGCGGGCATTGGTTGGGCGCGCATTTCGTTTTTGGCTCCTGAAAGGCCGGATTGTCCGGCGACGGCGTGCTGTATCGCAAGCGTGGTACCAATATCGACACGAAGCAAAGACGAAGCTGTTACAGAAAGAAGCTCCTTTTGCTAAGTGGCTTATTTGCTTATATTTGCAGATTTATTGGAGGGCGAATGAAGGGGAAATCCGGCCTGTGTACCGCCCGTACGACGCCAATTTATTGACGAAGGAGCTGAAATTCGTCATTTTAATGGCAATTTCTGATCACAGTTTTGGGTGTTACAAGTTGCAATTCTGCACAGTCCCAAATGCAAAATCCAGAACTGCGTCTGTGTAAATGGAAGAGAAAAGAGGGGATCCGGCGTTTCAAGGTCAAGCGTTCCAGTTTGGAACTTATGCGCAATTTTCTACCTTCTGCCCGATAGACGTCTGACGCCCGCTTCCCCATCTGCATGCGGATTTCTTTTGCGGTTCCCATCGCATCGAGCACGCTGCTGACGACCTGGGTCGCGCGCGAGCGACTCGTTTCGTCCGCCGCCTTCTTCTCCAGCAGCTCGGCGTGCGCGAGGATAATGCCGAGCTGGTTGTTCAACTGGTGAAAGAGCTGCCGAAGTTCACGCGGCTGTTCCATAGCGCCCCGCTCGAGCAGATCTGCAACTGAGTACGAGAGACGATTCATGGTTATCTCCGGGCCTTCGCGCATCGCTACGGCGAGGCAAGCGCGTCTAGTTAGTGCTGAATCGCGATGGCTCCTGCGTCGTCTGCGGCACTCGCCACAGCGAGTCCGCGAAGATGCGGACCGAGCCGCCGGCAGTACGCACGTATTGCACCTTGCCACCCGCCATCCAGTTGTAGATAGTGCGACGGCTGACTCCCACCACTTCGCAGGCCTTCATGATCGAGAGCGTTTGTCTTTCGATGTCCACTGTCGTTCCTCCCTCAAAATCCCTATCGGAACTGCGTTTACAACTCTGTAGGGGCTAAACCGCCCCTCGTCACTTTATTGGCAGCAAGACCCCACTTTTTACTTTGAACTTTCTACTTTCAACTTTCTATGTCAAAGTATTGACGCTTTCCTCAAATGGCTGATACCAAGAAGCATCTCTTGCTCGTCGAGGACGAAACGCCGTTGCGAGAGGCGCTCGCCGAGCGTCTCGCCGAGCATGGGTTCGAAGTCCAGCAGGCCGAGTCCGGTGAAAAGGCCATCGAGCAGCTTGCCGAGTTCGCCTTCGACATCGTCATCACAGACCTGCGGCTGCCCGGGCTCGACGGCACGCGTGTCGTCGAAGCTGCGCTGCTGCGCTACCCCGATATCGTCTGCATCATCGTCACCGGATACGGAACGGTGAAAGACGCGGTCGAAGCCATCAAGCGCGGCGCGACCGATTTCGTCACGAAGCCGTTTCAGTTCGACGAACTGCTGCACGCGCTGAACTCCGCGCTCGAGAAGCGCGGGCTCAAAGCGGAAAACGCGTATCTGCGCTCGCAGCTGCAGGAGCGCTACAAGTTCGAGGGGCTCATCGGCCGCAGCCCTGCGATGCGCGCGCTGTTTCAGTTGCTGGAAACCGTATCGGCGTCGGCGAGCACGATTCTCGTGACTGGAGAAACCGGCACCGGCAAAGAAGTCGTCGCGCGCGCGATTCATCACAACAGCCCTCGCCGCGCGCAGCGGTTCGTCGCGCTCAACTGCGGCGCGATTCCAGAGACGCTGCTCGAGGCCGAGCTGTTCGGTCATGTCCGCGGCGCGTTTACCGGCGCGATCGGCACGCGGCAGGGACGTCTCGAGCAGGCGCACAAGGGCACCTTGTTCATGGACGAAGTCGGGACGATGAGCCCCGGCATGCAGATGAAGCTGCTGCGCGTGCTGCAGGAGCGCGAGTTCGAGCGCATCGGCGACACGCACACCACCAAGGTTGATGTACGCGTCGTCGCCGCGACGAACAGCGACTTGCAGAAGATGGTGGCCGAGGGCACGTTCCGCGAAGATCTGTTCTATCGGCTGAATATCATCCCGATCCATCTGCCGCCCTTGCGCGAGCGCAAAGAGGACATCCCACTCCTGGTCCAGCATTTTCTGAAAAAGTTCGCGGTGCAGGACTCTTCCCGAATCCCCAATCCCGAATCCCGAATCCCTGAGGCGAAGCCTCTCTCCATGTCCCAGCAGGCGATGCGATGCCTCATGGCGTACCCGTGGCCTGGAAACGTTCGGCAGCTCGAGAATGCGATCGAGCGCGCTGTCGCGTTGAGCGGCGGGCGCACGCAGATTGAGACGTCGGACCTGACGCCCGACATTCAGCAGGCGTCACATGCCGCGGCCGCGCCCGACGTGAATCTTCCCGAAGGCGGAATCGATTTCGACCGCTACATCAACCGAATCGAGCACGACCTGATCCGCCGCGCGCTCGAGAAGACTCGTGGGAACAAAGGGCAGGCGTCGAAGCTGCTCAACCTGAAGCGGACGACGCTGGTGGAAAAACTGAAGCGGCTGGAGCCATCGACGACTGATGTTCTTGCACATCGTTCTGTTCCGCCCAAAGCCGGAAATCTCTGAATCAGATCGAGCGGCGATGTTTGCGGCATTGAAGGCGGCCGCGCAGGAGATTCCGACCGTGCGGCGTTTTCATGTGGGCGAACGTGTCATGCACGGCGCTGCCTACGAGAAGCTGATGCCGGAGGATTATCCGTTTGCCGCCGTCATCGAGTTCGACGACCTCGCCGGCCTGCAGGCATATCTGCAGCATTCGAAGCACCGCGAGCTCGGCGAATTGTTTTATAAGTTGCAGGATGCGGCCCTGGCGTACGACTATGAGGTCAAGGACGTGACT
This sequence comes from Vicinamibacterales bacterium, assembly GCA_963730445.1. GTDB lineage: Bacteria > Acidobacteriota > Vicinamibacteria > Vicinamibacterales > JAMQPK01 > JAMQPK01. The sequence continues at coordinate 263,270 of CAVSRX010000001.1, read as the reverse complement.
GTCGACTAACGACTAAATGTCCGGCGGCCGCTTTGGCTTCGGCTCCTGTCTAACCCGCACCCACCGGCATCCCCGGGCCCTCTCACCTGGAGCCAACCATTGAGCGCTACGTAAGGTGAGCCGCGACCTCGCGATGAAGGGTTTAAAGGAAACGCTCATGGTCGACTGTTCACACGGAAACAGTCTGAAGCAGCACGGCCGCCAGGGAGACATCGCCAGATCAGTCTGCGACCAAGTTGCATCGGGTTCGCGCCATATCTTTGGCGTGATGCTCGAGAGCCATTTGCTCGAAGGGCGACAGGATTACGTCATCGGCCAGCGCGCCGTCTACGGGCAGAGCATCACTGATGCATGCATCTCGTTCGCCCAGACTGAGCCGCTGCTCGAGGCGCTGGCCGAGGCGCAACAAGCTCGGACCATCGGCGCCGTAGGGATGGATCCGGCCGCCTAAAATGGGACCAGCTGGAACCTGCGAGTGCGTACTCAGCTTCGTGAGACTCTGCTCGCTGACTGAGTGCCGCGGTGAGGATAATAATCATTGAAAAAGCAGACAACGGGCGGGTGTGCATGACCGCGCCGTGCAGCAATGTTCGTTAAACGCTCATGGACGTCGTCGGCAGACAAACCAGCGCTGAACCGAACGGCATATTCATTGCTAATTTTACTGCGACCGCGCAGTGAGGAATATGTCAATTCTGATTCTAGAAGACGAGGCTTTCGTGGCAAATGCGTATGCCGAAGCGCTTCGCAATGACGGCCACGAGGTCACTGTCTGCATAGGGTTCGAAGAGGCCCGCGAGTGCCTGAAAGGTCGATGTCCCGACGCATTGCTGACCGACATTCGCGTGCGCCAATACAATGGATTGCAGCTCGTGCTGCTTTTCCGCGAGAAGTGTCCGGACGGCAAAGTGGTGGTCGTCACCGGCCACGATGATCAGGTTATCAGGAACGAAGTTGCCGCGCTTCGTGCAGACTTTCTCGTGAAGCCGATCAGCCTCGCCCAGCTGCGAAATCTCTTTTCGCCGGTCCGACCCTCCTAACGAAAGTCCTTCCTGCCTCAGACATAACTCAGACGTTCCTTGCACACGAACTGCGGGAGAAGGGTCATTCCCTGCCTGAAAGTGCATTTGTTCCTTTGTTTTCAACGGTTAATCCTGTGCGTGCCGCGAGTAAGGTTCTTGACACTTGTACAGTACCGAACTAAGGTACTCAGCTCACCGGTAGACTTTATATGCAAAAACTCGAACGCAACCTTGCTGGGAGTTCAACGATCGCGATCGCCGAGATTCTCGAGGAGATCGATCGTGCCGCTGGCTCAAACGCCAGAGTTCTCATCAGCGGGAGCGCGACGATCAGAAAAGAACTCATTGCCCGGCGCATCCATGAACAGAGTGCGCGCTGCGTGGGTCCGTTCGTCCCGATGACGTGCGCGGGCGTGCGCAGCGATCTCTTAGGCTCCCTATTTTTCGGTCGGAGCGACGGCCAGAGTATCGGTGCCCACCGCGACACGATCGGATGGCTCGAGCGAGCGAATCGGGGAACGCTGTTCATTGACGAGATCGGCGACCTCGACTCGCGCCTGCAGGAGGCGTTGCTGACATTTGTCGAGACTGGCGAAGTCCGGCGCGGAGCGTCACGCCCCGATCTCACGACTGACGTGCGTATCATCGCCGCGTCCAGCCGCGCTCTTCACAACGAAGTCATCGCCGGCCGCTTCAACGCCGCACTTTTCTACCGGCTGAACACCATCCATATCGTCGTCCCGGAGCATCATCGTCACGATGAGGACGTCTCGCATCGTAGCGACATGCAGCTTGGGTTTCGACTCGAACTCGACGCATCCTGACCGGTCTTATTCAAAAAAGTCGGCGTAAAGCCGACAGCTTGTCGTCGCCGTACGCCTAGGCATCCGCCGCACAGTGTAATCATTTCCGGCAGCGCCGCTAGAAGTGACCATAATTACCCACCGCGTCTTAGCGAGTACCTTATTCCGCCGACATTTGATTCTGGCGATTGTTTTTCTTGGCGCTATCCCAATGACACCGGGAAAGATCCTTATCCTCGAAGACCATCCGGATGTCGCGCGGTTCTATGAAGCGGCGCTGAGTGCAGATGGCAACGCCGTTACCGTGGGCGAGTACAACGGCTTGCAACTCGCGTTGCTCTTTCGACGCCGCTCACCAAATGGTCGCGTCGTCAGCTCGCGATTTTCTACCGCTCGATTTCGCCCGACGGCGCACTCCTCGTGGTCTCCGGCCATGACGACGTGGTCATCCGCAACGAGGCGGCGCAGATCGGCGCCCGCTTTCTTCTGAAGCCGGTCAGCCTCGACGATCTCACGACCTTCTTCGCCGACAAGGTGAGGGCGGACTCCTAAGCTGTTCCTGCTTTCCTTCACAACACCCGCACAAGACATACGCCGCCTCCTCGTGCAGGAAAGGCGCACATCTGACGATACTGTCTAGGCAGCCTCTATGACAGGTAAGACGGTTTCTCACTACCGAGTCCTCGAGCGCATCGGCGACGGCGCCACCGGGGTGGTGTACAAGGCCGAGGATCTGTCGCTCGGACGAGGCGTCGCGTTGAAGTTCCTGGCGCCGGAGCTGGCGGCCGACAGTTCTGCGGTGTTGAGGTTCCGGCACGAAGCGAGAATGGCGTCGAGTCTGAACCACCCGAATATCTGCGCCGTCTACGAAATCGGAGAGCACGAACACTCGCAGTTCATCGTGATGGAACTGTTTGAAGGCCAGGTCCTCAGCCAGCTCATCTCAGGCAAACCGGTCGAGCTCGAGGATCTTCTGTCGATCGGCATCCAGGTCAGCGATGCGCTCGACGCGGCGCATGCCGGCGGCGTGGTGCATCGCGATTTGAAACCAGCAAACATCTTCGTGACGCATCGCGGCCAGGCGAAGATTCTCGACTTCGGTCTCGCGGAACTGACGCCGGCACGCCGTACCACCGCAGAGCCTACGACCGACGCGTGGGGCCCAGGTACGACGGGTACCCCGGGCACCGCGCCGTACATGTCGCCGGAGCAGATCAACCGCGGAAAGATTGATGGGCGCTCCGACCTGTTCTCGCTCGGCATCGTGCTGTATGAAATGGCGACCGGACGTCGAGCGTTTTCCGGAGGGACGCTTGCTCAGATCCAGTCGTCCTTGCTGCGCGACCCAGCGCCCTCGCCCCGGCTCGTGAACCCCGCGGTGCCCGAGGAATTGAGCCGCATCATCCTCAAGGCGCTCGAAAAGAATCGCGAGCTGCGATATCAGACGGCGTCCGATCTTCGCGCCGATTTGCAACGGCTCAAGCGCGATCTCGAATTGGTCGGTGGATCGTCCGCCCATCTCGCGGCGGCCGGGCCGGCGCGCGAGCAGGGGGTCAGGCGGGAGGTTGCGCGCTATGCCGCGGGCATTGCGATCGCGGCGGGGTTCATCACGGCAGGCGTCGCGACGTTCAATCGGGGCCGCGCCCCGATGCCCGAGGCGCAGAGGAGTGTTCCGCCGGAGCCTGTCACGACGAAGCCGGATGCTGCTCCGAGCACGACGAGCAGCCTGTCTCGCCGTAGCGGCGCAGGCGCGGAGGCGGACGTCGCACCGCTCCCGTCTCGCCGTAGCCGGGCAGCCGCGAAGGCGGACGCCGCTACCGAATCTGCTGCCGCTGCCGCTGCCGCCGTCACGCCACCGGCGCCCGCGAAACCGCCACCGCGCCCCTCGGCGGCCCAGGACCTCCGCATTGCCCGCACGATGAGGGATGCGGGCTTGCACGCTCAAGCCTCCGCGAAGCTCGGAGAGCTCGTTAATGATCATCCCGGCACGAACGAGGCGCTTGCAGGCTACTTTCTGATCGGCGCGATCCACGAACAGCAGCGGCGCCCGAACGACGCCATGGCGACGTATCTCGAGATTGCGGATCGTTTCAAGGGGAACCCTGGCGCGGCCGAAGCGCTGTACAAGATGGCGCAGATGACGCTCAAATCGAATCGGAGCGACAGGGAGCTCGAGGCTCGACGGATGTTGGCCGACCTGGCGGGTCAGTACCCGAAAAGCGCGTGGGCCGCGCGCGCGCTTTTCACAAAAGCAGAGATTGAGGAAAGTCTGGGGTTGTCTGCACTCGTCAGCTATCGCTCCATCGCGGACGCCTATCCGCAAAGCGCCGTGCACGAGCTCTCGATGACGCGTCTGGCGCGCCTCTACGAAAAACAGAAGCAATACCAGCTCGCCGCCGACACCTACGCGCAGCGCGCAAAAGTCCACCCGAAGAAAGCGGACGAGGCGTGGTTCCGATCGGGTGAGATTTATCGCCGGCGCCTTCAGAATCCCGCCAAAGCGCGCGCGGCCTATTCGAATGTGCCGGCGACATCTTCCTACTTCAACGACGCTCGAAAATACATGACGGTCGATTGATCGGTTACGCCGGCGCCTTCGGCCGCACGTTGAGGCGCCGCATCTTCCTATAAAGGTTGCTGCGCTGGATGCCCAGGCTTTTCGCGGCCTCGGGGATACGCCCGTGGTGATGGGCGACAACTGCGGCGATGTACTCCGCCTCGAAACGCGCCCGCGCTTCGCGCAACGATCCGCCCACGGCGAACCACGTTGCCTGGCCGTCGAGCCGCACGTTCGCCAGCACATCGTCGAGACTGATGGTCGCCGCGGACGCGCGCATGATCAGCACCTCGAGCAGACGCCGCAGCTCTTCGCCGTTGCCGCGCCACGGCAGCGCGGCAAGCATGCTCTTCGCCGCATCGCTCAGCTGCTTGGCCGGAAGATTCTCGCGGGCGCAGAGCAGGTTCAGCAGGTGCACGGCCAGTTCGGGGATATCCTCGCGGCGCTGGCGCAGCGCCGGCACGTCGACGCGCATGCCGCAGAGCCGCTTGTACAGGTCCGGCAGCATCCGGCCGTCCTCGACCGCGGCGTCGAACGACGCATCGCCCGCCGTGATGACGCGATGGTCGAGCACGACGCGCGTCCCCTCGTCCGTGATCACGACCTCGCCGTCGCGCAGTACGCGCAGCAGCCGGGTCTGCAATCTCGCAGGCAAATCGACGATGTTCTGCAGGTACAGCGTGCCGCCTTTCGACAAAAAGAGCTGCGCCGTGCGTCGCACGCGCTCGGCCGAGCGGCGCTCGGTCGAGCCGTTGTTGCCGCTGGTCGAGAAGAGGTGCTCTTCGAGAGCCTGTGCCGAGTACTTCGCGCAGTCGATAACGACAAACGGCCCCTGACTGTTCCGGCCGCGCGCGTGGATCGCCCGCGCGAGCGTCTCGCGCCCGGTGCCGCGCTCGCCGCTCAGCAGCACGTGCACCGATTGCTCGGCCGCGCGCGCAATCTCCTGCATGACGTATCGCATCGCGGCGGACGCCGTGATGAGACGCTCGCCGGCGTCAACGGTGCGTGCTTGAGTATTCATGAGTTACTTTCTGCTGTACCTTATTCACTCTTTGCTGTAGTCGATCGTGGTGGTGGGCTTGCCGGACTTGGTGGTATCGAACGACACGCTGACGAGCGCGCCGGATTCATACTGCTCCCACTTGTCGACGCGGCCGTCAGCATCGGTATCTTCCTCGGCTCGCGCAAGCGCACCCTTCTCGTAGAACTCGGTGCGATTCACTTTGCCGTCGCGCCTGGTCGACACTTCGATTCGAGCTACGGAGCCGTCGGGTGCTTGAAAAGCCCAAGCATCAGGCTTTCCGTCATCAGACCTAGAAAAGCCGACCCGTTCGAGCTTCTGGTCGGTCCCGTAGTATTCCCACCGATCGATTTTACCGTCTTCGTTCGCGTCTATCTCTATACGAAGGAACTTCGTTCCATCCATGTAACTGGTTATGTTTGGTTTACCGTCCTTAGCCACATCTACGGTCAATTGACTTAATTTGCCCGTGGTCTTGTCGTAGGTCGGCTGAACGTGCTGCTCCTGAGGCGGGCCGCTGCACCCACCCGAGGCTGCCACGCCAGCCACAGCTGCCACGCAGCTTACAAGGAGCGATTCTTTAGGTCGGAAGGCCAATAGATTGACTGGTTAGCTTCGCCCTGTCAGTCACACTGACGGGATTTGGAATTACAGGGATCGTATACAAATCCTGAGGTGTGTCAATAAGGAATCTGTTGTTACAGAAATGACACTAGCGGCCGACAGGGACATCGGTGGTGAAGAATTGACCAATGATGTCGCGCGCCTCAGAGATTGAGCCCGCGAAGTTGATCGACGTTCTCAAATGCCCGCCGTTGTGAAGCCCTTTCGAATACCACGACATGAGCGCGCGCAGTTTGTTGACGACCCATCGTTCGTGACGCGATTGGGCCTGGGCCTGCCCAGCACGATGTCTGAATCCCGTCGGTTCGCTAGCGTCTTCGGATAGCAGCAGATCCATATACTCGAGAAGAAACTTCCCGCGATCCTCAAGCGTCACTTCGCGCGCGGCCCGGCCCGCCGCGAGATCGGACGCCTGCGCCAGAATCCATGGATTCCGGAGAACGCCGCGCCCGACCAGCACGCCGCTGACACCGGTGCCCATCCGCGCGAGGATGTCCTCGGGTTCGATGCAGTCTCCGGAACCGAGCACCGGAATCGTGACCGACTCGGCAACGCGATCGATGAGATTCCAATCGGAATGCCCTGAGTACGACTGCGCCGCGGTGCGGCCGTGCACGGCGACCGCGGACGCGCCCGCCGCTTCCACGCGCCTGGCCAGCTCGGGTGCATTGATGGACTCGTCGTTCCACCCGGCGCGCATCTTCACCGTGACGGGAATCTTCACGCGCCTGGTCATCGCGGCAATCACCGACGCAGCGTGCTCGGGCTCGCGCATCAGGCTGCAACCGGCGTTGTGCTTCGCAATCTTCGGCACCGGACAGCCCATGTTCACATCGACGATGTCCGCCCCAAGGCCCTCGACGATTTGCGCGGCGTCGGCCATCTTTTCGGGATCGCCGCCGAATATCTGAATCGACACCGGACGCTCTTCTTCGGTGTACTCGGCGAACTCCAGCGTGCGATCGATGCCGCGCACGAGCCCCTCGGAGCTGACCATTTCGGTGACGACCAGCCCGCAGCCGCCGTGCCGCTTGACGAGACGGCGAAACGCGGTGTCCGTCATGCCCGCCATCGGCGCTATGACAAATGGGGATGACAGCTCCTGCTTCCCTATCTTCAAACTCACCGCATCAGTATAGCTGGCATGACGTTTTCCTTGCCTTCCGAGCGGAGACGATGGCATCGTCGTCGTCATGGAGAAGCGACTGACTCTTGGCGAGTACTTCAGGATGCCTGAAACAAATCGGCCGCGGGAGCTCGCGTTCGGCGTACTACGGGAGCCGCCAACCCCGACGTACGGCCATCAGTTGACGGTTGGTCAGCTATTTCTCGTGCTTCGAAATCATGTCCACGAGCGGCAGCTCGGCGAAATCTGTCTTTCGCCCATGGACGTCGTGCTCGATGAAGAGGCGGCTCTTATCGTCCAACCAGACCTCATGTTCATTTCGAACGAGCGGCGATCGATCATTCGGAGCCACGTATGGGGCGCACCCGATTTAGTGGCCGAGGTGGCGTCGCCTGCCACACAGCATCGCGACAGGACGCTCAAGCTTGCCTGGTATCGCAGGTATGGTGTTCGTGAGTGCTGGTTTGTCTATCCGCTTGAATACAGGATCGACGTGTTTGATTGCGAGCGTGATTCCAGCGAATCGTTCACAGGCGAGGCGACGATCCGGTCGCGGGTGCTGCCGGACCTCGCGGTGTCTGCGAACGCGTGTTTTAGGTAGGCGGGTCTGAAGAACAAGACCCGCCCTACGTACGCTAGACCCGCCCTACTGCGCGACCGCCGCGCTGGCGCAATTGCCTTCCAACCGCTTCACCGAATCGACGTTGAACTTGTAGGTGGCGATCTCCGCATCCAGTTTCAACGCACCGAGCGAGCCGAACCCCGCGCCCTTGGTCTTCACCGTACGGCGCTCCGACGTCACTTCCGTCGTCACCTGGCCGTCGTCGGTTCTCACCTTCACTTTGCCGTTGTCAACATCATCGAGGTCGGCCTTTCCCTTCACTTCGACGCGGCGTCCCACCTGCTCTTTCAAGCCCTTCGTCGTGTTGAAGCGATAGAACGCATTCGCGGGCGCCAAGGTCGTGCCGTCGACGACGACGTTCGTCAGGAGGTAACTGTCTTTTGCTTCGCCGGCAACGACGCAGCCAGAGAGCGTCAGCGGGACGTCATGCATGTCGGGTGGCGCTGCCGAGACCGTCGGGTTGTAACTTCCCAGGAGTGCGCCAACTGCCAGTATTCCAAGCCATTTGGTTTGCATGGTGTTCTCCTTCGGGAAAAACACGAATCCCTAATAAAGACGTGCAGAAGGAAGGCCAAACGGTGTTTGGCTACAAGCTACCGGCTACCAGCTACAGGCTAGTAGGGTTTCACGTCGGCGGCGTCGACCTCGACGCTCACGCCCTGTCCGATGAGGTCGACCGACAGGATGAGGCGCGCGTGCGCCCCCTTGCGGATGAGGCGTCCCACCACGCCTTTGAGCGCGCCGTGCGTGACTTCGACCATCATCCCCTCGCGAATGAGCGGACACGGGTCGTATTGCAGATCGCTTTCGAGCAGCTGCCGGATGCCGTCGATCTCGTGGTCGGGAATCGGCGCCGGCCTTCCCTCGACCGAGACGATGTTGACGACCCCGGTGCATTTCAGAATCGCGAGCGCTTCTTCTTCCTTGAAGCGCGCGAAGCAGTAGCCTGGAAAGAGCGGCCAGTCGACCTTCTTCTTGCGATCTTTCCAGCGGCTCCAGCGGGTGATGGTGGGGAGAAACGCGTCGAACTGCTTGCGCTCGATTTGCTCGCGCACGACCTGCTCGTGACGCGACCGCGTCCAGATGGCGTACCACGCGGGAGACAGAGACATCTACTGATCTAGAGATCTACGGATCTAGAACGTCGGCTCTGCCGCGATGCCGATCTCCCAGGCCTTTTTGAGATCTTCGTTCTTCCATTCGATGATGGCCTGCGAGCGCAGCCGCGCCATGTACTTCTTGAACTCGACGCCGATCTTTTCGCCGCTAATCCTGTCGGCAATCCGCGCGCGAGCCGCTTCGAACGGAAGGGTCGTCGATTCGATCGACGACTCGAGCTTGAAAAACTGCGCGCCGGTCGCAGTATTCACGACCGGCGTGAGGTCACCCACCTTCATCTTCGAGAGCATCTTCAGCAGCTCTTCGTTCATCTCATCGCGCGAGATCGGGCCGATGAGCCCGCCGTTGGCCTTCGATGGAGAATCCGACGCCTCGGCCGCGACCTTCTCGAACGCCTCTCCCTTGACGATGCGCTCCCTGATGGCGGCGGCCTTCTCGCGCGCTTCGTCGAGCGCGCCGACACTCGCGACCTTCTTAACCGGATCGGGCGTTGCGTTCACCTGAATCTCGCGCAGCGTGACGCTCGGCGTCGATGCGAACTCCTCCAGATGCGAGTCGTAGTACGCGCGCTCTTCGGCCTCGGTCACGTCGACGCGACCGCCGATTTCGCGCTGCTGAACCTGCCCGATGAGAATCCGCTTGCTGAGCATCTGCTTCAGCTGCGCAAGCGTCATCCCTTCGCTCTTCAGCGCGGCTTCGAACGCGGCCTCGGTCTCGATCTTGTTGTCCTTCCTGATCGAGTCGAGCACCTGTGCGAACTGCGCGTCGCTGACGGCCAGCGACATCTCTTTCGCGCGCTGCATCAGCAGCATCTCGTCGATCACCGTGACGATGGCCTGCGGGGTGACCTGGGCAAGGATCTTCGCGAGCTCGGCATCGGACAGGCGGCTCGGATCGGGCTGGTTCTGCAGCTCGCGAAGCGCCGCGAGCTGAATCTTATGGAACTCGGTCTGTGTGATGATTTCGCCGTTCACCTTCACGAGCACCTGCTCGAGGATCTCGGCCGAGAGCGCGGCGGTTCCGAGGGCAGCGACGATGCAGCGTGGCAATCAGCGATTTCTTCATAAACATCTATTGTAGTCCGGCCAGTTCGGCCAACAAACCGCGCACTCTCGTGAACACGCCGCCCGGTGCGCTCGGATCTTCCTTGGGCGGCTTCAGTATCTCTTCCTTGGTAAAGCCCGCTGTCACCTCGCCGGCCGTCGCGCGGGCCGTCCACCAGCTGGCGCCGCTGCTTTGCCGTGCCTTGGCCTTGGTGCCAAGCGTGCCGGGTCCGATAGGACCCGGCCTACGTACGCTGGTGGTCGGCGCTGCTAGAGCGGGTCCTATTGGGCCCGCCGCGGCCTTCAAATCCAACTTTATGGTCGCCGGCGGCACCAGCGTCGTGTCGGGCCTGTCGCTCACGACCCTGAGCAGGCGCTCTACATTCAGACGCCGGCCGTCGCTATCCGGCCTCATCTTGATGACAACCGCCTGCCCTTCGCGGTCGATGGCCTCAATCCCGAGCCTGTCGGCCATGATGCGGATGCGCCCGTACTGCTCGAGGTGCTCGACGGTCTCGGGCAGCGGTCCGTAGCGATCGCGCAGCTCGATGAGAATCTGATCGAGCTCATCGTCGGTGCGCGCGTCGGCGATCTTGCGGTAGATCATCAGGCGCTGGTTCATCTCCGGCACATACGACGGATCGATCTTCAAATCGACGCGCAGATTGACGACCGCGCGCACGTCATCAATGAGCTCCTCGCCCTTGAGCTCGCGGACCGCCTGCTCGAGCAGCTTCATGTACATCTCGAACCCGATGGTCTCGATGTGGCCGCTCTGTTCGCCGCCGAGCAGATTGCCGGCGCCGCGAATCTCGAGGTCGAGCGCCGCGACGCGGAATCCGCTGCCGAGATCGCTGAACTCGCGAATCGCGGCGAGCCGCTTCTTCGCGACCGACGACAACGTCTCGTCCGGTGGAATCAGCAGATACGCATACGCCGGACGGTCCGAACGGCCGACCCGGCCGCGCAGCTGATACAGCTGCGACAGGCCGTAGCGATCGGCGCGATTGATGAGGATGGTGTTGACGTTGGGAATATCGAGCCCGTTCTCGATAATCGTCGTCGCCAGCAGCACGTCGTACTTCTTGCTGATGAAGTCGAGCATCGCCCGCTCGAGCTCGTCCTCGGCCTGTTGCCCGTGCGCCACGACGACGCGCGCTTCCGGCACGAGCCGTTTCACGAGATCGCCGATCGAGAATATCGACTCGACCCGGTTGTGCACGAAGTAGACCTGGCCGCCACGCTCGAGCTCGTGCCTGATGGCGCGGGCGATGACCTGCGCATCGAACTTGACGACGTTCGTCTGAATCGAGAGGCGATCTTTCGGCGGGGTCTCGATAATCGACATGTCGCGGATGCCCACGAGCGACATGTTCAGCGTCCGCGGTATGGGCGTCGCGCTCATCGTCAGCACATCGACCTTGCGCCGCATCTGCTTGATGCGTTCCTTGTGCGACACGCCGAAGCGCTGCTCTTCGTCGACCACGAGCAGCCCGAGATCCTTGAACTGAAAATCTCTCGACAGCAGCCGATGCGTGCCGACGATGACGTCGATCTTGCCGAGGCCGACGTCCTTGATGATCTGATCCTGTTCCGCTTTGCTCCGGAACCGGCTGACCATGTCGATGGTTACCGGAAATCCTGCGAACCGCTCGGTCAGCGTCTTCTGGTGCTGAAACGCCAGCACGGTCGTCGGCGCGAGAAACGCGACCTGCTTCCCGTCCATCACCGCCTTGAACGCCGCCCGCATCGCGACCTCGGTCTTGCCGTAGCCGACGTCGCCGCACAGAAGGCGATCCATCGGTGTCGGCGATTCCATGTCGCGCCGGATGTCGTCGATCGCATTCTGCTGGTCGACTGTGAGATCCCACTCGAAGGCATCGTCGAACTCGCGCTGCCAGTGCGAATCGGGGCTGAACGCGTGGCCCGGCACAGCCTTGCGCGCGGCGTACAGCTTGAGCAGCTCTTCGGCCATGTCGCGCATGGCCTTCTTGACGCGCGTCTTGGTGCGTTCCCACGTAGTGCCGCCGAGCTTGTCGAGCGCCGGCTTCGCAGTTCCGCTGTATTTCTGGACGAGGTCGAGGCGCTCGACCGGCACGAACAGCTTGTCTTCGCCGAAATAGCGCAGCTCCATGAATTCCTGCATGGAGTCGCCGACGCCAATCTGTTTGAGCCCGACGAACCGTCCGATGCCATGATCGACGTGCACGACAAGGTCTTCGATCTTCAGATCTCGCAGGTCCGAGAGGAAGGTCTTCGCAATGGAACGATGCCGGTCTCCCTTGCGCTCGACCTTGGTGCGCTCTTCTTCGAAGACGTCAGGCTCGGCAATAACCTGCAGCTCGGCGCCAGGCAGCCGGAAGCCTTTCGACAATTGCCCGACGGCGATGTGCACGGCGACGTTGAGCAGCTCGTCCGTGCGATCGATGAGGACGCCGCGGAGACCGTACTCGGTGAGCAGCTCGGCGGTACGCTCCGCCCGCCCTTCGGTGCCTGCGACGAACAACACGGTGTCGCCGCGCTCACGCATGCGCTTGACCTCGGCGATCCACTCCTGGATGCGGCCGCGGAATTCGACCGCGGGCTGACACGCGATGTCTAAGACAGGGCGCGTGAGTGGGGTTCGTGGGGTGCAGGCGGCATCCCCGATCGCCAACTGATCCACGCGCGTGGCATTCGCCAACCGCTCGGCAACCTCGGCCCACGACATCAGCAGCTCATCCGGCTCCGGCGCGGTCGGGTTTTCGGCTTTGGCCTGTTCAAAGCTCGCCTGCGTCTGCCCGACGAGCTTGTTGGCCTGAGCGGCCGCGTCCTCTTCTTCAATCAGGATGAAGGACAGGTCGCGATCGCCGGGCAGATAGTCGAAGAAGGTCGCCGTGCCCGACTTCTCGGTCAGCGGAACGACGGCAGCCTGATCGAGTGTTTCGATCGAGCGCTGAGTCGATGGGTCGTACCGGCGAATCGACTCGACGGTTTCGCCGACGAACTCGACGCGAATCGGATTGTCGGCGCCGGCCGGAAAATAGTCCACGATGCCGCCACGAACACAGAACTCGCCGTGCTCATCGACCGGATCTTCGCGCGTGAATCCGGCGTCGGTCAGAAGATCCCCCAACACAACTGGATCGAGATCCATCCCGTTCTTCAGCTCGATCGCGGCAGCCTCGAGATTGCCGGGGGCGCTCAGCCGGGATAAGAGCGCGGAGGCTGAGGCGACGACGACCTTCGCCGTCCCATTCGCAATGGCGTGCAGCGCCGCCGCGCGCGCCGATGCGACACCGAAATGGGGCGCGATATTTCTGTACGGATCGATCTGAAGCGAGGGGAACGGCTTGACGGCCTGCTCCGAGCGCCGAAGCGGACGCGCCTTCGAGCGCGGCCATGAAAAATCTGCGTGTCTATGCAGAATCGATCGACGTCTTCGTCACCAGGCACCACGACGACAGACACGGCGCTCTTGCGATGGCTCGACTGAACGGCGACATACAGCGCCTGCGCCGATGAAGAGAGACCGCGAACGTGCGATGCGGACGAATCCATTCCCGTCCGGGCCGCGGCGGTCTTGAGAAGCGATTGGAGATTGAGCGAAGTGGTAGTCGGCAAACCCGCCCTACGTATCTCGTATCTTCCTGATTATCGCAGACGTGGAATAGCCCTCCGCGAGTGCGATGCGGACGACCCGGCCGCCGCGCGCTTCGACGGTTTCGCGGCCGACGATGGCGTCGGCCGCCCAATCGGCGCCCTTGACGAGCACATCGGGCTGAAGGCGGCTGATGATCTCCTGTGGCGTGTCTTCATCGAATACCACGACCGCGTCGACACACGCGAGAGCCGCGAGCACTTCGGCGCGCTCGTATTCCGGGTTGAGAGGGCGCGCCGGTCCTTTGATCGTGCGCACCGACCGATCCGAGTTCACCCCGACGACCAGCGCATCCCCTTCGCGCCGGGCATCCTGCAGGTAGCGCACGTGGCCCGGATGCAGCAGATCGAACACGCCGTTGGTAAACACGACTTCTCTGCCCGTGTGACGCAGATGTTCCACGAAGGCCACGGCTTCCGCGAGCGATAAGACCTTGCGCATGACGGCGTATGCTAAATTAACGTCACTCAGCCTAGGATTGTCGGTTCCCATGAATACCCGAAACGATCATCGTCGCGCCTTCCTCCAGTTTCTGCTTGCCGCGTGCGCGGTACCGGTGCGCGGATTCGCTCGTCAGGAGACAACCGGCATCGACAACGGCGTCAGCTTCGATGCGAAAACAGCCAGTTACCATGTCTATCCCAAAGGCCGGATCCAGGATGCATTGGAAGCGGCTGCGCGAGATCCCGTCAACAAGACCGTCTACGTCCATGCGGGAACGTACCGTCCACCCGCCAGAGGACAAGCGCTGATCTGGTTCAACGCCCGGCATGATGGCATCACGCTGCAGGCTGTCGGAGACGTCACCCTCACCGCGAGCAATCCGAACGTTGCCGATGCCCACGCTCCCAGTTATCCCGCCGTTGTGAACCACGTAGTGTACTTCGGGGACGGGGTGTCACGGAAAACCGTCCTGCGGGGTTTCAAAATCTCAGGCGCCAATAACTTCACGACCGGGTCCGGGGAAAAGTCGCCGATCGAGTCAGACGAAATTCGGAAAACGCCGTTCTTTTATGCAGACGGCGGCGGCATCAAAATTTATGCGCGATCGTATCCCGCGATTGACCATGTCGAGGTCCACGGGAACTATACGAGCCCCTGCGGGGGCGGCGTGTCTGTTGAGCACCTCGGCCAGGTACAGAATTCGGCGCTCTTTCGAAACTGCATCTTCCGCAACAACCGCACGCAAATAACAGGATCAGCCCTGGATCTTCTGCACGGCAGCCGGGCAGACATTGAAAACTGCCTGTTCGTGGGGAATGTATCGAACCTGGGCGTCGACTACATCGGCATGATGAGCGGGGGCGAATATCATCCGGAGCATGGCTCAGGCGCGATGACGGTGTTTGAAGGATCTCGCGCAACGGTCAGCAGGAGCACGTTCACGGGCAACTGGAACGGCGTGGATGACAACGGAACAGGGAGTACCTACGTCGATACGATCTTCTGGAAGAACACCCTCGGAGGCGGCATCTCACCTGGCGCGCGGTATGAGCTCGACATTACTGATGGTGCCGGCGTGCGTGGATCGTTCATTCACGGCGATGTGAACGATCTCAGGGGCACCATCGATCGGAAGGTGAACACCTTCGATGCGCCCGATCCGCGTTTTGACGCGCACTTCTCTCCGCAGGCGCCTCAGTACACGAAAGTGGGATATCGGCCGGTCAGCGCCCCTACTGCTCCCGCACGGTAATCAACGCATTCATTTTGATCGCTGATTGAACGGTCTGTGTTTTCCCGGACGGCCACAGCACGTCGATTTTGTCGACTGTTTCTGCGGCGCCGAGCCCGAAGTAGAGCGGCAGCAGACTGTGCGACAGATATCCGGAGTTGCCGTCCATGACTTTCGTATACGTCGATCCGCCGGCGGTGACCTTGACCACGGCGCCCAGCCCATCGCGATTCGACGCGGTCCCGGTGAGCTTCACCTCGAGGTAGCGCACCCGCGTTTTCTCGGACAGGTTGCTGACGAGCACCATCGGTGCGGCATTGAACTCGTTGGTGATGATGTCGAGATCGCCGTCGCGGTCGATGTCGAACATGACAGCCGAGCGCGTGCCGCGTGCGCCCCATACAGTCACACGTCCCGTCGCCCCCGCCGCATCCGCGATGAGCCCGGTCCTGACCCGACGCGTCGAGCTCGAACCACGGCATGGACACCCCGGCCTTCCGGGGCTCGATCCCGAGCACGAACTCCGCGTCGACGAACCGCTGGCCGCGGTCGTTGAGCCTCACCACATTCACCATGTAGCGGAACGGGTAGTTCATGCCCGACGCGATGAACGTGTCATCGTATCCGTCCGCATTGAGGTCGCCGACGCTCGGTCCCCATGGACAGTAATTCTCCGCGTTGATGGCATCGGACACTTCGCGAAACTTCCCTGGACCTTCCTTGAGGAAGAACGAGTTGCCCCAGATGCTCGTCGTGCCATCGCCGCGGAACGCCTCGGGCCACTGAATCGTCGACTTCTGCTTCTCTCGTTCGGGACCAATCTCCTCGCTCATGTCGGAGTGCATGTCGGTGATGAAAATGTCCAGGCGTCCGTCGTTATTGAAGTCGAAGACTTTGATGCCCATCGCCCCCCACGAGGTCCGTGGGAAGACATCACGGCTCTTCCTGACGAAGCGCTTGCCGCCGGCATTCTCGTAATACTGATTGTCCCCCTGCATGTTCAGCACATACAGATCGAGCCAGCCGTCATCGTTGACGTCGAGCGCGCTCGCGTCGCCTGACCAGGAGACGTCGAGGAGACCCGTCTGCTTCGACACGTCGACGAATCGGCTCTTCCCCGCGTTGCGATACAGCACGCTCTGTTCGGCCCGCTCCGGCTGCAGATGGCCGGTGAATGCGTCGTCGAACCCCGACGTAATACTTGTAGCCGTTGCCGCCGACCGTGTCGGTCGTATAGCGGCCGACGTTGACGAGGAACAGGTCGAGCAAGCCGTCGCGGTCGTAGTCGAAAAACACGGCGCCTGATGAGTGCCCCACATAGTTGAGGCCAGACGCCGCGGAAATGTCGCGGAAGCGCCCCTTGCCGTCGTTCTCGAAGAGCATGTTGCCGCCGCGGACCGTCGTGACGTACAGGTCCGCATCTCCATCGTTGTTGATGTCGGCAAACGACGCAGAGACGCTCACCTTGCCCGCGACCGCCACTCCGGCCGAAGCCGTAATGTCCTGGAATCTGCCGCCGCCGACATTCTTCCAGAGCTGATTACCGCCAACCTGGTTCGTAAAGTAGATGTCGTGAGAGGCCATCACCATCCACATCGGCGATCGCCATGCCGTTTCCATGATCGTAGTGAACCGCCTTGTAGGTCTTTCCGGCGTCCTCGACGATGCGATGCACGAACGAGATGCCGCTCTCGGTCAACCGGTCCGTGAACTGAAAATCGTGGAACACTGAAACGCCCGCAGCCGCCTTGATTTGCGCATCTCGCAGCCGCTGGAGCCACGCGGTGTCCTGCAGATTCGTCCGGGACGAAGCGGACCCCCGTCTGCGCGCCGAGAAAAACAGTGGTCGCCATCGTGACGCCCATGACGAGCAGCGCCGGGATCATTCGTGAGTACTTCCTCATGGGGCCTCGGGCTCCTTCACAACCAGAATCTGGTTCGCGGCCACGTCGGTCAGCACCTGGCGCCGTCCGCTCGGCCACAGAATTTCGAGCCGCTGAATGATCTTTGCGTCGCCCAGCCCGAGATGCAGCCGCGTGTCGTTGCTGCTCAAGTAGCTTGCCACGTTGTTAATCTCGCGCACCTGCGTCTTCCCTGCAGTCTCCGCCCGCACGGTTGCACCGAGACCGAATCTGTTGCTCGCCGTGCCCTGGGCGCGTATCTGAATCCAGTTGCCGCTGCGAACTCCCTGATTCTTCAGCAGGACGGCGCGCTGCCCGACGCTCGAAATCACGACATCCAGATTGCCGTCGTTGTCGAAGTCGGCGACCGCGAGGCCGCGGCCGACGCGCCGTGCCTGGAGCGCGGCGCCGCTCCGGGCCGAAATATCGGTGAATCGGCCGCTGATGTTTTCGTACAGCAGATCCTTCTGTTCGTAGGTGAGCGCAGGTTGATAGAGCTTCACGTTGTCGATCACATGTCCGTTGGTGACGTGGATGTCCAGATCGCCGTCGTTGTCGAGGTCGTACATCTTCGTGCCGAACCCGAGAGGAGAAAAGCCCGAACCGAGGCCTGCCTTCCGCGTGACGTCTTCGAAGAGGCCGTCGCCGCGGTTGTCGTACAGCGTGTTGAGCTCCTCGGAGAAGTTCGTGACGAAGAGCTCGGGATAGCCGTTTCCATCGACATCACCGCAGTCGACACCCATGCCGGCCTGCGGTTTTCCATTCATGTCGAAACCGACGCCGGCGGCGTACGCGACGTCGAGAAAGGTGCCGTCGCCGTTGTTGCGGTACAGGAAGTTTCGGACCAGATCGTTGGCCACGTAGATATCGGTGTCTGCATCGCGATCGAAATCGCAGAAGACGACGCCGAGCCCCTTTCCAGCGGGATTCGCGATGCCTGCCCGGAGGGAGACGTCCGTGAACGTCCCGTCACCGTTGTTGCGGAAGAGACGGTCGGCAACGCCGTCGAAAATCGTGGGATTACAGTACATCCGGTACCCTGGTTTTCGCAGTCCACAATATGGGTTCGCGTCCATCCGGGCGTCGATGTAATTGGCGACGTACAGGTCCAGTTTCCCGTCACGGTCGTAATCGAGAAAGCCGGTGCTGGTGCTCCACTCGTTGGCGCCTCCGGCTACACCTGCGACGGCGGTCACGTCTGTGAATGTCCCGTTCCCATTGTTCCGGTACAGGATGTTGGGCCCAAGCGCGGTGACATACAGATCGAGCCATCCATCATTGTCATAGTCGCCGACGGCGACGCCCGTTTTGTACGCGCGATTCGCGTCTGCCGCTGTCCCTGATTGCCGTGTGACGTCGCTGAACGTGCCGTCGCCATTGTTGCGGTAGAGCGCATTCGATGCACCAGGAGCGCCGTTGACGAAGTACAAATCGACGAAGCCGTCAGCGTCGATGTCGATCCACGCCACGCCTGAGCCAAACGTCTCGACCATGTATTTCTCTGGAGTGGCGCCCGATGCGTGCACGAACGTAATGCCCGACTTCGCGGTCACGTCGAGGAAGATCGCGGGCGTCGTCTTCTGCGTCTGCATGCCTGACAGAGACGCGACAGCCCCTGCGAGCAGGACCGCCACGCCACCCAGCCCGCGCCCGGATCTCACAACGGCCCTCCTGGTTTCTTCTGACCAGCTCTCTCCTTCAGGCGCTTCCGGACCTCGGCAAGCTGCCGCTTCGCCGGTTCGTGACTCGCATCGGCGTCGAGCACTCTTTGAAATGATTCGGCGGCCGCTTCGAGTCGCCCCTGCTGCATCCTGACAAAACCTTCCTCCATGTACAGGTCCGATTCGACGCTGTGGTACAGCGCGTTGCCCGTGGCAGGTCCCGTCGGCGTCGCGAGCTGCAGCTCTTTCACCGCGCGGTCGAGCAGACCCTTCGAACGATAGGCGCGCGAGAGCTTGATGTGCGTCTCTGGCCGGGACGGATCGAGCCGGGCAGCCTCGCCGAGCGCGGTGAGTGCGTCATCGACGCGTCCGGCGTCGAGGTACGCCGTGCCGAGTCCGAGGTAGGCTTCTGCCGGATTCGCGCCCGACTTCACGACCAGCTCCATTTCGCGAACGGCTTCAGCGTGCTGCTGCAAATCCAACAGCGCGAGGGCCAGATAGTATCTGGCCTGCACGAACGTGGCGTCGGTTTGCAGTGCCTGCCGGTTCAACTCGAGTGAACGGCGCGGATTTCCGAGTTGTCGCTCGGCTTCGCCGCTCAGCGCCAGAATCTGCGGATGCCCCGGATTTTGTCCGAGCGCAACCGCCAATTCCTCGCGCGCCCGGTCCGCACGAGCCAAATCAAGATACACACGCGCAAGCGTCATTCGCGCCAGCGTGAGCGACGGATTCAGGGCCAGTGCCTGACGCAGCTCGGCCACCGCTTCGCCCATCAACTCAGGGGAACCCTGCGCGCCGTAGGCGATGCCGAGGAACATGTGTCCTTCAGCGAGGCCCGGATCGGCAGCAAGGATCGCTTTCAACTGCTTGATCGCCTCGGCGGGGTGTGGCGCCGCCGAGAAAAGATCGGCCGCGACGCGATTCAGCGTCTCCTGAATCGCGGGAGCAGGTTCGGTCTGACCGGCCGCGACACTGTGAAGAATGGTCACACAGCCCGCAATCATCACGATCGATCGGCACAACCGTCGCGGCCGCACTCGGTTAGCCTAGCACGGCCCCTCTTTTTTGAGTCTGATGTTGGGCGAGAACCGCCAGGTGTGTTTGGGCCGGTAAATCCCGACTTCCTTGCTGCGCGACTTGACGCGGAATGTGTAGAGCAGCCGGTGATAGTCGTACGGGTACCCGTCGCGCTTGTGGACGGCGACGTCGAGCTTGTACGTGCCTTCGACGAGATCGAGGCTGTCGATGTTGAACGTCACTTCCCCTTCACCGCGGGCTTCTGTCGGCGTGAAGTCCTCGAGGTGCGTGTTGGTGCCGTAGCAGTTCACCCCTTCGGCGCTGTAGATGCCGATGCCGAAGACGAAGTCGGTGATCGTCTGATGCGCGCGCACGCCCAGGTGAATCGACATGGGATCGCCGGACTGAAAGATGTGCGACACCTCGCCCTGCGCGCGTCTTGAACGTGACGCCGGTGATTTCAACCTCGCGCGAGCCCCAGCGCCCCTCGTCGACGCGCGTCATGTCTTCGACGACCGAGCCGACCTGGGCTTTGGACTCTGGACCTTGGACGTTGGCTCTTGGCTCTCTGCTCTTTGCTCTGACTTCGCTTCAGCCCGCGCCAGCTCGCGCTCCTCGCTCTTGCCAACGTCGGTCAGGTACGCGCCGACGACCCGTTTCGGATCGCCAGACCCGCGCACCTTCCCGTGGTCCAGCCACAGCGCTTCGTCGCAGAAACGCTCGACCAGATTGAGCGAGTGCGTCACGAGCAGGATGGTCTTGCCGCGACGCTTGAACTCGCCGAATTTGTCGAGGCACTTGTGCGTGAAGCCTTCATCGCCGACGGCGAGCACCTCGTCGACGAGCAGCACATCCGGATCGACGTGAATCGCCACCGCAAAGCCGAGCCGCATGTACATGCCCGACGAGTACGTCTTGACCGGCGCGTCGATGAACTGCTGCAGCTCGGCGAACTCGACGATCTCGTCGAAGCGCTTCGTGACCTCGCGCTTGGTGAGGCCGAGCATGATGCCGTTGATGAAGACGTTCTCGCGGCCGGAGATTTCCGGATGGAATCCGGCGCCGAGCTCGATGAGCGCCGAGATGCGGCCCTGCACCTTCACGGTGCCGGTCGTCGGCTTCGTGATGCCGGCGACGAGCTTCAGCGCGGTGCTCTTGCCCGATCCGTTGCGCCCGATGATGGCGTATGTGCCTCCAGCGGGCACGTTGAACGACACACCCTGAAGTGCGGGGAAGGTCTCGTCGGGTTGCAGATCCTGGATGAGACTGCCCGAGAGCAGCGCGCTCTTCAGCGTCGCGAACTGCTTGCGCCTCGCATACTTGCGATAGACCTTGGTGACGTTGGTCAGCTCAATCGCGTTCATGCGTCACACTTCCTCGGCGAACGAATCGCGCAGGCGATCGAACAGGAAATACGCGAAGAGGAACAGCAGCGCACGAGCCGACGCCGAGCGCCAGCAGCCACTTCCAGTGACCGAAGTCCGCCCATCCGGGGAAATACAGAATCTCCTGGTACGAAATCGCGAGGTGCGTGAACGGATTCAGGTCGAGAAACCGCCGGATCTGTCGGCGGTGCGTCGTCCCAGTAGTAAATGATGGGCGTGCGCGAAGAACCACAGCGTCATCACGTTCGCGAGAATGTCCTTGATGTCGCGGAAGTGGACCGTCAGCGCCGACAGAATCAGCGCCAGCGACACGCGTCAGCAGCAGCTGAACGAGCACGACAACCGGAAACCACGCCAGCTCGGACAGCTGGAGCGGCGCATCGAAATAGATGAGGAACGCGACGAGAATCGGCAGGCCCGAGCAGAAAGTGCACGAGGTTCGCCAGCACCGTGACGATCGGCAGAATCTCCGCCGGGAACATCACCTTCTTGATGAGATTGCCGCCGGAAATCAGGATGTTGGACGACTCGAGTCAGCGACGCCGGAACCATGTCCACGGCAGCAGCCCGCAAAACAGGAACAGCGCGAAATTGGAGATCTTGCTCGACTTCGCCGGCGGCATCACGTACGCGAACACGAACGTGTAGACCAGCAGCAGCAGTCAGCGGGTTGATGAACGACCAGAAAAAGCCGAGAACCGAGCCGCGGTACCGGGCCTTCAGTTCTCGGGAGACGAGGCTCTGAATCAGCGCGCGATAACGTGGAAGTTGTCGGAGGTTTTCGAACACTTGAGCGGTGTTCGAGTTTACACGCGCGTGCGGGCTCGCGTGGAGACCTGCAGCCGCACGAGCGACTTCATCAGCGCGATGCGCGCCCGCTCGAAGTCGACGTCGGCCGCGCGGCTTCGCCATGCGCTCTTCGGCGCGGCGCTTGGCGGCTTCGGCGCGCGCGACGTCGATCTCGTCGGGGCGCTCGGCGAGCTCGGCCAGGATGGTGACCCGATCGGGCAGCACCTCGGCAAACCCGAAGGCAATCGAGAGATAGTACTTCTCGCTGCCCTTCCGGTACCACAGCTCGCCGACCTTCAGCGTCGCCAGCAGCGGCGTGTGCCCGGGCAGCACGCCGAAATACCCTTCGGCGCCCGGAATCTCCACCTCGTCCACCTTCTCGGCCACGACAGACCGATCGGGCGTGACGATCTCGAGCGTCAGGTGCGTCGGGAGCGCGGGTATCGCGTCTGCCATGATTTACGCCGCGGCCATCTTCTTGGCGCTCTCGACGACCTCGTCGATCGTGCCCACCATGTAGAACGCCTGCTCGGGCAGCGCGTCGTGCTTGCCCTCGATGATTTCCTTGAAGCCGCGAATCGTTTCGGCGATCGGAACGTACTTGCCTTCGCGGCCGGTGAACTGCGACGCGACGAAAAACGGCTGCGACAGAAATCGCTGCAGCTTGCGCGCGCGGGCGACGGTCACCTTGTCTTCTTCGGGCAGCTCGTCGATGCCGAGAATCGCGATGATGTCCTGCAGGTCCTTGTAGCGCTGCAGCACGCGCTTCACTTCTTTCGCCACGTTGTAGTGCTCGTCGCCGATGATGCGCGGGTCGAGAATGCGCGAGGTCGACGCCAGCGGATCGACCGCCGGATAGATGCCCAGCTCGACGATCGCGCGCGACAGGTTCGTCGTCGCGTCGAGATGCGCGAAGGTCGTCGCCGGCGCCGGGTCGGTGTAGTCGTCGGCAGGCACGTAGATCGCCTGCACCGACGTGATCGAGCCCTTCTTGGTCGACGTGATGCGCTCCTGCAGCTCGCCCATCTCGGTGCCGAGCGTCGGCTGGTAGCCGACCGCCGACGGCATGCGCCCGAGGAGCGCCGACACTTCGGACCCCGCCTGCGTGAAGCGGAAGATGTTGTCGATGAAGAGCAGCACGTCCTTGCCTTCGGCGTCGCGGAAGTACTCCGCGACCGTCAGGCCCGACAGCGCCACGCGAAGACGGGCGCCCGGCGGCTCCGTCATCTGTCCGTACACCAGCGCGGCGCGCGACTTCGACAAGTCGTCCTTGTTGATGACGCCGCTCTCCTTGAACTCGAGCCACAGGTCGTTTCCTTCGCGCGTGCGCTCGCCGACGCCGGCAAACACCGACACGCCGCCGTGCTTCATCGCGATGTTGTGGATGAGCTCCTGGATGATGACCGTCTTGCCGACGCCGGCGCCGCCGAACAACCCGATCTTGCCGCCGAGCAGGTACGGCTCGAGGAGGTCGACGACCTTGATGCCGGTCTCGAACATCTTCAGCTCGGTCGACTGCTGCTCCAGCGTCGGCGCGGCGCGATGAATCGACCACCGCTCTTTCGATGCGACGGGCCGGTCGGGATAGTCGACCGGCTCGCCGAGCACGTTCATCACGCGGCCGAGCGTGGCCGGCCCGACGGGCATCGAGATCGGCTCGCCGAGGTCGACCGCCTTCATGCCGCGCTGCATGCCGTCGGTCGGCTTCATCGCGACCGTGCGCACGCGCGATTCGCCGAGATGCTGCTCGACCTCGCAGATGATGTCGACCTTCGACTCGCCCGCTTTGCCCTCGGTCTTGATCTGAACGGCGTTGTAGATATCCGGCAGGTGGCCGTCGGCGAACTCGATGTCGACGACGGGACCGATGACCTGAACGACCTTGCCGACCTTCTGCTTCGTTGCGACGTCAGTTGCCATATTCCTCGCTATTTCGTTACTTTGCCGCGGAGGCGCCGGATACGACTTCGATGATTTCTCGCGTAATCGCCGCCTGGCGAACCTTGTTCATGTAGAGCGTCAGCGTGTCGATGATCTCGCCCGAGTTCTTCGTCGCCGCATCCATCGCCGTCATGCGCGCCGCGTGCTCGGCCGCCGCCGACTCGAGCAGCGCGCGATACACCTGAATCTCGATGTGCTTCGGCAGCAGGTCGCCGAAAATCTCCGCCGGGCCCGGCTCGTAGATGTAATCCACGTCGCCCGCGACAGGCGCTTTGCCTGCCCTGGCCGGCTCCGAGGTCGGCGTCGTGACCTCACGCTTCGGAATCGGCAGCAACTGCTCCGTCGTCACGCGCTGCTGCATGACCGACTTGAACTCGTTGTAGACGATGAAGACCTTCGACGCCCGGCCGCTCGTGAATTCCTCGATGGCCGTCTCCGCGATGCGCTTGCGCGTCGGCGTACTTCACCCGCTGGAAGATCCCGATTTCTTCGAAGCGCACTTCGAAGCCGCGGCGCTTGAAGAAGTCGCGTCCCTTGCGGCCGACCAGACCCAGCGCGACCGGCCCGCCGGCGTTGTTGATGAAGCCGCTCGCCGCCTTGATGATGTTCGTGTTGAAGCCGCCGCACAGCCCCTTGTCGGCGGTGATGACAATCAGCAGGATCTTCGTCGGCGTCTCGGCTCACCGGCTCTCCGTCACGCTCCGCCAACAGCGGATGCGAGGCGGGATCGACGCGGCTCGCGAGGCTGTTGAGCACGCGCTGCATCTGCAGCGCGAACGGCCGCGCGCCGATGACGCGCTCCTGGGCGCGGCGCAGCTTCGAGGCCGAGATCATCTTCATGGCCTTCGTGATCTGCTGCGTCGATTTCACCGCGCGGATGCGGCGCCGGAGGTCAAGCAGTGACGGCATCGCTAGGCCGCTTTCCTCGCGGCGAACTGCTGGCCGAACTCCTTCAGCGCCGCGTTGATCTGCCCCTTCAGCTCATCGTCGATCTGCTTCTTCTCGGCGATGCCGTTGAGGATGCCCGCAGTGCCGCAGCTCGAAGAACCGGTACAGCTCGGTTTCGTACGCACCCGACATCGCTGACGGGCACCTGGTCGAGATAGCCGTTGGTGCCCGCATAAATGAGGAGCACCTGCTTCTCGACCGGCAGCGGGTTGTACTGGGGCTGCTTCAGAATCTCGACGAGCCGCGCGCCGCGGTTGAGCTGCGCCTGCGTCGCCGCGTCGAGGTCGCTGCC
Organism: Vicinamibacterales bacterium; assembly: GCA_963730445.1. Taxonomy (GTDB): domain Bacteria; phylum Acidobacteriota; class Vicinamibacteria; order Vicinamibacterales; family JAMQPK01; genus JAMQPK01. Next base: position 238,084 of record CAVSRX010000001.1, on the reverse strand, counting down.
GAACTGCGCGAACGCCGCGAGCTCGCGGTACTGCGCCAGGTCGAGACGCAGCGAGCCGGCGACCTGCCGCATCGCCTTGATCTGCGCCGAGCCGCCGACGCGCGACACCGAGTTGCCGACGTTGATGGCCGGCCGGATGCCCTGGTGGAACAGATCCGACTCGAGAAAGATCTGGCCGTCGGTAATCGAAATGACGTTGGTCGGGATGTACGCCGACAAGTCGCCCGCCTGCGTCTCGATGATCGGCAGCGCCGTCAGCGATCCGCCGCCGAGCTCGTTGTTCATCTTCGCCGCGCGCTCCAGCAGGCGCGAGTGCAGATAGAAGACGTCGCCCGGGTACGCTTCGCGGCCTGGCGGACGCCGCAGCAGCAGGGAGATTTCGCGATACGCCTGCGCATGCTTCGACAAGTCGTCATAGACGCACAACGCATGGCGGCCGCTGTCGCGGAAAAACTCGCCCATGGTGCAGGCGGAATACGGAGCGATGTACAGAAGCGGCGCGGGATCGGATGCGCCGGCCGCGACGATGATGCTGTAGCGGAGCGCGTCGGCTTCTTCGAGGATGCGCACGACCTGCGCGATCGTCGACTGCTTCTGGCCGATCGCGTTGTAGATGCAGATGACGTCCTTGTCGCGCTGGTTGATGATGGCGTCGACGGCCACCGCGGTCTTGCCGGTCTGACGGTCGCCGATGATCAGCTCGCGCTGGCCGCGGCCGATGGGCACCATCGCGTCGATGGCTTTGAGACCGGTCTGCAGCGGCTCGCGCACCGGCTGGCGATCGACGACGCCCGGCGCGATGCGCTCGATCGGCATGAAGGTCTTCGTCGTGATCGGACCCTTGCCGTCGATCGGCTGCCCCAGCGCATTGACGACGCGGCCGAGCAGCTCTTCGCCGACGGGCACCGAGATGATGCGCCCGGTGCGCTTGACGACGTCGCCTTCCTTGATTTCGGTGTACTCGCCGAGCAGCACGGCGCCGACGCCGTCTTCTTCGAGGTTCAGCGCGATGCCGAAGACGCCGTGCGGAAACTCGAGCATCTCGCCGGCCATGGCGCGCTCGACGCCGTGCACGCGCGCGATGCCGTCGCCGAGCGACACGACGCTGCCGACTTCGGCGACGTCGACCTCGACGGCGTAGCTGCCGATCTGCTCGCGGATGATCTTGGAAATTTCTTCAGCTTTGATATTCATAATTGTGCATTCGACGCGTGTGGCTTACGTCGTCAGTCGTTCTCTGATCTTCTTCAACTGTGTCGCGATGCTCGCGTCGTACACCGTGCTGCCGACGCGGGCGACGACCCCGCCGATGATGTCCTTGTCCACCTTCGTCGTCATCGACACGCGCTTGCCGGTCACGGCCGCGAGCCGCTGCTCGATGGCCTGCACGCGATCGTGCGACAACGGCTCCGCGCTCGTCACTTCGGCGCGCACCACGTTCTGCCGGTCGGCGAGCATATCGCGATAGGTCGGCGGCGATGTCCTTGAGCAGGCCCAGGCGATCGCGATCGGCGAGCAGGACGAGCAGCTTCGAGACGATCGGCGTGAGGCCCGACAGCTTGGTGATCTCGCTCCATCGCCGCGCGCTTGCGCGGCGCGGGCACCGCGGGGTTCAGCATGAGCGCGCTTCGAGCGCCGGCTGCTGCGTTGAAGAACGCGATGAACTCGTCGAGCTCGCGGGCGATCGTGTCGAGGTCGACCGATTCCTTGGTGGCGACGTCGAGCAGGGCGCGGGCGTATCGGGCGGCGGCGGTGCGGCTGTCATTTGTGATTCCGGAGGCGCCGACGCCTGACTGGGATGCCGGCGCTTGCGCCGAATTTCACAAGCGCAAAACAGCCATTTATACCACGAAAAGCGGGCCATTTGCAGCCGTCACGACGTCAAATGCTCGTACAGGCGCTGCAGCTCGTCCTCCGACCCGAAATCTATCTCAATCCGGCCGCCTTTGCCCTTCCGGCTGATGCGCACGCGCGTGCCGAGCGTCATGCGCAGCTTCTCTTCCGCGGCGCGCGTGTGCACGTCGGGACCGCCGGCTGGCCGGCCTGAGCGACCGGGCGTCGGGCTGGCCGATCCGCTTCACCATCGCTTCGGTTTCGCGCACCGACAGATTGCGCGCGATCACCTCGCGCGCGACCTGGCGCTGGCCTGCCTTCGTCGGCGATCGCGAGCAGCGCGCGCGCGTGCCCCATCGAGAGGCGGCCGCCGGCCACTTCGGCGCGCACTTCCTGCGGCAGCTTCAGCAGCCGCATGTGGTTGGCGACCGACGAGCGGTCCTTTCCCACCGCGGCCGCGATCTCTTCCTGCGTCATGCTGAAATCGGTGCTGAGCTTTTCGTACGCGGCGGCTTCGTCGATCGGGATTGAGATCTTCGCGCTGGATGTTTTCGATGAGCGCCATCTCGAGCAGCTGCGCATCGCTTCCGGCGGCGACGTCCTTGATGACGACCGGCACGCGCGTCAGGCCGGCGCGCTGCGCGGCGCGCCAGCGGCGCTCGCCGGCGATGATGCGATAGCCGCCGTCGACCTTGCGGACGACGATGGGCTGGATGACGCCGTTGGCCTTGATCGACTGCGCGAGCTCGTCGAGGCGCGCGTCCTCGAAGCGATGACGCGGCTGATGCTCGTTCGGCGAGATCTGATCGACGTCGACTTCGGTCGGCGCGCTGCCCGAGCGCACCTCGGGCACGTCGGGTATGAGCGCGCTGAGGCCTTTGCCGAGCGCAGGTCGTTTCTCCATCGAAGTCCTTTCTATTTCAACGCGACGACGCGAGACACACGGAATTCTGTGCAATTCTCCGTGCGCCGTGTCTCCGTGCGTGTGAGACATCGATCTCTCGCCAGGAATTCGCGCGCGAGCGCGACGTACGCCTCCGCGCCTTTTGATTTCGCGTCGTAGGCCGTCACCGGCAAGCCGTGGCTCGGCGCTTCGGCGAGCCGCACGTTGCGCGGGATGACCGTCTGAAACACTTTCTCTTTGAAAAACTCGCGCACGTTCGCCGCCACCTGCGCGCCCAGATTCGTGCGCTCGTCATACATCGTCAGCAGCACGCCATCGACGTCGAGCGTCGGATTCAGCCCCGCGCGCACGCGCCGCAGCGTCGTCATGAGATCGGCGAGCCCTTCGAGCGCGAAGTATTCGCAGTGCAGCGGAATGAGCACCGCTTCGGCGGCGACGAGCGCGTTCAGCGTGAGCAGGCCGAGCGACGGCGGGCAGTCGATGAAGATGTGATCGAAGCGATCGCGGAGCGGCGTCAGAAATCGGCGCAGCTGCGATTCGCGTCCGGGCAGCGCGACCATCTCGATTTCGGCGCCGGTGAGATTTCGATCGGCCGGCAGCATCGAAAGATTCGGAACGGCGGTCGCGAGGATGAAGTCGTCGGGATTCTTGAGCGCGGCGCCGTCGGTGGCGGTCAGCACGTTGTAGATGGTGCCGCCCGGGCGCGGTCTTGCCGCGCAGGCCGACGCCGCTGGTCATGTTGGCCTGGGGTCGACGTCGACGAGCAGCACCTTGCGCCCCTCGGCGGCGAGCGCGGCCGCCAGGTTGATGGCGGTTGTGGTCTTTCCGACCCCACCCTTCTGATTCGCGACAGCCTGTATCTTGTTCATTTACAGACGAGATATAGATATTGGTCTATCGACCAATAATATGAGTCTATGGAACTCAACCTTTCAGGAGAGAATACTCCAGTTGCTCGCGCGCTTTCCAGACTGTTCCACGTGGAACAATCATCACGCTGTCTTCTGCAAGATCTCCAGCCGACTTCCCCACTGGCTCAGAAGAACGTGATTTGCGGCGGTGAGCGAGATGCGGCGCCGGCCAGCTCCGGCGCCGTAGGCGCAGCCGTGCCGAACAGAAACAAGAGACCCGCCAGGCCTGACGAAGCGATTGAAGCTCTGCCAGCGTCTTTCGGTCGACGCGCACGGCTCGCAGCGTGACCACGTCGACGGCATCGTGCAGCGTCGGGCGCGACGAGCAGCTCCTCGAACCGAACCGCCTCGACGGCCGTGCGGTCCAGCTCCAGCGTGCGCACGACTTCTCGCAGAAACGCGGCCTTGCGCGTCTTCGACTCGACCATCCGCAGCGAGATTCCGGGCGCCGCCAGCTTCATCGGAATGGCCGGCGACCCGCCGCCTGAGCCGATGTCGAGCACCGTCGCGTCCGGCGCGGGAAGATATTTCGTGGCCAGAACTGGCTCGATGAGCAGCCGATCGATGGCTTCGTCGCCGGCATCTTCGACGGGAGCGAGGTGAGTGAGACCTTGCGATTCCATTTTCGAAGCAGCTCGAAATACGCGCTCAGAGCCGTCAATAACCGTCTCCTGGAAGCGACAAACCGGCCTTGGAAGCGCGCTTGGCGAGCTTTTCGCGGATCGGCACGCTGTCAGGATATTTCAGTATCGTGCTGGCCGCGAAACGTAGGTGGAGAGAACGGCGATGGCGGCAGGCGTCACGCCAGGCACTCGCATCGCCTGGCCGATGGTTTCTGGCCTGACCTGGTCGAGGCGCTGCACGACTTCCGTCGAGAGGCCCGGGACCGCGGCATAGCGAAACTCGCGCGGGATGCGCCGGTGCTCGTCGCGCGATCGCCGCTGGATGTCGGACTCCTGGCGCTTCAAATAGCCCTCGTACTTCAGCGTCGTCTCGACGCTCGGGATATCGAGCCGGCTGAGCGGCTGCTCGAGCACGAAGCCCTCGCGGACGAGCGTTCCAATCGTCGAGGCCGGCTGCCGCAGCCATTGCTCGGCCGGGACCCGCGCGCCGTTCGAGTCCTTCACCGAGTCGTCTCGGACTCGGGCAAGATTCCCCGCGAACCGCCTCTCGCGCGACCGAAAACTTTCCCATCGCGCGTCATCGACCAAGCCCGACGCTCGCGGCCCTTGGCGGTCAGCCGCAAGTCCGCGTTGTCGACTCGCAAGAGCAGGCGATATTCGGCGCGCGACGTAAACATCCGATAGGGCTCCAGGCAACCCTTCGTAATTAGGTCATCTACCAGAATTCCTATGTAGCCTTCGCTCCGCGCAATAGTGAACGGCGGCGACTCCGCATCACGTGCAGGGCCGCGTTCGCGCCCGCAATCAGTCCCTGCGCGCCAGCCTCCTCGTAACCGGACGTGCCGTTGATCTGCCCGGCGAGGAACAACCCCGCCACCCGCTTCGTCTCCAGCGCGCTCGTCAGCTCAGTCGGCTGGATGAAGTCGTATTCGACGGCGTACGCGGGACGCAGCATCCGCGCGTCTTCGAGCCCGCGCATCGCGCGCACGATCTCGAGCTGCACGTCCGCCGGCAGGCTCATCGAAAATCCGTTCAGGTAAATCTCGTCGACGTCGCGTCCCTTCCGGCTCGAGATAAATCTGATGCCGCTCGCGCTGCGGGAACCGCACGATCTTGTCTTCGAGCGACGGACAGTACCGCGGACCGATGCCCTGAATCTGCCCGTTGAACAGCGGCGACTTGTCGATGTTCGCCAGCACGATCTCGCGCACGCGATCGTTGGTGTGCGCGAGATAGCACGGCGTCTGCTCGATCTCGATCGACTCGGTCAGAAACGAGAACGGCACCGGCGGATCGTCGCCGGGCTCGAGCGCGAAACGTCCGTCCGCCGACGCAGCGATCGAAATCGATCGAGCGCCGATCGAGACGCGGGGGAGTGCCGGTCTTCAATCGGCCCCACGTGAAGCCGAACGACTTCAGCGATTCGGCGAGCTCGCGCGACGGCGGCTCGTTCGGCGCGCCCCGCCGGCCGCTGCTCGGGACCGACGTGCACCAGCCCGTTCAGGAACGTGCCGGTCGTGATGACGAGCGCGTCGGCACGCGTACCGCGGGCCGTCTTCGAGCGCGAGCCCGACGACGCGGCCGTGTTCGACGAGAATCCGGCCGGCCCTTCCGAAAATCCATTCGATGTTCGGTTCTGCGCGCAGCGCGGCGAGCATCCACCGCGCCGTAGCGCTTCTTGTCGGCCTGCGCGCGCGGCGACCACACGGCGGGGCCGCGGCTGCGATTGAGCACCTTGAACTGGATGCCGGTCGCGTCGATGGCGCGCGCCCATCAATCCGCCGAGCGCGTCGATCTCGGCGACGAGATGCCCCTTCGCGGTGCCGCCGATCGCGGGATTGCACGGCATGTGCGCGACGGTGTCGGCAGACAGCGTGCAGATCGCGACACGCCGCCCGAGGCGCGCAGCCGCATACGCCGCCTCGCACCCCGCGTGCCCCGCGCCGATCACGATGACGTCGTATTTTTCAGCCACAGATTCTATGTCTCACCGCAGAGACACGGCGCGGAAAAATTCTCGTGCCTCGATCAGTTTCCCTATACAGAACCGCGAGAAGATGTGCCGCAGCAGATCTTCCGACGTGCGTTTGCCGGTCACTTCTTCGAGCGCGGCGCGCGCGTCCTGCAGATCCGTCAGCACGAATTCTTCGGCGACCGGACCGCCCGGCGCCTCCACCGCCTCAGCCGCGCGCCGCAGCGCCCCGCGCGCGCGCTCGAGCAAGGCCGCGTGGCGCACGTTGGTCACGGCGGCCGTGTCGCGCGCTGTCGCGGGATTCGCGCCCTCGAGCGCCGCGCGAATCTCGACGCGAAGCGCGTCGAGGCCATCGCCCGTCTTCGACGACACGGACACGATCGGAGCGGCGATGTCGGCCGCGCGCCATGCCGCCGGCAGATCGGATTTGTTCGCCACGACCAGCCGCGGTGCACTCGCGTGTCTCGCGCAGCAGATTGAAGTCGTCGTCTTCGAGCGGGCAGCGACACGTCGAGCACGACCAGCACAAGGTCGGCGGTCGTCCAGGCCCGGCGCGCGCGCGCCACTCCCTCGCTCTCCACTTCGTCGGTCGTCTCGCGCACGCCGGCGGTGTCGACGAGCTCCAGCCGCAGACCGTCGACGTCTGCCGTCTCGGTGACGAGATCGCGCGTCGTGCCGGGAATCGGCGTCACGATCGCGCGACCCGCGCGCAGAAGCGCGTTGAACAGGCTCGACTTTCCGACGTTCGGCTTGCCGCCGATCGCGACGCGCGCGCCTTCGCGAATCAGCCGCCCGCGGCTGCGCCTCGCACAACAGCGTCGCGATTTTCCGTTCGATCGATCGCAATGCCGTACTCGCTTCGCCGGCCTCGACGAAGTGGTAGCCCTCGTCTGGAAAATCGAGCGACGCCTCCAGCTTCGCCGTCGAGATCGAACAACTCGGCGTCGATCTCGCCAATGCGCTCGGTGAGCGTCCCTTCCAGTTGATCGAACGCCGCGCGCGCCTGCAGTGGCGTGACGGCGTCGATCAGATCGGCGACGGCCTCGGCCTGCACGAGATCGATTCGGCTGTTGAGAAATGCGCGAAGCGTGAACTCGCCGGGCTCCGCAAGCCGCGCCCCAAGCGCCATCGCCTGCTCGACGATCTGCCGAAGCACGACAGGGCTTCCGTGCGCGCTGATCTCGACGACGTGCTCGCCGGTGTAGGAATGGGGAGCGGGGAAGTAGGTCGCGACAACCTGATCGCCGTGCGTGCGCGCGAACGTCGCGTGACGTGGTTGAAGTGGTGCGTCGAGCTGCAGCAATCCGCCCGCGACAGCAGCGGCCGACGGCCCGCTGATGCGCACCACGCCGATGCCGCCGCGGCCGGCCGGCGTCGCAATGGCGACGATGGTGTCGTCGGTGGAATACATGAAACAAATACAAACAGGAGGCTAGGAGAGTAGGAGAATTTCTTGTTCGAGAAGCGTTTCTCCTATTCTCCTAGTCTCCTGTTTCATTTCGTGGCGGTAATCGTGACAGTCTTGACAGCCGCGTCGCCGATGCTTTCGGACGTGACGCCGGGCACTTCCGCGACCGCCAGGTGAACGAGGCGGCGCTCGTACGCATTCAACGGTCCGATGTTCTGCTCGATGCCGGAGTTTTTCGCTTTCTCGGCGAGGAACTTCGCCATCTGTGCGCAGCTCGTTGTCTTTCCCGCGCCGAAAGTCCATGCAGTCGACGAGCAGCCGCTGGTCGCCAAGCTGCTTGCGAAACGCGCTGTCGACGATCTGCTGCAGCGCCTGCAGCCCTTCGCCGCGCCGCGCGAGCAGCGCTTCCGCGCCGTCACCAGCGAGATTGATGCGCGTGCCATCGGCCGTCGTCTCGACCTGCGCCTCGAGATTGAGGCCCATGTTTTTCACGACCTTCGCAACGAACTCGACAACCTGGTCTTGTGCAGTCATGTGGGTTTCTTGGTTTTTAGATTCAGTTTCGCTCGTTCCGGCGCCCCAATCATCCTGTTGGTCAGCACCTGCTGGCCGATCACGAGCACGTTGCTCGCGAACCAGTACAGCGCCAGCCCGGCCGGCGACGTGATGAACAGGAACGTGAAGAAGATCGGCATGAACAGCATCATCTTCGGCTGCACGGGATCTGCGCCCGTCATCGGCATCATCTTCTGCTGCACCATCTGCGATGCGCCCATCAGGATGGGCGTCACGTAATACGGATCGGGCGCCGCGAGGTCGTGAATCCACCAGATGAACGGCGCGTTGCGCAGCTCGATGGCTTCCGACAGGAGGCTGTAAAACGCGAGCAGCACGGGGAAGGTGAGCAGCATCGGGACGCAGCCGCTCGCCGGGTTGACACCCTTCTCGCGATACAGCTCCATCATCTCGGTGTTCATCTTCTGCCGCGCGGGATCGGTCACTTTCAGCTTCGATACCGATCCTGAATCGCTTTGACCTGCGGCTGAATCGCCTGCATCTTCCGCATCGACACGTTGCTCTTGTGGCGAAGCGGGAACATCGCCGCGTTGATGATGACCGTCAGGGCGATGATCGACCATCCGTAGTTGCCGATGAAGCCATTCAGCCAGTTGAGCGCCGACAGCAGTGGCACGCAGAGAAACGCGAACATGCCGAACCAGACCGCGCGCACCAGATCGGCGTCGGTCCGCAGCGCGGCGTCTGTCTGTCGCAGCGTCTCGAAATGCTTCGGCCCGACAAAGAATCGCGCCGTGATCGCGCCATCAGCCGCCGGCTGCACGCGGATGTCGTAGCCGACGTAGTCGCGCGAGAGGGCCGCGTCAGCCGTTTTCACCGGCAGCGGCTGGTATTCGAGCTCGGCAGGGCCAGGCTTCACCGCCGCGGAAATGAAATAGTGCGTATCGACGCCGGCAAACTCGTACGTTCCCTGATACCGCGGGGTCGTCAGCAGATCCGCCGCCTGAACACGCTCAACGTCGTCGGCGATCGAATAGATGGCTTCGCTCTTTCGCAGCGCGATGAACATGCTGCCGCCACCAGTCGCAACCACATCGCCGAGACCGGGGCCCCATTGGATGAAGGGAATCACCGCCTGGCCACCGTCGGTCACCCGAGTCGTGATGGACACGACGTACGAATTCGGCTCGATGCGGAACTGTTTGCGCGCGTGCAGGCCGGCGGCATCCTGATATTCAAACGCGATCGTCACCGGGGCGCCTCTGGCGTCCAAGCTGTGAAGTACCCCACTGAGGAGCGGCGTCTCTTCAACGACCGCAAACAGCGCGGTGTTCAGCCGCGCGCTCTTTGGTGCGTCTTCAAGCTTCAGTGAAAACGGCTTCGGTTGATTCGCGGGAACGTCATGCGGCACCAGATCGACGGGCTTGCCGTCCGGTCCCATGTAGCTCAAGAGCTCCCACGCCGTCAGTGTGGCGCCGCGGTTTGAAAAAACTGCGCGCACGACACCGTTGTCGACCGTAATCGTCCGCTCGGAGGTGTCAGCCTTGACCGTTTCGACAGCGGCGGGAGCGGCGGGTGTCATGACCGCGGGCGGTTGTGGCGGCGGCGCCGTGGTCGTGCCTGTCGCGGGTTGTGCCGCCGGAGCCGTCGCGCCTGGCGTTGCCAGTCTGGGTTGTCGGGGCGACCGGCTGGGGCGTGGGCATCAGCCATTGATAGGCCGTCAACACGATGAACGTGAGAACGATTGCGAGGAGAAGGCGGCGTTCCATCAGTTAAGGGACCGGATCCAGACCCGCGCCACCGAATGGGTGGCAGCGAAGCACGCGCTTGAGGCCCAGCCAACCGCCCCTGAGTGCGCCATGAGTGACGATCGCTTCGGCCGCATACTCGGAGCAGGTCGGCAGGTACCGACACGAGCCCGTAAGCAATGGTCGAATAAGGAGTTGGTAGCCTCGAATAGCCGCGAGTGCCATGCGGACAGAGACAGGGCTAGCGCTTCTCAAAGCGCTCGAGTGCAGCACGGTAGTCGGCTTCAATGTTCCGCCAGGGCGCATCGACCATCTCCCGGCGAGGAATAACGACGATGTCTATTCCTATCAATGGTTTGCGGCCTCTAAACAGCTCGCGAACGAGCCGTTTCGCCCGGTTACGGACGACCGCGTTTCCGATTTTCTGGCTGGCCGCGATGCCGAGGCGAGGCGAGCCGACCTCGTTTGGCAGGGCGAAGCAGGTCATGAGGCGGCCCCGATACCGGCTGCCATGGTCATAGACCTTGGTAAACTCCGCCCGACGGCGCAGTTTCACCGCGATGACGTGACAGACAGCCGCTTGCGTCCCTTTGCCCGCCGGCGCTTCAGCACCGTGCGTCCGTTCTTGGTCGCCATGCGGACGAGAAAGCCGTGAGTGCGGCGCCGCCGGCGCCGGTTGGGTTGATACGTACGTTTCATCGAAAATCCTTAAGAAATTGAAAAAAATCGCAACGCGCGAACCTACAATCCTAATGGGCGTTGCACCGGCCTGTCAACGAAGGCGCGCGTATGCTACATTCGCGCTTCTGTCTTCACGGCAAGAACGACTCAACTGACGCGCATGGAATTTGGTCTCCTCCCAAAGTTTTCCACACCTGTGCAAAAACCTGTGGAAATTGGTGTTCTTCGGCGTACGAAGTGCAAAAAACGCCCGGTTTATGGACACTTTTCGAAGGCGAAAGTCCGCCGAGCACGATTTGAAGCCACTTTCGGCGTTCCTCCACATCTCCGGACGCAATCCGCCGTCTGGCGGTAAAGGCGAAAGCGCAAGAATCGCCAATGATTGCCAGCAATATCTGGGAAGAAATCCTGTCGCGCGTGCAAGCCAAGGTGAACCGTCACAGCTTCTATACGTGGTTCAAACCCACTTCGTTCGTGGCTGACGATGGATCGACCGTCACCGTGCGGGTGCCGAACGCGCTCTTTAAAGACTGGATTACAAAACATTATTCCGGCGTCATCGCCGAAGCGCTCGACGAAGTGCGCCGAACGGACGCGCTCGTGAATTTCGTTGCGACCGGAACACCTGAAGCTGAAGCGCGCGTGCCAGCTCCGCCACCCCGCGCACCGGAACCACCGCGGAACAGTGAACCCGGAACCCGAACCCCGGAACTCGGAACGCGGAACCTGGAACCAAGCGTGCTCAGCGTAGAGGAGCCGCTTCCTCCCGTCATGCCGACGTCCTCGGCCGGCCTTAACCCTCGTTACACCTTCGACACGTTCATCGTCGGATCGTCGAATCAGTTCGCCCACGCGGCGTGCCGCGCCGTGGCAGAAGCGCCGTCGCGCTCGTACAACCCGCTGTTTATCTACGGCGGAGTCGGCCTCGGGAAGACGCACTTGATGCACGCGATCGGCCATTACGTGCTGCTGCACGATCGCAACCTGGTGCTCACCTATATTTCATCCGAGCGGTTCATGAACGAAATGATCAACGCCGTTCGCTACGACCGGTTGATCGATTTCCGCGAGCGCTATCGCAGCGTCGACGTGCTGCTGGTCGACGACGTGCAGTTTCTCGCGGGAAAAGAGGGCACGCAGAACGAATTTTTTCATACGTTCAACGCGCTGTACGACTCGCAAAAACAGATTGTGTTGAGCAGTGATTGTCCTCCGCATGAAATCGAGCAACTCGAAGAACGGCTGCGGTCGCGGTTCGAATGGGGCTTAATCGCAGACATCCAGTCGCCCGACCTCGAGACCAAAGTCGCGATTCTAAAGAAAAAGGCTGAGGCCGAAGCGGTTCCGCTGCCAGATTCGGTGGCGATTTACATCGCCGGCCGCATCAAGTCGAACATCCGCGAACTCGAAGGATCGTTGATCAGGCTGATTGCGTTTGCGTCGTTAACCGGGCGTGAACTCTCGGTCGATCTCGCCCAGGAGGTGCTGCGCAACGTCAAGGATCATGAAGAGAAAGCCATCACGATCGATCACATCCAGAAGTTCGTGTCCGACTACTATCAGTTGAAGCTGGCGGATTTGAAGTCGCGGAACAACTCAAAATCGATCGCGATGCCGAGACAGGTAGCGATGTATTTGTGCAAAAACCTGACGCATGCGTCGCTGCCCGAGATTGGCCGCAGCTTCGGCGGTAAGCATCACTCGACGGTGATTCATTCGATTCGCAAGGTCGAAGCGCTGCGCAAGAACGACACGCAGTTCAACACACTTCTCAACAGCTTTCTCGAGAGTTTACGGTGAGAAATCGCGATTTCCACAGCCCGCCAGGGGCGGCCGTCCACACGCCTGTTTGACAGAAATCTTTAGGGCGAAAGCCTGCCCTTCGGAGAGGGGTCGGTACACCCATTTATCCACAGGAAAACCCACAGTTTAAGTACCTGTAGGACAAGCACTTCCGGCCACATTTTGATTTCTCAACAGCACCTTTTTCTTGTATAATTCTTTATCTCTCTTTTCCTCCTTCATAACAAGAGATCGCCGGGCCCGAGCCGCCCAAATTTGAGGTTCAGCCAGCTATGGAACTAGTCGTTAAGAAAAACGACCTACTGCGAGAACTGCAACTTTTCCAGGGCATCGTCGAACGGAAAAATACGATTCCGATTCTGGCGAACGTGCTGATGGAAGCGAAGGGCAGTGAGATTCGCATGCTGGCGACCGATCTCGAAGTCGCGCTCCGCAGTCGCTGCGACGCGGTTGTCGAGAAAGCCGGAACGCTGACGCTGCCGGCCAAAAAGCTGTACGAAATCGTGAAGGCGCTTCCCGAGACCGACGTGCGCATTACCGAGGACAAGAACGGCGTGAGAGTGGCCGCCGATCGTTTCGACTCGCGCATGCAGACGCTTGCCGCGCGAAGATTTTCCTGCCGTGCCGGAAGCAAGCGGCACGACGAGCGCGATGCTGCCTCGCGCGGCGGTGAAGGAGATGGTCGCCAAAACACAATTTGCGATCACGGGCGAAGACACGCGGTTTTTTCTGAACGGCGCGCTGTTTATTCTCGGCGGCAGCCAGATGAGCCTCGTCGCGACCGACGGACATCGGCTGGCGCTGGTGACCGTCGATCGGAAAGGCGGCAAACCGTCGAAGGAAGGCGAAGAAGTGCGAGCCATCCTGCCGCGCAAGACGCTGTGGGAGCTCGGAAAGCTGCTCACCGAAGGCGATGGCGACATTCGTTACGAGCGCGGCGAGAACCACCTGTTCTTCGAGGTCGGCGGACGAATGCTGATTTCGCGGATGATCGACGGCCAGTTTCCGGCCTTCGAGCGGGTGATTCCGAAAGGCAACAACAAGCGCATCGAGTTCGAGCGCGAGCGGCTGACGAACGCGGTCAAGCGCGTCGCGCTGCTCTCGAACGAGCGCTCGCGCTCGGTGAAGTTCCAGCTCGACAAAGGCAAGGTCGAAGTGACGTCGAGCAGTCCGGAGTTTGGCGAAGCCAAAGAAACGCTGCCGGTAGATTACGCCGACGCCAGCATGCAGATCTGTTTCAACGCGCAGTATGTGATGGAGTTTCTCGGCGCAGTCGACACCGACCAGGTGGCGTTGGAGTTGAAAGACGAAGTCAGCCAGGCCGTGATGAAGCCCATCGGCACCGAAGGGTATGACTACACGTACGTAATCATGCCGATGAGAGTCTGAACCAAGAATGACAGATACCAATCAGAGCGTCGAACTCGAACAAGCGGCGACCGATCAGATCAACCAGGATTATGGCGCCGACAAAATAAAAGTCCTCGAAGGCCTCGAGGCGGTCCGGAAGCGTCCCGCGATGTACATCGGATCGACCGGGCCGTCGGGCTTGCACCACCTCGTCTACGAGGTCGTCGACAACTCGATCGACGAGGCCCTCGCGGGCTTCTGCGACCAGATCAACGTCACGATTCACATCGACGGATCCATTACGGTCATCGACAACGGGCGCGGCATTCCGACGGATCAGCACACGAGCGGCAAGTCGGCGGCCGAAGTCGTCCTCACCGTTCTGCACGCCGGCGGCAAATTCGACAACGACAGCTACAAAGTGTCCGGCGGCCTGCACGGCGTCGGCGTGTCGGTGGTCAACGCGCTCTCACAGGAGCTCGATCTCGAGATCTGGCGCAACGGGCAGGTGTTCAAGCAGAAGTACGCGCGTGGAAAGCCGCACGCCGATCTCGACATTACCGGCACCACCAAGAAGCGCGGCACCAAAATCACATTTGCGCCCGACAAGGAAATCTTCGAGACGGTCGAGTTCAGCTTCGACACGCTCGCGCAGCGGCTCCGCGAGCTCGCCTTCCTGAACGCCGGCATCCTGATCACGCTCGACGACGAGCGCGAGACCAAGAGCCATAAATTCCAGTACGACGGCGGCATCATCTCGTTCGTCAAGCACCTGAACAAGAACAAGAGCGCCGTCAACGAGAAGCCGATTTACATGAAGGGCGATCGCGACGGCATCGACGCCGAGATCGCGCTGCAGTGGAACGACGGCTACTCGGAGGCGATCTACACGTTTGCGAACAACATCAACACGCACGAGGGCGGGACGCACCTGTCCGGCTTCCGCTCCGCGCTGACGCGCACGATCAATTTCTACGCGGGCAAGAACAACCTCGCGAAGGACCTGAAGGAAAGCCTCAGCGGCGACGATATCCGTGAAGGATTGACCGCGGTCATCAGCGTGAAGATTCCGCGGCCGCAGTTCGAAGGGCAGACCAAGACCAAGCTCGGCAACACCGAGGTGAAGGGCATCGTCGAGGCGATCGTGAACGACAAGCTCGGGTCGTTCCTCGAGGAGAATCCGGCGATTGCCAAGCGCATCATCGGGAAGACCGTCGACGCGGCCCGCGCGCGCGAGGCGGCGCGCAAAGCGCGCGATCTCGTGCGCCGCAAGGGCGCGCTCGAAGGCGGCGGTCTACCGGGCAAGCTCGCCGACTGCCAGGAGCGCGATCCGGCAAACAGCGAGCTCTACATCGTCGAGGGCGAGTCCGCAGGCGGATCGGCAAAGCAGGGGCGCGATCGGCGGTTCCAGGCCATCCTGCCGATCAAGGGCAAGATTCTGAACGTCGAGAAGGCGCGCTTCGACAAGATGCTCGGCAGCGACGAGATCAAGACCATGATCGCGGCGCTCGGTTGCGGCATCGGCGGCGAAGACTTCGACATCGCAAAGCTGCGCTATCACCGCGTCATCATCATGACCGACGCCGACGTCGACGGATCGCACATCCGCACGCTGCTGCTCACGTTTTTCTACCGGCAGATGCCCGAGCTCATCAACAACGGCTACATCTACATCGCGCAGCCCCCGTTGTTCCGCGCGAAGCGCGGCAAAGGGGAGACCTACATCAAGGACGAGCGCGAGCTGGAGACGTACCTGATTCACCGCGCGGCGGAGTCGCGCACGGTGAAGCTGAACGGCAGGGAAATCTCGGGCGCGCCGCTCGAGCAACTGCTGCACAAGCTGATGACGTATCGAAAATACCTCCGGCTCGTGGAGCGCCGCGGCCACGTGCGAGAGGCGATTGAAGCGCTGCTCGATGCGGACGCGCACGACAAGTCGTTCTTCGACAGTCAGGAACAACTGGCCGCGCTGACGGCGCGCCTGACGACCCCGATGGCCACCGTCACTGTGCAGCCCGACGAAGAGAACAAGTCGTTCAGTCTGGCGATCGAGGATCGATCGAACGGCTATCCGCGCCACAACATCATCTCGCTCGATTTCGTGACGTCGCCCGATTACCGGACGCTGCTGAACAGCTACCGTGAGATTCGCGACATCAAGCCTCCGATGACGGTGGTGACGACCAGCGGAAAGGCGACGGATCAGGAGACGGAAACTGGCGCCGACGAGGTCCGGCTCAAGCCGGACACTACCGACGAGAAACCCGTATCCGGTAGTGTCCGCCTTCAGGCGGACGCTCCCGTCGCGATCACCTCACTCGACGAACTGGTCGAATATTTCATCAACGCCGGCAAGAAAGGCGTCGCCATCAATCGCTACAAAGGCCTCGGCGAGATGAACCCCGAGCAGTTGTGGACGACGACGATGAATCCCGAAGGGCGCACGCTGCTGCAGGTGCGCGCCGAAGATCACACCGAGGCCGATCAGATGTTCACCACGCTGATGGGCGACCAGGTCGAGCCGCGCAGAAAGTTCATCGAAGACAACGCGCTCGACGTGCGCAATCTCGACATCTAAAAAACCTGAATGGCAGACCTCACTCAGAAAATTCCAGTCAACATCGAAGACGAAATGAAGCGGTCGTACATGGATTACGCCATGAGCGTAATCATTGGACGAGCGCTGCCCGACGTGCGCGACGGATTGAAGCCGGCCCATCGCCGCGTGCTGTACGGCATGAAGATGATGGGGCTCGCGTCGAACCGCGGGTACCGGAAGTGCGCCAAGATCGTCGGCGAGGTGATGGGCAACTATCACCCGCACGGCGACGCGTCGATCTACGACACGCTCGTGCGGCTGTCGCAGGACTTCAACATGCGATACCCGCTGGTCGACGGGCAGGGCAACTTCGGATCGGTCGACGGCGATCCGCCCGCGGCGATGCGGTACACCGAAGCGCGTCTGAAGGCGCTCTCGGACGATGTGATGGCGGATCTCGACAAGGAGACCGTCGACTACGTTCCGAACTACGACGAAACCACGGAAGAGCCGACAGTGCTGCCGGCGCCCATTCCGAATCTTCTCGTGAACGGCTCATCCGGCATCGCGGTCGGCATGGCGACCAACGTTCCTCCGCACAACCTGCGCGAGGTCATCGACGGCGTCATCTGGGCCATCGAGACCGAGCAGGAGCGCGGCACCAAGCTCGACAAGCACGAGAAACTGCACGGCCTGATGAATTTCGTGAAGGGCCCAGACTTCCCGACCGGCGGCTACATCGTCGGCGGGTCGGGCATCGGCGCGGCGTACCGCACCGGCCGCGGCGCGATTCTGATGCGCGCCAAAGCCTCGATCGAGCAGGCCAAGAAGGGCGACAAGCAGTCGATCGTCATCACGGAGATTCCGTATCAGGTGAACAAGGCGCGACTGATCGAGAAGATCGCCGAGCTCGTTGGCGAAAAGACCATCGAGGGCATTTCGGATCTTCGCGACGAATCCGATCGCGAAGGCATGCGGGTCGTCATCGAGCTGAAGCGCGGCGAAGTGCCCGAAGTCATCCTGAACAACCTCTACAAGCACACGCAGCTGCAGCAGAGCTTCGGCGTCATCATGCTGGCCATCGTCGGCGGCCGCCCGAAGGTGCTGAACCTCGCCGAGCTCGTCGAGAGCTTCATCGACTTCCGGCGCGAGGTCGTGATTCGCCGCACGCAATTCGAGCTGCGCAAGGCCGAGGCGCGCTATCACATCCTCGAGGGGCTGAAGATCGCGCTCGACAACCTCGACGCGGTCATCAAGCTCATCCGCGGGTCGAAGACCGTTCCGGAAGCGCGCGACGGCCTGATGACGCAGTTCTCGCTCAGCCAGCTCCAGTCGCAGGCGATCCTCGACATGCAGCTGCAGCGGCTGACCGGCCTCGAGCGGCAGAAGATTCTCGACGAGATGGCGGAGCTGCTGAAGACCATCGAGCGGCTGCGCGCGATTCTCGGCAGCGAGCGGCTGCTGATGCAGCTGATCGTCGGCGAGCTGAAGGACGTGCGCGACAAGTACGGCGACGACCGGCGCACCGAGCTCATCGAGGGGGACGCGAGCGAGATCAGCATCGAAGATCTGATCGCCGAAGAAGACATGGCGATTACGGTGAGCAACACCGGCTACATCAAGCGCACGCCGATTACGAGCTATCGCAATCAGCGGCGCGGCGGCAAAGGGCGCATCGGCATGCGCACGCGCGAGGAAGATTTCGTCAGCCACCTCTTCGTGGCCTCGACGCACGCCTACATCATGATTTTCTCGGACAAGGGCCGCGCGTACTGGCTGAAGGTGCACGAGATTCCGGACGTCGGCCCGGGCGGCAAGGGCAAAGCGATTGCGAACCTGGTGTCGATGGCGCCCGACGAAAAGATCGCGGCGCTACAAACCGTGAAAGAGTTCGAAGAGGGCAAGTTCATCGCCATGGGCACGCTGCGCGGCATCGTGAAGAAGACCGAGTTGCCGGCCTTCAGCAATCCACGGGCGGGCGGCATCATCGCCATGGGCGTCGAAGACGGCGACCGCCTGATGGCCGCCCAGATAACCGACGGAACGGGCGAAATCTTCATCGGAACGCAGGATGGCGTGGCTATCAGGTTTCCGGAAGGCGATGTCAGGCCGATGGGGCGCACCGCCTACGGGGTCAAAGGGATAACCCTCCGCGAGGGTGACGAAGTGGTCGCCATGGAAGTGGTCCGCCCCGGCAGCACCCTGCTGACGGTCACCGAGCACGGCTATGGAAAACGCACCGAGCTGGACGAATATCGGGTGCAGTCCAGGGGCGGTGTGGGTATTATTAACATCCAAACAACCGAACGGAACGGCCGAGTCGTCGGGATGGCGTCTGTGCACGACGAAGATGAGTTCATGCTCATCACGCAGCAGGGCAAGATCCTGAGGACCGTCGCGCGCGATATCAGAACCATCGGGCGAGCCACGCAGGGCGTGCGCCTGATTGAGATCGACGCCGACGACCGGGTAGTTGCTCTTGCCCGGCTCGCGGAAAAAGACGACGAGAACGGCACCGAAGAACCAGGGCCCGCCTGAAGGCGGACACTACAACTTTCTGACAGGAGGCTGGTATGTTTCGGCCGAAGACTAGCGTGTATTTACTGGCGTCCATGGTTCTAGCGGTCGCCGCTCTGAGCGCGTGCTCGTCACCGAACGCCTCGGAAGAGAATCTGGTGCGGCAGTTCTTCCGCGCGTCGAGTCTGCGCGACAACCAGACGCTCTCGAATTTCGCGACGGTCAGCTTCGAGCCGAAGACCGAAGGGACGGTCGGCACCGGCGACTTCGAGGTGACGGCGGTCAGTCCCGAGCGGTCGGAGCCGCTGCGCGTCATCGAGCTGTCCAAAGCGGTGACCGAAGCCGAAGCGGCCAACAAGGCGTTCAACGAGAAAAAGAAACAGTATCAGGACGCCAACACCGAGGCGATCGATCGCGTGCTGAAGGCCGAGAGCGGGGGCCGGAAACTGACGGGCAAGGATGCGCAGATTCAGGCCGAATGGACGAAGTGGCGCGACGAGAGCGGCGCCGAAGCCAAGAAATTGTCGGCCGCGAGAGCGGCGCTGTCGGACGCGCGTCCGATCGCGGAGCTCAGCCTCATGGCCAACTCCGGCGCGCCGACGCCGACGGTCGAGGAGCTCAACGGCACGCTCGTCTCGAAGGACATCACGGTGAAGGCCCAGGTCAAGGGCGCCGACGGCACGACGACCGAGAAGACTTACGTGATGACGGTGCAGCGCGCGGTCGTGAAGAGAGACGCAGCCGAGCGCCAGGGCAAGTGGATTATTACAGGCTTAAAGCCTGCTTAGTGATTACGGACTGGGGATTGGGGATTAGACCTGCGACGGGTATCACGCGTGTTCACGCGTTCAGACCTAATCCCAAATCCCTAGTCCCCAATCCCTTCTGATTCAGGCAAGTTCCAATTTCGCGTATTTCGCGCGAAGTGTCTTCGGCCCCACGCTGAATCTCACCACCAGCTTCACATCGTCAGCCAGCTCTTCCACGCTGAGAATCGTTCCGACGCCGAACTGCGGGTGACGGACCTTCGCGCCGAGCCTGAGACCGAGCAGCGACGATTGATCTTCGTCCTCGTACGAGTACGCCGGTTCTTCTCGTGGACGCGCAGGACGATGAAACGTCGACGGTGTCCGACCGTACCGAACGTCCGTAACCGCCGCCGAACGAGCTTTGATAGCTGCTCGTGGGATACGCCGGCTCGATTCGCTCGACGAGCTGCGGCGGCACTTCGTCCATGAAGCGCGAGGGCTCCATCGACTGATACTCGCCGAAGACGCGCCGCCGAGCGGCCCCTGTGAGCACGAGCTGCGAGCGCGCGCGCGTCATACCGACGTAACAGAGGCGTCGTTCCTCGGCCATCTCGTCTTCTTCGTCGAAGGCACGCGAGTGGGGAAACACACCCTCTTCGAGGCCGGTCATGATGACCGTCGGAAACTCGAGGCCCTTCGCGGCATGCAGCGTCATCAGCCAGATGCGCGCTTCGAGGCTGCCTTGCCCCTCGTCCGCTTCTGACAGCAGCGACAGCTTGTCGGTGAAGCCGCCGAGCGACGCTTCCGGCTCGCGCCCTTCGTACTCGCGCGACGCGGAGACGAGCTCCATCAGGTTCTCGATTCGCCCCTGCGAATCTTCCGACTTGTCTTCGCGCAGGTCCTGCAGGTACCCGGTCTGATCGAGCACCTTGCCCAGCGTGATGGAGAGCGGCTCTTTCCGCGCGACGTCGGACAGGCCCACGATGAGATCGCGGAACGTGCGCAGCGACGTGAGCGCGCGCTGCGGCACGAGCCGCTCGTCGATTGCGCGGTTCAGCTTCGTCCACAGCGAGTTCGGCGCCGGCACGGCGATGCCGCTCGCGAGCAGCAGCGGCGGCGCTTCTTCCGCAGACACGTGGTCGACCGCGTCCAGCACGCCCTTCCCGTTGCCGCGCGGCGGCACGTTAATCACTCTGCGCAAGCTCACATCGTCGTGCGGATTGATCAGCAGCTTGAGATAGGCGAGCGAGTCCTTGATTTCCTTGCGCTCGTAGAACCGTACGCCGCCGACGACGCGGTATGAGAGACCCGAGCGCATCAGCGAGTCTTCGATGACGCGCGACTGTGCGTTCGTGCGATAGAGCACGGCGACCGTGCAGTCGGGAGCGGACGTGATGCCCGAATGCGCCGTCCGCATGATGAAGTCGGCTTCTTCGAGCTCGTCCGATCCACGGAAGTACTTGATGAGATCGCCGCCCTTGCGCTCGGTCCACAGCCGCTTGTCCTTGCGATTCTTGTTCTGGCTGATCACCGCCGAGGCCGCGTCGAGAATGACCTGCGTCGATCGATAGTTCCGCTCGAGCTTCACGATTTTGGCTTCGGGGAAATCGTGCTCGAAGTCGAGGATGTTGCGCAGGTCGGCGCCGCGCCAGCGATAGATCGACTGATCGGGATCGCCGACGACCGCCAGGTTGCGATGACGCTCGGCGAAGCGCTGAATGAGGTGATATTGCGGCCGGTTCGTGTCCTGATACTCGTCGACCATGACGAACCGGAATTGCTCCGCGTACTTCTTGCGGACGTGCTCCACTTTGTCGAGCAGCTCGACGGCCTTCAGCAGCAGATCGTCGAAGTCGAGCGCGCCGTTGTCTTTGAGTCCCTGAATGTATTTCTCGTACACCTTCGCGAGCTGCTCGCCCCGCTGGCTCCAGCCCTGCGACTTGAAGAAGTCCGGCCCGGCCATCGTGTTCTTCGCGTGGCTGATCTTGGACAACGCCATCCGGGGCTGCAGGACGCTGTCGTCGATCTGCAGCTCTTTAAGCACCTGCTTGACGAGCGCCACCTGATCGGACGAGTCGTAGATGACGAAATCCCGCGGCAGGCCGATTGCCGTGGCTTCGCGCCGCAGGAGGCGGGCGCACAGCGCGTGAAACGTCGAGATCCACGATCCCACCAGCGACGCGCCGAGCAGCGTCTCGACGCGAGTACGCATTTCTTCCGCAGCTTTGTTGGTGAAGGTGACCGCCAGAATCTCGTAGTGCTGCGCGTAGCCTTCCGACAGGAGGTATGCGATGCGCTGGGCGATGACGCGCGTCTTACCCGACCCGGCGCCCGCAAGGATGAGCAGCGGGCCGTCGATGTGCAGGACGGCTTCGCGTTGTTCGGGATTGAGGGCTGTAAGTTGATCCATGGGGACTGTAGGGGTAAGGGGCAAAGGGTGAGGGGCAAACGTCACGACGAGTACGCGTGACACTTACCCTTTGCCCCTTCCGCCCTTGCCCTTTATTCTACCGTTACTGACTTCGCGAGATTGCGAGGCTGATCGACGTCGCAGCCGCGCCGCACCGCGATGTGATACGCGAGCAGCTGCAACGGCAGTACCATCACGATCGGCGACAGCATTTCCGGGACGCGCGGGAGGGAAATAATCGCGTCCTGTGCGGGATCCAGAACCTTTTTCAGCGTGTCGTGCCCTTCCGTGGTGATGGCAATCACCGATCCGCCTCGAGCCTTGACCTCTTGAATATTGCCAAGCATTTTCTCGAAGACGTGATCATTTGGTGCAATGCTCACGACCGGCATGTTGCTGTCGATGAGCGCGATCGGCCCGTGCTTCATCTCGCCGGCGGGGTAGCCCTCGGCGTGGATGTACGAAATTTCTTTCAACTTCAGCGCCCCTTCGAGCGCAATCGGGTAGTTGATGCCGCGGCCGAGGTACAGGAAGTCGCTGCGGCCGAAGAACCGGCCGGCAACCTCTTCGACCACGCCTGACGCCTTCAGCGCGTGCTCCATCTGTTTGGGCAGCTGCACCAGGGCGTCGAGGTGCTGCCTGGCGCCGGCGTCCGACAGCGAGCCTTTCATCTGGCCGAGAAACAGGGCCAGCAGGTTGAGCGCGACCAGCTGCGACGTGAAGGCCTTCGTCGAAGCCACCCCGATTTCCGGGCCGGCGTGCGTGTAGATGGTGCCTTCCGATTCCCTCGTCGCCATGCTGCCGACGACGTTGCAGATGGAGAGGCTGCGCGCCCCTTTCTTGCGCGCCTCGCGGAGCGCGGCCAGCGTGTCGGCTGTCTCACCCGACTGGGTGATGATGACGACCAGTGTGTCCTTATCGACGATGAAGTCGCGATAGCGGTACTCGGAACCGTAATCGACTTCGACCGGCAGGCCGGCGAACCGCTCGATCAGAAATTTGCCCACCAGCGCCGCGTGCCACGACGTGCCGCAGGCGATGAGCGCCACCTTGTTGATGCTGCGCAGGTCCGCTTCCGAGATCGCAATTTCTTCCAGGAACACGCGGCCGGTATCGATGCTGAGGCGGCCGAGCAGCGTCTCTTCGGCCGCGCGCGGCTGCTCGAAGATCTCCTTGAGCATGAAATGGCGGTAGCCCGACTTCTCCGCCATAACCGGGTCCCACGTCACCCGCTGTGTCGCCTTCGAGACCGGCGCTCCGGCGAAGTTCGTGAATTCCACGCCGCGGCGCGTGATCACCGCCATCTCCTCGTCGCCGAGAAAGACCACGTCGCGCGTGTGGCTGAGAATGGCCGGCGTGTCGGACGCCACGAAGAACTCGTTCTCGCCAATCCCGACGACGATAGGCGGGCCATTGCGCACCGCGATAATTTTTTCGGGGTCTTCCGTTGAGATCGCCACGAACGCAAAGAGTCCCCGCATGTTCAGGAGCGCTCGCCGAGCGGCATTCTCGAGCTTGTGGTCGGACGCCATCTCCTGCTCGAGCAGGTGCGCGATGATCTCGGTATCGGTTTCCGTCACGAACGTGTGCCCGCGCTTCTGGAGCTCTTGCTTCAGGTCCAGGTAGTTCTCGATGATCCCGTTGTGGACGACGACGATTTTGCCGGTGCAGTCCTGATGCGGATGGGCGTTCTCCTCCGTGGGCCGGCCGTGCGTGGCCCAGCGCGTGTGGCCGACGCCGTAGATTCCCTCGAGCGGCTGCGTGCCGATGGCCTGCTCGAGGTTCACGAGCTTGCCCGCGCTTCGCCGTCGCTCGATCTGCCCGTTGCGGACGACGGCCACACCTGCGGAGTCGTAGCCGCGATATTCAAGCCGCCGCAGCCCGTCGATGAGGATGGGCACGACTTCCTTCGAGCCGAGATAGCCGATAATTCCGCACATGAAAAATTCCTTTCGGTCCGGCTGAAGCCGGACACGATGCACTACTTCGCAGATTTTTTCTTCTCGACCCACCCGGGAATGTTTCGCTGTTTCCCTCCGCTCACCGCGAGAGCTCCTGCGGGAACGTTCTCGCGAACCGTCGTGCCGCTGCCGACGTAGGCCCCTTTGCCGATGGTCACAGGGGCCACGAGCTGTGAGTCGCTGCCGACGAACACCCCGTCTTCGATCGTCGTCTGATGCTTGCGGGCGCCATCGTAGTTGCAGGTAATCGTGCCGGCGCCGATGTTCACGTTCTCGCCGATCACCGCATCGCCAAGATAGGAATGGTGCCCGGCTTTCGTCCCTTTGCCGAGCACGGCCTTTTTCAGCTCCACGAAATTACCGATGTGCACCGAGTCGCGCAGCTCCGTCTCCGGCCGTATGTGGACGAACGGCCCGACCGTGACGCCGGTGTCGAGACGGCTGCCGTTGATGACGCAGAAATTCTGCACGGTGACGCGATCGGCCAGCACCGAGTTGACGATGCGGACGCCCGCGTGAATCTCGCACGCCTGGCCAATCTCGGTCCGTCCCTCGAGATGCACGCCTGGATGAATCACCGTATCGGCGCCCACCACGACGTCCTCGTCCACGTAGGTCGTCTCCGGATCTTCGATCGTCACGCCGGCCGCCATCAGTTCTTCGTTTTTTTTCTGTCTCACGATTCGGCTCGCTTCTGCCAGTTCCGACCGGCTGTTGATGCCGCGAATCTCGTTGGAATCGTCGACCACGATCGTCTCGACGCCGAGTCTTCGGCGTCGATAGCTCGACACGAGATCGGTTAAATAGTACTCGCCCTGTGCGTTGGCTGTGGCCAGTCCTCGCAGCGACTCGAACAACGGGCCCAGCGAAAACACGTACACCCCGCTGTTGATCTCGCGGATTTTCCGTTGTGCCGGCGAGGCGTCGCGCTCTTCCACGATCCGGGAAATTTTCCCCTTCACTCTGACGATGCGACCGTATCCATATGCCTGATCGACGACGGCCGTCAGGACGGTGGCGGCCACCTTCGATTCCACATGTTTGCGCACGAGCGCGGCAAGAGTGTGGCCTTTCAGCAACGGTACGTCGCCCGAAAGCAAGAGAACGATGCCGGTTTCCCCCTCCAGGGTGCCGGCGGTCTGCAGGAGAGCATGGCCGGTGCCAAGTTGCGGCTCCTGCGTGACGTAGGTCAAGCCTGGATATCGCTCGAGCCCCTGACGCAGCAGTTCCTTCATATGTCCAACGACCAGCGTCGTCGTGCGCGGCGTGAGCGACTGCGCGGCGGTCATGACGTGGTCGATCATCGGCTTGCCGGCGACGCTGTGCAGCACCTTCGGGCGCGAAGACTTCATGCGCGTGCCCTTGCCCGCCGCAAGGATGACGACGTGGAGGTCGGACATCGAATAACGATTGTAATGGCTAGCGGCGGCGGGAGGGCTTGCGACGCTCGGGCTTGGCCTGCGACGTAGCTTCGAGGGCGTGGCGGACGCTCTCGAACTCGCGCAGGGCGTCGAGATCGGGGTCGTGGCGCGCGAGCGACCGGTTGTCCGGGTTGAGCTCGATGGCCCGGAGGAGCAGCGGTACGGCCTCGTCGACCTCATCGCGCAGCGCGAGCACCGACGCGAGCATATAGAGCGCGTGGTCGTGCTCGGGCGATTCGGCAGTGGCCGCGCGCAGGTGATCGAGCGCCTCGCTGTAGTTTCCAGCGTTCACTGCCAACGTCGCGGCGAACACACGTTCTTCCGGCGTGGAGGGCGACGCGGCCCGCGGCGTCATGTGGCGCTCGCAGACGTTCAGGTAGAGGCGCACCCGCTCGTGCAGCTCTCGTTCCTCGGGATAGCGCGACAGGACCGATCGCAGCAGTGCCGATGCGCGCGAAAACTCGTGCGCCTGAAGGGCGGCGACACCTTCCTCGTAGAGCGCGACTGCGTCGACGTGTCCGGCACGGGGGATGGGTGCGGGGACGCCGCCGTTGTGCGCGCCTGGGGACTCACGACCGCGCTGGAGCATGCGGGAGTCTTGGGAGACCGACGCGTCGACCGGTTTCGGCCGGCCGGAGCGGGAACTGGCCCGCTGCTGCTTCGCCATTGAGGCTCGACCTGAGAGGGCGCTACGGTAACAAACGCCGTCGCATCGGTCAAGACGGCCGGGACGCCTTGAGACGCTCGAGCCGGGCGTACACGTCATTGGGCGATAGCCCAAATCTATCGGCCGTGGCGATCAAGGCCTTGCGCCGAGACAGTTCAATAGAATCGGTCATTCGATAGAAATACGCACTCAGCTCCTCATCATCCACGGCAGGCGGCTCGGCATTGGGCTTCGCATAGGGAGCCAGGACGATAGTAAACTCGCCTCTGTCGGGGATTTGAAGCTCTGCCGCCTGGCGCGCGGTCGTCCAGGCGATGGTTTCGTGGAGCTTAGTGAGCTCGCGGGCAATTGTTATTGGTCTATCGACCAATATTTCAGCCATTTCCGCAAGGGCTTGTTGGATTCGATGAGGAGTCTCAAAGAACACGACAGCTCTGGGCTCTTCGGCCAAGCGCTGCGAGCCACTGTTTTCTGTCTTTCGCCCTAGACGGCGCAAAGCCTGCGAAGACGAACTCGTCGGCAGCGTAACCCGAGGCCGCTAGCGCGGCCAGAACGGCGCTCGCACCAGGAATGGGCACGACACGGATGCCATGCTGGATGGCTGCGGCAATGAATCGCTGGCCGGGGTCGGCGACGAGCGGAGTGCCGGCGTCAGACACAAGCGCGATGTCGATACCGTCGGCAAGTTTCTGCAGAAGCGCTGGAAGTTTTTCGGACTCGTTGTGTTCGTGGAGGCTCGTCGTCGGCGTGGCGATTCCGAAGTGGCGCAGGAGAAGTCCCGTCCTGCGTGTGTCTTCCGCGGCGACCAGCCCGACCGATTTCAGTGTGTTGAGGGCGCGAACCGTAATGTCGTCCAGATTCCCAATCGGGGTGGAGACGACGTACAGGGACCCGTCATGCTGCCGGTCATGCGGGAATAGGATAATGTACCATTGTGGTTTGTCGGAATTCGCGGTTACAGAACAGGGATTCGAGCTGCTGCCTAAATGATGCGTTCGTCCGAGCCATTTCATCATTTCGTCGACGACTATCTCGCCTATCTTCACGAAGTTCACCCCACTGGCGCGACGCTTGACGGCATACACACGTACGACGATCACATCGAAGATTTCAGCCGGAATGCCATGGAGCAGCACACGCGGGCGCTCTCTGGCTTCGCGCGGCGGCTCCAGGACATCAATCACAACGACCTGACGGCGGTCGAAAAGGCCGAGCAGCCGATGGTGGCGGCCAACATCCAGGCTCGGATGTTCGAGCTCGAACAGATTCGC
Organism: Vicinamibacterales bacterium; assembly: GCA_963730445.1. GTDB lineage: Bacteria > Acidobacteriota > Vicinamibacteria > Vicinamibacterales > JAMQPK01 > JAMQPK01. Next base: position 210,800 of record CAVSRX010000001.1, on the reverse strand, counting down.
ACCTGGGAGCGCAGCCCTCAGTTCTACTCCGACACGCTCTGCTCGAGTCTGGCGGCGCAAGTGGTCTTTACGCACGCGCCGCTCCCCGAGCGCGCCCGCCGCGTGCTGTCGAAGCTGCGTCAGGTGGGCCGGGTCGTGCAGGCGGCCCGCGACAATGTCAAGGATCCGCCGGGCATCTTCATCAAGGTCGGTCTCGAGACGTTCCGCGGCGCACTCAACTTCATCGAGAAGGATTTGCCGCGCGCGTTTTCGTCGCTCGACGACATGCACCTGCTCGGCGATCTGGCCGATGCGTCCACCGAAGCGGCACACACGATTTCGAGCTACATCCAGTACCTCGAGGAAGACGCGGCGCCGAAGGCGCGCGCCTCGTTCCGCCTCGGGCGCGATCTCTTCGAGCGGAAGCTCGCGCTCGACGAAGGCGTCACGATGGACGCCGACCGTCTCCTCGCCATCGCGCAGCGGGAATTCCAGGCGACGCAGGAAGAATTCCGATCGCTCGCGGGCAAGCTCGACGGCGGCGATCCGATTGCGGCGTGGCGAAAGTCGAAGGACGAGCATCCTGCGCCTGGCGCGCTGTCTGCGGCGGCGCAGGAGCAGCTCGAGGAGCTCAGCACCTTCATCGATCGCAACGGCATCGTCACGCGGCCCGAAGGCGAGCCGGTGATCGTCGCGCCGACGCCAGAGTTCTATCGCTGGTCGTTCGCGAGCATGTGGGTGCCCGGACCATTCGAGCAGAAGGCGACGCGCGCGTACTACTACCTGACCGATGCCGATCCGTCGTGGCCGGCCGACAAGCAGGAAGAGCACCTGCGCGATTTCAACTACCCGACGCTGTGGGCCATCTCGATCCACGAGGTGTATCCGGGGCACTTCCTGCATTATCAGTTCCTGCGGCGCGTCGAATCGAAGGTGCGCAAGTCCATCATGTTCGCGCCCGCGTCGTTCGTCGAAGGCTGGGCGCACTACGCCGAGCAGATGATGGTCGAAGCCGGATTCCGCCGGAACGATCACACGTTCAAGCTGGGACAGCTCGCCGAGGCGCTGATTCGCCTGGGCCGCTTCATCGTCGGCATCCGGCTGCACGTGCAGGACTGGTCTGTGGAACAGGGCGTGCGCTTTTTCCGCGACGAGTGCTTCATGGAGGAAGGCGGCGCGCGTCGCGAGGCCGAGCGCGGCACGTTCGATCCGACCTATCTCGTGTATTCAGTGGGCAAGCTGATGCTGCTGAAGCTGCGGCGCGATTACAAGGAACAGCAGGGCGCGAAGTACTCGCAGCGCGCGTTCCACGATCAGCTGCTCGGCAACGGCACCGCGACGTTCGCCGTTCACCGTCAGCTGATGCTCGGCGACGCGACGCGGCGACCTGCTGGAGTAGACTGGATTCACGCGTTATGCCGATGTACGAGTACGAATGCGCCGCCTGCGGGCACCGATTCGAGCGGATCCAGAAGTTCTCGGATCCGCCGGTTGACGAGTGCCCGAACTGCGGCGAGCGGAAAGTGCAGAAGCTGGTGTCGAGCCCGGCCATTCAGTTCAAGGGAAGCGGCTGGTACATCAACGATTACGCGAAAAAGGGCGCGGCGGGGACCGATGCGAAGGCGCCTTCCTCGACAGAGTCTTCGAAAGACAAGTCCAGAGTCGAAAGAGTCGACGAAAGAGTCCAGAGAGTCGAAAGAGTCGAAAGAGTCGTCAAAGAGTCGAAGGAGTCGAAAGAGTCGAAGGAGTCGAAAAGCACGACTCCGTCTTCGACCACGACGAGCACTCCCAAAGCGTCAGGCGAGTAGGTTACTTACCGTTTCTGTGGGTGGTGCGGCGCTCGATGTTTTCCGAGCGCAGGTACGCGCGGAACGCCTCGCTGAGATCGGGCCGTCTGAGCGCGAAGTAGACCACTGCCTGCAGGTAGCCGAGCTTGTTGCCCGTGTCGTGGCGCGACCCCTCGAATCTCATACGCGTAGATTTTTCGCTGCTGCAGCAGTTTGCGCAGGCCGTTGGTCAGCTGAATCTCTCCGGTCCTGTCGCTCGCGGTCTCGCGCAGCGCCGGAAAGATGTCGGGCGTCAGCAGGTAGCGCCCGATGATGGCGAGGTTCGACGGCGCCTCCTCGCGTTTGGGCTTTTCGACGAGGTCGCGCACGAGGTGGATGCCCTTGCCGAGATCGACCGACGGGTCGACGTCGACGATGCCGTAGTTCGAGACTTGATCGGCCGGCACGCGCTCGACGGCGAGCACGGGACCGCCGACTTTCTCGAACACGTCGATCATCTGCTTCAACGCCGGCGGATTCGCATCGATCACGTCGTCGGCGAGGATGACGGCAAACGGCTCGTCGCCGACGAGGTCGGCGGTCACGAGCACCGCGTGGCCGAGCCCGAGCGGCTCGCCCTGCCGGACGTACGCGACGTTGATCATGTTGGAGATCTTGCGGATCTCCTCGAGCAGGTCGAGCTTGCCGCGCTGCTGGAGAAAGCTCTCGAGCTCGATGTTGACGTCGAAATGATCCTCGATGGCGTTCTTGCCGCGGCCGGTGACGATGATGATGTTCTCGACGCCGGATTCGACCGCTTCTTCGACGCCATACTGAATAATCGGCTTGTCGACGAGCGGCAGCATTTCCTTCGGCTGTGCCTTGGTCGCGGGAAGAAATCGGGTGCCGAGGCCGGCGGCAGGGAAGACGACTTTTCGGACGGATGATTTCACGCCGCTATTCTACTAGCTGGTAGCCGATAGCTGGTAGCAGTTGCTCGCAGTACCTAGCGAAATTTCACCATGCTTGACCCGGCCTACATACGCGATCACCAGGACGAAGTGAAACGCGGGCTCGCAGAACCGCGGGATGCACGTCGACGGCGAGCTCGAGCAGCTCGCGACGCTCGAGAACCGGCGGCGCCGGCTGATTCCCGAGCTCGAAGGGTTGAAGCGCGAGCAGAACGCGGCGGGCGACGAAGTCGCGCGCGCGAAGCGGCAGGGCAAAGACGCGAGCGGCATCTTCGAGGCCAACCGGCAGCGGGCGCAGCAGATTCGGCAGCTCGAGCATCGAGCTCGATCAGGTCGAGCAGCAGCGGTCGCTCATTCTGATGTCGCTGCCCAATCTGCCGCATGCGTCGGTGCCCATCGGCAAGAGCGAAGCGGACAACGTGGTCGTGCGCACCTGGGGCGAGCCGAAGACATTCGATTTCGAGCCGCTCGCGCACTGGGATCTGGGGCCGACCCTCGGCATTCTCGATTTCGAGCGCGCCACGAAGATGTCCGGCGCGAGATTCTCGGTGCTGCTCGGCGCGGGGGCGCGGCTGTCTCGAGCGCTGACCGACTTCATGCTCGACCTGCACACGCGCGAGCATGGGTACCTGGAGGTCGTTCCGCCGTATCTCGTCAACCGCGCGTCGCTCGAAGCGACGGGCCAGCTGCCGAAGATGGAAGCGGACCTCTTCAAGATCGGCGGCGAGTGGGATCTGTTCCTGATTCCGACCGCGGAAGTGCCGCTGACCAACCTTCATCGCAACGAAATCCTCAATGGCGATGCGCTGCCGGTGAAGTACACGGCCTACACCCCGTGTTTTCGCAGCGAGGCGGGATCGTACGGCAAGGACGTGCGCGGGCTGATTCGGCAGCATCAGTTCGAGAAGGTGGAGATGGTGAAGATCACCCATCCCGACACGTCCTACGACGAGCTCGAGGCGATGACGCTGAACGCCGAAGAGGTGTTGAAGCGGCTCGGCCTTTCGTACCGCACGATTGTGCTGTGCACGGGAGACGTGGGCTTCTCGATGGCGAAGACCTACGACGTCGAGGTGTGGCTGCCGGGACAGAAGGCGTACAAGGAAATTTCCTCCTGCAGCAACGCCGAAGCGTTCCAGGCGCGGCGCGCGAACATCAAATTCAAAGTCGGCGGAACGGGCAAAGCCGAATTCGTGCACACGCTGAACGGCTCGGGGCTGCCGATTGGCCGCACGCTTGTCGCGGTGCTCGAGAACTATCAGCAGAAAGATGGGTCCGTGCGCGTGCCCGAGGTGCTGCGCCCGTACATGGGCGGGCTGGAAGTGATCGAGCCGAAGAAAGGGTAACGAAAACCGAAAAACGAAAAACGAATAGAGATCCCAGCGGGACGGCGCGATAACTATTCGTTTTTCGTCTTTTCGTTTTTCGTTGTCGTATGTTTCCGCTCCAACGTGTGTGACGTCATCTCGCGGATGTGGGCGAGGGTGGCCTCGCCGAATTTCTCTTTCACCATCCTCAAATACGGCTCGTGCCTGAAGTAGGTGTCGAAGGCGCGATCGCGGAAGCTCAGCACCTCACCGGCCGAGATATGCCGCGTCGGCAGCGGCAGCGTGTCCACCGCGTGCTGCGAATACCCGCTCCATGTGTCGGGCAGCCGCCAGCCACGACGAATCGCTTCCTCGTACAGCGGCGAGCCGGGGTACGCCATCGCGGAATAGAAGTTCGCGAACTCGCAGTTGAGATCGAGCGCCAGATCGAGCGTGCGCTGCATCGTGTCGGGCGTGTCTTCGGGGAGCCCGAAGATGTAGTTGCCGATGATGTTGATGCCGGCGTCCTTGATGCGCCGCACCGTGTCGTACACCTCGTCGACCTCGTAGCGCTTGTCGACGTCGGTCAGCACGCGATCGTCGGCGGCCTCGATGCCCAGCGCGAGCCAGTTGAAGCCGGCGCGCTTGAGCTTGTCGAGCATGTTGTCCTTCACGGTGTCGACCCGCGCGTACGCCCAGATGTTGAGGTTGTAGCCGCGTTCGATGAGCAGATCGCAGATGCCGATGACGTGCCGCTGGTTGAGCACGAACATCTCGTCGGCGAACTTGATGTTCCGGACGCCGTATTTGTTGACGAGCAGATCGATCTCTTCGACGACCTTATCCGGCGACCAGAAACGATAGCTGTTCGCCTCTGCGCGCAACCCCATCATCTGCTCGCCAGCCTTGAACGGCGCCTGGATGCAGCAGAACGAACAGTGATACGGACAGCCGAGCGTCGTGTAAATCGCGGCGTAGGGCTCGCGCTCGAGATCGCCGAAGCAATGCCAGTTATGCGCGCGATAGCGCGTCATCGGCAGCAGATCCCAGGCGACGCCGGGCATCTCGCTATCGAGATCTTTGACGAGCGGCGCCGCGTCATTCCGAACCGGTTGGCCGTGATCTCTGAAAACGAGCCCCCGCACGCGAGAAAGATCGGGTTCCGAAGTCGCCTTGAACGCGGTCAGGAGATCGACGACGGTATGGAGGCCTTCATCGCTCGAGACGAAATCGCACGCTTCCTCGGCGAGCGTGCGCTCGGGCAGCGACGCGACGTGGCCGCCGAGCATCAGCAGCGGGATGTCTGCATCCGCGTTCTTGATGGCGGTCGCGAGCGCGGAGGCGCCGGTCATGTTCTGCGTCGACGCCGACGGCTGATGGCCGTAGACGACGATGGCGGCCAGCACCGGCGAGAGAGCTTGACGCGATCCGCGGCCTGCTCGGGCGTCAGCTCGTCGGCCTCGGCATCGACAATCTCGACGGAGAACCCCTTGGCGCGCACGAACGTCGCGATGAGCCCGGCCCACACCGGGTTCTCGACGGCGGTCAATCGTTTGCCGAGGGACTGGTAGATTCTGGCGCGGCTGCCGGGATTAACAAGAACGAGGTCCGGGGTCGGTTTCTTCATGCTTAGTCGCGGGGGCCCCTTCCGCTCCGCGCCGCTCGCTTGCGGGGCCCCATTGCCCCGCGCCGCTCGCGGCTCATCGCCGATGATGGATTCAATTATGTACGGCGGGCGGCCTCGCACGTCCTTATAAACGCGGATGAGATAGGTACCGACGACCGCGATTGCGCCGATCGTGGTCGCCCAGAAGAACGTGAGAGCGGCCATGAAGGCCGAGCCGGCGAGCGCCAGCAGCAGCGCCGCAGCCAGGCCCGAGGCCGCAAGCGCGAAACAGACGTAAATCGGCATGAACGAGAACGACGTCAGCCCCGTCGTGAACGTCTTCCAGGGATTCCGGCTGAAGAACGGAAAATGCGTGCGGCCGGCGTGCCGCGAGTCGCGCTCGTACGGAACGCAGACCTGGTTGAAGCCGAGCCACACGACCAGGCCGCGCAGATAGGGGTCGGACTCGCGCAACCGCAGCAGATGATCGACGGCGGAACGCGACAACAGCTTGAAGTCGCCGGCATCGACCGGCAGCTCGATCGACGAGCCGAACTGAATCAGCCGATAGGCCAGCCGCGTGGCCGCCATCTTCAGGGCGTTCTCACCGCGGCGCTGCGTGCGCACGGTGTGCACGACATCGGCGCCCTGGCGCCAGCGATCGATCAATCGAGGAATGACCTCGGGCGGATCCTGCAGATCGGCGTCCATGTAGACGACCGCATCGCCACGCGACGTCGCCATGCCGGCGAGCACACCTTCGGCCACGCCGAAGCGGCGCGACATGTTCACGATCTTCACGCGCGGATTGCGCTGGCGCGCGGCCATCAACAGCGACAGCGACGCGTCGGTCGACGCATCGTTCACGAACAGCACCTCGTACTCGACGTTCTCGCCGGCGAACATCTTGTCGAGCCGCGCGACCAGCGTCGGAATGTTGTCGGCCTCGTTGCGGAAGGACAACACGACGGAGATGAGAGGCCGATCTGGTCTCGCCATGGCTAAATGTTCGAGTATTTCGTGTTGCGGATCATCGCGAACCCTTTGATGAGCTCGCGAATGCCGTCATCCAGCGAGAACGCCGGCTTGTAGCCGGTGCGCTCGATCTTCTCGTTCGAGACGATGTAGTCGCGCTTGTCGGGATCCTTGCCGATGTTCGACTCGTGAATCATGAAGCCGGGCAGGTGTGTCTGAATCTGCTGGCACAACTCGAGCTTCGAGAGGTTCGCATCCGACAGGCCGACGTTGTAAATCTGACCCTGCATGCCGTCGAAGCGATCGATGGCGTGCAGAAACGCGCGCGCCACGTCGCGCACGTGGATGAAGTTGCGCTTGAAATGGCTCTCGAACAGCACGATGAAGCGATCGGTGTAGGCGCGATAGGTAAAGTCGTTGACGAGCAGATCGAGCCGCATGCGCGGCGACATGCCGAACACGGTGGCGAGCCGCAGGCTGATCGCTGCCGGATGTTTGTCGAGCAGCGTCTTCTCCACTTCGACCTTGTCGCGGCCGTAGAGCGACACCGGTCGAATCGGCGTCTCCTCGGTGCAGAACTTTCCAGCCTCGCCGACGCCGTACCCGCTGTTGGTAATCGGCAGGATGACGCGCTGATCGCGGCCGAGCAGCGGCAGCATGTCGACGATCGCCTGTTTGTTCGTCGAGGTTGCGGCGAGCGGATCGCGATCGCAGAGCGGGGCGCCGACCAGCGCCGCAAGCGGAATGATGACGTCGGCCTCCTTCACGAGCGGCCGCATCGTCTCCATCGATCGCACGTCGCCACGGACGAGGGAAAAGTCCGGGTGATAGCAGACCGCCGCAAGGCTGTCCTGGCCGTACATGAAGTTGTCGATGACGGCGACAGCGCAGCCGCGCTCGAGCAGTGCCGGCACCAGCACCGACCCGAGATATCCTGCGCCGCCCGTGACAAGGACCTTGGTCATCTCACGCCCATCCAGCACTGTGCGAAGGCAGTCGATCTCTGCGGTGATGTCGCGCGGATGGTTGCCGACAAAGAACCCGCGCTCGTGCGCCGTCTTCGCGTTGTCGATGTTGCCCACGATGTCGTAATCGAAAAACTTGACCGCTGCGTGAGCCGGGAAGCAGCCGCCGGTGATCATCCGGAACTCGATGTCGGCGCTTCGAAGGGCGTCCATCACGCGCGCGCGATCCAGATTCATCGCCGGGTTCAGGATGATCGTGAAGCTGAACCACGAGCTCGTGCCATTCTCGCGCTGGATGATGAAGCGCGCGTCGTCTTTGAACAGCCGTCACAAAATGCGCGGCGTTCTCGCGGCGGACGGCCAGCATGCCGTCGAGCTTCTTGATTTGCTCGAGGCCGACGGCGCCGGCGAGCTCGAGCGGGCGGACGTTGTAGCCCGGCACGACGAATCGATACGCCTCGAAAAAGGGGTCGTCGTGCCGTTGCCCCTGGTTGATGATCGAGTCGGCCGGCACGTCGCGCGCCCAGCCGTGATTCCGAATGGCGCGAGCGAGATGATCGATTTCCGTGTCGTTCGTCACCAGCAACCCTCCCTCCATCGTCGAGATGTGATGGGAGTAGAAGGTGCTGAAGGTATTGATGTCGCCGAACGTGCCGCAGAGCCGGCCGTTGAGGCTGGCGCCCATCGACTCGCAGTTGTCCTCGAACATGATGAGGTCGTGCGCGTCGCAGAACGCCCGTATGCGATCGAGCGGCGCGGGATTGCCGAGAATGCTGACGGCGACGACCATGCGCGTGTGCGGCGTCAGCGCGGCCTCGAGCTTCGACGCATCCATGTTGAGCGTGTCGAGCTCGACGTCGACGAACCGCAGCTTCAACCCATACTGCTGCAGCGGATGGAATGTCGTGGCCCACGAAATGGCGGGCACGATGACTTCGTCTCCCCGCTGCAGTGGCCGATTCGATCGGTAAAACAGCGCCGCGACGCCGACGAGATTAGCGGACGATCCCGAGTTGACCATCACCGCGTGCTTCATGCCGAAGCGCGCTGCGAACGCGTCCTCGAAGAGGCGCACCTGCTCGCCCATCGTGAAGCGGCCGCTGCGCAGCACGCGCTGCATCGCGTCGAGCTCTTCCTGGCCCCAGCTTGTGCTCGAAAGCTCGTAAGCCATCAGGAGCGGACCAGCGTCCGCGCTGCATCGGCGATGCGCGCGGCATCGGGATAGTAGAACTGTTCGAGGGTGTACCCGGCCGGAGTGGGAACGTCGGGCAATCCAATACGCACGACCGGCGCCTTCAGATCGCTGAATCCTTTCTCAGCGGCGAGGCAGCCAATCTCGGCACACAACCCGCCCTTCATCCATGCCGTATCGACGGCGAGGATGCGCCCGGTTTTCTTCAGCGACTCGAGCACGATCGCCTCGTCGATCGGCTTGACCGTGCGCAGGTCGACGACCTCGACGTCGATGCTCTCCGACGCGAGCAGTGTGGCGGCTTGAAATGCCAATTCGATCGCATGCGAAGCGCCGACAATCGTGAGGTCGCGGCCGCGGCGGCGATAAATACCTTTGCCGATCGGCACGCGGTAGGCGCCGTCGGGCACGACGCCGTCCTTTTTCATGAGCCACCGATGCTCGAACACGCACACCGGGTTGTTGTCGAGAATCGCCGACAGCAAGAGTCCCTTCGCGTCGTACGGCGTGCTGGGCATCACGATCTTCAGACCAGGCACGCCGAGCAGCATGCCGTGAATGGCCTGCGAATGCTGCGCGCCCGATCCCCAGCCGCGGCCGATGGCGGCCCACACGACCATGGGCACAGTGGTCTGGCCGTTGTCCATGAAATGGAACTTCGACGCATGCGTCACGAGCTGGTTGAACGCGAGCAACACGAAGTCGGGACGGTTGTGCATGAACACGGGCCGCATGCCGTTCATGGCGGCGCCCGCGGACACGCCCATCATCGACTCTTCCGAGAGCGGCGTATCGAACACGCGATCCGGGCCGAACCGCGCCGCCAGATCTTTCGTCGTTCCAAACATCGCCGTCGGGTCGTCGACGCCCTGCCCAAGGACGAACACACTCGGATCCTGCTCGAGCGCGATCGCAAGCGCTTCGTTCACCGCGCGCGCGTACGACACCACGCGCCCCTCGCTGGGGTCCGGGCGATCGTAAACGAGCGAATTAACTAACCCTTCGTCCCAAGGCATTTTTATTCAGCGTAAACGTGCCGGTAGAGATCCTCTTCGGTCGGATTCGGGCTCGCGAGCGCCAGCTCGAATGCGTCAGCGATCTCCGCGGCAATCTCGTTCTCCATCTTCTGAATGGCCGCTGCGTCGAGCGTTCCCGTGCGGGTCAGATACTCGCCAAACAGCGGCAGCGGATCGACGGCTTCCCAGGCGATGCGCTCGGCCTCGGATCGATAGCCGGTCTTGCTGTCGTCGCCGGCGCCGCCGTGCGCCCGGAAGCGGTAGACAGCCACCTCGACGAACGCAGGTCCGTCGCCGGCTCTCGCACGAGCGACCGCGCCGCGAACGGCGTCGTGCACAGCGAGCACGTTGACCCCGTCCACCGAGACCGCCGGCATCCCGTGCGCCTCGGCCCAGGCGCGGATGTCGCGCGGCGGCTGCCGCGTCGCGAGCGGCGACTGCACCGAATAGAAATTGTTCTCGCAGAAGAATACGATCGGCAGCTTCTTCAGCGCCGCAAAGTTGAGGCTTTCAGCCGTCACGCCCTCTTCGGTCGTCGCATCGCCGATGAAAACCACGACGACGCGATCGTCCTGCTTCATCTTCGCCGCAAGCGCGGCACCGGTTGCGATCGGGACGGCGCCACCGACGATCGCAGAGGTACCCGCCATGCCCACCGACTTGTCGATTAGGTGCATCGATCCGCCGCGCGAGCCCACGCACCCGTTGATGCGGCAATGCATCTCGCACAGCATGCGGCCCAGATCGCCCCCCTTGGCGAGATAGGCGCCGTGCGTGCGATGGCTCGTGTAGACGAGATCGGTTTGCCGAAGCGCCGAGCAGCACCCGACGGCCGCCGCTTCCTGGCCGATGACCAGGTGAATCGGCGTTTTCATCTGATCCTGATGATAGCGGCGCTCGATTTCCTCTTCGATGCGGCGGATGCGCAGCATCGCGCGGTACCAGCCGGCCAGTTGATCCGTGGAATGCGAGTGCGACACACGATCGAAGCCGGCGGGACCGTGACCTTTGTAAGGATAGCGAATCGTCATAGGCCGTTCGGTTGATACAGCACGATGCGGCCGCCGGACATTTCGAACCTGAACGGCACGGTGATGAGATCGCCGAGCGCGGCGCGCACCTTGGCCTGATCTTCAGGGCGTACGAACAACAGCATGAACCCGCCGCCGCCTGCGCCCAGCAGCTTACCGCCCACCGCGCCCGCTCGCATGGCGGTCTCGAGCAGTTGATCGACGGTGGTGTTGGTGACGCGATCCGAAAGCGAGCGTTTGAGCTGCCAGGCCTGTTTCAACAACTGCCCGAATTCGACGAGGTCCGTTGTCGCCGACGACACGATATCGATCGCCTGATCCACCATCTGCTGCATCGTCCGCATGTCGACGGCTTTGTTCTTCATGTTCGTGACGACCGACTCTGCCACTTCGTTCGCCGTTCGTGAGATGCCGGTGAAGACGAGCATCAGATGGCTCTGCAAGGCGTGCAGCCGCTCTGGCGGCAGCACGATCGGCGTCACGCTGTAGGTTCCATTTTGCGCGATCGCGATGTGATTGAAGCCGCCAAAGGCGGCCGACACTTGATCCTGCAGGCCGACATGCTCGCGGAGCACGCGCTGCTCGACGTGAATCGCCTCGTTCGCCAGCGCCTCCTTCGCGATGTGGCGGCCGTCGAGCGCGTGGACGGCGTTGATGAGCCCCACGGTAAAGGCCGAGCTCGATCCGAGGCCAGACCGCGCCGGCAAATCGCCGTCGTGGTGAATCTCGATGCCCTTGCCGACCTTGAGCCACTCGAGCACGCCGCGCACCGCCGGATGCTGAATCTCGCCGATCTCCTTGACGTTTTCGACGATGGAGTAGACGACGCGGAAGCGATGGTCGAAAAACGGCGGCAGCTCGCGGACGCTGATGTAGCAGTACTTGTCGATGGTCGTGGCCAGCACGGCGCCGCCGTGCTCGCCATACCACTCTGGATAGTCCGTTCCGCCCCCGAAGAATGAGATCCGAAACGGTGTCCGGCTGATGATCATGCGCGCAGTGCCGAAAGGATAACAGCTTTACCGGTCGGGAATGTCATAGAGCAGCAGACGGCGGCTCTGCGCCGCGACAGGCAGCTGCAGCGGCCAGTCGGCATACGCGAGCACCTGCGTGACGCCGAAGTCGCGCCTGATCGCGCGCCATTTCTCCGGCGGGTAGCCGATCCACGTGTCGCGGTGCGAGAGCGCCGGAATACGGCCGGCGCCAACCGCGTCGGGAGGCGGATTGAAGAGATCGAGCCCGTAGATCTCACGCAGCATCCGCTGCATCGCGGCGCCTGTTTCCAGCGAATACATGACCGTGTCGAGGGCCCCGGCGTCGAGCAGGACCGGCCGTCTCGTTCGTAACTGAATGAGATACAGGTCGCCCGCGAGCAGCAGCACGCCGGAACGCGCAGCGACGTCGGCAAAGAACACGTCATTCGTGCGGTCGTTGAAATGCGCGCCCGATCGCTCGGCATGTTGATGCAGCGTCATCAGCACAACTAATGCGAGCACGACCAGGTGCACCGGGTGCAATAGGTGCATGGTGCACGGTGCGTTGGGGGCGTTGGGTGCGTTAGGTGCGTCCATGCGGAGCCGGCGAGCAGCGCGGCCGTCGCAGAGCCACACGATCTGCATCGGCCTGACATTGAGCTGGAGCTGGATGTTGTGATGGTGCTCGAGAAATTCCCACAGCATGCTGCGGCTGCCGGCGAGCAGACCGCACGAGAGAAACAGCAGCACCAGACGACTCCAGAGCTCGCGGCGGCTAGCGAGAAGTCCGATGAGCATTGCCACGAAGGTCAGTCGCGCCGAAGTTCAGATAGCGGCCGGGCATCAGCACGAGCAATGCCGCGGGGCAGCCGTTCTCGGGCGGAATCCACGAAATCGGGATCATCACGAGCGCGAGTAGCGAACTCGCCGCAGTGATGCGCAGCAGCAGCTGCAACGAAGGCGGAGATACGTCGGTCGTCTCCGGCTGACGCCGGATCATCACGAGCCAGACACATGCGATGACGAGCGATGCGACATTCAGCCGTACGCCAGTTGCCCCAGATGTCGACGGCGGCGCGGTGTCCATCCCACAGCCTGATGAAGGTGGAGAAGATCTTCTGCGGGTAGCCGCGTCATTCCTGGCGGCGTACTCGGCGCGAGACTGAACTGAATCAGCAGACTGACGAGCGTGACGGCACAGCCCGCGGCAAACCACGGCAGCGCCGGCCGAAGTGCAACACGAAGCCGGCGAAAATCCGAGAGCACTGCAAGGCCAACCACAAGGCCGGTCCACGATCCGAGCGCCGGGTGGATGCAGGGCGCGATGCCGAGCAGCAGCGCGCCGGTGCGATACCAGCCGGCACCGAGCAGTGCCATCACAAGCACGCCTGTCGACAGCCCAATCACGCCGTAGGTGTGCGGGGTGCCGAGCAGGAACAGGGGATAAATGGTGCCGTACTCGGCGGAGCGCGTGAAAAAGATCAACGCTGCCGCACCTACCGCGAGCAGCACGTCACGGCTCAGCGCGTAGACGAACAGCGCCAGCGCCTGGAACGTCAGCATCCCCTGCACGCCGCTGACGACCCGCGACAGCGTGATCTCATCGACGCCCGCGCTGAGGGCGACCGCGAGAATCTGGTGGAGAGCCGTCCACAACTTCGTGTGGTAGATGTAGAAAATATTATCGGGCGGGTAAGTGACGAGCCCGGCGACGACCTGCGCCGTTTCCACGGCCACCTGCCAGTCGGGAAACCCGATCATCCCCACGCGGAAACCGAGAATGCCGCTGAGCAGCAACACCCAGATGGCGCCGTTCACGGTGCAAAGTATGTCTTAGTCACAGCTGGAAGGTTACACTTAGCCGCTCAGGCCAGGAGGCGGGAAATGAAAAGCACGAACGTGATGTTTTCGCTCGGCGCTCTGTCTGCGGTGGCGGCCGCACTTGTCATTTCTCCGGCATCGTCGTCGGATGTTCGCGCGGCCAATCAGGCTCCAGACGCGCTGAACTGCAACCTGACGCAATACAAAGCCAGCAACGGCCTTACTTCGGCGATCGAGGGTAATGTGCTCATCGTCTCGTGGAACGGTCAGGGCACATCCCAGTTGCGCGCGCGGTTTGCGATAGACGCCGGGACGCCGACGATTCGTGACCTGTCGGTGCGCCGCGGCACCGGCGAGTTTGCGACGCTGGGGCAGAACCTCATTCCTGAGTACCGGGTGACGACGGGCGTTCGGCGCATGTCGAACGACCAGGCGAACGCATTCGCCAGTCTCGGCATCGACGTCACACCGGAGTTGCTCGACAAATATAAATGGTACGCGTTCTGGGATGCGCCGTTCAGCGTCCCCGGGTACTATCCCGCGGCTACCGGTGCCGGCGGGGGCGGTGGCGCTCCGGGCGCTCAGGGCCAGACGCCGGCGCTTGGACAGGGCGGCACTGTTGCCGAGCAGGTTGCGGCGTTGCAGTCGGGGTCGCGCGGCAGGCCTGGCTACAACCCGTCGCCGAACCCGCCTGGCTTCACTGGGGGCCGCGGCTTAGGTTTGCCGCGGAAGCCCGAAGAAATCCGGCGCGGCGTGTCCGCGTTCTCCGCGTCATCGTGCGAGGTCAAGAGCGACGGCGCCAGCCTCGCCGTGACGTTTCCCGGGATGACGCTCGGCATCTTCGATGGCAACCTGCGCTTCACCGTCTATCGCGGGACGAACCTGCTTCAGATGGACGCCATTGCGCGGACCAACGAGCCGTCGGTCGCATATAAGTACGACGCAGGCCTGAAGGGATTCTCGACAGCGGCGCTGCCGCGCGTGACGTGGCGCGACACGGGCGGAAATCCGCAACAACATCAGTTCGGCGGGCCCAAGGCCATGTCGCTGTCGGCCGTTCGCGCTGCCAAGCGCGTGATCGTGGCAGAAGGACCGCGCGGCGCGGTCGCCACCTTCCCGCCGCCGCACACATTCTTCTTCACGCGCGAAGTGGATGTGAATCTCGGCTACGTCTTCTATCGCAATGACGGCGGCGGCGCCTACAGCATCGGCGTCACGATGCCCGAGGCCGAGTCCGATACGTTCCCGCAGTACGAACAGAACTATGCGTTGTACAACGCACCTCCCGGAACGTGGCAGAAGATGTCGATGTACTTCTACGCGAGCCCCGAGTCTGGCGAAGCGACCCGGAATGCCGCGCTGGCCTTCACGCATAACGACGTCTTCAAGGCCGTTCCCGGCTACAAGACTTTCGTCAACCACTTCCACCTCCGCGTGGTCGATCGGATGCGCGTTGGTGGATTCGACACGCCGCTGCAGGATCTGATGGCGATGAAGGCGATTGGCCTCAACGTCATCGGCCTCAGCGACTTCCATGCCGATAGCCTTGCCGCGAACGACCCCGGTCCGCTGCGCTTTAGAGATCAGAAGGACTACGCGGAAGTCTCGCGGCGCCTGTCGGACAAGGACTTCCTGGTCGTGCCGTGGGAGGAGCCGAGCGTCGCATTCGGCGGCCACTACAACGTCATGTGGCCGAAGAGCGTGCTGTGGTCGAAGCCGAACACGATCGGCGGCGGCCGTGGGGCCGGAGCTGCGGCGCCGACGCCGCTGCCGTTCATGGAAAACGATCCCACCTACGGCACGGTGTATCACACGGGCAACGCGGAGAACATGCAGCGACTCCTCGATGCCGAGGGCGGTTATTGGTATCACGCGCACCCGCGCACGAAGTCGACGGCCGGCTTCCCGGACGCGACATGGGGCACGAAGTATCTGAAGAGCGATCGTTACCTCGGCGTGGCGTTCAAGCCGGGCATGGGCCAGGACAACTCCGAGGCGACGATGTGCGAGTGGCGCTGCTTCGACGCTGTGGACACGATGAACAACATGAACGCAGGTCTGGGCATCGCTCCAAAGCTCGTCATCGCGGATATCGATACGTACCGGAAAAGTCCCGAGGACGACACCTACGCGAACTTCCCTGTGAACTATCTGAAGATCGACACCGTGCCGGGTCCAGACCAGGACTGGAGTCCCGTGCTGAAGGCGATGCGCGACGGCACCTTCTTCGTGAGCACCGGCGAGATCTTGATTAAGAACTACGCGGTCACCGGCACCGGCACTCAGCGGACGATCACCGCTGATGTCGAATGGACGTTCCCCATGGCGTTCATGGAGATCGTCATGGGCGACGGCAAGACAGTGAGCAAGAAAATGATCTCCGCGACCGACATGCAGGCGTTCGGCACGGAGAAGCTGTCGTTACCGTTCGATGCCGCCGGCAAGAGGTGGGTGCGCTTTTCGATGTGGGACGTCGCCGGCAACGGCGCCTTCACGCAGCCGCAGTGGCTTAACTAGCCGGTAGCTGGTAGCCGGTAGCCTGTAGCTCGTAGCTGAGCTAGCGGTAAAACGGCTGCCAAGTCAGCCACCGCGGACCGTAGCGCGGTAGAGGTGCGCCCGTTTCGAGTGCGCCAAGGTCGGGCGCCTTTCCCTGGAACACTTCGTTCACTGTCGGAATCACGACGCCTGCGTCGACCGCCTTGCTCGCCGGCTTCAACCCGAAGTTCAAATCCATCGCGTGATAGACGGCGTGGCGCTGATCGGGATCGGGAGGAGTCAGCTTCTCGAAGATGTCGAAATCCACTTCGAGGCTGTGCGTCTCCTGGCCGGTGGCTGCACTCAGATTCGACAGCCTCTCGAACATCTGCCAGTTGTCGATCGTCGGCTCGTAGAGGCGCTGCCCTTTCTTCGGGCCGAGAAACGCGTACTGATCCTTCACGCCTTTGTTCGGGCGATAGCCGTTGTAATCGGTGCTGAACTCGTCGGTCGCATTCGCGAGCCGCAGAATGCCGCGGCCGGGTGTGTCGCGGCCGAGGTACAGATTGTTGCGGAAGTGCATGTTGGCTGACGGGTCGCCGATGATGTGCTCGCCGATGATGGTGTTGTGGTAGACGAACAGGCCGGCGGGCTTTGCGCTGAACTTGAACGCCACGCCGCTGGGCACGTGATAGAGGATGTTGCGAATGAAATAGATCGGGCCACCGAACGCCGGCTGCGCGCTGTAGCCGCCGTGGGCCGCGTTGACGCCGCGGTTGTTGAACACGCGCACGTTGTGGACGCTGCCGTCGGTCTCGACGAAATCGTCCCCCATCATATGGATGTCGTTGTTGTAGATGTCGATGGACGAAGCGCGCCGCTCGGGATCCTGTTCGGGCGTGCCGTAGGTGGAAATGCCGATGCCGTCGTGAAAGTACGCGATGGCGTTGTGCGCGATGACATGGCCGGGTCCGTAGACTTTGACGGCGTAATAGCTCTTCAGCAGATGCGAGCCGTACGGGCCGGCGCTGGCCCACAACGGGCCGGTCCAGCCGACGAGGCGGAAACGATCGTCGCGGCCGAGAAAGAGGTTGTCGGCGATGTAGAAATCGCTGGAGCCGGCGTACTCGGTAAAGACGCCTGCGCCCACGTTTTCGAAGCGGCAATTCTTCACGGCGAGTCCGACGGCGCCGAGCACTTCCTTCTGTCCAGCGAAAATCGCGAAGTCGGTGTTGCGAAACGTCAGTCCGTCGAAGATGTGATAGCTCGAGGCCATCACGTCGAACAGCCGGGCATTGCCGTCGCCGTCGAAGATCACTTCTCCGTCGCCGGCCGCCTTGATGGTGATCGGCTTCTCTTTCGTGCCCTTGAGCGTCAGCGACATCGATCCGTCGAACGGCGTCATCATCGGGTCGACGTAATTGAACCGCTCTGGTTTGTAGAGTCCGACGTGCACGAGGATGGTGTCGCCGGGCTGCGCGCGGCGCTCCCACACGACGCTCCAATCGCCGAGGCCGGCGCCGTAGTACGCCTGAAGGACGCTCGTGAAGCTGGGCTCGATGCGCTCGCCTTTGTGATCGGGCGGATAGACGTGGAGCGTCCGCCCTTCTTTCGAAGGCATGGGTTCGGTGCGCGTCGTGACCTTGACGACATGGGTCGTCTGGCCGGTGGTGCCGTCCGGATCGACGAGCTGGAATCGGCATTCGTACGCGGTGCCTGGTGTGAGATTCAGGATTGAGCCGGCGAAACCGTCGGGAACGGTGTAGTCGAGATTTTCGCGGCGGCGGAAGATGTTCTCGCCTCCGACGCGAACCAGCGGAAGCGCACGGCGCCACGCCGATTCGCCGACGGCTCGAAACTCAACGCTGACGGTTGCGTTGCGGTTGGCGTCGCCGGCGATGGCCCATTCGAATCCGGCGCTCAGCAGCGTCGGATGCTCGACATGGAAACGGCCGGCGTCGGTTCCGTTCTGGACCTGAAGCGCGGCGGCCAGAAGCAGCGTCGATGCAAGAAGAGGCATATCGATTCCCGCTGCGTCTAGTGTCCAGGAATCATGATGTGGGCGGTCGAGGTGCCCGCATTCATGATCCACGCGCCGCCCATCTTGTTGTTGTCGGGGAGTCCCAGCGATTGCGCTGTGGCCATGGGCACCGCGACGGTCGTGTGCGGTCGAGCGCGCTCACGGTCGGCGCCGCCAAGGTTATAGAACACCGACCCGAACTCGGGCTTCACGCGAGTCCCGTCTTTTTCCGCCGCGTCGAGGAGCGCCTGCTTCTTGTCGGCTTGTCGCTTCGAACCGCATGTTCTGCGCAACGCGGTCGAGGTTGGCGACGCTGGTGCACTCGACAGAGAACGGCTGCTGCCCGGGCTGTCCGGATCGGTCGTAGCAGACCAATCGGTTCGTGCCCGGCCTCAGCGTGTCGTAGGTGAAATCGGGCTTCCACTTGATGACCGCCGCCGCGGCGCGCTGATTGGCCGGCGCGGCGAGCAGCGGCGTGTCGATGTCAGGCGATTGCGCGAACGCGCTGGTCGAAAGCGCGAGCAGGCCGGCGAACATGAGCGCAGTACGTTTCATACGAAGCCTCCAGTAACCTAAGGATTTCCAATCCGAATGGCCGTGACGCAATCGTTCAGTCCATCGTGCGGGCACGATCCCTTTTCGAGCTGCAGGTTCGGGACATCGCCGCCCAGCTCGAGTGATTCTCCATTGAAATTCGGGTCGCGGTACAGCGTGGCGCGTGCTCCCGGCGCGATGCGCACCGATGAAATGCAGTCGTTCCAATCGGACCCTTCATCGGTTGCGCATGGGCCGCGATCGACACTCTTGAGGTCCTTGATGTCTTTCGTGACGTGGGCAGACTGGCCGAGGTAGTTCGCGTGCTCATAAATGACGATGCCGGTTGTCAGATCTGACGGTGCGCCAGGCAGCGTCAGCTCGCAGCCGGATAGCGCTGCGAAGGCCACAATGGAGCCGCACACGCGAAGCCGGGTCTTCATGGGCGGGACCATTCTACGCCCGACGCGATGTTAAACTCGATGGATTACGGGCCGCCAAAACGCGGAGAGATGGCCGAGTGGTCGATGGCGGTGGTCTTGAAAACCACTGAACCGGAAACGGTTCCGGGGGTTCGAATCCCTCTCTCTCCGCCAGCCTTCGCTCGCTGGCTCGACACAGTCGCGAGCTTCGGCTCGGCAGGCCAGCGAAGGCTGTCGCGCCGAAGCGCGGAGCGCGGAGGCGGACGTGCATTTTCTGCAATGCCGATCCCTGCGCACTTCGAGGTTTTTGCCAGCTTCACCATCGCGATGTAGAAATCCCCAATTCCTTGCTTCTCGGCCAGAGGGCCCGTCCTTGCACTTGCACCAGCGTGGACGGCAATTCGAAACGCATTGTTTATGTGATCCGCAGCGTCGCCAATCCACATCACTACTATGTCGGCGTGACTTCGGAGGTCGAAGCCAGACTCGCGGCGCACAATGAGGGCCGTTTACCGAACACCGCGCGATACCGACCTTGGGCAATACATGTCGTCATCGAATTCACGAGCGAGACAATCGCGGTCCGATTTGAGAGATATCTAAAGTCTGGGTCGGGTCGTGCGTTCATGAAGCGTCACTTTGAATAAAAAAAGGGCGGGTCTCAAGAACAAGACCCGCCCTACGTATCACCTACGCGACCGACGATCCCTACGAACCCTACTCTAGTACCGCGAGCTCCGATATCCGTCGTTCAGCTGCAGCGACTGCACTGAGCGATTGAAGATGTTCCGATAGGCGTTGAACTCGCGCGCCGGCGCGACGCCCACCACGAAGAACAAGTTGCCATCCTGAAGCTGCGTCGTATACAGCGCGATGCGTTCCTGCTGACGCGTGACATCAGAGACGTTCGTCAACACCGTCGCGAGGCCCGCGCGCCCGGCGATAGTGACGTTCTGAAAATTCCCGGTCTGCTGAATGCTCGGGTTGCTCTGCGCGAGACTCTGAATCAGCTGGTTCGTTCCCTGACGAAGATTGCGCGCGTTGATTTGCTCCATGCCGACCTGCAAACCGTGCGTGAACACGTTCTGCCCCTGGTATTCGCCGTAACCACCTTCGGGCGCAAACGTCACCGAGTTTTGCCCCTGAAGCTCACGCCAGTTGTCCGGCACGGCCAGGCGGAAGAGATTCCCGCCATCGAACGTTTCGTAACGGCCTGAAGGCGGCTCGACGCGACCGACCTGACCTGACGGATAACCAGGCCCGTGTCGCGGCCGGTGCGCTGACCGCCGGCGCCGCCCTGCTTCATCACCTGTTCGGTGGTGGGCGCGGGCGACATGCGCTGGAGGCGCGACCGCACCTGCGTGAACTCGGCCGTGTTGCGCACCGGGTTCGTCACGCGCAGCATCGCGGCTTCCTTGCTGATGGCGTCGTATCGATTCGCGGGATTCGGATGGCTGCTCAGCCATTCCGGTCCGCCACCGCCGCCCTTGGCCTGAATCGTCTGGAACATGTTCGCCATGTCGCGCGGGTCGTAGCCCGCACGAGCCATGATCTGGGCACCCAGCAAATCGGCCTGCCGCTCGTACTCGCGGCCGTACTTCAGGAACATCGTTCCGGGAATGACCTGTCCTGCAATCGAGATGGCCTGACCGGCCACGCCGCCGATAATCGCGCCCGCGATCTGTCCAAGAATCGACCCCACCTGATACGGTGT
Source organism: Vicinamibacterales bacterium (assembly GCA_963730445.1). GTDB lineage: Bacteria > Acidobacteriota > Vicinamibacteria > Vicinamibacterales > JAMQPK01 > JAMQPK01. The sequence goes on along the minus strand of CAVSRX010000001.1, from coordinate 190,032 downwards.
GGCCTTGCCCGCCTGCGCTGTGCCGTGACGCAGCGCCACGTGGCTAATCTCGTGCGCGAGGACGCCGGCGACTTCGCCTTCGTTTTTCGCCGCCTGCAGCATGCCGCGATTGATGTACATCGGGCCGCCCGGCAGTGCGAACGCGTTCAGGTCGCTGACGTTGACGACATCGAACTCGTACTGGAACTCGCGATGCTGGAATTCCGCGGGAATACTCTGGGCGAGCCGCTGCCCGATGCGCTCGACGTAATCGTCGACGCCATCGTCACGGAGGAGAGGAAGCTGCTTTTCGACCTCTCGCGAGGCCTCGCGTCCCGCCTCGACGTCCTCCTGGATCTTGTATTTGTTTTCGGGCGCAACGATCTTGGTCTGACCCAGGACGAGCGAAACCGATGTGAACAGCGCAACGACCGCGGCGGCCGCGCGCGTAGAAGTTTGTCGATTCAGTGTTTGAAGCATAATCACCTTCTATTAGCAGGGTGCGTGCCAACCAAATAGAGGGGCTATGAGAAGGTTTCGCCGCCCCTTTCTCTTTTTCAGGACAATCACGGAACCTGTTATCCCACCTACAGTACAGGCGACGGGCCCGGTAAATTTTTCCGTCCCGCCCTTACGAACCACCCCTAAAGCATTGAAACCACACCCCTCAGCCCGGCACGCGAGTTGATACATACCTGCCTTGGCAACCCCCCGGTTACCAAGGAGGAATGATGAAACTCGTCACCATAGCGGTCGCCATGATCTTCGCCCTGAGCACAGCGAGTGCGTCGGTATACGCGCAGGGTCGAGGCAACGGCCAAGCGAAGAAAACGACCGTCAGCGCTCCGAAAGCGAAGTCGACCGCGCAGACCACCAGGACGGCCAAAGCGGAAACGCGTGCGGTGAAGACGGAAGCCCGTGCAGCAAAGGCTGAAACCCGTGCGACGCGCCCGGCGAAGACCCAGACCACAACCACAGCCACCACCACCACGACCGAGACGAACGCTTTCAAAACAAACCCGAACCAGGAAGCCCGGCTGCTTAAGATGCTGCCGCCCGGAACCAATATTCAAGACGCGGCACTGGGATTCAAGAATCGCGGCCAGTTCATCGCCGCGGTAAACGCGTCGACAAACCACACCATCCCGTTCTTTGAACTCAAGGCGAGGATGACAGGCATTCCTGTGGGCTCCACCGTGCAGACGATGCCGCCGATGTCGCTCGGGCAGGCGCTTCAATCGTTCAAGGTGACGCCGCCGCCAGTTGTGGTGCCGCCGCCGCCGGTTGTGCCGTAGCCGTGACAGCGCCAAAGATCGCCTTCGCGCTCGCTTTCGGTGTGCTCGTCGCTACCGGCCCTGCAATCGCGCAGGGCCGGAGCGACAGCGCTCCTGGACAAACAAAAGACAAATCAGCGAAAAGTCCGTCGACGTCGGGCTCATCGCTGCGCGTCGCAGAGCGGCCTCGCGTCTCCCATAACGTCCACAACGTCGACCAGCGCACCAGCCGCCTCTGCAAACTCTGTCGTGTACTACGGATCGTGGCTCGACGATGCGTCGATCGTGGCGCCAGGAGATGTGTGGATCGGACTCGCCACCGGATATTGGCGGGGCGACAGCAACAGGCAGATCGATGCGCCCGTCATGAGCGCGGCCGTCGGAATCACGCCGCGCGTGCAGGCAGGCGGCAGCGCATCGTTCTATCACTTTCGCGACGCCGACGGGATTTCCGAGAACGGCTTCGGCATGTTCTCGCTCTACGGGAAGTTTCAAATCGCCGATGCGGCGCGAGCGCCGAATGCGATCGGCGTCGCCGTGACGCCGCTCATCGAGCTCTCGCCCGGCAGCGAAGCGCCTGTCGGTTGGGCGCTTCCAGTCAATCTCGAAACACACCGCGGCGACGCGCGCATCTACGGATCGGCAGGTTACTTCTCGCGCGGATCGTTGTTTGGAACAATCGGCGTGGATATTCCCCTGACCTCGCGCATCTACCTCAATGGCACGTTCGGCCAGTCGTACGCGAGGGCTGGAACGCATCAAACCTCGCTCGGCGTCGGGGCGTCATTCGGTATGACGCCGACAAGCGGTCTCTTCATCGGGCTTGGCCAGACCTTCATGCCCTCGGAGACTGGCCCCGGCGGGGTGTCGCTGGCGGGCGGCATGTCGTTCCTCCTACCGCAGCCGCAAAAGCCTTAAATACAGCGGGTTACACGACAAGGGCAGGATCGGGAACCGATTTCCCGATCCCGCCGTCTAATTGGGCATGTATTTACCGGTAGGTATATGAAGACCATCGACACCCCCCAGGCGACATCCGCCGAGCGCATCCTCAGCACCGCGCTCGATCTGTTCGCCATCAAGGGTTACGACGCCACATCGGTGCGGGAAATCTGCGAGGCGGCCGGCATCACCAAGCCGACGCTGTATCACTTCTTTGGAAGCAAAGACGGCGTGCTGCAGGCGCTGGTCCACACGGGATTCCAACAGTACCGCGCGCTCGTGAACGCGGCGATGGACACGCCCGGCTCGTTCGAAGACCGCGTCAAGGTGCTCGCGCGATCGGTGTTCCAGAGCGCGAGCAGCAAACCGCTGTTCTGGCGATTCATCCATAGCGTCATCTGGGCGCCGCCAGGCACGGCGCTGCCGCAAACCGAAAGCTGCACCCAGTTCTACGACGGGGTCGTCGGTGTGCTCGCGGCGGCCGCAGAGAAAGCGGTCGGCCGTGGAGAAATTGCGCCGGGGCCAATCAAGGCCCGGATGTTGATCGTGATGGGATCGATTGGCGAGGCGGCGACCGGCTTCGTGATCGCGGGGAAGCCCGAGCTGACGCCCGAGCTCGCAGACGAAATAGTCGAAACGATTTTCAACGGATGGCAATGACTGGCGTTATGAGAACGGCACTGATTCTTCTCGCAAGCATTCTTACGTTTACCGGCATCGCATCGGCGCAGCAGTTGTCGCGCGCCGACGCCGTGGCACAAGCCCTCGCGTCGAACCCGACAGTGAAGTTGAGCCTCGAGCAGGTTGCCCTCCTCGAGGGACGTATCGTCGAAGCCAGGGCCGACGCGCTGCCCGACATCACATGGAACACGGGCGCGTTGCGGTTGCGCGATCCCGCGCTGCTGAACAGTCCCGGATTCGATTCGTTTCCGCCGGAGTTTCGCGACTGCGCTGGCGCCGATTCCCGCCAATGCCTTTTCGACGGCGGCCGATATCCGGCAGACCGCTCTTCAGCTTCAAGCTGGGGAAGGCGCTCGAGGCCGCGCGCGTCGCACGCGCTGCCGGCGATCAGGACACCCAGCGGGCGCGGCAGGTGACGGCGCTCGATGCGATTCGCGCGTACAACCAGCTGCTGTTTTGCAATCGAGCAGCTCCGGGTCATTCGCACGAACGCGCAGTCGAAGCAGACGCACGTCGACTACGCGCGCAATCGGCGCGCCGCAGGCGTGGCGACCGAGCTCGAAGTGCTGCGCGCCGAAGTCGATCTCGAGAACGCGCGCGCCGAAGTGCTGCGCGCCGAGAACGACGTGTCCGGCGCGCGGGCGCTGCTGAACACGGTGATGGTGCGGCCGACGATTGACGCCGGTCGTGCCGACCGACTCGCTCGCGGTCGTGCCGTTCGCGGCCGAATTCGATGCCGCGGTCAAAGAAGCGCTCACCGCGAGGCCCGAGCTGCAGCTGCTGCGCACGCAGGAGCGCGTGCAGGGCCTGTTCGTCGATGTCACCGCCGCTGACATGAAACCGAGCGTCGAGTTCAATGGTTCCTACGGGTTTGCCGTGCGCCGGCCCAGGAATCTCTTCGGTCTGGACTTCTCGCGCTGGTCCGCAGGGATCAATCTCAAGGTGCCGCTCTTCGACGGCAAGCGCACGGACGGCCGCGTGGCGCAGGCGATTGCGCAGCGCAACACCGTGACGCAGCAGATTGCCGCGCTCGAAAGTCAGATTGGTCTGGAAGTGCAGTCGGCGCTCGACGCGCTCGCGCTGGCGGACCGCACGATTCAGGCGTCCGAGCTGAATGTCACGCAGGCGAGGCGAGCGAGCGAGATGACCGAAGCGAATTACAAGCTCGGCGCGGCGACGCAGCTCGACGTGGTCGACGCGCAGCAGTCGCTGCGGCAGGCCGAGAACATCCGCAATCAGGCGCATGTATATCCACGCGAACGCGCGGGCCTCGCTGCGTTTTGTGATGGGAAGAGATCCGCTCGAGTAGAGCAAGCGAAGCAACGAAAAACGAACAACGCAAAACGAATAGAGATCACGACGATGCAGACACACACACGCACTCATCTTCTCGTCCTCGCACTGGCCGTTGCGGTGGGCACCGCCGCCTGCACGGGAACCGAGGCAGAAACGCCCGCAGTTGAAACGACGCGCAGCATTCCCGTACGCACCGCGACCGTGCAGACGCGCGATTTGGCGGAGACGCTGTCGCTGACGGGCACGCTCGATCCGCGCTCGGAGGTGACCGTCGTCCCGGAGATCGGGGCGCGCCTCGAGCGGGTGCTCAAGACCGAGGGCGATCGCGTCGCGCGAGGACAGCTGATAGCCGTGCTGGATGACGCCGACTTCCGGCTCGCGCGCGATCGCGCGAAGGCGTACCTCGACGTCGCCGACGCGAATCGCGCCCATGCACGTGCCGAGAAAGATCGCGCCGACAGCCTGCTGAAGACGGGCGGCATTACCGACAAGGATCATCTTGTCCGCTCAGGTCGCGGTACAGGTGGCGGAGGCGTCACACGCGCAGGCGCGCAGCGAGCTCGCCATTACCGAGCGGCAAATGGGGCGGTCGCAGATCGCCGCGCCGATCAGCGGCCGGATTGCCAAGCGTCATGCAGACGCCGGCACCGTCGTCGCTGCCGGCACGCCGCTCTACACCATCGTGGACGATTCGGTGTTCGAGTTCCGCTCATCGGTCGCCTCGGGCGATTTCGGCAAGGTGAAGGTGGGCGAGACCGTCGTCGTCACGGTCGACGCGCTGCCGGGATTCGTGACGGAAGGCGAAGTGAACCGCATCGCGCCGCAAGTCGACGCGCGAAGCCGCTCGTTCGAAATCATCATTCGCGTTCCAGGAAAACCGCAGCTGGTCTCCGGCTTGTTCGCACGCGCGCAGGTGAAGGTGCGCGACGTGCCTGGCAGTCTCACGGTGCCGCCGGCGGCGCTGCTGCGCGATGGATCGGATCCGACGAAAGCGCAGACCTACGTCGTGGTGAACAACAAGGCCGAGCGCCGCGATGTGCTCGTCGGCATCGAGGTGCCGGACGCGGTGCAGGTGGTCAGCGGTCTGAAGGCCGGCGAGGTCGTCGTCGTCGATCCGCCGAGCGCGCTCGGGCCCGGCACGCAGGTGCAGGTCGAGCGAGACGTCAAAGCGGGGTCTTAAGCCATGTTTCTAAGCGATCTCTCAATCAAGCAGCCGGTGTTCGCCACCATGATGATGGCGGCGCTGGCGGTCCTCGGCCTCTCGTCGTATCAGGCGCTGAAGGTCGATCTCTTTCCCGACGTCGAGTTTCCCGTCGTCACGGTCACCACTCGGTACACGGGCGCATCGCCCGAGACGGTGGAGCGCGACGTCACGAAATTCATCGAAGAGACGGTGAACACCGTCGAAGGGGTTCGGCACATCGAGTCGACGTCGCAGGAAGGGCTGTCGAGCATCGTCGTGCAGTTCAACGTCGGCGTGCCGACGCTGAACGCCTCGCAGGATATCCGCGGCAAGGTCGCGGCGATTCGCGGCGAGCTGCCGCGCGAAATCGACGAGCCGATCATTCTGCGGATCGATCCGGCCGCGACGCCGATCGTGTCGGTCGCCGTGAATGCCCCGACGCTGACGCCGCGCGCCGTGTCGGACATTGCCGACAAGCTGGTGAAGCGGCGGCTCGAGAACGTGCCGGGCGTGGGCGCCGTCAATCTCGTCGGTGAGGCGAAGCGCGAAATCCAGGTCGTCGCAGATCGCACGAGGCTCGAATCGTATGGCCTTTCGCTGGTGCAGGTCGTCGATGCCCTGCGCATGCAGAACGTTGACGCTCCCGTCGGTACGGCCGATCGCGGTACCACCGAGGCAATGGTGCGCGTTGCGTCTCGAGGCACATCGGCGGCGGAGATCGGCAACATTCCCGTCAAGCAGCTTGGAAACCGGACCATTCTCGTGCGCGACGTCGCGCAGGTCATCGACGGCGTCGAAGAAGCGACGAGCGTCGCGTTCGTCAACGAGCGGCCGGCCATCGCGCTCGACGTGCAGAAGCAAGCCGGCGCGAACACCGTCGGCGTCGCCGATGGCGTGCGCGCAGGCGGTCGCGAAGATGCAGGCCGAGCTGCCGCCGGGCGTGTCGCTGCAGATGGTGCGCGACGACTCGACGTTTATTCGCGAGTCGATCGAGGACGTGCAAGTCACGCTCGTGCTCGGAGGCCTGCTGACCGTCTTCATCGTGTTTCTCTTTCTCAACTCCTGGCGCTCGACGGTCATCACGGGCCTCACGCTGCCGATTTCGGTTATCGCCGCGTTCATCGCCATGCGCATGTTCGGCTTCACGCTGAACGTGCTGACGCTGATGGGCCTTTCGCTCGCGATCGGCATGCTCATCGACGATGCGATCGTCGTGCGCGAGAACATCGTCCGTCACATGCAGAAGGGGAAAGACCACCTCGAAGCGGCTCGCGAGGGCACGGCGGAAATCGGGCTCGCGGTCATGGCGACGACGTTCACCATCATCGCGGTGTTCATCCCCGTGGCGTTCATGGGCGGCATGGTGGGGCAGTTCTTCTACGAGTTCGGCATTACCGTCGCTGCGGCCGTACTCGTGTCGCTGTTCGTCAGCTTCACGCTCGATCCGATGTTGTCGTCGCGCTGGTACGATCCGGACGTCGAAGAACATCGGCGGCGCGGCTTCGTCGGCCGTATGCTGCAGGGCTTCAACCGGCGGTTCGACAGCCTGCACGGTTCGTACGAGCGCACGCTCGACTGGTCGCTGCGGCACCGGTGGGTCGTGTCGGTGGTCGCGCTTGTGGCATTCGTGAGCGCGTTCCCGATTCTCGCCATGCTCGGCGGCGACTTCATGCCCGACTACAACCGCGGCGAGTATCAGGTCGCCATCAAGGCGACGCCAGGTGCGACGCTCAGGGAGACGGCCGATCGCGCGCAGCATGCGGTCGCGAAGCTGCGCGAGCTGCCCGACGTCGAATACACCTACACGACCATTGGCGAAGCGGGGTCGCAGTACCGGCCAGTCACCGAAGGCGCCATCTACGTGAAGCTGAAGTCGCACACGGGCGGTACATTCAGCGAAGTGCTGCGCGCCGCGCGCGAAAAGGTCGAGCAGGTGCCGGGGCTGACGTTTGGATTGACCGAGGCCGGCGCGTTTGGCCAGAAACCGATTCAGATCAGCGTGCGCGGCACCGACATCGACGAGCTCGATCGTCTGTCGCGCGAGCTGGTGACCGCCATGCGAAGCATCCCTGGCGCGGCCGACATCGAGAACAGCCTCGAGAAATCAAAACCCGAGCTGCGCGTGAACATCGACCGTCAGCGCGCGAGCGATCTCGGCATTCCTGTCTCGATGGTCGCATCGACAATGCAGGCGGGCGTGGTCGGCGTCGTGGCGACGACGATACAGGATTCCATCGGCGACAACCACGACGTGCGCGTCAGGCTGCGCGCCGATCAGCGGCGGTACGCCGAGGATTTGTCGCAGCTCACCGTGCCGACGGACAAAGACGACGACAACGGCGACAAGATTCTGAAGCCGCTCAGTGAGATTGCCACGGTGTATCCCGGAACCGGGCCATCGTCGATCCGCCGGCGCGACCTCGTGCGCGAAGTGCGCGTCTCTGCCAACACCGACGGGCGGCCGCTTCAGGAGCTGTCGAACGATATCAACGCCGCGGCGGCGAGGCTGAGCATGCCTCCCGGCTACGATGTGATTGCCGGCGGCGACACCGAAGAGCTCGAGATCATGTTCAGGAACATGTTCCAGGCGTTGATGCTCGCCGTCATCTTCATCTACCTGATCCTCGCGTCGCAGTTCGGATCGTTCACGCATCCGCTGGCGATCATGCTGTCGCTGCCGCTCTCGCTGGTCGGCGTGGCGGTGATGCTGTACTTCACCCACGATACGCTCAACATCATGAGCATGATTGGTCTCATCATGCTGATGGGGCTGGTCACGAAGAACGCGATTCTGCTCGTCGACTTCACGAACCAGGCACGGCGCGAGGGGATGTCGCGCAATGCGGCGCTGCTGCAGGCCGGCACGACGCGCCTGCGGCCCATCGTCATGACGACGCTTGCGATGATCTTCGGCATGCTGCCGCTCGCCTTTGCGATCGGCGCGGGCGCCGAAATGCGCGCCCCGATGGCGCGCGCGGTCATCGGCGGGCTGATCACGTCCACGCTGCTGTCGCTGCTGGTGGTGCCCGTCGTCTACACGTTCCTCGATGATTTCCGGCCATCGATGCTGTGGAGCTGGGCTCTTCGTCGAAAACCGGTCGCATTGCCGGATTCTCGATTGCCGATTCCCAATTAAATCGGAAATTGTCATTCGAGACTCTGGCAATTAGCCTGAGTTATCCTATGGCTACGTCATGAAAGCCATCGTAGCCGTTGCTCTCGCGCTCTTCTTGCTTGCGTCTCCCGCGTCCGCTCAACTGCAGCAGGGGACGATTGTCGGGTCCCTCACCGGACCAGCCGGCGCCTCGATTGACGAAGCCCGTATCACGCTTTTCGACCAGCTCGGCAACGCCGTGACGACCGTCACGGCGAACAACGGACAGTTTCGGCTCACCAACGTGGCAATCGGCAGCTACTCGCTGAAGGCGGTGGCGGCGCCGTTCGAAGCGGTCGTTCAGAGTTTGACCGTCGCCGACGCGCTTCCGATTACGCTCGAGCTGAGGCTCTCTGCCGCGCTCGCCGAACAGGTGAACGTGACGGCCGAAACAAATCAGCCTGTCACGACGACGACACGAACGACGCTCTCGGGCGACTCCGTGCGGCGCGCGCCCATTCGCATCAGCAGTCGCGGATTACAGGATGCCATTGCGACGACGCCGGGATGGGCGACCGAAGATAACGGCCTGTTGCATGCGCGCGGCGTGGATGACGGGTTTCTGTATGTCGTCGACGGCGTGCCGATGTACGAGCGGATGGATAGCGCCCACGGCATCGCGCCCGATCCAGAGATGGTCGAGTCGATCAACGTCATGGTCGGGCACGTCCCACCGGAGTTCGGCTTCAAGTCGGGCGGCGTCATCGAGGTGAGGACGGCGACGGGCAAGAGCGATTCGTGGCTTGGCAATCTGCAGGCGACGACCGGCAGCGAAGCCACGCACCAGGGGTCATCGGTCGTCGGCGGCCCGCTGAGTTCGTCGACGGCGTTGACGCTCGGCTTCTCGGGGCAGCGATCGAATCGATTTCTCGATCCCGTGCACCCTGACAACTTGCACAACAGCGGTAATGCGGCGAATGCGACGGCAGAGTTCAACTGGCTCGCGTCACCATCCAACACGCTCGCGTTTGTCGGAGGCCTCGGCCGGTCGAGTTTCGATGTGCCGCACAACGAAGAGCAGGAAGAGGCCGGCCAGGATCAACGCCAGACGAATCTGCAGACCTGGCAGACAGCGTCGTGGCAACGCGCGTGGTCGGGCAATACGGTGTCGCAGGTCGCCGGCTACCATCGATCGGGGTCGGCCGGGCTCCTGGGCAGCGAACGCGACACGCCGCTGTTCATTCGCGCCGATCGCTCGCTGCGGCGCACGGGCGCCCTCGGCAGCGTGACGCATCATCGCGGCAAGCACGTGCTCAAGGCTGGCGTCGAAGCCGCGCGCCTGAGCCTCCACGAAGACTTCTCGTTTTTCGTGACCGACGAGGACGAAGGAGAGGAAGCAGATTTGAGCGAGGGCGTGCTCGAACACGACGAGGACGACCCGTTCGTGTTCAGCGGCCGGGCGAATCCGACGTTGTTCGCGCTGTATGCCCAGGACTCGATTCAATTCGGGCGCGGCCTGACGATTGATGTCGGCGTTCGCTTCGATCGCGCTCGAATGCTCATCGAATCCTCGCAGTGGAGCCCGCGGCTGGGTGTGGCCTATCACCTGCCTAACAGCGGAACAACGATTCGTGGGTCAGTCGACCGGTTCTTCCAGCCGCCTCAGGCGGAGTATCTGCTGCTCGGATCGTCCGACCAGGCGCGCGAGCTCTCACCGTTCGTTGATGAAACAGGCGGTGGGGAAGACCTCGAGCCCGAACGGCAGTGGGCGGGCGAGGTGGGCATCAACCAGATTGCGCGCGGGCTGCGGTTCGATGTGGCCTACTGGCGCCGGCGCGTCGAGAGCGTGAGCGATCCCAACGTGCTGTTCGGGACGACCATCATCGTTCCGAATGCGATCGCTCGCGGAGAAGCCGACGGCGTGGACGTGCGCGTCGATTTGCCGCGCCGACGCGGCGCATCCGGCTATGTCAGCTACACCAACTCGCGCGTCGTGAATTTCGGTCCGGTGACAGGAGGGCTGTTCCTCGAAGACGAAGTCATCGAGATTGCCGACGGCACGAAGTTCATTCCCGACCACGATCAGCGCCACGTCGCCGCATTCGGCGCGACCTACGATCATCCGCGCGGATTCTGGGCGTCGTTCGGTGGACGCTACGAAAGTGGCACGCCGCTCGAGGTCGAGGAAGACGAGCTCGACGAGCTCATGGAGCGGCCGGGCAGCGAGCTCGTGAATTTCGAAACTGGACGAGTCCGGCCGCGTCAGGTCTTCGACGTGATGGCGGGCGCGCGCGTGTTTCGAGCCGGAGGGCACGAGATCTCCCTGCGCGGATCCATCCTGAATGTCACTGGCGAACGCTTCGCGTACAACTTCGGCAATCCCTTCAGCGGAACCCACTTTGGTGCCGGCCGCACGTTTCAGATCGGCATCCAGGTGAGGCTCGGCCGATCCCTAAGCCCTCAGCCCTAAGCCCTCAACCCTAACAAGGAGGAAGTGCATGCCCCGTTATGCCGACGGATTTTTGCTGGCTGTTCCGAAGAGAAAGCTCGATGCGTATCGCAAGATCTCGAAGAAGGCCGGAAAAATCTGGAAAGAGCACGGAGCGCTCGAGTACATCGAATGCGCCGGCGACGATCTGAAAGTGAAGATGGGCGTGTCGTTTACGAAGGCCGCGAAAGCGAAGTCCGGCGAAACGGTCATCTTTTCCTGGATTCTCTATAAGTCGCGCGCCGATCGCAATCGCATCAACAAGAAGGTGATGAAAGATCCGCGGCTGGCGAGCATGATGGACCCGAAGTCGATGCCGTTCGATATGAAGCGGATGGCCTACGGCGGGTTCCGGGCGATGGTCGACCTGTAAGCCGTCTAGATGTCCGACAGCATCTCGTCCAGCGACGTGTAGCGTTCGAGCCGTGCGCCGGCCGTCGCGCAGCGGTTGGCCTCGACCAGCCCGGTGGTGGCCGCCAGGAACACGATGTAGTCGGCGACCGCCTTCGTGAAGTTGAGGCGCGCCTCGGGGCTGATGGTGTAGAACCGCGCGCGCTGGGCATAGCCGGCGGGCGAGTGATCGCCGAGCGCGGTCTTGTCGGGGCGGCCGCCGGCGGCCATCACGTAGAGAAAGTTGTACTCGAAGAAAAACATGTAATCAGGGCTCGGCGGCAGCGCCTCGACCGCCCTGCGGCACGAACCCGGCGAATCGAAAAGATCATCCGGTGGAGTGCCGCCCGACGGGCTGCCGGCCAGCGCCGTCGTGATGAAGCTGCGCGCCATCTTCTGCTCGGTGGCATCGCTGCTGAATGCCCCGGCCATCGCCATGTCGAGCGTAAAGCGATACCAGTCGCGCCAGAGCGCCGCATCCCGCGGATTCTTCGACGTCGAGAGCGCGACACCCATCTCGTAGGTGTAGCGGCCGCTCGTCTTGATCTCGAGATGCCCGCCGGTGACCGAGCCCATCACCTGATAGTTATCGGCCGACTTTCCCGATCCGGAATGAAAGCCGATGCTCGCATCGAACGCGCGGCACACCGCCCACTGCTTCTCGATGAGCGCGCGCAGCGCCGTGTTGTCGGGATACGGCGTGTTCTTCTGAAAGCCGAACGCCGGCGCGACGAAATTGATGCGCATGCCGAGCGCCTCGCACAGCGACAGCATCGCCGCGGTGGTTTCCGGTGTCGTCAAGCCCGGCAGCTCGTCGATGGAGAGCTCGCGCAGATATTGCCGACCGGTGTCGGTCGTGAAGGCGTTCTCGCGCGCCGCGCGGTATTTGTCGTCGCGGCGCTTCATCTTTTCGAGCGCCGGCCACACGTACGCGAGGAGCTTCGAAAACTCCGCTTCGTTCAGGGTGAGGCCGACGGACGCCACGCGCGAACGCACGCGATCGACGAGGTCGCGCGGAACGTGCGCCTTCACCCATGCGGCCGCGTCGGCGGGCACCTGCGTCTGCGCGAGCTCGGGCGACAGATCGAATGTGATGTAGCTGGCGAGCACGCAGCCCCGCACCAGCGCATCTTCGCGCGCGTCGAACTTGCCGCCGATGGGCTGGTGATCGGCGTTGAAGCTCCACGCGATTCGCCGCCGATGAAATCCGGTCTTGAGCTTCGACAGCACGCAGCCGTGGCTCATCCCTTCGACGCTCTGGCCCTGATGCCCTTCGGGCACGCTCGTGCCGATGAACGGAAACGGCACCGTGTCGAGCCGCCCTTCGAGCATGGCGTCGACGTCGAACACCAGCTCGCGTGGAATGCTGTTCTGATTGGCGGTGACGCCGAGATTGAGCGCGCGTCATCGCCCACTCGACCGCGGGCCAATGCAGCGTGGTGAAGCGGGCGCCGATTCCCAATGTGCCGCGCCCGAGATTGGCGCCGGCCGTCGGAAAGATCGTCGACTCCGGATCGTGCTCCTGCACCGCGTTCTTCAGCCGAAGCAGGTTGTTCCATGTCGCGGGAAACGCGACAACGCCGTCGGCAAGCGTAATGCCGTCTTCGAGCGCGCTGCCGCCGGTTCCAGGCTCGCGCGGCTCCAGCTTCCACGCGCAGTCGCACGTCGTCTCGTCTTCGAGGAGCACCCAACGACCGGCTGCCGTCTCGAAACGGGTATTGGGGCGCACCTTCACCCAACTGTCGCTCAGCTTCGCGCGCAATGCCGGCCAGTCGAGACAGAAATCGGGACTGATGCAGGGGTTGGTCGAGATGCGGATGTTGTTGTCGAGCAGAAAGCGGTTAATGCCGCGCATCAGAGGGCCATAGCGTGAAATCCGCCGTCGACGATGAGCTCTTCGCCCGTGATGAACGAGCCGGCCTTGTCGCTGGCGAGCAGCAGCGTCGCGCCAATCAGCTCGCGCGCTTCGCCGAAGCGGTCCATCGGCGTGTGCGCCATGATCTTGGCGATGCGCTCGGGCTGAAGAATCTTGCGATTCTGCTCGGCGGGAAAGAAGCCCGGGACGAGCACGTTGACGCGCACGCGATGCGGCGCCCACTCGCGCGCAAGGTTGAGCGACAGATTGTGCACCGCACTCTTGGTCGCGCAATATGTGAACACGCGAGACAGCCCCACGAGCGCTCCCATCGATCCGATGTTGATGATCGATCCGCCCTGACCGGCCTCGACGAGGTGTTTGCCGAACACCTGACAGCCGAAGAACACACCCTTCAGATTGACGCGCACGATGCGATCGAACTCGTCTTCGGCGATGTCGAAAAAAGGCGTCGCCGAGTTGACGCCCGCGCCGTTGACGACGATGTCGACGCGGCCGGAGCGCTGAAGGACGGCGCCGAGCAGCGATTCGAGCTCGGCCTTGCTGGTGGCTTCCGCCGCGTGAAACCATGCGCGGCCGCCGGCCGCCTCGATCTTGCCGAGCCGCGCGTTGGCCTTCTCCTCGTTTCGGCCGACGAGGACGACTTCGGCCCCCGCGCCCGCAAGACCTTCGGCCATCGCGCCGCACAACTCGCCGGTGCCGCCGATGACGACGGCGACCTTCTGGTGCAGGGAAAAGAGCGAGCTCAGGAAGTCCGCGGAGTTTGTGCTACCCACAAGAGCGTTATTCTACATTCACGCCGCGAGGAATCACGAGAACCGAATCTCCAAATTCGTGCGGCCGGTATCCGTGCGCCGCCAGCTCTTCATCCGCCGACAACAACGTCAGGTCGTCAGCAAACGCCCGAAGCAGCTCGTAGTGGCTCGTCCCGCGCTCGTGGACGCCGGTAAGAATCGCGTCCACCACGCGCAGGCGCGTGCCCGGACCGATGCGTTCGGTCGCGATGCCGGGGCCGGCGTGGACCACCGAGCCGCCGTGCATCGCCCGCATGCTCGAGCGCGCGAACCACCGTCGTCCCGATCGCGACAATCCTGCCGCCGCTCTCGCGCGTGCGCGCGATCGCGCGGGCGGTTGACTGCGGGATGTCGTATGGCTCGTCAAACGGCAGCTGCCTGTCGAGCTCGAGATCTCCGGTCGATGAAATGCCGGCGGCGTGCGTGATCGTGGCGAAGCCGATACCACGCGCGCGCAACGCCGCGATCGTCCGCCAGTCGAGCGCGAACCCCGCAGACGGCGGCTCGAATGCGACCGGCGGGCTCGCAATCGGCGTCCACACATCCCACAGCGCGAGCGGCATCGGCACGTGCGCGTACTGAACGGGCCGGCCGTGATGGGCGATACCGGCCCAAATCTGGTCTGGCGATCCGTCGAAGTGCAGCGAGATGAGGCGCGCGTGTCCCAGAATGCCGGTGACGGTCGCCGATAGCGGTCCGAGCGCAAGCGCGTCGCCGGATGCGAGCGCAGGCGGCTGCGGCCGATCTTCAGTTCGCGTGTGAAAGTCGCCGGCGCCGAACACGACGGCGGAGAAATCAGCGAGGTCTGGTCGACAGCGAGCCTCGGCCGGCGAGCCGTACCTCGATCGGCTCGCCGCTCCTGACGTGAGTGCCGTGCAGGCTCGCCGGCAAGGTGGCGGCGTCGTTCGCGACAACGAGATCGCCGGGATGCAGAACATCAACGAGGGCCTCGCGCGCGACATGGCGCAGGCCTTCGCGCGCGTCGATGACGAGAAGTTTTGCGTGAGTCATGCGGCCCACGCTGCGTCGCACTTGTCCTTTCGGTCGGTCACTTAAGCACTCTCAGCGATCGCATCGAGCAGCTCGCGCGCGGCAGCTTCCGGCTGTTTCAACGTTGAACGATCCGCATCGGGTACCGCGAGCGCGTGCATTGGCGTATCCATGTCGCCCGGATCGATCGAGAGAAATCGCACCCCCAGCTCGGAAGTCTCCGCGTCCCAGATGTGTGTCAGGTGGCGCAGCGCGGCTTTGCTTGCGCTGTATGCGCCCCACGTGGGATACGCGTTTACGGCCGCATCGCTCGACACATTCAAGACGACCGCGCCGCGCCCGTCGCGGGCCGATGCCGCGAGCGCGCCGAGCAGCGCTTTGGTGAGCCGGAACGGCCCGAGCACGTTCGTCGCGAGGGCGCGCTCGAGATCCTCGCACTCGGTGTCTCCGAGAAGTGCGAGCGGCGTCGGGCCGAGGTCCGACGCGTTGTTGATGAGGACGTCGAGGCCGCCCAGCTCACCGAGAATCTGCAGCGCCATCGGGTAGATATCGTCCTTCGAGGCGACGTCGCCGACGATGCCGTGGGTGCCTGGATGTTCGCGGGCGATCTGTTCGACACGATCGCGGTGGCGGGCCACGAAGGCGACGCGCGCGCCCTGCTGGTGGAGAAGATGGACGAGGGCGAGGCCGAGGCCCGATGTGCCGCCCGTGACCGCGACCCGGATGCCGGTGAAAGGATGGGAAGTCATTTCTAAAGAATCTCCTTTACTAAGTCGGAGTCTACTCCCGCAGGTTGACTTTGTAAAGCAAGTGCTTTAGAAATAGGTCCATGGAGACCCGCCGGCGGATTGTCAACCTTCTGAAGACCCAGGGACCCATGGACTCGGCGTCCCTCGCCGGGCGGCTGAAGGTGACGCCGATGGCAGTGCGGCAGCACTTATATGCGCTGCAGCAGGAGAAGCTCGTCAGCGCGGAGGAGCGGCCGGTTCCACTTGGCCGTCCGGCCAAGCATTGGCGTCTAACGAAAGAGGCCGAGCGGCTGTTTCCGGATGCGTACGCCGAGCTGAACGCGGCGCTCATCACGTCGGTGCAGGACGCGTTCGGCGCCGACGGAATGGCGCGCCTGCTCGATGCGCGAGCGACCCGGCAGCGCGCCGACTACGCGTCGCGCATCAGTGCATCGGCTCCGCTTGCGAAGAGAGTTCAGCAGCTTGCCAAAATTCGCGCCGATGAAGGCTATATGGCGGAAGTGAAGCGCGACGGCGATGGGTTTCTCTTTGTCGAGAATCATTGCCCCATCTGTGCGGCCGCCACTGTGTGCCAGGGTTTCTGCGCGACCGAGCTCGACCTGTTCCGCTCGGCGCTTGGGCCTGGCGTCACCGTCGAGCGGTCCGAGCACATTCTGTCGGGCGATCGCCGCTGCGCGTACCGCATTACGCCAAGCAGGTAGAATACGCCGCACGGAGGCCCCGTGAAGCGATACCTCACCACGGCGATCGTCGGCATTGTCTGCTTCGTGTTGGGTGTCGCCTTCCAGCGATACTCCGACGCGCGCCGTGTGCCAGCGCAGCCGCCGGCCGAAAGCACTGTTGCGACGAAACCGAAAACGCCCGCGCCGGTCATCCAGTACGACCGCGAGCCGCTGTGGGCGTACGGATTTGAAACCGTGGCCAAGGCGGACGACAAGGCGCCAGCGCAGGCCGCGCCCACCCGCAATTTGCGGCCGAACGAAGATCCCGAAGAACAGACGCGCGCGCGCCAGGCTCGCGGCAGCCGCGCGAGCTATTCGCTGGTCGACGTGCGCGACGGCCATAACGTCATCGACTGGTTCCCGCAGGATCATCCATCGCCCATGCCGCCGATCATCAAGACCGGCCCGGCCGCCGGCACGGGCAACACGGGGCGCGGATGCGGCTCGTGCCATCTTCCCAACGGCAAAGGACGTCCGGAGAACGCGCCGCCTGCCGGACTACCGGTCGCGTATTTCATGCGCCAGCTTCAGGATTTCAAAAACGGGCTGCGCCGATCGGCCGACCCTCGCAAGCCGAACACCAACACGATGATCGAGCTGGCTAAGGTGATGACCGACGAGGAGATGAGACTGTCGGCGGAATACTTCGCGGCCATCAAGTGGACCCCCTGGATCCGCGTCGTCGAAACCGACCTCGTTCCGAAGACGCGCATCGTCGGCAACCTGTACCTGGCGGCGACGCACGAGCGGACCGAACCCATCGCGGGCCGCATCATCGAGGTGCCGGAAGATCTCGAGCAGGCCGAGACGCTTCGCAATCCGCGGTCCGGATTCGTTGCCTACGTCCCGCCGGGCAGCGTCGAGAAAGGACGCGATCTCGTCACCACCGGCGGAATGCGCATCGTCGGCAACGAGATCATTCAGGGCAAGACGACGCCGTGCGTGACTTGTCACGGGCTCGATCTGATGGGTGTCGCCGATGTGCCGCCGATCGCCGGACGATCGCCGAGCTACATCGTGCGGCAGGTCTGGGACATTCAGCAGGGCACGCGCAACGGCGCCGCGGTGCAGCTGATGAAACAGGCGATCGTGAACCTGAACGGCGAGGATCTGGTGTCGATCGCGGCGTACGTATCGTCGCGGGTGCCGCCGCGATCTGTAAACCGCTCCACGAATTAAGACCTACAACAACACCGTCACGATGACGCTGACCGCGGCGAGGGCGGAGACCGTGAGCACTGCGACTCTCGTGCGGCCGCCGTCGAGGTACGCAGCGGCCGGGCGCGACATGAAGTAGCCGAGCACGGTGCCGGGAATCAGGAACACAGACAAGCGCATTTCTTCTGCACCGAATCGTCCAGCCCAGGCGAGCGCAATCAGCGAGAGAACCGTTCCCACGATGAAGTACGCGGCAAGCGTGCCGCGCAGACGCACACCGGTCTCGCGCTGGTAGACGAGCGCAACCGGCGGGCCGCCCAGGCCGGCGGCGGTCGCCATGAAGCCGGATGCGGCGCCGGCGGTGAACAGCACAGGGCGCGTGGGATGCCCGCCCGAATGCAGCAGGCCCATCACGGCGCCTGCGAGCACGACAGCGGCGAGCGAGAATCTTCATGCTGTCGATGGGTAGCGAGGCGAGCAGCATCGCGGCGGGAATCGTCCCGAGCACGCGGCCGCTCAGCAGCATCGTGAGGCCCGACTTGTCGACGCCGCTGCGATCGCGCTGCAGCACGAGCATGTGCAGCGTGAGCGCTGCCACGAGCAGCGGTCCAGGCACGAATCGCAGATCGAGATAAATCAGAAAAGGGATGGCGATGAGGCCGAGGCCGAAGCCGACCGCGCCCTGCAGAAGGGCCGAGACGGCCATGACGGCCGTCACGACGCCGATGGCGATCCAGCTCACGGCGTTACAGCGACCGCGAGGCCGCGAGCGCGATCGTCTTCTTGTTGGCGCGATCCTCGATGACGAGCTTCCCGCCGCTCAGTTGCACGTCATCCACTTTCAGGAAACCGTCGGGCACCGATGTGTAGAACATCAGGAAGCTGGATGAGATCGTCGACTTCGCCGGAAGGATTCGGAGGACGGGCGAGTCGAAGAGCGGCCCGTTCTTCAACACGTCCGCGCGCGTGAGATCGAACGGCTGTGTCGAGAATTCCAGGCCGCGCGTCATCCGGTTGGATCCGGGATTCGACAGCCACGTCTGCACCCAGGGAAATTCTTCGCGGCGGAAGACCCAGCCGACGAGCAAACGTTTGTCGAGGATGCAGCGCGGTGACGAATACCAGCCGTCGCGATGGATCGAGCAGCGTTGTCGTGTGATCAAGGGTGTTCGGCTTCATCGGCGCGGAGCGTACGTCGAACATCTGGCCATCAACCGTCGGCGCCATCGGCCAGGTGAAATCGACAAACGACCGCAGCTGCCGTGTCTGGTTCGGTTGCGTCTGATACGCCTTCGTCTTCGATTTGAAGGCCGGCATATCCACGGCCACCTTGCCCGGCTCGAGAAATGGAGCGCTGACAGTCGCGTGCTCGCCCCAGAACACCGGGCGGTCGAATCCCAGCAGGCTGGTGACCGCGCTGTCAACCCAGACGATGTTCTCGCCGTCGACGATGTGATACGTCCGCGTGAAGGTTTCCTGTGCGATCGGCAGCGAGACCGAGTAACGCGGCGCTCAGGGTGTTGCCATGTCTTCTGATGCGACTGCAGTTGCCACGGCAACGTGTACGCTTCGCCGTGGGCGGTCAGGCCGGCGGCCCGTTCCTCGGAAGAGACAGGTCCGAAGCCGTCGATGCAGACAAAGTGGCCGCGCGCGAAGCTCGCCGGGCGGTTCTGTCCCGCCTGCCGCGCGATCCAATACGGATTCCACAGTGGATTGATCTTGTCCTTGTCCTCCGCGAGGACAATCTGCGCCATCGCGCCCCCTTCGGTGATGACGGTCAGCGCGACCTTGTCGTTCGACAGCACCAGTGCGGGGCGATCTTCGAAGACGGTGGTCTGCTGCTGGGCGACCGCCGTGAAGGTGATGCAGAAGCACAGAAGGATGCTGCGTCGCATAGGCGGGATACTACCATCCCCGGAACAAGAAGTAGCTACTGACCGATCGCGTATACGTGCCCCAGAGTCCTCACGACGATCACTCCGTCAGAAATCGCAGGTGTCGCCATGATGATCTCTTTCATGTCGTTCTTTGCGATCTGCGTGAGGCCGGGTCCGGCCGTCACCACATAAATCTCGCCATCCTCACTGGCCACGTACATTCGGCCATCGGCCGCGACTGGTGACGCGGAGAATGCGCCACCTTCGCCGATTCGACCGCGGAACGCGCGTTGCCCGGTGAGCGCTGTGTACGCGTTGACGATGCCGTTGTTGCTCATCGTGAAGAGATACTGTCCGTACACGAGCGGCGTTGGAATGTAGGTGCCGTCGGTCATGTTGCTCCACGCGATGGCGTCGGACGATTCGGATCCTTTTGGCAGCGAGATGTCGCCGCCGGCTCCAGGCCGAATCGCGTAGATCGGACGCACCGGCGGATAACCGCCCGTGACGAAGACCAGACCATGTCCAACCACCGGTGTGCCGACGGTGACTTCAGAGTTTGGTGCGAGGGTCCACAGCAGCTTGCCGGTCGACGGGTCGTAGCCGCGTATCTTCGTGCCATTTGTGACGAGCTCGCTTCGTCCCGAAGGCCCGCTCACGATCGCAGGCGTGCCCCACGTCGGTATTTCATCTGTGCGATCTGTCTTCCACAACTGCTTACCAGAACTGAGGTCCCATGCCGCAACGTAGGAACCCTTCTGCATGTCGGCCTGCAGAATGACCGAGTTCCTATAAATGATCGGCGAGCTCGAGTGCCCCCATTGGAAGCTCGGATCGAAGAACCATCCGCTGTCGAGAATGCCGAGATCGGCGCGCCACAATTCTTTGCCGTTCATGTCCCACGCGACCAGCAATCCGATCGATCCGAATGCGGCCACGATGCGCCGGCCGTCGGTGGCAGGTGTGGAGTTTGCCTGGGTGGCCTTGGTGTGCCGTTTGACTTTCGGTGTGCCTGAAAACGCGGTTCGCTCCCACACGATTTTTCCGGTCGCCTTGTCGAGTGCGTACACCTTCCATTCGTGCTCGGACAAATCCTCAACCGGCTTCACATCGCCATACAGCCCGGTTCGAAAGCTCTTATCGCCGGCTTTGCTGATGGCCGTTGTGACGAAGACACGATTGCCCCACGTGATTGGGCTCGAGTTGGCGATGCCGGGTATCGGCGTCTTCCATTTGATGTTTTTCCCGCTCGTGACGTCCCACTCCGTTACTGCACGTTGGCCGTCACCGTTTCCACTGCCGGCCTCGCCTCGGAAGGAAGGCCAATTTCTGGGTGCGCTGGGTGCAACAGGTGCAATAGGTGCAATGGGCTTGTCCGCCGTAGCGATGGGCGAAGTGGGCGCGGAGGTGGATGCGACGGGTGCGCGCGTGATGCGGCTGACGCCGTTCCCGGGACGACGCGCGCGAAGATGATTTTTGCCGGACCTTGCTCGAGCAGCATCGATTCTACGAGTCCGCCTCGCTCGTTGAACGTGAGCGTCGCATTCACTTCAGGTACGCGAAACACCCCGGCCGCCGAGGGGGTAAGGCGAAACGCTGGTTGTCCCTGCATCTGCGCGCTGAGCGACCCCTCCTGGGCGCTCACCGTCATCGTCATTTCACCAACATCTGCGCGGTACGTTCCGGCGTAGCGCACGAGCGTCGCAGGATCGACTGCGAACGCAGGGGCTGCGGATGAGGCCGGCAGCGCATCGAGTGCAGCTTTGAGAATTGGAATGAGCGCGGCTCTCTTCATGCGCTCCGCTGCGCCTAACGCGGCTTGAAGGCCCTGATGTGTCACCTTGCTCGCCAGCGCGGTCTTCACGAGCGCGGCGTTGTCCGACTGCACGCCGAAGAGCGCCACGTAATCGGCGCCGCTTTCCCAACCATTCTGAAGAAGAAAGACAGCGACATCGACGTGGCCGTTGCCGAGCGCCATCGCGGCGGCACTGGAGCGATAGAAGCTGTCCTGGGCGTTGACGTTCGCACCGCGTGCAACGAGCAGCTTCACCGCTTCGAGGCGGCCGTTGCTCGCGGCGAATATCAATGGCGTCACGTTATACCGCGAGGTGGCGTTGATACCCGCGCCCTGGGCGAGCGCGGCCTCAATCCGCGGGATGTCGCCGGCGCGCGCCGCCTCGAAGAGCGCCTCGTTCGCGCTCTGGGCAATCGCAACAGACGCCACGGCACATAGTCACGACGACACTCACGATGAACGTTCTGCTCACGATGTCCTACCTTCCGATTTGTTGCATGCGTGCCATCAGCACGTCGGCGTCATCCTTGTGCGACTGGTAAAACTCCCACCATGGATCGAACGGCTCCGAATCGCTTACGGCAACGAGACCGGCCAACGAGCGCTGTGCGCTTGCGCGATCGCCTGTTTGCCGTGCGAGCCCGCTGAGCGCAAGCAACGGCGATTGCGCGCTGGGATAAAGGCTCGCCGCCCGTTCGTAATGCCGGCGTGCTTCGTCGCGGCGGCCGAGCGCCGCTTCCGCGCGTCCGAGAAAGAGCTCCGCCAGATACAGCCGCGGCTTGTCGGGTCTGGCATCGATCGCCTGGCGCAATTCAGCGGCAGCTTCTTTGTGTCTGCCGAGCTCGCCGAGTGTATGTCCGAGACGCACGAGAGCACCCGCGTCATCGGGCGCCAGAGACAGCGCCTCTCGAAGAAATCGCTCCGTGCGCTCGAGCTCACTCCGTCGCGAGTTGACCGCCACGCTCACGGAGTCGGCGCGCAGCTGCTGAATGGATGCTTGTATAGGAGGCGATGACAGCTCCTGATGCAGGCAGGCACTGTCGAGCAGAATGTCCGGGCTCTTCGGAAACACGTCACGGGCCCGGGCCAAATGCGCCGCGAGCTCTGCGAGATTGCCTGCACGGAACAGATGCGCAGAAACCGCTCGATACCACAACAGCGCGCCAGCGTCGGCGCCCGGCGCCGGTGTGATGCTGTCGAGGAGCTGACGCCCGACATCCCAATGCGACGATCCGCCCCGCCAGCCTCGCCGGCCTCCGTCCTGAACAAGAGGATAGCGACCGAGATCTCCCGGCACGAAGATCCCGATATCGGCATGCAGGACCGCGCCGCGACGCAGCACGTCGTTCGCTCTCAACGGCTGGCTGCCGTAAAAGCGCCGCTCGAGCTCGTCCAGCGTGAATCGCCGATCGTAAATGAAGAAGATCAGCCGGTCGCGCTGCATGCTTCCGCGGCCGGCATACTCCGCGCGCTCGTCGGCCGCCCTCTGCAGAAATGTCACGAGCTCCCTGACATCGCGCAGCAGGGTGTCGAGATCGCGCACCGGCCAGCGTGACACTTCGAGTGCCGGCGAGTCGCCGCAGCCAGGCGTATGCAGCTGCACGCTCTCGAGCCACGCGAGCAGGCGCGCCAGTCCGGCATTGGCGCCGGCTGCCAATGGACTGCGTTCGAACGCGCCAATCGGGCTGCTCGTGCCGCAGTTCTTCGTCACGATCGTTGGCGCAGGAGTCTTCCACAGTGTCAGGTTCGCGGTGACGAGGCCGCTCCGCTGCACGCCGACCTTGGTTTGATCGGCGCCGACTCCCTCCTTCGTCGCCGTCACGACGTACTGCCCCGAGCTTGGCACCGTGACGATGTAGGTGCCGTCGGCATTCGTCTGTGCCCGCCATGTGTGCTGGTTGTTCCGCACGGCAAAGTCGGCGCTCGGGAGGGACACAACGGTCGCTTCGATCGCGGCCCCCGCCACCGGCTGACCCTGTTCGTCAACAACCTTGCCCTGGATTCTCCTGACCTGCGCGAACGCGGGCGTCGCAGCGCTAAAAGGCCAACGGCAGTAAGAGTCGGTGATCAATCGGCGTCGGACAGATCATTGAGTGTTAATGCTGCCGATCTGACGCATACGATTCATCAGCGCATCCGCATCTTCCTTGTGCGGTTGGTAATAGAACCACCATGGGTCGGTTTCGTCGACGTTACTGCCGGGCGAATGCCGCGGTTACCTCGTCCATGTGTCGCGATGCGGCAGCGCGATTGCCCGATTGACGCGCGAGATGACTGAGCGCAATCCGAGGCGACTGCGCCGTCGGATACAATGCCGCGGCGTTTTCATAATGTCGTTCCGCTTCGCCACGCCTGTCCGAGCGCGTGCTCCTCCCGCCCGAGAAACAGCTCGGCCAGATATGACCAGTCGGCCGTGCCAGCCCTCGGTTACGAGGCACGGCGCGCAGCTCTGCGGCGGCTTCGTTATGGCGCCCGAGCTCACCGAGCGTTTGCCCAAGCCTGATACGGGCTTCTGCATTGTCGGGAGCACGCGCCAGTGCCTCGCGCAGGTACTCTTCGGCTTGATTGAGCTCAATGCTCGGGAATCTACCGGCGGGCCGACCAACCATCTCGACTTGGTCGCGCTGGTGTTATTCGGGCTCAAGTCCTGCACTGCGGCCTGGATAGCCGGCGACGCGTACATCTGGTGCAAATAGGCGCTGTCAAGAAATGGGAAGGATCTCTCGGAAAGAGTTCCCTTGCTCTGTCGAGATGGTCCGGCAGTTCCGAAAGGCGCCCCTCGCGAAACAGATACGCAGACGCCGCGCGAAACCAGAGCAGCGTAGCGGCATCGCCGCCGGGGTTTGGCTTCACCAACTCGAGCAGCTGTCTACCGACGCGCCAATGCGGGCTGCCCTGGCGGATGCCGATGCCGCGGCCATCCTCGACGAGGTGAGCAGCCTGCCTAGCCTTTTCCGCAGGGCGCCCGTTGACAAACACGCCGACGTCGGCATGCAGGACCGCTCCGCGTCTCAGCGTCTGATTGCCTTGAAAGCTTTTCTCGAAATGGTCGATGCTGAACGTGCGGTTGTAGAGCACGATCGTGCCGCGCCGATCACGGGCAGCCCTTCGCGCCTCCTGCAGGTCGACCGGATCCTCAACGCTCAGGTGACGAGCCCTTTCAACGAAAGTCGAAAGGCGCGTGAGATCCTGGACGAGTGTCTCGAGATCGCCCGACGCCCAGCTTCCGACTTCGACAACGGCTGAATCGTGAGCTCCCGGCGAATGTAACTGACGAGCTCGAGCCAGCGCAGCAGGCGGACAAGCGAGGGATGACGGGGCGCCTGATGCGGAAAGATGGCCGGGCACCTGTGCGGAGAGGGTCTCCGCTGATAGGAGCGCGATCAGCACTCCGGCGACTAATCCAATCCCTAATCCCAAATCCCTAATCCCTAGCCATTTTTAGAAGTCATACAGTCTGGCGGCATTGTCCACCAGGATCATCTTGCGCATCGCGGCGTCCGGTGCCCACACCGCCAGCATGTTCATCACTTGTCCATCTTCGGTCTGACGATGCAAGGCGAGGTCGGTGGATTTGCGGCCGGCAACAGCTCCTGCGCTTGGGTGCGGCCATGCCGTGCCAAACACAGCCCGCTGCGGGTTCGCGGCGATCAGCGCCTTCGCATACGGCGTGACATCCGACATGTCGGACTGTGTGAGCGTATCGGCGTTGGAAAGCTTGACGTAGGCCTTGCCTGACTTGACGAGACTGAGGACGGCCGTAAATCCCGGCTGTCCTACGCCGTCGGCGACACGCGGCTCGCCGAAATGATCGATGACGATCGGCACGGGGAACGCGGCGAGGTCGACGCGGAGTGCGTCCCACGTCGCAGGGCTGCCGGATATGAGGGCGCTCCACCCCTTCCTGTTTTTCATGCGGTCGCCGGCGATTTTCAAACGCTGTCTCGCGGCGGCGAGATCGGTTGCTCCCTGATTTCCGAGACTGAGCCGGATGCCGCGAACTCCGCCGCGGTGCATCTCGTCGAGCGCCGCGTCCGTCGTCTTGTCGTCGATCACCGCGACGCCCCGCGCGCCAGCTCCGAGCTCGCGGATGCTGTCGACCACGATCGAGTTGTCCGTTCCGTGGGTTGACGCCTGCACGACCACGACGCGATCGAGACCCAGCGCCCGCATCACCTGCTTGAGCTCCGGCACTGTCGCCGGCTCTGGTGTGTACGTGCGGCCCTCCCAGAATGGGTGGCGCTTCGGGTCGTTGTAGATGTGCACGGCACAGTCCGTCGCGCCCGGCGGCACCGCGAAGGTGACCTTCGTGCGCGGCTGCGCGGCAGTTGCGTGCGCAATACCGGCGTTGCGCGCCAATCCAGACACCCCGGCCAGCAGTCCGCCAACGAGCACCTTGCGTCGTGTAAGCATGATGAAGTAAGACTAGCCCTCTCAACTTCATCCCGCAAGACAGTTGACCGGAACGCCTATGACCCTGAGACCTGTCTCTGTCGGCGAACGCATCGAGGTGCTGGACGCGCTGCGCGGGGCGGCGCTCTTCGGCATCATCGCCGCGAACATGCGCGGCTTCAGCGGGCCGCTCGCGGCCTATTTCGATCACACCCTGATGTGGACCGATCCTGTGAACCGCGTCGCGCAGGGGTTCGTCAACCTGTTCATACAGGGCAAGTTCATCACGCTCTTCGCGTTCATGTTCGGCATCGGGTTCGCGATCCAGATGGAGCGTGCCGATCGCAGCGGCGTCGCGTCGCGCATTTTCTACGTGCGGCGCCTTGCGATTCTGCTGTTGTTTGGAGCGCTGCATTTCGTCTTCGTCTGGTGGGGCGACATTCTCGCGCCGTACGCGCTGATGGGATTTCTGCTGATGCTGTTCCGCACGCGATCGCAGAATGCACTCTTGCGATGGTCGGCGGTGCTGTATGCCTGGCCGCTGCTGCTGGCCACGCTGATGTTCGTGGGGCATTCTGCCGGTGCCCAGATTCCGATGCCCCCGCCTACGACGCCTGAAGAGCTGCAGCGCATCATCAGTGTGTACGGCGACGGCAGCTACGCCGCCATCGTCATGCAGAACATCCACGAGCTGCCGTTCATGTTCTTCGGCCTCATCTTTTTCTATCCGCGAATCCTCGGCGTGTTTCTCTTCGGCCTGTGGGTATGGCGCGCCGGAATCATTCGCGATCTGCCGTCGAAGACCGAGCTGCTGCGCCGCTGCCAGAAGCACAGCCTGTGGGTTGGTCTGCTGTTCAATGGTGTCGCGGTGGCACTGAACGAAACGCTTCATCCGCATCCGATGGCTCCAAGCGCGCTCGGGCTCGTTATCGGGCTGGCGGTGGCCATCGGCGTACCTGCAGGCAGCCTGTTCTATGCCTCGACCGTGGCGCTACTGTGGGAAAAAATTCAGTGGCGCGAGCGGCTGCGGCCCTTCGCCGCGGTCGGACGAATGGCGCTCAGCAATTACCTGCTGCAAAGCCTCGTCTGCACGACGCTCTATTACAGCTGGGGCATCGGCCTCTACGGCCGCGTCGGGCCGTTGCTCGGATTTGTGCCGACCATTGCGATCTATGCGGCGCAAGTGGCCCTCAGCGTCTGGTGGCTGCGGCACTTTGCCACCGGCCCGATGGAGTGGCTCTGGCGCCGACTCACCTACGGGAGCACTGCCCGTGCGGTCGCGGTTGCGCAGCCGCAACCGTAAACAATCCGAACGTATTAAGGGAGGTCGCCAACTCTAACGGGAGTCGTGTCGTCTAAGAAGGTCACCATGCTGCAGAACGTGTGGCGAGACGCGCGCTATGGCTTCCGCGGGCTCGTCACGCGGCCTGGATTCACACTCATCGCGATGCTGACGCTGGCCCTGGGCATCGGCAGCGCTGCCGCGATCTTCAGCGTCATCCAGAATGTCCTGCTCGATCCAGCTCCATACACCGACGTCGACCGCATTGCCTACGTCCAGATTCGCGACGCGAGCCGCAGCGAGCCGGGCGGACGCACGGCCTTCCAGACCGCTGAGTTTCTCGATTACGTGGAACAAAGCCAGGTGTTCGAGGATGTCATCGGCGGCAGCTTCGAGGATGCGCTGCTCACCACGACGGATGGCACGCTGCGATTTTCTGCGGGCCTGGTCACGCCGAACACCTTCCGCTTTTTAGGTGTACCGCCGCAGCTTGGGCGCGGCATCGTCGATTCCGACGTCCAATCCGGCGCCCCGCCTGTATTCGTCATGGCGCACAAGATGTGGGTCGCGCAGTACAGCATGGACGCCGGTGTCGTGGGACGCACGTTCGTCCTGAACGGCGTGCCGACGACGTGCGTGGGGGTCATGCCGCCGCGCTTCACGAAGCAGGGCGCCGATCTGTGGAAGCCGATGAAGATCGATCGCGCCGATCCCGAGCAGCAGCGCCGCTACATCGTGTTCCAGGCGAAGTTGAAGCGAGGCATCTCCTTCGAGCGGGCGACAGGTGAAATGGATCTCGTCGCGCGCCGCATTGCGAAAATCTATCCCGACAACTACCCGCCGCGGTTCACCGTGCACGTCGTCAGCTGGGTGGACGGCCTCGTGCGGCAGTTCCGGACGACGCTGTATACGCTGTTTGCCGCGGTCGGCGTGCTGTTGCTGATTGCGTGCACCAACGTCGCCAACATGCTGCTCGCCCGCGCGGCGGCGCGCGAAAAGGAAATGGCCATCCGCACTTCGCTTGGCGCAGGGCGGTGGTTGCTCGTGCGCCAGCTGCTCATCGAGAGCCTCATGCTCGCGCTCGGCGGCGCGGCGCTGGGATGCGCCTTCGCGTACGCGGGTATTCAGGGCGTGAAAGGCATGATGCCTGAGGGGTTGTTTCCCACCGAGGCGGACATTCGGCTGAACATTCCCGTGCTTGCCTTCAGCCTCGGCGTCGCGGTGTTCACGGCCATCACGTTCGGCCTCGTGCCGGCACTGCAGACGGCGAAGAAAAATATGGCCGATCCGCTGAAGGATTCGGGCCGCGGCATTGTCGGTGGGTTCCGCCGAGGCAAGCTTCGAAGCGCGCTTGTCGTGAGCGAAGTGGCGCTCTCGCTCGTGCTGCTGGCCGGCGCGGGGCTGCTGATCCGCAACTTCGTGAAGCTGCAGACGGTCGATCTCGGCCTCGATCCGAACAACATACTGGTCGCACGCCTGCCGCTGCCGCGCGAGCAATACAAGACCGCGGCCGCGAAGCAGCAGTTTTTCGAAGCGCTGCTGCCGCGGCTGCACGCGCTGCCTGGCGTGGTGAGCGCGACCGAGACGTCGACGCTGCCACCGTACGGCGGCATCGGCACCGACATCGACATTCCCGGCAAGACACACACGGAACGATGGGAGGCGATTTACCAACTCTGCAGCGACGGCTACTTCAGGACGCTGGGTTTGAAAGTGCTGCGGGGCCGCACGCTGTCGCCGAGCGAAGTCAGCGCGGCGCGCAAGGTGGCCGTTGTCAATCAGACGTTCGTGAACAAATATTTCGCCGCAGACAATCCGATCGGGCGTCAAATCATCTTGAAAGGGATGCAGAAGCTGCCCGACGGCAATGCGATCGAAAACCCGTCGTTCGAAATCATCGGCGTCATCGCCGATGCGAAAAACAGCGGCATCATCGACCCGATCCGCCCAGAGGCGTTCATCCCGTACACCGTCACCGGCGCGTTCGAGCGCGGCATTCTCGTGAGAACTCAGGGCGATCCCGAAGCGCTGCTCGCGGCAGTGCGCCACGAAATCTGGGCGGTCGATCGTGGTGTGGCGATCACGCTGACGGGCACGCTGACAGGCTACCTCCGGCAATTCTCGTATGCGGAGCCGCGCTTCAGCCTCGTGCTGCTCAGCGTGTTCGCGTCGGTCGGACTCCTCCTCGTTGCGATCGGCGTCTACAGCGTCATCGCCTATACCGTCGCGCGGCAAACCCGGGAAATCGGCATCCGCATGGCGCTCGGGGCGGCGCGTCGCGACGTGCTGAGGATGGTTTCGGTGATGGGGCTGCGTCTCATCGCCATCGGCGCAGCGATTGGACTCGTCGCGAGCTTCGGCGCGACGCGGTTAATCGCGACGCAGTTGACCGGCGTGTCTCCGCACGATCCGCTCACGCTTGTTGGCGTCGTTGTGCTGATGGGGATGGTGGGATTTGCGGCGTGTTATTTCCCGGCGCAAAAAGCGTCGAGGGTGGATCCGCTGGTGGCGTTGCGCACCGAATAATTTGCTCGGCTAAAGCCGAGCCCTACCGATATTGCACTGAACCCCGAACTGCGAACCCCTGGGACGACCGATGGCGTGATATAAGGCGATCATGCGGAGGTTCTGATGACAAAACACCTGTTCCTGTGTCTTCTGGCTCTGTTCGCAGTCATCGTGTCCGCGGGAAACGTTCACGCCCAGGTCGAGCAAGGCAGTATCACTGGGAGAGTGGTCGACGAAGCCGGAGGCGTCGTCCCAGGCGCCACAGTGACCGTCACGCAGACAGGAACCGGCGTGGTTCGCGAGACGATCACAAACGGGTCTGGCGTCTATACCGTGCCGTACCTCTCTGTCGGCACATACGACGTCACCGCGACGCTTGCCGGATTCACCGGCGCGCGCGTGACGGACGTCACCATCCGAATTGGTTTGACCGCCACGGTCGATCTCTCGCTCAAGGTCGCCTCGGTACAGACGGAGATCACCGTCACCGCTCACACGACGGATCTCGAGCTTCAAAGCCCCGCGCTCGGGAATGTCGTCACGGGGCGGCAGATGATCGAGCTGCCGATCGTAGGCCGCAATCCCTATTCGCTCGTCACGCTTGCGCCCGGCGTCGTTGATCGCGGAAATACCGGAACCGGGCCTCTCATCAACGGCGCGCGCTCGAACTCGACGGCCGTGCTTCTTGATGGCGCCGAGCAGCGCAACAGCACGACGAACGACTTGAATTACTCGCCTCCGCTCGAAAGCGTGCAGGAATTCAAGGTCGTGACGAATGGACTCTCCGCCGAATTCGGCCGTACCGGCGGCGGCGTCATCAGTGCCGCAACGCGGTCGGGCACGAACACGCTGCACGGCAGCGGTTATGGGTATGTGCGCCGCGACCGGTTCAACGCGAACAGCTGGACGAACAAGCGTAACGGCGTCGCGAAGGGAAAAGAACACATCGATCAATACGGGTTCACGCTGGGCGGGCCGGTCATGAGGGACCGGATGTTCTTCTTCGTCAACGTGGAGCGATCCAACAGTCTCACGCCCGACAACGTGATTCGCACGGTTCCCACAACGCTCCAGCGGTCGGGAGACTTTTCGCAGACACGCACGAGCAACGGACAGCTCATCGTCATCTACGATCCACTGACGACGCGGCCCAATCCGGCGGGCGGGTTCATGCGCGATCCGTTTCTCAACAACGTGATTCCGGCCAACCGCATCGACCCGATTGCGAAGGCCATCATGGAGCACTACCCGAATCCGACCAACGGCAACGCGACGCAGAATTTCGTCCTGGAACGGTCGCGCACGAGCTCGTCGCTGCCCGTCGTGGCACGTGTCGACTACGCGAGGGGCTCCCACCGGCTGTTTGGATCGTCCCGGCAGAGCAACAGTCAGGACTCGTCGCCGACGATCAGCGTCGCGTTTCCGGATCCCGGAACGAACGGCGAGGCAGGAACGCGCGCCAACGATCGATTGTCGTCGGTCCTGAGCGATACCATCGTGTTTCGATCGAACGTCGTCGCCGAAGTCCGCTTCGGTTATACGCGCAACCGTTTCACGACAACCCCCGCCACGCTGGGGCTCGATTTCGGGAGCCTCGGCATCGGCGCGGCCGACTCCGCCTTGAAGGCGCATTCCGCGATCGCGATGTTTCCGCGAATCGAAGTCGGTGGTGGCATCGATCCGCTGGGGATGAATCGGGCCGGCCTCATCGATGACCTCGAAGGCACGCGGGAGCTGCAGGCGCATGTGACCTGGCTGCGTGGCGCCCACGCGATCAAGAGCGGTCTCCAGCTGGCGCGCATGGCGTTCGACGTGTTTCGCCCGGATACCCGTCGGGTCAGTACGTGTTCGGGAATGGTTTTACACAGGGTCCCAATCCGGCCGTCGCGTCGACGAACGGCGGTTTTGGATTCGCGACGTTTCTGCTGGGCCAGCCGACAGGAGGCCAGATCACGGGCGACCCGCGGTTCCTGGCGTCGCAAAGTTATTTCGCGCCGTACGTGCAGGATGATTGGAAAGTCACGAACCGGCTGACCGTGAACCTTGGCGTGCGGTACGACTATCAATCGCCATGGATCGAGAAGGACGATCAGCTGACGTTCTTTGACGAGGAGGCCACCGATCCGTTGACGGGCCGCAAGGGTATCGTGCGGCTGGTCGGGCGCGACGGCGGCTCCCGGTATCAGACGGATCCCGATCGCAACAACATCGCGCCCAGGCTTGGCTTTGCGTGGCAGTTCGCGGATCCGATGGTGCTGCGCGGCGGGTACGGCAGTCGTGTACTACCCGGGGAGCGGCGGCATCGGATCGGCGCCGAGCGATCTTGGCGGCGGCGGATTTCTCACCGCGACGCCGGTGAATCTTGTCGGCTCGGGCACACCGCCAGCGGCGCCCAATACCCCGCCGCCCGGCGCGTCTCTTCGCAGTCCTTTCAACTCCGGATACTTCGAACCGCCCGCAACGGCCGTCGGCGCATCGGTGACCACTGCGTTTCGCGATCTCAAGACGCCGAAGGCGCACATGTGGAACCTCAGCCTTCAGCGGGAGCTGCCCGGCCAGATGATGCTGGAGGTGGCGTACGTGGCGACCCGGCACCATGACCTGTGGCTGAACATCTCGCGCAACGCCATACCGTCCAGTGCGCTCGCGCAGGGGACGGCGCTGGACGCGCTGGTGCCGAATCCATTCTTTGGCTCCATCCGGACCGGCGATGCGCTCCTGACGGCAGCGACGACACGCGCCTCGCAATTGCTGAAGCCATATCCGCAGTACGCAGGTGTGACGCGCTTCCGCGATTCGATTGGGGAGTCCTGGTACAGCGGCTTTACATCACGGCTCGAGCGCCGGTCTGCCAGCGGCCTCACGTATCAGGTGTCATACACGCTCAGCCGCGAGGAGGACACCGTTCCGGAAAGATTCGGCGGCCGCGGAAGCTCGGTGATCGATCCAAATGATTTGAGCAAGTCGAAATCGGTGGCCGAAGACGATCGCACGCACGTGCTGACGTCGTATCTCATCTGGGAACTTCCCGTAGGCCAAGGGCATCGGTGGGCCAGCGAGGGATGGATGTCGCAGGTTATTGGCGGTTGGCGACTGAGCGCCGTTGGCTCATGGGCCAGCGGGCGGCCTCTCGTGCTCGGCGGCGTGACGGCAAGCAACGGCGTGTCCACCGGCCTCGGCGCTCATGCGAACCTCAACGGGGATCCGACCGTGGACGACAAGACACTCGATCGATGGTTCAACACCACCGTCTTCGCCCAGCCGGCGCCGTTCACGTTCGGGACCGGGACGCGAACCTATCCGCAGGTGCGCGGACCAAAAGTGAATAGAGTGGATCTCATGATGAGCCGCCTGCACCGGGTGCGGGCGTCAACGATCGAGTTGAGGATCGAGGCACAGAACGCGCTCAACACACCGCAGTTCGGCGAGCCCGTCAGCAGCATGACGGACGCAAATTTCGGCAGGATCATCACCGGTGGAGGAGAGCGCCGGCTTCAGCTCGGAGTTCGCGTCGGGTTCTAGGGATTCAGTCGACCTGCGCGGCGATGACCGGCACGTGCCACACGCCGTAGCCGTCGGGATCTTCGATCGTCGCGATCATGTCTTCGAAGTGCGCGAGGAACATCTCGCGGGAAACAGGCGTGTGGGTTGACACCGCATCAGCGTACCCGTCGCGCCACGCCTTCCAGATTGCCGCAAATGTTTCGCGCGGCACCCGCAGCGGATCGACGACGACGTACGCCACGCTGATATTCGAGAACCCGAGCCGCCGCAGAATGCCGTAGGTCGCGCGGCCGATTCGCATGTTGGTGCCGGTGGCGCTGCCGAATCGGCGCGGGCCTTCCAGCCAGAAATCGTCCGGGTCGAGCCGACGCGGCTCGAAGTTGATCATCAGATAGTCCTCGGCGAGAAGGTGAAGCCATCCGCCGCGTTTCGTGACCCGCGCGAGCTCGGCAATCGCCCGATCGGCGTGAGGAATCGCTTGAAGCACGTGGCGGCACACGACGAGATCGAAGTGCGCGCCTGGAAGGCCGAGATCGAAGATGCTGCGGTTCTCGAATCGCACGCGCTCGCCGAGCGGCGCGCATTTGGCGCGCGCCATGTCGAGATGGCCGTCGATGATGTCGACGCCGAGCACGCGCGCCCGCGACAGCATCTGCGCCAGCCGCTGTGTAATTTCGCCGGTGCCGCAGCCGGCATCCAGCACGTTCGCGTCAACAGGAAGGTGATAGCGCTCGACGAGCGCCTTCTCTTGCGGCCAGATCGCCTCGGCCTGCGCGGCGAGATTGCGGACCATCGACTCGTCCGCCATTTCCCGGGCCTGTGGGTTGAGATCGTCAGCGCTCGGCAATCTGCATGCTCGCGTCGATCGAAAGCGTGGGCCAGCCTTGCTTGTTCGAGTCTGTCGGTGTCGCCGTCGCCTTGAATCCCTGGCTGCCGTTCAAATCTAACTGAAAGGTGTAGCCGCGGCGGTCGGTGCCAAGTGCCGGAGCCCCGTCGGCGCGCAGCTGTTCGAAGGTGCCGTAAGTGCCGTGAGCGGCGACGTAGGTGCGCTCCGCCGTGGCAATTTCGACCAATGCCATGCGGATGCCCGTGACATCGATCTGTTCTTGCGGCGACGCGGCGCCTGGCGCGACGGTGCTCTCCAGTTGCGCGTTATAGAGGTAGAGCGCCACGCCAAGCGCGAGCACGATGCCGAGAAATCCTGCGGTTGCTTTCATGCCTGTCTTATCGGCGCAAAGAACGCCTCAGCGCACCAGAGCCGTTCGGACCAGAGCCGAATCTTAGCGCGTTCCCACTATCAACAACACCGCGACGAGCGCGCAGGCGATGCCGGCGGCCTGCAGCCCGCTGAGTCGGTCGCCAAGTACCGTGCGCGCCAGCAGCACCGTGCTCGCCGGATATAAAGAGGACAACGTCACCACGATGCTCAATGGGCCGTATCGCGACGCCAACAGGTACAGCAGGTTGGCGAGCATGTCGAGGACGCCGCCCGCCACGGCGATGGCGGCGACATTCGACGGCATGCGCACCGATCGCCGCGTGACGAGCGCGACCGTTGCGAACAGAATGAACGACACACTGCGCGCCGCGACCAGCGGCCACATCCCGGCATCGGCGCGTGTTCGCGCGAGTGCGAGAAAAAACAATCCGATCGCCACACCCGATGCCAGCGCGATACCGACGCCGGACGACCGAACGACAGGGCTGAAGCCCTGTACCACCTGGCTCGACGGTTCCGGCGTTTTCTGCTGGCTGACGAGCACGATGGCGAAGATGGCGAGCGCGATTCCGGCCGTAGGGCCCATGCCGGGCCGCTCTCCGAGCGCAATCGCGACGGCCACAGGGACGGTGACGGCACACACCGCCGTGATCGGCGCGACGACCGCCATCGAACCGATCGCGAGTGCACGATACAGCAGCGCGACACCGATCCCTCCAGCGAGACCTGCGGCTGCGCCCCACATCAGGTCGCCTCGTACGGGCGACGACGCCGGTAGAAACGGAAACAGCAGTCCCAGCGCGACGAGCCCGGCACCCTGCGAGATGACGACGATCGCGATGGTGCTCGTGCGGCGAGACGCAAACCCGCCAAGAAAATCGGCAGCGCCGTACAACGCGGCGGACGCGAGGGCGAGGACGTAGAGCATTCGAGCACTATTCTGGATCGCGGGCGGCGCGACATTTGCTAGCCGCAAAGCCTGAACGACCGTGACTGCTCCATCTTCAACCTACGACGCGATCATTATTGGCGGCGGCCCCGCGGGCAGCGTCACTGCGCGGCTGCTCGCCTCGTGGGGCCACCGCGTGCTCGTTGTTGCGCGAGCCATGGATCGATCGCGCAGCCTCGCCGAGTCCATCCCGCCGAGCGCGCGCAAGCTGCTGGCAGCCGTTGGCGTGCTCGATGCCGTCGAGGCTGCGGGCTTTCCACAAAACCGCGGCAACACCGTCTATTGGGGCTCTCCAGGCGGCCGCATGGAAGGCTTCGGCAATGCCAGCGCGAGCGCCGGCTTCCAGGTCTTTCGTCCCGACTTCGACGAGATTCTTCTGGCGCGCGCCGCGGCGGCCGGTGCGGAAATCTGCCGCGACGCCAAAGCATCGCTCGTGGAATTTCCCGATGCAGACCTCGCCGCCGTCGAATTCACCGCGAACGATGAAAGACGCCGGGTCTATGGACGCTTTGCGATCGATTGCTCGGGGCGCTCCGGGATCATCGCGAGACGCGGGCTGCGCGTGTACGAGCCGGGTCATCGCATGCAGGCGTTTCTCGGCCTGTGGCGCAGTGACGCCGGATGGGACGCCGCGGACGACGACCGCACTACTGTTGAAACCTATGAGGACGGGTGGGCCTGGTCGCTCGCGATCTCCAGGAACGTTCGCCAGGTCGCGGTCATGGTGGATGGCGCCACGACTCGAACGACGCGCGGTCCGATTGCGCAGGCCTATTGCCGCCGAGCTCGCAAAGACGCGTCGCCTGAGCGCGGTGACGGCTGGCGCCACGCTGGAGCGCGCGTGGGCGTGCGATGCCTCGCTCTACTCGTCGAGCGACTTCGCGGGCCCGCAGTTTCTGCTGATCGGCGACGCGGCGTCGTGCATCGATCCGCTGTCGTCGTTCGGCGTGAAGAAGGCGCTCGCGTCGGCGTGGCTCGGGGCCATCGCCGTCCACACCGCGCTCGTCGACTCGCGACGCCGTTCGCTGGCGATGGATTTCTTTTCGGGGCGCGAGCGCGAGGTGTATGCCGCCGACCTCGCGCGCACGCGCAGCTATGCCCGGGGTGCGTCGGAGCACCATGGACATGATTTCTGGAACCGGCGCGCGTCTGCTGACGGCGATGAGATCGTGGCAACAGACGACAGCGCTCGTCTGCTGCGGCGCCCGTCGGTCCGTGACGCCCACGAACGCCTCCGCGCGTCCGCGACGATGCAGCTCGGCTGGAGTGCCCGCATCGCGTTCGTGAAGCGGCCGCTCGTGCGCGGACGCGAAATCGTGCTCGAAGATGCCATCCCGTTCGGAGCGTCGGCGATCCGCTATGCGGACGGCGTCGATCTCATCGCGCTCGGGCACTGCGCGATCCGCCATCGGCACGTGCCCGATGCGTTCGATGAGTACTGCCGTGTGCATGGCGCCGTTGCCTTGCCTGAATTTCTCGCCGCGTTCTCGCTGCTCGTCGCCGAAGGCGTGCTCGCGCCCTCGGACACTTCTGTTCACGCGCTCTAACCGCCTGACATTTCTGAACGCATCTGCGCCGCGCAACGTGCACGCGGCGAGGCGCCCGCGACGGCGCGCGCCGTGGAATGCGGACGCATGCGCGACCCATCCACATTTCTGTCGATGGCTTCGTCAATCGTCTACGCGAATGGCGCGATCGCTCCGCGCATTGCTCGACGAACGCGCCGCGCAGCAGCGAAATCTCCCGTCAACACGCAGGTTTTGTCACGCGCATGCATCGTGGCGCGTGTCTTGCTCTTCGGCATGCGAACGCATCGCGCAGGACGTTGCGCGCTGATCCGATCGTTCCGATCCGTTATCCGGTACTCAGGAGGAAATCACTATGAGAGTTTTGCGTACCGGAGCCGCGCTCCTGCTGTTGCTGCTGGCATCGTCGGCTCCGACCGCCGCGCAGCAGACGACGGGAGAAATCATCGGCAAGATCACCGACGATTCAGGCGCGTTTCTTCCGGGCGTGACCGTGACGATTCGCGGCGCCGGCGTGCCAGGCGCGCCGACGATCACGAGCTCCGGCGCCGGCACGTACCGATTTGCCGCGTTGCCGCCGAGCATCTACGAGCTCGAGTTCGAGCTTCAGGGATTTACGACGCTCAAGCGCACATCGGTGGCCGTCGCCGTCGGGTCGGCTCGTCGAGATCAACGTGATCCTCGGCGTCGGCGCCCTCACTGAAATGATCACCGTCGAAGGCTCAGGCCCGGTGGTGAACTCGTCGGCTGCCGAGGTCAGCACCACGTACAACCGCGAGTGGGTCGAGAACGCGCCGACCAAGCGCTTTTCCTATTTCGATCTCGTCAACTCATCGCCAGGCGTCAGCGGCAACTCGAACGTCGGCCAGAGCTCGGGCGCGCAGTCGATGGGCAGCAGCACGAACGAGAACCAGTACCAGATTGACGGCACCAACATCAGCTCGACGCCGTGGGTGAGCGGCGACGCCGTGGAAGAAGTGGAAGTGGTGCAGCTCGGCGCGTCGGCGCAATACGGCAACGTGCAGGGCGCGGTCTTCAACATCGTGACCCGCCAGGGCGGCAACACGTTCCATGGCGACGCGAGCTTCTATTCGCAGAGCAACGCGCTGACGAGCCGAAACACGACGGCGGCGGTCGACAACGGCCGTCCGTACAACCGCGACAACTTCAGCGACGTGTCGGTGCAGGCGGGTGGACCGTTCGTCCGCGACAAGCTGTGGTTCTTCGGCGCGTTCCAGAATCAGCGCGATTACGATTCGCAGCCCGGCGTCGACCCGCTGTATCCGGCGAAGAACGACGCGCGGCGCGTGTTCTGGAAATTCAACTACAACATCGACGCGAACCATCGCCTGATGCACGGGTACCACGACGACTACTACTGGATCCCGACCGTGCCCTCGGCGTTTACGGCGCCGACGACGCTCGGGCTGAGCCACGGCGACAACCCGACGCCCAATCTCGTCTACACGGGCGTGCTGTCGAAGACGACGCTGTTCGAAGCCCGCTACTCGGGGTTCTTTCTCAACAGTTCGAACGATCCGAATCTGTCCGGCACGCCGCGCGTCATGACGCGGTACGAGGACGACGACACCGGTCAGATCACCGGCGGCATCAGCAACTGGACCGAGAACCGCAGCTACCGGCACGGGTATGCCGCCAAGCTCTCGAAGTACGCCGACTCGTTCATGGGCGGCAGCCACGATCTGAACGCCGGCCTGCAGTACGGCGAGCACGGAAGCGATCAGCTCAACGGTCCCAACGACACGATCACGACCTTCAGCGTGACGGGCCGCGCGTCGCGCGGCACGACGCAGCTGCCGTACCACCAGGGCGCAAAGGTGCGCTGGACGGGCGCGTATGTCGATGACACGTGGCGCCTCGGCCGGGCGGCGCTGAACCTGGGCGTGCGCTACGACTACAGCAAGGGCATGTATCCGTCCTTCCCGCTGCTCGACGCGGTCGGCAATGTCACCGGCGAGATGTCCGCCGCCAACGGGAAGGTCTATGACTGGAGCACGTTCTCGCCGCGCATCGGCGTCAATTACAAGATCACGGAATCGACCATCGTGAAGGCGCACTACGGCCGCTATTACAGGGAGCTGGAAGCGGGCGAGTTCCGGCCGGCGGTCCCGTCGATCACGCCGTCGTTCGAGTTCGGCTTCGACGCCCAGGGCAACCGCATCAATTTCGTGCAGACGTCGAGCAACGCGAACCTGCGGATCGATCCGAACATGAAGGCGCCGTACGCCGATCAGTACATGGTGCAGTTCGAGCGGGAGCTGATGAAGAACATCGGCTTCCAGCTCAGCTACGCGGAGAAGCGCGGCGAGAACAACACGGGATGGACCGACATCACGGGCCAGTACGTGCAGGTTCCCTACGTGGATAGCGTCGGTGCTGGCGCGACCGGCGAGACGATCATGGTTTACCGCCTGATCTCCGACCCGGCGGCGCGCGTGTTCCTGCAGACCAACCCCGAGGGCATGTCGACGCGTTATCGGGGCACCACGATGATGGTGACCAAGCGCATGTCGAACAACTGGCAGGCGGTGTTCTCGGTCGTCTACTCGAAAGCGGAAGGTCGACTCGGCTCGAGCGCGCGCGCAACACCGACGGGATCGCAGAGCAGCCAGGCGGGAAGCTTCGGCCGCGAAGCGGCAGGGCCGAACGATTTCGTGAACACCGACGGCCTGCTCATCGGCGATCGGCCCGTCGTGGCCAAGGCGCAGATCGTGTATCGCCTGCCGTGGGGCGTGATGGTGTCCGGCAACCTGCAGCACCAGACGGGTCGCGCCTATGCGCGACAGGTGCGCGTGAGCGGCCTCGGCTTCCCGACCGCGCCGCAGATCAACGTGGAACCGCTCACCGGCGATCGGCGCGTCGCAGACACGAACCTGATCGACCTGCGCGCGCAGAAGGAGTTCACGCTGACATCGGCGACGAAGATCGCGGTGTTCCTCGACGCGCTCAACGCGACCAACAGCGATTCCTACGAAGGCGTCGGCTCGGTGCTCGGCACGTCGAGCGCCTTCGGTACCCCGACGCGGTACATCCCGCCGCGCCGCATCCAACTCGGCTTCAAAGTTCGCTGGTAAAGGAGACACGCATCATGACAATCATCCGCACCTCAGTCGCATGCGCCCTGGCGCTCTCCCTTTCCACCACCGCGTTCGCCGGAGGTCTCCGCGAAAGCGCCGAGCAGGCCGCGGCGGAAGGCGCGCAGACGCAGCAGATGGCACCCATGCCGTCGGGCAAGACCCTCGTCTACACGGGTAGCGCGGTGTTCGCCGCCGGCATGGCCACGGCGCTCTACGGCTTCATGCGCGCCGGCAACGGCGAGTACACGCAGTTCGGCGAAGCCACCTCGCGGAATAAACCGCTCGGCGCCGCGGGCATCGCGGCGGCGTTTACCGGCGGCACGATGATGTTCCTCGGCAGCCGCGGATCGCGATTCCTGCCGTCGAGCGTCAGCGTCTCGCAGAACGGCGCCTCGGTTGGAAAGATGGTGTCATGGTGAGACGCGCGCTCCTGCTCGCCGCGTGCCTCGTCGGCCGCGCCGGCCTTCGCGCAGCCAACGCCTGCGCCGGCAGCGGCGCCGGCATCTGACGAAGGCATTCCCGTCGAGAGCGCGCTCGTGCGCTCGGCCTGCGGCGGCTGCCATCGTCCGGACGCGAAGAACCGCATGACGCGCATCTCCTATCCGGCGTTCGACGCCGGAGAACTGGGAGAACACCGTCAAGCGCATGATCAGCCTCAACCACGTCAAGGTCGAGCCCGCGCAGGCGAGAGAGATCGTGAAGTACCTCGCCGACAACCATGGGCTTGCGCCGTCGGAAGCGAAGGCCGTGGCGTTCGAGTCGGAGCGGCGGCTTGTGGATCGCGCCTACGAGGCGGACAAAGAGACGAGCGTCGTCTGCTCGTCGTGCCATTCGATCGGGCGCGTGATGAGCGAGCGGCGCACGAAGCAGGAGTGGGAGCTGCTGCTCGCGATGCACCGCGGATATTACCCGGGCGTCGACAGCCAGCCGATGAACGAGGGCTCAGGGTTCCGCCGTGGTGGCGGCAGACGCGCGACCGAAGGCGCTGGCGAGAGCGCGCCGCGCCGAGACGAGCCACCCGATGGACCGCATCATCACCCACCTCTCAGCGCAGTTCCCGCTGCGCACGGCGGACTGGACCGCGTGGGCGGCCGCGATGCAGCCACCGATGCTTGCCGGCCGTTGGGCGATCTCCGGATCGGCACCGGGCAAGGGAGCGATCGTCGGTCAGGTCGTCGTTGCGGCCGATCCGGCAATGCCCGATACGTTCACCACCGAGACGCGCTTCACGTTCGTCCGCACGGGCGAGTCGGTGACGCGCAAAGGACGCGCGGTTGTCTACACCGGGTTCCAGTGGCGTGGCCGCGGCACGGCCGCGGCGGGCGAAGACGTCTGGCGCGAAGTGCTTGCGGTCGATCGCACGCGGCGCGAGATGAGCGGCCGCTGGTTCACCGGCGCGTATGACGAGCTCGGCATCGACGTGCGGCTGATCAGGCTTGCGGCAGATCCTGTCGTGCTCGGCTCGAGCGTCGCCAGCCTCAAGACCGGCGTGCCGCGCACCGGCGTCCGTCTCTACGGCGCGAACCTGCCTTCGAAGTTGACCATCAAGGACATCAGCCTCGGCCAGGGCATCACCGTGTCGCGCGTCGTCTCGGCGACACCCGATGTCGTGACGGTCGATCTCGATGTGGCGGCGGCCGCGAAAGCCGGCCCGCGCGATATCACCATCGCCGGCACAACGAGCCCATCGGCGCTCATCGTGTTCGACAAGATCGACAGCATCAAAGTGCTGCCGATCGCCGGGACTCGCGCGTCTCGGCGGCGTCGTCCACCCGAAGCAGCTGCAGCAGTTCGAGGCGGTGGCGTTCAACGACGGCGTCAGCCTCGGCATCGTCGACGTGAAATGGTCACTGGAGGAATATGCCGCGACGTTTGGTGACGACGACACCCGGTATGTCGGTGTGCTCGACGAGAAAGGCCTTTTTATTCCGAGCCTCGATGGTCCGAACCCGCAGCGCAGCGGCGAGCGAAACAACATCGGCGATGTATGGGTCGTGGCTGACCTCTCGCCGAGTCCGGCGCTGGGCCTCACGAAGCCGCTGCGCGCCCGCGCGCAGTTGATCGTGTCGGTGCCGGTGTACATGCGATGGTGGTCGTCCGCCGAGACGGTCGCCCGAGGGGGAACGCCATGACTGATTTCGCCGCACGCGAGTATCACCGTTTCGAAGCAGCCGGCAAACCGTTCGTCTATCTCGTCCCGAGCGCCGCTGTCTTCGCGCTCGATGATGTCGGAGACGCCATCCTGTCCGCCGTGACCGAGCGCCCGCATTCGCGCGACGAGCTGTCGGACACCTTCGGCGGAAACTTCGGCGTCGATCGCGTCCTCGGCACACTCGACGCGCTCGTCAGCGTCCGCGCGATCGGCGAGGCCGCCAAGCCCGCTCCGCCCGCGCCGAAAGTGTTTCCGCTGAAGCCGTTCCCGTTGACGACGATGGTGCTCAACGTGACGAACCAGTGCAATCTCGCGTGCACGTACTGCTACGAGTACAGCGAAGACAAGATCGTCGACACCGAGAACGGGAAGAAGCCGAAGTTCATGACCGATGAAACGGCGCGCCAGAGCGTCGAGTTCATGCTGAAGGAATCGGGCGACAACCCGGTCGCGCACCTGACGTTCTTCGGCGGCGAAACGCTGCTGAACTTCCCGGTGCTTCAGCGCACGATCGCCTACGCGCGGCAGCGCGCGCGCGAAACCGGCAAGATCGTCGACTTCAGCCTCACCACCAACGCTACGCTGCTCAAACCCGAGATCGTCGAGTTTCTCGTCGAGAACGACGTGGGCGTGACGATCTCGATCGACGGCCCGCCGGACGTGCAGGACAAGTTCCGCGTGTTCAAGAACGGCGCCGGCAGCTACGACGTGGTGGCGCCGAAGATCAAGGATCTGATCTCCAAGCACCGCCGCCGGCCGATCGGCGCGCGCGTGACGCTGACGTCGGGCACGCTCGACGTGAAGCGGATCTTCCGGCACCTCACCGAAGAGGTGGGGTTTCAGGAGATCGGCTTTGCGCCGGCGACGACTGCGCCGAAGCACGACTATTCAATTACCGACGAAGGGTTCGACACGCTGCTCGGTCAGTTCCGCGAGCTGGCGGAGGAGTTCCTCGAGGCGGCCGTGCGACAACCGCCATCACGCGTTCTCGAACGTCAAGGAAACGCTCGGCGAGATTCACAAGGGGATGAGCAAGGCGTATCCCTGCGGCGCCGGTCTCGGCCTGATGGGCGTGGCCACCGACGGCGACGTGGCGCTGTGCCATCGCTTCGCGGGGTCGGACGCGCACAAGCTCGGCACCGTGGCCGACGGCATCGATCGCGACGGCGCAGCGCGCGTTTCTCGAGAAACACCACATCGACGAGAAGACCGACTGCAGCAAGTGCTGGGCGCGGCCGATCTGCTCGGGCGGCTGCTATCACGAGGCACACACGCGCCACGGCGACACGACGAAGGCGAACCTGCATTACTGCGAGTGGATTCGCGGATGGACGGACATCTGCCTGAAGGTGTACGCGGAGCTCTCCGAGCGAAACCCGGCGTTTCTCACGCAGTTCGATCACGACGAAGCCCCGGAGCGGGCGTCCTAAGGAGACATTGATGACGTACCTGAAAGCTGTCAACCGGAAGGCAGCGCAGATCGACAGGCAACTGAAAGCCGCGGAGGAGGACGTCGTCGCACTGCAGGGCGGGCAACCGCCGCAGCAACCGGCGCCGCACATTCCGCTCGGGTGCTCGACCGTGTTCTCGCCCGGATGGGAAGTGGATCGCACGGGCGGCACGGCGGGATTGTGCCAGCCGGTCGAGCGCGATCTCTTCGATTGTCACATCGGCTGTTACTGGCCGGCGCAAGTGCCCGATCAGCTCAATCACGCGCCCAGCTGGACGAGCAGCTGCGCCGCCGCGCAGAAAGACTGGCGCAAAATCGACCTGGTATTTCCATAGGAGGCCTGGCATGTTCGTCACGCGTCAACCTGTCGGCCTCCTGCTGGCCGCTCTGTTTCTGATCACCATCGCCCCGGCGAGCGTACGCCTCGCAGCCGAGGACACCGAGCCCCGGCACGGGACGGCTGATCATCGGCACCTTCCCGGACAAGTTCTGGATCATCGACGAGGCGACGAAGAAGATCGTCGGG
The DNA here is from genome assembly GCA_963730445.1 of Vicinamibacterales bacterium. Classification (GTDB taxonomy): domain Bacteria; phylum Acidobacteriota; class Vicinamibacteria; order Vicinamibacterales; family JAMQPK01; genus JAMQPK01. Next base: position 146,138 of record CAVSRX010000001.1, on the reverse strand, counting down.
TCGATCCCGTACGAGTCGGGCATTCCGCGCCGCACGACGATGTCGAAGGACGGCACGCGCTTCTACACCGTAGAAGCGCAAATGGAGAAAGTGGAGGTGGTCGACATCGCCTCGCGCAAGACCATCGACAAGTTCAGCCTGAGCGAAGGGAACAAGCACGTCCGCATCCGCAGCCTGACGCCGGACCCGCAGCATCGGTTCGTCATCATGATGATCAAGGCGGCGACGAAGCTGATCGATCGGTTCGAGATCGGCCCGCCCGAGCTTGTGCAGTACGACCTGGCGTCACACAAGATCACCGCGAGTGATTCCGTGGCCGAAGGGCGAGGAGCGGGAGAACGCGCAACATCCAGTTCTCGCCCGACGGATCGCTGATGTACCTGTTCAGCGATCAGGACGTGCTGATCTACGAGACGGACAACTTCACGCAGACCGACAAGTGGGAGCTGTCCAAGCCGATCGAGGATGGCGTGGGACGGCTGAGCTTCGGCTCGACCGATGTCGACCAACGACGAGCCCGGCTTCTACACCGGCATCTTCACCATCCAGGATCCGGTGCAGAACCGGCGCATCATGGGGATCGGCCGGGTCAACCTCGCGGCGAAGACGGTCGACTTCTACACGCTCGGCCCGGCCACGCCGGTCGGCTTCGCCATGACGCCGGACCGCAAGTTCGCCTACGGCCTGATGTCGGAGATCGGCCGCTACGAGTTCTGGAAGTTCGACCTCGGCAAGAAGCAGCTCGCCGCGCGGAAGGAGTTCAAGGGACGGCCGCGGATGTCGATGAAGACGAGCTCGAACGGCAAGGTGCTCTACATCTACAACGCCGGCGCGACCATCGATCTCTACGACGCGGCGACGTTCACCTTCATCAGCGCGATTCAGCTTCCGGGTGACGCCACGACCGAGATGTTCGTGTTTCCGGGCGACGGCGGCGCCGGCGACGACCTCGGCCTCGGCGCGTGATTGAATAGCGTGCCGGTTCTCGACCGCGACATGCGGCGGGCGCTCAGGTTCGTGGTGCCGTACTGGCGCCGCCTGGCGCTCGTCGTCCTCATCAGCATCGCGAGCACCGGGCTGACGCTCTATCTGCCGCTCCTCTCGCGCGACTTCTTCGATCGCGCGCTGGTCGGCCGCGACGCGCCGTACCTCCTGCGCATCGCCGCCGCCTTTGCCGGCGCCACCGCGCTCAGCTTCGTGCTGAATGTCATCAGCGGCCTGCGCTACACGCGCGTCTCGGCGGACATCCTGTTCGACATGCGGCTGGAGATGTATCGCCACCTGCAGCGCATGTCGCCGCGCTTCTACGCGCACCTGCGGATGGGCGACATCATGTCGCGCATCAACAACGACATCAGTGAAATCCAGCGCGTCGCTGCCGAGACGGCGCTGGCGTGGGTGGGGAACGGGCTGTTCCTCGTCGGCACGACCGTGATGCTGGCGTGGCTCGACCTCCGGCTGTTCCTGCTGACCGCGGCCACGGCGCCGCTCGCAGCTGGTCGCGCTCGTGCGTCTACCGGAAGAGGCTGGAAGAACGAGATCACGGTGCTGCGCGAGCGCAGCGCCGACATCGGCAGCTTCCTCATCGAGACGCTGCAGGCGATGAAGCTGGTCGTCACCGCGCAACGCGCAGGAGCGCGAGGCCGAGCGCTTCGGCGAGAAGAACCGCGCGTTCATCCGCGCGCTCATGTCGATGCAATGGCTGTCGTACATGTCCGGCGGGCTTGCCCGGCCTCGTGCTGTCGACCGGTCACGGGCGCGGTGTTCGTGTACGGCGGCCTCCGCGTGATCGACGGAACGCTGACCGTCGGCACCTTCATCGCGTTCATGGCGTACAAGATGCGCTTCATGCCGTCGCTCGAAGCGCTCATGGGGCTGTACGCCAACGTGGCCACGGCGCGCGTCTCGCTGCGGCGCGTGTCCGAGGTGCTCGATACGTCCGCCGAGGTCGAGGAGCGTGCTGACGCCATCGCGATCGGCGTGGCGCACGGCACATCGCATTCGACAACGTCACGCTCGCCTTCGATCGCGGGTGTCCCGTCGTCGACCGGCTGTCGTTCACGGCCGCGCCGGGCGAAGTGCTCGCGATCGTCGGGCCGAGCGGGAGCGGCAAGTCGACGGTCGCCGATCTGATCGTGCGGCTGCTCGATCCCGACAGCGGCGTCGTCCGGCTCGACGGCCGCGACCTGCGGACGCTGCGGCTTGCAGACCTGCGGCGGAACATCGCCGTCGTCGATCAGGATCCGTGCATTCTGCACGCGTCGATCGCCGACAACATCAGATACGCGCAGCCTGACGCCACCGACGAGCAGGTCATCGCGGCGGCCGCGCCGCGCCGCGCTCGAGACCGTTCGTGAGCCGGCTGCCGCACGGGTACCAGACGGTCGTGGGCGAGCGAGGATCGGCGCTGTCGGCCGGAGAGCGTCAGCGCATCGCGTGCGCGCGCGCGTTTCTCGTCGAACCCGCGCGTGCTGATCCTCGACGAGCCGACGGCGTCGCTCGATCCGGAAACGGAGCACGATCTGATTTCCGGGCTCGAGTCGGTGATGGAAGGGCGGACGACGATCGTCATTACCCATCGTCACGAGGTCGCGCGCCGCGCCGACCGCGTGCTGGTGCTCGAGGACGCGTCTGCGCCGGAACAGGGTGTGCTCGCGAACCTGTTCGACGTGCGCGTGGCCGCGCGGGACGCTCGTGCACTGGCATGATCGCACCGGCCGCGGCGTGCGCGTCGCCGTGATCGACAGCGGCATTCACGCAGACCATCCGCACATCGGCGGGATCGCCGGCGGCACATCGGTGTGCGACGACGAGCAGGACCCCGACGTCAGCGACCGGATCGGGCATGGCACCGCCGTCGCCGCGGCCATCCGTGAGAAGGCGCCGCACGCTGAGCTGTACGCGGTGAAAGTGTTCGACCGCACGCTCTCGACGACGGCCGACAGGCTGGTCCGCGCGATTTACTGGGCGGCCGGCGCGGGCGCGCGGGTGATCAATCTCAGCCTTGGCACCGCACGCGCGGAGCACGCCGCTCGTTTGTCGGACGCGGTCGCGTTCGCGGTGGAGCGTGGTGGGGTGATCGTCGCCGCCGAAGAGAGCGACGGCATCCGCTGGCTCCCAGGCAGCCTCGCCGGCGTCATCCCGGTGCGGCTCGATTGGACGTGCCCGCGCGAAAGCGTGAGAGTCGCTGAAGGTCCCGAGCGAAAGCGATTCCTCGCATCCGGATATCCCCGGCCCATCCCCGGCGTTCCCGTCGCGGCCAATCTGAAGGGAATCAGTTTTGCCGTCGCAAACGTCAGCGGGCTTGTCGCGCGCGTGTGCGAAGCCAGTCCGCACGCCACCACAGGCGACATCGTCGAGCTGCTTTCGGAGGCAGGCATCAACTGATCGGTTGACAACCATACCGTCGATACCCTATGACGTACCCACAATATCGGTCACATTGTGGAGGTCTCATGCGTCATCGGTTGCTGATTGGCATCTGTATCTTCATCGCGGCCCTCGCGTTTCCGGCTTCTGCACAAACCCCATCCGGTGAAATCAGCGGGACCGTCGTCGATGCGAGCGGCTCGGTCCTTCCCGGCGTCAGGGTCACGCTGACCAACGCCGCGACCAACGCCATCCGTCTGACCCAGAGCAACGAGACTGGCGTGTACGTGTTTCCGGCGGTGCCGCCCGGCAACTACAACCTGAAGGTCGAGCTCGAGGGCTTCTCGACGGCCCAGCAAACGAACATCAACGTGCAGGTGGGCAGCGCGAACCGCTTCCCGTTCACGCTCGCGATCGGCCAGTTGACGGACGTGGTCTCGGTTGTGGCCGACACTCCGGTCATCCAGACGCAGAACGCGTCCATCGGCACCGTCATCGAGAACCGCAGCATCGTCGAGCTGCCGCTGAACGGCCGCAACTACCTGCAGCTCGCCTCGCTGATTCCGGGCGCCACGACCAACGGGCCCGCGTCCGCACAGGGACAGCAGCGGATGGGCGGCCAGCGCAACAGCTTCTCGCTGAACGTCGCCGGCCAGCGCATTCACTTCAATCACTACTCGCTCGACGGCATCGAGAACACCGACCTCAACTTCAACAGCTACATGCTGCTGCCGTCGGTCGACGCGCTCGAGGAGTTCAAAGTCGAGTCCGGCATCTTCGGCGCCGAGTTCGGTCGCGCCGTCGCGCAGATCAACGCGAGCACGAAATCGGGCACGAACGCGTTCCACGGAACCGTGTTCGAGTTCGTGCGCAATGCAAAGATGGATGCGAAGAATTTCTTCGATCCGCAGGACAAGCCGATTCCGCCATTCACGCGCAATCAGTACGGGACGACGCTGGGCGGTCCGGTCATCAGCAACAAGCTGTTCTTCATGTTCAACTGGGAAGGGCTGCGCGAGAAGAAATCGCTCACGAACAACGCGTCGCTGCCGCTGAGCGCCTGGCGCACGGGTGATTTTTCGAACCTGCGCGACGACGAACGGCAACCTCATCGTGATTTACGACCCGGCGACGCGCGTGTTCGACGCCGCCGGCAACGTCGTCGCGGGCGCCGACGCCGTTCCCCGACAACAAGATTCCCGCCAACCGGATTCACCAGGCCTCGCGGAAGCTGGTCGACTACTACCCGATTCCCGAGCAGGAGCGGACCGGCGCGAACTACGTCAACAACGAAGCGCGCAAAGTCGATTCGGACCAGTTCACGTATCGCCTCGATTACAGCCAGAGCGCGACGATGAACTGGTTCTTCCGCCACAGCATTTCTCACGAGCTCGGATACGACCCGTTCGCCGATCCCCAACATGGGGAGCAACACCGACACCGACGTGCAGCAGATGGTGCTCGGCAACACGCAGACGATCGGCTCGAACAAGCTGAACGATCTCCGCATCGGATACGGGAATTTGAAGAACGCCCACATCTCGCCGCGCGCCAATGTCGAGAACGTGGTGGCTGCGCTCGGCATCAATATCGTGAACGACAACCCGCTCTACTGGGGCGTGCCGAATATCGGCGTGACCGGCCTGTCCGGCCTTGGCGAGGAGAGCGACGCGCCCTTCATCAACGACGACAAGACGATTCAGTTCGTCGACAACTTCTCGTGGATTCTCGGCAATCATTCAATGAAGTTCGGCGGCGAGATCCGGCGCGTCCTGTACGATCAGATCGGCGGCGTCGTCACGCGCGGGCGGTTTAATTTCGACGGCCGCTATACGCGGCAGCCGCTGCTGCCGGCGGCGCAGCGGGGCGGCGCGGCGTTCGCGGATTTCCTGCTGGGGCATTTCAACAACGCCGAGTCGCAGGTCGGCGCCCCCATCGCAGACTTCCGTTCGAATTACTACGCGCTCTATATCCAGGACAACTGGAAAGTGACGCCGAACCTCACGATCGACTTCGGTTTGCGCTGGGAGTACGACCAGCCGTTCACCGACATCGACGACAAGATCGTCAACATCGACTACACGTGGGACAACAGCTACCAGCCGGTCTTCGTGCGGACCGGCACCGGCGATCCCTATGAAGGCAACCCGCCGTTCCAGCTCGCTTCGAACATTCCATACGTGCGCGACGGCCGTTTCGGCCGTGGCGCATACAAGCCCGACTACAACGATTTTGCCCCGCGGCTCGGCCTGGCCTGGTCGGTGAACCCCAAGACCGTTGTTCGAGCCGGCGGCGGCATCTACTACGTGCGCGACATCGGCAACGCGGTGTTCGACATGGTGCGTAACGCGCCGTTCACCATCCGCAATAACGAGCCGGCTGAAACCTTCCGGCCGAACCTCAGCTTCGAGCGTCCGTTCGCGCGCACGGGATCGCCGACGTTCATCCTGGCGTCTGAATACGATGTGCCTTCGTCCTACGTCGGGCAGTGGTCGCTCGGCTTCCAGCGGGAGCTGCCCGGTTCGATTTCGGCCGAAGTGACGTACTTCGGATCGGCGGGCGTACATCTTCGCCGCCTCCAGACCTACAACAACACCGAGCCGAGCGCACTGGCAGACGCAAATCTCTCGCGCCCGTTCCCACATCTGGGCGGCATGCAGGTCATGAATGCGCCGAGCCACTCGAAGTACAACGCGGTGTACATCAAGACGCAGAAGCGGTTCTCGCAGGGCATCAGCTTCCTGAGCTCGTTCTCGTACGGGAAATCGATCGACAACGGCAGCGGCATCCGCACGAGCGTTGGAGACCCGTTGACCCCGTCGAACAATTACGACCTCGAGCTCGAGACCGGGCCGTCGGCGTTCGACTTCCGCAAACGCTGGACGACGTCGTGGATCTGGGAATTGCCGTTCGGTCAGGATCGCCGTTTCATGAACCGCGGGGGCGTGGCCGACTTCGTGCTCGGCGGCTGGCAGCTCGGCGGCATCCTGACGCTGCAGGATGGCTTCCCGTTCACGTTGAACTGCAGCACCGGCACCGTGCAGGGCGGCGGCGGCGGATGTTACCCCGACCCCGCACCCGGCAACCCGGATTGGCAGCTGCCGGCGAGCGAGCGGAGCCGGACGCGGTGGTTCAATACGAGCGCATTCGTCAACCGCAATCCGGAGTACGGAACCGGGTTCCGCTACGGCACGGTGAAACGCAACACGGTCGTCGGGCCCGGCATCAAGAGCTTCGACATGTCGATCAACAAGAACTTCGAGATTGGGGACGATCATCTCGAATTCCGCGTCGAGATATTCAATCTGCCGAACCTGCCGATCTGGGGCCAGCCGGGCTCGCAGCTGGGCACGCCGAATTACGGCGTCATCACCAGCACGCGCATGGACTCGCGCCAGGTTCAGCTGGGTTTGAAGTTCGTGTTCTAAGTTCGGCTGAACGTGTTCCGCCAACGGGACTGGCGCGATGGCGCCAGTCCCGTATAATCTTCCGGCTCCCTGCCATATCATGACTCTCGCGCCCGGCGTTCGCCTCGGCGCCTATGAGATCGTCGGCCTCGTCGGCGCCGGCGGCATGGGCGAGGTATATCGCGCTCGCGATACCCGCCTCGGCCGCGATGTCGCTGTCAAAATAATTCCCGATCAGACGGCCGCCGATCCGCAGTTCCGCGGGCGCTTCGAGCGCGAGGCGCGAGCCATTTCGTCGCTCGATCATCCCGAACATCTGCGCGCTCTTCGACATCGGAGAGCACGAGGGCGTGTCGTTTCTGGTGATGCAGTATCTCGAAGGCGACACGCTGGAGGATCGCTTGCGAGCCGGCCCGCTCCCGATCGACCAGGCGCTGCGCGTTTGGAATCGACGTCGCCCGCGCGCTCGCCGCCGCTCATCGCGCGGGCATCGTCCATCGCGACCTGAAGCCAGGCAACATCATGCTCACGAAATCGGGCGCGCGGCTGCTCGATTTCGGTCTTGCGAAAGCCACCGGCGGAAGTGCAGTCTCCAGCCTCTCGATGGCGCCGACGACGCCGCCGATCTACGGCGCGCCGGCGCAATCCTCGGAACGTTTCAGTACATGGCGCCCGAGCAGCTCGAGGGTGCCGAGGCCGACGCACGCACCGACATCTTTGCGTTCGGCGCGGTGTTGTACGAGATGCTGACCGGCAGGCGCGCGTTCGAAGGCAAGAGTCAGGCGAGCTTGATCTCGGCAATCATGACCGCGTCACCTGCTCCAGTGGCGAACGCGCTCGCGTCTGCGCCGCAGGCGCTGGATCGCGTCATCGAAAAATGCCTCAGGAAGGATCCCGAGCGCCGCTGGCAAAGCGCGCAGGATCTCGCCGATGAGCTGTCGTGGATTGCAGAGCGCGCGCCTGCCGCGGCGATCGATCTCCGCCGGCGCCGTCTGCCCCGCCCCGTCGCTTGTGGGCGGCGGCGGCCGCAGCAGTCGCCGCATTCGTGCTGGGCGCGTTGAGCTGGTATCGGACTTACGTCTTTTCGCCCACAGGTGACGGCGCCAGCCATCACGTTCGCAGCCAACCTGCCCGATGGCTGGATTGTGGCTCCGTCTCCCAGTTCCGGGCGCTCGGTCGCACCGCTCGCCGTCTCGCCTGATGGCCGCCGTCTCGCGATTGTCGCCCGCGGCCCCGAACGACAGATCCAGTTGTGGGTGCGGGACGTTGGTTCGATGGCGCCGGTGGCGCTCCCAAACACAGCCGGCGCCTCGTCTCCGTTCTGGTCGCCGGACAGCCGCTACATAGGGTTCTTTGCTGACGGAAACTTGAAGAAAATCGAGGCAACCGGCGGCCCCGCAGTGACGCTTTGTGCCGTGGGCGACAACATGGGGGGCACGTGGAATGGTGATGGCGTTATCGTGTTCAGCCCTGGGGTTGGAACCCTCATGAAAGTGCCGGCGACAGGGGGCACGCCTACGACGGCGACCGCTCTTGCCGGCGGAGACACACTGCACTGGCGGCCCACGTTTCTGCCGGACGGGCGGCACTTCCTCTACCGCGCTAACACGCCCGGACAGAAGGGACCTATTTACCTGGGCGCCCTCGACTCTCAGGATCGCACGCTGATTCTGAATGCCGATGCGTCGAATGTGATGTTCGCAAACGGTCATGTGTTTTTCATGAGCGGCACGACCCTGATGGCACAGCCGTTTGACGACCGGCGTCTCGTGCTGGAAGGAGAGCCGCGGCCGGTTGCTGACGAGGTGCGCACGCAGTCGACGTCGACGCGTTGCCAACGCGGTATTTTCGGTGTCGGCCAACGGCGTGCTTGCGTATCAGCAGGGCCGATCGGCGGCGAGCAGCGAACTGGTGTGGTTCGATCGCGCCGGAAAGCCGCTTGGGGGGCTTGGAGATCCCGCCGATTATTCCGATATCGAGTTGTCGCCCGACGACAAGCGCGCGGTTGTCGCCGTGCGCGACCCGGCTGCGCGCGGACTCGATCTATGGATCTTCGAGATCGCACGCAATGTCCGGACGCGCCTGACGAGCGATCCCGCCTCTGAGAGCGGTGGGCGCTGGTCGCACGACGGCCGCACCATCGTGTACCAGATCGCCGGAAAGGGCATCTACCTGAAATCATCAGGAGGCGTCGGGGCGGAGCGCCAGATTCTTGCGCTTGCGCACAACGAGTATCCGGATAGCTGGACGGGCGACGATCGTTCGATCGTGTACGAGATGGACGATCCAAAAACGTCGTGGGATCTCTGGGCGTTGCCGGTCGCCCCCGGGGCGAAGCCCGAGCCGATCGTGCAGGCGCCGTTTCGCCAGGAGTACGCCAGCCTCTCCGAGGACGGACGCTGGCTGGCGTATCAGTCGGACGAGTCGGGACAGTCCGAGGTCTACGTGGTGTCGTATCCTCGCCCTGGCGACAAAGCACAGATATCGCTGAAAGGCGGCCAGTTTCCGCGATGGCGGCGCGATGGCAAAGAGCTGTTCTATCTCGGCCTCGACAACGCATTGAAGGCGGTTGCCGTGGATGGCAGCGGCACGACGTTCGACGTCGGCAGCGAACAGACCTTGTTCAAGACGGAGGCATTGCGGGGCAACTGGCCTTACGATGCAACCGGCGATGGGCAGCGATTCCTTCTCGCATTGCAGGTCGAGCGAAACTCGGGCACCCCGGTAACGGTCGTCGTCAATTGGCCGGCGATAAAGTAAACAGGAGAGCCGCACATGAGAAGAACTTCGCTCGCATTACTCCCGCTACTCGTCTGGTCAGTGTCGTTGTCGGCGCAGGCACCGAACACGTTGACGGCGCAGGAAAAGTCTCAAGGGTGGCAGCTTCTGTTCGATGGCAAGACGCTGACCGGATGGCATTCGCAGGCTCCGCCTCAGCCACGGGCAGGCGGAGGCGGAGGCCGCGCGGGAGGCGCGGCGCCTGCACCGGCGCAGCCGGGCGCGCTCCCCGCAGTCAATGAGACACCGACGCCGTGCGTCACGAAGCAGTCGGCCTCTACGCCGGCCGGCAGCTCTCACTGGGAAGTGGTTGATGGGCTGTTGACGGGGTGCGGCGCGCCCGCCGGCTATTTGAATTCAGATCAGAGCTACAAGAATTTCGTGCTGTCACTCGAGTTCAGGACGTCAGAAACAGCGAACAGCGGCGTGTTCGTGCGATCGCCGAAGGAAAGCGGCGGCTACGAAGTGCAGATTTGGAAGCAGCAGCCCGCCGGCTACAACACCGGCTCGATCGTGGGAACGGCGAAGACCGCGCGCGACTACGCGTTCAAGGCCGATCAGTGGAACCAGCTTCAGATCACCGCCGACGGCGATCACATCATCGTCGTCCTGAACGGCGAGACCACGCTCGATACGCGCGATGCGAAATTTCCCGATGGCAATATCCGGCTTCAATATCAGCAGTTTCCGATTGCATTCCGGAATGTGAAACTCCGTCCCCTTCCGTGAACCTCGCCCTGTAATCGTTTTCATGCAGAAGTGTGAAGTTTGGGACGATCCGAAACCTTGGATCGTCCCAGTGTCGTTTTATTTTGACTTGCCCCAGTTCGACCTCTAGCATTTTCACAATTCCAAATCATTTTGCCGTCGGCCATGTCTGCCTGGCTGACTGCGCAAGGGAGTAGAACATGCGAAGGTTAGTCTGGGCTCTCGTCCTGTCGCTAGTAGTGGCGCTGCCGGTCGGCGCGCAAGAAACCCGCGGCAACATTGCAGGGACGGTCAGGGACAACGCGGGAGTCATTCCCGGCGCGACAGTGACGATCGTCAGCACCGATACCGGTTCGAAGCAGGAGCTGACCACCAACAGCAGCGGCTACTTCGAAGCGCCGCTCATGCAGCCCGGCACCTACGAAATTTCGGTCGAAATGACCGGATTCAAGCGCCTCACGCAGCGGGGCGTCGTCCTCGCCGTGGCGCAGCAGATGAACATTCCGTTCGTGCTCGAAGTCGGCGCGATATCCGAGAACATCACCGTGACCGGCGAGGCGCCGCTGCTCGACACCTCGTCGGTGTCGTCGGCGCAGACCTTCGACACGCGCATGGTCGAAAGCCTGCCGATGCTCTCGAACATGCCGATCATGCTGACGCGCTTCGCCGCGGGCGTGAACCCGTCCACGAGCCAGAGCCTCGTGTCGCAGGGCTTCGTCGACGGCACGACGACGGCCGCCGGCGAGTCGTTCGGCGGCGTGGGCAGCAACACCTACTCGATCGACGGCGCGGCCAACAACAGCACGAACCGCCGCATCGCGACGTCGCCGAACTCCGACATGGTCGAAGAAATGCGCGTCGAGTCGTCGAACTTCGACGCGTCGATCGGCCACGGCACCGGGTTGCAGATCTCGATGACGACCAGGGCGGGCGCCAATGCGTATCGCGGCACCGGCAACTATCAGTACTGGACGAACAAGATCAACAACCTCAATCCGAGCCAGAAGGCGACCTTCACGCCTTCCGGCAAGGCGCTGTACGACGAAGGCCGCTCGCACAACACCGCGTGGACGTTGGGCGGGCCGATCCTGCAGAACAAGATGTTCTTCTTCGCCAACTACTCCTACGTGAACGACTTCATTCCCGGAAAGAACCAGGGCACGAGCACGATTCCGGCGAACGAAGCGCATCTGCGCGGCGACTTCTCGGACCTGCTGCGGCTGCCGAACCCGGCGCAGTATCAGATTTACGATCCGCTGACGGTGCGGCCGGATCCCGCGCGGCCGGGGCAATTCATCCGCACGCCGTTCGCCGAACAACATCATTCCGGCGAACCGCATCGTCAACCCGCTGTACAACCTCTACAAGGGGATGGTGCCGAAGCCGAACCAGAACTTCGTCGAGCAGGGCACGAACCCACGCAACAACTACTATCGCGGCGGAGAGCCCGACATCCCGAAGAGCACGCTCGTGGCCGCGCGCGTCGACTACAACATCTCGAACAACGATCGCATCTTCGTCCGCGGCTCGAAGAACACCTTCATCGAGGGTGTCGGCGACTGGACGTATGAGGTGCCGGAGTACGCAGGGCTGCACTCGATCGACCGCTCGCGCCCGCAGTGGAACATGATCGGCAACTGGACGCACACGACCGGCACGATGGTGATCGATACGCAGATCGCCGCGAACCGGTTCACCCAGGGCGATCTGCTCGAGCGGCTGCACGAGTTCAAGCCGACGCGACATGGGGCTGCCCACCTACCTCGACGCGCACTGCGCGGCGCAGGAAAACTGCATGCTGCCGCAGGTCGATTCATCGGCAAGCTATCAGGGCATCTCGCAAGGCGCAAGCTCCTTCGACCGCGCCAGGAACCTGCAAGGAACGGTGAACGTCACGAAGGTGACGAGCAACCACACGCTGCGCGGCGGTGTCGACGTGCGGCAGGCGCAGCGGCTGCGCAGCGCCGGCGGCAACCCGTCGGGCCAGCTGAGCTTCAACAACGAGTTCACGCGGCAGGCACAGCGACACCGCTCAGCTCACGCCGAGCAACCTCGGATTGAGCATGGCGGCGTTCATGCTCGGCATTCCCAATCAGATCGCAGGTGACGATCCAGCGTGCCTTCTCGTATCGCAACCAGTACCTCGGCGCGTATGGGCAGGACTCGTGGCGTGTGAGCGAGAACCTGACGCTCAACCTCGGCCTCCGCGTGGAATGGGAGAACGGCATCAAGGAAGACGACAACGCGATGGTCACCGATTTCGATCCGGACGCCAAGCTCGCCATCTCGGATCTCGCCGAGGCGGCGTACGCCCGCGCGCCGATCGCGCAACTTCCGGCATCGCAGTTCCGCGTTCGCGGCGGCCCGATTTACGCGAGCGCGCCGGGTCAGGATGGCCGGTCGTGGAGACCGCAGACGATGTTCATGCCGCGCGTATCGGCGGCCTACAAGCTCGGTGAGAAGACGGTCGCCAAGGGCGGCTACGGGATGTTCTACGACACCCTGAACGCGGCCGACTACACCGCGAACAACCTCGGCTACAACTCGACGACGACGGTGACCAACAGCACGGACTTCGGCCAGACGTTCGCGCTCGGCGATCCGCGCAACGGCGTGCTGGGCATTTCGGATCCGTTCCCGGTTCGCAGCGGCCAGCGATTCGACCAGCCGTTCGAAGACAGGCTCGGGGCTGACTCAGGCGCCGGCGTCGGCGTCACCACGCAGAACCAGAATCACGAGCACACGCGGCTGCAGCGGTGGCGCTTCGGGATTCAGCGCGAAATTGCGCGCAACCTGTCGGTCGAGCTCGCCTACGACGGGTCGTACGCCGATCGTCGCGAGATCAGCATCCGGCAGGACTATCTGCCCGAGCAGTACTGGATTCACGGGCAGCCGGAACAACGCCGCCCAGACCGCGCTCGTCGCGAACGTGACGAACCCGTACAGACTCACGAACTTCGAAGCGCTTCGGACGACCAATCCCGAGTCTGTATCAGCGGATGTCGACGAACGCGTTCTTCACGTCGGCGACCGCTCAGGCGAATCGCCTGCTGCGGCCGTTCTCGCACATCAACAACCTGACCGTACGACAACCTGCCGCTCGGCGAGAACAAGGGCAGGTCGGTTCAGATTCATGCGTGAATCGCCGCTACGCCAATGGCTTCACGGCGAACATGGCGTTGTCGTTCACGAAGACGCGCTCGAATCGCACGGTCAACGAGTTCGACCGCGAGCCGACGCTGTGGCTCGACGACAACAGCAGCCGGCCGTACCGCCTGTCGGGCGGCGCGGTGTACGAGCTGCCGTTCGGTGCGAACCGGCGGTGGCTGAGCGACGGCGGCATCTTCGCGGCGCTCGCCGGCGGATGGCAGTTTGCCGGCACGTTCGAAAGACAGCCCGGCTCGCTGATTCAGACTTCGGACACCTAACGCTGTTCTACAACGGCGACATCAACAACATCAAGAAAGACAACCCGGAAATCGCGCTGGACGTGAACGGCAACATCGATCCGAACAAGTACTGGTTCAACGTCGACGGCTTCGTGCGCGATCCCGCGCAAACGCCGACCGCGCTTCAACACGCGCGCGTTTCCGTTCCAGATCGACGGCTTGAGAGGCCCGGGGCTGACGTACGTGAACCTCAACATCCAGCGCAACTTCGGCATCGGCGGACGGCGCACGCTTCAGGCCCGGTTCGACATTCAGAACCTGCTGAACTACGCGGCGTTCGGCAATCCGGAGACCGACCCGACGAACACGAACTTCGGCAAGGTCGTCTCGGCGGTCTCGGCCGCCGGCGCGATGCGGTTCTTCAACTTCGGCCTGCGGTTCACGTTCTAATGTAAGTCGCGTAGGGATCGTAGGGATCGTGGGTGGCGTGGGGACGGACCTCCACGAACCTACGAACCCTACGAATCCCACGAACCTTACCTTGAGCGCATTCCTTGACGACGGAATCCGTGACATCCGATATGCGCTCCGCTCGTTCAGGCGCGCTCCGCTGTTCGCCCTCACGGTCGTCACGACCGTCGCGCTCAGCGTCGGCCTCCTCGCCGTCGCCTTCACCATTTTCAACCGTTCTTTTTCCGCGTTGATGAGGTGCACAAACCGCACGAGCTGTTTGCCGTCGTGCGGCCGGTGCGCCCGGGCTGCCGACGCGTGGCTGCGGTTCACAAGACCCGAATACGAAGCTCTGCGGCGTGAGACCGCCATATTCTCAGACGTGTTCGCGCGGTTCAGCAAACATCGAATCGCGTATCGACGGTCGCATGATGCAGGGCCACCTCGTGACCGGCAATTTTTTTCACGTGCTCGGTGTGAACGCAGCACTCGGACGGACGCTGGTGCCTGCCGACGATGAATCAACGGCTCCCCGTCCAGTCCTGGTCCTCAGCCACAGGAGCTGGGATCGAGCATTCGGGCGCGATCCGCGCGTTGTCGGCCGTACTCTGCTCCTCAACGATCGCGAGTATGAAGTCGTCGGCGTGATGCCGGACGGTTTTCGCGGGCTCGTTGTTAATGCACCCGACTATTGGGCACCGCTCGCGCTCCTGGGCGAGTTTCGTCCGAACCCTGAGAGCTCTGACGATAACGTCGATCTCAGCGTGATCGGCCGGTTGAAGCCAGAGGTCTCTCGCCAGGCCGCGATTGCCCGGCTGACGGCATGGGCAGCGGGCAAAGCGCATGCGCGCACGGTCGATCGCGATGCGGCGGCGAACATCACGCTCGAGCCGCGAACGGGGACGCTGAACGAAAGTCTCGGCGAAGGACTGTTGACGTTCTCGCCCATCTTCTTCGCCTTCGGACTCATTCTGATGATCGGCTGTGCGAACGTGGCGCACCTGCTCCTCGCGCGCGGTGTCGCGCGCCAGCGCGAGATCGGCGTTCGGCTCGCGCTTGGAGCGCTCACGGCGGCGCGTCATTCGTCAACTGCTCACAGAAAGTCTTCTTTTGGCCATCGTCGCCGCAGCTCTCGGGACTTCTGGTGTCTCGAGTGGTCCTCGAGGCCTCGCTGCTCCGGCGCTCCTCGAGCACGATGCCTCCGGAGCTCGCGGAAGCGGTCAATTTCAGTTCTGCCCCGGCAGCCGATTGGCGTGTCGTCGGATTCATCCTCGTTGCGGCCATCGCGTCGACGCTCCTCTTCGGCCTCGCGCCGGCGCTGCGGGCGACGCGTATCGAGCTGGTGCGGACGATGCGCGGCGAGATCGGGAGCGATGCGCGGCCGAGCCGCGCACGCACCGTGTTGATTGGCGCGCAGGTAACCGCCTCTGCTCTCCTTTTGATTTGCGCCGCCGTCTTTCTTCGCAGCGCGATGAGCTTCGCGCAGTTCGATCCGGGCATACGGACCGCGACATCGTGTTCATCGACATCGCCAATGAGCCTCTACGTGCGTCGATAATCCAGGCCGTCAATGCCTACCCGTTTGTCGCAGGCATATCAGCGTCGTGGCCCGATGTTCACAGTTCGCCTGCCCAGCGCCTTCGGGAATAAGCAGGGTCATTGCTTATCGGTTCGTCTCTCCCGAGTATTTCAATGTGCTCGGTATCCCGATACTACGCGGGCCGCGCATTTGCACAGGCCGACTCAGGCGCAGCCGTTGCGGTGGTCTCAGAAACAGCCGCGCGTCGCCTCTGGCCAAACGGCAACTGCGGTGGGTCAGTGAGCTGCAGCTCGAACCGACCGATTGGTTCACGCGGCGGGCCCGAGCCGCCGCTGGCGTCGCGCACCCTTATGGTCATCGGGATGGCGCGCGACGTTCCCGGTTCACCGTTCGGCTTCGGCTTCATTCGTCCGATCGACGTGTACGTTCCAACGACGTCGGCACAAGCCCGAACGTCGCTGATTGTGCGCGTCCATGGCGATCCCGAAGTCGGCACGCCGCGCGTTGCTCGAGCGTCTCACGCTGATCGATCCCGACATGGGCGGGATCATGACGCTGCCGAACCATAGCAAGCGCCGGAACGTACGTGCTGCAGATCGCCTTCTGGGTGACGGTCGTGCTCGGTGGCGCTTGCGCTGGCGTTGACGGTGTCGGGCCTCTTCAGCGTGCTGTCGTATGTCGATTGAGCAGCGCACAAAAGAGATTGGCGTGCGCATGGCGCTCGGCGCGACGGCGGGTAACGTGGCCGGGTTGGTGTTGTCGCAGACGGCACGTCCGGTGGCGATCGGTCTCGCCACTGGAGGGAGCCTCGCCGCGGCCCTTGCCGCGGTTCTGATGGCGACTCCTGCGGCGACCGAGATTGGCAGCGTCGTCCACATGTTCGACCCGATTGCCTATGGAGGAAGTGCGCTCACCATCCTCGTTGCGTGCGCCCTCGCCGCGTCCATTCCGGCGCTGCGCGCCGCCCGCATCGATCCGATGCGGACACTGCGGCAGGAATAATCAGCCCAGACACGCGATAAGCGGCTGGCCCTAAACTGTGTCCCAACATGACCGGGACGCGGCAAGACCAGGCCGCTGACACGCTGAGCGCCGCAGAGTGGCGCATCGTGCTGCTCGCGAGCCTCGGCGGCACGCTCGAGTTCTACGACTTCGTCATCTTCGGGATCTTCGCGAAGGACATCGCCGACGCGATATTTCCGAATCCCACGCCGCTCATTTCCCTCATGGTGTCATTCGGCGTGTTCGCGGCCGGCTATCTCGCACGTCCGATCGGCGGCATCGTGCTCAGCCACTTCGGCGATCGCTACGGCCGGCGTCGCGTGTTCCTGGTATCGATTCTCGTGATGTCCACCGCCACGTTCGGCATGGGGCTGGTGCCGCCGTACGCCTCGTGGGGAGCGGCCGCGAGCATGCTGATGATTGCGCTGCGGCTCATCCAGGGATTCTGCCTCGGTGGAGAACTGCCCGGCGCACTGACCTACGTCGTCGAGACGGCGCCGCGACGTGCATCGTTTGTCTGCGCTGTGGTCTTTTCGTGCGTCACCCTTGGCGTGGCGGTGGCCACCGTGCTCAGCCTCGCGGTTCGCTCGTGGCTGCCGCCGCCGTTGATGGTCTCTTTCGGATGGCGCATCGCGTTTATCGTCGGCGGGCTTGCCGGGCTGCTGGGCCTGGTGTTGCGGCGATCGCTCGAAGAGTCGCCGGAGTTCGAACGGATGAAGCACCTCGCGTTGCGGCAGCCGTTCCGCGAGGTGCTGAGCAATCACCTGCGGCCGGTCGCCCTCGGCATTTTGATTCTGGCCGCGACCGCTGGCTTCAACGGGTTGTTCTTTGCGCATATGTCTGCGTACGCGTCCGGCGTGCTCGGCTACGACCCGCGACAGATCGCCATGTCGCTGACCGCAGGCATCATCGTGCACGCGCTCGGCATTGTCTGCGTCGGACGCATCGCCGACATGGTGGGCCCGCGCGTGCTGCTCCGTGCCGGCGCTTTCGTCCTTGTCGCGCTCGCGTTCCCTTTCTATTCCGCTCTGGCGGATCGAAGCACAAATCCGACGCTGCTACTGATACTTGCGGGCGTGTGCGCCAGCCTCGTGAACGGCACCTTCGGTGTGGTGCTGGCCGATCTCTTTCCGACGCGCGTGCGATTCAGCGGCATCGCACTCGGTTTCAACGTCGCGTTCACGATTTTCAGCGGCACGGCGCCGCTCGTGGCGACGAGCCTCATTCGCAGCACAGGGATGAACACGGCACCCGCGTGGGTCATGGTGGCGTGCGGCCTGCTGACACTCGGCGGAAGCCTGGGGCTGTCGGGTCAAGGGGGCAATGTGCTGGGTCGCCGTAATATTGCTTCGTAGGAGGTCACGTGGACGAGAAGTCGCTGTTTACAGGGTTCTGGAGCAAAGAGGCCAAGACGACGAGCAAGGTGCTGTCGCGGATTCCGGAAGGATCGGACTATCGCCCCGATCCGAAGTCGCGCACCGCGCGCGAGATCGCATGGCAAATTTCAACGAAGAGAAGATGATCATCGACGCGCTCGAGCAGGGCACTGCCGAATGGGCGCCAGCTCCGGCTCCTGCCACGATAAAGGAACTGTGCGACACGTACGACAGGCAGAGCGCCGAGATTGTGCGGCGCTGGCAGGCGTTGCCCGTTGAGCGGTGGAACGGCACGCTCGAGTTCTTCGGTGGTCAGCGCCCCGCCTCGCCGATGGCGTGGAGCTTCCTGTTCGACATCGTCCATCATCGCGGCCAGATTACGACGTACCTGCGCGCGATGGGATCGACCGTGCCGCAGATCTATGGTCCGAGCGGAGACGAGCCGTAATGAAGCCGCTACGCAAACGAGGTCAGTTCCCGCTAATCACCTGATGTCGATGGCCCGGACTCAGACGGTTGCATGCTCTCGACAGGCTTACGGCCTGGCTTGCGCCGTTTCGCGCGCCGGCGTGGTTCCTTCAGCTTCTTTGCCGTACCGGCGCCAGCCAGGGCCGGGCGGGTCTTCGCGTCGAGTTGCTCGCGGTCGCGCACGTAGGCTTTAATGATTTTCAACGCAGCGCGGGCCTCGCGCTCGGTGCGTTGACCCTTGAAATATGCAGCGAGTTCCTTGTTCGCGCGAAGGACCTCCTGATCGCGCATCGCCTGTTCGTTTGCGTGAGTGGCGTCGGGTTTCTGTCGCTGACCCATGATTCGAAGTTGTAGCACGAATTTGTTATCTTTCGAACTCCATGCCGATGCGAACGCTTAGCCCGATCGTGGTTCTACTCGCGTTCGCCGCCTGCGCGACCCCGCAGCGTAAGCCGATCGTCGATCCAGCCACTGCAGGCGCTGTCGATGCGTCACGGTTCGACGCCATTGAACCCCTGATTCAGAATGCCATCGCCGAGAGGAGGCTGCCTGGAGCGGTCGTGCTCGTCGGCCTCGGCGAGCGCACGCTGTATCACAAAGCAATCGGCCGGCGCGCTCTTGTCCAATCTCCCGAGCCGATGACGCCGGACACGATCTTCGATCTCGCATCGCTCACCAAAGTGGTCGCGACGACCACCAGCGTGATGATCCTGATCGATGAAGGCAAGATCGGGCTGAACGATCGCGTCGCCGCGTTCATTCCGGGATTCGAGCGCCATGGCAAGGGAAACATCACGATTCGTCAATTGATGACGCACGTCTCGGGGCTGCGCCCTGACGTCGATCTGGCGGATGCGTGGTCTGGATACGACACGGCAATACGGCTGGCAGTCGAGGAGGTACCAACTGCTGCGCCCGGCACGCGCTTCGTCTACAGCGACATCAACTATTTTCTCCTGGGCGATATCGTCCGTCGTGTGAGCGGCGTGCCGCTCGACCGGTTTTCACACGAGAGAATTTTTGCGCCGCTCGGCATGACCGACACGGGGTTCACGCCTGCGGAGCCGGCGCGAGCCCGCATCGCCCCGACTGGCGACCAGACATCTGTGCGCGGTGTTGTTCACGATCCAACCGCCAGACGAATGGGAGGCGTTGCCGGCCACGCAGGGCTTTTCGGCACCGCGGCAGACCTGGCGACGTTCTGCAGGATGATTCTCGGCGGCGGCGCGCATCGCGGCGTGCGCATTCTGTCGCCGCTCGCCGTGGCAAGGATGACCTCACGCGCGACGCCCGTGGAGGAGCGGAACGTGCGCGGGCTCGGATGGGACATCGATTCCTCGTTCTCGTCGAATCGCGGTGAGCTGTTCCCCATTGGATCGTTCGGCCACACCGGATTCACAGGCACATCGCTGTGGATCGATCCCGCCAGCGGCATGTTCGTGGTGTTCCTCTCCAATCGCGTGCATCCGGACGGAAAAGGGGACGTCACCCAGTTGCGCGGGCGTGTAGCAACTGTCGCTGCGTCCGCGCTGACGGCGCTGCCTCCATTGGCCTCCCTTCCGACGCTCGCCGGCATCGACGTGCTTCGCGCTGATGGATTTGCGCTGCTCAAAGGCAAGCGGATCGGTCTCGTGACGAACCATACGGGACGCGCCCGTGACGGCGCAACGACGATCGATCTTCTGCACAATTCCTCGGCAGCGAACGGGACATACGCTGGTGGCATTGTTCAGCCCCGAACATGGCATTCGCGGCGTCCTCGATGCGAGCGTGCCGTCGACGACGGACGAGAAAACAGGATTACGGATTCATTCGCTGTACGGCGACACGCGGCGGCCGACCGACGCCATGCTGCAAGGCATCGACACGCTCGTGATCGATCTGCAGGACATCGGCGCGCGCTTCTACACGTACATGACGACGATGGCGTACGTGATGGAGGAGGCCGCAAAACGGAAGATGCCGGTGGTCGTGCTCGACCGTCCGAATCCGATCGGCGGGAATCACATCGAAGGCCCGACGCTGGACACATCGGCACTCGGGTTTACCGGATATTTTCCGATGCCGATTCGGCACGCGATGACGTTGGGAGAGCTCGCGAAGCTCTTCAACGGCGAGAATGGCATCGGCGCAGACTTGACGGTCGTCCCGTTGCAGAACTGGCGGCGTGACCAGTGGTTCGATCGCACCGGATTGCCATGGATCAACCCTTCGCCGAACATGCGCAATCTCCTGCAGGCGACGCTGTACCCGGGCATCGGCGCGATCGAGGGGACGAACCTCTCCGTCGGGCGTGGCACGGATACGCCGTTCGAACAGCTCGGCGCGCCGTGGATTGATGGCGTGCAGCTCTCCGACGCGCTCAACGCGCGTCGCATTCCAGGCGTGAGCTTCTATCCCGTGCGGTTTACGCCGGCGTCCAGCAAGTACGCCAAGGAAGAATGCCAGGGCGTCTTTATGATCGTGACCGATCGTCTTGCGCTCCGGCCGGTCCGTGTCGGTGTCGAGATCGCGGCGATGGTGCACAAGCTGTACGGCGCAAAGTTCGAGCTCGACGCTGCCGAGCGTCTGTTCGGATCGAAAGACGGTCTCGCGCGCATCCGTGCGGGCGAGAATCCCGAGGCGATTGCCTCTTCGTGGGCGGCAGACGAGACAAGATGGCGGGTCATGCGAGCGAAATATTTGTTGTATTAGCGATGACGCCCAGCCGTAAAGCCAGCTACATCGGCGCGCTGTTTGTGGCTCTTGTGGTCGTGACCGCGGCTGCGCAACAGCAAGCACCTCGCGTGCGTCCAGACGCAGCCGGACTCTCGCCGGTGCGTCTCGGTGAAGTAACCGAGTTGTTGAATCGCTACGTGGCGGACCAGCGGATTGCCGGTGCGGTGGCGGGTGTCGCGAGACGCGGGCAGATCGGATACCTCGAAGCGGTCGGCATTCAGGATCTGCAGACGCGGGCGCCGATGACTGAAGCGTCGCTCTTTCGAATCTATTCGATGACCCGGCCGGTCACCGCGGTTGCGGTGATGATGCTCCACGACGAAGGGCGCTTCAAGCTCGACGACCCTGTGGCGAGATTCATTCCCGAATTCAAAAACGTCGTCGTGGCAGGCGAGCCGGGCGCGCCGCCGCGTCCGGCGGCGAACGCGATCACCGTGCGCGATCTTCTCCTGCACACGTCCGGCCTCAACGCCCGAACATCTGAGATCTACCGGCGAGAGCAGGTGCGCACGCGCACGATGACGATGGCGCAGTTCATCGCGAATCTCGTGCGCGTGCCGCTGATGGAGGATCCGGGCACGCGCTACCGGTACAGTGAAGGCACGACCGTGCTGGGGCGGCTGGTCGAGATTTGGTCGGGAAGGCCCTTCGAGGCATTTCTCGAGGAACGCATCTTTCGTCCGCTTCGCATGACCGACACGATGTTCTGGGCCGCCACGCCGGACGCGCGAGCGCGGCTCACCACTGTGTACGGTCCCGCGCAGGGCGGCGGCCTCGTGCAGGTCGAAACAGAAACGCTGCCATTTACAGAGCGCCCAACGCTCATCGAAGGGGCCGTCGGATTGCTGTCGACGGTACCGGACTACCTGCGATTTGCACAGATGCTGGCCAATAAGGGAGAGCTCGACGGCGTGCGCCTGCTGAGTGTGAAAACCGATAGAGATGATGACGGCGAATGGCTTATCTGAGGCGGTGCAGAAGACGCGCGGCGGATCGATGGGGTGGGGACTGGCAAACGTTCAGGTCGTGCTGAGTCCGTCAGCTGGCGATTCTGCAAGCAAGGGCGAGTACGGCTGGGACGGCACGGCGGGCACGATTTTCTGGGTCGATCCCGGTAAAGAGATGGTGACCGTGCTGATGACGCAGAGCGTGCCTTCGAATCCCGATCAGATACGGCAGCGCTTTAAGGCCATCGTGCAGCAGGCCATTGTCGATTGAGTGCGCGAATGCCCGCGCTATCATCGGCACATGCGTAAGACATCAATGACCATGAGCCGCGACGAAGGTGTGACCCGGCGGACGTTTCTCAGTAAGGCAGCCGCTGCGGCAACGTTGGCCGGTGCGCCCATGCACCTGCTGGCCCAGGACGCGCCCGTCGCGCCGCCCGAGATTGCGACGCCAGGACGGCCGCAGGGCACCGAGAAGTTCGGGCCCAGCGTCGACAACCTTCCCATCATCGACGCGCACATTCATCTTTTTGACGGCCGCAGGACGCAAGGCGCCGGCTACATGGGATCGGCCGCGTATCGCGCCCAATCTCAGATCGCGCTGCCCGGCATGATCGCCACGCTGTCGCGCCCCTCCGGCATCGTCGGCGCGATCATCGTCGAGTCCAGTGCCAGGGTCGAAGACAACGCCTGGTATCTGGAGGTCTCGGACGCCGATCCGTTCATGGTTGGCGTGTCGGGACGTCTCGATCCGTACAGCCCGGAGTTCGGCGAGAATCTGGCGCGCTTCCGCAAGAATCCGCTGTACCGCGCCATTCGTGCGAGCCGTTATTACACGAACGCCGACGGAAAGGTGACGCTCGACGCGGTCGCCGTAAACAACCTGAAACTGCTGGCGCAGGCCGACCTGGCGCACGATACCGCGAATCCGTCTATGGCGCTGATGACGGCGAATGTCATGCTGGCCGATGCGATTCCAAACCTGCGCATCATCATGGATCACCTGCCGTCGTTCGATCCGGCACCGGACGGACAGGCCGCGTATGAAGCCGTCATAAAAGAGATGGCCGCGCGGCCGAACATCTTCGTCAAGCTCACCGAGGTGTATCACCCGCGCCTCGACAACAAGCAGGTCGTGGCCGATTACACGCCGCTGCGCGATCGGCTGGAGTATCTCTACGGTCTGTTCGGCGAGGACCGAGTCATGTTTGGCACTGATTATCCGAACTCGTATGGCGTCGCCACGATTTCGGAGCAAGTAGGGTTGATGAAGAAGTTCTTCTCCACGAAGACCCGCGCGCAGGCGGAGAAATACTTCTGGAGAAACGCCGCGCGCATTTACAAATATGTGAAGCGTGCGGCCGATCAGCCCGGGCTGGCCTGATCGGCGCGGCAGGTGGATTCTACCGGTACCTGTCCGCCTTTAGGCGGACCGTGGGCGCGGTACTGCGTGCGCGACGATAACCGTGACGGCGGCGCCGATGAACACGTACCACGTGAACGCGATCGGCAGCGACCAGCCCCAGACGATGGTCATCGCGACCAGCCCGGCAATCATGCCGGTGAACGCCTGTCGCTCGGTGATTCGAGATGACAGCGTGGCAAGCAGAAACGCGCCGAGCACAGGTCCGGATGCCCACGAGAGCACCGCAAGTCCCGCGTCGAGCACCGTTCGCTGCATGTGCTGCACGGCGATCGCCACAACGATCTGCACGACGCCCCAGACGACCGTCCACGTGCGCGCGACCCTCATGAGTGTCGCTTCGTCGGCCTCAGGCGCAACGTACTTCGCGTAGAAGTCGTTCACGGTCGTCGCGGCCATGGAGTTGATCGACGGCGACAGCGCCGCGGCGACGATCGCGGCGACGATGAAGCCGGCAGCGCCGTGAGACAGCGCGGTCACGATGAAGACGGGGAGCACTTCGTCGCTGCGTCCCAGTGCGCGGGGGAGGGGCACGTGCTGGTAATACGTGAACAACATCACGCCGATGACGAGAAACAGCACGAACTGCGCGAAGACGAGAAAACCGCTGGCGATGAGACCGCGCGCCGCGTCGCGCGCCGATCGCGCCGAGAGCAATCGCTGCACGAGAGACTGATCGATGCCATGCGTCGACAGCGTCAGGGCCGCTCCGCCGATCATCCCGGCCCAGAGGGTGTAGGGCCGCGCGACGGTCCACGACAGATCGAACACGCGAAACTTGTCTGCCGCCACGCCGGCGCGGACGACCTCGGGCCATCCGCCAGGAATGAGCGCGAGGAGCGACACGAACACCACGGCGGCGCCCGCCACGTACACGAACAGCTGGACGACATCGGTCCAGATCACCGCAGCCGAGCCACCGCGCACGGTATACACGATCATCGCGGTGCCGATGACGAGGATGGCCGGGGTCACCGGCACCTGCGTCACCACCGAGATCACCAGCGCCGTCGCGAAGAGCCGGATGCCATCGGCGAGCGAGCGCGTAATCAGGAAAATCACCGCCGCCACGCTCTTCACGCGATCGCCGAATCGGCGCTGGAGCAGCTCGTACGAGGTGAAGAGATCGCCGCGAAAGTACGCGGGAATGAAGAGCACGCTGATGATCACGCGGCCGATCACGTATCCGAACACGAGCTGCAGGAACGTCATGTCGCCGGTGTACGCCGACGCCGGCACGCTGATGAACGTCAGGGTGCTCGTCTCCGTCGCGACGACCGTGAAGCAGATCGCCCACCACGGCACCGAACGGCCGGTCAGGAAGTAGTCGCGGGTCGTTTTCTGAAAGCGCGCGAAGTACGACCCGAAGGCGTGATCGCGATCAGGTAGCCGGCGATAATCGCGTAATCAAGCCAGGTGAGAACCATGGCTAATGCACTGGACTTTCGGTCTATTTGAGAAGCGAACGCCAGGCGACGACAACAGTAATCTCCTGTGAGGCTTGCCCATCAGAGGGGCGCATGAAGTAGATGCGGCGGCCATCCGGAGACACGTCATATTGATGTCCCCAGTGTCCGACTCCAAGGGGCGGAACCGAGAGTTCAACCGGCAAGCCGAACGTCAGCAATCCGTCCGGCGTTCGACGTACCGCCACGCTGCGAAGGCGCCCCTGAAGATCGACGAAGAAAAGCTCCGCACCGTCACGGCGCCAGACCGGCTGCTCTCCGCCGCCGGCTGAGAGAACGATGCGCGTTGGTGGGCCAGAAATGTTGCGCACCGACACGTCAGGCCGTCCCGACTCGTCGGACACGTAACTGATCCAGCGACCGTCTGGGGAAATGCGCGCATCACGCTCGGAGTACGGCTCGGCAACCAGCGGTCGCGTCGAGCCATCCTGCTGCACCGCAACAGTCCAGACGTCTCTGCCTCGCACGCCAAACACGTTGACGATGAGATGGCGACCATCGGGAGACCAGTCTGTGGGCTCGCAGTACGTGCCAGGGTCGCCAGGGCATGGGAAGGTTTGAAGGATCCCGGTACCGTCTGCTGCCGAGATGGTCAGAATTCTCCGGCCTTGCCTGCCCGGCAAACTGCCGGTGACGTATGCCAGGCGTTTTCCATCTGGCGACCATGCGGGGAGCATATCGGCGCCTGCGGCCGTCGTCACTCGCACGCGCGTCTTTCTTGCGAGATCCTCGATCCAGAGATCAGGGTTGCCCCGTATTCCGTCCAATCCACTGCGCGCCAGCCGCTGGCCGTCTGGCGAGAGACGCACCCAACTCTGCGGTTCGTTTGCCTGAGAGATAAGGTTCTCGCCGCTCCGGTCGACAGAGGTGAGGCGCAGGCCAAATGGCACGCGTGACGGGGTGAACGCGAGCACCCTCGCCGACGCACTGAACGTCATGGAGTGATATGGCGTCTGCTGACTCGCCTGAAGATTGAGGGTACGACCATCTCCGCTCAGCGTGCGACGCTGGGCGTCGAACGAGCGCGCCTCGATTCTTCCGTTGTTCACGTAGAGCAGGTCGCCAACATTCTCCGACGGCCCCGGCACGTACATAGCTTCCGATTCGGAATGAAACAGAGCCGAGCCGGGTGTGGTCGCAGTGCGATCGATGCGCCCAACATAAACACCGCGCCTTTCGTCCTTTGTTCCTTTGACGAAGTACAAAAAGTGAATGCCATCGGGAAGGAATACGGGCCATCGATGCGAGTTTTCGGCGTGTGCCCGATCGAGCAGCGTCGCCGGCTCGACGGGTCCACCGTCGGCCGACACCTTTAATAAGGAGGCGTCGAGCAGATCGGGGGCGAACACGATCGTTCCGGAAGAGCTCCACGCACCGCCGCGGCCGTCAATCGCATTCGCAATCACAACCGGCGCACCAGACGCGAGCGCGACTTTCATCAATTTGCCGCGCGCGAAGAATCCGACAGATCTGCTGTCAGGCGACCAGAAAGGCTGCTTCGCTCCCTCGGTGCCGGAGAGCATGACGGCCTCGAGTGACGCAAGATCGCGGATAAAGATCCGCGGCCCCGTTGCGTTCCTGCCAACGAAAGCAACATGCTGGCTGTCCGGCGACACCACAGGCGCCGAGTCGAGTACCGTTCCCGCAGGGAGCGTCCAGGTGAATTGCATCAGTTGCGTCGCAGCCGGTTCGCGCCGCGTTACCGATGACAGCCACCATCCCCCCGTCAGAAGCGTCACCGTCAAAGCCGCTGCCGCCGACCATGGAAACCACTGCGACCGCCAACGCATCGATGTCTTTCGAGGGCTGCGATTTGCCTTCGGATGTGCGGGCCGCTCGGCGATGTGCTCCAGAGCCGCGGCCAGACCAGCCGCAGATTGAAACCGCGCATCAGGAGATTTCTCGAGAAGGCGCTTGACGATGTCCGCGAGTGCCGGCGGCACTTGGGGGTTGACGTCTATGAGGTCGGCTGGCTCGCTCGTGAGAATTGCGTGAAGCGATTCAAATGTGCTGCCACCCGAGAACGGGCGCTGGCCGCTGAGCATTTCGTACATGGTCGCGCCCAGAGCAAAAAGATCCGAGCGCGCATCCACATCGCCGCCTCTGACCTGTTCGGGAGCCATGTAGCCCGCCGTGCCAAGAACGACACCCGTAATGGTATGTGGCGTAGGTGTGTGCAGCGCGTCTATCGACGGCAGCTGCAGCTTCGCGAGACCGAAGTCGAGAATCTTCACGCCACCGTCAGACCTGAGAAACACGTTGTCTGGTTTGAGATCTCGATGGATGATCCCGCGCGCGTGGACCGCCGCAAGTCCGCGCGCAACGTCGAGCGCAATGGCGATCGCCGTGTTGACGGGAAGCGGTCCGGCCTCGAGTCGCTTTCGCAGGCTCTCGCCCTGAAGAAATTCAGAAACGAGGAACGGTGCGCCGCGATGCTCGCCCACATCGTAGACCGCGAGGATGTTCGAGTGATTCAGCGAGCCCGCCGTTCGCGCTTCCTCCGCGAACCGATGCACTCGCTCGGTATCTTGAGAAAAATGAGGCAGCAGAACCTTGATGGCGACATCGCGACCGAGCCGCTCGTCGCGCGCCAGCCACACTTCTCCGGCACCGCCAGCGCCGAGCCGGCGAACGATGGTGTACGCACCCAGGCGGTCGCCGGTTCGAAGGCTCCATCCATCCATGCCGATGGCTTTGGCCAACCGGTCGAGCGCCGGCGCCATCAGGAATTCACCCGATTCCTCATCCGCCGCGAGCAGCGACATGACTTGGGTCCGAAGGGTTTCGTCGTCGCTCGCACCCGCGAGGAATGCCGCGCGCGCATCAGCGGGCTGCTCACGCGCCTGTTCGAACAGCTGATCCAGCCGCTGCCATCGCTGGCTGCTCATGCGGCGCCGCCAGACAGCGCTCGATAGAGCCAGGCGCGCGCAAATGCCCAGTCGTTGTGCACCGTGCGTACTGACACACCGAGCGCTTGCGCCGTTTCCTCCGCTGACAGCCCTCCGAAGAATCGCATTTCCACAACACGCGCCTTTCGGGGATCCTCAGCCGCCAGTATCTCGAGTGCCTCGTCGATCGCGACGAGATCGGAGTCACGCTCTTTTGCGGCCACATCGACCTGGTCCAGCGGTACGCGAACCGCGATACCCCCGCCGCGGCGCTCCGCATGGCGCCGTCGCGCAATGTCTACCAATACGCGGCGCATGAGCTGTGCAGACACACCAAAAAAATGACCGCGGTTCTGCCATCGAACCTGATCCCAGCCGAGCAACCGAATGCAGGCTTCGTTCACAAGGGCCGTCGGCTGCATTGTCTGATTCGAGCGCTCTCCCTTCAGATACCGGATGGCCATCCTGTGAAGCTCGTCATAGACGAGCGGGATCAGCCGCTCGAAGGCCTGGTCTTCGCCGCCACTCCACACGCGCAGCAAGCTCGTGACGTCGCGATTATCTTTTGCATCGCCTGGGGTCCTGAAGGGCATTGAGACCCCTCAGTCTAGCAAAGCCGTCCGTGAGTGAGCCGCCGATCAAGAAGGCGTCGTCGCGACCGAAAATATGCAATCCATCGCGACTGCAGGTTTCCCGCGGTTCCTGCGCCTTATGTAGCAGGAGGAGAAAATCCATGTGGAAACGGAAGAATTGCTGTTACATCGCGGTGATGTGCGTGATGGTGGCCGCGGCCGCAGGCTGCAGTGAAGGTGCGAGCCCGATGCAGCCGACGACGGTATCTCAGGAATTAACCAGCGCCATCCACGTCCATGAAAATACCGGCGCCATTAACGCAGTGGCCGAAATGCCGGGCCCTGAGCTCGCCGCAGTTCGCCGGGCGACGGCGGCGTTTCACGATGCGGCTGAGGCCGCTGCCGCCGGCTATGTGGTTGGGCCGCATTGTGACTCGAGTCCGGCAGGAGTTATGGGATTTCACGCTGGGAATCAGGCGCTGATTGGAAATCAGACGCTCGATCCGGAGAAACCCGAAGTACTGCTCTATCTGGAGAAGCCCGAGGGAGGACTCCGACTGACTGGCGTCGAGTACGTGCAAGTCGTGCTGTTGCGCAATCCCGACACAGGACAAGTCGGCCCGTGGATGTCATCGTCTCCGTGGCCGGCGAATTATCAGGTGATTACTCCCACACCACAGCTGTTCGGACAGACGTTTCAGGGCCCGATGCCCGGGCACGTTCCGGGTATGCCGTGGCATTGGGATCTTCACGCGTGGGTGTGGGCGCACAATCCGAGCGGAATGTTCGCACAGTGGAATCCCGCGCTCAGCTGCAACTGATCGATCGCCGCTACATCCGGCCAAGGGCCGTAACACCGCCCTTGGCCGTCTTCTTTTTTGATTTTGTCATATACTCCCGGCCTTCAAACCTTTTCAGAGGAGGGCCACATGCAGCGACCCAGGATCGTTGGCGCAGTGTTGCTGGCGTTGGTATGCGCGGCCGCTTGGCCGAATGCGCAGGCCCCGGCGCAGGGTGGAGGCCGGGCCGGCGGCGCGGCCGCTGCCGTGAAGCACCCGAACGGGACGTTGACGCCGATCCCGCTCGACCCCGGCAGACCGTGGGGCTGGGCGGCCAAAGCCTTCATGCAGAACCCCAAACGGAAGCTCTACAACACGGCAAAGGCGAAGCTCTTCTCGGGACAGCAGGTGTTCAGTCACACGCAAAGCGCGTTCAATCCCGAGCAGTACTGCCAGATGGCACCGCACTACGATTTCACCTGGTTCGAGATGCAGCACTCGCGCCTGAGGTTCGACGAAGTGGAAAAGATGATGCACGCCTGCCCGGGCGTAGGCGCCACGCCGATGATTCGCATGCCCGATGCGCTGGAAGCCAACATGCAGAAAGCGTACGACCTCGGCGTGCTCGGCACGATCGTGCCCACGGTCGATGACGTGCTCGAAGCGAGAGACGCGGCACGCTACGCGCGGTTTCCGCCCATCGGCCGGCGAAGCCAGGGAGGCAGCCAGTTCTGGAACAAGTTCCTGAATCCCGGCGAGACCTACCGCAACTCGGTGGACGACAACATCCTGACCGTTATCATGATCGAAACGGTCGAAGGCGTGAACAACGCGCTCGAGATCGCATCGACGCCGGGCCTCGATGTCGTCATTCTTGGCAACAGCGACCTGGAGAGCTTCAGCGGCTACCCGCGGACCGACGATCGCTATCAGGATTTACTGACGAAGGTGCGCGACGCCACGTACCAGGCGGGCAAGTACTGGGGCAACGCGGGATTTCAGTTCGCCGCCGGGAATCGGCTGAGCGCCGACTCGCGATTCCACCAGAATGGGCAGTCGAAGGATGGCTTCGTGCCGCCCGCGCGCGCGGGTGGTCCTGCCGCGAAATGAAGTGAGAAGGACGGCCAGGACGTCCCACGCCCTGGCCGTCGCTGGGCTCATGACCGTGTATCCGCTTTTGGGCTCCTCGCTGTAAAATACTCGTTTCCACGGGCTTGAGGAGATTCCATGTCGATAGGACGCTTTATCGTCGGCCTGATCGTGTCTGTTGCTGCAAGTGCGCCGGCGTCCGCCCAGACGCCGGACATTGACTTTTTCGAGACCAAAATCCGGCCCGTCCTCGCCCAGAAGTGCTACGGCTGCCACAGTTCCAAGATGCCGGCGCCGAAGGGCAACCTGGTGCTCGACACCAGGGAAGGGCTGTTGAAGGGTGGCGTGTCGGGCCCGGCAATCGTGGCGGGGAAGCCAGCCGAAAGCCGCCTCATCACCGCTCTCAGCTACAGCGATCCGCTGGCGCAGATGCCCCCGAGCGGCAAACTTCCGGAAGCCGTGCTGGCCGACTTCGAGCAGTGGATTGCGCGTGGCGCGGCCGATCCGCGCGCGAGTGGTCCGGCTCTTGCCGCGGCGGCGCCGCAATACAAAGGAATGTCGCTCGAAGACGGACGCAAGTGGTGGGCGTTTCAACCGGTCACCGCCCATGCCGCGTCCGAAGGCGGCCGCGATCGGCTGGCCGAAAAACAAGATCGACAACTTTATTCTCGCGAAGCTGCAGGACAGGAAGATCGCGCCGTCACCGCAAACGGACAAGCGCACGCTGGTGACGCGTGCCTACGTCGATCTGCTCGGCTACAAACCCACCTTCGAAGAAGTGCAGGCGTTCCTGAGCGATGGATCGCCGAACGCGTACGAAAGACTCATCGATCGTCTGCTCGCGTCGCCGCATTACGGCGAGCGATGGGCGCGCCGCTGGATGGACGTGGCACGTTACGCAGAAGATAACCCGACATCGGAGGCAACGAATCCGCCGTATCCGTTCGCGTGGCGCTACCGCGACTGGATCATCGAAGCGCTGAACGCCGGCATGCCGTACGACCGTTTCATCAAGCTTCAACTCGCCGCCGATCTGATGCCCGGCACGACGCGCGCTGACATGCGCGCGCTGGGGTATGTCGGCGCCGCGCCCGTCTATCACACCGACCGGCGGTTGTCGGGCGAGGTGATCGGCGGTCTCGTGACCGATGACTGGGACGACCGCATCGATGCCGTCTCGCGCGGCGTGCTCGGGATTTCGGCCGCGTGCGCGCGGTGCCACGATCACAAGTTCGATCCGATTACCCAGAAGGACTATGCCGCGCTGATGGGCGTCTTCGCCTCGACGCTGCGCGCTGAACGGCCAATGTTTGCGGTCGACCCGAAAGTCGAGCAGCGCTACATGTGGCTCCAGCGCCAATTGTTCGACCTGGCCTATTCGATCAATCTGCTCGGGAACGAGGGCACCACATTCACCAACGGTGCGGAGAAGCGGGCGAAGTGGACAGCCGAGATGGCGGCGTTCAAAGCGGAAGCGACGTCGCTGCTCGAGAAATACCCTCAGCTGTTGCAGAGCCTCGATAAATTCTGGAATCCGCCGCGCCGAGGGGGAGGACCGCCGCCGGCGGCAGCAGCGCCACCTGCGGCAGGGGCAAAACCGGCAGACGGCGCGAAACCCGTCGCTGTCGCCGTTCCCGCGCCACCGCCGGCTCGAGGGCGAGGCCAGGGGGGCTCGACCGAACCGTATGTGAACGCCGTGTTCGAGGCGGCGCAGTACGTCGACGCATCCGATCCGTCGTACACCCATCTCGTGTATAAGCCCGGCGAGGCGCGCGACATGCCCGTGTTCAAGGCGGGCAACTACGCGGCGCCGGGCGAGATCGTGCCTCGCGGATTTCCGGCAGTGCTCGCCAAGGGTGATACGCGATTCAAGCAGGGGTCCGGTCGTTTGGAACTCGCCGAGCGAATCTTCAGCGATACGCCAGGCCTTACCGCGCGCGTCATCGTGAACCGCGCATGGGGTTGGCACTTCGGGCGCCCGCTCGTTGCCACGCCAAGCGATTTCGGCACGCAGGGCGACAAGCCGACGCATCCGGAGCTGCTCGACGATCTCGCGGCGCGGTTCATCGAGCATGGATGGTCGCTCAAGTGGCTCAGCAAAGAGATCATGATGTCGGCGGTGTATCAGCAGTCGAGCAACCCGCGCGAAGACGCGCTGAAAGCGGACGAAGCGAACGCCTTGCTGTGGCGTCAGAATCCGCGACGGCTCGATGCCGAGGCCTATCGCGACACGCTCGTCCGTGCGGCCGGCATGCTCAACGAAGAGATGGGCGGCCTCTCCGGCAACGTCGACGACGACACGTTCTACCGGCGCGCGATTTACGGGCGCATCAGCCGCTCGCGCCCGCCTCAGGTGCTGGCGCTGTACGACTTTCCTGAAGCCACGCAAACGGCTCCCGATCGCGACGTCACGACGACCACGCTGCAGCAGATTTTCATGATGAACAGCGCGTTCATCCAGAACCTCGCCGAGGCCGCGGCAAAAACGGCCGCGAGGGCGACCGGGGAAGCCGAACAGATCGGCGTCCTGTATCGCCGCATTCTTGCGCGCGATCCAACGGTCGCAGAGATGAAGAGTGCGATGGAGTATCTGAAAAAGGGAACGTTGCAGCGTTACGCGCAGGTGTTGCTGGCGACCAACGAGGAGATTTTTCTTCCATGAGTTTCAAGTTGACGCGGCGGCAGATGATCGAAAATCTGGGCGGCGGCCTCGGTGTGGTCGGCCTGGCTGGACTCTTTGCGAGCCTGTCGCGGAGCGACGTTCGCGCCGCAGGCCTGGGCAACTATCCCGTACCGCTCCTGGCGCCCAAGGCGAAGCACGTCATCATGCTCTACATGAATGGCGGGCCTTCGCAGCTCGACATGTTCGATCCCAAGCCGGCACTCTTCAAGTACGCCGGACAGCGGCCGAACGCGGTGGATCTCCGCACCGAACGGACGACCGGCGGCCTGTTGCCGTCGCCGTTCGAGTTCAAGCGCTACGGACGGAATGGCGTCGAGGTGAGCGAGTTGCTGCCGCAGCTCGCCAGCGTCATCGATGACGTGTGCGTCATTCGGTCGATGTACACGTTCAACCCCACACACACGCCAGGTCGCGCCCTGTTCCACACAGGCAGCGTGCTGGCGACGCGCCCGTCGATGGGATCGTGGATTAGTTACGGGCTTGGGTCTGAAAACGAGAACATCCCCGCATTCGTCGCGCTCGGTAACGCCGCGGGTGGTGGACCGCAGAACCGTTCGGGATTTCTGCCGACCGAGTATCAAGGCGTTGGATTCGCGGTGGCGGATCCGGATCCCGAGAAGATCATCCCCAATCTACGCAACCAGAACGTCGACAAGGACGCCCAACGCGTCGACATGGATGCGCTGCTCGACCTGAACCAGACCCACGCGAAGTCGTTTGGCGGCGATCAATTCCTCGAGGGGCGCATCAAATCGATGGAGACGGCCTACCGCATGCAGTTCGAGGCGCTGGAGCTGTTCGACATCCGCAAAGAGCCACAGCACATTCGCGAGGAATACGGCACCGGCGCGTTCGGCAACGGCTGTCTGCTGGCGCGGCGCCTTGTCGAAGCGGGCGTGCGCTACATCAACATGGATTATCCGGGCGGGCAAATCTGGGACGACCATCGCGACGTGAACGACAACCTGCGCAAGCGCTGCCCGGACATGGATCAAGCGGCGGCCGCGCTGATTCGTGACTTGAAGCG
This sequence comes from Vicinamibacterales bacterium, assembly GCA_963730445.1. Lineage (GTDB taxonomy): Bacteria > Acidobacteriota > Vicinamibacteria > Vicinamibacterales > JAMQPK01 > JAMQPK01. Next base: position 112,059 of record CAVSRX010000001.1, on the reverse strand, counting down.
TCGCGGTCTGCTCGACGAAACCCTCGTCGTGTGGGGCGGAGAGTTTGGGCGCACGCCGGTGTCGGAGAGCGGGTCTGGCCGCGATCACAATCCGTACGGCTTCACGATGTTCGTCGCCGGCGGCGGATTCAAGGGCGGCATCGCATACGGCGCCACCGACGAGTTCGGTTTCAAGGCGGAGCAGAACCGCGTGTCGATTCACGACCTGCACGCGACGCTGCTGAATCAGCTCGGGATGGATCACACGAAGTTGACCTACAGGTACGCGGGCCGCGATTTCCGTCTCACCGACGTCCACGGCGAAATCGTGAGAGACATCCTTGTCTAGGCTCATCGCATGCGCGCTCACCGTGTTGTGCGTGGCGGTGGTCGCTGCGCAAGATGACGCGAAGTCACGCAAGACAGTGCGCGACGCTGTCTATACAGCGGCGCAGGCCGAGCGGGGCAAACAGGTCTACGAAGCGAATTGCGTGACGTGCCACCTCGAAGATCTCGAGGGCTCGGCAAATCCGACGGCCGGAGCGCGGGGCGCGCCGCTCGTCGGCACTCGATTCGTGCAGGATTTCGGCGAGTCGAAGGCGAGCGCGCTCTTCAACAAGATGAAACGGGACATGCCGTCGGGGCGGCCCGGCACGCTGACCGATCAGGAGTACCTCGACGTCGCCACCTACGTGCTGCAGAAGAACGGTTTTCCTGCGGGACCCGCCGAGTTGACGACCGATGTGGCCGACACTGTGTGGATTCCCGGCGCAGGCGGCGGTGAAGGCCTGCAGAATTACACGTTCGTCTCGTCGGTGGGATGTCTTCACCAGGATCCCACGCGATCGTGGCTGCTGACCAACGCCGAGGAGTTGAAGAAGACGGAGCTCTCCGCTTCGGCGAGCGTCGATCCCACCGCTGCCACGCGCCCGCGCGGCGAGTTCACGTTCCGACTGCTCGACGCGATTAGCCATAAACCCGAACCGCACAACGGACACAAAGTGCGCGTAACCGGGCACATGGTGCGGCTCGGTGCGGAAATACGCGTGAACGTCACATCGCTTCAGATGGTCGGCGCGTCGTGCGGCAACTGACGGCCCTCGCATTCGCCGGTGCGGCGATCTGCGTAGTGGCGGCGGCTGCGCAGAATCCAGGAGCCCAGAGTCTAGGAGTCCAGAGTCCAGGAGTCCAGGAGTCTGGGAGTCGTCCGACACAGACAATCTGGAGCGGCGTCTACAGCGAAGCGCAAGCCTACCGCGGTGAAAAGGTCGCCGATACCACCTGCATCGGCTGCCACGGTCCCAAGCTCGACGGCGGCGATTCCGGACCGAAGCTCGTTGGCGAGACGTTCCTCGCGAACTGGAGCAGTCAGTCTGTCGGCGAGCTGTTCGACTGGCTTCGCGAAGCGATGCCGGCTGAAGCCCCTGGGACGCTGAGCCGGGAAGACGCCGCTGCGGTCATCGCCTACATTTTCAGACTGAACAAAATGCCGGCGGGCAAGGTTGATCTGCCCACCGAGCGTGAGGCGCTGGGTCGCATCAACATCGTTGCGGACAAGCCGGCCGCTCGTGTGCCCGGCCCCGCGATCGCGCGACTCGACGGCACCACCATCGACTCGACCGCGCTGACCGAACGCATCGACACGCTCACGCGCGCGGCGAACGTGCACGGCTTGACGGTCACGATCTTCAACGACACGAAGATGGTCTACTCGCGCGCGTTCGGCCTCGCCGACCTGCCGTCCGCGAAACCCCTCCGCACCGACACCGAGATCTACGGCGCGTCGCTCAGCAAGGCTGTGTTCTCCGTACTGGTCATGAAGCTCGTCGAGCAAGGCGTGCTCGACCTCGATAAGCCGCTGCAGGAGTACGTGCGCGAGCCGCTCTGGCAGAACAAGGGCACGTCGTGGCATGAGAACCTGAGCGACCTCCAATCCGACCCGCGCTACCGGCGCATCACCGCGCGTATGAGCATGAGCCACACCACCGGCCTCCCGGGCTGGCGCTGGTTCGAGCCGGACCAGAAGCTGCGCATTCACTTCGAGCCCGGTGAGAAGTTCAGCTACTCGGGCGAAGGCATGACGCTGCTTCAGGTCGTCATCGAAAAACTCACGGGCACGACTCTCGAGCAGCTGATGCAGAAACATGTGTTCGGGCCGTATGGCATGCGCATGTCGAGCTACACGTGGCAGCCGCGGTTCGAAGCGGATTACGCCATCGGACACGCGCCGGATGGCAAGGTCTATCCGAAGGACAAAGACAATGCGGCCCGCGCGCCGAGCACGCTCGAGACCACGACTGACGATCTCGCGCGCTTCATGATGGCAGTGCTCGGCCGCGAAGGACTCAGCGAGGCGTCCTGGAACGAGATGTTCAAGCCGCAAATCCGCATCAGGACCAAAACACAAGTCGGGCCTGGTTCACTGGAGACGACTTCGGCCAACGACGCGATCGAGCTCAGCTATGGGCTTGGATGGGGACTGCAGCGAACGCCGCACGGCTGGGGCGCATTCAAAGAGGGACACGGCGACGGCTTCCAGCACTATGCAATCGTCTATCCCACGAAAAAGATCGGCGTGCTGCTGATGAGCAACAGCGACAACGCCGAGAGCATTTTCGGGCATCTGCTCACGCAGACGATCGCCGACACCTCTACGCCGCTGGAGTGGGAGAACTACCTGCCGTACGACCGCGTCGCGAAAGAACTTACGAAAGTACCAGCAGCGCGCTGAGGACGATGACGTAACCGGCTGCTGAGTAGGCCGCCAGCGCCAGTACCCGCCACGACATCGAGACCCGCCATGCAGTGAGCGGATGAACGCACGCCGCAGCCATTCGACCGAGAATCACTGCTGGTGGGAGAGTCTGCCGCGTCATCGCATTTCGGACAGCAAGGGACATGCCTGTCTTTTGCGGCGCGAACGGCCATGAATCGCGGGGGTTGTCCACCGCAGGACGGACTTTACTCTTCTCTTTCAGAAGTCCGATTCGTCATGCAGTGGCGCGATGCCACGGCTCGCGTTCAGCATCGACGCTCATGCCCGCGCTGGACGCTTCAGCCCCAGTTTTGCGAGCCGCGCTTCGAGCGTGGTCGGCGGCAGCCCGAGACGGTCGGCCGCGCCACCGACCCCGCGAATCCGCCAACCGGTGCTCTCGAGCACGTTCCGGAAATGTTCCATTTCGATGTCTTTGATTCTCACGCTCTGCTTCATGGACGCGGGTGATGTGCTGGGTACCGGGACGGACAGCCGTGGGCCGGTCGCCAGAATCATCGCGCGCTCGACGACATTGCGCAGCTCGCGGATGTTTCCCGGCCACGTGTATTGCTGCAGGCGTGAAATGTTGTCTTCGTCGATCGAGTCGATGCGCTTGCCGAACGCCTTCGAGAACTCGTCAACGAACCGCGACACGAGAAGCGGAAGGTCTTCGACGCGGTCGCGCAACGGCATGACGCGGATCGGAAAGACGTTGAGCCGATAGGTACAAGTCCTCGCGAAAAGAGCCGTCCGCGACGAGTTGCTCCAGGTTCCGATGTGTTGCGGCGATGATCCTCGTGTTGACTCGCACGGATTTCGGGCTGCCGAGCCGCTCGAACTGCCGTTCTTCGAGCACGCGTAAGCAGTTTGACCTGCACGTCGAGCGCGAGGTCGCCGATCTCGTCCAGGAAAATCGTGGAGCGATCGGCCAGCTCGAATCGTCCGATTTGGCGCGCCAGCGCACCCGTATACGCGCCTCGTTCCCGTCCGAACAGCTCACTCTCCAACAGCGTCGCCGGAATGGCGGCGCAGTTGACGCGCACCATGGTGCGCGCCGCACGCGCGCTCAGGCGATGGATTTCGGCTGCGAACATCTCCTTGCCGCTGCCCGTCTCGCCAAGAAGGAGCACGGTCGAATCGGTTGCCGCGACATGCTGGACCTGCTCCAGAGCCTGGCGCACTGCCGGGCTCCTCCCGATGATGCGTGTGACGCCCAGCCCCGCGCGCATTTCGAACCGCGGGTGCCCGTTCTCGATCGGTCTCTGATCGGGTTCCCGAACGGACGAGACGCCGAGCGCGTCAGCGTCCATGACGTTCGGCTGGGGTGTGTCTTGCGCAGTCGGGTCTTCGTCTTCGACGAGCGTGGAATGTCGATGGAATTGGAAGGTCATGGGTCAATGCCTTTCAGTGCCGCTGTGGTGTCAACAGTCACAAACCACCGTCACGTCTGACCATGCGCTGTGAGCGCCATTGCTCCAGCTCTCGCTAGCCGTCGGCGATGCCACCGATTTGTTCAGAAGTCGCCGGCCGGCATCGCTGCGACGACCGCGAGACCACTCGCCGACTGCGAGATTGCTGCCATCGGCGTGCGGGTGAAGGCGCCCTCACCACTCACAGCATTTCGTGAGCGACACCCTGCGCCGCGGCGGTGGTTCCACGGGTCTCCGAGGCTCCGACATAGCGGATCCCTTCGCGCACCTGTGTACCGGTTCATGAGCGGCTCCTGTTCGTTTCTCATCAACCGTTTGCGCTGCCGCTGAACGGAGCCATTGGAGCTGGCACGTCGCGTGCTCGAAGCTCGCGCGGTGGTAACGACCCGGACTTCAGATTCGTTGCGCGCGTGTGCCGTGCTCCTTCTCCTCCATTTATCCAGCGTCACCGCCGCGGGCCAAACGGCGAACGGGACCGCCGCAAAGCCGGACCCCGACGAGCGACCGAGCTTTGGCGCGTTGGATGCCACGGGAAGCGGCGTGGTGATCCACCGCAGCGATGTCGCTGAGGTCGCGCTTGGCGGGTACGCGCTCGTTCGGTACGTCAATCAGCTGCCGGCCGATCAGCAGTTCACGGATCATCTCGGAAACACCCACGACATCGACACGCGCAACGACATCCAGTTCCACAGAGCGATGTTCCACCTCCGTGGCTGGCTGCTGTCGCCGAAGGCGCGCTACCAGATCACGGTGTGGACTGTGATGTCGACCGATCAGACCACGCTCTACGGCTACCTCGGGTATCAGTTCCACAAGCGGTTCAACGTGTATGCCGGCATCAACACGCTTGGCGGCAGTCGATCGGTGATGGGTTCGCATCCGTTCTGGCTGGCGAACGATCGCGTCATGGCTGACGAGTTCTTCAGGCCCAGCTTCACCGGCGGCGTCTGGGTCAACGGCGAAGTGCTGCCAGGACTCTGGTACCACGTCGCGGCCGCGAACAACCTCAGTCAGCTCGGCATCACCGCCGGTCAGCTCGATCGTGGCCTGGGGACGGGCGGGACCGTGTGGTGGATGCCCACCACGAAGGAGTTCGGTCCGAACGGGTCGTACGGCGACTGGGAACACCACGAGACTGTCGCGACGCGATTCGGCGTCTCGTCGGCGCGCAGCCGCGAGAACCGCCAGCTGCAGGCGAATACGTCTCCCGAGAACACGCAGATCAAGCTCGCCGACAGCCTCAACCTGTTCGACGCCGGGTCGCTCGCGCCGGGTGTGACGGTTGACGAAGCGGACTATCGAGTCCTCGCGGTCGATGCTGGGGATGAAATACCGCGGGATCTTCGCGCAGGCCGAGTACTACAACCGTTGGCTGCAGAACTTCGCGGCGGATGGACCGCTGCCGGTCGGGCGCATCCACGATCACGGGCTGTACGTGCAGGCGGCGTTCTTTCCGGTCAGAAAGAAGCTCGAAGTGTACGGCGTCATTTCAAAAATCTTCGGTGACGAGGACGCGGGCTTCACCAGCAGCCGCGAGCTCATCGCCGGCAGCAATTACTACTGGTACGACAGCCGCAACCTCCGGACGAACGTTCAGCTGATGAAGGTGGACGCGCTCGCCGGCCGGCAGTGTGTTTGGTTTCTATGTCGGGGGCCAGCGCGGCCACACCGTGTCGGTGGCGACGTCCTTCTACTTCTAGGAGCCGGTGTGTTGAGACATGCAACCTCGACGCTTGCAACCGCGTTTCTCGCCGTGGCCCTCACGCTCGGAGGGCCGGCGCGCCGCCTCGAGAGCCAGGCGATCGCGGCATCGCCGCCGCCGGCGGAGGAATTTCACGACTCGCACTTTCATCTGACGAACTACGTTCAGCAGGGGATCGACGTCCGGCAGTTCCTCCACATCATGGGCACACGCGTCGGCCGCTCCACGCTCTTCGGCATCCCGCTGCAGCAGCAGTGGTCGTACGCGAACTCCGGCGACTTTGCCCCGACCTACTACCTGCAGAGCGACGCGCCGCTCTACTACTACTCGTTCACCGACGCCCACATCGCGAGCGTGTATCGGTCCCTGTCGAAGGACGATCAATCACGGTTCGATCCGATGATTACCGGATTCAATCCGGCCGACATGTACGCGGTCGACCACATCCGCCGCGTGCTGAACATGTTCCCAGGCGTGTTCACCGGTATCGGCGAGTTCACCATCCACAAGGAGTTCGTCTCGTCGAAGATCGCCGGCGAAACCGCCAGCCTCACGAACCCTGCGCTCGATCGCATTCTCGAGTTCGCCGGCGACGCCGGTCTCGTCGTGCTCCTTCACAACGACATCGACGTGCCGTTTGCGAAGCAGGATACCGAGCCGGCCTATCTGGCGCAGATGAAGCGGCTGCTCGTCCGTCATCCGAACACGAGCATCATCTGGGCGCACATGGGGCTCGGTCGAGTCGTGCACCCCGTCCAGACATCGGCCGGAACCGCCTGGCGCGCGCCGACGCACGTCGGGATCGTCGAGACGATGCTCGCGCGATCCCGCGCTCTCCCACGTGAATTTCGACCTGTCCTGGGATGAAGTCGCGAAGTACGCGGTCGCGACGCCAGACACGGTCGCGCGCGTCACGGCGTTGTTGAATCGATATCCCGACCGTTTTCTCTTCGGCACAGATACCGTCGCGCCCGCCGGCCCCGCGCCGTACTTCGCGGTGTACGACATGTGGGCGCCGGTGTGGAAAGGTCTTACTCCCGAGGCCAGCGCGAAGATCCGGACGGGCAATTACGAGCGGATTTTCGACCAGGCACGATCGCGCGTGCGCGCCTGGGAACGGTCGCACGTCAACTGACAGACAGGAGGGTCCCCATGCTTCGCTGGTTTCTCCACACCGCCGTGCTGTTCGCGACGGTCTCCACGGCAACCGCACAGACAGCTACGCAGCCCGCGCAGGATGCCAAGCCGTCGATGGAGGTGTACGGCTTCACGATGCTCGACATGGGGCACGACTTCACGTCGATCAATCCGAACTGGTTCGACACCATGCGTGTCACCAGACTTCCTTCGTTCGACAAGGAGTTCGGAGAAGATCAACAACCACTTCGCCGGCGTGACGGCAGAGCCGGCTCGGCGTGCGGTCGACGGTGCCAACCGATCTCGGCGACTTGAAGACCATCTTCGAATTCGAGTTGTTCGGCACCGGCGTCGATGAAGGACAGACGACGTTCCGCCTGCGGCACGCATGGGGAGAGTTGGGCCGGCTGGGCGCGGGTCAGTACTGGAGCCCCTTCAGCGATACGGACGTATACCCGAACTCGCTGGAGTACTGGGGGCCAACCGGTATTCCGTGGTACCGGAACGTGCAGCTCCGCTACACCGCGATCAGCACCGACACGAGCAACCTCATGCTCGCGCTCGCGCGTCCTGGCGCGAGCGGCGATCAGGGCGTCTACGCGGACCGCATCGAGCTCGATGGCATCCGCGCGCGGTTCCCGCTGCCCGATTTTGCGGCTGCCTACAAGTACACGGCGGGCTGGGGCTATGTCAGAACCGCAGGGATGCTACGGAAGATCAACTGGGATGACACGCTCGCTGATGCCGTCGATCTCTCGGGAGGCACCACCGGCTGGGGATGGAACGTCAGCTCGAACCTCAAAGCGAGCGCGAGCGATGTGCTGCGGCTGCAGTTCACCATCGGCGAGGGCATTCAGAACGAAATGAACGACTCGCCGGTCGACATCGGTATCGCGACCAACAATGACCGGCTGAGACCCTTCGTCGGCGAGGCGGTCCCGATCGTCGCGATCAGCATGTTCCTCGATCACACGTGGAGCGAGAAGTACAGCACCGCGATCGGCTACTCGTGGCAGGACAACGACAACACCGATGCTCAGGCCCCGAACGCCTTCAAGGTTGGACACTACGCACTGGGCAACCTGCTCTATTACCCGGTGCCAAGTGTCATGGTCGGCGGCGAGCTTCAGTGGGGGCGGCGTGAGAATTTCTCGGACGGCTTCAGTAGCGATGGGCTGAAGCTGCAGTTCTCGTTCAAATACAACTTTTCATTCAAGCTGGGAGGGTAGCGATGGGTCCACGTCATTGGCGCGTGTCGGCGGCGATTCTGTTGTTGTTCGGGATGGCGGTATACACAACGGCGCTCTGGCCGCTGGGCGCACAAACGCCCACTGCGCAAACCGTCGTCGATGCGGCGTATGCGAAGTTCAAAACGGTGACTGAAGGCAAGAACGCGGACTACATCCCCGCGCTCGCGAAGGTCGATCCGAATCTCTTCGGCATCGCGGTGGTGACTGTTGACGGCAGGGTCTATACGGCCGGTGACGTCACAACGGAAGTCTCGATCCAGTCGATCTCGAAAGTGCTCACCATGGCTCAGGTCATTCAGGAGCAGGGTCTGGATTCGATCGCGAAACGGATCGGTGTCGATGCAACCGGCGCGCGCTTCAATTCCATCATCGCGGTGGAGGGCGTCAGGACTGTGGTCGGAACCGGTGCGCCCGAAATGAATCCGCTCGTGAACCCCGGCGCCATCTCCGCGACCAGTATGGTGACTGGCAGGACGTCCGACGACGTCTGGAAGAAAATTCTCGGCTTTCACAACGATGCAGCAGGCCGTACTCTCGCCGTGTTGCAGGATGTCTACAAGTCCGAGTCCGATACGAACCAGCGCAACCAGGCGATAGGTGCGCTCATGCGTGCCTATGGATACATCAAGGGCGACTGGCAGCAGGCGGTCGATCTCTATACGCGGCAGTGTTCGATCGGCGTCAACGCGAGAGATCTCGCCATGATGGCTGCCATGCTGGCGGCCGGAGGCAGAAATCCCGTAACGGGCAAGCAGTTGATCGACGCGGGCAAGGTGCCGGGCATCCTCGCGGTCATGGCGACCGCAGGTTTGTACGACGATTCCGGCAAGTGGCTGTACCAGACCGGCCTTCCCGGCGAAGAGCGGTGTCGGCGGTGGAATCCTCGCCGTGTCGCCTGGCAAGTTTGGCATCGCGGCCGTGTCACCGCCGCTCGACGAGGCCGGCAACAGCGTGCGCGCGCAACGTGCGATTGCCGCGATTTCGGAAGCCCTCGGCGGCAATCCATACGCGGTAAGACAAATCTCGAATTGACGCGTCGTGGTCCACGAGCGCGGCGGGATGTGCAACGCATCCCGTCGCGCTGCGGCTGCCAGCTAGTCTAGACAGCGGCCGCGAGCTTCTCGAGCGATGAAAGGTCGAGTATCCGAGCGAGGTGCCGGCTTTCGAACACCACGAGGCCGCGCCGCTGCAGCCCTCTGGCCGCACGGCTCACGGATTCGCTGGTGAGACTCAGAAAGCTCGCAATGTCCTTCCGGCTCATGGGGAGAGGGACGTCGGAATCGTTTCCTACGGCGAGGCGAGGCTGCTGCCGCATCATCATCAGAAACATGGCCAGGCGGCCGACCGCATCACGGCGTCCGATCAGAATCGCCCGTCGCTGCGCATCACGTAATCCCTGCGTCACCTTCATCAGGAACTTGAACTGCAGCATCGGGTCCCGCTTGATCAGTGGAACCAGCTCGTCGAGTGGAAGCCGGTGCAGCGTGACTGGCGTGAGAGCCTGGACGGAATTGAGATATCGGCCGCGTTCGGCCAGCCCGAAGATGTCGTGGCGAAAGAGAAATGTGCTCGTCGCGCGTTTTCCGCTCCGAAGCTTTCGATAGCTCTTGAGCACGCCTTCGATGACGACGAACACGGCATCGGCCCGGTGGCCTGCGTCATAGATGGCCGCGTGGGCACGCGCGTGCACCCGCTCGCCGATGTGCTCCAGCGTTTTCCGCTGAAAGTCGGTCAGAAGTATCGGCTCTGCAGCCGGCCCTGAGTTGAGAAATGGCACGCTGTCGAAGCGGGGTGTCAGGTCGTACACGAATGACATAGGCAGCAAGCCGCGTGCCCCGAACATCTGGCAGCGTTTTCGCTGTCTACGATGTGCATGAGCCCGCGCGAGCGGCTCAAGAAGGGTCACACGGAACAATCGTGGTCTCGCGATCACAAGAACTGTTGACGCGTCACCGCCTGTGGTGACGCCGATTCGGAAAAGGAAGATGGCGATGAGGCGACGATGCTTTGGTGGATGGCTCCCGGCGGCAGTCTTGACGATCGTGACACTCGGCCCGCCCGGTGGGGTACGGCTCAGCGCCGAACCGAACGCGGAACGGCAATTCCTGCAATCGGTCGAGTCGTACATGGCGCTTCGACGGCAGCTCGAGCACCAGTTGCCGCCGTTCGCCCTGTCTGCCGACGTGGACGCCATCCACCGCGCCTCCGACGCGCGGTTCGCCGCGATGCGGCGCGCGCGCGCGGCCGCGCGTCCCGGCGACATCTTCAACGCCGGCGTCAGCGAGCTGTATCGCGTGCGCATTCGACACGGCTTCACGGTCCGCGGCGACGACGCCTCAGAACTGATCGAGGAGATGAACGAAGGCGGCGAACGCTGGCGGCCCGCTGTCGTGAACGGCCGGTTCTCCTGGAAGACCGCCGCGGCGACGCCTGCGCACGTGCTCGCCGTGCTGCCCGTCCTGCCGCCAGAACTGCAGTATCGATTCGTGGGCCCCGATCTGGTGCTCGTCGATCTCGATGCAAGTTTCATCGTCGACGTTCTGCCTGATGTCCTGGACCTTCCGCCGCATCGCGGCGATGCGCAGTAGGACGCTCAGCCCTTCGTGAGCGTCTGACGAAATGACGTCAGACGCTCATCCTGCATCACATCCAACCGGCACGTCAGACGCCCGCGCGGCCCGAAACGCAACGGGTGTCGATGGAATCGAGCCGCGGAGATGGTGGTGCCGTTCTTGCCCTTTGAACGTGTGGGGACCGCCGACAGATGGAGCAGGAGGACGTTATGCCTTCACGAAGGAATCGACAGGTGATTCTCGGTGTGCTCTTGGCGGTGGGTCTTGGAGTGTCGACGGCGGCCTACGCCGATGAGGCCGATGAGGATGTCCGAGGCGTGATCACGGCACACGGCCGCGATGGCACGCTCTTGGTGCGTACCGACGACTTGTCCAGCCTGATCGTTGTGCTGGATGACACCACGAAAATCAAACGCACGGACGGGCTTCGCGACATGAAGATCAGCTCGGCGTCGTTGATTCCAGGCCTGCGCGTGCAACTCGAAGGAACCTTCCTCGCCGCGGATCGATTCGCCGCACGGCGCATAGAGTTTTCGAGATCGGACCTGAAGATGGCTTTTGCCATCCAAGGCGGGGTCGAGCCCACCGATCTGCGGAGCCTCGAGAACCAGAAGCGCATCGAGCAGAACGCCAGGACGATCGAGCAGCAGCGGCAAACACTGCAGCAGCAGGAGCGGGTAATCGCGGCCAACAGCGACAGGATCGCGAGGACGGGCCTGGCGCTCGCGGCGACGAACCATCGAATCACGAGTCTCGCCGATCACGAGATCAAGTCTGTCATGACGGTGTATTTCCGCAACGGCTCCGCATCGATCGGAGGAAAGCAGAAGTCCGAGCTCGAGCAGCTCGCACAGCAGGCGAGAGCGATTCGCGGCGTGGTCATACAAATCGAGGGACACGCCTCCGCGGTAGGCTCCGAGGCGACGAATCAGCTGTTGAGCATGCAGCGGGCGCACGCCGTGGCGGCCGTCCTCTCACAAAACGGCATTGCGCCGACTCAGATGCTCGTGCCGGCGACGATGGGGGTCAGCTCGCAGGTCGCCGACAACACGACATCCAGTGGACAGTCGGAGAACCGCAGAGTTGTCGTCACCGTACTCCAGAACAAAGCGATCGCCGAGAGCAGCACGGCGAATCCGGGAAGCACAACTGTCGAACGTCTCACACGGTAGGACGTGCGGGCACCCGCACACGCATGAAAAGGAGAACATGATGCGACCAACCGATCTTGTGATTGCGGCGGCGTTGACCGCGGCGATGTCAGGCATCGCGGCGGCGCAGACGCCGACCGCACCTGCCACTGCTGGTGCGACTCGCAGCAGCTGGCTGGTGTCGGGATTCGTCGGCTCGAGCTTCGGCACGAGCAACCAGCACTTCGACCTGGACAGCGGCGCGAGCCTCGACTTCGGCGGACAGGTCGCGTACCTGTGGCGAGGCACGATCGGCGCCGAGTTTCTCGCCGACTTCGCGCCGAACGTCGGCGACAACGCGGCGTTTGCGAGCGAACCCAAGGTCAATAGCTACATGGGGAATATCGTGGCAGCGCTGCCGCTCGGCGCAGCCGGCCGGTTCCAGCCGTACGTGTCTGGCGGCGCTGGCATCATTCAGCTCAACGTCGACCTGTTCGACGATGTCGCCGATCCCGCGAGCAGCACGTTCGGATCGAGCAATTCGCAAGGGGGCGGAAATCTCGGCGGCGGATTCATGGCCTTCGCCGACCACGTCGGCATCCGCACAGACGTTCGTTATTACAAAGCGTTTACCGACATGAATCCTCCCGCACCGTTCATCGGAGGCGAGGGGGTCAATCACCTGGTGTTGGACGGGCTCGGGTTCTGGCGGGGGAATGTCGGCCTCTCCATCCGCTGGTGATGCGATCCCGTTGACGATCGTGTCGTACACGCCAAGGCCCAAACGAGCGCGCCGGTTGTTACCAACAGCCGGCGCGCTCGTTGGATCGCGGGCGCTATTCGTCCTCGTCCTCGGTGTCTGGCGACGGCTCGTCGGTATCGTCGTTCGGTGGCAGTCCCGTTCGATCCCGCAGCATCGTGTAATCCGCGAGCATGATGGTGACATCGTCGCCGGCTCGCTCGGCGGCCGCGAGGTCCATCAATCGATCACAATCTTCCTGCGGAGCGCGCCGGGAGGCGAGTGCGTCGGCGATCCGTTCTTTGGTCACGACGGCGCTCAATCCGTCCGTGCACAAGAGAAGGCGATCGCCCGTCAGCAATCTGATGTGCTCGGTGTCGATGTGGGGCGGCGACCGCCGCCGGCCGATCGTCCTGATTCCATCAGTGAAATCGGACGCGCTGCGGTCCCGCTCTGTGGGGTGGCTGGCCGTCAGCTGAATCAACACGCCGTCGCGGAAGAGAAACGCGGCCGAGTGTCCCACATGCGCGAAGAAAAGGCTGTCTTCCGCGATGTAGAGCGCCGTGAGGCTGGTTGCCATGTTCGCCAGGCGCGCGTCCGCTCGACTCGCCTGCCGGACGGCGTCATGCGCACGAGCGTAAAGGAACGTGCTTTGCGCCAGGATGTCTGTTGCCGTGTCGGAATCGACGCGGACGTTCCATTTACCGTACTGAATGGCGAGATGGGCGAGCGCGCTCAACGCCAGGCGGCTGGCACGGGCGCCGGCATGTCCTCCCACGCCGTCCGCCACGAGCATCGCGTAGCTGTACTCTTCGAAGCGAGGAGGGAGATCAGCGGCCGAAAGAGTGGTGAGTAGTGTGTGTTGCGTCCGGCCGAGCCGGAGGGCAAGGTAGTGGTCGGTATTCTGCGAGCGGAACTTTCCGCATACCGAGGCTGCACCAATTTCGACGGAGAGCTCCGAGGACGCGGGGACGAAGGGTCGAGTCTCCAGCGGCCGGGAAATTGCCGCACGCCATCGCTCATTCGGCAAGTCACTCATGGCGCAATCACTTCTCTCAATGATTGCAGCAAGGGGTGTTCCAGCGGTTGATGGAAGGGCGCTGATTAGAATCCCGGCTGGAAGTTGATCGCGAACGTCCAGCCACCCTGTGGACGACCGACCCGAGAGACTGCGTCGACCTCGAAAATGAGTCCGGCCGCGGTCAGCCGGACCCCGGCGCCAACGCTTTGCAGCGTTGCGGAAGCGGCTTCCGAGCGCGCGCGGGGCAACCAGAACTGTCCCGCGTCGTAGAAGACAAGGCCCTCGATCGGCAGCGCATGCGAACGCACGCGCCTGCTCCACAGCGCGTCGTACGGAAACCGCATTTCGAGATTGGCGACGAGCATTCGTGTTGCGCTCAACGCGCTGTCGGATCTGCCCGTACGACCAGTATCGCCGTAGCCGCGGACAACGTCGCGCATGGTGAAGACGAGCGGCAGCAGGCGCGGATCGTCCGAGCCGCCGCCATATCGTCCGAGGTGCATCACGCGCGTGGCGATGGTGAACCGCCGCGCCGGCATGAGATACCGCCGGTAATCCGCGGTGACTGACGTGAACGCCAGGTCGCCGAATGTGGGTGCTATCGCGAAGCGGTATCGCTGACCGAGCACCGGACTGGTCGGACCAAATACGGCCGTGTCATAGACCAGCGCCGCGCCGGTCTCGGCGAGCAGGGCCGGCCGAGCGGCCGGAATTGTGGTCGTCGTTCGACGCAGGAGCTGCCCGTTCTGCTCCGAGTACACACTCGACGTGGTCGTACGATTGAACGTGATGGACTGCACGCCGGTGGAGAGCTCGACACGTTTGGCGTCGCTGAACGGATAGATGACATGACCCGAGACCTGGCGATGGAGCTGGCGAAACGAAACGGCTTCTCGAGTAATCAAGCCGTCGAGCGCCGGCGTTCGTGGCGCTGCTCCTGCGCCCGTGAACCACGGTATGTGCCCGCCGCCGACCGCCCAGTTCCAGCGCGAGCGCAGGTTCACGTACGCTGCATGGGCGACGAGGTCATCGAGCGTCTTGCCGACCTGAAGCGATGTTTGCGCGCGATGATCGCCGAGCATGTCGCCGAATGAAAGCGCGACGCCCGCACGAAGAAAACTGCCCGACCCCCCGCCGCCGGCGCTGAGATAGGGCCGCACGCTGCGGTTCAGCACGAGGCGCGACGTGTAGCGTCTGGTGGTGAACTCTGTGCCGTCCGGTAGGTCGAACGATGGGACCGTCGTTCCCGACCATGTCACGCGGCCGGGTTGTCCCAGTGGTGTTCCCGGAGCCGCGTCCATGACGCGGATTTCATATTTCCCGTTGCGGTAGACGCTGAAGGCGAGCCGATTCGTGTTCGAAGCCAGCCCCAGCGCCGGACTCAAGGCTGTCACCCCGCTCACACCGGTGGAGACGTCTGTGACGCGGAACAGCGTCCCGTCGGCGATTGACACGCGATGGATGTTGCTGATGCCCTGCGCATCGGCAATGAAATAGAGACTCGCGCCGTCCACGGACCAGTGCGGATCGATGTGTTTTGCGTCGGCGACACCAGGCAGCTCGGTCATCGCCGCGGACGCGACGTCGATGAGACCCAGCCGAAAATTGCCGAACGACAAGGTCTGCATGGACGAAGAGAATCGATCGGTCGAGAACGCGATGCTCCGGCCGTCGGGCGACCACGATGGCTGGAGATCGGAGTACGCATCGGCGGTCAGCGGGCGGACCGCTTTCGTTTCGAGATCGACCACGTACAGATCGCTGAAGCCATTGCGAATGGCGGAGAACGCGATGTGTCGGCCATCCGGCGACCAGGTCGGATTGAGGACCTGATCGAGATCGGGAAAGGGCACCTCTTCCTCGATGTGTCCCGTTGCAACATCCAGAAGCGTCAGCACCGGACGTCCCGCGGAAATCGCAGCCAACGCGAATCGCCGGCCGCGCGGATCCCAGGCACCGACAGAATCGATGAACTGGAGGCTCTCGAAACGGGGATCGCTGGCGGTTGTGATCAGCTTTCGCCGGATCTCGCCTGTCGCGGCGTCGGCCACCACGACATCGAGCGAATATCCATCGCGATCGGTGAAGAACACGATCGAATTCCCATCAGGGCTGAGCGCAGGTCCGACATCAAGCCGGCCGGTGTGAGGAGGATTCGTGAGGACGCCCGTCAAGGCGCGCTCGACCGGTGCCTCAGCCGGTGCGCCGAATCGGGCACGCACCGATTCGTGCCACGCTGCAGACAACGCCGCGGCATCAATACCGGTCGCCCCTGCGAGCCGTCCCTTCGCTCCGCCGGATGCCGAAGACTTCAAGGACTGCGCGACGACATCTTCTCCGAACCGCTCGGCCAGATACGCCCACAGGGCTTGTCCGTATCGATACGGAAACCACTTCGGGTCGTCGAGATCGTCGATGCGAGGGAGTTGATTCTGCTGAACCGAATCGCGCAGCCACATCGCGGTATTCGGATCGATACGGCCGACCGACAGATATTCCGCCATGCCTTCGAGGAACCACAGCGGCAACGCCGACATGGAGCGGCCGTGCCGGTGCAGGATGTCGCGCTGAAATGCATGAACCAGTTCGTGGCCGAGCACGTGGTCGGTTTCGCCAAATCCGGCTGCAAACGGCAGCACCACCCGCCCTTTCTCATGGTCCGTCAGGCCGCCGACTTGATCGTTCAGGAGGCCTGAGACGATGTTGGTTTGCTTGAACACCGCCTTGCTCGAGTACACCACGATTGGTTGGCGTCCCTCGAAGCTGTGATCGAGCGCGCGTGAGAGCCGACCGTACCACCGTTCCGCAAGACGGCCCGCCTCGATCGCCGCCTGCCGCTCTGCGGTGTGGTAATAGACATCGAAATGCGGGGTTTCGAGGATCTGGAAATCGAGGTTCCTGTAGTGAACCTTGTTTCGTCCGAAAGATTGTCCGCGCGCCGGAACGGCGAACGACACGACGACGAGCGCCAGGGCAATCAGCCTCATAGCCACACTTCTCCTGTCCCCGAAAGTTTCAGGCTGCTGAAGGGAAAAATAGTTGGATTGCCGGCGGGTGGATCAATTCTAACACGGAATCAGGAGCGGGCGGGATCGGAGAGAGAAGGGCGTGTCGCCGCCGTCCACGCTCGTCGGCTATCCGCTGGCGAGCGTGGACGGCGAATCCGCGATGTCATCGATCATCATCATCATCGTCGTGGTCATCGTCGTCGGTCATGATGCCATCGGGCGGAAAGTGGCGGAAGATCTTCGCAACCTCTTTGTTCACTCTCTTGATGCGCTTCTCCGGCTTCGACGTGTTGGTCACGGACTTCTCGGCGGATCCCCGCCAGAGGAGCTGACCGTCCTTCGCGTTCTTCAGGTCGACGGTCAACGTTCCAACGGTGATCTCTTCCGTGAACCCCGCCCCTCCATAACCGAAGCCATACGATCCCAGATGATAGGGATACCCCCAGCCCCACATCGGATAGTAGCCGTAGGTCGCATATTCCGTCTTGAACGATCGGTTCGTACTCACAATCACGTCGGGGTTATTGTCGTCACGTGTCATACCAAGACGCTGGAGCTGCGCCTCGATGGCCTCATTCGTCCGCTGCTTGATGAATGGGCTGTCGTACAGCGTCGTCTTCTCGCTGATCGTCTGCATGTCCGATGCGCTCTCGCTGAGCGCGTAGGTTTTCAAACTAGAGAAGTCGGTCCCGGGGGCGAAGTCGTAACGGACCTTCTGGGCCGCTGCGACAGCAGGCAACAGCGCAGCGATCGCAAAGCCGATCAACCACCGTTCAATCGTTGTCATGGGAGCCTCCAATCCGATCGCCGTCACGGGGCGATCGCATCCATATATGGAGGAGCAAGAAATCTGCCCGGCGCGCGCGTCCGCCGCAGCGTATCAGCGGATCTCTCAGTCGTCGGGCCCACGACGGGCCGTCACCGGCTCACCGAGAGCCCGCCACGGCTGCCGTCGCTGACGCCGATGTTCCGGGCATTCACTCAGGAGCAGGAGTTGCAGCTCTGCAAGTGAAGGTCATGGAAGGGAGCGAGGTTATGCACGCACATACATCGTTTCGCGGAGTGGCCTTGATCGTGCTCGGCATCACGGCCATCGCTTTTCCCGTTGTCGCGTCGATCACAGCGACCTACGTCGTGGGTTGGGTGCTGATCGTTGCCGGATTGACACATCTTTTTCTGGGGTGGCGCGCGGAGCGCGACGATTCGATGCTCTGGGCGGGATTCGTCAGTCTCGCCTACGTGCTCGCGGGGATTGCGATCCTGGGGAATCCACTCTGGGGCATCGCCACGATTGCGCTCGTGCTCGGCGTCACGTTGGCCGTGGAGGGAGTCCTTTCGGTGATCGCGTACTTCACCGCTGAGTGCTCGTCGAGTTGGCTGCTGGTCAACGGACTCATCACTGTTGCACTGGCGTTGATCATCGTGAGCGGTTGGATGTCCTCCTCGGTGTGGATGATTGGCATGCTGGTGGGCATCAACCTTGTGATGGCGGGCGTGTTCGAACTGGCCGGGTCGAACGAGCGCGAAAGGGCAGATCAATTTCGCGTCTCGTAGCTGGCGCAGGAACATGCCTTGCACTTCCAGCACGTGGAAGGGGTCGGTCGCGGCGAGGATGGATGCGGTTCCTCCGGCCGGTGGGTCGGCGGACGCGGATCCGGGGGACGTGACCAATCAGCTTCGGCCGGCCCCCTCTAACGTGCTGGGCTCTAAGCGACACCTCGCCTCGGTTGTTGTCCTTCTGCTCACCCTTGGCTGTCCCTTCGGACTGAAAGGGCAGGTTGCTGTCGACAGCGCACCGGCGGTCCTGCGGTACCTCAACCGGCCCATTACAGTCTTTCGGGCGTCGATTTTTTCCCGATCGCCAGAAGAACGCGCCGCCGTTGCCGCGTCGAACCTGGATCGATTCATCGAAGAGGGCGCCTCTCCCGATGTGTCGACCCACGTTTCGGAGAACGCCGTCGTGGTTTCCGTGAGCGGCCGCCCCCTGCTGGTTCTGGTGCCGCAGGATGTCGACAGCTTGAGTGGTGAAACACTCGACGAGAAAGTCGCCGAGACGGTTGCCAACCTGCGGCGCGCGCTCGGCGAAGCCGTTGAGCTGCGAACGACGCCGCGGATGTTACGGAACGCCGGAGAGCTGTTGCTCGGCGCCGTCTTTTTCGCGGTGCTCCTGCTGGCCGCGAGACGACTCCACATGCGGCTCGTGATGCGGCTTCCGATGCTGGCCGAGCGGGAGCTGGCGAAGTTGTCGTCGGGCAACGTCCTTGTGGAAGGGTCGCGGGCCACGCACGTGTTTGCGGGAGCCATCCACGTTGCGTACGCGCTCGCCGCCATCGCTATCGTGTTCTCCTGGGTGACCTTCTCGCTCCGCCGGTTCCCGTATACGCGTCCCCTCGGTGAGTCGTTGCGGGCATTCCTGCTCAGCCGGGCCGCCGCGTTCGGCGGAAAGGTTCTCGATGCGCTTCCCGATCTGTTCATGGTGCTGGCGATCGTGCTCGTCACCCGGTTCCTCGTTCGCGTGTCGCATCACGTGTTTGCGGCGCTGGAGCAACGGCGAATCGACATCCCGGGTTTCCATCCAGAAACGGCACACGCGACCCAACGGCTCGCTGCGATTGGTTTGTGGCTGCTGGGGATCCTCGTGGCCTATCCGTACGTGCCCGGCGGCAACTCGGACGTGTTCAAGGGACTCAGCGTCTTCATCGGACTCGTGGTGTCCCTCGGCTCGAGGGGGATCGTCGATCAGATGATGAGCGGCCTGCTCCTCACGTATTCGCGCGCTGTTCGCACCGGCGATTTCGTGAAGCTTGCCAACATCGAGGGGACGGTCGTGCAGACGGCGGCGCTTTCGACGAAGATCAAAACCCCTCGGGGCGAGGAGGTCACCATTCCGAACGCGGTGGTGGTGGCGGGCGTCACGCTCAACTACACGAGATTCGCCGATGCCGAAGGCGTGTACGTCCCCACGGTCGTGAGCATCGGGTACGACGTGCCGTGGCGGCAGGTGCGGGCGCTGCTTCTGCTGGCTGCGTCACGTACACCCGGCGTCTGCGAACAGCCGGCAGCCGCTCGTGCGGCAAAGTGCGCTTGGCGATTTCTGCGTCGAGCACATGTTGCTCGTCTGTCTGTTGCGGCCGCAACTACGCGGCGCCACACTGAGCGCGCTGCACGGGAATATTCTCGACGCCTTCAACGATGCCGGCGTGCAGATCATGTCGCCGCACTATGAAAGCGATCCAGCTGCGCCCCAAACTGGTACCGCGGGAGCAGTCGTATGTGTCGAGCGCGGGCGACGACATTTCGTGAGCGCTCACGACATGCTGAGCCTGGGCCGCGAGGGAGGCGCCGCCCGCCCGGGGCGCGCGACATGGCACAGCGAGTGCTGTGTCGCCATCAGCATGCGCTGCTTCAGCATAAGAAAACCAGACGTGATTGCCGGGCTGTTCGTCCTGTTGTGCGCGCCATCGGCCGCGCACGCCTCGCTTCTTGTCGCCGGAGGCGGAGGACAAGCTCGCCACGATCATGGCGCTCGTCGTGATCTTCGTCGTTCCGGTTGTGCTCATCACTGCTGTTCTGGCTTGTGCACATCCTTCCGGAAAAAATCGCGCACAAACGGCATCATCCGCAGTTCGAGGCCATCAGGACGCTCTGCTTGCTCTCGCTCGTATTCGGAGGACTGCTGTGGCCGCTCGCCTGGATCTGGGCGTATACGAAACCGACGCTCTACAAGCTCGCCTATGGCACGGACAGAGCTGCGGATGTGTTGGACAGCCCGTCGGTACCCGCTTCGGAGCTGATGACGCTGCGCGCCAAGCTCGAGGCGCTCGAGGCGAAGCTCGTCCGGGACGAGGTCCATTGAAATGGAAATCCTCCTGCTCGGTATTTACTCGTTCTTCGTCTGGCTGATCTTCATCAAGCTGAAGCTGCTTCCGTGGACGACGCCCTGGAAAGTCGCCGTGGCGATTTTTCCGGTCGTCGCGATCGTCGCGATGCTCCTGCTGCTGAATATCTTCGCGCCCACAACGAGCGATCTCCATGTCGTCAAATACGTCGTGCCGGTGGTCTCGCAGGTCCGCGGACGTGTCATCGAGGTGCCGATCGACAACAACCGGCCCGTCAAGAAGGGTGACGTGTTGTTCCGGATCGATCCGACGCCGTATCTCAACGAAGTCCGTTCGCTCGAGGCGCGGCTGGCAGCAGACCAGGCGAAGGTCGGTGCCGATCGCGAGCGGCTGGTGGAAATGCAGGCGCGGCTCGCCGATGCGAAATCGACGGAGCCTCAGTTGCGCGAGCAGCTGAATCAGGCGATCGGTCAGGTGAGGTCGCTGTCGGCGTCCCTCGACCTCTCTCGCACCCGCGTCAAGCAGAATACCGAGCTGGTGTTCGCCGGCGCGGGCAATCGCTTCGATCTCGAGCAGGCGCAGACGAGCGTCAGCGAGCTGACGGCGAAACTCGGCGCCGCCCGCGCCGCAGAGCAGGAAGTGCGCGAAAAGCTCGGGGGGCGCGTCAATGGTGACCTCGCGAGCGTTGCAGAAGTGAAGGCGCAGATTGCCGCGGCGCAGGCGCAAGTGAAAGTCGCAGAGGCGCAGGTCAGCACGACGCGCGCCCAGCTCGAAAATGCCCGATGGGACGTGTCGCAGACCGTCGTCGTCGCGCCGGGGAACGGCACGATGGTGAACGTGATGCTTCGCCCCGGGTTCTTCGTCGCAGGCATGCCGTTCAACGAGGTGATGACGTTCGTCGATGACGAGTATCAAATCTTCGCGCTGTTCGGGCAGAACGAACTGCACCAGGTCGAGCCGGGCAACGAAGTCGAAATCACACTCGATACCCATCCCGGCCGCGTCGTGAAGGCGCATGTGGACTCGATCATCTGGGCGCAGGGCCAGGGTCAGGCCGAAGCGTCGGGCGATCTTCCGCGAACCACATTCGTCCCGCCTCCGGGCCGGTTCCCGGTCAAGCTCGTGCTTGGCGAACGCGACCACGCGCTCTTCCTCGCCGCCGGGGCCCGCGGATCAGCGGCGATCTATACAGAACATCTCACGCTGGTTCACATCGTCCGGAAGGTGCTGCTGCGCGTGGCCTCCTATCTCGACTACATCATCATCAAGCACAGCATCAGTCTGCACTGAGGGAATCGTCATGCTATGGCACTCGTGTCCCTCAATGCGTCGACGCGGTGCGGCGGCAACGCTCGTGGCGGGCGCCATGGCGCTGGCGGCAGGATGCGTCCTGCGCAAGCCGCCGGACGCGGCAGCCATCAAAGAGAACGCGCTGCCGTCGGTGAGCGTGCCGGCACAGTGGACCGGCAGCGCCCAGGTGCCGAGCGCGGTCGTCGATAACTGGCTGATGACGTTCCGCGACGATCAGCTGACGGATGCTGTGCTCGAGGCGATCGCGCACAACGCGGATTTGCGTGTGGGTGCGGCGCGCGTCGAACAGGCACGACTTCACGCCAGGCTGGCGGGCGCCGATCTGTATCCATCGGTCGATCTGCTCGCGAGGCGCGGCGGCAAGATGGGCGGCGATGGATCGGGCCTGCAGGGTGCGGTTCTGACGATGACGTGGGAGCTCGATCTCTGGGGCCGCGTGCGATACGGCCGGGCGGCCGCCGTGGCCGATGCCGCGGCCGCGCGCGCCGATTTCGAATTCTCGCGGCAATCCATCGCCGCGCTGGTCGCGAAGAACTGGTTCCTCGCAACCGAAGCGGGTTTGCAGGCCGAAGTCGCGCGTCAGGGCATCCGGGACAGCGACGAGCTCGTGCGCCTCGCCGAAGCGCGGTCGCAGATCGGCGCAGGCAACGCGGAGGACGTGTACCAGGCCCGCGCGTCTGCCGGCACGTATCGTGACGCGTTGCGTCAGATCGATCTGTCGCGGGCACAGGCCATACGCGGGTTGGAACTGCTGCTCGGCCGATATCCCGCGGGTGCTGCCGGCATCAGCCCGAGTCTGCCCGGGCAGCCCGATGCCGTACCGGCAGGTCTTCCGTCCGAGCTTCTCGAGCGCCGTCCTGATGTCGTCGCCGCGGAACGGCGTGTGGCCGCCGCGTTCAACCGCAGACACGAGGCGAAAGCGGCTCGACTGCCCGCGATCGCGATGACCGGCGGCGCCAGCACGATCTCGAGCTCGTTGTTCGTGCTTCAGGATCAGCTCCAACCCCATTTGGAACATTGGTGCGAATCTGCTCGCGCCGATCTACAAGGGAGGCGCGCTGAAAACGCAGGTGGATATCCGGACCGCGGAGCAGGAAGAAGCCATCGCGGCGTACGCGACTGTCGGCATTCGGGCGTTCGGCGATGTTGAACACGCGCTCGCCGCCGAGCTCGCTGCACGTGAGCGTGAGCAGATCCTCATGCAGACGCTGTCTGACGAGCAGCGTGCCCTCGACATCGTGCGGACGCGGTTCAAAGTCGGCAGCACGGATCTTCGGTTCGTCACACAACAACAGCTTGCCTTGAACGCCACGCAGTCGGCGCTGATTCGCGTGCAGGCGGAACAACGCATTCAGCGCGTCAATCTCCATCTCGCGGTGGGCGGCAGTTTCGACGCGCGCCAGCAGCCGTGACGCGTCTTCTCAAACGGCAGACGGCGGTTCTCCGGCATGACGGAGTGCACCCGAACCGTCGGGCGCGCGGGGTGTCCGCGCGTGAAATGCGCTCGCGACAAGCGTTTGTCGAGCAAGGTCTTATGGACGCGCCGGTGTCGCCGCTGGTTGGCAGTGCGGGTGCAGGTTGCCCGTCATGACACGCGCAACGCGAGCCACGATGCTCATCTTGTCAGTCAGCCTCGCCCCGTGTGTCGCGCACGCGCAGGATCAGGCGCAAGCCACACCTCAGGGAAATCCTGAGCGGAAGGAGATCGGACTGCCATCGAAGGTCAAATGGCCGTTCAACCTCGATGCCGGATGGGGAACGTTCGGATTCGGCAATTCGCTCTTCGACAATCCCAAAGAGCGAGGCGTCACCGAGAATCTCAGCGATCAATGGTTCGAGGGGTACATCAAACCCGCGTTGTCGGGCGTGTACACATTCCAATCGAGCAGCGAAATCTACGGAAAGGTGAGCGGTGTCGGCGAGCGCACGTACGGGTCGGTACCCGCGGTGTTCGGCCAGGATGTCTCTTCGTTTCAGGCCGAGGATCTTCACATAGGCTGGCGATCGGGAAAGTCTCTGAGAGCAGGAGAGAACGCGCTCGATTTCACCGTCGGCCGCACGCAGTACCGGCTCGGACATGGGTTCCTGCTCTACGACGGTGCCGCCGAGGGCGGCAGTCGCGGGGGGACTGGACCAACGCGCGGAAGGCGTTCGAGTTTGCCGCCATCGGCCGGTTCAATCCCGGCGCTCACAAAGTCGAAGCCTTCTATCTCGACAAAGACGAGCTCGAAGAGGCCGACAGCGGCAGCCGACTGCACGGGCTCAACTACGAAATCACGTTCGGCAGCGAAAAGCAGACGACGATCGGTGCGACCTACATGAAATGGTTCGCGCACGCGGACATGCGACCGGGTCGTGATGGGTTGGACGTGTACAACGCGCGCGCGTACACGGCGCCGTTCCCCCGCCTGACCGATCTGTCGTTCGAGCTGGAGTACGCGCTGGAGCGCAACGGCGACGCACTCGACTCCACGGCGTGGACGGCCCAGGGGTCGTATGAGCTGAGCGGCATGAGCTGGAAGCCCAAGTTGTCATATCGCTACGCGCTGTTCGAAGGGGACGACCCGGCGACGCCGACAAACGAAGCGTTCGATCCGCTGTTCCCTGGGTTTTACGATTGGGGCACATGGTGGCAAGGCGAGATCGCCGGCGAATACTTCCTGATGAACTCCAACCTGAAGTCGCATCTGATCCGCGTGCACGTCCAGCCGAACGACGCCGTCAGCGGCGGCCTGCTGTTCTTCAAGTTCCTCCTCGATCACCCCGAGTCGTACGGGCCGCAGGTGACATCGACCGACGCGGCGTTCGAAATCGACGCATACACGGACTGGAAAGTGAACGCGAACTTTACGCTGAGCCTGATCGGTGCGTACGCGAAACCGGGCGAGGCGGTGCAGCAGTTCACCGGTCGCACGCAGAAGTTCGTGTACGGCATGGCCTACGTCGCCTACAGCTACTGACGGACGTCACGCACGGGCAGGGGAGCAGAGAGATATGCCGTCAACAGAAGATGAACTTGACCCAGCTGACGTTCATCGTGGCGATCAACATGATGGGCTCAGGGATCATCATGCTGCCCACCAACATGGCGCAGGTGGGCGCAATCTCGCTGCTCTCCTGGGCTGTGACGGCGGTGGGCTCGATGGCCATCGCGTATGGGTTTGCGCAGGCGGGCCTTCTCAATCAGCGCGCCGGAGGACTGGCGGCCTACGCCGAGGACGCCTACGGCAAGCCAGGGTATTTCCAGGTGTTCTTTCTGTACTTCCTGTCGCTCTCGATTGCGAATGTTGCCGTGGCGATCTCCGCCGTCGGGTATCTCTCGGTGTTCATGCCCTCGTTGTCGTCGACGCCGCTCACCACCTGTCTCGGGGCGGTCGCCCTGCTCTGGCTCACCACGGTCGCCAACTTCGGCGGACCGGCCGTCACCGGACGAATTGGCACCGTCAGCGTCTGGGGTGTGATTCTTCCAGTCGGACTCCTCTCGATCATCGGCTGGTTCTGGTTCGATTCGGCCACGTTCGCGGCGGCGTGGAATCCGAAGGGCATCAGCTGGGCGGAAGGGATCCGTTCGAGCATCGCGCTCACCCTCTGGGCGTTTCTGGGGCTCGAATCGGCGGCACAGAACTCCGCTGCCGTCGAGAATCCGAAACGAGACGTGCCGTTGGCGTGCATGCTGGGAACCGTCGGCGCCGCTGTCATCTACGTGCTCTCGACGACGGTCATCCAGGGGATCGTCCCGAACGCCGATCTCGCAAACTCAACAGGTCCGTTCGGGCTCGCCTATGCGCGGATGTTCAGCCCTGCTGTCGGGTCGTTCGTCATGGTCCTTGCCGTGATGGCGTGCCTGGGATCGCTGCTCGGCTGGCAGTTCACGCTCGCGCAGACGGCGAAAGCGGCAGCGGAAGATCGGATGTTCCCGGCGTTTTTCGCCACGACGACCCGTCGAGGCGCGCCCATTGCAGGCATGGTGGTGATGGGCGTCGTCCAGTCCGTGCTCGCGCTGATGACGATCTCACCGACGCTGAGCGACCAGTTCAGCGTGCTCGTCAACCTCGCCGTCGTCACCAACGTGATCCCGTACATCATCGCGCTCTCGGCGCTCCCGGTGATGATGCGGGTCGCCGGTCTGAGCAGGCACAAGTATCGACAGACGATCAGGGTGAGCGTCGTGGCGATCGTCTACGGCGTCTTTGCGATTTTCGCGGCCGGCAAAGACGCCGTGTTCGGCGCCATGTTGGTGATGGGGGTCGGCTACTCGGTTTGGGGATTCATCGCGTACCGCTTTCTGCCGAGGACTCGCTCCGCGATTGCGGCGTGAGCGATCGGCGGGCACGCAATTCGGAGGAAGGAGCACCGCATGCGACGTAGACGCAACGACGAAGCCTTTCGTCTTCTCGTCGATCGGACGCTGAGCCAACTCTACATGTCCGGCGAGATCGTGCCGTTGTATGCGGGATCGTTCGGCGAGCCCGACGCGAACGCGCTCGCCTTCTTCCAATGGAACACGCTGAGATGAGTCAACGAAGGGAGAGGTCATGCAATTAGACGAGCAGACAGCTGTCGCAGGCGTGACCGAGCGGCCCGCGCACGGGTTCGGGGTCGAGAGCGAAATCGGCAGGCTGAGGACGGTGCTCGTCTGCCGGCCTGGGCTGGCGCATCGGCGGCTGACGCCCACCAATCGCGCGGACCTGCTGTTCGACGACGTGCTCTGGGTGCCGGAGGCGCAGAAAGATCATTACGACTTCGTGCTGAAGATGCGCGAGCGCGGTGTGGAGGTGCTCGAACTGCACGAAATGCTGGAAGAGACGGTCAGGGATCCGGCCGCGCGCGCGTGGCTGCTGGACCGCCTGATCACGCCAAATGAGGTAGGCCGTGGCACGATGCGCATCGTGCGGCCGTGGCTCGACGAGATGTCCGCCGACATCCTCGCCGAGCACCTCATTGGCGGCGTGGCGATCCTCGACGTGCCCCGCAGCGAACAGTCCGCGATGCTCGCCGATGCGTACGGCGGCACAGACTTCATCCTTCCACCGTTGCCCAATACGATCTTTCAGCGGATCCCTCCTGCTGGATTGGCAACGGCGTCACGTGCAATCCGATGTACTGGCCGGCGCGCAAACCCGAGACGCTGCTGCAGCGCGCCGTCTACAAGTTTCATCCGCGGTTCAGGAACGGAGATTTCACGATGTGGTGGGGGGATCGCGACGGGTCGTTCGGTGGCGCCTCCATCGAGGGAGGCGACGTCATGCCGATCGGCAAGGGTGTCGTGCTCGTGGGTATGGGCGAGCGCACCACGCGGCAAGCGGTGTTTCAAGTGGCCGAGCAGTTGTTCGCGCACCAGGCCGCCACACGCGTCATCGCCTGCCTCATGCCGAAAAGCCGCGCGGCCATGCACCTCGATACGGTCTTCACGTTCTGCGATCGAGATCTGTGCACAGCGTTCCGCGAGA
Source organism: Vicinamibacterales bacterium (assembly GCA_963730445.1). Classification (GTDB taxonomy): domain Bacteria; phylum Acidobacteriota; class Vicinamibacteria; order Vicinamibacterales; family JAMQPK01; genus JAMQPK01. Next base: position 84,735 of record CAVSRX010000001.1, on the reverse strand, counting down.
TCGCGGATCAGATCCGCTGCTACAGCGCGCGGCCCGGCGGCGACGGCAGCGTCGAAGTCCGCCAGGACCAGGGCCATCTCTTCGACGTCGTTGGAGCTGCGCTCGGACTGAAAAAGCTGCGCGTCGTGGAAACCGGCGGCAACGCCTGGGAGGCACAGCGCGAGCAATGGGACGACGGCAACAACGTCGTCGCACTCGCCCCGGGCGTCGTCGTCGGGTACGACCGCAACACGCACACGAACACACTGCTGCGTAAAGCCGGGGTCGAGGTGATCACGGTGCGCGGCGCGGAGCTCGGTCGCGGCCGCGGAGGCGGGCACTGCATGACGTGCCCGATTTCGCGCGAGCCGGTTGATTGAGATCACGGAAACGAGGAGACGTTTCATGAGCTTCAATCTGCGCAATCGTTCGCTGCTGACCGTGCAGGATTACACACCGCGCGAGTTCCGCTATCTTCTCGATCTTGCACGCGACCTGAAACGCGCGAAGTACGCACGCACGGAGCAGCGGCATCTCGAGGGCAAAGAAGTCTGTCTGATCTTCGAGAAGACCTCCACACGCACGCGCTGTTCGTTCGAGGTCGCGTGCTTCGATCAGGGCGCGCACGTCACCTATCTCGATCCGTCCGGCTCGCAGATCGGCCACAAAGAGTCGTTCGGCGACACCGCCCGCGTGCTCGGCCGTATGTTCGACGCGATCGAATATCGTGGCGCGAGCCAGGCAGGTGTGGCCGAGCTCGCCGAAAACGCCGGCGTGCCCGTCTTCAACGGGCTGACCGACGACTACCACCCGACGCAGATGCTCGCCGATGTCATGACGATGCGCGAGCACAGCGACAAGCCGCTGCAGGACATCAAGTACGTCTACGTGGGAGACACGCGCAACAACATGAGCCACTCGCTCATGATCGTCGGCTGCCTCATGGGCATGGACGTTCGAATCTGCGGGCCGAGAACGCTGTGGCCGGGGGACGAGTTCATATCCATCGCCCGATCGCTCCAGGAGAAGTCCGGAGCGAGGCTGACGATCACTGACAACCCGGCGGAAGCGGTGAAAGACGTGGACTTTATCCATACCGACGTGTGGGTCTCGATGGGTGAGCCGAAGCACGTCTGGAAAGAGCGCATCGATTTGCTCCTCCCCTACCAAGTCAACACCGCGCTCATGAAGTCCAGCGGCAACCCGCACGTCAAGTTCATGCACTGCCTGCCGGCATTTCACGACACCACCACCACGGTGGGCAAGCAGATCGCCGACGAGTTCGGTCTTGCCAACGGCGTCGAAGTCACCGATGACGTGTTCGACTCCGACCTCAACGTCGCGTTCGACCAGGCGGAAAACCGCATGCACACGATCAAAGCCATCCTCGTGGCCACTTTGGGAGATTGAACACATGCTCATCGTCATTGCACTCGGCGGCAACGCGCTCCTGCGGCGCGGAGAACCGATGACCGCTCAACATCAGCGTGCCAATGTGCGTCTGGCCGCTCTCGCCTTGGCGCCCGTGGCCGCCGATCATCAGATCGTCATCACGCACGGCAACGGCCCTCAGATCGGACTGCTCAGCCTTCAAGGCGCGGCGTACGAAAAAGTGAAATCGTATCCGCTCGACGTCCTTGGCGCACAGACCGAAGGGATGATCGGCTACATGATCGAGCAGGAGCTCGGCAACCTGCTCCCGTTCGAGCGTCCCTTCGCCACCATGTTGACGATGGTGGAAGTCGATCCGCACGACCCTGCATTCCAGAAGCCGACAAAGTTCATTGGTCCGATCTACGGAAAGGCCGCCAGCGAGCGCCTCGCTCGCGAGAAGAACTGGACGTTCAAAGCCGACGGCGACTCGTGGCGGCGAGTCGTGGCGTCTCCAGAGCCCAAGCGCATCTTTGAGCTGCAGTCGATCAGATGGCTGCTCGAGCACGGCACGATCGTGATCGCCGCCGGCGGCGGTGGCATTCCCACGATGTACGAAGGTGACCACACTCGCAGGCTCGTGGGCGTGGAATGCGTCATCGACAAAGATCTGGCGTCGGAGCTGCTCGCGCGCGAGCTCGGCGCCGATCTCTTCATCATGTTGACCGACGCGAGCGCCGTGTATGTGAATTGGGGCAGACCGTCGCAAATCGCGATTCGCCGCGCCGCACCGTCGGCTCTCGATGAGCTCGCGTTCGCCGCCGGATCGATGGGGCCGAAAGTCGATGCGGCGTGCCGCTTCGTGCGTGCGACGGGCAAACAGGCGGCGATTGGCTCGCTCGCAGACCTCGGGAACATTCTCGACGGCACAGCCGGAACGACGATCTCTGGCGCCGAGGACGGAATCATGTACGAGAAGAGTGAGATGCCCGGTGGAGGCCGAGGAGAGCCATGTCTGACGCGAACGATGCACGGCCGAATCTTGGCGTGATCGCATGCACGGCGATCGTCGTGGGAAACATGGTCGGCTCGGGCTTTTATCTCTCGCCGTCCGCGCTCGCACCCTATGGGCTGCTCGCGATTCTCAGCTGGGTGGTGATGGGCGGAGGCGCGATCTGTCTGGGCTTGACCTTCTCTCGCCTCGCGCGGCTGATACCGGCGACCGGTGGACCGTACGCGTACACGCGATTGGCGTTCGGGGATTTCGCGGGTTTCCTCGTCGCCTGGGGATATTGGATCTCGATCTGGACGTCGCTGCCGGTGATCGCCGTCGCGCTCGCGGGCTCAGTCATCAGGATGGCCGGTCCCCTCGGCAACAGTCGGCCCATGGCAGTCGTGCTCACACTCGGAGCCATCTGGTTTGTGGTCGCCACGAACCTTCGGGGCGTGAAGGAGGCGGGCATCTTCGCCATGCTGACCACCTACGCCAAGATGGTGCCCTTCGGCGCCATCGCCGTGTTCGGCCTTCTTTACATTCGCGCCGAAAACCTCTCGGAGTTCAATCCGAGTGGGCAGTCGCTGTTCGCCGCGAGCGCAGCGCTGGCGCCGCTGACCATGTTTGCGTTTCTCGGGCTCGAATCGGCAACCGTTCCTGCAGGAGACGTGGCCGACCCGCACCGCACGATTCCGCGAGCGACGCTGCTTGGCATCCTCATCGCGACCTCTCTCTACATTCTCGGCACGATCGTCGTCCTGGGTGTCGTACCGCGCGAGCAGTTGGTGCACTCGACGGCGCCGTTCGCCGACGCCGCGCAGCATGATGTGGGGACCGTGGGCAGCCAGCGTGGTCGGCGTGGCCGTGATCATCTCGTCGCTGGGCGCGCTGAACGGCTGGACGCTGCTCATGGGCCAGGTGCCGATGGCCGCGGCGCGGGACGATCTCGTTTCCCGCACGATTCGGCAGAATGTCGTCGCGCGGCGTCCCGGCATTCGCGGTCGTCTTCTCTGCGGCGCTGGCGACCGTCCTGGTGCTCGTGCAAGCCGCAAGCGCACCGGGATTCGCCGCGTTCTACAGCCTCGTCGTCGGTCTCAGCACCATGGCGGCCGTCATTCCGTACGCATTCTGCGCGCTCGCAGGGGGCCTCGTTGCGGCGCACGTTGCGGGCGGCGGACCTGCTCCTCGCGTGACCGCCGTCGAAATCATCGCGTTCCTGTTTTCCGTCTTCACGTTGTACGGATGCGGCGCAGAGGCCGTCATGTACGGGCTGCTGTTGCTGATCGCCGGAATTCCGATCTTCGTATGGCAACGCTATGAACATCCGATTGCCAAACCGCTCTCTCATGCCGTCGCAGCGTCTTCGCCGAGAGGCACATCATGACCATCCCGGCACAGCGCTACTTTCGGATTCTCATCGTTGGCTCACAGAACGCCACAGTTGCGGAGATCATCGAGCGCGAGCTCAACTTCCGCACCCTCGTGATCGAGTCGTCCGCGATCGCCGGCACCCTTCGAAACAGTGCTGATCTCGGAGCGATTGTCGTATCGACCGCTGACATCGACGAGGTCATGCGGGCACGCGACGCGCGCGCTTTTACACAACGTCGTCAGGGAGTGATCGTGACGATCGTCAGTAGCGCTCGCGGACGAATCGCCGCCGCGCGAGCGAGGCATCGTCGTCGTACGCGCCCTTCGATGACCGCCTGGGAATCTTGACCGTCTTCTCCGGCAGCGTCCTGTGCGGAATCACCGAGAGCACGTGCGCCATGGTATTCAGCCGCGCGGCGCGCTTGTCATCCGATCGGACGATGTACCACGGCGCGCGGCGCGTATCGGTCGCCTTCAGCATTTGATCGCGGGCGCGCGAGTAGTCGTACCACCGCGTTCGCGCCGGCAGATCCATCGGACTCAACTTCCACTGTCGCAACGGATCGGCGGCGCGCGCCTCGAAGCGCCGCTTCTGTTCGGCGTTACTCACTTCGAGCCACACCTTGACGAGTATGATGCCGCCGTCGACGAGGAACTTTTCGATTTGCGGGCACAGGTCCAGGAATCGCCGATGCTGCTTCGGTGTGCAGAACCCCATCACGTATTCGACGCCGGCCCGGTTGTACCAGCTGCGATCGAAAATGACGACTTCGCCCGCGGAGGGGAAGTGCTCGATATAGCGCTGCATGTACATCTGCGTCGTTTCGCGATCGGAAGGAGCAGGCAGGGCGACGACCCGGAACACGCGGGGGCTGAGCCGTTCTGTTATGGCGCGAATGGTGCCGCCTTTGCCGGCCCCGTCGCGTCCTTCGAAGACGATGACGACGCGTAACCCTTTCTCCTTGACCCAGCGCTGCAGATGACACAACCGGACCTGCAGCTTGCGCAAGGCCTTTTCGTATTTCGCGCGTTTCATTGGCCGGCCCCGGCGCGCGCTTCCTCCACGTAATCGAGGCCGCGCGTCGTCGTCACGAAATCGAACGTGACATGTGGCTCCTCGGCGGACTCCATCACTGAGAGCAGCGACGTGAATCGGTCGGACCGTACGCGCCGGCGCATATCCGCCTCGGTTTGCCATTCCTCGACGTAGCGGATGCTCCAGTCCGGTTCCGCCCACGCGGAACATCCCAGGCAACCGGCCTCGAGCTGCACGCTCGCGCCAAGGAAGCGCAGAGCCTCCAGCAGATCCCTGACGCTCCGCGTTGACGAAGCATGGAGGATGACGGTGAGGCGGACCATATGTCCTGCGCTATAGCACCAGTCGTTCCACGCCGCTCGCTCCGCCGGCCGCACCTGTTGTGCTCATCGGACGAATACCTTGGCGGCGATCATCGCGTTGACGAGCACGTCAGCCTGACCGTCCATTCCACGAACCTCGGGGGGATCGACGGCATACCGGAGGCGACACGGTTCTCGTGCCGCGGTGAATCGGCACGATCGCGCGATCGGAGGCGATCGCGGCGTGGCATAGGCCGTGCTGCTGGTCAGGACGGCGTTGACGTAATGGCTGACCAGGCTGCGCATGGGTTGTCACAGAAGGCGGTGGAGATTCTCCACCTGTTCGGCTTTCCGATTACGAACTCGATGGTCGTCACATGGGCCGTCGCGCTCGGCCTCATCGTCTTCGCGCGTGTCGCGACGTCCAACATGCACCAGGTTCCGACCGGAACGCAGAATTTTCTGGAGTGGCTCATCGAAGGGCTCTACGGGCTGCTCGAAAACATCATCGGCCGGCACCTCGTCGAACGGACGTTCTGGTTTTTCGGCAGCGCCTTCATCTTCATTCTGACGGCCAACTGGATTGGACTGGTACCGGGCGTCGGGACGATTGGGTGGGGACATCAGACGGCGCATGGCTTCACGATCGATCAGCCATTGCTCCGCGGGGCGAACGCCGATCTCAACATGACGCTGGCGATGGCCATCATCTTCTTCGGCTGCTGGGTCGTGTGGGCGGTCCAGGAAGTCGGTCCACGGGGCATCTTGAAGGAGCTCTTCGCACCCAAGGGTGAAATGACGGGCGCCCTGCGGGTGCTGATGGTGTTCGTGTTTTTCGGCGCGGGCCTGTTGGAGATCGTGTCGATTCTCTTCCGTCCCGTGTCCTTGAGCTTTCGTCTCTACGGCAACATCTTCGCGGGCGAGAACATGCTGGAGGCCATGTCGACCATCGTGCCGAGCCTCGGCTGGCTGCTGCCGATACCGTTTTATTTCATGGAAATCCTCGTCGGGTTGATTCAAGCGTTGGTGTTCATGCTGTTGACGTCCGTGTTCACCCTTCTGATCTGTCAACACCATGAAGAGGCAGAATCCGCTGCCGTGAATTGAATGTTGAAGAAAGGACAGCACCGATGACCGGAAGTCTGCATGTCGGCCTGGCTGCGATTGGTGCAGCCATCGGCGTCGCATTGATTGGCATGAGCGCGGCGACGGCCGTCGGACGCAATCCGGGCGCGTCCACCAAAATCATGGTTCAGTCGATTCTCGCCATCGCCTTCGTCGAAGCGATCGTGTTCTACGCGATCTTCCTCGTGGGATAGGAGGTCGCCGCGATGGAAGAGATCGCCCGTACGTTCGGGGTCGACTGGCCGCATCTGGCGGCGCAGATGATCAGTTTCGCGATCGTGTGCGCGCTCCTGCAGCTGTTTGCCTACAAGCCGATCCTGCGAATCCTCGAGGCGCGCCGCCAGCAGATCGCCGGTGGACTGGCCAACGCGGAGAAGATCCGTCACGAGCTGGCCCGTATCGAAACCGATCGCCGGTCGATACTCGCGAGCGCCGAGGCTATCGGCGACCAGCTCATCGAAGAGGCCCGTGTCGCGGCCGCGCGGGTCGGCCAGGCGGACATCGCAAAAGCGACGACGGATGCCGAAGAGATTCTCGTGCGCGCGCGCGCCGCCGCCGACCGCGATCGTGCTCGCATGCTCGCGGATCTCAAACGGCACGTGGGCCATCTCGTGGTGCAGACGACGGCCGCGGTGACCGGTAAAGTGCTGACGCCGGAGGACCACCGCCGCCTCGTCGAAGAGACAGCGGGACAGTTGCGGTAACCCATGAGAGTGAGCGAAAGGGCAAGGCGATCGGCGCGACGCCTGTTCGCCAGCAGTCTGATACACGGCCGGCCCGACGCGGCTCGCATGCGGCTCGTCACAGACCGCGTTGCGGCGTCGAGACCACGCACCGGACTCGCCCTGCTCGCCGCGCTTCGGCGGCTGGCGAGGTTCGATCGTGATCGGCACACGGCCGTCGTCGAGAGCGCCGCTGGTCTCGCCGAGGACGAGCGCGGGGACATACGGAGCGGCCTCGCGCATCTCTATGGTTCAGGTCTCGACATCCGGTTCCGGGAAAACGCCGAGCTCATCGCAGGCGTGCACATCAAGGTTGGCGGCGATGTGTACGACGGCAGCGTCAGGGGAAGACTTGCGGCGATCGAGCAGCGCTTGTGAGTCGCGGTCGCCGAATCGAGGTAACGGCACATGGCTGATCTGTTAGAAGAAATCGAATCGGCGATCGCGGGCGTCAAGACCGCGATGGTCAAACAGAGCGTTGGCGTGATTCGCGAGATTGGCGACGGTGTCGCGCGCGTGGAGGGGCTTGCCGACGTCATGCTGAACGAGATGCTCGACTTTGGTCGCGGCATTACCGGCCTGGCGCTGAATCTCGACGAGACCGAGGTCGGCGTGATCATCCTCGGCGACTACACCCAGCTGCAGGAAGGCGACGAAGTCCGGGCGACGGGAAAGCTCCTCCAGGTTCCGGTGGGCAAGGGGCTCCTGGGCCGTGTCGTCAACACGCTCGGTCAGCCGCTCGATGCAAAGGGCCCTGTCGCACATGACGCGTGGTACCCGGTCGAAAAACTCGCCCCCGGGGTCATCAGGCGCCGGCCGGTCAATCAGCCGGTGCAGACCGGCATCATGGCGATTGACGCCATGATACCGATCGGCCGTGGCCAGCGCGAGCTGATCATCGGCGATCGCTCGACGGGCAAAACCACGATCTGCATCGACACGATCCTCAGCCAGGCGCGGCTCAATCGCGCCGCCGAAGCGGCAGGCGATGCGACGTCATCGTCCGATTTACAGCATCTATGTCGCCATTGGCCAGAAGCAATCGACGATCGCGCAAATCGTCAGCGTCCTCGACGAGGCCGGCGCGCTGCCGTACACCATCGTCCTGGCGTCACCCGCCGCCGATTCCGCCACGAGTCAGTACCTCGCCCCGTTCGCGGGCGCGGCGATGGGCGAGTGGTTCATGGACAACGGCATGGACGCGCTCATCGTCTACGACGATTTATCGAAGCACGCCGTGGCGTACCGCCAGGTCTCGCTCGTCCTGAAGCGCCCATCGGGCCGCGAAGCCTATCCGGGCGATGTCTTCTACCTTCACAGCCGCCTCCTCGAACGCGCGGCGCGTGTGGGCGAGCAGTACGGCGGCGGGTCTCTCACGGCGCTGCCGATCATCGAGACGCAGGCGGGCGATGTCTCCGCGTACATTCCGACGAATGTGATCTCCATCACCGACGGACAGATCTTCCTCGAGACCGACTTGTTCTACCAGGGAGTTCGGCCGGCGATTTCCGTCGGCATTTCCGTGTCTCGCGTCGGATCGGCCGCGCAGCTCAAAGCCATGAAGCAGGTCGCCGGGCAGCTCAAAGGAGACCTGGCCCAATTTCGCGAGCTCGCGGCGTTCGCGCAGTTCGGCTCGGAGCTGGACGCGGCGACGCAGGCAAAAATCGATCGCGGAAAACGCATCGTCGAGCTGTTCAAGCAGGCACAGTACCGGCCGATTCCGGTCGAGGTGCAGATCGGCGTGATTTGGGCGGTGCAGAACGGATTCGTCGACGACGTGCCGATCGACCGCATCAAGAGTTTCCAGACGGGCTGGACCGACTTTCTTGCCACGCGAAAGGCCAGTCTGCTGCAGGCGATCGCCGAGACGAAGACGCTGAGCCCCGAGGTGACCGCCGAGTTGAAGGCGGGCGTCCAACAATTCAAACAGAGCTGGAAATAGCTGGTCGGTCACGGACACCATCAGATGCATTCACCACGCGATCTCCGGCGGCGCATCAATTCCATCGACGGCACGGCGCAAATCACCAAGGCGATGCAAATGGTGGCCTCGTCGAAGATGCGGAAGGCGCAGCACGCCGCGCTTGCGGCGGGGCCATTCGCGCGGCTCCTCTATCGCATGCAGCGCAGCGCCATCACGCAGGCCATCGATTTCGAGCATGCGCTGCTGGCGCGGCGCGATGTTCGCAGGCGCGCGGTGATCCTGATCGCGGCGGACAAAGGCCTCTGCGGGGCCCTCAATACGAGCGTGTTCCGGGTTGCCGCGCAGTTCGATCCCGTGTCCACGGTCTTTGTGACCGCCGGCCGAAAGGCCGCCCAGTTTGTCGCGCGCTCGCGGCGCCAGCTCGTTGCCGAGTTCGCCTACGGAGATTCGCCCACATTCGCCGAGGCGAGGGCCATTGCCGGCTTCGCGCGCGACCTGTTCCTCACGGGCGACGTCGACCAGGTACTGGTCGTTGCCACTCGCTTCGTCAACACGCTCTCGTATGAGCCTGTCTGCATCGAGTACCTGCCGGTCGGAGAAATCACGGGGTTGAAGGTCCCTGGTGCGGAACCGGAGGCAGACCCGGGCGACGGTGCGGGCAACATCGTGTTCGAGCCGAGCGCAGAGGCTGTGCTGGGTTATCTGCTGGGGCACTATCTCAACATCTACATCTATTACATCCTGCTGAACGCCAAGGCGAGCGAGCAGAGCGCGCGCATGGTGTCGATGAAAAACGCGACCGACAGTGCGGAGAGCCTGATCGACGAGCTGAGGCTCGAATACAACAAGCTGCGCCAGGGCAACATCACGAGGGAGCTGCTGGAAATCGCCGGCGGCCGCGCGGAATGACTGCCGGCTCGGCGTTCACAACAGGTGCGAGTATGAACCTCGGCAAAGTCGTTCAAGTCGTGGGTCCGGTGGTCGACGTCGAGTTTCCAGAAGCGCTCCCGCCCATCTTCAATGCGCTGACCGTCGATTACGTGGTCGAGAATCGCCCGGTCACGCTGACGCTGGAAGTGCAGCAGCACCTCGGCGACAACTGGGTGCGCGCGATATCGATGGCCGGCACCGAAGGTCTGAAGCGCGGCCTCGCGGTCGCTGACAGCGGCGGACCGATCTCGATGCCGGTGGGCGAGGGCGTCATGGGACGAATCTTCGATGTCACGGGGCAGCCCGTCGACGACCGCGGTCCGGTCGCGGCCGAGAAGTATTACCCCATTCACCGCCCGGCTCCTTCGCTTGCCGATCAATCGACCTCGCCGCAGGTGCTGTCGACGGGCATCAAAGTCATCGACTTGATTTGCCCGTTTTTCAAAGGCGGAAAAGTCGGCGCGTTCGGTGGAGCCGGTGTCGGCAAGACCGTCGTCATCATGGAGCTGATCAACAACATTGCGAAGCTGCATGGCGGCGTTTCCGTGTTCGCCGGCGTCGGCGAGCGGACGCGTGAAGGCAACGATCTCTATCACGAGATGTCGCAGGCCGGCGTCATCAACCAGGACAATCTCGGGGCGTCGAAGATCGCGCTGGTGTACGGCCAGATGAACGAGCCCCCGGGCGCGCGACTGCGCGTGGCGCTGTCGGGTCTCGCGATTACCGAGTACTTCCGTGACGAGCGGGGGCAGGACGTGCTGCTCTTCATCGACAACATCTTCCGGTTCTCTCAAGCGGGCTCGGAGGTCTCCGCGCTGCTGGGTCGTGCGGCGAGTGCCGTCGGCTATCAGCCCACGCTCGCGGCCGAGATGGGCCTGCTGCAGGAGCGCATTACGTCGACGAAGAAGGGATCGATCACATCGTTCCAGGCGGTCTACGTGCCGGCCGATGATCTCACCGATCCCGCACCCGCCACCACATTCGCCCACCTCGACGCGACGATTGTCCTCGAGCGCTCGATCGCCGAGCTGGGCATCTACCCGGCCGTCGATCCGCTCGCCTCGACGTCGCGCGCGCTGGCCCCGGAGATCGTCGGCGAAGAGCACTATGACGTCGCCAGGCGTGTGCAGAAAGTGCTGCAGCGGCTCAAGGATCTGCAGGACATCATCGCCATTCTCGGCATGGACGAGTTATCACCGGACGACAAGCTGACGGTGAATCGAGCGCGGAAGATTCAGCGATTCCTGAGCCAGCCATTCAGCTCGGCCCAGGTCTTCACCGGCCGCGAAGGCCGGCAGGTCGCGGTGGCCGACACGGTTCGCGGCTTCAAGGAAATTCTCGACGGCACACACGACGCCGTGCCAGAGGGGAACTTCTACATGAAGGGCGGCATCGAGGAAATCGATCAGGAGTGACGCGAATGGTGGACACGTTGAGACTCGAGATCGTCACACCCGAGGCCGTCGTCTTTTCCGAAGACGTGCACATGGTCACGTTGCCCGGCGTGGACGGTCAAATCGGCATCTACCCGCAGCACGTCCATCTCATCACGCAGGTGGTGCCCGGCGAGATCATCGTCACCAACCACGGGCGGGAGAGCTATCTCGCCGTCGGAGAGGGGATCGTCGAGGTGACGGCGCGGCGAGTCGCGATTGTGACCGACATGGCCATCCCTGCCGAGCGCATCGACGCGGCCAGGGCGGACGAGGCGCGTGCCCGCGCCGAGGCCCGGCTGCGCGAAAAGATCTCTGACGAGGAGGTCGCGTCGGTGAACGCCTCGCTCGTTCGCTCGCTGGCTCAGCTGCAAGTCAGACGGCGCCGAAAAATGTGACGGCCGGAGATTGGAGTGCCCCAATGGACGACTATGCGCTCGTGATAAACGCCCGCTCCGCCGGGCTGCGATTCTGCATGTACCGGCGGCCCGATATTGGACGCCTGGCAGCTTGACGCGCGCGGCGGGGTCGAGGCGATCGGCGATGGCCATTCTGCCGTAGAGGCCGTGGCGGAGTGGGTGCGGTCCACGTACGGAGGGGAGCGTGTGTTGGGCGTCGGTCATCGTGTGGCGCATGTCGGGGCGCGCTTCGCCGCTCCGGTTCTCGTCACGTCGTTTCGTGTTGGACGAGCTGCGAATGCTGGAGCGCCTTGCGGCTGTTCATCACACGCACAGTCTCGCGGCGCTCGAAGCCATGGCCGTGCTGCTCCCGGGCGTGCCGCAAGTCGCGTGCTTCGACACGAGCTTTCACTTTCGCCGGCATGCCGTATCCGGGCCGACGCCGCTGTCTCGCGAACATCGCGAAGCCGGCCTGAGGCGATTCGGCTTCCACGGCCTGTCTTACGAACACATCGCCTCGGTCCTGCCGCAGGTGGCGCCCGACATCGCCGATCGGCGCCTGATCGTCGCTCACCTGGATGACGACTCGAGCCTCTGCGCCATGACGAATCGCAGGAGCGTCGACACCCTTGGTATGTCCGGTATCACCGACCACATGCTCCAGCTCCTCGACCTCGGGGATCCGGACGCTCATCGAGCGGTCGACAACTTCGTTTACAGCGTCGCCAGAGGAATCGCGGTGCTCGCGGCGGCGTCGGATGGCATCGACGCACTGGTGTTTACCGGTGCGATCGGCGAGGCCTCTGCCGAGATTCGAAGCCGCATATGTGACCGCTCGGCGTGGCTGGGTATCGAGGTCGACGAGCAGGCGAACCTGGCGGGCGGTCCACGGATCTCGCAAGAAGCCGGTCAGGTGTCGGCCTGGGTGATCCCCACGAACGAGGAGCTCGTCGTGGCGCGGCACACCGCCATGCTCCTGGGGCTCGTCGAAACCCACGCGTAGCCGCACGTATACATATAAGGAGCATTCCATGCCCGTCACGTCGCTGCGGGAGCCGGCTGTCGATGTAGGGACGCCGCCCTGGCACGGATTTCAGGACGGTCTGTGGCAGACGGCGATCGACGTTCGCGACTTCATTCAGCGGAATTACGAGCCCTATGACGGAGATGGGTCTTTCCTCGTGTCTGCCACGACGCGCACGAAGCACCTCCGATCGACGGTCAACGAATTGTTCGCCGAAGAGCGGCGAAAAGGCGTGTTCGATGTGTCTGACGTGCCGAGCACCATTACAGCGCACGCGCCCGGCTACATCGATCGCACCCACGAGATCATCGTCGGCCTGCAGACCGAGGTACCGCTCAAGCGCGCGGTCATGCCCAAGGACACGGTCGATACCAAAGTCAGCGATGGGGTGTTCGACGCCTATACGGCGGACGTGCGGCGTTGTCGCAGTTCGCACATTCTGACCGGGCTGCCCGACACGTACCGGCGCGGCCGGATCGCCGGCGACTATCGCCGCGTCGCGCTGTATGGCGTTGCGCGTCTCGTCGAGCGCAAGCGACAGGAGAAGAACAATCTCGACGCGGCAGACTCGACCGAGAGCATCATCCGTGACCGGGAAGAGCTGGCTGAACAGATTCGTGCGCTCGAGGAGCTCGGGCAGATGGCCGCGAGCTACGGGTTCGACATTTCGGTTCCCGCACGCAATGCGAGGGAGGCGGTGCAGTGGGTGTATTTTGCGTATCTGGCGGGCGTCAAGGAGCAGGATGGCGCCGCCGTGTCGCTCGGACGCATCTCGACATTCCTCGACATCTACTTCGAGCGCGATCTCGCGGCGGGCGCGCTGACCGAGTACGAGGCGCAGGAAATCATCGACGATTTCGTGATCAAGCTGCGCATCGTCCGGTTCCTGCGAACGGCGGAATACGATGAGGTCTTTGCGGGCGATCCGACGTGGGTGACGGAGTCGATCGCCGGGATGGGCGACGATGGCCGCACGCTGGTGACGAAAACGAGCTTTCGTTTTCTTCAGACGCTCTACAATCTTGGACCCGCCGCAAATCCGAACCTGACCGTCTGGTATTCACCGCGCCTTCCGGTCGCCTTCCGGCAGTTCGCCGCCAAGGTCGCTCTCGAAACGAGCGTCCTCCACTTTGAAAACGACGAGATCATGCGTCTGACCTGGGGAGACGACGGCGCGCTTGCGTGTTGTATCTCACCAACGAAGCCCGGCACGGATATGCAGTTCTTCGGCGCCAGCGCCAACCTCGCCAAGTGCCTCCTCTACGCTATCAACGGAGGACGGGACGAGATCACGGGTGAGCAGATAGGGCCGGCCTGCGCGCCGGTGAGCGGCGAGCACCTCGACTTCGACGATGTGGTCCGCAAGTTCGAAAAAATGATTGAGTGGCTCGCCGGCGTCTACGCCGATGCGATGAACATCATCCACTACATGCACGACAAGTACGCGTACGAACGCATCGAGATGGCGCTGCACGACCACGCGCCGGCGCGAACCATGGGATTCGGCCTTTCCGGCCTATCTGTCGTGGCCGACAGTTTGTCGGCGATCAAGTATGCGAGCACGCGTGTGGTGCGGGACGGGACCGGACTCGTGATCGATTACCAGGTCGAGGGCACGTTTCCCCTGTTCGGCAACAACGACAACCGTGTCGATCGACTCGCGTCCTGGGTCGTCAGCACGTTCGTGAACAAGCTGCGGACGCGTCCGACCTATCGCAACGCGCGTCAGGCGCTGTCGATCCTCACGATGACATCGAACCGTATCTACGGGACGGCGACGGGAAACACTCCCGACGGCCGGCGGCGCGGCGAACCGTTCGCCCCGGGAGCGAATCCCATGCACCTCCGCGACAGCCATGGCATCCTGGCCGCAGCCGCGTCTGTCGCAAAGATTCCGTATCGCGATATCGCGGACGGTGTGTCCCTGATGGCGTCGCTGGTGCCTTCCGATCTCGGTCATGTTGACAGCGAGCGCATCACGAATCTGACGTCGTTGCTCGATGCATTGTTTGCAACCGCCCGCTATCACGTGAACGTCAACGTGCTGAGTCGCGCCACGCTCGTCGACGCGCGGGACTACCCGGATAAATATCCGAGCCTGATCGTTCGTGTGTCCGGTTGTGCGGTCGACTTCGTCCGGCTGGCGCGCGAGCAGCAGATGGAGATCCTCAATCGGACGATCGACGGGACATCTCACCGTGCCTGACGGCCGACTCCCGATGTGCGAGGACGAAGCCACCCGAGGCACCGAGTCCCTGCATGTCGGGAACGCGGGCGAGTGAGAGATCGTCGGGGAGGATATAGAGCGATTCGAGCATGCGAGTCAGCGCACGGCTTTCCCGATTGAGAATGTCGCGTCGATATGGCGGAAGCGACGTCGAGAGGTCGTCGAACATCGCTCGCAGGCGCCGCGCGATCTGCACGTGTCCGGCGCCGCACCGGCGAATTTCGATGCACGCGAGGCAGACGAAGTCCTCCCAGCTCGGCGTGCGATAAATCAGCCGCCGGTGCCCATGGTCATCCGCCATCGTCGCGGCGTGCAACTGCCGCTTGCCGACAGCCCTCAGCAGGCGATGAATCTGGTCGAGGGCGAGTACGGCCGTCGTCGGATCGTTGATCGCCGGAGAGAGCGCTTTGAGCGCGATGTCCACGATGATGCGGAAGGAAAACAGCGGGTCCTCTTCCATCGTCCGCTCGGGGCCGAACACGACCGCGTTGCGCACGATGCGGTCGTCGAGCGCGGCCGTTCGGCCATATAGGACGAAAAGAGGCTCGCCGTCGGCCACGAAGTCCCCAATCTGCGGCACCACTTCGATAATGCCGCCGCTCTCTCGCGCCTCGTCCACCAGCGAGGCACAGTCGACCTCCAGCAGGATGTAAGGCGGGCCGGTATGCCGGACGATGCGCCGCGGGCCGCCTGCCGTCGTGTCGGTGTCGGGCACTCGGCCACGGTCGCGGACCTGTTGGGGATAGACCGATTCGATGACCGCCATCCCCGCGTCGCCGACGCAGGCGAGCATGCTGACCGGACGCAACAGGCGCGCGGCATGGTCGATCAGGAAGAGGAACGCCGCGATGCAGGAGATGCCGAGCGCGGCTGTGAGGAGCGTGACCATTTCGTGCACCGTCGCGTTGAGGCGATCGAGTGCGATGACGGCGAAGATCAGCGAGAAGACGAACAGCCCGACGGTGTATCGGAGGACATTGTCGCGCAGCAGCGTGGTGGCGATGATGCGCGGGGTCAACTGGACGCTGGCGACCTGCAGCGCGACGAGCAGCGATCCGAACGTAAAAACCAGGAACGACAGCGCGAGCGTGATGACGGTCTGATAGAGGGCCTGGGCGCCCGCGACGCCCAGCCCGGAGTTCCAGCCGAGCTGGGCGTCGAGCATACGCACCGCGGGCGCGATCGCGAGGACGAGCACGATCGCAAGGAATGGAATCGTCCAGAGCGTGGACTTGAGGTAGTTCACCGTCCGATACGGGCCATTCCACATCAGCGTGCTCCCACGCGCGGCGGCGTGGCGAGGGCGCGCGGTCAGCGCCGACGCCCTCCACCACTTCGAGCCCCGCCTCCGGCTCGGCCGCCGCTCCCGCCGCGGAAGCTGCCCGTGCCGTGCATGCCGCTGCCTCCGCGATAATTGCCGTAGTGGTTCGATCGCTGCGAGCCGTCACGTCGCGCAGCCGAATCGCGATTGAGCTGGTCCCTCGTGCTGCGATCCATGGTGCCGAACTGGCTGCGATCCAGCGTGCCGGCTGTGCCAGTCGGTCTGCTTGGGCTCGCGCGGTCGAGCGGCTGCGGCCGTTCACCAGGTTGTCTGTTCGTGTTCGACCAGTTGCCGTTGTCGTACTTCTGCCACGAGCCGCCCTGGTTTCGGTAGACGTTACCGTCCCTACCGGCGTAAACGTTGCCGCTTTCACCCACGCCGACCCTGCCGCCGCCGTCACCGCGACGCATGACCGCAGAACCATCGTCGGTTCTGATCGTGCGCGTGGTGTTCCCGCTTTGTCTGTTCGTGTAGCGATTGGTTTTGGCCCAATCGTCGCCGCGCTGCACGGCCGTCGAACCCCAGCTGCCGTATACGTTCGCGCCCTGCCGCGTGGCCGCATAGGTGCCCGTGCGCGGGTTGTAAGCCTGGGCTACTCCGCGCCCACCGTATGGACCAAAGGCGGCGGCTCCCCGGCTATACGTTCCGGTCCGCGCGTTGTACCGCGCGCCGACGCCGGCGCCTCCGTACGGACCGTAGACGGCAGCGCTTCGCCCGTATGCTCCGGTCCATGGGTTGTACCAGGCTGAGTACCCATAGGTGGGGAAGTGCGGGTAATAAAATGGATACGATCCGGCCCATCCGTAATAGGGCGGATAGTACCAACCGGTTCCCCACACCGGAGCACCCCACGCAATCATCGTCCCGAGATAGCCTGCGGCCGCTGCAAATTCAATCCAGTCGTCATCGGAGTCATCGTCCTCTTTGATCGTGACGTAGGTCACATGATGCGAAGGAGAGCTGGGGGGAATCTGATAAATCTGCTCGGGAACGGATTTGGCGACTTCCCACGGACCGGTGGAGCTGGTGCCGACGAACCAGACGCCCTGGTAACACAAGTAATAGAGGTTGTCGATCATGAAGACGTCTTTGTCGGTGTTGACCGCGCGTTGCACCGCGGTTTGCTCGATCGGTGCAAACTGTGGTTGACCTTGAAAGTCGATGGCAGGCGCCTTCGCCTCTTTCCTGTTCACGCGAGCCATCTGCGGAATCTGCGCGAGCAGTATGGCTTCAGCGGCTTCGTCGGTGCCGGGAACGGACGCGAGCACTCGTGACCGTTCGTGCTCGAGTGGAATCTTCTTGAACTCTGCGGGAAGCGCCGGAGTGGCAAACGTCCACGGTCCGGTGAAGTCCGGCGCCGAGAACCATCGGCCCGCGACGAGATAGTAGACAGGTCCCGTCCTGCCTGCGCGGAACACGTCACTCTCTGTATTGCTCACCCACATCAGGTTGGTGCCCGTGACGGGACGATAGGCGGGCGCGCCTGCGAGCAGGATCAATTCCGCGGGCTCGATGCTCACGAAGACTTTTGGTGTGTGGGTCGCTGATGCCTTAGTCGGTGGGTGAGCTTTGACGTCCTTCCAGTTGTCTTCATCGGGCAGCTTGGCGAAGCTTTCGGGCAGCGCGGCGGTCGCCGCCCACGGTCCCTTCAGGTCCAACGCATGCAACCATTGGTCGTTGTTGCGAAGGAAGTAAATATTGGTAGTGGCATGGCGGAACAGATCCCAGTTCGTGTTCACGGCGAATTCGAGATCGTTGCCCTTGATGGGACTCCAGATGGGCTCGCCGTCGAGATTCACAATCACGGCCGGTGTCGTGCTGAAGAAAATCCTCGGTGGATCGGCCTTTACCCCCGGCGTATTTTTCGGCACGATCTTGCTCTTGTCCAGATTCGCAAGAACCCGGTCGAGCGCGATCACGCGATCGTCCGCGGGCATCGTGTCCTGGATCGCCGCGACGATTTCGCGCACCTGCTCTTTCTGCAGCGTCTGAAAGTGGGCCTCGGCGATTTTCAGTTGCTTGAAGCTGACAAGACGCTCGGCGAGGGCGACGCTCGTCTCAGCCTCGAGTTTGATCGTGCCGAATGCCGGCTTCTTGTCCGCCGCACTGGCCTGGTGGGCCACGGCGCTGTATGCGATCAGATGAGCCTGACCATCCCAGCTCGCGACTTGAGGCTGAGAGACGACGATGATGCCGCCGCTCGAAAGATTGTAGGTACGTGGCCAGCCGCCGTCGATCGGCGCTTGTGCTGCCGCCGCAGGCCTGGCTGCGGTCGACGATTGGGCGAAGGCTCGCGCGGATCCCGCGAACGGCGCGAATGGCTGTGCGAACACAGCGAGCGCGGCGACGGCCGCGACGATTTGTACAGGATGCTTCGCATGGGGAGTCATGACAGGTTCCTTCCTATGGTGGTGTAGGTCGCAAGATCAGGACCACACGAACGGCGGGGTAGTGGCTGATGTCGAAGCGCCGGAGCGGAACTGCTCACGGCATGTGGTGAGACGTACACCGGTTCCGTGTCTCAGGCGGCGCGCTCGCCCGCCGGCATTTTGCCGCGCGTGTGCTGGCGCGACCTCGCGCGGCATGAATTCGCCGATGCTCCACCCAGGGGTTTCATATCCGCACTCGATGCACCGCAGGGCCAACCGGCGCGGCTCGAAGTGCAGAACCGTTCGATGTCCCATCACCGCGCACGTGAGACGCCGAAACATCGACTGGATCCACGCCACCACGAGCACGATCGTGCTTATTGGGTCACTCGGCAGTTGCCCGTTCATCGTCGTGCATGCGCACGAGGCGAAGTGCAAACGAGAGGCCGTCTACCGCGGACCGATGGCGGCCGCTCGTCGTCCGACGGCCAGCCGGTCGTCGAAAGGAAATCTGCCCGACGTGAGCATGGCCATGGCCTCGTCGGCGTACTGCCCGCGCCGAAGCAGATCGACGATCAGTCGCATGGGGCGATCGATGTGGGTGAAGAAGGCTTTGTAACCCGCGCACAGATAATTGAGACCCGGCTCCCCGTCAGGAGTCGTGATGAAGCGGTTCTTCGGGCACTCGCCGTGGCACGCGAACCGGACGGCGCACTTGCGGCAGTAACTTGGCAGGGCGTCGCGCTTGACGGCGCCGAATTGCTTCTGCGCGTCCGACGACACGATCTGAAGAAGATGCGTCTTGCAGATGTTGCCCAGCAGGTGTTTGGGCTCGACGAAGTGGTCGCAGGAATACACGTCGCCGTTGTGCTCGACGGAAACGGCATCGCCGCACGTCTCGGCGAAGATGCACATCGTGGCGGGTGCGCCGATCCATGACGCCACGGCGGCGTCGAACATCTGAACGAACACGGTGCCGACGTCGTGCGCGAGCCACTCATCGAAAATCTGAATGAGGAAATTGCCCCACTGCTCGGCGGTGACGCTTCGGCTCGTCACCAGGCCGCCTTTGACCAGGTGCAGCGGCCGCCGATCGTCCCCGTGATCGCCCCACCCGTCGCTCACGAGCGGCAGCAGAAAATCCGTCACCCGTTCGACGACCGGGATCAGGTGAATGAATCTGGTCTTCACCTCGTCGCGCAGGAACCGGTACACCTCGAGCGGATGATCGGCGTTGGCGGCATGGACGGTTGTGACGATGTTGAAGTCGACGCCGTGCTTCTGCAGCAGACCGATGGCACGCATGACCCGCTCGAACGTGGGTTGGCCGTCTCGATCGACGCGATAGGTGTCGTGCATCTCCTGCAGTCCGTCGAGCGTCACGCTGACGACGAAGTTGTGGCTGCGGAAGAATTCACACCACTGGTCGTCGAGGTCGACGCCGTTGGTCTCGATGGTGTGCGCGACGCGTGTTCCCGGCCTGCGGTGTTTGGTGACGTGCTCGATCGATCGGCGGAAGAACTCGAGGCCCATCAGCGTGGGTTCGCCTCCGTGCCACGCGAGCGTGACATCGGGTCCCCGCTGCGATTCGAGGAGCTGCCGGATATAGGTCTCGAGCAGGTCGTCCGCCATTCGCAGGCGATGACCCGGATACAGCAGTTCCCTCGACAGGAAAAAACAATACTTGCAGTCCAGATTGCAGGTCGCACCTGCCGGCTTGAGCAGCGCGTGAAAGTGGCGCCGGACAAGTGACGGCGGAAACGCCGGACCGGCTGTGCTCATCATCGTTCGCGTGCTCCGGTCCCCGGCACAGCAAGAAGATGACCAGGGCCAAACACGCAGAATTCGGCCTATTTCGCGCGATTTTGCGCGGTGCGGCGGGTACAGCGCTGCCCGGCGGCTGTGAGCGATCACCGGATACCGTCACGTCGTGCCGGGGCGGGCGTCAGCGTCCGATCACCATCGCCGTCGTGTGGCCTGCACTTATGACGTCGCCATTCTGATCCAGGACCACGGCGCGCACCTCGTATGCACCCGCGGGCACGTCACGAAACTGGACGATACGCAGCCGCGAGCTGCGTTCCCCCTCGAGCTGTCCTTCGCTGCTGCCGAAAAATTCTCCGATTCGACGGTCACTTTGATCCAACGATTCGCGGCCTGGCGCTCGATGATCACCCGAACCGTGAAGCTGGTGGGTGCCATCGATGTCGCCGGCCACACGCGGATGTTAACGCGGTCGGCTGCGTCAAGACCGGTCGCCAGCGGCGAGACGACAATTAAAGCCACGATCGCGACAAGGAGCCTCAGCCGCGTGAGCGCGCGCCTGCCGACGGGAGTGATACGGTCTGTGCGATCGGTCATTTGTCACCTGCTGTTGTACTGAACACGTAGTCGCGCGCGATGAGACTGCAGCGCGCCAGGGATTCGATCGCCTGCCGCAGCGCCCTCGCGACTTCGAGGAGTGCGACCGGCCCTTGGGGATTGCCGTCGTCCTGTATCAGTGCCGTTTCGATGGCGATCGCATCGGACCGGCTCTCCAAATCCGCGAGCCGATCGATTGTCAGAAGAAACCGCTCGAGATCGCATCGCGCCGGCGCCGCCGTGCGTCGAATGTCCCGTGCATCTTCGAGACAGCGAACGTACTCACATGCGCTGTGACTGACGAGATCGGCCAGCGTACCGAGCAGCGCGATGTCCTGTGAATCGGACTGCCTGGGCATGAAGGTCAACTTGAACGCGGCCTGCTCGAGGGCCTCTGCGACGGCGCCGGCTTCGGTCAGCAGGGGATGCAGACGATGGCGATCGTGTGCGAGCTCGAGCAGGCGGCTCGAACGGGTCGCGATGTCGCTTGCGTGTTTTTCCCAGTTGTCCGCGAGATGCGCGGGCCCGGTCGGGGTATCACAGGCCTCACCCTTGAGCCGGATGAGCGCGCCTCGAATGCGGTCCAGATGCGCCGACACGAGCATCGCATGATCGAACGCGGCCGTCAGCACCGTCTCATCGGTCGACTCGAGATATCCGAGCAGCGCCGATTCGATGTCCTCGTTGATCAGCCGCAGTGGCTGGCGATCCACCAGGCCGGTGGTGACGATGCCGAGCGCCCTCATGAGAAACGTGCGTGTGGAATCGCCGCTCAAGAGCTGATCGAGCCGGATGCCGAGGCGCATCTGCGCCGATCGCGCGCGTGCAACGGCCGTACAGATGAGATGAACGTCTCCCTCCTGAAGAACCGCGCATTGGCCGACGTTGCCGGCGGCGGCCCACTTGAGCAGCACGATGGTGTCCGCGCGTTTCACGGAGCGCTCGAGTTGTTTTCGCGCGGAATCCCGATCGATGCGGAAGACGAGATGCGATCCGAACAGCTTCACGTATTGCTCGAGGTCTGCGTGCGTGTGAATCGTGTAGAAACCGGCGCGCAATTCGTACGGCGCGTCGGATGCGGATGCCTTCGTCTTCCTGCAGGCGTGGTACGGCTCGAGGACTTTCCGCAGGAACGCGGCGCGCGAACGATGCGTGTCGGTGTAGGTCAGCGTCGCGCTGAGGCTGCTCACGTGTATCGCGACGACATGCGTGTCCGTTGTCCCGAGATCGTGTCGAATCGACAGCCGCTCGTCCGGTCGCACCGCCGCGCGGCGTTCAACGAGGGTGCGATCGAAGCCCTGCGCGATGCGCTCGGGGCGGCGCACACATTCCGCGCACAGATGTTCGGTGACTGCGATGTTTCGACGCGACAGATTCGTTCGAGCACATGCCGTGGTTCACCGGTTCCCTCGACGACCCGGTTGTGCAAGTCGTGCACCGCTGGCCGGCGCGCCTCGGGCGCACAATCGGCGCGAACGTTTCAACGTGTTTACGGAGGAATCGAGTCGCCGCCGGATGAACGGCGGCGAAGGACGGTGCTCTCTGACGATTGACGGTGAGATACAGACAGCTATCGCAGCCGCGCCAGCGGCGGGCGCGGCGACGTACCCGGCGCCCGCACGATGCCGAGCTTTTTCATTCGGAACCGCAGCGTATTCGGATGCATGCCCAGGCGCTCCGCGGCATTCCCCACGCCATTGATGCGCCAGCCGCACGCGCGAAGGACTTCCTCGATGTGCGCACGCTCGACGAAGCTGAGCGTCGTCGCGTCCGCCGGTGGCGTGGAGTGCGCGTTGACGGCGATTTCGATGTCGTCTTCGCGAAGAATCAACGTGTTGTCCGTCGAGTGTATGAGCGCGCGTTCCAGCACGTTCTCCAGCTCCCGGATATTTCCGGGCCACGAGTGGCGCTGAAGAAGCTCCATGGCTTCGGGCGGGACACGATCGATGCGGCGGTGCATAGCGGCCTGACGCTTGCGGATCACGTACCAGACGAGATCGGGAATGTCGTCCCGGCGTTCGCGCAGCGGAGGCAGACGCACGGGAAACACGTTCAACCGATAGTACAAGTCGTCGCGAAATCCGCCGTCCGCGACAGCTTCCTCGAGATCGCGGTGCGTCGCGGCGACGATGCGGACGTCGACCTTTCGCGTGCGCGAAGTGCCGAGGCGCTCGAACTCACCCTCCTGCAGGACTCGCAGAAGCTTGGCCTGCAGATCGAGCGGCAGGTCGCCAATCTCGTCGAGGAACAACGTCCCGCGATGGGCCACTTCGAACCTGCCCTGGCGCTGCGCAACGGCCCCGGTGAAGGCGCCGCGCTCGTGACCGAACAGCTCGCTCTCGATGAGTGTGGGAGGTAGCGCTGCACAATTCACACTCACGAGCGGAAAGTGTCGCCTTGGACTCTGCGCGTGCAGGACCTTCGCGAACAGCTCCTTGCCGGTGCCGGTCTCGCCGAGGAGCAACACCGTGCTGTCGCTCGAGGCGACCTCGCTCAGCCGCGCGAGTGCCGCACGCAGGGGAGCACTGTCGCCGACGATCTCTTCCGCCGGCGATACGCGCACGCTCCGGCGATCGCTTGCTGGTGCCGCATCGATGGCTCGGTCGACGGCATCGACGGCGCGTTCGACGGGCGTGGGCGCCTTGTCCATCGATCCCGGTACGTGATAGGCCCGCTCGGGCAGCACCGCGATGTGGTGGTGGTCGCCGTCGCCGTCGGGAGGCGTTGACAGGCGAGCGACCTCTTCGCGGCTCTCACGCAGCGCCAATTCCTGGGTTCGACGCTGCCACGCCGCGATCATGACCTCGGTCAGCAGCCGAAGGCCTTCGATGAAACGCTCGGGCCACGACTGGTATCGAGTGCAGACGCCGACCGCGAGCGCGAGACTGCATTGCCCCGGGATGATCATGGGAATCAGCACAGCAGACTTCATCGACAGGCCCGTGCGTGGCGTCGAGCGCCGCACTCGCGAGCAGTTCGCGCGGCAGTTGGTCGGGAATCCGTTCGAGGATCATCGGCTCGCTGCCGACGTCGAGGGAGTGCATCAGTGCGGCCAGCCGCCTGATATCGGCCAGGACGTCGACCGACGTCAGCGTGCGTCTGACCCAGTGAAAACCGCCATCGGTCGACTGCCCCCCACCGTCGAATTCGACAATTGTGGCGATGTCGACGTCCAGCCGTTCTCCGATCCGGCGCAAGGCGGTTTCGATTGCCGCGGCGAAGTCCTCGGGCGCGATGCGAATCAGGGAGGACAGTAACTCCGCAATCAAGCCATCCATTCCCTGAGGCGACTCCGCGTCCGACCGTGCAAAGGTTTCCATGGGTGCCTTTCACGGCGCCACCGCTCTGCGGTGCGCGCCCGCATCGACCATGTCCACGCGAGCCGCACCGCGAAGATGAAAAAGACGAACACGACGTGGCGTGTCATCCTCGCGGTCAGTCGAACCGGTGACGAGGACCTCACGGGTGCATGTGATGTGCCGCCGCTCGACAACCAGGAAGCGCACTGAAAGCCCGCGCATACGCGATCAGCGCCGTCGGCCTCACAGGTATTCGTTACTGAATAGAAACATCTGGTCATCACGCCGGCTTTGGTGAAGCGGTCGCGATGATTGGACGCGGCACGGGAGATGCGGAAACCACGAAGAAGCGGAGGGACGTATGAACACGATCGAATCGGACGAAATGCCGGACTCGACGCCGTCCTATGGGAGTTGCCGCGTGGTGCTCTCGCCGGCGGGCGGGTGGGATGTGCTTGACGAAGACGATCGGCACGCCGTGTCGATCAGGCATTGCACCGAGTGGCACCGAGTCGAGCGATGCACGATGCAGTCGTCGCGACCGGTCGCGGTTCAATGACCTCCGCAAGGCGTGATTCGGCAGCGAGGCGGACGCGGGCGTCGGGCGGCTCCGGTTGATACCCAGCTTCTTCATGCGAAACCTGAGCGTGTTGGGGTGGAGGCCAAGCTGTTCTGCGGCATTGCCGTTCCCGTTGATGCGCCAATCACATTCGCGCAGGACTTCTTGAATGTGCTTGCGCTCGACCGACGAGAGCGTGGTCGTGTCGGCCTCTGCCGGCGGCGCCGGCGGCTCGAGGTCGTCGAGTAAGTCCATCGCATCGCCGCTCGAATGGATGAGCGCGCGTTCAATCACATTTTCCAGCTCTCGAACATTGCCGGGCCACGCGTGTGCCTGCAGCCGCTGCATCAGAGTGGCCGGCACGTGCGTGATCCGAGCGTCCCATCGCCTGCTGCCGCTTCTGAATGTAGGCCCATACGAGCTCGGGAATGTCTTCGGGATGCTCGCGAAGCGGCGGCAATCGGATGGGAAACACGCTCAGCCGATAGTACAGATCCGCGCGAAACTCTCCTGTGGCAACCCTGGCCTCGAGATGACGATGCGTCGCAGCGATGATGCGGACGTCGACCTTTCGCGTGCGCGAGGAGCCCACGCGCTCGAACTCCCCGTTCTGCAGGACACGCAGCAGTTTCGCCTGAAGCTCCAGCGGGAAGTCGCCGATCTCGTCCAGGAAGATCGTCCCGCGGTGTGCCAGTTCGAACCGGCCCTGCCGATCGGCCGACGCGCCGGTAAATGCACCGCGCTCGTGACCGAAGAGCTCGCTTTCGATGAGTGTCGGCGGGAGCGCGGCGCAGTTGACGCTCACGAGGTTGTTCCGCTGCCGCCGGCTGTATGCGTGAACGGCCCTCGCGAACAATTCTTTGCCCGTTCCCGTTTCGCCGAGCAGCAGGACCGTGCTGTCGGTTGGCGCAACCTGTTGCAGGCGAGCCAGTGCGATGTGCAGCGGCAGACTGGTGCCGACGATATCGTCAAAGCGGCGCGCGGGTGCCGTCGGCTGCGGTTCCGTCTCGCTGACGGCGGTCGCCGCCGAGCGGTGCTGTGACATTGCTGACGCGCAGTGCGCATTGCTGATTCACGCGATGCACGGCGCCGGCGAGCATCTGTCCGAGGAAGCGAACGCGGTCGACCGTTGCCGCCGACCACGCTCGAGGCGCGCGCACCGCTTCCAGTGTCAGCGTGTACGTGCGCCGGCCGCGGGCGGAGACGCGAACCGCGATCGCGGACTGGACAGCGCTGAGCGCGTCGGGCCGAACCAGACTCGACGACGCGTCGAATACCAGCACGTCGCCGCCGTCGAGCGCGAGCTGTTCGAGAAACCATTTCAGTCGCGGGGCATCCGTCGCGAGATCACTGTCTGCGATCGGCCGGCGAGCCCATCCGTACGCGGCCTCGATCGTCTCCGCGCGATCGGACGCCGCGATGAGCGTGCCGCGATCGGCATCGACTTCTTCGACGAGGCGCTGGAGAAAACAGTCGACCCCGCCATTGACGCCCGTGCCGGTTACCCGGATCAACTCCAGCGCGACTTCACGGATGAGCTGATCGAGGCGTTCGCATTCCTGTTGATGGGCCAAAGCCATCGCGTCCATGGATTCGTCTCTCTTGAGGTTATTGAGCCGGAGGATGAGCTCGCTTGCAACTGTACAACGCGCGAGGTCGGCCCGTATCCCTGATGAAGTACTAGTCGTGCGTGAAAAAAGTACTAGAGGGGCTGGACCGTTGTTCGGCGGGGGAGGCGGGGCCCGTGCGACGGCGGCCGGTGGTGATCACCGCCGCATCGGGCTGTGAGATCGCGTCGTGCGGCGGCACTCAGTATCCGTTGCCCGCTCGCACATACTCGCTGCCACGTGTCTGCTTGAGAAATCCGGTCCTCACGAGCTGATCGAGCAGGGTCTCGCACGTCGTGCTGTCGAGACCCCACAGCCGCTGAACCTGCGCCTTGGTCAGGCACATTCCCGGCAGTTCTTCGTACTCCGCACGGATGAGTCGCAGCCAATCCGAGTTTGCAATTGCGCTCACGAACATGAGGATCCTCCGCTCGAGGGCAGCGCCGCCACGCCGTGTGATCAGCAGGGCGTGAAAGCCGGCGGGCTGCGGGTTATTGCCGGCGATCGGTAGTGGATTCCACTTCAATAGAGCAAACATCGCACCAACAGTGATCTCAGCCCCGCAGCGCGCACGAACCGACTCTTTGTCGCGCTCTCACGGGGGTTGGTGGAAATTCTCACGGCATGTTGTGGCTGCTCGATTGTTATCCCGCGCTCACGCGGCAGGGGTCATCGGGAAATACGTGCGTTGTGCTCGGCTTTTTCGATTCGATCGCGGCCGGCTCGGCATGGCGAACGTTTTGCGGTTCACGGTCGACAGGATTCCGTTTGCGCCGTAGAGCCTGGAGGGTGCCGTGGTTGTGACGCGCTTGGCCGTTTCGTTGGTGCTCGCGATGTACGTGCCGATGTGCACACCAGCTCTGGAACCGACGATGCCGCAATCGGGCGTACGCCTGTCGGAACTGTGGGAGGACCCGCACGATATCGCCTCCCGCGATTTGTTCAACGGGCCGTGGGGAACGCAACACGCGCCAGATCCACACGCGGTCTACACGTTCGTGCGGCCAAAGCAGGGCGGCACCAATCCCGGCGTCGTGGTGCGCGACCCGCAGGGACGCGAGTGGCACGTCAAACAGCCGCCGCGCCGGAGCGCGCAGGGCGAAGAGGGACCAGTCGAGGTGGTGCTGTCTCGGGTGCTTTCGGGACTCGGGTATCACCAGCCTCCGGTGTACTTCGTTCGATCCTTCACGATGGCCGACGCGTCACAGACGCGCATCGAGCACGGCGGCCGATTTCGGCTCCACGAGCCGTGGCTGAAGGACCGCGGCTCGTGGTCGTGGCAGCAGAACCCGTTCGTCAATGAGCGGCCGTTCAACGGGCTGCTCGTGATCCTGATGATGTTCAACAGCACCGATCTGAAGAACTCGAACAACACGCTGTACGACGTCGCACGCGATGAACAGATCACGCGGCAATACGTCGTCCGCGATCTGGGCGCGGCGCTCGGCAAGACGTCACGCTTCTGGCCCAGACGCAACAACATCGAGCGGTTCGAGCGAACACTGTTCATCCGCGGCGTCAGGGACGGATTCGTCGAGTTCGACTTCCACGGGTTTCATCAGGAGCTCATTCGCCGCGCGAATCACGCCGGCTGACGTCGGATGGGCCGTCGCGCTCGCCGAGCGGCTGAGCCCTCGCCAATGGGAGGAGGCGTTTCGCGCGGGAGGCTATCAGCCAGACGTGGCGGCGCG
Source organism: Vicinamibacterales bacterium (assembly GCA_963730445.1). Taxonomy (GTDB): domain Bacteria; phylum Acidobacteriota; class Vicinamibacteria; order Vicinamibacterales; family JAMQPK01; genus JAMQPK01. The sequence goes on along the minus strand of CAVSRX010000001.1, from coordinate 56,692 downwards.
GTTCCTCGACGTGCTGCACGGCCGGATCGCGAAAGCTCGGCAGATTGCAGCGGCCGGCCCGCAGGAGGCGAGAAGACAGTGACCGTGCTTCAGCGGCTGCCGCTTCTGCTGGTCCTCGCTGCCGCGGCGATTGCCGCCGTCGCGCCGGCGCAGGAGGTGTCGCTCCCGGGGAATTCCGATTCCGTCAAATTCGCCGTCATCGGCGACAGCGGGACTGGAACCGCGTCGCAGTACGCGGTGGGCCGGCAGATGGCTGACGCGCACGCGCCGTTTCCATTCGAGTTCGTGATCATGCTCGGGGACAACATGTACGGCAGCCAGAGACCGTCGGATTTCATCCAGAAGTTCGAGCGCCCGTATGCGTCGCTGCTGCAGGCCGGCGTGAAGTTCTACGCGTCGCTCGGCAACCACGACAATCAGGACAACCGCTTCTACAAACCATTCAGCATGGACGGGGAGCGGTACTACACGTTCGCACGGAAAAACGTGCGCTTCTTCGCGCTCGACACCAACCTGCTCGACCAGGCACAACTCGCGTGGATTGACGAACAGCTCAAGCAATCTCGCGAGGACTGGAAGGTGTGCTTCTTCCATCATCCGCTCTACTCCCATGCCGGCCGCCACGGCGGGAACGTTTCCCTGCGGGTCGCGCTCGAGCCGCTGTTCCTCAAGCACGGTGTCGATGTCGTGTTCGCCGGCCACGACCACGTGTACGAGCGAGTCAAGCCACAGAAGGGGATTACGCACTTCGTCAGCGGTTCAGCAGGCCAGCTGCGCTCAGGCGACATGAGGCCGAGCGACGCGACCGCGGCGTCGTTCGACGCGGATCAGACGTTCATGCTCGTCGACGTCGATGGTGATGACATGCGCTTCCAGGCGAAGACCAGGACGGGCGCGGTCGTGGATTCCGGCACGATCCGTCGCAGGCTGAGGGAATGAAACGGGGACGATATGAAAAACCACGCCTTGCGACACCATCCGATCGTCGTGCGGCACAGCCGGCACCCGCGCCGTGCCGCCGGCGTATTTGAATTTTGCACCGAGCACTTTCTGCTGTTCCCGATCGGTGCCGGACTCGCCCTCGCCTGGGCCAACATCGCCCCGCAGAGCTATTTCACATTCGCGCAGTCGTTCGGATTTCTCGTCAACGAAGTGGGCATGGCGTTCTTTTTCGCGCTGATCGGCCAGGAGATCGTGGAGGCGGTCATGGCCGGCGGCGCGCTTCACTCATGGCGGCGTTGGGGCCTGCCCATCGTCGCGGCAGGCGGGGGCATCGTCGGCGCGGCAGTGGTGTTCCGCAGTTACGTAGGTCTGAGCCATCAGCTTGTGCTCGCGCAGGCCTGGCCGGTCGCATGCGCGATCGACATCGCCCTCGCGTATTACGTGGTCAAGTCCATTGACCGGCGCACCGCGCTGCTGCCATTCGTACTGCTGCTCGGCATTGCGACGAACGTGTTCGGGATGCTCATCATTGCCCTGCAGGGGCCGCCGCTCGAAACGCGAACGGCCGGCATAGTTCTGGTTCTCGTGGCGGTCGGTGTCGCGCTGTTGTTGCGCGCTCGGAAAGTCCCGACGTTCTGGCCGTACCTCGCGCTGTGCGGAACCGCATGCTGGTGGGCGTTTTATTGGATCGGGCTGCATCCGGCGCTGGCCTTTCTGCCGATCGTGCCGCTGCTGCCTCACGAACCCCGCAACCTTGATCTCTTCGCGTCTCCTCCCGACGATGATGCGGTCCATCACTTCGAGCACGAGTGGAACACGCTCGTCCAGCTGATCCTGTTTTTCTTCGGCCTCGTGAACGCCGGCGTCGTGCTCGAGGAATGGGACACCGGCACCTGGGCGCTCCTCAGCGCCGCGCTCGTCGGCCGGCCCGCTGGCGTGTTGGCGGCGATTGCCCTCGCGACGGCGGTCGGCATGCATCTCCCGCGGCGCGTGCGCTGGCCTGAGCTCGTGGTGATGGCGCTCGCGACGTCGAGCGGGTTCATGTTTGCGCTCGTCTACACGGCCGAGCTGATCCCGCTAGGGCCGGTTCGCGACCAGATCACCATCGCGGCGCTTGCGACGATCGCCGGTGCCGCCATCACCTTCGCCGTCGCGCGGCTGTTGGGGGTGGGCCGATACGCGCCACATACCACGACGCCGCATGCGTCTCATGAATCAGGACCGAGTGTGGAACGGGAGGCCCCGTGGGATTCTGTCTGAAACCGCACGAGCCAGTCACCAAGCAGATCACGAAGATTGTGCTCCGCCAGTTCGAGGCGGCCGATACCGAGTTGACCGATATCGGCAACCCGTCGGGTGACGCCGCCATTCACAAGGCCCGGCGCCGGGTCAAAAAGATCCGCGCGCTGATTCGACTGGTGCGTCCAGGACTCGGCGGCGCCTTCGGCCCCCTCAACAAACGCCTCCGCGAGACGATCCGCCTGCTTGCGCCGATCGCCGACGGACAAGGGGTCGTCCACGCACTCGATCAGATGGCCGAGAAGTACCGCGAGGATTTCTCGCCGCCGGTTTTCGCCACCATCCGCGCAGGGCTCGTCGAGCGCGAGGCCAGGGCCGATCGCAAGGCCAAGGTGGAGCGTGTGCTGCAAAGGGCGAGGCAGACGCTGAAGACGGAACGCGCCCGGGTGAGGGATTGGGACTTGAACGGCGGAGGATTCCGGTCCATCGCGTACGGCCTCGAAACGAGTTTTCGGCGGGCGAGACGAGCGATGGCGATCACTCTCGAACACCCGACGGCCGACAACTACCACACGTGGCGGCGGCGCGTGAAGGAGCACTGGTTTCACGTGCGTCTGATCGAGCGGCGGTGCGGCAATCGCCTCGCGCGCTACAAGCGCCGTCTCGAAGCGCTGGACGAATGCCTCGGCGAATATCACAACTTCGCGCTGCTCCGCACCATCCTCAGCGCGGATCCGTTCGTCTCGCGGCAGGAGACCGCGCGGCGGCTTCGCATCATCAAGCGGTACCAGGCCGAGCTGCGGAGCCGTGCCGCTGCGCACGGCGCCCGGCTCTACCACGAAAAGCCGCGACACTTCATCCGGCGGGTTCAGGCGTTCTGGCAGCTCGCGAACGTGCTGGGTCACGCCACTCCGGACCGGACATGCCGCCGTCGCCCCGCCTCAGCGTGACGCGCCTGCTGGCGCCGCACTGGAAATCGCTGGCGGCGGCGTTTGCGGCGATGCTCGTTGAGAGCGCGGCCGCTCTGCTGGAGCCGTGGCCGTTGAAGATCGTGTTCGACCACGTCATCGGATCGAGCCCTCCACCGTCCTGGCTGCCTGCATGGGGAGCGAGCGCCAGCGGCGGCGTAGATCTCCTGGGCGCGGCCGCGGTGGCCGTCGTGGCGATCGCCAGCCTCGGAGCGGCGAGCTCGTACGTGCAGAAGTCGCTGTCGACGGCCGTCGGGACCGAGGTCGGCTGCGATCTGCGCCGGGTGCTCTATCACCACGTACAGCGAATGTCGGTGTCGTTCCACGAAGAACAACGGACGGGGGACCTGGTCGTCCGTCTTACCAGCGACATTGAGGCCATCGAGTCCTTCATCACGTCGGCCGTACTCGGAATGGCGCTCGACGTGATCACCATTGTCGGCATGCTCGTGGTGATGTTCTGGCTCGACCTGCGGTTCAGTCTCATCGGCCTGTCGATTGCGCCACTGCTGTTCGTGCTGGTCAACGGGCTCTCGCGCAGAATCAAGACGGCCGCCCGCGCGGTCAAACAAAAGGACGGCGAGCTTGCGTCGGTGGCGGAGGAGTCGTTGTCGATCGCGCGCGTCGTGAAGACGTTGTCGCGCGAGGAATTCGAGGAGCGCCGCTTCGACCGGGCGAGCCGGGCGAGAGCCGATCTCACGCTGCGAGCGCGCCACCTGAAGGCCCTGCTGTCGCCACTTGTCGATGTGCTCATCGCGGTTGGAACCGCACTCGTGCTCTGGTTTGGCGTCAGACTGGTGCTGGCCGGCGGACTCACCGTCGGCGGGCTTCTCGTGTTCGTCTTCTACCTCGAACGGATGTACAAGCCCATGAGGAATCTCTCCAAGATGGCGGACACGCTGGCGAAAGCCTCGGTCGCCTTCGAACGTGTCGGCGAGATTCTCGCGGTCGAGAGCCGCGTGCGCGATCTGCCTGGCGCGCGGGCGGCGCGGCGGTTCGACGGCCGCATTGCGTTCACGGGAGTATCGTTCGGCTACCAGGCCGAATCGCCGATTCTCGACCGCGTCAGCCTCGTGGTTGAACCAGGACAGCGGGCCGCGCTCGTCGGCGTCAGCGGGGCCGGCAAGTCGACGCTGCTCAGCCTGATACCGCGCCTGTACGACGTCGTCGGGGGAGCGGTCGACATCGACGGTCGCGACGTGCGGGACTACACGTTGTCGTCGCTCCGCGGACAGGTCAGCCTCGTGCTGCAGGAGCCGGTCCTCTTTCGCGCGACGATCGCCGACAACATTGCGTATGGAAAGCCGTCGGCATCGCGCAAAGACGTGGTCACGGCGGCGGTTCGCGCGAACGCCCACGGCTTCATCGAACGCCTGTCGAACGGCTACGACACGATTGTGGGGGATCGCGGCGACACGCTCTCGGTCGGCCAACGCCAGAGGATCGCCATCGCGCGCGCCATCATCCGCGACACGCGCATTCTTCTCCTCGACGAGCCGTCAGCGGCGCTTGATTCCGAATCCGAACAGCTCATTTTCGACGGCCTGACGCACCTGATGGACCGGTGCACGTCCATCACCATTGCGCACCGGCTTACGACGGTGCATCGCGCGGACGTGATCTTCGTGTTGAGCAAGGGCACGATCACCGAGCAGGGGACGCACGCTCAGCTGATGGCTCGTCGCGGCCTGTACGCGCGACTCTATGCGGGACAGTTTCGCCTGGACGCCCCCAGTCCGCTCGCCGTTTGAGCCCGTTCGCGAACACGACCTGTTCCCAACTTTACAAAACTAGATGAAACGAACACGTCCGCAGTGGCGTTGTCTAGTATATATAGTCCCCAGGGCCTAGGAAGAGTGTATGAAGCCGCGTATCGCCATCGTCGACGATCACACGCTGTTCAATGTTGCATTGGGAAGACTGTTGGAGCCTGACGGCCACATCGTCGGCAGTTACACCAGCGTGCGGGCGTTCCTGACAGAGGCGCAGCAGCTCGATCCCGATATTGTCATTCTGGACGTCATGATGCCTTCCATGAGCGGGTTGCAGGCGGCTCGCGAGATCCGGCGGCGCGTGCCAGGGGTGCGCCTCATCTTCCTGACGGCGTCCGAGGACCCCGACGTGGCTGCCGCCGCATACGGTGTCGGCGCGTCAGCGTTTGTCCTAAAGCGCTCGGCCGGCAGGGAACTTCAGTCAGCGATTCGTAGAGCGATGCGCGATCGCAGTTCCGTCACGCCAACTCCTACCAGTGATCCCGCCGCCGCTGGCGGCACTGGCTCCGGCCGGTAGCACCCACCAGCATCAGCTCACACTGCGCCAGCGCGAGGTCCTGGAGCTCCTCGCCGGAGGACGCTCGATGAAGGAGGCCGCCGCCATCCTGAACGTCTCCGTGCGTACCGTCGCCTTTCACAAATACCGCCTCATGCGCCGACTCAATCTCAAATCCAGTGCGGCGCTGATTCAGTTTGCGGTACGCGAAGGGATCATCTGAGAGGAGGCTCACGCCACTGCCATGGGAGGCCGGTGCCGCCACACCGCGAACGCGATCCGAGTCGGATCGTCGCGATGGTTCCGCCGGCGGCACCATGACGGTGGCGTGAGGGTGGCATGGTGGCGCTAAGACGAGCGCCCATGGCCACCGTGGCGAGCGAAACGAGGAACATCGTCATCGACGTCGCGGAATGGAGCAAGTCATGTACCGCGCATCGATCACTGCGGGTTGTCACTCGAACCTCGAACGTTGGACGCTCCGTTCTCAGCAGTGCGCGATTCGCCCCGTCACATTCGGCGTGTTGTCTCCGCTTCGCATGTGTGACGTGAGCAATTGCCGAGATCAGATCGCGGGCGGCGGTGACCCGCAGCGAATTGTTGTGACGCAGTACGCGGCGTTCGTCTTGCAGCCTCGCATCGACGGCAGGGTGAGCCGTGATGCGTGTGATGCTGATGTTGCTGCTGGGGACGATGGTGATGTGGGCGACGCATGTGCGCGCGGCTCCTGCATGTAGCGATCGCGAGCTCGCCGTCACCGCGCAGATCCACGATTACGCACACGTGCAGTCCGTGCAGCTGTTGCGCTCGAGAGAGCTCGTCGCACGGGTATACGAGAAGATCGGCGTGCGGCTCGAATGGCTCCCCACCGTGCAGCAGCCCGTTCGTCGAGCGCAATCGGACGTGGAGGACATCAGGCCACCGGCGCGGATGGCGCAATTGGCGGTGATCATCAAGACAGATGAGATGGCAAAGCGTGGCAGCATTCCAGATGGCGTCCTCGGGTATGCGGTCGTGCCGGGCGATGGTGGAATGGGCCGAATCGCGTACGTGATGTACGAGCGCGTGCATCAGATCGCTCGCGAAGGCGGGAGGAATGAAAGCGACTTACTTGCGTTCGTGATGGCGCACGAGACGGGCCATCTGCTGCTGGGACGCGGCGTGCGAGCGCCAGTCGGACTCATGAGGTGCCATTGGGATCGCCGCGAGATGCAACGCATCGAAGCGCAGACGCTGGAATTTTCCGAGGCGCACGCCTTGCGGATCCGCAACGCGCTGGAGAACCGGCCGGCGGCGGATGCCGGCGTCGCATGCGCGGCGAACTCGAGCGCCCCGCCCGAAGAACACCTCCGCTAACTCACGTCCTCCGCGTTGGCTAACGGCCACAGCTTCGACATGGAGAACGTCACCAACAGGCCGACGAGGCAGCCCAGCAGCACATCGCCGACTCTCGTCAGGCCCTGCTGCACGCCGTGCATCTTGGAGGAGTCCATCACTCCGCCTGCGACGACGAGCGTCGCGGTGATGGGCGCCTGCCGCCACATGACGGGAACACGCACGATGTAGGCTGAAACGAGGACGCTCGTCGAGAGCGCGAGCGGGATCTTCCACTCGCTGGTGCCACCGACGAACAGGATCACCAGACCGGTGACGCATCCCACCCCGGCGTTGAGAAGCCGTCCCCGAAAGAATTTCAGCGCCTCTGGTACTTTGGGCTCGCTCGCGGCGATCATCGAGCTGATCGCCCAGATCGGATCCAGCTCGAACGAGCGAATCAGCAGCCAGAGGACGGTCGTCCCAATGAAAATGTTGATGGCGAACCGGAGACCCAGCAGATCGAGCTCGGCGAATCTCTGCACAGCCGGGACACCGTTACTCATGCGAGCGGGGCGCGTGCGCCTTGAGGGCATACACGGTGCCGGTCTTGGTGGTCCCGGGTGCCATCCATGTCGACGTCCCTCGTTGAAGCTCGACAAAAAACTTCTCGCAGCGCCTGACCACTTTGTCGGGAAGCTCCACGGATTGTCTGAGCTTGATCTGAAAACTGAATTCGCCGACGAGCTGCTGAAGGTCGCCGCGCGTGCGCCACAGCGAGACGCTCGCCTTGGCCCCGACATGTTTGCCGAAATGAAGGTGGCCGATCGTGACCAGAATCTCCTCGACAGCCGCGTTGTTCACGAGCTCGATGCGTCCCGTCCCGGGGGGCTTCAGCGCCTGTAGCGCGGGGAGCACCTCGAGTACGGTCGCCATCGACCGGCGATCGACTTGCCGCACCGCACTCAACGGGAACTGAATGTTGTGAGAGAACAGCATGCGGAATCCACCGAGACGATGTTTCAACGGCAGCGCCTCCGCTTTGAACTTGACCCGGTAGTCGCCCGCCACCTGCGGCCGCACGTCGACTTCGGCAGCCTGCTGCACATTCGGATGCCTGTATTTGAAGACGATCTCCGGGTCGCCGACGAGGAAACCGTCCTCGTACTCGAATCGCCGCCGCAGGATAAAGGCGTTTCGATAGAGCAGGAAATCCGGCGTGTCGAGGAACAACACCTCACGTATGCGAGGTCTGGTCCTGTCAAAACCCTCGCTGTCGAAACCGACGCCAGTCTTGCGCGCCGCCTGGGCGACAAACCGGCTGAAGTTACGGAGGTCCTGCGACGAGGAAAACCGGCTGCCGCGCAAGATCAGCTTTACCTGGAGATACCCCAGCTGATGAAGCGGGTGTCCGTCGTGGTAGACGCGGTCCTTGATTTTGGGAACACGACGCGCTGGCATTCCACCTCTGCGGGGCAAGGGCTGTGCCTCAATCGCTGCGGGGATTCCACAGCGCGGCGCTCGGATCTCAAAGGATTTACTGTGCTCGTCAATCGGATCGGCGTGGTTCGCGGTCGTGGCGCTCCGAACGGTCGGAGGTCCGTCCGCAGTTCCGGAGCGTCGATTGTGCGCAGGTCACGAATCGGCTTGTACGTTCCCCGCGTCACAAAGGCGCGAAATGTGCGTGCAAGGGAGCACTACAGACGCGGAGACGTTCGAGCTCTCTTCTTACAGCACAGCAGCGGACTGTACGGCACTCTCGTGGCGTCTTGAGAGGGACGATTGCTGAATTCGTCGCGAACTCCGCAGGGCGCACATGAGACAAACATGTTCTAGACCCACAACGCCGTTGACCATGGCGGCGGGGCCGATTACCCTGAGTACGGATTTGAGGATTAAAGTGCGTCGGTCTCTGGTATGAGACGTCCACGCGTATTGCTGGCTGACGATCACGCGCTGTTCCTCGCGGCCATCGAGAGGCTGCTGTCCGATGAGTGCACTATCGTCGGGCGCGTCTATGACGGCCGCGCCTTGATGGCTGCCGCGGAGCAACTCGCGCCTGATGTGATTCTCCTCGACATCGGCATGCCGGAGCTGAACGGCCTTGATGCGGCACGCCGCCTCCCACAAATCCTTCCAACGGCGAAACTGGTGTTCCTGACCATGCACGAGGACCCTGATCTCGCGGCAGAGGCGTTTCGCGCCGGGGCCTCGGGCTACTTGTTGAAACGTTCGGCCGCGACCGAGTTGTCGACTGCGATTCGCGAGGTAATGGAGGGGCGATCGTACGTGACACCGCTCCTCACCAGGGAGTTAGTGGGGTCATTGTTGCGCACCGATCGGCGGTCCGTGGAGCTCACGTCGCGGCAGCGTGAAATCCTGCAGCTGATCGCCGAAGGACATTCGATGAAGCAGGTGGCGGCAGTCCTGAACGTCACACCGCGGACGATCGCGTTTCACAAGTACCAGATGATGAGTCACCTCAAAGTCAAGACGACGGCGGAGCTCATCCAATATGCGGTGAAGCATCACATCGTGTGAGCATCACCGGAGCCTGGCCCGTCACAGCCCGAATCGAGTTATCACTTCCCTTCCCTTTGCTTGTGTGCAATAAACAGGGCCGGCGAGCGCCGGATGGTTCTCCAGTACGGGCATCGCGCAGTCCTACGATGTGTTACATCGACGGTCGTTATGTGTACGGTCGTCATCGCAGAAGACGTCGCTTGGTCGCAGGCCCGCCAGAAAGACGTGCTCGTTCTGTATTCGACGCGGCGCGACGCGCAGATTGCCGTTGTTGGTGACCGCGACATACCGCGAATTCTCGAACAGGGTTTGACGGAAGGTCTCGACTACTATTCCGAACACATCGAGCAGTCAAGATTCTCCAATCAATTCAATGAACAGGCCTTCTACGATTTTCTTCGGCTGAAATACCGCGACCACCGGTTCGACGTGGTGATCGCCATGGGTGAGATTGCGCTGGGCTTCACCGAGAGGAATCGAAGCGCGCTCTTTCCCGAGACGCCCGTGGTGTTTTTTTCAAGCGATCCTGCCACGCACCCCATTGCGAATTCGACTGGAGTGAGGGCGGGTCTGAATCTCAGCGGCTCGATCGCACTGGCCCTGGAGCTGCAGCCTGACACGCGGAACGTGTTCGTCGTCACCGGCGCCGGCAATGACGCCTCTTTCGCCAAAGCGGCAGAGGCCCAGCTTCGGCCGTTCGAACATCGACTGTCAATCAGCCATCTATCGGGACTGACCACTCCTCAACTGGAGTCGCAGCTCGCGACGTTGCCCGATCATTCCATCGTCTATTACCTCGTCGTCAATCGCGATGGCTCCGGCGACGCCGTTCATCCGCTGATGTATCTGGACAGAGTTGCGGCGGTCGCCAGGGCGCCCACATATTCCTGGGTCGATTCCGCGATGGGCCACGGCATCGTCGGCGGCAGCTTGAAAAGCCAGGAAGCGGAGGTCTCCGCAGTTGCCGGTCTGGCGCTCCGCGTACTACAAGGAGAACGGGCCGACAGCATCCCGCTGAGGGAAATCGATCTGAATATCAGGCAGGTCGATTGGCGCCAGGTGCGCCGCTGGCACATCAGCGAATCGCGCGTTCCTGCAGGAACGCGAGTCGTGTTTCGAGAACCGGGCCTGTGGGATCGCTACAAACTGTATGCGTTGGGTGTCATGGCAATCGCACTGGGGGAATCACTGCTCATCGCAGGGCTGCTCATGCAAAGGAAGCAGAGACGGCGTGCTGAAGCGCGCACGCGCGACACGGTGGCCGAGCTCCACGCGAGCGACGACCGTAATCGGCTTCTGAACCAGCGTGTGCACGATACCCAGGACGCCGAGCGCACCTCGATCGCGCGCGAGCTGCACGACGATGTGGGCCCGCGGGTGGCAATTCTGGCTATCGATCTCGCGGCGCTCGCACGCGCCGACAACCAACCTGAAGACGTGACGCCGCTCGCATGGGAAGCGTTCGAGCGCACGCAGCAGATCGCCGAGGCGCTTCAGACTCTGTCACATCGATTGCACCCCGGAAGGGCGCACCTGATCGGCGTGGTCGCCGCGCTCGAGAGCCTTCAACGCGATTTTTCCCGCTCCGATCTTTCGGTGACATTCAGACACAGCGACATTCCTTTATCGCTGCCGCAAGAGCTCACCACGTGCGTGTTTCGAGTGGTGCAAGAGGCCGTGCGGAATGCCGTCAAGCACAGTGAGGCGCACGAATGTCGGTGGACTTGAGCGCGAGCGCGGACACGATGGTCCTGACGATCGCCGATGATGGCGCGGGATTCGATGTCGAAGTTGCGAGTGGGCGCGGCCTCGGCTTGAGCAGCATGACCGAACAGATAGAGCAGCTCGGCGGTACTCTAACCATTCATACCAGGATCGGCGCGGGGACGAGGCTCGAGGCAATCGTTCCACTCCGGCCCGGCAGCCGCTTGAGCCACTGAGAAAATTGGATCTGGCAAGTGCTGATTTCACGTACACTTAGCGTCTGCGGTGAGGTGGCCGAGAGGCTGAAGGCGGCGGTTTGCTAAACCGTTGTAGGGCCTAAAAGCTCTACCCAGGGTTCGAATCCCTGCCTCACCGCCAGCCTTCGCCGGGTCTATTCCGGAGACATAGGTGACAGTTCATTCCGGAGACATGGGTAACACTTTCGGCCGAAACGGATTCTCGATCGGCTCCAGCCGGCACGTCTCGTCATCAAAGTACCCCAAGTCGTAGTCCATGAAGCTCACGAGCCAGATGTGCTCGCTGACCTGGGCCACGCCGACCTTCTGGCCGGCAAACACCGTACTCAGATTCACCTTCCGTTTCTCGTAGCAGATCCGCCCGCACGTGGTGACGATCGCGGTCCAATCGTGCAGCGGATACTCGAGCTCGCCGAGGCCGTGATACGGCCGCGGCGAGCGGACGGTAATCGTCCGCCGGCACGCGCATGTCCAGCGCTTCGTGCGGCCGCTCCTCGTTGTAGCGCGCGACGAAGGCATCGAAGCGCGCTTGCTGCTGCAGGAAATTCGGCGACGCGGGTTTGGTCGCCTCGCGTTTCAGCGTCAGTGCATGCGCTCGTGTCGGCCGTTCTGCTCGGGATGGCCGGGCTTGATCCGCTCGAGCCGATGCCGAGGCGCAGCCACCACACCGACAGCCGCGTCAGCCATACAGCGCATTGCCGCAGCGCGAAGGGAATGCCGTTGTCGGTGCGAATCGCGACGCGGCAAGCCGAAGTCTTTGAAGGCGCGCTCGAAGACCGTGAAGGCGGGCCTTCCTTGGTCGACGCGAGCGCCTCGCAGCGCAGCAGATAGCGCGTCGCGAAATCCGTGATCGTCAGCGGGAAGCAGTAGCGCCGATCGGTGAGCATGAATTCGCCTTTGAAGTCCGCGCACCACAGCTCATTCGGCTGCAGCGGCCGCGACAGCGCCGTGCCCCTGCGCTTTGTAGCGACGCGCACGCCGCCGCTCGACCAGGCCATGCGATCGAGGACCGCATGGACCGTGCTGATCGCCGGGCAGCGCAGGTCGGGATACTTCGCCGCAGCCGCTCGCGAATCTTCGGCGCGCCCCAGCTCGGATACTCCCGCTTCAAGCGCACGATCTGCGCCTCGATCGGCAGCGGCAGCTGATTCGCGTGCCGATAGGGCCGCCGACTCCGATCGGTCAGCCCCAGCGCCCCATGATCCTTGTAGCGGTCGTAAATCTTGTAGCCGGTCTTCCGGGAAATCCCGAATTCCTTGCACAGCCCGGCCATCTTCTCGCCGTCCAACAGCCGGGCGACGAATCGAAGACGCTCATCCACGATGTGACACTCCTTCCACGGCATGGCCGGCCCCCTTTGAAGGGGCAAAGTGTCACCTATGTCTCCGGAATGGAGTGTTACCCTTGTCTCGGGTTAGCACACCGAACGCTCCGCCGAACTGCGGCGCGGCTACGGCTCGGCCGGCCAGTCGGTCGCGTTGCGCAAGCCGCTCACTATCGACTCACTTCATCCACTTGAGATCGCGGACCATCACTCCAAGCTCGCGGGACCCGCGCGGCTTCCACGACGGATCGACGGTGAGGGCAATCCAGAGATTCGACCTGTCTGAAACCACCGGCAAGGTCTGTTTGAGCGTAACCCACCGGTGATCGCTGAGTGTGAGTCGCTCGATCACGCGATCGTCGACCAAAACGGTCACCGTCTGCGCTTTATCGGCGATCGATCTGACGGTCACTTCGAACGACCGTGCCGTGGAGGGAGCATGAAGAAACATGTGGGGGCTCCCCCACTGGTACACAACACCTCGAGCATTTCGTTGCTGCCGATACAGTCCGCGGGCGCGTGCCTCTTCGCCTTTATCTGGCGCATAGAACGATGCTTTCAGACGCCAGCTGTCACCGTCGAGCACCCGGCCGTTGATTTCCATCACATCCAGGGCATCGAAGAACGGCGTGGTCCAACCTTCCCAGTCATACATCGCGAACGTGCGCGTGCGCGGCGCGTTCTCCGCGAGCCTCAGCGCCGGTTCGCCAGGCAGATTGTGGCGATGTCCGAGGATATCCATGACGGTGGCCGGAACGTCGCTGATCGTCGTCGGCGCGTACGAGATTCGAACGGGCCCGCGGCCGTTGGGCGGCTTGACGATCAGCAGCGCCAGCGCTTTGCCGGCCAACCGTGAAAGCGCGCCCGCAGGCACGTGCTGTTCGTGGGTGAAACGCGGCGATGTGTGGCCTATCCCATGGTCCGAAGAGATGACGATCAGGCTGCTGTCGTACAGCCCGAGTTCTTTCAGTCGATCGAGGATCGCCGTCACCTTCGTCACGGCGCATCGCGCCTGACCCCTGTACGCCGCGCGATCAGGAGAACGAACGGCACCGATGAATTCACAGTTTGCGTTGAGCACGACCGGCAGGTGGGGAATGCCGACGTGCATGAACTTGTACAGCGGGCCGTCCACCGCCGGAGTCAACCGCCGTGCGAACTCGTCGAGAACGGCGGCGCCGTTTCCCGAGTGATACCGGCGAGTGCTCGTGTCGCGTGGTCCGAATACCTGCTGGAGGCGCCACTTCTGATCGTTGTAGATTCCCTCGCGCAGGACGTGAGGCGCATGCCGGAACAACGACAGATCGGCAAGCTCCCAGGCGGCAAACCGCGTGTACTCGCGATAACCCATGTACGGGCGCCGAATCGAGAAGAAGCGAGTCTCCGAAGAATTGTCGTACTGCCACGTCGTGATGTTGTCGACACGGTGTCCCGCGGCCCGAAGCGATTTGAACAGCGAGCCGGCGTCGAAGCGGTCCCGAATGTGACTCTGGAGAGGCTGCTCATTCCTATAAGAAGTGTCCCCAGTGAGCATTGCCGGAATGCTGGCAATCGTCGTCGGAAACGCGCCTGCATGATCGGCGAAAAAGACCGCGCCGCTGAAGCTTTTGTCGAGTCGCTCGCGATCGTCCCGAAGAATGTCGTCGAACACGTCCGATTGAAAACCGTCGAGCACGATGTGAATCACGTTCTTCGTGCGCGACAGGTCGAACATCGCGTCCGATGGTCCGCGCCATTCCGCGTGCGCGCGGGCATCGTTGTCCAGCGCCGAAGCCAGAAGGACGACGGTCTGCAGCGTCAGCAATGCCGCGCTGGCGAACGGCGCGATCGGCGCGACATGCCGTGCTGCCGCAATCGACAGGAGCGGCACGAGAATCCACAACGCCATCTCGTGCGGATTCCGCCACGACTCGATCGTCCAGTCGATTTCCCCGCCATCGAGCACGCCATAGTCCGCGACCAGAAAATTGCCCTGAATCCACAAAGCAAGGCCAACGCCGAAGAGCAGGGCGATGTAGTACCGGGATGTTTTGGGGGGCATCAGGAGACCGACAACCGCCAATGCCAGCACGAGTGCGCCGCCAGCGACGACGAGCGGACGCACAAGCGTCCAGAATGGCGCGCTGAATTCGGCCACGTTGCCCACGTAGATCGTCTGGGGTCCAAAGAGACACAGCTGCGCCACAACAAGGCATGCCGGGAGGACGATGGCCTGCAGTCGAACCCGCGAAGGGAGCGAGACCAGATGGCGCCCACGAGTGTCACTTCCGCCCTAGCTTTGCCGAACCGGCGCGCGGGCCAGAACGGTAGTGCCGCGTTTCGATTGCGACTCGATGACCAGCTCGCCACCTACCAGCTTCAGACGTTCCTTCATGCTGGTCAGGCCGAGCCCCAGGCCTCGACTCGCCGCATCGACGTCGAAGCCAACGCCTTCATCACGAATGGTGAGATGGACGGCGTCCCCGGTTCCGCGAAGATGCACATCGAAATGCCGGACCCGGCTGTGTCGCACCGCGTTGTGCAAGCCTTCCTGGAGGACCCGGAAGAGACAGAGCGACACGTCGGCCGGTACACTCTCCGAAACGTTCTCGTCGCGGAAATCAATCTCCACGTTCTTCTGCCCAGAGAGTTCCCCACAGAGACCTCGCATTGCGGCCACAACGCCCAGATGCAGTAGCCGTGGCGGGTGCAGCTCGTGTGACAGCGCCTGCACCGCGGTGATGATCTCCGTGGCCTGCTCCTGAACCGCGTCCAGGCAGCCGAGGGCCTCGCCCGAGGAATCCGGCTGCAGTCCTTTCACATGTTCCAGCGCCATCGCTAGCAATGCGAGGCGCTGACCGATGTCGTCGTGCAGGTCTCTGGCGATTCTGGCGCGCTCTGACTCCTGGGCCTGAATGAGACGGCCGCTCATGTTGGACAGCCCCTCTTCGGCACGCTTGCGGTCCGTGATGTCCTGGACCGTACCGCGGAGCCCAGCGACGTGGCCGGCGGAATCGCGCTGGGCCTCGCCGCGTGCCGTTACCCATCGGTGAGTGCCGTCGGCGCGGACCATCTCCAGAACGAGTTCGTAGGGTGCGCCCGTGGAGAGGGCCGTTTCGACAGCGCCACTCAGCCGGTCCCAGCTCTCGCGTGTATAAAGCGTTGGGTGTTCCTTGTAGCTCAGGGCCGGCAAATGTGGATCGCGGCCGGCGATGCGATAGAGCTCCTCGGACCATACGACCTTGTCAGTATCCGGATCCCACTGCCAGCCGCCGACTCCGGCGAGGCGCTGGGCTTCCTTGAGCTCCATCTCCTTGCGCCGCAGTGTTTCCTCCGCGTCCTTGCGTTCGGTGATGTCCACAGCTATGCCGAGCATCCGCTTCGGATCGCCGCTGGGTGAGTAGTAGAACTGGCCCTTGGCTGCCACCCATCGCACCGTGCCGTTGTGCCACAACACGCGGAACTCCGCCACGTAAGGTAAGCGGCCCTCCATTGCGTCATTGGCGGCCTTCCAGACCAGGTCGCGGTCGTCTGGATGCACCGAACGGAGGAAATCTTCGACGTGTCCGACGTAGATGTTGGAAGGAATGCCGAAGATAATAGACAGGTCGCCGAAAATTGTTTCGCGGTTCGTCTCGAGGTCCCGTTCCCAGCCAACGGACTTGCCCGATTCCATGGCCAGCCGGAGCCGATCGTTGGCGACGTTGCGCTCGGCTTCAGCGCGCTTGAACTCCGTCACGTCGACGCACGCGCCGAAGTAACCAGCGAACGAACCGTCGGGATCGAACAGCGGCGCCGCATTATCGAGGACCCACCGGTATTCGCCGTCATGCCGGCGAAGCCGATATTCCATCATGAACGGTTCACGGAGGTCGAAGGCGCGGGTGTACGTGTCCAGGCAATGCTGCAGATCTGCGGCGTGTACACCGTCTGCCCAACCATCGCCGATCTCGGACTCGAGGGATCGCCCGGTGAAGTCGAGCCAGGGCTTGTTGAAATACGTGCAGCGTTTGTCGGAGTCGGCAATCCAGACGAGTAGCGGCAGTCTGTCCGCCACTAGCCGGAGCAGCCCGTCGATTTCCTGGTGCGGTGAAGTGCCGAGGCTCATGTGTCCACCTCAGGTGATGTCGCGCGAGCGCCGCGCGACGTTCCGAATGTGACTGCGCTGTGCGCTGCGCACACGTTCGAAAGCAGATTCAGGGCTTCTGAGTTCTCGAAGCAGTCTATCGGGTAGCCGCAGATCGTGAAAAACGGCAGCGCGCGCGTCAACTCGTGCCACATTCGTTCGAGCCCCAGCGCCGCCTCGAAGTCGCCATTCCGGCACAGGGAGGCGCTCATGTCGCCGAAGATCGTCAGACGACCTCGCGGTCTACTCGCGGCGGCCAGGCGCAACTGGCCGAGGCCGTGGATCATCTCCGCGACGCGATCCTTGTCAGGTCTCCCTTCGCGCATCACGTGTGACAAGGCCAGTGCGGAATCCTGCGCGACGTACTGTCCCCGCTCTGCCAGTATTGCAAGGTTCATCCGGCGCGCCCCCAGGCGCTGAGCGATGCCAATGCGCGTCGCCTCGCTGGTGACGATGACGACCTGCTCGCCCGACAGAAGTGTCGCACCAACAAGCCGGCTGACCTCGTCCAGGAAAAGGCTGTCATTGGCATGGAACTGGACTGTATGCCGGCCGCCTGCGACAGCCGAGAGCGAGGTCAGTGATGGCACGAACAGGCGCCCCGCGAGGGCGTGGTCGATCGCGCTGATCAGATCCAAGTGGATGCGCGATTTCAGCACGTAGCCGTGCGCGCCAGCGTTGATTGCCGCGGCGACGAATTCATCATCCGAGTGCATCGTCAGGAAGACGATCCTGGTTTCCAGGCCATCTCGCCGGAGCTGCTCGAGTGTCTGGAAGCCGTTGAGATCGGGCATGGAGACGTCCAGCACGACCACGTCGGGCCGGAGGCGCCTGGCCAGGTCCAGCGCCTCACGGCCGTCGGCCGCAATAGCCACGATGTCAAAAGCGGGAGCAAGATGGCGGCTGACCGTTTTCAGAAAGTCGATGTGATCATCGGCCAGGAGGACGCGCGGGCGGGCGGGGACTGCGATGTTCATGGGGAACCGTATTGGTAAGTCTACGAGAATCTTGGAAGCAGTTCGATCAGGTTCGGAACGCTCGGCGTTTCATCGGGCCCCATCCGCCCTTTCCGGTCAGCGCCTGCATGGTCCCGAGGCATCCCCACAGCGAATTTATCTGGCGATAGCCGACGCTTTCGAGAATCGCGACGGCTACAAGAAGCGCCAGGTCTCCCCGTCGCACGTACCGTCGGCCTCTCGTGCGTCGCTCAGCAGGACGGCAACAAGCGTCACGGCGACGCCGAACAGCACCGAGACAGCAATCATCATCCCGAAGTACTCCCAATTCAGGTAACCCAGCGCTGCGGCCAGGAACGTCACGAGAAAGCCGCCGCTCTCGAGCAGAGGCCCCAGCCCTTCGAAGAACGCGACGTACGGCAGCGCGACAACGCCCACCTTGCCATAACGGGGGTTGCCAATCATCCGGCGATATCGCCAGAGCGTCTGGAGCAGTCCCCGGCGCCAGCGGCAGCGCTGTGATTGCAGCGACCGCCAGTCTTCAGGCGCCTGCGTCCAGCAGAGCGGGTTGGGGTCGAACGCGATGCGGAACGGCTCGCGCCGCTCGCGGAAGTGCCGCTGCAGACGGATCGTGAGATCCATGTCCTCGCCGATCGCGCTCCTGTCGTAGCCGCCGACGGCGATGACGGCGTCGCGGCGGAACAGGCCGAATGCACCCGAGATGAGCACCAAGGCATTCTGCGAGGCGCACGCGAGCCGGAACAGGAGAAACGAGCGCATGTACTCGACGACCTGGAACCGCGCGAACCAGTTGCGCGGCAGCGCCACGTCGGAGATGCGGCCGTGCTCGATGCGACAGCCGTTGGCGATCCCGACATTGGCCTCCGACCGCCACCGTCACCGGGTCTTCGAGGAACGGCAGCACGGCGCGGCTCAATGCGTCGGACTCCAGCACGGTGTCGGCATCGATGATCAGCACGAGCGCGCCGGACGCGGCGTTGATGCCGGCGTTGGCCGCGTCCGCCTTGCATCCGCCGTTCTCCTTGTCGACGACCACGAGATCGGGCTCACTGATCGACCGGTAAATGCCGCGTACCGGCTGGCTGTTCAGCGGCTGGACGAACGCCAGTGGCGCGGGCACGAGCTGAAACGTCCGCTGCAGGAGCGGCAACGTGCCATCCGAGGACCCGTCGTTGACGATGACGAGCTTCGCGCGGTTCGTAGTCGAGAGCGAGCAGCGCGCGAATGCTCTCGACAATCGTCAGCTCCTCGTTATAGGCGGGCACGACGATCGAGACGAGCGGCGGCACCGCGACGCCGTCGGCCAGGGCGACGGGCGCGGCGGGTGTGCCGCCGGTGATGCCGCCACACGACGACCGCCGCGAGGGGACTCATCGCGATCTGCGACACGTTCCACAGCACGAAGTAGACGGTGATCAGCAGACTGAAGGCGATAAGCGCACTGAGCGCAACAGACATCAGGTTCGAGCGCCCGGTTGCCAGAGCATCTGCCGCGCGAGCAGACCGGCGAGGTCCGGACGCGATGCGCGCGCCTGCAGCTCGACGAGACCGGCGTCACCCATCGACCGAAGCGTGCGCGCGGCCCGGATGGCGACCGCCCACGTGTCGTCGAGATGCCGCGCGAGACGGGCGGCCGCGTCGCCGGGACCCTGCCAGTCGCGCAGCGCGAAGGCGGCCATCGCTCTGACCGGCGGGTCGGCGCTCTCCAAACCCTTTATGGCGAGACGTGCGGCATCATCGTCGAGCCCCACGTACGCAAGTGCCTCGAATGCCGCGGCACGTACCTCGACGCGAGTGTCGCGGGTCCAGCGGCACAGAACCGGCCGCGACAGGGAAGTACCACAGATGGCGAGCGCGCGTGTGTAGTTGAAGCGGTGTGCCGAGTCGGCCTCGGACAGCTCCAGCAGGAACGGCTCGCAGGTGGATCCGAACGCCTTGAGCGCCGCGCCGCGCCGGCCGCGATGCAGGGAGGTGTCGTGCAGCCGCAGAACGATAGCGGGCACAGCCGACGGATCGTGCATATCCGTGAGGCCGTCAAGTGCCGCGGCCCGCACGTCCGGCTGTGAATCGTCGAGCGCGTCGACGAGCAGATCGGTGTAGTCCCTGGCCTGGATGAGCCCGAGCGCGCGCAGCGCCAGCGCCCGCCGCCACCACAACCGGCTCCGCAAGTAGCGGTCGGCGAGCGGAAGTACCGACATCGCTTGCGCGATCGCGCGCGTCGCGGCAATCCGTGCAGGGTCGCGGTCCTCGATGAGCGGCGCGATGAGCAGCCACGCGATAGCGATCCGATGCCGCGCGGGACTTGCCAAGAGCTGCCGTCGCGCCACTTCATCGCCGTCGAGCGCACGCCGCACGAGCGGGCCGTACCGCTGCGCGAGGTAGCGGCTCCTTGTTTGCCGCCATCCGTACGCCGCGCGCTCCAGCACGACGGCTGCGATCATCACAACGGCGAACGCCACCGCAGACCAGACCATGAGAGGCGCGAGGCGGTCGAGCTCGAGGAACAGGCGAGTCATGGAAAGGATTGCACGATCGACAGCGTGAGCCGGTCGATCGTCGAATCGTTCGATCTTTTTTGGTGTTCCCATGTGCCGGCCACCACCGAAAGCGATGGCAGGCGGATGCGCAGCCCGGCCGCGATCGTCCTCGCGCCGAGGGCCTGAAGCCGATCGGCCGTCAGGTCCTCGAAGCTTTCAATGCCGTATGCGTACGCGAGATTCAGGTCTACGCGGCGCCAGGCGCGCCACGTTTCGCGCACGAATCCGGAGTGATCGCGGGACGTGTCGCCCGTGGAATCGAACGTCGACCGGGAGTATGTGTAGCGCGCGTCGAGACGCCAGCGTCCGGTATCCCACGCCATTAGCGGCGACGCCGCGAGGACGTCCGCGTCGGCGTACGACAGGCGACGGATGCTCGCCCCGACCTCGAACACCCCGGCGTACTTCACGACGGCGGCCGTCAGGTCCGACCTCGGCAGGGAAGTATTTCCCGGCCCGCCGACAACGCGAACACCCAGGTTTGTCGAGCGATTGACGCGGAACAATGCGCCGCCTCCGCCCAGCGCATCGGACGATCCGGCCCGGCGCTGTGTGCGCGCGCTGACCTCGACCTTCAGCCGCGGCACGACACGCACGGCGGCCGCCAGCGACGTTGATCGCGCATCGCTGGCGCCCGACTCGCCGAACCCTTCGAGTGCGATCGAGTGGCCATACGCCTGAGCCGTGGCTTCGAACCCATCGACCAGATCCGGATCGGCCGGCGCGAGCGCCTTCGCGCGCCGGTAGTAATCGAGCGCGCGGCGATCGTCGCCCGCGCGCCGGTACGCGCGGGCGAGGGCGCCGAACAGGTCGGAGTTCTCGCCTGCGTGCGGTTCCGCCTCGCGCAGAACAACAAGCGCTGCCCTCCAGGCGCCTCTCCTCGTCAGCGCCGCGCCAAGACCGATGCGCGCGTCGATGTCTGAGGGATGTTCGAGAAGAACCGAGCGGAACCCAGCTTCGGCGTCCTCCGTTCGTCCAATCCGCAGTTGCAGCCTCGCGATCCACAGCCGCGCCTCAACGTCGGTGGGATCCTGGGCGACGATCTGCTCGAACAGGTCGAGCGCTTCGACGGTTCGTCCCGACCGCGCCAACTGCTCGGCGAGGCTCCGATCCGTCGACGGCGACTGGAACGCCATGGACAGGACGAGCACTGAGGCGACATGCACGAGCATAGGAATCTGGTCACGAAATGTTGTGACTATCTGAACGTCACGCCGCCAGAGACGCGCCAATACCTGAGCCTGCCAGGGTCGAGATCGACACCCGATCCTCGATTCACGTCGTCCAGCGTGCGCGATGTATCGCACGTCGCCTCGGAGCCCGATGTGTTCATTGAAGAAGCCCATCATGCCGGCGCCGACGTTGTAGCCAAACGCGTTGTTCGTCCGCGATGCGTCGAGAAGAGCTCCGCCCTCGATGTGTGTCCGCATCAGGCCGACGCCGCCAGACACGAATGGGCGCACGCCGGCGCCGTCCGTCCCACCGATCGGCACGCCGAGAATGAAATTGCCCATGGCGCTCATCGCGTTGTTGCTGCCGAACTCTCTGCGAGAGCCGAAGAAGTCGGGCGTGTATTCGAAATCTGCCTCGAAGCCAAATACGCCTGCGCCCATGTACCCCGCGACTGCGCCGAACGCCCCGCGCCCATGGTCGTTTTTACTGGCGACGCTGTACCCGACCCAGGGCGTAACGTAACCGTCGGCGAGCACAGGAACCGGCACCAGGATGACGACGGCGGTCCAAAGTAGACGAGCTTTCGTGATGATCCGCATGCACACGGCGGCTGCAAGCGGTGCGCCACCGAATGACGTGGAACGCGTGTTGCTCGATCCCTAAGTACGTCCGCCATTGAAGGGAGGAGATATGAGGACTCATCCCGGTTTGTGGACCACTCCGTTGATCGTTGCGACGCTGCTGATCTCTGCGCCGCTCACGGCCCGCGGGCAGGTGCGTGTTCCCGGTGTCACCGGCACGTTCGCGCTTCCTACCAGCGTCGACAAGTTCTACTCGGACGTGAACAAAATCCTCGTCGCGACGGGCGACGCTGTCGACCACATCGCTCGCAAGTCGAACGACGCGAAGGATAGCGACACCGATGCATCGCTCGACGCCTTGCAGCGCGGCACGCCGGTCGTCGTGCAGTACGTCGTCAAGGGCGTCCCAACATCAAGCCACGCGACGCCCAACGCGAGCATCGTCACCGGAGTCGACAGGGACAAGAAGCGAATCACGGTCGCGTTCGCAGGCGGTGGAACAAAGACGCTTCGCCTCGCCAAACACGGCCCGTTTTCGGAAGACGATCCGCGAAGCCGCGTGGTGGTGTATCACCGGGACGCGTCAGGTCGAACGGTGGCTGCGTACTTCAAGCCGGTTGCGCGATAGCCAGGAGCTCAACCGTTTAGACATGCGCTCTCGACGGTCTTCAGCGTAAGTACGCAATCAGCGGCGTCAGCGTGAGCGGGCTGAGGATCGTCGAGAGAAACACCGCGCTCGTGACGAACTCCGGCGATGCGTCGAACTCGAGCGCGAGAATAGTCGTCGCGACGGCGACCGGCATCGATGAGAGCACGACGACCGCCTGTCGCGCGGGACCTGAAACATTCAACAACGACGTGAGGCCGAGCGCGACGAGCGGGGCCACGACCAGCGACACGCAGACGGCCGCGGCGACGAGCCCGGGTCGCGTGGGTGGCCGCGCGCGCTCGAGCTGCATGCCGAGCACGAGGATCATCAGCGGCAGTGCCGCATCGCTCAGCATGGTGATGGGCCGCAGCAGCGGCGTCGGAACGGCGACACCGGTGGCGAGCACGATGAGCGCTGCGGCAATGCCGTAAATTGCCGGAATTTTCAACACGCTCGCCAGGGCAGTGCGCACGTTCCGACGGCCGGCGGCCGCGAGAAAGGCGCCGACGGTGTTGGTCAACACCGATCCGGTCAGAAAAAATACCGTCCCATACGACAACGCCTCTTCGCCGAATGCGAACGATACGACCGGCAGCCCGTAGTTCCCGCCGTTCGAGAACATGACCACCAGAAGAAACGCGCTTGCTTCCGTGCGGCTGAGCCGCAGCGCCAGTGACATCACGCCGCCGACCGCCGCCATTGCCACCATGACGAGCACGGCCAGCAGCACCATCTGTCCGAACTGCCGCCCGGTAGCGACCGTCGAGATCAGCAGGCGAAAAGCAAAGCAGGGCAGCAGCGTATAAAAGACGACGTGCGTCAGCGTGGTGGCACTGGCGTTGAGCCACCGGGCGAGGGCAAAGCCCGCGCCGGCGATCATGAAAATGGGCAGGAGATCGGACGCGAAAACAGAGAGTAGATCGCTCAAAACCGGGGACAGTATAATCCCCGGTCGAGATGAGGCACATGACACGTCAGACGTTGCTTCTGCTGCCGATCGTAGTGATGGTCACCGCGTGCGCGAAGCCGACCGAGGAGCAGCGGGTTGTCCGCGACGCCGCATCGGCTCTCGGGGGCGCCGACAAACGTTCTGGCTGTAAAGACACTCGTCATCGAAGGCGAAGGCGCGCAGTACAACCTCGGACAGGATGTTGTGCCGGACGCCTCCGGCCAGACATGGGCGGTCACTGACTACAAACGTGCGATCGACGTGCCCGGAGAACGCGCCCGCACACGAGCTCGCGCGCGTGCCGAAATTCACCTACTGGCAGGGCCTTGCGGCGCAGCGGCAAGTGCAGGGCATCGACAAGGCGGTCGGATACAACGTGGGCGCGAACGGCGCCGCGAGCCGAGTGGCTGCGGCGGCGGCTGACGATCGCCGCGCGGAACTGCTGCGCCATCCCATCACGGCGGTGCGCGCGGCACTCGACCCGGCGGCGCGCCTGACGAACCCGCGCACCGAAGGCGACGAGTCCATCGTGGATGTCCTCACGTCCGACGGGCGAGCGTTCACGCTCGCCATCGACGCGACGACGAAGCTGCCGACCCGAGTGACCACGGCCGCCAACAACGTCAACCTGGGTGATGTGATCATCAGCACAACGTTCGCCGATTATCAGAGCGTCGGCGGCGTGCAGCTTCCCGCGCGTCTCACGACGAAAACCGATGACTTCACGACCGCGGACGTGCGCGTGACGAAGCAGGCCGTCGACACGGACGCCGGCGAGCTTGCGGCGCCGCCTGCTGCCGCCTCAGCTTCAGTGCCGGTTCCGCAGCCTCCGAATGTGACGGTCGAGGAAGTGTCGCGCGGAGTCTGGCTTCTCGCGGGCGGATCGCATCACAGCGCGCTCGTGGAGTTTTCAGATCACTTGATGCTCATCGATGCGCCTCAGAACGATGCCCGCGCGCTCGCGGTGATCGCAAAAGCGCGCGAGCTGCGCCCGGACAAACCGTTGACGCACGTCGTCAACAGTCATCACCATTTCGATCATTCGGGCGGGATCCGGGCTGCGGTGTCCGAGGGGCTCACGGTCATCACGCATCAGGGAAACGTGGCGTTCTTCGAGGAGATGATCAAGCGTCCGCACACGCGCGTGCCTGACGCGCTCGCGAAGAATCCGAAGCCGTTGAAGATCGAAGCGGTCGGCGACGAACGCGTCATCACGGACGGGACGATGACGGTGCACCTCTACGCCGCGCCTGGCGAGCACTCGGAGACGATGCTGATGGCGTATGTGCCGCGCGATCGCGCGCTGGTCCTCATCGATGTGTACGAACCGGGTGCAGGCCCCCACATGTTCCTGCGGCCATTTGTCGAGGATCTCAAGAAGCGCAACTTGCGCGTCGAGCGCATCGTGCCGCTTCACGAGAAGATTGTGCCTTACGGGCAGATGGTGAAGGACGCGACCGGCAATTAGGAAGACGGCGACGCCTTGTAGATCTCCACGATCTCGCGCGCGAGGGTGCGCGCGCGTTCGGCGTCGGCGCGAAGCTGTTCGACGTCTCCTGCGGCCGAGCCAAGTTGGTCCTCCAGCGCCGCGCGCCGCGACTCTGCGGATTTCAGCTCGTCGGCGATGCGATCGCGATCGGCGCGCAGCTCGCTCAACAGCAACGACATCTCATCGCGTTTGCCCGTGATATCCCTTATCTGAGTGACGGCGGATTCCAGGTGGGTAACGGCGGCATCCCGCTCGGTCGCCGCGGCCTCTTTCTCGGCGGCAACAGCTTCCTTGTCGGCGAGAACGGCGTCCTTCGCGGCTACGGCCGCCTCTCTGGCGGCATCAGCCGCTTCTTTCTCTGCGACAACCGCCTCTTTCTCGGCAAGGGCCGCTTCTTTCGCGGCAACAGCCGCGGCCACAGCGGCGTCTTTCTCAGCGATAACGAGTGACCTCTCTGCGACAGCAGCTTCCTTGTCGGCGAGAGCGGCGTCCTTCGCGTCTACGGCCGCCTCCCTGGCGGCATCAGCCGCTTCTTCTCTGCGAGAGCCGCCTGTCTCTCGGCAATGGCCGCTTCTTTCGCGGCAACAGCCGCGGCCACAGCGGCGTCTTTTTCAGCGATATCGGCTGACCTCTCGGCGACAGCCGACTCCAATTTCAGGCGCAACACGTCGAGCTGTCCGCTCAGGTCATCCCGCTCCTTCATGGCGGCGTTGGCCTGGGCGCGCAGGTCCTGAAGGATGGTCTTTCCCTGTTTCAGCAGCATCTCGAGCTGGGCGAGCTTCGCGCGCGCCTGCTGCAGTTCAGGGCTATCTGCCCGTGCGGTCGGTTTTTGCTGGGCTCCGAACATATCTATGTGGATGTTATCGGCACCTGTGGGCCATTTTGACAGTCCCAGGGCTGCACCCGCCACCCCCGGTAGACAGACGATAGAATTTGCTGCATGAATCGCCCCCGGGTTCGATTCGCGCCCTCTCCCACCGGGTATCTCCACGTCGGCGGCGCCCGCACGGCGCTTTTCAACTGGCTGTTCGCGCGGCGGCACGGCGGCACCTTCATTCTACGCATCGAAGATACCGATACGGAGCGATCGTCCGACGAGATGGTGTCCGGCATCCTCGAGTCGATGCGCTGGCTCGGCCTCGAGTGGGACGAAGGTCCCGGCATCGGCGGACCGCACGCGCCCTATTTTCAGACGCAGCGCTTCGCGCGCCATCAAGCCGTCGCGCATCAGCTGCTGGCGGGCGGATTCGCCTACAAGTGCTACTGCACGCCGGATCGGCTGAAGGACAAACGTGAGGCAGCAGAGAGAGCCGGCGGCGGCTGGAAATACGATCGTACCTGCCTGAATCTCTCCGTCGAGGAACAGCAGCGGCTCGACGCATCTGGTGTGCAGCCTGCCATACGGTTCAAAGTGCCGGAAGGGAAGACGTCGTACACCGATCACGTGCGCGGCCACATCGAGGTCGATCATGCGCAGGTGGAAGATTTCGTTATCCTGCGCTCGAACGGCTTGCCGATCTATCACCTGTCTGTCGTCGCCGACGACATCGACATGGGTATCACGCATGTGATCCGCGGCGACGATCACATCTCGAATACGCCGAAGCACATTCTGCTGTGGCAGGCGCTCGGACAGACGCCGCCGGAGTTTGCGCATGTGCCGCTGATTCTCGGCACCGACAAGAAGAAGTTGAGCAAGCGGCACGGGATGACGTCGGTGACCGAGTACGAGCGCCTCGGCTATCTGCCCGATGCAATGGTGAATTTTCTCGCGCTCCTCGGATGGTCGCCCGGCGGCGACCGCGAGGTGATGTCGCGCGACGAGCTGATTGCGGCGTTTTCGCTCGACGGCATCAGCGGCGGCGCGGCGGTGTTCGATCCGGAAAAGCTCGACTGGTACAACGCGCAGTATCTCGCGCAGTTGAAGCCGGACGATCTCGTGCGTTACGTCAAACCACTGCTTCAGGTCGCTGGGGTGTGGAGTGACGAGTACCGATGACGCCCCTCGGCGTGAGTGGCTGCAGCGTGTGCTGCGCCTCGTGCTGCCTCGCGTGCGGCGCTTGCCCGATTTCGTGCCGCAGGCGCGTCCATTTCTTACAGCAACAATTGAGTACGATCCCGAGGCCGTCCGTAAACACCTGACGACCGCCGATCTCGACGATCATATCGAGGCGCTCATCGTGGCCCTGGAGGCAGATACGGCGCCGTTTGAGGAGATCGCGATCGAGCGAGTGTTGCGTGCCGTGGCCGACGCGCGCGGCGTCAAAGCGGCCGCGCTGATTCACGCCGCCCGCATCGCGGCAACGGGAAGTGGCGTGAGCCCGGGAATATTCGAGGTGTTGGCGCTTCTCGGCAAGCCGCTCACGCTGTCGCGCCTTCGCGATCTCGTGC
The DNA here is from genome assembly GCA_963730445.1 of Vicinamibacterales bacterium. Classification (GTDB taxonomy): domain Bacteria; phylum Acidobacteriota; class Vicinamibacteria; order Vicinamibacterales; family JAMQPK01; genus JAMQPK01. The sequence continues at coordinate 29,302 of CAVSRX010000001.1, read as the reverse complement.
GGTATTTACGCGGCCCACGCTAGCTCACGCAACCTACGGCGTCTTTTTTCTGACGGTGTAGCCGACGGCAAACTTCAACGTCGGCGCCCAGCCGTTCCCGAGCTTGAAGTCGGTGAAGAACCCGTTCTCGTGCGCGAAGCCGAACGTGATAAACGAGCCGGCGTGCGTGCTCCTGTTGTCGTTCTGGCGCACGAACACCACCGCCGGTCCGCCCCCCTGATACACGCTCCACGAGCGGCCGACTTGAATGTGATAGACGAATTCGATGTTGAGGGTCGCCGTCGAATAATCGCCGCCGAACCCGCCGTCGATGCCGGGCCTGAAGCGGAGACTCTGGAACAGCTCGCCCGTCTCGAAGTGCGTGCCGACGAACGCCTGTTCCGGGTCGACGGTGACGCCCCCCTGGAATCCGATGCCCTGTGCATCGGCGCGGGCCGTTATCAAAAGAAGGACAGCGACACTGGCAACACTGATGAGAAATCGTCTTTGAAAGAAGACAAAAGCCTGCATGGCAGGCAGACAAAGCAACAGTGTTGCCAGTGAGTTCCAATTCCAAGTTCCGGTTCCAGGTTCGAACCCGGAACCCGGAACCGGAACCGGAACCAGAACCGGAACCTGGAACTTGGAACCCGGAACCTACTGCTTGTTCTGTCTTCGCTTCAGCATTTCCCCGCGGCGAGCCTCCATCTGCTTCCGCCGCTCGGCGATGGTCTGCTTCTGCTCGGCCGTCAGCACGTTGAAGATCTCCGATTGCACCTGCGCCTGCGCGAACGTCAGCTCCGTTTCGGCGTTGCCGACCTCGATGCTCAGCGCCTGGAGATTGCCCTGGTTGCCCGCGAGCACGGCGTTGTTGACCGCTTCGCGCGCGGCGTGCGCGCGCTCGGCGAGCGGGCGAATGCGGTCGGCGTGACGCTCGTGAATCACTCGCACCTGCTCGCGCTGCGCGTCGGTGAGATCGCGCATGACTTCTCTGAACGCAAAGGCTCCGCCCATCGGTCCGCCCATGCGGCCGCCAGGTCCGCCGGGCCGGCCAGGCCCGCCATCACCGCGGCCGCGCCGCACCTGCTGGCCCTGTGTCTGCGGCTGATCCTGCGCCCAGCCGACGAACGGTACCGTGGCCCCAAGCCCAAGGGCCACGACGATTGCTCCCAGAAACGTGTTTTTCATGAATCCTCCCATACCAATTAGACGAAAGGACCATGGCAGTCCTGGGGCGGAACTGTGAAAAGACCGTGACACACGGCTGGCGCTGAAACTACAAACTACAATCGATAAACTGAAAGGCCGCGAGCGGCGCGGGGCGATGGGGCCCCGCAAGCGAAGCGGCCGGAGCGGGGCGGAGGGGCCCCGCGACTAAACATGGAATCGCGCACAGTGCTCGTCGTCGAGGATGAGAAGAACATCCGCGACCTGGTGTGTCTTCACCTGGGCGTCGAGGGATACGAATGCGTGCCGATCGCCGATGGCAGGGAAGCGATGTTGCTCGCCAACGAAAAGAGCTTCGACCTGATCATCCTCGATCTGATGCTCCCGAGCGTGGACGGCGTCACCATCACGCGCGCGATTCGGCGGCACGGGCCGAATCGCGATGCGCCGATCCTCATGCTGACCGCGCGGCGCGAAGAAGCCGACAAAGTGATGGGCCTCGATAGCGGCGCCGACGATTACCTGACGAAGCCGTTCGGCGTGCGCGAGCTCGTGGCGCGCGCGGCCGCGCTGATGCGCCGCGCCCGCGCGCCCCTGACGGCGGCAGACGGCGAAGTGCGCCCCGTCACCATTCGCGGCGTCGAGCTCGATCCGTCGCGCCGCGGTGTGCGCGTGCGCGGGCAGCAAATCGACGTCACGCGGCAGGAGTTCAACCTCTTATACGTCCTCGCCTCGAACCCGGGCATCGTCTTTACGAGGGAACGGCTGCTATCTCGCGTGTGGCAGGAGCAGTCGTTCGTCACCGGCCGCAGCGTCGACACGCTCGTGAAGCGCCTCCGCAAGAAGATCGAGATCGATCCCGCCGAGCCGCAGCTGATCCTCACGGTGTGGGGAGACGGGTACAAGTTCGCCGATGCCTAAGTGGTATCAGAGCCTCTACTGGCGCATTGCGATCGGCTTCGTGCTGCTTATTGCCGCGATGCTCGCATTGCAGGGCGGCGCGCTCGTGTACCTGATCGCGCGCATGGAGGTCGCGCCCGGGCCGCCGCCACCCGAAGTGACGCGTCTCATTGCTCGTGACCTGAGCGAGGCGCTCACCGCAAATCCAAAACTCGACATTCAGCAGTTCTTCCGGCAGGAATACGAGGGGCAGGTGCCGCTCGCCGCCATCATGAAGGACGGCCGGGTCGTGACGACGCACGGCCCCAGGCCGCCCGATGGCTTCGTCCGCGACGTTCGCGATCGGTTGAACGTCGATCCGGATTCGTTCATCCGCGGGCGCGGTGGGCGAGGCCGTGCGCCGGGCCCGCGTCCCATGAGACCGGAAGGCGCTGCGCCGCCAATAGGCCCGGACAGCAGGCTCTGCGCCGCACAGGTCCGGCGGGTGCCATCATCGTCGACGGTGTCCCTGTCGGCGTCGTGATAGCGCTGCCGCGCTCCGCGTTGCGTCAGCTCGGCCCGACGCTCGCGGTGGTCGGCGCCGTGCTCGTCGTGCGTCGGCACGATCGTCGCCGCGCTGCTGATTTTCGGTCCGGTTCGTCCGCGACTGCGAAGCCTCGAGGACGCCGCGCGTACAGTCGGCGCGGGCGATTTGACGGCGCGCGCGCGTGAAGACGGGGGAGACGAGGTGGCGGCGCTCGCGCGCGCCTTCAACCAGATGACGCACGATCTGCAGCAGCGCGCCGTTCAGCTGCAGGCGGCCGATCGCACGCGGCGCCTGCTGCTGGCGGACGTATCGCACGAGCTCATGACGCCGCTTACCGGCATGCGCGGCTATCTGGAAACGCTCTCGCTGCACGCCCAGTCGCTCGATCCCGACACGCGCGAGCGCTATCTCGCCATCATCCGAGACGAGACGCAGCGCGTCGAGCACATCGTCGGCGACCTGCTGGATCTGTCGCGCCTCGAAGGCGGCGGCGAATCGTTCGATGCGCAGGACGTGCCGCTCGAGGACCTGTTCGGTCGCGTGCTGGCGCGCCACGGTCGCGCGGCCGAGCAGCGAGGCGTCGAGATTTCGACGAGCATCGCCCAGGGTGCCGAGATCGTCACCGGCGATCCCATGCGGCTCGAGCAGGCGCTGCAGAATCTGGCCGCGAACGCGCTGCGCCACACGCCGAAAGGCGGCCGGGTGACGCTGAATGCGGCGTTCGAAGACGGCGCGATCGTCGTAACGCTCAGTGACACCGGCTCGGGCATTGCGCCCGAGCACCTGCCTCACGTGTTCGATCGGTTTTACAAGGTGGATCCGTCGCGCGCCGGACAGACCGCTGGCAGCGGGCTCGGGCTCTCCATCGTGAAAGCCATCGTGGAACGGCATGGCGGTACGGTAACGGCGACCAGCCGGGCCAGCGGCGGGACGACGTTTACGCTCAAGTTTCCGCCGGAAAAGGCCGATAAATGATGAGCAAGCCATGCGGGACGCACTCGTCGATTTCACGCTGTCGGGCCCTGGCGCTCGGTCTCCGTTCCTGACCTACGAGCCCTATTACGGGCTCAAAGAAAAGGCGTTCAGCCTTTCGGCCGATCCCCGCTTCCTTTATAAGAGCCATGCGCATGCGCCCGTGTTCGACGAGCTGCGCGCCGGCATCCGCCGCCGCGAAGGCATCATCGTGCTGACGGGCGAGCCGGGTACGGGCAAGACCACGCTGTGCCGCAGCGTGCTCGCAGTCGCTCGACCGCAAAACCTTCTGCGCGTTCGTGCCCGACCCGTTCGTGTCGCGCGAAGATCTGCTGAAGATGCTGCTCATCGAGTTTGGCGTGATGTCGGTCGACGATGTGAAGAGCGGGCGCCTGCGTGACACGACGCGGCCCGAGCTCAGCTATCCCCTGTACGACTTTCTGAAGTCGCTCGTTCCGCTGCAGGCATACGCGGTTCTGATTATCGACGAGGCGCAGAATCTTTCGTCGCAGTTGCTCGAGGAGATCCGCATTCTCGCCGATCTCGAAGGACCGGAAAAACTCCTGCAGCTCGTACTCGTCGGCCAGCCGGAGCTGGGTGACAAGCTGAAAGATCCGATAATGAGGCAGGTCGACCAGCGCATTTCCGTGCGCTGCTCGCTCGGGACGCTCGAGCGCGATGCGCTGCAGGGATACATCACGCACCGCCTCACCGTCGCGGGCGGCGGCTCCGATAAAGTGGAGTTTGCGCCAGAGGCGCTCGATCTGCTTTACAACGTGTCGCACGGAAACCCACGCGTCATCAATCTCATCGTAGACAAGTCGCTGAATCGCGGGCATCTCGACCGGACTTGGGTCATCACGCCGGCGATCGTCACGGTTGCGCTTGGCGAGCTCGGCTATGCCAAGCCTGCGCTGACGCCCGATGCGAAAGCTGCGCTGACGCCCGATGCGAAACCTGCGTCGGCGCGGGACATGAGCTTTCCGGAGCGTCCGCATTACGACGGTCCGCATTTTCTGCTGGCGGAGCCGACGCCTCTGGTCCAGGCAGCAGTGCCGCCAGAGCACCGCGGACGCCGGCGCATACGCCGCGCCGCATTGCTGATAACGGCCGGTGTTGTGCTGGCGGCGACCGGCCTGGGGCTGAACGAGTGGGAGCTGCGGCGCCAGGAGCTGGCGCAACCGCCGCTTCTGCCGGCTGTTGCCGCTCCACCGGCGCCCGCTATCGGCTCCGGCGCTGCACCTGTCATTCCACCTGCAGAATTCTTCTCAGCCGTCAATCCGTAACATATACTCCGTCGGCGGCTGAAGCCCGGCGCTACGGACTTGAACCACACCGAACAACTCAAGGCGCTGGACGACGCGCGCTGGCGCATCGCCATCGCGCTGACCATCGCGATGATGGTGCTCTATTTCGGGTTCATCCTTCTCGTCGCGTACGCCAAGCCGCTGCTCGGCCGGATCGTCGTGCCGGGCCTGAGCCTCGGCATTCTCCTCGGCGCGTTCGTCATCATCGCGGCGTGGGTGCTGATCTGGATCTATGTGCGGTGGGCCAACACGCACTACGACGCGGCGATCGACGCGCTCCGGGACCGCACGTGACGGGTATTTTCTTCTTCATCTTCATCGCGCTGTCGCTCGGCGTCACCTACGTGGCCGCGCGGCGTACGCGCAGCGCCGATCATTTCTACACGGCAGGCGGGGGCGTGACGGGCCTGCAGAACGGGCTCGCGCTGGCCGGCGATTACATGAGCGCCGCGAGCTTTCTCGGCATCGCGGGCATGGTGTCGCTGTCGGGATTCGACGGCCTGATTTATTCGATCGGGTTTCTCGTCGGCTGGCCGGTGGTGATGTTTCTCATCGCAGAGCCGCTGCGCAATCTCGGCAAGTACACGTTTGCAGACGTCGTGGCGTTTCGTCTGCGTCAGGCGCCGGTGCGTGTCGCGGCCGCCATCGGTTCTCTCGCCGTCGTCTCGTTCTATCTCATCGCGCAGATGGTTGGCGCAGGCACGCTGATTCGGCTGTTGTTTGGCTTCGAGTACGAAACCGCAGTTGTGATGGTCGGCATCGTGATGCTCGCCTACGTGCTCTTCGGCGGCATGATGGCGACGACGTGGGTGCAGATCATCAAGGCTGTGCTGCTCTTGAGCGGCGCGTTCATGCTGGCGCTGATGGCGCTGTCGCGGTTCGCCTTCAGTCCCGCTCGCGCTCTTCAGGGCGGCATCCGATCAATACGGCGTCGCCGTGCTGGCTCCCGGACGGCTCGTGTCGAACCCGTTGGATGCGATGTCGCTCGGGCTCGCACTCATGCTCGGCACTGCCGGACTGCCGCACATTCTCATGCGGTTCTACACCGTGAAGGATGCGAAAACGGCGCGCCTGTCGGTGAGTTACGCCACCGGGTTCATCGGATTTTTCTATCTGCTGACCTTCATTCTCGGGTTTGGCGCGATGGTGCTGGTGGGGCAGCCGGCAATCCGCGCGATCGACGCGGGAGGCAACATGGCCGCGCCGCTGCTGGCGAAGGCGGTCGGTGGAGAAGCGTTTCTGGGCTTCATTTCGGCGGTGGCGTTCGCGACGATCCTCGCTGTGGTTGCGGGACTCACGCTCGCCGGGGCGGCAACGCTCTCGCATGACCTGTGGGTGAACGTCGTGCGTCACGGCGTCTCATCTGACCACGAAGAATTGAGAGTCGCGCGCGCGTCGACGATCGTGCTCGGTGTGATGGCGATCGTGCTGGGCATCGTCTTCAAGGGACAGAACGTCGCGTACATGGTGGGGCTGGCGTTCGCGATTGCGGCGAGCGCGAATTTTCCTGCGCTGCTGATGTCGATGTTCTGGCGCAAGTTCACGACGCGCGCGGCGCAGATGAGCATGCTCGTCGGCACGGCCTCGAGCCTCATCCTTATTTATCTGTCGCCGACGATTCAGATCGACGTGCTGAAAAACACGACGGCCTGGTTCCCGCTGCGCAATCCCGGGCTGGTGTCCATTCCGCTCTCGTTCGCCGTCGGTATGGCGGTGGCGCTGCTGTGGCCCGAGCCGGAAGCCGAAGCGAGATTCATCGAGGTCGAGCAGCGCATCCACGCCACCGGGCCTCGCACTCGAACCTGATCGGGATTAGGGGTTCGGGATTGGGGATTTGGAAGTACGATGTCGGCTTTAGCTGTCCGGGCTTTAGCCGGACCGTGATATAAGCACTCTCATCGACACTTCAAAAGCGGCGCTGATCGTCCTGTCGCTTCTCTTCACGGTGTGGCCGCCTGTGCGTGCGCAGCAGGCGACGCCCCCGTTGCCGGAGTCGAGCCTCGACTTCGAGGTTTTCAGGACCCGCGTGCTCCCCATCCTCACAAGCCCGCGAAAAGGGAACGCGCGCTGCACGGCCTGTCACACGCGCGCCGGCGGCAACAGCTTTCTCGAGCCGCTGACGCCAGGCGCGACAACGTATACGGAAGAGCAGGCCCGCCGGAATTTTGAGCGCGTGCAACGCCTCGTGGTTCCCGGCGAACCGATGAAGAGCGTGCTGCTGCTCAATCCGCTGGCCGAAGAGGCCGGAGGCAGTCACTGGCACGGCGGCGGCAAGCATTGGACGTCGCAGGACAATCCGGAATTTCAGGTGCTGTCGGCATGGGTGCGCGGCTCCTCGAAATAATCTCGAGGCGCGCATTTCTCGCGGGCGGCGGGTTGGCGGTCGTACTCAGCTTCGGCAGAACGGTTCGCGCGCAAGTCGCCCGCCTGTTTCGATATCGCCCACTCTCACAACCAGTCATCATCCCGATCGACGCTCTGTCGGTTCCGTGGCGGGTTCGTCCATTTACGGCCGAGGCCGTCACGCTGCCGAGCGCAGCCACGCCGAATCACGCGATCCGCATCAGCGGGATGATTGTTCGCACGGCAACCGGCGAGCGGCCCGAGCAGTTCTCGGCCGTGTGCGTGCGCTGCCCGCACGAGCTGTGCGATGTGGATTACGTGGACGATCCGAAGCGGCTTCCGCAGGAAGTCGTCGGAGAGATCGGCCGGCCCGTCAACGAACCGGTCTATCTGTGTCCGTGCCACAACAGCTCGTTCAAAGTCGATGGCGAACGATTGTCGGGTCCGGCGCCGCGCGGCCTGTATAGGTTTCGAGTGACGGCCGTCAGCGCCGCGTCCGTCGAGATCGCCGAGGTGGAAGAGGATGTGCTGATTTTTGTTTAATTCGCAATCCGTGCCGTGATGTTTCGCTTCGGCACCTGGCCCACTTTGATCTTCGCGATCTCTTTCCGCGCGGCGACGTCGATGACCGACACGAAGTTATCGTGGGCGTTCGCCACGTACAGTTTCTTGCTATCGGGCGTGAACGTCAGCCAATCCGGCACTTTACCCACGCGCACACCTCCCAGATATTTCAGGTCGGGCATCGAATACGCGTAGACGTGGCTGTTGACCTTGCTGGTCGACCAGAGGGTTTTTCCATCCGGCGCGATCAGGATTCCGTGGGCGGGAGCGCCCTGGATGCCGTCGCTGTTACGCTCGGCTTGCGGCACATCCGGCAGCGTGATGCGGCCGACTTCCTTCCGCTTGTCCCAGTCGACGATCGCGAAGCCGTGCAGGTTGGTCACCTGGACGAACATCCGCTTTGTCGATCCGTCCGGGTTGGTCTCGAAGCACAGCGGGCGCACGCCGCCCTCGAAATGAATCGACCACGCGGGCAGCTCGGTCGCGGTGTCGATGACGGTGGCCACCGATCCGCCGGTCGACCCCGCCACGACGAACTTGCTGTCGGGCGTGATGAACGTGTTGTGCACGCCTCGCAGCACGCGGATGAACTTGACGCGCTCCTGGGCGACGGTGTCGATGACATCGACGCCCCCGTCAGGCATCTGAATGGCGACATACAGACGGCGCCCGTCCTTGCGGATCGCGACATTGTTCGGATGTCCCGTGAGCGGAATCTTCTTCGTGATTTTCAGCGTCTTCGCATCCACCACGTCGAGCGTCGTCGTCGACTCGTTGCTGAGATACAGCCGGCTTCCGTCGGGCGCGACGGCTACGCCATGGATGACCTCGGCGTCTGGAATTTCGCCGACGATCGCATCGGTGGCCGGATCGATCAGGTGGACGCTGTCGCCGGCGGAGTTCGTCTGGACGATGACGGTGCGAGTGGACTGTGCCGACAGCGGCAGCGCGAGAACAATCAGCAGGAACAGGAGACCGAGGCGTCGGAGCGTGGCCATGGTGATGAGCCTCCTTCGGCGAACTCTAGCACGGCTGCCTCGCACTTGGATTAGGGATTAGGGATTAGGGACTGGGGATTAGGATCGCGGCGGATCGTAGTGCTGACCTTCAGGTCAGCGGTGTCCGGTTTTAGCCGGATCGTGTTCCCGGATATAATCAGGGTTTCGTCCCGCCTCCGCTCCCGCGCCAGTGGGAGCTTCGGCGGCACAAACCCGCCTAGCAGTACTCAGGATTGGGAGGTCGTCCAACGGTAGGACGCGTGCCTCTGGAGCACGTTATCGGGGTTCGAATCCCTGCCTCCCAGCCAATTTATTGTTAGCGATAACCTGGAATTTTTAGTCGATTGCAACGAGAGACGAAATCTCTCAGCCCGTTGCGCACTTACAGAGCGTTTGCCTTGAGAAATGACCAGTTCCTGTGCTCAAGCCACCCTGAGTGACATTTCGGCGTGACATTTTTAGCGCATCGAATCGTGGATCGTGTCACCGCGGCTCATACACGCAAAACCGAGCGAATGCGCCGCTGCCGTATCGACGACGACATCCAGTAAGGACCGGGGTCCTGCAGGCAGACAAAAGGGTGGTTTGTGCTGTCTTTAATTTATGCTGCCACATTTCGACCGCCCAACATAGAATCATCACGCGGCCCAACAGTCGCCTTTTCCTATGAAACCAATACGATCGTTGCTCTTGATCGCGGTCTTTGTCTGCGTCGCGGCCGGGTTGTTGCGCGCGCAAGAGTATTCCCCGGAAGGATTGACGGGACACCTTGCTGTCAGCGTCAATGGCGGTCTGCCGAAGGAAGAGTTTACCTACGGCGTCAGTTTCTACAGCTCGGTGTACCCTCTCAACCCTTCGCCAACGCTAGGCGTTCAGCTGGGTTGGGGCACATGGGTGATGCCAGACAACCTCGCCTTTCCGTTGCCGCTCTGTCCGGAGTGGACGTTCGCGTACAAGAACTGGCCCGAACAGTCGCCGTGGCGCCACCTGTTCCAAACAATCGAGGGCGGAATGGGCCAGTGGGGCAACACACACTTTCCATCGAGCCTACCGAAATTCCGGGTGAACGCGGTTCCCGATTGCTACACACATCAGATTGGCGGTCCCGGGTGGAATTTCGGCGGCGACGTGCCGCTCGCGATGGACAAATTAGGTTTGGCTCAATTGAGCAATACGCTGTTGCTGCCTCCCGACGGGATCCCATTCACGAACGTGACCAACAGTTCCGTGGTCGGACACGGCTGGATTGCCCTGCCGCTCATCCCGGCCTACACGTCCCCCGCAGGCGTTCCTACCGGAGACCAGAACTGGACGCTCTTTTTCCGCGCGGCCAATTTCAGCGGGCCGGTCGCGTTTTTTGTTCCGGAAGTGTGGAGCGCGATTTCAGTGGGCTACCCGACACACTACGGAAGAGGTCACGACGCCAGACCAGGATTTATCAACAACATTGCGTTGGAGGTCGGCAATCTTCCCATGTTCACGGGGCAGGATCAGACCGGCGTGCGATATCGCCGCGTTCCGAAGCTGACATTCGACGCGGATTCCTCGGGCAGAGCCGTTCTCGAGCAGGACGTCAAGCTCTATTCGAAGCAGGCCATCTGGAACGCCGTGTCCGCATGGATTGCGAATGGCACCGTGCCAGCTCAGTTCGATCCAGCGGGAGTTTTCACCGCGCCCCTTCAGGGATCTGGGGCACCGTTTAAGCTCGGCGGTCAACCAATCGCGTTCGACTCGTCGTTTTACGCCGGTGTGGTCCAGACAAGCGCCGGTACGGATGCATTCGGGATGCAGTGGTCCGGCCCGCTCGAACCAGGGGCGTTCCCTGAGTATTTCAAGGAGGAGAGCGGTTCGTGGAAACCTGTCCCGGCAGGTGAAGTACCGAGCGAGACCAACCTGGCCCAGCAAACCTTCACGCCAGCGCCGTACCAGAACCTCCCAGCGCTCGACGTGTCACCGGCGTCGCCCTGGAGTTCGACGTCGTGGGTGGCAGGTCCATTCACGGCAAACTTGACCGACGGATCTTCGGTCGACTACGTCTGGTACCGCTTCATCGATCAGCCGGCCATTGCGCGGCTTGGATTGACTGAAGAGGTTCGGCAGCGCCTGCAGACGTTCGTTGAATCGCTGCACGAACACTCAGGTCTCAATGGCATCACGATCGCACCGCCGTCTTCAGGAAGTCTCGCGGCGATCGATTCAGCGCAATTCGTGGTGCCGCCACCCGGACGTGAGAAGGGATACGTGCCGATTGTCATCCGGCAGTACCGGGCTGTCAGTACCGACGAGGTGGCAGCGCTGACAGCGCTGTACAACTCCACAAACGGAGACAATTGGTCCAATTCGGCGAATTGGTTCTCAGGTCCGGTTGATATCTGGCACGGAGTGACCGTGGACAACGGCCACGTGGTGGAAATCGATCTCCTCAATAACAACTTGACGGGAACGCTTCCGGCGGAGCTCGGAAATCTCACCGCCCTTCGAAGGCTCGAACTTTCTCAGAACCACATTTCCGGACCGATTCCGTCGCAAGTCGGCAATCTCACGAACCTGGGGTTTTTCAGTGCGTACAACAACGACCTGACCGGAAGTATTCCCTCGGCGATTGGAAACCTGACCAAACTCGAGTTGCTTCAACTTGGCGCCAATCAGCTCACCGGTTCTCTTCCAGCTTCGGTTGGCAATCTATCGACGCTCCATCATCTTTTGCTGGCAGACAATCAACTGAGCGGCGCCGTACCTTCAGCCATTGGAGCTCTCACCGGTCTCCAGACGTTGGAGCTGAACATCAACGCCTTTTCCGGGCCGCTCCCTTCCAGCCTGACCAACTTGACCGCGGTGCAGAAATTTCACTTCGACGGAACGAACATCTGCATACCCGTCAACGCAGCCCTGCAACAGTGGCTGGCTGGCATACCAAACCTCTCGACCACGACTCTGACTTGTGCGTCTGGCACGATCAAGATTAGCGCGCAGATCAAGGCGAAGGGGATCGATGCAGCCGGCGTGCACTATGTGGATGTCGAGTTTTCGAACCGACGAGGGACCGGCTCCGCCGTCGACGCCGCTATAACGACACTGACCTTCAGGACGTTGGGGGGGACCGGGACCGTGACGTCGGCCGGAACGTTGCCCGTTCTGCTCAATACGATCGGGCCAGGGGACGCAAAAACGGTCCGACTATCCATGAACGTTCCGTCCACTGTCACGAAGTTCGGCATTACCGAACGCGGAGAATTCAGCGACGTGAATGGATCAACGTTCACGTTCATACTTACTCAGGTCGTCATTCCGTAGCGCTGCGACATCTTGGCCCGGTGATCCCGCCGTTGCGCCATACGTTCGCTTACGACTCACTCGCGTGTCCTCAGCCTTCGAGTCTGCGACAATGCTGACCGATGACTGGTCCTGATCACGCTGTCGGCGAGCTGGCGCTGCCGCTTCGTCCGTCGTCTCGCACTACGCCTGCCGACTTGGTCAAAGACGGATGCTGGTCGGGTCGCGCTCGGGACAGTGTTTTCAATCTGGAAAACAGATTCGACGGCGCGTACGAGGAGCGCGGATTGTTTATCCTGACGATGCCCCGCACATCATCGGCCATTGAGCACGGCGCCATGCTCGACCGGCTCGTGACGTACATGAAGTCGAGGCCGGGCGTGTGGTTCGCAACGCACGAGCAGATCGCGCGTCATGTGCAAGGAGGGCTCCGATGATCTTTCGTTGAACGCGAGCACACGATGCGAACCCAACGGCTGCGCGTGCGCACCGCCGGAGGAGGTCCGCTCGTGAAGGCAGTCGTCTTGCCTCACCTCACCTTCGAGTTGCGATGCTCCACTTAGCTAACGCCGGCGTTCTGGCGTTTGAGTTTGCGGATGATGAGAAGGAGAACATCGCGCTCGGCTTCGAACGGGTGCTAAGAGAGCTGGCTCGCCGCGGCCGTTGTTTGCTGATCTTGGATAATGTGAGCAATCCAAGTCTGCTCCAGCCCGAGGACGTGGATCGTTTGCCCCGGAGGGGGGCAATTGAATGTGATTGCTACCTCGACAAAACGCCAAAGGGTTTAGGAAAGGACTTCGGCGCACGCTTCGACGAGAGGATCTTGAGGAGACGCCCACAGCGAGTGACATTTTGAGTGACATCACGCCAGCAAAATCCGCCACAGTCGGCAAGCGGACGAAGGCCAATGAAAAGACAGCTCTCGGCGAACTGGCAGAATCTGAAAGGCTTGGCAAAGGACAGCGAACGGCAGCGAACAGGCGAAAACTGATTCGTGAGACTCCCTGCCTCACCGCCAGTTAACGACACACTCCTTGAAAGTGCGTCTACATGGTGCTCGCCCACCGGCACCATGCGATTGAGGCACTCGTGCTTGATCGACCGCACGAACCGTTCAGCGTGGGCATTCGCACGCTCCACTTCCCGTCACGATCACAAATCAGCACGCGAGGGGCTCTCAACAGGCCGTCCGTCGCGGTCAGTGTGCGACTCACCTGTGGCATGAACAGGCGAACGGGATGGGGTGTGGACCCCGCGATCTGGACCCGCCGTGATGCGAGGTCGATCACGAACACGGTGTAGTACGTAGTCAATCCGCGCCACCTCCACACCTCCGTGGTGAAGACATCCGCCCCGGTAATTACGCCCCAGTGCGCACAGAAATGTTTGCCAGGAGGTTGCCGCTCGGGTTGAGGCGGCACGCTGGCGGCCTTCAGATCCGCGCAATTGTCGAACGGCCCATGCGACTCCGCGTACGGCGCGAGTCACCGTCCGCTTCGACTTCTTGACGAGAAGGGCGCCAGATCGACTGTCTGCCGCGAAGAAGACAAACATCTTCGTCGGATAAGACCGGAAATTTCGGTTGTAAGCGCAAACGCTGCTATGTAGACTTCACAAGCCTCACCCCTAATCTTCCAGGCAGATCAGCGGTCAGAAAGGCGCATGGACGTTCGCGGCCGGCTCCGTGGGCGCATCCAGCGTCTATACGCCGCGCCTGCGTCGACACACTAAGGATGCGGCTAACTCTGCAATCGGAAGCACTCCCACACCTGTAACGGAGCGAGAAGATGGCATCGCGTAGCGGCCTTTCCCACGTCACCTGTCTGCTTATCGTCCTGACGCTTGTCATCGCCACGTGGATCGACGGCCCCTCGCCAGCCCACGCGCAGCCCGCACCGACGTTGACGACGCTAGCCGCTGTCGATCAGCCGTACGGCGGCGTAATCCTGGGGTCTGATGGTGCGCTGTACGGCACGAGTCTCACCGGGCCGGGCGCTTCGACTTGCGGGTATGTCTACCGACTCGACCCGCAGGGCGACGGATCGTTCGCGCTCGACATCGTGCACGAGTTTGCAGGCGCCCCAACCGATGGATGCCAGCCGCGTGGAGAACTCGTCGAACTGAATGGTGCCCTTTACGGCATGACATCCTCCGGAGGAGCCAACGTAGACGAGCGCTGGCTGGTAGGCACAGGTACCGTTTTCCGGGTCGTCCTTAGCAGTGGGCACGAAGTTCTGTATTCCTTTCGTTCCTTTGCCCTCACCAACGCTCAGGGTTTGTACCCGGAAGGCGTCGGGCCCATCGCGGGTTTGGTGTGGGGGCCTGACGGCCACTTCTACGGAACGACCAGCACTGGCGGGACGGCTGGGGACTTTTCGCCTGGTCCCGGGACGATCTTCAAAGTGTCCCCGGAAGATGTGACGGCGGCAGGCGTGTTGACGGTACTCCATCATTTCTCCTCGGAGACCGGAAAGCACATCCAGGACACGTTGACGCTTGGCAGCGACGGAAACTTGTACGGGACATCGATCGCATCAGGGATCTCCAATCTAGCCGGCCTGTTATTCAGGATCACGCCGGCGGGTGAATACTCGCGAGTGTTTACGCTTCCCTACGATCAATGCGGCGGTCCGGAGTGCTATCCGCTCGGGGCGAATCCGTGGGCAGGGCCAACGGAAGTTGGAGGTGCTTTCTACGTCCTCACTAACCATGCGGGTCCGCCCCCCGGAGGCTACGGGTCCATCGTGCGCGTGGAACCAAGCGTAGCTGGGACGCTCATTCATGGCTTCTCCGGTGGATCGGACGGGGGCCATCCGCATCGAGCGTTGGTATCGGGCGCCGGTGGTTTCTTGTACGGTTTGACGGGGGGCGCGAACCAGACCGGCCCGACCATTTTTCGCGTAGCCCCGGATGGAACGCTCGAGACCCTGCACGAGTTCGTGTTGGGCGGACCGGGGCTACAGGGCCGGCTGCTGGAGGTTTCGCCGGGTGAGCTCATTAGCGTCGCACTGCCGTATTCAACCGTTTCGGATATCCGCGTTCCTTCACCGCAAAAGAAAGAAAAGAGACAGCGATGCGTCTGAAATCGTGCCGTAAGTCCGCCGTGTGGCTGCTATTCCTCGCTCTGACCATCGCCACTCTTAGCCTCGTAGCAGCAGCGGGTACCTGGTCGCTCACGGGCTCGATGAGCACGGCCCGCGTCCTCCACACGGCCACGCTGCTGGCAGACGGTCGGGTGCTCGTCAGCGGCGGTCACGACGGCGGCAACGGCTTGGCCAGCGCGGAGATCTACGATCCGGCGCTGGGCACCTGGTCGCTGACGGGCTCGATGAGCACGGTACGCCACAACCACACAGCCACGCTGCTGCCAGACGGCCGGGTGCTCGTCAGCGGCGGTCAGCAGCAGCTTCGGCAACTTGGCCAGCGCGGAGATCTACGATCCGGCGCTGGGCACCTGGTCGCTGACGGGCTCGATGAGCACGGCACGCTTCTACCACACGGCCACGCTGCTGCCAGACGGTCGGGTGCTCGTCAGCGGCGGTTCCGACGGCGCCAACAACTTGGCCAGCGCGGAGATCTACGATCCGGCGCTGGGCACCTGGTCGCTGACGGGCTCGATGAGCACGGACCGCTACTACCACACAGCCACGCTGCTGCCAGACGGTCGGGTGGTCGTCAGCGGCGGTCACGGCACCGGCGGCGACTGGGCCAGCGCCGAAATCTACGATCCGGCGCTGGGCACTTGGTCGCTGACGGGCTCGATGAGCCAGACCCGCATTTTCCACGCGGCCACGCTGCTGTCAGACGGTCGGGTGCTCGTCAGCGGCGGTCACGACGACGGCGGCAACGGCTTGGCCAGCGCGGAGATCTACGATCCGGCGCTGGGCACCTGGTCGCTGACGGGCTCGATGAGCACGGCACGCTTCTACTACACAGCCACGCTGCTGCCAGACGGTCGAGTAGCTCGTCAGCGGCGGTCACGACGGCGGCAACGGCTTGGCCAGCGCGGAGATCTACGATCCGGCGCTGGGCACCTGGTCGCTGACGGACTCCATGAGCACAGTCCGCTATTACCACAAGGCCACGCGGCTGCCAGATGGCCGGGTGCTCGTCAGCGGCGGTAGTAACGACAGCATCGGCGCCTTGGCCAGCGCGGAGATCTATTCGTCTGACGCGCCTCCAGTATCGTCGCCGGGCGAGCTCGAGACCGCCGAGGACACGGCGGCGAATGGTACGCTCGACGCGACCGATCCAAACAGTGATCCACTGACCTTCAGCATTGTCAGCAATGGGGCCCTGGGCACGGCCGTCGTGACCGACGCGGCCACCGGGGCGTACACCTACACGCCAAACACGAACGCCAACGGCATCGATGTCTTTACGTTCAAAGCCAGCGACGGCAGTCAGGATTCGGCTACCGAGACGGTGACGGTGACCATCACGGCGGTGAATGATGCGCCCGTCGCCATTGATGCAATTTTGACGACCAACCAGGACGTGCCCGCGACAGGGACGCTGACCGCAGCAGACATCGACGGACCCGCACTCACATTCACCATCGAACAGAACGGCACCAGGGGAACGGCCACCATCACCAATGCGTCAACCGGTGCGTTCTCGTACACGCCAAACGCCGGCGTATCCGGCGCTGACACGGTTACCTTCAGCGCCTTTGACGGCAGCTTGTCCAGCAACGTCGCCACGATTGCAGTCAATATCGTCCCCCTCTCGGTAACGGTCATTTCCCCCAACGGCGGCGAGCGCGTGTTTGTTTCCGTCCCGACCACAATCAGGTGGAGCGTTACTGGCGCGACGTCCATTGATATCGAGTTGTCAAAGAATGGCCTGAACGGCGGCTACTTCCCCATACCGGGATGCACCGGGCTGGCCGGCTCGGCGACGAGCTGCCCATGGACACCAAGTGGATCGGGATCGAACGCGGCGAGCGTTCGGATCACGGCGCGCGCAGGCGCGGCAACGGCGGTTGATAAGTCGAACGCAGTCTTCCTGCTATCAGCCTCATCGCCGGCGATTACGGTCACAACTCCCAACACGACAGTGAGTTGGGCCACGGGCACCTCACGGACGATTCAGTGGAGCCATAACCTTGGAGTCGGCTCATCCGTACGCGTGGAACTGTCGCGCAACAGCGGCATGGACTGGGAGGTCTTGGCGGCGTCGGTGCAGAACGGCGCTGCTGCGAGTGGGACCTACCTGTGGTCCGTGAACGGTCCGGCGACGACGGCCGCACTTGTCCGCGTCTCGTGGCTCGACGGTCCCGCCACCGACGTGAGCAACACCACCTTCGCGATCGTCGCCCCCTCGCTGACGGTGACGTCACCCAACACCGCGGTGACGTGGGCGATCGGCACCAACCGTACGCTTGTGGCGTCTCACAACCTGGGCGCCGGTCAGTCCATTGCCTTCGATGTGAGCCGGGATAGCGGATTGACGTGGACCCCTGTCGGCGTCGCCACGTCAACGGCGACAAGTGCCAACCTGTCCTGGACGGTCACGGGCCCACCGACCACGCAGGCACGCATCCGCGCCACGTGGTTGGCGAATCCGTCGTTGTCCGACATGAGCAACGTGAATTTCACCATACCGCCCCGGGTGACAGTGACTGCGCCCAACACCGCCGTCGTCTGGGGGGCAGGAACCCTGCGGACCGTCACGTGGAACCACACGCTGACCCCAGGCCAACTAGTGAATATCGACTTGAGCGTAGACAACGGGGTCAGCTGGTCGTCGGTGGCCACAAATGTCCCAAACACCACGGCAAACGCCGGCTCGGCCAGCGTGCGCATGCCCGAGACGGTGAGCACACAGGCCTTGGTGCGGGTCACCCCCGTCAGCTTCCCCGCTGAGGGCGATGTCAGCAACGTGCCGTTCACGCTCGCCACACCAGGCGTGACCGTCACGATGCCGAACACAAACGTCCTATGGACCATCGGCTCCAATCGAACCATTACGTGGACCCACAATCTCGGAAACGCCGAGAGAGTCAATCTCGAGGTCAGCCGGGACGGCGGAACGAATTGGACGACGCTCGCGACCAATGTGGCGCATACGACCAACACGAGCGGATCGTTCGTCTGGACCGTCACGGGTCCGGCGACGACGCAGGCGCGCGTGCGGGTTACCTGGACCGCGAACGGATCGGTGCAGGACATGAGCAACGTCAATTTCCGGATTCAGTGAACGACGAATCGCAGGCGTGCTCCTCAGTCTCGACAATCGGCGCTTAGCGACCGTCTACACAATGTCTCCATGAGGAAGTTGGCGCGCGGAGGAACTCGAAGGCGGCTCGGATGAGCCACCCCCGGCTGCAGCTGTGGCAGGCTCACTAGTGACCACACTAAACCACTGGCCGCCGTCCTGTGAACAATCCAACGACGAACAAGACCAGCGCGATGACCAGCAATACGTAGATGAAATTTCCGAGCGTGTAGCCCGACACCAGCCCGAGCAGGCACAACGAAAAGCATGGCCACCTCCTGAAGCGATTCGCAAGAGGCGGCGGTGAGCGTGCGGCCCACTTGGCGCATGAACAGAAGGTTGGGCGAGGGTGTCGAGCCCACGATTTGCACCCGGCGCGAAGCCAAGTCGATCACAAACACGGTGTAGTACGTCACCAAACCTCGCCAGGTGCAGACTTCCGTGGTGAAGAAATCCGCACCAGCGATCGCACTCCAATGCGCCCGTAGAAAGACCTGCCACGAAGTCGGGCGTTCCGGCACCGGTGGAATCCCTTGCATTTTCAGAATCCGAGCTCACATCGTGAGCGGTGGTGGTACCTTGCGCGCGCGTGGGGGTACGTCTCACAACGCCTGGGACAAATGGCGCGATTCGCATCGAGGCATTCACGAATTATTTCGTCGGTGGCTTCAGTGGCACTCCGGCCAGCTTCGCGTGGCAGGTCAGCACGTTCGTGGTTGCCACGCCGAGAGTCAGTGTCGTGGGCGTGAACGGCACTCCTGTTACTGAACCGCCGACGGGTAATCTGTCAACGCCGGATGTTGAAATCGATACAGCCGGGCCAGTGACCCTGAACATTCAGGCGTCTGGTATTCCGCTCGGAACGTTGATCACGCTGCACATCTATTCAGACAACAATACCGATCAAACTGTACAAACGACACCTCTTGTCGGATCAGTGGAAGCATCCACGGCAACCGTGAACGTGACGTTTCCGAGCGGCTATTCTTTGAATTACGTGAAAGCGACATGGACGCAATAATCAAGGCACTCGAGGATTGCGTTTGATAAAGAAATCTTATCGGTCGCCGGACGCCCTAGACGGTCGTCGTGTGTAGTTAGCCGAGCCGACGGACGCCGCGGCATCGGGAAACGCTAACCGGCAATAAGTGACGCACTGTTTAGAAAGGGCAGATAAAAGTTGCCTACGAAAAAAACTCTGAAGGCGTTCATGGCGAGTGACATTTCGAGTGACATTCCTCTGCCACTATCGACAAAAGGCAGAAAATAGCGGACAGCCAATGCAAATCCGATCGCGTGTCAAATAGCAGCGGATGAAACGGTTAGCGAAAAGAGGCAAACTCCGGCAAATAGCTGAAAAGCAAGCTGTGAGACTCCCTGCCTCCCAGCCAGACTTCGCTCGCCGCTTCGCGGCGAGCTTCGTCTAGGCAGGCGAGCCGCTCGCGGTCACGCGAAGTCTGTCGCGCCGAACCACGCGTAGCGTGCGGAGGCGGACCTCCTCTCCTATTCAAATCTGCGAACCGGGCCACGCTGCGGGTGGACGAAACTGCGTACTTCTAACCCTGCGATTCAGTTAACTCTCGAAACTCGCGGAATTCCCGCGTTGGTGCGAACCGTGCCTTCATTCCGACGGCATGGGCGGAACAGAGAAGCGATTCGTCTACATCCTGCGAAGCGATGCGGATCCCGCACGACACTACGTCGGCATCGCGAGCAATCCGAACGAAAGACTTGCTCGACGTAGCTCGCGAAGCGAGCGAAGTCGGACCTCGCTTTTGCACTGCCCGAGCGTCAGCGCGTAGCAGAATCTGTGTACAGCGGAATAACAGCCCGAACGCAGGCAACGCCAGGCCGGCACCCAATGCAGCGATGAAGGTTGGTTTCATGGGTCTCTCCTTGCACTCGTACGGGCCCACAGCACGGCGGCCAGCCTCGCGACCCAGAGCAGTAACACGCTGATGTTGATGCGCTCCCATAGCCCGATCCACCGTGTCGGCAGATTCATATGGAGCCGCGGAGCCTCCCAGAACGTCAATCCGCCGAACACCAGCAGCACCACGATCGTGACGATGGAGTACACGCGGAATCGCGTGCCGAGTGCCGTCGCTCGAAATCTGATCGCGAGGACATAAGAAAAACCGTCACCGCGGCCAGCACCTGATGCAACGTGTCGCTCATCGTCCTCCCGCCGGCGGCGAGCACCTCGCGTTGGTGCATCAGGGCAAGCGGTCACAGCAGCTCGAGTGATGTGCGGTTGTTTCGGCTTCGTGATCTGAAGTTCGACCCGATTGTGCACGGCGGGTTTTCAGGACGCCCCCGCCAAGTCGTGTGATTGTGTATGCGAATGAGCGTCGCCACACCGGGCGGCATGCATTCCGTTGTGGTGTGCCTAGACCCTCTTCGACGCGCGGTGACTGCCTCTCACGGCCGTGTGGATTCTCACTTTTCCTGACATGCCCTCGTCGCAGCCCGATCCGGAATTTTGATTCGCCCCTTGGGTAAATAAAGGCATGAATAAATCGACGTTTTTGTCTCTTTTTGCGTATGTTGACGTGTCGGTGTATATTCTGCGCGCTTAAGTCAGTATCAGGTCAGTACATGTAACCTAGAAATACATAACCCGCTTAGTTCGACGCTCTAGCAGGCTGAATTTCGCGCGCCAACCGGAAGGACTTATGAGGATTCATGGATGCGGGTAGTAGATCGCAGACTGACCACCCCCTCGTGTCGCAAGCCTCGCCGCTCTCAACTTCAACAGCTATCGCCGAAAGGACGAATGACACGTATGAGCATCGCATTTCGCAAGGCGTCACTTTCAAGATTTTTGGCGATTATCCTTTTGGCGGGAGTGGCCGCTACCGGCCCGGCGGCGGCGCAACCCGCTCCACAAGGCCTGCCTGGCTCGACGCGGGGCACGGGCACGCATTTCGCGCTGCCCGACAGCCCGTATTTGCCGGTTACGCTCGATAGCTCGGTCGCCGTTACCCTGTCACTCAGTTCGGTGCCGGAAGTAGTCGATCTGATGATCGCGGCTGATCCTGCCGCCGGCTCAGCCCTGTTCACGTTCGGAGGCTTCGCAGCAAACAAGCTGTATTACCGTTACATGGACGAAGGCTTGAATCCGGTTGAGTTCACCACCGACGCGACTGGCGGGTTCACCTACATCCAGGATCTCAGCGAGCCGCACCACGTCTGGTTCCGGGAACGGCCCTCCACATTTTACCTGTATGACGATGCCACGGGCGGTGATTGCAGCGCTTCCTTGGGCACGTGGTCCTCTGCCACGAAGACGTGCACGTTGACGCATAACGTGAACGACGCGATCTTCGTACAGAATAATGGCATCACCCTGGATGGCGCTGGGTATCAAGTCTCAGCGCCGGGCAACTGGGCCATCTACTCCTACAGCTATAGCAATATAACCATCAAGAACCTGAACGTCATCGGCTCGAGTTATGGGATTTTGGTTGCCTATGGCACCGATCTGACGATCACGAATAACTCGGTTTCAGGTGGCTACTACGGGATTTATACGTATGGTGGCAGCAATGTGTCCGTAACGAACAACGCCGTCACGAATACCATTTACTATGGTATCTACGTTGAGCACAACGGCGGAGCCGGAAATGTAAATGTCGCTCAGAACGCCGTCTCGGGTAATAACGGAAACTATGGGATCCTTATATATAAATACTATGGTTCCGGTGCTGCTTTTGTCACAAATAACATCATCTCCGGGGCATTTTATAGTGGAGTGTACTCCTATGTTTATGGCAGCAGCTTAACAATCAACCAGAACGCCATTTCGGGGGCGTCCTATGGAGTCCAAACCTACACCGACTATCAGAGTAATTGGACGCTGACGGATAATACGATTTCAAACTCGTCCAACGGCGGACTTTACCTCTACAACTACAACAACTACAACAACTACGCCGCTGCGTCCGTCTACCACAACAACTTCATCAACAACGCAACCCAGATAATCAACTCTGGCTCGATCGCCAACTTCAACCAACCGGCGCCTATTGGGGGCAATTACTTCAGCGACTTCAATACGCCGGCCCAAGGCTGCAACGACGCCAACGCCGATAGCTTCTGTGACACAGCCTATGTGTTCTCCGGCGGTCAGGATAACCTGCCCTGGACCGCGCAGGAGCGCTGGCTGCAAGTGCCTGTGGCCAACCCTGACGCATATAGCGTGAACGAAGACGGGTCGCTGAGCGTCAACGCCCCTGGCGTGCTGGGCAATGACTCCGATCTCCAAAATGAATCGCTAACGGCGTCACTCGCCAGCGGCCCTGCGAATGGGACGTTGAGCTTCAACGCCGATGGGTCGTTCACCTATACCCCGAATCCGAACTTCCACGGTTCGGACAGCTTTACCTATGCTGTGACCGATGGCACTTATAGCCCGATTGCAAAGGTGACACTTACGGTCACCTCGGTCAACGATCCTCCCGTGGTGGACCTCAACGGCGCTGACGAATCAGGGATTGATTTTTCCGCGGCGTTCCGCGCGGGAGACCCGCCCGTGTGGATCGGTGATGCCGATCTGACGCTCACCAATGCCGAAAGCGGTGTGGTCGGTCAAGCAGTGTCCGGCACGGGCATCATCTATGTTGTGAACATCGACGGACGCATTATCTCTATCGATCCGACGACGGGAACGCAGACACCGGTGAGCAATGGCAACCTCATCTGTTCCGCCCGCATGATGGCCATCGATTCCACCACGCAGGAGCTATTCGTCGCCGACTCTTGCGGGAGTGTCGTAAAGGTTACTATCGCCACCGGCGTCGAAACCGTCGTGGCCTCAGGTGGCTATCTGAACAACGGCGCGTGGGGAATCGATCTCGATCCGAATGGCAACATTGTGGTGGCCAGTTACAGTACTATTACTCGGATTAACCGGTCTACGAGCGCCCAGACTCTGGTATCAACGATGTCAAATGGGTGTGCTTACGGCTTGGCGGTCGAAGCAGATGGGGACATCCTCGTAACAGATCCTTGCGATCAGCGGATCTGGAAGATCGATCCGGTCTCCGGCGCTCAGACCGTTCTCACCAACAACATCATTTACGCTTACGATATCGCCATCGATTTGGCCGGCGACCTGTTCGTGGTTGAGCAGGGGCGCAACGGGCAGATCACGCACGTGGATCCGACCAGCGGAGCCACGACGATGATCGCGCCCGGGTCATCTCTGACGAATCAATGCGCCTACAGCATTGCCGCAGATGGGGCAGGACAGCTGATTACTTCAAACTACTGTTCTGGGGTCGTAAGCAAAACGGAAATCAATACTGGCGCACAAGCGAGTCTGACGACCGTCCAGTACAACCCATTGGGAGTCGCTGTGGATGTCGGCGACGGCTCTCAGACGATCAAGTGGGCGACAGTGCAAATCACCAACCTCCTGGATGGCGCAAGCGAAGTGCTGAGTGCGGTGACCACAGGCACGAATATCTCAGCCTCCTATGTCGCCGCGACCGGCACGCTCAACTTGACGGGCCACGACAGCGCTCAGAACTACCAGACGGTATTGCGAACGGTCACCTACAGCAACGCATCCGCCAGCCCGAGCGGCAGCAGCCGGGTCATCGATGTGGTTGTCTTCGACGGGACCGATCAGAACAACCCGGTCGCCAAGTCGACAATCATGCTCAATGCACCCCCTTCCGCGAATGCGGGCGGGCCCTACAATGGCAACGAGGGTTCAGTCATTGCCATGAGCGGCGCCAGCGCCTCGGATCCGAACGCCGGAGATACGCTGACCTACGCGTGGACCGTAAATTCGACGCTGTGCAGCTTTGACGACGCCAATGCGCTCAACCCGAACCTGACCTGCACGGACAACGGTAGCTTCACCGCTACCCTGCAGGTCAGCGACGGAACCGCAACGGACAGCGGTGACGCAGCAGTCACGGTCAACAACGTAGCACCGACCATCACGGGGATTTCGATGAATGCGACACAGACGTTGACGGGGACGCAAGTCGTCACCTTTACCGGTTCGGCCCCCGCCGATCCCTCGGCGCCCGATACAACCGCTGGCTTCGCGTGGCAGTGGTCGGTCGATGGAGGAGCCTACTCGGCTTTCGGCGCTGTTGGGGTGAACACCTTCACTAATACGTTCCTGGCTTGCGGTACCCACGCCGTCACCGCGCGGGCAAGAGACAAGGATTCGGGCGTCTCGGCTCCCCTCACTTCTTCTTCGGTTAGCGCCTACGAAGGGCACTTCCTTGCTCCGTTGAATGAAGGCGCGCTTAATCTTGTGCAAAGGGGCAAGGTTATTCCGGTGAAAATTTCCATAGGATGCGGCGGCGTACCGCTGACCGGTCTTGCTCCTGCCATTCAGCTCCTCAATGGCGATCAGACCGCCGGTGACGAAACCTCCGCTGACGAAGTAGAAACTCTGTCCGTTTCGGCCGCCGATACCACGGGATCATGCGACCCGCCGACTCGATGTACATCTACAACCTGCAAGTTCCAGGTAATGCGGCCGTCAACGCACTCTACACCGTCCGGATTCGCCCGTTTGGTACGAGCGGTGATATACGCATCGTCCTGAAGATTCGGAAGTAGCATCAACCCAGGAGAAACAGGAGGGGAGCGCCAACGAAATTGGCGCTCCCCTCCGGCCGCGTGTTCCGCGAAACCCAATGGAGATCCGTTCTTCTCCGACCTTGCAAACGAGCCAGATATCGGGAACTGATGGCACGGCTTCGGCTGCCCGTGCAACCGCTGATTTTGCGTGCGACTCCCTGCCTCCCAGCCACAAAAACCGGACCCTCAAGTTTGCCCGCAACTCATTTGCAGGCAGAAGCCTTGCAGGTTCTAGGTTCCCACCTGATTCTCGCAGGCGCCAACGGCGTGTCGTTGTGTGCGCCTGCTCACTGTTACGGTTCTTCCGCGTTGCGGCCTGATTCGTCAGTGACAAAATCTTCTTGATATTTATTGTCAGAATACTTACTATACCGGCCGATGTCGAAACCCGTACGCTCGGGAAGACAGGCGGGTCCAGATCGAGCCGTTCCCCGCTCGACGCCACGCTATTCCATCGCGCTCGCGCGGCGCTTTTATCAGATCGCCACCGCGGTGGCCGCGGAGGTCCACCACCATGAGAAGACCGGACTTCGGCACCTGGAGTTCGGCGTCATGGTTCGTTTGCACGACACGCCAGGACTGGATCAGAACTCGCTTGCCGACTGGATGACGCTCGACCGGACGACGATCAGCACGCTGGTCTTCCGGCTCGAACAGCAGGGCCTCATCGAGCGAGCCGTGAACGGCGCGGATCGCCGGGCCCGCATGTTGCGGCTCACGCCGGTGGGCAAGGCGTTGCACGATCGCGTGCGCCCGAAATCGCAGGCCGCCCAGGATCGCATCCTGGACGTGCTCACGGCCGCTGAACGCCGTGCCTTCGTCGAGATGCTGGATCGAGTGATCGAGGCCAACGAGGCCTACGCCCGCCCGGGTGCGGGGCGGCGACCACCGGTCAGAAAGAAGGCGCAAGTCAGGTCATGAGAGGTGAGGTCTCCATGCGCATGACGCTCCCATTCTTCCTCGCCATCGGGCTGGCGATGGCTTGCGGGTGTGGCCGAAGCGCTTCATCCTCCGAGTGGCCGACGCGTCCGGTCAGGGTGATCGTGCCGTTTGGCCCGGGAAGCGGCGCGGACGTCGTCGCGCGCCTGCTGGCGCCTCGACTGTCGGAGCGGTGGCGCCAGCCGGTCGTCATCGACAATCGCCCGGGCGCCGACGGGATTGTCGGCGTGCAGGCCTTCGCGGTAGCGACTGACCGCCACACGCTGCTCTTCACGCCGGCCGGTCAAGTGACCTTGAGTCCCTTGCTGCACGAACGGTTACCGTTCGATCCAGTGACAGACCTCGTGCCAATCGCCGCGGTCGTCAATCCATCGATCGGCATCGCAACGACGAGCATTGCCGGGGCAGCCTCTCTTTCAGATCTCGTGAGCCGGGCACGGCGGGAGCCGGACCGCTTGATGTGGGCCGCCGTGCCAGGCCTTCCCGAAGTCATCTTCAAGGCCTTTCTCGCGATCGAGAAGCTGCAGATGAAGCACGTGCCGTACCGCGACATGTCGGTGGCCCTGCAGGATCTCGGCGCCGGGCGCATCCACGTGCTGGTAGGGTCGGTGCCGACACTGTCACCACTGCTGCAATCGGGAAGAACGCGGCTGCTCGCCGTCACGACAACTGCGCGTATCTCGGCGGCCCCGGAGGTTCCGACGACGACCGAGGCAGGCTATCCGGACCTCAGCGCCGACGGAAAATGGGGGTTCTACGGCTGGCGCGACATCCCTGACGCGCTGCGCGAAAAGATTTCGCAGGATATCCATCTTGCCGTGGACGACCCGGCGCTGATCGCGAAGCTCTCGAACATGGGGATGACCGTGGCCCCTGCCACAGCCGAGGAGTTCACTCGCGCCATCGATCATCACCGAGAGCAGATACGGGAAATGGTACGGCTCATCGGTCTGAAGCCACCGTCAAGCGAAAGCGGGCGCTGATGTACGTATTCGAGAACGCCGCCCCGAACGCGCGTGCGCGGCTCGCAGCACTCGCCGATGTCCACGATCCGGACACCATCCGTCATCTTCTCGCGACGGGCGTCACGGATGGGTGGCGGTGCCTCGAGGTCGGCGGCGGCCTGGGCACGATCACCCGTTGGCTGTCGCAACGTGTGGGCCCGGCCGGTTACGTGCTGACCACCGACATCGACACGCGTTTTCTCGAGACACTTGGCCTCGCCAACGTCGAGGTGCGACGCCACGACATCATCGCAGGCCCACTTCCCGACAGGACGTTCGATCTCGCGTACGCCCGCCTCGTCCTCGAGCATCTGTCCGACCCCGACGTGGCGCTCGATCGGATGACGGCGGCGATCAAGCCGGGCGGCTGGCTCGTGGTCGAAGACTTCGAGATCCTGCCCGCCATTCCCGGCTCCGAAGAACAGGCCGATCGCGTTTCCAGGACCACGGCGGCAATGCGACGAGTGGCGGCCGCCGCCGGCGCCGACCAGCGCACTGGGCCTCTCACTCGCCAAGCGGCTTCGCGCACGAGGATTGTTGCACGTCAACACCGAAGGGCGGATGCGGCTGTGTCGCGGCAACACCGCCGCCGCGCGCCTGGCGCGACTGAACTTCGAGCAGCTCCGTGAGCCCATGCTTGCGACCGGGCACCTCACCATCGAGCAGTTCAACGCGGATATCGCCCGGCTGGACGACGAGGAGTTACGAGTGGCGTTCGCCTGATTCTGTGGACGGCTTGGGGACAGCGTCCGCCCGGCTAGCCGGCATGACGACGCCTCCCGCGCTCCGACCGTCTTTGGCCATCTGCGGCAGCGTGATGACGTTCGCGTTGCTCGTCGAGCGCGCCGGGTTTCTCGCCGCTGTGATGCTCACGGTTCTGGTTGCCTCACTCGGCTCCCGTGAGTTGGGCGCACGTCAGGCGATCGCGCTCGCCGTGGCGGTCGCCACCGCCATGGCGATCGTCTTCATCGGACTTCTGGATCAGCCATTCGCGCTCGGCCCGCGCTTCTGAGGCCATGGCGCTCGATCACCTTGCGCTTGGGTTTGCGACGGCGCTCACGCCCGAACATCTGCTCGCCTGCCTCGCGGGTGTGCTGCTGGGCACGCTGATCGGTGTGCTGCCCGGGCTTGGCCCGGTCACGACCATCGCCTTGTTGCTGCCGTTCACGTTCTCGCTGACGCCGACCGGGGCCATCATCATGCTCGCGGGGATCTATTACGGCGCGCAGTATGGCGGATCGATCACGGCAGTCCTCGTCAATCTTCCCGGCGAAGCCTCGTCGACGGTCACCTGTCTCGACGGCCATGCGATGGCGCGACAGGGGCGTGCAGGATTGGCGTTGGCCGTTGCCGCGATCGGTTCGTTCGTGGGCGGCACGATCGGGACGCTGCTGCTGGCGGCTCTCGCCGTCCCACTGGCGTCGTCTGCCGCCCGCGTCGAAGCCGTCGACTACACGGCCCTCATGGCCTGCGGCCTGGTCGCCGCCATCGTCATGGCGCAGGGCTCGGTCGTCAGGGCAATGGTCATGACCGCGGCCGGATTGGCGCTGGGCACCGTTGGCACGGACGTCACGACCGGGCAGCCCAGATTCACGATGGGGATTCCGGAACTCGTCGACGGCATCGGCTTCATGCCGCTGGCGATTGGCCTGTTCGGGCTCTCGGAAATCATCGCCACGCTGGCATCGCCGGGCGATCGGCTCGTCACGCCGGCACGCCTCGACCATCTGTGGCCCCGGCCTGGCGAAACGAAGCGCGCGGCCGCTGCGACGTTGCGAGGCACGGCGCTCGGGTCAATCCTCGGCATCCTTCCGGGGGCAGGTCCCGTCATCGCATCGTTCGCGTCGTACGCGCTGGAGAAGAAGCTCGCGGCGGGCCCGCCCGCGCTTGGCTCCGGAGCCATCGAAGGCGTCGCTGGACCGGAATCCGCCAATAACGCCGCGGCGCAGACCTCATTCGTCCCGCTTCTCACGCTCGGCCTCCCGTCCGGCCCTGTCGGCGCGCTGCTTCTTGGCGCGTTGATCGTGCACGGCGTTCAGCCGGGACCGAGCGTCATCGCGAAAGAACCCGCGCTTTTCTGGGGTCTCGTCGCGAGCATGTGGATCGGCAACGTGATGCTGCTCGTCCTCAACTTGCCGCTGGTGGGATGGTGGGCGCGACTGGTACGGGTGCCGTACCGGTTCCTGTATCCGACGACCGTCGCGCTGTCGTGTACCGGAATCTACGCGCTCAATCACAGCACGTTCGATCTGTGGCTTGCCGCGATCTTCGGCGTCGTCGGATACCTGCTGAGGACTCGGGGCTTCGAGCCGGCGCCGCTGCTGCTCGGGTTCGTGCTCAGTCAGCCGATTCGTGAGAACTTCAATCGCGCACTGGTCTTCTCGAACGGTGATTTCAGCACGTTCGTGACCCATCCGCTCAGCGCAACGCTGTTGACGATTGCGGGCGCGGCGTTGCTGATGACGGCGCTGCCAGCAGCGCGGCGAGGACGGATGCGCCTCG